>CAWHJP010000017.1:0-228984 GCA_963829675.1 Ilumatobacteraceae bacterium
GAGAAGATCGGGGCCAGCGGCATTGGCCTGGATCGGTTCATCACGGGGCTCGAGCCGCTTCGGTACCGATCTTCAGTTCGAGAACCTCGCCACCGCGACGGCGCCCGCGCAGGAAGTGGTGATCACCGACCAGCTCGACGCCAGAAGGTGGACTCGATCGCGTTCAGCTCGGCGCGATCGGGTTTGGCGACCATCACTTCGGGCCGTCCAGCCCATGCCCGGGCTGAAGACCTACGAGACCGACATCGACCTGCGCCCGGCAAAGGACCTCATCGTGCGCGTCAACGCGAAGCTCGAACGATGACAGGTGGCCACGTAGCGGCTCACAGCGCTGGATCCGGCGCCGGCGTGCCGGCCGACCCGCTGGCGGGCTTCCTGCCGCCCAACGTCAATCACCCGGAGGGTAGCGGCCGGGTGCTGTTCACGGTGATGCCGAAACCGGGCCTGCCGAGCGGAACAAGCGTGCGTAACGCGGCGCGCATCGTGTTCGACACCAACGCGCCGATCGATACGCCGGAGTGGATCAACAGCATCGACAACTCGTTGCCTTCCAGCTCGGCGGCGCCGTTGCCGGCGACATCGACCAATCCGTCGGTCAACGTGCAATGGGCGGGCACCGATGCTCACGCCGGCGTTCGCGACGACTCCGCTACGTGTCGCAGAATGGCGGACCGTTCACGCTGTTCATCCAGAACACGACGGCTACGTCACGTGTGCTGAACGGAGTCGTCGGCAGCACCTACGCCTTCTACAGCATCGCCCGCGACCGTGCAGGCAACACCGAGGGCGCGAAGACCCTCGCCGAGGCAACCGTCACCATCGTCTCGGTCGTCACTCCGCCCCCGGTTCCCGGCAACATGTCCGGATCGGGCTTCGTCGAACCGGCCGGCACGAAGTGGCACTTCGTGTTCGGAGCGGGTGCGGGGACGTCGTCGCTCCAGGTCTGGGCCAACGGTCCCGGCAAGCGGTTCATCGCGACGTCAGCGTCGGCGCTGTTCCTCGACACGTCGAACGTGCGGTTGTCGGGCACCGGCACCTGGAACGGGGTCGGTGAAAAGGATGTTCGAAGCGACCGCCAGCGAGCGAGGCGAGCCCGGCAAGAACAACGACCGCTTCTCGTTCGTGATCAAGGATCCGGGCGGGAACATCACTCGCCACCGCTGACTGTCAGCGCTCGCGGGGGGGAACATTCTGAGTCGAAGCGGTGATCAGAGCTAAGGGATAAAGGCACGAGGGGAAAAGGGAAAAGGGAGAAGGCAAAGGTCCGAAGGCCGTGAAGGCGAAGGACGAATGGTCGAGCCTTCCCACCTTCGCCTTCAGCCTTTCGGACCTTTGCCTCTTCCCTTTTCCCTTTTTCTAACCTCTCTCGTGCCTTTGAAATCACGCGCCGCTGCTCACCTCAGGGCTGCGCTGCCATTCTTCCCGCGGAAGAACCCCATTCGGCGGCGTCATTGGCTTGCGGTCACGCGCAGACGGCCTGCGGTCGATCCGCACAAAGACCGCTCCACCCCGCCCCATGGCACCTCCATTTGACGTCGTCGTCGTCGGCAGCGGTTTCGGCGGAGCCGTGACCAGCTGCCGCCTGTCGGAGGCGGGGCTGCGGGTGTTGATCCTCGAGCGCGGCCGCCGCTGGTCTCCCGAGACCTTTCCTCGAAAGGCGGGGATGCCTGGATGTGGGACCAGGCGCATCCGGAAAAGCGGAACGGGTGGCTGGATTTCCGCCTGCAGCGCGGAGTCTCGGTCGCGCAGGGGGCTGGTGTGGGCGGCGGCTCCCTGGATTTACGCCAACGTGCTGATCGAAGCGTCGCGTGAATTGTTCGACCGCGGCTGGCCGGCTGAGATCAACTGGTCCGATCTGGCGCCGTTCTATGAACGCGTCGAGCGAATGTTGCAGCCGCGGTGTGTTCCTGAGAACCAGGTGCCCGAGCGGCTGAACGTCCTCCGAAAGGCGGCATGCGCCAGCGGCTTCGAAACCCGCTTTCGCCCGCTCCCGGTGGCGATCACCTTCGATGACGAGTGGCGCTACGCCCCGCGAGCGGCCGTTCGACGTCACGCATTCCCGGAAATGGATCAACGAGCACGGCAAAGAGCAGGGCACGTGCGTGCACTGCGGCAACGCGATAGGGGGTTGTCCGGTCAGTGCGCGTAACACCCTCGATCTGAACTATCTGGCGCGCGCCGAAACGCACGGCGCTCGAAGTGCGCCCGCTGCACGTCGTTCAATCGATTGCGCCAGAGGGGAACGCCTACCGGGTTGAGTTCGATCGCATCGAGAACGGCCAGCTCATTCGCGGATCCGTCGTGGCGCCACGGGTGATTGTCGCGGCGGGCTCGCTCGGTTCGACCGAGCTGCTGCTGCGTTGCCGGAATCAGTTCAAGACGCTGCCCAACATCAGCAGTCGCGCTCGGCTATCGCTGGAGCGCCAATGGCGATTTCCTCACCGTCTCACTGCAGCCGGCCATGGTGAATCCGACGCAGGGGCCATCGATTACCGCGGCCGTCGACTTCCTGGACGGTTGTGGGCGGCCATCGGTTCTTTGTCGAGGATGGCGGGTTCCCGGACTTCCTGCGAGCGGTGATGGAGAGAGAGGTCGCGTTCGACGCGCGCAATCTCGCGTTCAGCACGATGGTCTTCACCCTGGCGTTGGTCCTGAGGCGGCAGGGACAATTTCCCAACATGATGCCCTCTGGCCGGCCAGGCGATGGATGCGGCGGACGGACAACTGTATTTAGGACGCCCGCTCCTGGCGCCCTGGAAGCGGAAGTTGAACGGGATGTGGAGCTGCAAGGCGTCGCGCGACACCATCGAGGCCATGATCGCCATGCACTCGGCGTTCGCGAAAGCGACGGGTGGACGAGCGCTGTCGCCGATGTTGTGGAGACTCCTGAAGACGCTGGTGACGCCACACCCGCTGGGCGGCTGCAGCATGGCCGACACCGCCGCCACGGGCGTCGTCGACCACCGGGGGCAGGTGTTCGGCTATCCTGTGAAGATCATCAACTGGACGCTCACGATGTGGGGCGGCAAGTTGTACTTCAGCACGGCGATGCTGTTCGCCATCGGTCTGATCATCGAGTTCACGATCGGCGGTCTCTCCGGCGTCACCCACGCCGTGGCGCCGTCCGACACGCAGCAGACCGACACGTACTACATCGTCGCCCACTTCCACTACGTGATCTTCGGCGGCGGCGTGCTCGGCCTCTTCGCCGGCATGTACTACTGGTGGCCGAAGATCTTCGGCAAGATGCTCAGTGAGACGATCGGCAAGTGGAACTTCTGGCTGATGATCATCGGGATGAACATGACGTTCGGGCCGATGCACATCCTCGGCCTGCAGGGTCAGCCCCGCCGTATGTACGTCTGGACGGAGGAGCGCTCCGGCGAGGGGTTCTTCAACCTCGGGTTCTGGAACCTCGTCTCCTCGATCGGCACCGTGGTGCTCGTGGCCGGCGTGTTCATGTTCCTCGTCAACGTCTGGGTGACCCGCAAGGCGCCGCCCGCGCCCGCCGATCCGTGGGACGCCCGCAGCCTCGAATGGATCACGTCGAGCCCGCCGAAGGAGTACAACTTCGAGCGCACGCCCACCGTGCACGCGCTCGACGAGTTCTTCCACCGCAAGTACGAAGACGTCGGCACCGGCGACCACCACGAGTACAAGAAGGTGGCCACGGGCGAGGAGGTCGTCGCCGAGGAGGTGGCCCACGCCGACGCCCACATCCACCTGCCTTCACCGTCGTACTGGCCGATCATGATGGCCCTGGCGCTGCCGATCATGTCCTACGGGGTGATCTATAACACGTTGCTGATCGTCGTCGGTGCCGCGCTGCTCGTCGGTTCGGTCTTCGGTTGGGCGCTCGAGCCGTCCACCGCCCCCGACTCCGACTTCGATCCGCCGGCCGATGGCGGAGAGACGAGCAAGGAACTCGCAGTCCATGTCTGACACCACCATCACCGACCCGGGCATCACCGACCCGGGCGACGGCGGCAGCCTCCGCAGCGGTCGACGAGGCGGTCGACGGCACCACGATCGTCGACGAGGTGATTCCGACGGCGACCGCCGGCGGCCGCTCCGACGACGGGCTCGACCATCTCGGGCTCGAACACCACACGTCGACCGGCCTGTCGAACACGAAGTTGGGGATGTGGCTGTTCCTCGGCTCCGAATGCCTCATGTTCGGTGGGCTGATCGCCACGTACATGCTCTACCGCAATCGCCAGGGCGACGCGCTCGGCCCCGACCAGTTGTGGGACATCCCGTTCACGTCGGCGTCCAGCTTCTGCCTGCTGATGTCGTCGCTCACGATGGTGCTCGCCGTGTCGGCCGCCAAACGGGGCAACGAGCGCAACACCCGGCTCTGGCTCATCACCACCGCCTCGCTCGGCGGCCTGTTCGTGGCCGGCCAGGTGTACGAGTTCACCACGTTCTACCGTGAGGGCCTCGGCTACACCACGAGCCTGTTCGGCTCGAGCTTCTACACGCTCACCGGTTTCCACGGCGTGCACGTGTCGGTCGGCATCATGATGCTGATGGCGCTGATGTTCATGCTGTCGCGCAACAAGGTGGCCGGCGACAAGGCCGAGACGGTCGAGATGATCGGCCTCTACTGGCACTTCGTCGACATCGTGTGGATCATCATCTTCACCCTCGTCTACCTGATTCCGGCCTGACCATGACGATCGACACCGCCTCCACCGACGCCCACGACAGCTCGCGACCACAGTTCGCCCCCCGGCACGATCCACACCGAGGGCGGCACGCACGAGGGCGCCTCCGACTTCACGTACGTGAAGATCGCATTCGCGCTCGATGGTGCTCACGGCCGCCGAGGTCGCCGTCAGCTACATGGACATCGGCAAGTTCCAGGTCCCCCTCTTGCTGGTGATGATGTTCGTGAAGTTCTTCACGGTCGTGCTGTACTTCATGCACCTGAAGTACGACAACGTGCTGTTCAAGCGGTTGTTCTACAGCGGGCTGTTCCTGGCCTTGTTCGTGTACATCGCCGCCCTGTTGACGTTCCACTACTTCGAGTAGCCACCCTCGACCACACTCACGTCCGTCCGGAGGACGCTCCATGTTCGCTCAAGCGGTTCAGCATCCACTCCAGTTCCAGTGGCATCCCGAGGTGTGGCTCCTCGTCGCCTTCCTCACCGCGGCGTACATCTACATGGTGCGGGTGATCGGCCCGAACGCCGTGCCCGCCGGGACGCCGGTGGTCACCCGCAAGCAGATCGCATCGTTCGTGGCGGCGATGACGATGCTGTTCGTGGCGAGCAACTGGCCGCTCCACGACATCTCCGAGGAGTACCTCTACTCGGCGCACATGATGCAGCACATGATGCTGTCGTACTTCATGACGCCGCTCGTGCTATCGCCACGCCCGAGTGGCTCCTGCGCGTGCTCGTCGGCAACGGGCGCGGATACCGCGTCCTGGCCTTCCTCTGCAGGCCGTCGTCGCGGGCCTGTCGTTCAACGCCGTGGTGATCCTCACCCACGTGCCCGGGGTCGTCAACGGGTCGGTCGCCAACGGGCCGTTCCACTACGGCCTCCACATCCTCGTCGTGTCGCTGTCGTTGCTGATGTGGATGCCGGTGTGCGGGCCGTTCCGTGAGTTCCACCTGCAACCGCTCGGCAAGTGCATCTACCTGTTCCTGCAGTCGATCGTGCCCACCCTGCCCGCGGCGTGGCTGACGTTCGCCGACGGTGCGGTGTATTCGGCGTACGACAACCCGTACCGGCTGTGGGGGATCGGCATCACGACCGACCAGCAGCTCGCCGGCGCGATCATGAAGACCGGCGGGTCGGTGTTCCTGTGGGCGATCATCATCTTCATCTTCTTCAAGCGCTTCGCCGCCAACTACAAGGACGAGCACGACTACCGCCGCGCCGGTTCGATCCCGACGGCCGAGATCGTCGGTCACGATCGAGACAGCCCCGCTCACCACCGCCGACGTCGAGCGCGAGTTCGCCACCACCGCCGCGCCCGAACCACCCCCCAAGCCGACCGATCCCCACCTGACCCGCGCTCCCGTTGCCGATGAGCCAAGGGCCCACCTGTCGGTCCGTTCGCTCATCGCAACGTGCACGGCGCGGGGAACCGGGCGGAACTGGAGGAAGCGCCGACCGGTAGCCTGCGACGTCGTGATCGACCAGCGGCTCCTGCGCACCGACCTGCCGATGGTCGAAGCTGCGCTCGGTCGTCGTTGTCGGCCCGACTCTGCTCGACGACGTGCGCCACGCCGCCCGTCTCGACGAGCGACTGCGCTCGATCACGCAGGAGCGCGACGACATCCGGGCCCGGGTGAACGCCATCTCCAAGGAGGTCGGGACACTTCGCCGCACGGGCGACATCGACTCCGCCGAGCAGCTGCAGGACGAGAGCCGGGCCCTCGGCGACACCGAACGGGCGCTCGCGGTCGAGCACGACGAGGTCGACGCCGCGCTGCGCGACCTCCTGCTCGGCATCCCCAACCTGCCGCATCCCGACGCCCCCGACGGCGCGGGCGAAGACGACAACCCGACTCGTCACCGGGCCGATCGGCCTGCTCGACGCGTACCCCGACCACCAACGGGTCCCGCACTGGGAGACGGCGACGGCGCTCGGCATCCTCGACAACGAACGCGCCGTCAAGATCTCCGGGCGCGATGTTCACGATGCAGCGTGGCGCCGGCGCCACGCTCAGCAGGGCACTGTGCCAGTACGGACTCGACCTCAATGCGGACGCCTTCGAGGAGATCCGGCCGCCGTCGCTCGTCAGCACCGCCACGCTCACCGCCACCGGTCAGCTGCCCAAGTTCGCCGACGACGCGTTCTCGATCGAGCGCGACGATCTGTGGTGCATCCCGACCGCCGAGGTGCCGCTCACCTCGATCTATGCCGGCGAGACACTCGACGATCTCGAGCTCCCGATCCGTGTGATGGCCTACAGCGCCTCGTATCGGCGCGAGGCAGGATCGGCCGGCCGTGACACTCGCGGCATGCTGCGCTCCCACGAGTTCGACAAGGTCGAGATCCTCTCGTTCGCCACTCCCGAGCAGGCACCCGATCTCCTCGTCGACATGACGGGCCGAGCCGAGCGGGCCATCGCCGGGTTGGGGCTGCCGTACCGGGTCATCGAGATCTGCACCGGCGACCTTGGTCAGAGCCACCATCGCAGCTTCGACATCGAGGTCTACGCACCGGGTGCCGACACGTGGTTGGAGGTGTCGTCGATCAGCTGGTTCAGCGACTACCAGGCCCGCCGCGGCAACATCCGCTTCCGCCGCCACGACCCGGACGGCAAGCCGCTCAAGGGCACCGAGTTCGTGCACACGCTCAACGGGTCGGCGCTCGCCGTGCCCCGGGTGTGGGCGGCGATCATCGAGAACTACCGCAACGACGACGGCTCGGTCACCGTGCCCGACGTGCTGCGGCCCTACATGCGCGGCATCACCCGCATCGCAGCGACCTGACCGGCGGGCCTGTCATGATGATTCGGCATGATCGAATTGGCATGATCGAGTCGGCATGAGCGATCCGGAGTTCCCGGGCATCCCGACCCGCGCCGACGTGCTCCGCGACCGCCGCGTGCAGTACGAGACGGCCGGGCTCGACGTCGACGACCTGGCGCCGGAGCCCGTCGAGCAATGGCGCGACTGGCACGACCAGGCCCTCGACGCCGGCGTGGCGGAGCCGAACGCGATGACCGTCGCCACGATCGGTGCCGACGGCGTGCCGGACGCGCGGATCGTGTTGGCCCGCGCCGCCGACGAGCGTGGGCTGGTGTTCTACACCAACTACGAAGGGGCGAAGAGCCGTCAGCTCGACTCGGCCCCGGTCGCCGCGGCCGTGTTCGCCTGGCTCGACCTGCACCGCCAGGTCAAGCTGCGCGCCCGCGTCGAGCGGGTGTCTTCCGAGGAGAGCGATGCCTACTTCGCGTCGCGTCCCCGCGGAAGCCAGCTCGGTGCCTGGGCGTCGCCCCAGAGCGACGTGATCGCCGATCGCGCCCTGCTCGACGACCGTGTGGCCCGCTTCGACACGCAGTTCGCCGACGTCGAGGTGCCCCGCCCGGCGAACTGGGGCGGATGGCGCCTGATCCCGTTCGAATGGGAGTTCTGGCAGGGCCGACCGAGCCGGCTCCACGACCGGCTCCGCTACCGATCGCTCGGCGACCCGCCCGCCTGGCACATCGACCGCCTCGCCCCCTGACCCGCCGCAACTGCCTTCCGAACCGGTCCGAAAAGGCCGGGTGCGGTCAACGGTGCAGCCGTGAGCGACGCCGGCGGGCCAGGTCGTGGCGGCGTCGACCAGTCCGTCGATGAGTGCCCGGGTGTGCGGCGTGAGACCCGGACCTTCCCAGTCCCACCACATCGGGCTCGCGCCGCGGACGCGGGGCGGTAACTCGATCTGCACACCGCATCCCGGCACGAGGTTGACCGGATTGTCGGCGTGGAGCCCCCGCAGGTTCGGTGGGATGCGTTCGAGGTCGGTGACGATGTCGTAGGCCGGCAGCGTCCGCCGCAGCGGTCGTCCGACGTGCTCCGCCAACGGACGGTTGCGCCCGCCGAGCAGGAGCGATCCGAACAACCCACGCTGGCCGAACCCGTGGACCGTGACGACCACGTCGACGTGCTCGACGAAGGAGCGCAGTCGGGCGGACTCGGCCGGCCGGACCAGGGTGGACGCCAGGTGCTCGCGCATGCCGTCGGGCTGCACGACCGCGTAGAGCGAGGCGTCGCTCCGCCGGGCAGCTTCCGCGGCGATCACGTCGGTCATCACCTCGAGCGCCCCACCGTGGTACGCCATGAATCCGAAGCGCCCGCGCAGCTCGACGATCTCCTCGACGCCCGGTGCGGCGAGGAGATCCGCGAAGGCCGTCACCGGACCATCCTGGCCGCGCGGATCGGGTCACGTCGACACTTGCCCCTACGATGGGCGTCGTGATGGTGTGGATGGACCTCGAGATGACCGGGCTCGACCACACGTCCGATGTCATCGTCGAGATCGCCACGATCGTCACCGACGACGATCTGACGATCCTGGCCGAGGGCCCCGATCTCGTGATCCACCATCCGGACGAGGTGCTGACGGCGATGGACCCGTTCGTCCTCGACATGCACACACGTTCCGGATTGCTCGACGCGATCAAGGCGTCGACCATCAGCCTGGAGGACGCCGGTGCAGCGACGCTCGAGTTCATCAAGCTGCACGTGCCCGAACCGATGACCGTCCCGTTGTGCGGCAACTCGATCGGGACGGATCGCCGGTTCCTCGCGGCGTACCTGCCCGACATCGAGAACCACCTCCACTACCGGTCGATCGACGTGTCGAGCGTGAAGGAACTCGTGAAGCGTTGGTACCCGACCGTCGATGCGGAGCGTCCGCACGGTCACGGGTCGCACCGCGCTCTCGACGACATCCGCGAATCGATCCGCGAGATGGAGTACTACCGCGACCGCGTGCTTCGTCGCTCGTGTCGCGGTCGAGAGCGGCGCACCGTCCCGGTGGCGAGCAGACCGCGAACGACGCCACCGATGCCGTCTCCGCCAACGGCTGACACGTCTCTGCTCCCGGCTGACACGTCTCTCCTCTCGGCTGAAGCGGGCCTGCGCCGTTAGGTTCCTGGCATGCGTGCAGTCGTGCTTCGTTCCCACGGTGGCCCCGAGGTCCTGACCATCGAGGACGTTCCCGATCCGGTGGCCGGCCCGGGCGAGATCGTGGTCGCCGTCGAACACACCGCGCTTGAACCGGGCCGACATCCTGCAACGCCTGGGGATGTATCCCGACCCGCGTCAGTCGAGACCTCGAAGTTCCCGGCATGGAGTACGCCGGCACCATCCACTCGATCGGCGACGACGTGACCGGGTGGTCGGTCGGCGACCGGGTGATGGGGATCGAGGCCGGTGGCTGCTACGCCGAGCGCGTGGTCACCCATGCCCGTCAGGCGATGCCGATCCCGACGTCGGTGGACACCGCCGACGCGGCGGCGATCCCCGAGGTGTTCCTCACCGCCTGGGACGCACTCGTCGTGCAGGGCGGGCTCACGTCGGGACGCTGGGCGCTCGTCCACGCCGGCGCGTCCGGAGTCGGCACGGCGGCGATCCAGATCGCCAAGGCGATCGGTGCCCGAGTGGCCGTCACCTGCTCGCCGGGGAAGGCCGATGCGTGCCGCGAGCTCGGCGCCGATCTCGTGCTCGAACGCAGCCCGGCCGATTGGCTCGCCGAACTGCAGGCGGCCGTCCCCGCCGGGGTCGACGTCGATCCTCGACGTGATCGGCGGGGACGAGGTCGACCGGAACCTCCGTGCGACGCGGCTCGACGGCACCGTCGTGCAGGTCGGGCTGATGGGAGGCGGCACCACCGAGGTCAACGTCGGCCTCATCCTCCAGAAGCGGATCACGTGGATCGGCACCACGCTGCGGTCGCGCCCGCTGGAACGCAAGATCGGATTGAGCCAGCGGTTCATCGACGAGGTCCTGCCGCTGTTCGACGCCGGTGTCCTCCGACCGATCGTCGATTCCCGGTTCCCGCTCGACGACATCGCCGACGGTCATCGACGGATGGAGTCGAACGCCAACGTCGGCAAGATCCTGATCGACGTCTGACCTGATCGACGTCTGAATCGCCTCAACCCGAACGGGCATCCACGCGGCGCCCCTTCCAGATGACATCCCGGTGGAGGGCCGCGACGGCGAAGCCGCGGACGACGATCAGGACGAACACGGCGACTGCCAAGGGGAACAGCGCCGCGGTCAGCGGGTGGATCGATCCCGCACGTCGTCCGAGCACCCAGCACTGCACAGCGCACGAGGAGATAGACGAGGCCCGCGCGCAGCGGATCGTGCACCGGGAGCCCGCCCGCCAGCCAGCCGCCGGCCAACGCCGCGATCCACCAGACGACCCCGAGCGCCACCCACCACCGGGTCGAGCGGAATCCGGCGACGATGGTGCGCGTCCACCCGTCGAGGAGCTGACGCCATCCGTCGGGGTACATCCGAAACGTCGTGTCGGGGCGGCCGGTGAACAGCACTGCGCCGCCGGCGAGCCGGGCGAGTCCGATGTCCTCGGTGTGCCGATCGCGAACCGCTTCGTGCCCGCCGACCCCCTCGTAGCGGACGCGTCGCATGGCGAGCACCGGCCCGAACGCCACCGTCGGGTGGACACGCTCGCCGAGCACGGTGAATGCTCCCGATCCCATCAGGGCGGCCACGTTGCAGAGCAGGCTGGCCTGTTCGTACCAGCGCTCCGTGCGGTGCCATGGTTGCACCGACACCACCACGTCGGGATGCGCCCGCGCGACGGCGTCGATGTCGTCGAGGAGATGCGTCGATGGAAGCACGTCGGCGTCGATGAACAGCAGCGTCGGGCCGGCGGTGGCAGCGGCCCCCCGCCAGCAGGCGTGCGGCTTACCGAGCCAACCCGGCGCCGGCGACGTTGTCACGACACGGGCGCCGCGGCCCCGCGCGATCACCGCGGTGCCGTCGTCGGAGTGCGTCGTCGACGACGACGAACTCGTCGCCGGGACGCATCTGGGCGACGATTCGATCGACGACATCGCCGATCGAACGCGCTTCGTTGCGCGCCGGCACGATCACCGCGAGGGGCTCTCGTGTCCGGGGACGGGAAACTCGGCTAGCGGCCGGGTCCTCCAGAGCAGCAACCATCCGAGGAGCCAACCGGTCGAGAACACCGCGAGGTCGACCGATGTCATCGACGTCCATCTTTCTCGAAACACCCTTGACCAGCGGTAGCCGATCGTGGTTTCCTGGTGACTCGTGCCTTCGGGTGCGGTGCTCGTTTCGAGCACGAACAGACGATTCCACCGACGCAGACGTACCGACGAGAAAGGACGACCGATGACTCAAGTGCCCACGCTCTCGACGTTCAGCGGTCGCGCGCGCTCGTCGTTCGACATGGAATGCGCCGCGGATCGTTGGCTCGGCGGTCACGCGGTGCAGGTCATTGGCGCAATGGCGTACTCACCGACGACCACCGCCAAGCGAAACGTACCCGGCAGCCCCGACGGAGTTCTGACGTAACACCAAACGCCAGATCACCTCTTCTGAGGCCGCCGGGTTCCAAGAACCCGGCGGCCTTTTGCTTTTCCCATCCACTCCCATGACCACCCATCCCACAACCATAATCCAACCCACGAACCAGAAAGCAGATGACATGACCACGATCACCGCCAAGGACCGGCCGAAGCTCATCGGCCCCCGTCACCCACTCGCACTCGACCCGATCACGCTCAGCCCGATCACGGTCAAGCCCATCGCCAAACCAATCGCCAGCCCAATCGCCAGCCCAATCGCCAGCAAGGAACACGACATGGCAACGCTCATCGATTCCCCCACCTTCGAACGTCTCAGCGCTCGCATCGACACATTGGAACCTGACAGTCCACCCGGCGATGAACGTCTGCCCGGCCAGAAGGCGCCGGTCGCTCGGTGCGCCGACGGCCACGGCACGATGGTCGGGCTGTTCTTCTCCGACAACATCATCGACATCGCCCGTGCCAAGGCGATGTGCGGACTCTGCCCGCTGCGTGAGTCGTGCCTCGCCGGTGCGATCGAGCGGGAGGAGCCGTGGGGTGTCTGGGGCGGCGAGCTGCTCTCGGGCGGCCGCATCATCGCCAACAAGCGCGCCTGCGGGCGTCCGCCGACCCGGCCTCGCCCCGAGATGATCATCGACGAGCTCGGCCCGGTCGGCGTCGTCGCCTGATCGTCGCCTGATCTCCGCCCAGGATTCGTGCATCGGTGCCCTCGCGATCGTGGGGGCACCGATGCACGGCCTGGCCGGATGAATCGCCGGAACGTTTCGGGGGCTCCGACCGACCTGACCGTGTGTGCTCGGTACGATTCGACCGATGAAGGTTCCGGCCGCGGCTGTTCGTCGCGTCCCTGGTGGTCGCTGCGCTCGTCATCGGCGGGTTCGTCTGGATCATGTCGTCCCGCGACTCGGGAAACGGCGAGGTCGACGCCGTGCTGAACGACCCGCAGGCCGTCGACGCCTTTCCCACCGACGGGCTCGCCAACGACGACGTCCAGGGCGACCCGTTCCCCGATGCCGTGTTCCTCGACCGTGACGGCAACGAGATCACCTCCGAGTCGCTGCTCGGCGAGCCGCTCGTCGTCAATCTGTGGTTCAGCTCGTGCGCACCGTGTGCGAAGGAACTCCCGGCGTTCGCCACCGTCGACGCCGACGTCGACGACGTGCGATTCGTCGGCGTCAACACGATCGACTCCGTGGAGGACATGGAGCGCTTCGCCGGCGAGCGCGGCGTGGAATACGAACTCCTGCGTGACAACTACGCGGAACTCGCCGACGGCATCGGTGCGGTCGCCTTCCCGATCACGCTGTTCGTCGACTCCGACGGGATGATCGTCGACCAGACCGGCCCGCTCGACGAGGGCGAACTGCGATCGAAGGTGGCCGCACTCGTCGCTCACGAGGGCTCGACGTGACGCTGTCGTTCATCCGTGGACTCGTTGCGGCTGTCAACCCTGCGGCTTCATTCTCCTGCCGACCTACCTGATGTACTTCCTCGGCCTGGAGGGTGCCCGGCCCGGCACGCAGCGGGCGACGCTGCGTCGTGCCTTGCTGGTCAGCGCGTCGTTGTCGGCCGGATTCCTCGCCGTGTTCCTGGTGGCCGGCGCGATCTCCTACAACTTCACCACCTGGATCAACGAGAACTCGAAGTACGCCACGGTCGTGATCGGCGCATCCCTGCTCGTGCTCGGCATCGCCATGCTGTGCGGCTACAAGCTGCCGTTCGTGACGCCCGACATGCGCACCGGTGACACCACCGAACGCACGGTCCGCGCCATGTTCGTGTTCGGGCTGGCCTACGCCGTTGCCTCGATCGGCTGCACGATCGGGCTGTTCATCGCCACGGTGTTCAGCACGTCGGCACGCGAGGGGGTGGCCGCCGGGTTCGGCAACGTCATCGCCTACGGCGCCGGCATGGCGCTGCTCGTCAGCGCACTGACCATCGCCCTGGCCTTCGCCAACACCTCGCTGCTGAAAGTGCTGCGGTCGGGCATGCCCTACGTCGATCGGATCGCGGCGGCGTTCGTGGTGCTGTCTGGCCTCTACCTGCTCTGGTACTTCTACTGGGTCGACCTCCGCGAGGACGGCGATCCGATCACCGATTGGGCCCAGGAACGCCAAGGGCAGGCCACACAGTTCCTCGACGACAACTGGCGAGCGGTCGCGGTGGTGCTCGTCGTGGTCGTGGGTGCGGCGATCGCCTACGTGTGGTTCCGGCCCGCCAGCGGGCCAGACGCCGAACCACACGACGGGGCCCGGCGAGGCGGATGTGCCGGCCGACGGTTCGGCCCGTCGCTGCCGGAATCGAGCCGCTCAGAGGTAGTCGATCGCTCGGGCCTGCGCCGTGAGCTCGTCACGGTGATCGGGATGGGCGATCGTCGATCAGGTTCCGCGTCCGTTCCTTGATCGACCGGCCACGCAACTCGGCGACACCCCATTCGGTGACCACCTTGTCGACGGTGTTCTTCGGCGTGGTCACGACGTCGCCGGCCGCCAGTTGCGGGACGATCCGCGACGCGCCGCTCGACGTGGTCGAGTGCAGCACGACGAAGCCCTGGCCGCCCTCGGAGTACATCGCGCCGCGGGCGAAGTCGTTCTGGCCGCCCGACGACGAGAAGTAGGTCCCGTCGATCGTCTCCGACGCGCACTGGCCGATGAAATCGACGGTCAGGGTGGCGTTGACCGACGCGAAGTTCGGCTCGTTGGCGATGATCCGCGGGTCGTTCACGTACCGCACGGTGTGCAACTCGACGGCGGTGTTCTCGTGCAGGAACTCATGCAGCCGGTTGGTGCCCAGGGCGAACGTGCCGACGGTCTTGGTCCGGTTCAGCCGCTTGCGTACCCCGTTCACGACCCCGGCCTCGATCAGTTCGACGACGCCGTCCGAGAGCAGTTCGGTGTGGATGCCGAGATCGCGATGGTCGGCGAGGGCGGCCATGATCGCGTTGGGAATGGCGCCGATTCCCGTCTGGATCGTGGCGCCGTTCGGGATCCGCTCCGCCACGAAGCCGGCGATCCGACGATCGGCCTCGCGGGGCGCCTTCGGCGGAACCTCGATGAGCGGCCGGTCGCTGCGGCACCAGCCGACCACCTGCGACACGTGCACCTGATTACGCCCGAACGTCCGCGGCATCGCGTCGGTCACCTCGAGGAAGAACCGGGCGCGGCCGATGAAGCTCGCGGTGTAGTCGGCGGATACACCGAGCGAGAAGTAGCCGTGCCGGTCGGGTGGGGTGGCGGCGGCGATCACGAGCGGATCGGCCGCCCGCATCTTCATCAGCTGGTACACCTCGGAGAAGTGGGCGGGCACCAGCCCGATCGTGCCCGCCGCGAAGTGCGGGCGCGTGACGTGCGACAGGAAGTAGGAGATGTGTTTCAGCCGGTCGCCGAACGTCCCGGCCAGGTACCGCCGGTCGTGCAACGCGTGCATCTGATGGACGCGGATCGCTTCGATGTTCGGGGCGCCCGCGGCGGCCGCGTCCTCGAGCGCGTCGAGCACTGCGGTGGGCTCGCCGTTGGCGAGCGGCACGATGAGCTGCGTTCCGGGCGTGACGATGTCGACGATGTCGGCCGGCTCATTCGGCGCGGTGCGGATCGTGTCGAGCGGGCCGACCATCGGCGCTACCGTACGCGCCCCGGCTCGCCGGCGCGCACAACCGGATCGATACGGTCGCGACGATGCCCGAGCACCCCGACCCCGCCGACGTGCCGATCCTCCCGCGGCCACCGTGATGCTGATCCGCGACGCCGACCCTGCAGAGGGCGGGGGACCGTCGGGCGTGGAGGTGTTCATGCTCCGACGCCACACGAAGGCCGCCTTCGGGGCCGGCATGATGGTCTTTCCCGGCGGCCGTGTCGACGACGCCGACGGCGCGCCCGACGTGGCCGCGTGCTGCATCGGACTCGACGAGCGCTCCGCCTCCGAGCGCCTCGGGATCCCGGCCGGCGGTCTTGCCTACTGGACGGCCGTGGTGCGTGAATCGTTCGAGGAGGCCGGCGTCCTGCTCGCGCGGCCGCGTGCCGGTGGACGGCCGACGATCGATGCCGATGATCGACGCCGCGTCCACGACGGCGAGCTGTCGATGGCCGACCTGTGCGCCCGCGACGACCTGGTGATCGACCTGTCCGGCATCCACTACGTCGACCACTGGGTGACGCCGCTCGGTGAGCGCCGCCGGTTCGACACGCGGTTCTTCCTCGCCGAGGTGCCCGGCGGCCAGGATCTCCTGCACGACGATCTCGAGACGGTCGACAGCCTCTGGGTGCGTCCGGCCGAGGCGTTGGCGATGTTCGAGGACGAGCGGCTCACGATGATGCCGCCGACGGTCCTCAACCTCGCCCGGCTCGCCGAGTACCGCTCGGTCGCCCACGGGCTCGAGGTTGCGGAGTCGTCCGACCCGCCCGCGCCGATCCAGCCGTACCTCCGCCACGACGCCGACGGACGAGTGATCGGTGTGTCGCTCCCGTGGGACGACGACTACGAATCACTCGGCGGCACGCCGCCCTATTAGAGCGCCGTCTACTGGGTGCTCTGGGCCGCGTCGAGTTCGGCGAAGGCTGCATTGACGGTGTCGAACAGCCGCGCCGAGCAGCCCGCCATGTCGACCTCGTCGGCCGGCTGCACCGGTGCGATGTCGGTGGCGATGCGAAGGGCGATCGCGCGGAACACCTCGGCTGCCTCGCCGACGCCGTCGATCGACACCGGTGAACCGGCGTCGCCGGCCGCGGACACCGCCGGTTCGAGCGGGACCTGTCCGAGCAGCGGGGCATCGATCGCGTCGGCCAGGGCCTGACCCCCGCCGGAGCCGAACAACGCATACGACTCGCCGTGGTCACACGTGAACGTGCTCATGTTCTCGATCACGCCGAGCACCCGCAGGAAGCTGCGCTTGGCCATGTCGGCGGCCCGCTGGGCAACCTTCTGGGCGGCCAGCGCGGGCGTGGTGACGACGATGAGGTCGGTGTGCGGCAGCATCCGGGCGAGCCCCATCTGGACGTCGCCGGTCCCGGGTGGCATGTCGATGAGGAGGTAGTCGAGTTCCCCCCAGCGCACGTCGCGCAGGAACTGTTCGACCGCCTTGGTGAGCATGAGGCCGCGCCACATCAGGGCGGTCTCCTCGTCGACGAGGAAGCCTGTCGACACGACCTTCAACAGGCCGTCGCCCACGACCCGCTCGTTCGGGATGATCAGCGGCCTCGGTGAGCCGTCGAGCTGATGGGCCTCCATCCGATCGCTGATGCCCAGGAGGCGCGGCACCGAGAAACCCCAGATGTCGGCATCGAGGACCCCGACGGTGAACCCGGTCGCGGCGAGGGCGGCGGCGAGGTTGACGGTGACCGAGCTCTTGCCGACACCGCCCTTCCCGCTGGCGATGGCGAGGACGCGACACGAGGCCGGCACCTCGGTGTCGGGGGCGTTCTCGCGGGCGTTCCACCGCGCCTTGGTCATGACGGCGCTGCGTTCGTCGGCGTCCATCTCGCCCCACACGATCGAAACCGCGGTGACCCCGGGGTGCAGCGTGAGCCGACTCTCGATCTCGCGCTTGATCTCGGCCCGCAGTGGACAGCCCTTGATCGTGAGTTTGACCTCGACCGTCACGACCCCGTCGGCGCCGACCTCGGCGCGGGGAACCATGCCGAGGGTGACGATGTCGGCGCCGAGCTCGGGGTCGATCACCGAGCCGAGCACCTCCATCACCTGCTCCGTGGTCGGTGGGATGGCCATGAGGAAGATTTTACCGGCCGTTTCCGGGTAATCTCGTCTTGTGGACGCTGAGCTTGCGATGAACCGGCAGCTCGATCTGCTGAAGGCGCTGGGTGACAACACGCGCTACGCGATCTACCTCGAACTCGCCCGGTCGTCGCGGCCGCTGACCACCGCCGACATCGCCGAGACACTCGAACTCCACCCGAACACGGTCAGGCCGCACCTCGAGCGGATGCGCGACATCGGCCTGCTCGATGTCGCCGTCGGTGGCCGCGGTGACGTCGGGCGGCCGCAGCACCGCTATTCGGTTGCCGCCGATGCACCCTCGCTCGGCCTCGAACCACCGACGATGCCGATGCTGGCCCGGATGCTGCTGCACATGGCGCAGCGGCTGGACGGCAATGCCGACGACGCCGCCGAGGTGGGACGTCACGAGGGCATCGCCCGCGCCGATCGGTATCGCCGGGCGCCGTCCACGCTCGAGGCGCTCGTGTCCGACCTCGATCGTCTCGGGTTCGATCCGGTCGTCAGCGACGACCCGCGCGACGACGATGCCGCCGTCGTGGCCTTCGCCAACTGCCCGTTCTCGGCCCTCGCCGCCGAGCATCCAGAGCTCGTCTGCGGGCTCCACCGAGGGCTCGTGGCCGGGTTTCGTCGAGGCGATGGCCGACACCGAGGTGCGCGAGTTCTGTTCGCTCACGAGCCGGACCCCGTGCCGAGTGACACTTTCGACCGATCCGGCGGCACGCGAACTCGCCGGCACACCGTGACCCGACACAGGCGATGCGGTGCGCCGACAGGCCAGTAACATGAACGAACCGACACCAGGAGGTCCCACATGATCACGCTCACCGATTCCGCCGCCGTCAAGGTTCGCCAGCTGCTCGCCGACGAAGGCGCGCAGGATCTGGCGTTGCGCGTGGCCGTGCGCCCAGGTGGGTGCAGCGGGTTCTCGTACGAGATGTTCTTCGATGGTGACTTCGCCGCCGACGACGAGCAGGCGACCTACGGCGACGACGGCCTCGTCAAGGTCGTCGTCGATCCGGCGTCGGCGCAGCTTCTCGAAGGTGCCACGCTCGACTACAAGGACGGCCTCGACCAGTCCGGTTTCGCGATCACCAATCCGAACGCCTCGCGCACCTGCGGTTGCGGCCAGAGCTTCAGCTGACGATCGTTGCAGCTCTCGGGCCGTCAGGCTCGTGAGCGGTCGAGCACCTCGACCAATTCGTCGGTGTTCCACACCGCATCGAGCCGTTCGAGGATCACGCCCGCCGTGTCGGTGACGAACAGCACGGGTTCGTAGAACAGGTTCAGCGCGTCCACCGCCGGAGTCAGCGTGGTCGCCGTGTCGTCGGTGTAGACCTCGGCGTGCACGAACACATGCGTGTCGGCGTAGTCCCCCTGCACCTCGATGAGCGATTCGAGCCCGGGTGCACACACGCCCGTGCTGCAGAACGCCGGGGTCCCGATGTAGTACGCCACCTGCTTGCCGGAGGCCAGTGCCTCGGTGAGCGTGACGTCGTGGAACGGGCAGGCCTCGGGTTCGCGGGTGCAGATCGGATCGACACCGGCGGCGTCCGTGACGGTCGGCGTGTCGAGCGGCGGCAACGGCTGGCCCGGGATCGGAACGACGATCGTCGCTCGGATCGGCGACGTCGAAGCTCGCTCCTTCGGGTGTGCCGCCTTCGACCTGCAAGCGGTAGAAGCCGACGGTGTCGATGGTGGGGCGAAAGTCGTAGTAGGGCCCCGGCACCGCGTCGCGGCGCACTGCCTCGATGCGATCACCGATGGCGGTGCCCTGCTCGTCGACAACCTGCGCCGCGAGCGTCGGCGGGACCTCCTGCAGCAGTGCGGCGTCGCCGTCCGACAGGCTCACGGGCAGCCGCAACTCACCCGGTCCCTGCACCGCCTGCGGGAAGCGCTGCACGATCGTGTAGCCGCCGGCGGGGACCGTCCCTGAGGGGTCGGTCGCTGCCGCATCGGTCTGGGCGGGGTCGGTCCCGGAGGGGTCGGTCCCTGCGGCGCCGGCCGAACCGGGAGTCGCCGTCGACGCGTCGTCGGATCCACCGCACGCGGCCAGGGCTCCGGTGGCGAGCACCGTGGCGATGAAACCGCGCCGGGTCCACGCCGGTGGGTTCGGCACGTGATGGTGCAAGTCGTCCGCGTTCATACGCCCCAGACGATACGGCGCAGCCCGGATCTCCCCGCCGCGGCCGGGAGTAATGTCGGCGCGATGAGCAAACCACTCGGTCCGTACACCCCGGTCGTGCGTGCCGGTGACTTCATCGTCGTCTCCGGCCAGGGCGGCATGGCCGACGGCGTGGTGGTCGACGGTGGCGTGGCGGCGGAGACGACGCAGACGATGAAGAACGTGGCCGCGCAGTTGGCCACGGTCGGCGCGGAGCTGAGCGACATCGTCAAGACCACGTGCTTCCTCACCGACATGGAGAACTTCGCCGCGTTCAACGCCGCCTACGCCGAAGCCCTCGGCGACCATCGGCCGGCGCGGTCCACGGTGGCGGTGGCCGGTCTCCCGGCCGGGTTCCTCGTCGAGGTCGAGGCGTGGGCGTACAAGCCCAAGTGACGCCGGTACACCTGGTGCGGGTACAGACGTGAGCCAGGAACCCGTGCGCTGCGCCTGGGCGCTCGGCGGCGGGCCGTCGATCGGCACGGCCTACGTCGACTACCACGACACCGTGTGGGGCGTCCCCGTGCACGACGAGCGGACGCAGTTCGAGTTCCTGATCCTCGAAGGCGCGCAGGCCGGGCTGTCGTGGTCGACGATCCTGCGCAAGGTCGAGTCGTACCGCCTGGCGTTCGCCGGGTTCGATCCCGAAGCGGTCGCGGCGTTCGGCGACGCCGACGTCGAACGCCTGCTGGCCGACCCGGGGATCGTCCGCAACCGCGCCAAGGTGGCGGCCGCGATCGGCAACGCCCGCGCCTGGCTGGAGCTCGACGACCCCGTGGCGCTTCCTGTGGTCGTTCACCGACGGCGTCACGATCCAGAACGACTGGCCGGCGATGTCGTCGATACCGGCCGAGACCGAGGAGTCCCGGGCGATGAGCAAGGAACTCAAGCGGCGCGGATTCCGGTTCGTCGGTCCGACGATCTGCTACGCGCACATGCAGGCGACCGGGATGGTCAACGACCACGTCGTCGATTGCTTTCGGCATGCCGAGTGCCGGGCACTAGCCTGACGTGGTGCCCGGCGCCGTGATCATCGTCCTCGTCCTGCTGGTGTTCCCGGTGCTCGTGATCATGAGCGGTGCGGTGGCGTCGGCGATCCTCGGCGAGGTCGCTGTTCCGCGACGGCGTCACACGCAACGAGGGCAGCGAACTGCTCGAACTCGACGACTGAACGGCGCCCGGCGATGCACCGTCAGGACGCCTCGATCGAGGTGCTCACCCAGGCCATCGCCCGCTACTCGATCGGCCGCCTGCGGATGGACCCGCCGCCACTCGACAAGCCGCGCTCGCCGGCCGACCTGCGCGCGATGGCCGGTCGCACGATCACGCCGGACGGGATCGGCGGGCTCGAAGCGCTGCGGATCTACGGCGACGTGCTCGGCCCGGCCTGCATCTCGGTCGACCACCCCCGGTTCCTGTCGTTCGTGCCGGCCGCGCCCACCGAGGCGTCGATCCTGTTCGACCTCGTCGTCGGAGCGTCGAGCGTGTACGCCGGGTCGTGGCTCGAAGGGGCCGGCGCGATCTTCGCCGAGAACGAGGCGCTGCGGTGGATCGCCGATCTCGTCGGTCTCCCCGACGGCGCCGGCGGCGTGTTCGTCAGCGGCGGCACGGCTGGCAACCTCAGCGCCCTGATCGCCGCACGGTGGCACTGGCGGCACCGCGCCGACGGCGCCCACGACCGCACGCGCGGGCTGATCGTGGCGTCGTCGGGCGCCCACTCGTCGGTGGTCCAGGCCGGGCGGGCGATGGACGCCGACGTGGCGCTCGTGCCTGCCGACGAGCGCGGCCGGCTCACCGGATCGGCGCTGCGTGACACGGTCGAGGCGCTGTCCGACGAGGATCGTGCCCGGTTGTTCGCGATCGTGGCCACCGCCGGCACCACCAACGCCGGGGTGGTCGACGACATCGCCGGCGCCGCCGCGGTGAAGGCCGAAGTCGGCACGTGGCTGCACGTCGACGGCGCCTACGGCGGCGCGGCGCTCGCCGCGCCGAGCGTCCGCGGGCTGTTCGACGGCATCGAACAGGCCGACAGCTTCATCGTCGACCCGCACAAGTGGCTGTTCGCACCGTTCGACTCCTGCGCACTGCTCTACCGCGACCCGGTGATCGCCCGGGCCGCCCACACGCAGCACGCGGCGTACCTCGACGTGCTGCACGCCGACGATCCAGCCGACGAGCCGTGGAACGCCGCCGACTACGCGCACCACCTCTCGCGTCGGGCCCGCGGCCTGCCGCTCTGGTTCAGCCTCGCGACGTACGGCACCGCGGCGTACTCCGAGGCGGTCGAAACCACGCTCCGCGTCACCCGCGAGGGTGCCGATCTCATCGAGGCCGCGCCCCACACCGAGCTCGTGATGCAGCCCGAGTTGTCGATCCTGCTGTTCCGGCGGCTCGGCTGGTCCGCCGCCGACTACCAGGCATGGAGCGACGCCGAACTCGAATCGGGCCGCGTCCTTCGTCGTCCCGACCGCATGGCACGGCGAGGTGCTCCTGCGGCTGTGCATCGTGAATCCCGCTGACGACCGTCGACGACATCGGGCTGATCATCGATTCGCTCGCCGCTGACCGGACCGCGCCGTGAGCGGAGTCCCGAGCCCGCCGACCTCGGTCATCGTCCACGCCCGCTGCGTCGCCACGATGGATGGCGAACGCCGGGAACTCGATGACGGCTGGGTGGCCGTCACCGACGGTCTGGTCAGCGCCGTCGGCACGGGGGAGCCGCCGGCCGGTCGGACGACGATCGATGCCACCGACTGCCTCGTCACACCGGGCCTCGTCAACACCCACCACCACCTCTTCCAGAATCTGACCCGGGCGTATCCGCCGATGACCGACAAGCCGCTGTTCGGCTGGCTGCAGTCGTTGTACCCGCTGTGGCGCGCCCTCGACACCGAAGCGGCGTACGTGTCGGCATGGGTGGGCCTGGCCGAGCTGGCGCTGTCGGGCTGCACCACGTCGACCGATCACCTGTACCTGCACCCCCGCGGCGCGGGCGACCTGCTGACGGCCGAGATCGAGGCCGCCCGTGACCTCGGCATGCGGTTCCACCCGACACGCGGCTCGATGTCGTTGTCGGTGAAGGACGGCGGCCTCCCGCCCGACGATGTGGTCGCCGACGACGACGAGATCCTCGCCGCCTGTGCCGATGCGGTCGAGCGTCACCACGACCGGTCGTTCGGTGCGATGACCCGGATCGCGCTCGCGCCGTGCTCACCGTTCTCCGTGACCGAGGAGTTGATGGTGCGGACGGCCGAGCTCGCGGCGCGACTCGACGTGCGTCTGCACACCCACTTCGCCGAGAACGCGGAAGACGACGAGTTCAGCCTGGCGACGTTCGGCTGTCGCCCGATGGAGTACCTCGAGCGCACCGGCTGGTGTACCGACCGCACGTGGGTCGCGCACTGTGTGATGCCGAACGCCGACGAGATCGTCCGCCTCGGCGCAGCCGGTGTCGGCGCCGCGCATTGCCCCGTCGAGCAACCTGATCCTCGCGTCGGGCATCGCGCCGGTCGTCGACCTGCGCGCCGCCGGCGTCAAGGTCGGCCTCGGCGTCGACGGATCGTCCTCCGCCGACTCCGCGTCGCTGTGGCTCGAAGCCCGACAGGCGATGCTGCTCGCGAAGTTGCGTGACGGAGCGGGTGCCGCCACGGCGCGGATGGCCCTGGAGATGGCGACGTTGGGCGGTGCCGGCTGCCTCGGGCGCGAAGGTGAGCTCGGCGTGCTCACACCCGGGGCGGTCGGCGACGTTGCGGTGTGGCCGCTCGTCGGCCCGGCGTTCGCCGGCGCGCTGGCCGATCCGGTCGAGGCGTGGCTGCGGTGCGGGCCGGTGAGTGCCCGCCACACGGTGGTCGCCGGTCGCCCCGTGGTCCGCGACGGCATGCTCGTCAGCGATCGCCTGGCGGAGATGTTGGCCGCCCATACCCGGCTGGCCACGCGAATCCAGCAGCTGTGACTCCTGTTCGGCGGCGAAGGGGTGACACCGTTCGACGCCCGTGCGCCTCGCCAGAATGGTCGGGTGAACCCCCTCCGCACGAAGATCGCTGTCGACCGCGCTCGCCGTCGGGGCGGTGCTCGTCGCGGTGTCGGGATGCACCGAAGCGGGCACGGCGGCCTCCAACGACAATGCTCCACTGCCCACGATCGGGCTCGGCGGCGACCTGTCCGGGGCGGAGACGATCCCCGGTGGGCTGCAGGCCGACAGCCGCCGACGTCGCAGTCGATCGTGATGATCGGTGACTCGATCACGGAGGGGTCGATCGACGAGCTGCACGACCGATACGCGGCGGCCGGATACGACGACGTGCTGATCGAGGCGCAGCGCGGCAAGCGGATGGCCACATCGGACAGCGACAACCCGAGTGGCGTCAAGGTCGCCGATTTCATCACCGGCGGCGACGACGATCACGAGGGCGAACTGTGGGTCGTGGCGCTCGGCACGAACGACATCAACCAGTACAGCAGCCCCGATGAGCTCGCCGGCGCGGTCGACGAGATGCTCGACGCGGTTCCCGACGACGTGCCGGCTGGTGTGGGTCGACACCTACTACCGACGACCAATTCGACGGATGCGGTGTTCGTCAACACCGTCGTCGCCGACCGGCTCGCCCGCCGCGGGCAACGCCGTCATGGCCCGGTGGAGTGACGTGGCGGCCTGTCGACGGTGTGCTGAGCGGGGACGGCGTGCACCCGACCGACGACGGTCAGCTCGTGTTCGCCGACGTCGTCGTGTCAGAAGTCGACGAGTTCCTCGGCCGCTGACCTCCCCCGATCATCGTTTGCGTCAGGATTTCTGAGGACCAGGCCGTCAGAAATCCCGACGCAAACGGGGATTGTTGCGGCGAGAATTGCGGCGGGTCAGCTGTCCCAGCGGGACTGGCCGAAGCGATAGCCGACCGAGCGGACCGTCTGGATCAGGTTGGCGTGCTCCTCGCCGAGCTTGGCCCGGAGACGCCGGATGTGCACGTCGACCGTGCGGGCGCCGCCGTAGTACTCGTAGCCCCACACCCGGCTGAGGAGGATCTCACGGGTGAACACCTTGCCCGGGTTCTGGGCGAGGAACTTCAGCAGCTCGTACTCCATGTAGGTCATGTCGAGCGGTCGTCCGGCGATCGACGCCTGGTAGGTCTCGAGGTTGAGCGTCAGCTCGGCGTACTCGACGAGATCGGCGCGCTGGACGTCGACGTCGGCGGCGAGCAGGTGGCGCAGGCGGGCCTCCAGTTCGGCCGGATGGAACGGCGTGAGGCAGAAATCGTCGAACAGGTCGTCGCGGTGCTCGAGTTCGGCGAGCTGGGCACCACCGATGAGGAGCATCACCGGCGTCGAGGCGTCGGCGTGCTTGCGCATCGCCCGCAGGAACGACCAAGCCCCTTCGGGATCGGACGTGGCGTCGACGATCGCGCCGGCCCATCCACCCTGCGGCTCGCTCTCGGCCACCGCGGCACCGGCGGCGACGGCCTTCCAGCTGTATCCGGCGAGATCGAGCGTGCGCGCCAGATCGGGCGACGCCGGGTCGGGGACGACCACCAACATCTGAGCGACGGCGACAGGCATCAGAGGGCCGTCAGGTAGCGATCTCGCTCGAACGCACTGACGTGGGTCTTGTAGCCGCGCCATTCACTGCGCTTGTTGCGCAGGAACCACTCGAAGATGTGCTCGCCGAGCGCCTCCTGGACGAGCGTCGATCGTTCCATCGTGGCGAGCGCCTCGGACAGCGACTGCGGGATCTGCTTCACGCCGAGCTTCTCGAGCACCTCGTCGCCGATCTCGAACAGATTGGCGTCGGCCTCGTCGGGCAGCTCGTAGCCCTCCTCGACGCCGCGCATACCGGCGGCGAGCATCAGGCTGAAGGCGAGGTACGGGTTGCAGGCCGGATCGGCCGACCGGTACTCGATCCGGGTGGCGAGCGGGTTGCCGCGCTTCGGGATCGGCACCCGGATCAGTCCCGAGCGGTTGTTGCGGGCCCAGCTGACGTGGACCGGCGCCTCGAATCCGGGGACGAGACGCTTGTAGCTGTTGACCGTCTGGTTCGTGACGGCGGTGATCTCGGCCGCGTGGCGGAGCAGGCCGGCCATGAACGACTTGGCGACGTCGGACAGGCCGTAAGGGTCGTCGCCGTCGTGGAACGCGTTCTCGTCGCCACGGAACAGCGAGAGGTGGACATGCATGCCCGACCCCTGCACACCCTCGAGCGGCTTGGGCATGAACGTGGCGTGCACGTTGTCGCGGGCGGCGACCTCGCGGACGACGAGGCGGAACGTCATCATGCTGTCGGCCATCGTGAGCGCGTCGGTGTGGCGCAGGTCGATCTCCTGCTGGCCCGGGCGCGTCCTCGTGGAAGCTGTACTCGACCGGGATCCCCATGTTCTCCAGCGTGCGGATCGTGCGCTTGCGCAGTTCGCCGGTGACATCGTTGGTGGTGAGGTCGAAATACCCGCCCTGGTCGATCGGTACGGGCAGCGCGCCTTCGACGAGCGGCTTGAAGTAGAAGAATTCGACGTCGGGAGCGACGTAGAACGTCAGCCCCTTCTCGTGGGCGGCTTGGACGTGGCGGCGCAGCACCTGGCGCGGATCGCCTTCGAACGGCGTGCCGTCGAGATGATGGATGTCGCAGAAGATGCGCGCCTCGGGGGCCTTGGGATCACCCCACGGCAGCAGCTCGAACGTGTCGGGGTCGGGAATCGCCAGCACGTCCGACTCCTGCACACGGGAGAAGCCGTCGATCGACGAACCGTCGAACGACATCCCGTCGCTCAGGGCGTTGTCGAGTTCGGCCGGCGAGATGGCGAGGCTCTTCAGCGTGCCGAGCACGTCGGTGAACCAGAGTCGGACGAGGCGCACGCCACGTTCTTCGACGCTGCGGAGCACGTAGTCGCGCTGTTGGTCGAGCATGTCGTCGTCCATCTCCTCGATTCTGTCGTGGTTGGGTCAGAGAATGCGACAGGGCGGGAGCCGAAGCCCCCGCCCCGTTCGGAGATGTCGAATCGCGTCAGCCGCGACGTCACTTCATCGCGCCGCAGACGGTCTCGACCATCAGGCGGGCGACGATGTAGGGTCGATGTTGGCGTTCGGGCGACGGTCTTCGAGGTAGCCCTTCTTGTCGACGGCGACCTGCCACGGGATGCGGATCGAGGCGCCGCGGTCGGAGACGCCGTAGCTGAACTGGTCGTGGCGCTGGGTCTCGTGGGCGCCGGTGAGGCGGTCCTCGATGCCGACGCCGTAGTTGGCGATGTGGAGTTCGGTCTTCTTCGCCGAGCGCCTTGCAGGCTGCCTCGATGTACTCGTAGCCGCCGTCTTCGCGCATCTCCTTCGTCGAGAAGTTGGTGTGGGCGCCGGCGCCGTTCCAGTCGCCCTTGGCCGGCTTGGCGTCGAGGGTGGCGTTGATGCCGTAGTCCTCGCCGATCCGGTAGAGCAACCAACGGGCGATCCACAGTTCGTCGCCGACTTCGAGCAGGCCGGCCGGGCCGACCTGGAACTCCCACTGGCCGGGCATCACTTCGGCGTTGATCCCCGAGATCGACAGGCCGGCCTCGAGGCAGGCGTCGAGGTGGTCCTCGATGAGGTCGCGACCGTGGATCTCGTCCTCGCCGACACCGCAGTAGTAGCCACCCTGCGGTTCGGGGTAGCCGGCCGGCGGGAAGCCGTACGGGCGACCGTTCTTCATCAGGGTGAATTCCTGCTCGATGCCGAACAGCGGCTCGTGCTTCTTGTACTTCTTCGCCGTGCGGACGGCAGCGGCGCGGGTGTTGGTCGGGTGCGGCTTGCCGTCGACGAGATACACCTCGCACATCACGAGCACGTTGTCGCCGCCACGGATCGGGTCCGGGTAACGGCGACCGGCTTGAGCACGCAGTCGCTCTTGTCGCCGGTGGCCTGGTTCGTGCTCGAACCGTCGAAACCCCAGATCGGAAGTTCAGCGTCCCCTGTGATGATCTTCGTCTTGGAACGGAGCTTCGGGGTCGGCTCCGTGCCGTCGATCCAGATGTACTCAGCCTTGTAGACCACTGTTGTCCTCAATTCCTTTCAGGGTTCAGTCGGGGCCGGACGGCTACGGATCTGACCGTCCGATGGCGTGCGGAATCGTCGCAGCGAGCCGTTGCCGAGCGGTTGCTCCGTTGTGAACGGCGCGTTAATTCGTCAACGGACTGTTTCGGTGGTCTCACAACCGCCAGCGTGTCCGCCCGATTCTTGCACTGTCCCGGACGGATCCCCAGTCGCCCGGGACACTCGCCTGGCCGTCGGTCGCCCGCGACCGTCAGTCGCCCGTAATCGTCTGTCGCTGAAGTCGGGGTCGGCCTCGATCTGTTCGGCGGTGAACGCGACGGTGCGCCAGTCCTTCGCTCGAGAAGCGCACGGTCTGCGACTCGAACAGGGGCGATCCTCGATCGCCGGTCTCGCCGTAGGTGAGCAGCGACCATGCCTGGACCGGGCCGGCGGAGTAGTCGACGGTCATGACGAAGCTCGTTCCGAAGTTCACCGGGTAGCCGTCGGCGCGCATCGGGCTCCCGTCGGCGACCGGCTCGCCGCGGTCGGGGCTGGGCTCGGTGGAGGTGGTGAACCCGGACCACGAGACGATGTTCGTGGTGCCGTCGACCTCGGTCCCACCGTGCAAGGGGATGCGCTCGCCGGAACGTTCGGTGAACTGGGCCGAACCGAGCGTGGAATTGACGGAGAACCCGGCGGCCGTGATGATGTCGACCGCGGTCGCGAGGGCCATCAGCAGCGACGCGGTGTCGGGGTTCGGCACAGCGGGTGAAGCGGTCGGGGCGGTCGGGTCGAACGGGTCGACGAAGAGCGGGCCGGTGTTCGTCCGTTCGGCCGAGCTGAACCGCGACATCGTCTCGCGCCACACCATCGGCCCGGCGCGGTCGAGGTCGTAGCGGCCGTCCCAGTTGGCGAGCACGTCGCACGCCGCGGTCAGGTCGACCTCGTGCGCCGGCGTGCTGATGGTGACACCGTCGGCGGCGCGCACCTCGGGCAGACCGACGACCGGTGTCGCCCGGCACGCCGCGACGGCCGCCTCGCGGAGCAGCAGCGCGGTCTGCGCCGAGTTGTCGAACGCCGCGTCGCGCGCCTCGAGGCCGGAGAAGTTGGCGTCGGGCCCGGCGAGACCGAGCGTGTTGGCGGCGCCGAGGACGGTGGCGTTCTGACGGCTGCGCATCGAGATCGGGGTCTGCTGCGCCCCGTGGAGGATCGAGTAGTCGCCCGTGAGTTCGAATCCGCGCTCGGCACCCAGAAGCTGTCGTTGGCGTTGAACACATAGTCGGTGCGCTCGACCATCGGCATCTCGTCGAACGGTTCGAGACCCGGGTCGCGCGCGCCCTCCACGACCTGCCAGTCGTTGGCGGTCGTCGATCCGTCGAGCAGGACGAAGCCGCTGTCGTACGCCACCTGCGTCACGGGGTCGACGAAGCGCTTGGCCAGATAGGCGTCCTGCGCCTCGGGGCTGAGCGTGCGGGGTGGCGGACGTGTCGGCGTACCACACGCGGCCGTCGGCCCCGGTCGCCACCGTGTTGAAGAGTGGAACACCCTGGTACGTGCGGTTCAGCTCGATCAGGTCGTCGATGCTCTGCACCTTCGGCAGTTCGGCGTACTGCTCGATGAACTCGTCGTTGTCGATGTTCGCGTCGCGGTAGCTGACGGCAGTCGTGGTGGTCCATCCGAGCCCGGGAAGTCGAGCATCGGCCCGTACCTGCTGCGCCACAGCGTGCGGGTCTCGGTGTCGACGGTGCCGTCGGCGCGAAGGATTTCGACTCGCGGCTTCCGTGCTCGTCATCGGCGTCGACACGCCGTCGAGAGGTACGAGGTGGGCGACGCCGGATCGAGCGTCAGCTGATAGCCGGTGAAGCGCTTGCCGGCCGACACGGTGTGCGTCCAGGCGACACCTTCGGTGAACCCGATGGCGATGCCGGGCACACCGAGCAGCTGGGCGCCGTACACGTCGATCTCGCCCGGCACGGTGAGCTGCACCTCCTCGAACCGCAACTCCCCCTCCCACGGGAAGTGCGGGTTGGCCAGCAGGATGCCGCCCGTCCCGCTCTCGGTGCGGTCGGAGCCGATGGCCCAGCCGTTGCTCCCCACGTCGAACGGTGCCATGGCGCCGAGCGGGGTCATCGCCGAGAAGTCCGGATGCTCCATCCGCACCGTTTGCGTCGGGATTTCCGAGGGGCGGTCCTCGGAAATCCCGACGCAAACGAGGATCGAGGGGGCCCGCCGGGTCGGCGCGGCTGCGAGCCGGCTGCGAACCCGGCTGGCGCTGGATCGACGGCGGGGGTTGCGCGTTCGACAGGTAGTCCGTGAGGCGGGCGCTACTCGCGAACAGGGCGATCGAGCGGGCGTAGGTGTACACCTCCACCGGCTCGAGCGGGCGCACCCAGTGATCGCCGGCGCACCAGCCGGACAGGCCGTCCGTCCCGACGTCGGCCAGGTAGGCGTTCCAACCGTCGGTGAAGGCTTGGAACTCGTCGGTGATGGTCGCCGGGGCGGCGGCGAAATCGGCTGCCGCGATCGTGGCGATGTCGATCGCGCGCCACGCGAAGTCGCTGTTGATGTTGGCGCCGTCGGGTCCGGGGCCGAACACAGCGGCCCGCGTGCCGTAGACCTTGATCACCTGATCGAGCAGCGTGCAGCCGTGGTTCTCGGCGCTCACCCATCCCTGCGCGTAGGTGGCGCTCGGCACGTCGTCGGCGAGGATGTGCGACACCCCGTCGGTGGTGCGCCGGATGGTCGCTTCGTACCTCGACGGGGCCAGGGAGGTCGCCGGCGCGGTCGTGGCGGCGGTGTGGTCGACGTTGTCGACGTGGTCGTCGTGTCGGCCGAGGTGGGAGCGGAATCGACTCGGGTCCGTCGCCGGGCGAACATGCCGAAGCGACCAGCACTCCCGCGATGACGAGCCCTGTCCAACGCACTGCGACTCATCGTGGCAGATCAGGGGCCTCGCACGAGGCCGAGTCGCACACGGGCCGAGGAGGGCGAATGGGTAGTCCTGGGTGCCGTGACGATGCTGCGGGTTGCGCTCGCCCAACTCAACCCGACCGTGGGCGATCTCGACGGCAACCTCGCGCTCCTGTCCGATGCGTACGAGCGTGCCGATGCGGCCGGGTGCGACATCGTGGCGTTCCCCGAGCTGTCGACCACCGGGTACCCGCCCGAGGATCTCGTGCTCAAGCCGGGCTTCGTCGCTCGACAACCTCGAGATGCTGGCGAAGCTCGCGGCTCGCACGCGCCGGTGTGCTGCGGTCGTCGGTTTCGTCGATCAGGATCGCGACATCTACAACGCCGCCGCCGTGTGTGCCAATGGTGAGGTCGTCGGCACCTATCGCAAGCGGCTGCTGCCGAACAACACCGTGTTCGACGAGGCGCGTTACTTCACGCCGGGCGACGACTCCGATCCGCTCGAGCTGTACGTCATCGGCGGCGTGAAGGTCGGGATCTCGATCTGCGAGGACATCTGGAGCCCGTTCGGCGCGCTCTCCGTGCAGGCGGCCGCGGGCGCCGAGTTGAACATCAACATCAACGGCTCACCGTTCTCGGCAGGCAAGGGCGAGCGGCCGCGAACGGATGCTCGCGACGCGCGCCGCCGACTCGCACTGCGCGATCGTCTACGTCAACCAGGTCGGTGGGCAGGACGAGCTGGTCTTCGACGGGGCTTCGCTGGCGTTCGACCACGAAGGCACGCTCCTCGCCCGCGGCGATCAGTTCGTCGAGCAACTGCTGGTCGTCGACGTGCCGATCCCGCCGGTGTACCGCAAGCGGCTGCTCGATCCGCGGGGACGGGTGACCCACACGCTGCTGCCGACGGTGCACGTGACGGACGCACCGATCGTGCAGAGCGAGCCCATCGTCGTGCCCGTGGCCGAACCGTTCGACGCCGATCGGGAGTTGTACGACGCGTTGGTGCTCGGCACCCGTGACTACTGCCGCAAGAACGGCTTCAGCGACGTGGTGATCGGTCTGTCGGGTGGCATCGACTCCACGATCGTCGCCTGCATCGCGGCCGACGCGCTCGGGCCCGAACACGTGCATGGCGTGTCGATGCCGTCGCGTTACTCGAGCGATCACTCGAAGTCCGATGCCGAGCTGCTCGCCTCGAACCTCGGCATCGACTACCGGACGATCCCGATCGAGCCGTCGTTCCAGGCGTACCTCGACATGCTGGCGCCGTCGTTCGAGGGCCGCGAACCGGGCCTCACGTACGAGAACATCCAGAGCCGTTGCCGCGGCCAGACGTTGATGGCCCTGTCGAACGAGTTCGGTTGGATGGTGCTCACCACCGGCAACAAGAGCGAGATGGCGGTCGGCTACTTCACCATCTACGGCGATTCGGTGGGCGGCTACGGCGTGATCAAGGACGTGCTGAAGACCCGCGTGTACGACCTGTGCCGCTACGTCAACTCGACGGCCGGACGGGAGATCGTGCCGGAAGACGTCATCACGAAGCCGCCGTCTGCCGAACTGCGGCCCGACCAGCGCGACGACCAGAGCCTGCCGCCGTACGAGGTGCTCGACCCGATCCTCGAGCTGTACATCGAGCACGATCGCACGGCCGGTGAGATCGTCGAGCTCGGCCACGACGAGGCCGTGGTCCGCCGCATCACGCGGCTGGTCGACATCGCCGAGTACAAGCGGCGTCAGTGCCCCCCAGGAGTGCGGGTGAGCACCAAGGCGTTCGGCAAGGACCGCCGGCTGCCGATCACCAACGGCTACCGCGGCTGACTGGCCGCTCTCGAGGCCGCCCGGCATACGGTGCTGCCCATGGCTGATCGAGTTCCCCTCACGTACGACGACGAGCTGCGGGAGTCGATCAGCACGAACCTCGCGGCCCACGACCGGCGCACGATCGACCTCGACGGTCGGCGGCATGCCGCGGTTGCGATCCTGCTGGTCGACTCCGAGGCCGGCTCCGACGGCGACGACCCGGTGGAGGTCACCGCCGACGACCTGTCGGTCATCCCGTCCGACGTGACCGGGCTCGACGGCCGCATGGCCGGCGTGGCGGGTGGTGCCTCGTTCGTCCTGTGCCGTCGCAGCGCCGGTCTCAATTCGCACGCGTCGCAGTGGGCGCTGCCTGGCGGGCGGATCGATGCGGGCGAGACCGCGATCGACGCCGCGCTGCGCGAGACCGACGAGGAGGTGGGCGTCCGGCTCGATCCGTCGTGCGTGCTCGGGCTGCTCGACGACTACGCCACGCGATCGGGCTACGTGATGACCCCGGTGGTGGTCTGGGGTGGTCGTGACGTCGTGCTCGCGCCGAATCCGAGTGAGGTGCTGGCGGCGTATCGCATCGGTCTGCACGAACTCGTCCGCGACGATTCGCCGCGGTTCGTGTCGATCCCCGAGAGTGATCGGCCCGTGGTGCAGGTGCCGCTCGGTGGCGACCTGATCCACGCCCCGACCGGCGCCGTGCTCGTGCAGTTCCGCTGGGTGGGTCTCGACGGCCGGCTCGACGAGCGCGTCGCCGACTTCGAACAACCCGTCTTCGCCTGGGGCTGAACCCGCGGGCGCCATAGCCCGGTGCTCCACCCATCGTTTGCGTCGGGATTTCTGCGGACCGGTCCGCAGAAATCCTGACGCAAACGGGGATTTGGGGAAACGAGGATTTGGGCAAACGACGATGGACGGTCAGCGGCCGGAGTGGCCGAAGCCGCCACCGCGGTCGACACCGTCGAGCGAGTCCGACACGACCCACTCGACGGTCTCGACGCGCTGGATCACGAGTTGCGCGATGCGGTCGCCGCGGGTGATGTGGTAGTCGGACGTCGGGTCGGTGTTCACCAGGACGACCTTGATCTCGCCCCGGTACGCCGCGTCGATGAGCCCCGGGGCATTGACGACACTGATCCCGTGCTTCACGGCGAGCCCGCTGCGCGGCAGCACGAAGCCGCCGTAACCCATCGGGATGGCGATCGAGATCCCCGTGGGGACCAGCGCCCGGCCACCGCCGGCGGGCAGCGTGGCATCCTCACGGGCGTACAAATCGAGCCCGGCGTCGCCTTCGTGCGCGTAGGCCGGAAGAGGCAACTCGGGGTCGAGTCGAACGATCGGGATCGGGAGGTGCACGGGCCGCAGCGTAGAAGGTCGGCCGCTCTGGTAAGCCTGTGCGATGCGATCGATCGGTGTGTCAGAGGAACTCGGGGCCTACATCGAGGCGCACGCCAACCCGGTCGGCGACCCGATCGCCGAAGCGCTGGCCGCGACCACCGCCGAGCGATTCGGTGGGCAAGCCGCGATGAACATCGGCCAGGACCAGGGCCGTTTCATGTCGATGCTCGTGTCGCTGATCGGGGCCCGCACCGTGGTCGAGGTCGGCACGTTCACCGGGATGTCGGCTCTGTGGCTGGCGCGGGGCCTGCCGGACGGCGGGCGGCTCGTGTGCTTCGACATCACCGACAAGTACCTGGCGACGGCACGCGAGGCGTGGACCGCGGCCGGTGTCGACGACCGGATCGAGGTGCGGATCGGCCCGGCCGCCGACGGCCTCGCCGAACTTCCCGACGAACCCCACGTCGACCTGGCGTTCATCGACGCCGACAAGACCGGCTACCAGCGCTACCTCGAACTGCTCCTGCCCCGCCTCACCGAGCGCGGCGTGATCCTCGTCGACAACGTGTTGTGGGGTGGTTCGATCATCGACCCGGCGGTCGACGACGAGTCGACCCGTGCGCTGCGGGCGTTCAACGACCACGTGGTGGCGCGCCCCGACTGTGACGCCGTGATGCTGAACATCGGTGACGGTGTCACCATGATCCGCCGGCGCCCAGCGAACGGCTGACCTGGGAGAACTAGGGTTGTCCCAAGCAGCTCGTCTGCGCACGCCCGCAACCAGGAGGCAACACATGGGAATCATGGACTCGATCAAGGGGATGTTCGGCGGCGGGAAGAAGGACAAGGCCAAGGACGGGATCGACAAGGCGGCCGATGTGGTCGGCTCGAAAGCCGGTGACCACGCCGACAAGGTCGACAAGGTGGCCGACATCGCGAAGGATGCTGTCGACAAGCTGCCCGACTGATCGATCTGACCGACGATCGCCGAACGACGCTGATGACGCCCGCTGATCGGCCGCGCCCACCGTCGGTCGACGCGCTGGCTCGTGAACTGCGCTCGTCGGGACTTCCGCATCCCCTCTGTGTCGAGGTCGCGCGGGAGGCGATCGCCGCCGATGACGTGGAGGGTGCGCCGCGGCGGGCGCGCGACTTGCAGCGGACGATGCTGACACCGGTGGTGAACGCGACCGGAGTGCTCCTGCACACGAACCTTGGCCGAGCGCCACTGGGCGAGCCCGTCGGTTCGCCGGCGCAAACGGTGGAGTTCGACCTGCGGACCGGCGAACGCGGTTCGCGTCAGGCCGGGATCGGCCATCTGCTCGCGTCGTTGTGCGGGACCGAATCGGCGATGGTGGTCAACAACAACGCGGCCGCGGTGCTGCTCGTGCTCGCCGCGCTCGCCGCCGGGAGGGACGTTCCGGTCAGCCGCGGCGAGAGTGTGGAGATCGGCGGGTCGTTCCGCGTCCCGGAGGTGATGGAGCAGTCGGGTGCCCGTCTGATCGACGTCGGGACCACCAACCGCACCCGCCTCGACGACTACCGGCGTGCCATCGGCCGAGCCGGCGTCGACGTTGCGCTGGTGCTCAAGGTCCACCCGAGCAACTACCGCGTCGACGGATTCGTCGAGGCAACATCGGTCGCCGAATTGGCCACGCTCGGGATTCCGGTCGTCGTCGACATCGGCAGCGGCCTCGTCGACTCATCGACCCCGTGGCTCGAGGGTGGGCCGCCTGCCTGGCTCGCCGGCGAGCCGGCGGCGATCCAGACGATCGCGGGTGGGGCCGACCTCGTGACCTTCAGTGGCGACAAGCTGTTCGGCGGACCGCAGGCCGGCATCATCGTCGGCCACGCCGATCTCGTCGATCGTTGCCGGCGGCACCCGCTCGCCCGCGCATTGCGACCCGGGGGACTCGTGGTGGGTGCGCTGCAGAACACGGTGCTCGCCTACCTCGATCGCGATGCCGAGCGCATCCCGTTCTGGGCGATGGTCGCCCGACCTGTCGACCAGCTGCGCCAGCGCGCGGACGACATCGTCCGGCGTGTCGATCATCGCGCCGTGTGCGCCCAGGCGATGGAAGCGTTGCCCGGCGCGGGCTCGGCGCCCGGCGTCACCCTGCCCTCCTACGGCGTGGCGGTGCGAGGCGATCACGGAGCGTGGCTGCGCGCCCACCACCGCCCGGTGATCGCGCGCGTCCGTGACGGCGCGACGATGCTCGACCTGCGCGCCGTCGACCCGGTGGACGACGACGTCATCGTCGAGGCCTTGCTCACCGCGCTCGCCGGCGCCGCCGCGCTACGGGACCGATGACGGTCATCGCCACCGCCGGCCACGTCGACCACGGGAAGTCGTCGCTCGTGCTGGCACTCACCGGCACCGACCCGGACCGCCTGGAGGAGGAGAAGCGACGGGGGCTGACGATCGACCTCGGCTTCGCCCACGCCGTCCTGCCCTCGGGTGCGGCGGTGAGCTTCGTCGACGTGCCGGGCCACGTGCGGTTCCTGCCCAACATGCTGGCGGGCGTGGGTGGCGTGTCGGCGTGCGTGTTCGTCGTCGATGCGAGCGAAGGCTGGAAGCCGCAGTCGGAGGAACATCTCCGGATCCTCCAGCTGCTGGGCATCGAGCACGGGTTGATCGCACTCACCAAGGCCGATCTCGTCGACGACGACCTCTTGGAGCTCGCCGAACTCGAGGTGGCCGAGAGCGTCGAGGGCACGTTCCTCGAGGCCTCGCCGGTGGTTGCCGTGTCGACGGTGACCGGCCGCGGGCTCGACCAGCTGCGCACCGCCCTCGACGAACTGGTGGCCACGGCGGGCGCTCCGCGCGACCGCGGTCGGGCAAGGCTCTGGGTCGACCGCGTGTTCGCTGCCGCGGGGAGCGGCACGGTGGTGACGGGCACGCTGGCGGATGGGGCCGTGCACGTCGATCAGCGGATGGTCGTGCAACCGGGCGGTATGGAGGTTCGGGTCCGGTCGATCCAGCGTGCCGGCCAAGCGGTCGAAATCATTGGCCCCGGCGAACGGGTGGCGCTCAACCTTGCGGGGATCGACCATGGTGCGATCGAACGAGGGAACGGCGTGATCGAACGGGATCGCTGGCGCCTGACGGACCGCGTCGACGCATCGTTGACGGTGCTCGCGGCATTGGACCACGACGTGTCGCGGCGCGGCGCCTTTCTCGCCTACATCGGGTCGGGCGAGTACCCGGTCACGATGCGGGTGCTCGGCGACGAGCAGCTCGTCCCCGGTTCGACCGGTGCGGTGCGGTTGTTCCTTCCCGACGGCCTTCCGCTTTTGCCCGGTGACCGGTACGTGCTGCGCGAATCAGGTCGGGACGAGACGATCGGCGGCGGCGAGATCCTCGACATCGACCCCGTGCTGAAGGCGTCGGTCGCGGCGCCCGACCGCACGATCGAACGGGTGGTGCGCGAGCGCGGGTGGATCAGGGCGTCCGACGTGGAGGCACTCACCGGAGAGCGGGTGGCACCGACGATCGGCGACTGGCTCACGACGCCGGCAGCGATCGAGCAGATGAAGGACTCGCTCCGCGCCCGCCTCGACGATGGCGGCTCGCTCGGCGTCGATCTCGCCCGGCTCGACGACCGAGAGCGGGCCGTGCTGGCGACGATGGAGGGGATCGCGGTCGATCGCGGCCGGGCCCGGCTCGAGGGGGCCGACACGCTGCTCGCGCACCCGGGGCTGGCGCGGCTGGGCGAGGGCGGCTTCGGGCCGTCGCCACCCGACGACATCGATCGTGCGACGTTGAGCGAGCTCGTCCGTCTCGGCCATGTCGTCGTCCGCGACGGGATCTATTTCCACCGCGAAACCATCGATCGGGCGGGTTCGGTGGCCGCGGACCTGCTGCGCGCCGACGCCGGCGGCTTCACCGTCGGCGAGTTCAGGGACGCCACCGGAGCGAGCCGGCGCTTCGTGCTCCCGCTGCTGGCCGAACTGGACGCCCGTGGGATGACCCGGCGGCGGGGCGACCTTCGTGTTGCCGGGCCGCGGTTGGTCCTGGCCGGCGGCGAGTGAGGGCGAGTGCGAGTGAGGCCGGCGGCGAGTGAGGCCAGCGCGAGGAACGCAGCCCGGCGTCGTCAGACGAGGTCGATCTTGCGCCGCTCGACGTCGGTCAACCCACCCCACACGCCGTACCGCTCGCCGTTGCGGACCGCCTGGTCGAGGCACTCGGCACGCACGTCGCACCCGGCGCACACCTGCTTGGCCCGTTGCTCGCGGGCGTTACGAACCGCCTTCTTCTCGGGCCGCAGCGGGGGGTAGAACAGCGCCCCGCGCTCGCCCTGGCAGGCTGCCCGGAACCGCCAGTGCTCCTCGTCGATTCGTTCCAAACTGCTCATCAAGACCTCCGACCGTCACGGTAAGGGTGAAAAAGAACGGTTCAATACCGGTTCTGTGAACGCTGTTTGAACGAATCGCGCCAGTGAGCGGGCGATGCGCGAGGCGATCAGGCGTCGATGTCGCTCGACGCCTGCTTGGTGCGGCGTTCGCGGTAGTCACGCGCCGCACCTTCGAGCGGTTCGATCTCCAAGGTGACGCCGTCGATGGCGGCCACCCGGATCGGGTCGCCGACGACCAACGGCGTGGCCCGGTTGGTGCGGGCCCGCCAGCGCGCGCCGCCGACCTCGACGAGTCCTTCGGGGCTGATGTTCTCGATGGCGACGCCGGTCTGGCCGATCATCCACTCGCGCCCGATGGTGGGTGTCGCGAACCGTGTGCGGACCATCGACGGCATCCCGACGATGAACGTGAGCACGATCCCGCCGATCCCGGCGATGAGCGCGATCCATGACGGTCGCAACGTCGCACCGGGGATCGATTCGTAGATGAACAGGCTGGCGAGCGACACGAGCGCGATGCCCACACCGGTCCAGAAGCGCGGGATTCCCACCTGCACGTCGATCGCGAACGCGAGCATCGCCACCACGATCAGGGCGAACGCCCACGGCCGTGTCGGCAGCACCGCCATGCCGGTGCACGCCAGCACGGTGCACACGGCGCCGACCGCCCCGGCGAGACCGACGCCCGCCGTGAAGAACTCGAAGACGATCAGGGCCAGGCCGGTGAGCAGGAGCAGGTAGGCGACGGGCGGGCTGGCGACCGTGTGGAACAACTGATCGACCAGCGACAGCTTCGAGAAGCGGACCGTGGCGATCGTGTCGTAGCGCGTGGTGCCGTCGCCGAGCACGACGAGTTCGGTCGTGTCGAGTTCGACGCCGTTCTCGCTGAACCCGTCGAGTGCCTGCAACATGCTCGTGACCGTCGGGATCCCTTCGTCGGCGATCCGCTGCTTGAAGATGTCGAGCGTCCGGGCGTCGGACAGCCCGACGGACCCGTTGCGGAGCCGTTCCTCGGCCACGCCGAAGTCGATCTCGGCGTTCGAGGGGGTGAGTGGCACGCCGATGTAGCCGATGCGGGCGCCGGGAGCCATGCCGGTGACATCGGCGACGGCGAGGATCTGGGCGGCGGTGCCGTAGAAGCGGGCGCCGGTCGGCCCGACCCAGACCCCGATCGGAACGGGTGCGTCGGCGATCAACTCGAGCAGGTGCTCGACCTCGTCGTCGGAGATCACCGTGCCCTTGCTGTTGACCTGGAGGATGAGCGCCTGCGAGCCATTCGTTTCGGCGTCCCCGATCGCGGTCTCGACCGAGTCGAGCAGGATGGGGTCGAACAAGCCGCTCACCTGCAGGACGTCGACGCGGGCCACCTCGACCGTCTTGCTTTCGATTGGGCCGCTGTCGACCGTGCTGCTTTGCGTTGTGCCGTGTCGATTGTGGTGGGCGGCTCGGTCGATCCGGTGCCGGAATCGGTGTCCTGCGCGGACGCGGCTGAGCCGATCAAGGTGATGCCGGCCAGTGTGGCCAGCACTCCGATCGCTAGTCTGCGCAAAGGTGCCTCCGGAGAGCGAAAACTCGCTGCAATCGTTGACCGCCGCACGCGTCGTCGTGGTGGCGGGCAAGGGGGGTGTGGGGAAGACCACGGTAACGGCAGTCATCGCCCGCGCGGCATCCCGATCCGGCCGTCGGGTGCTGGTCGTCGAACTCGACGGCAAGCCGACGCTCACCACACTCGTTCCCGGGATCGAGGTGATGGCGATCTCCGCGCCCGACGCCCTCGACGATTACCTGCGCGAGCACGGATTCGGGAGGGTCGCGACGCGGTTGAGCAAGACCGGGGTGATCGACGTGGTCGGCACGGCCGCGCCCGGGATCGACGACATCGTGGTGCTGGGCAAGATCAAGCAACTCGAGCGCGCGGGCGCCTACGACCTGATCGTGGTCGACGGGCCGGCCGCCGGCCACGCGATCACGTTCCTCACGGCGGCGTCCGGCCTCGCCGACTCGGTCAAGAGCGGCCCGATCCGGACGCAGGCCGACGAGGTGCTCGAGATGTTGCACGATCCGGCGCGGTGCCAGGTGGTGCTGGTGGCACTCCCCGAGGCGACACCGGTGAACGAGGTGATCGAGACCGCCTACGCGCTCGAGGACGAGGTGGGCGTGCAGCTCGGACCGATCGTGCTCAATGCGGTCGACGAACTCGACGCGCTCCCCACGCCCGACGAGATCGACGACGCGCTCGGCGATGCGTCCGACGATCTGGCCGGCGACCTGGCCGGCGACTTGGACGGCGACACGGCATCGTGGTTGCGGGCCGCGGCGGCATTCCGACGCAGCCGCCTCGACATGCAGGACGACGAGCGCCGGCGTCTCGCCACCGAGGTTCCGCTGACCGTGCTCACGTTGCCGGACCGGTACCGGGCGGGGCTCGGACGCGAGCGATGTCGAGCGCCTCGCGGATCGGTGGGCTCCGAACGACCTGCTCGACACCGAGGAACCTGCGCAGGAATCGGCCGAACCAACTCCGGCACCATCGGGCGGGTCCGGGCAGCCGCAGTCGATCGACGCGATGATCGCGCAGGCGTCGGTGATCGTCTGCTGCGGCTCGGGTGGCGTGGGCAAGACGACCACGGCGGCCGCGATCGGGCTGCAGGCGGCCGCGGCGGGTCGGCGGGTCGTGGTTGTCACGATCGACCCGGCCCGACGGCTCGCCGACGCGCTCGGTCTGACCGATGGGCTCGCTGCTGCGCCCCAGCGGATCGAACTTGCCGACGACGGTGAGATGTGGGCGATGATGCTCGACGCCGAGGCGACCTTCGACGACCTCGTGCGGCGCGAGGCGGGCGACGACGCTCAGGTCGATCGGATCCTGTCGAACCGCTTCTACCGCAACATCGCCGGTGCGCTGAGCGGCACCCAGGAATACATGGCGTCGGAGATGCTCCATCAGCTCCACGTCGACGAGCGGTTCGACCTCGTCGTGGTCGACACGCCGCCGAGCCGGAATGCCCTCGATTTCCTCGAGGCACCCGGTGTGCTCGCCCGATTCCTCGACCACCGGGTGTTCAAGCTGATGATGCTGCCGACCAAGGGAGGCCTGCGGATCATCGGAACGGCCAGCCAGCCGATCCTGCGGGCGATCGGCAGGGTGGTCGGATCGGACGTGCTCGCCGATTCGGTCGCTTTCTTCCAGGCGTTCGCCGGTATGGAGGCAGGATTTCGTGAGCGGGCCGGGGCTGTGATGGAGCTCATTCGCGCCGACGCGACCGCCTTCGTGATCGTCACGTCGCCGCACAACGACACGATCGACGAGGCGGTGTGGTTCGCCGATCAGCTCGCCGCGCAGGGAGTCGGCCACGAGGGAGCGGGCGCCGAGATCGTCATCGTCAACCGGGTGCACCCGGCGTTCGGCCCTGGCTCGGCCGACGACGCCCGCGCATCGGCCGACAAGGCGGCTGCCGGCGGCGAGGAAGTACTCGCCGCGCTGTGGAGCAACGCGGCCGACCTGCGGGCGGCGCGTGAGCGCGAGCTGGTCGTCGTCGGGCCGCTCGAGGAGTTGGTGTCGGCCTCCCGGCTCGCGTTCGTCCCGTTGCTGGCGCGGGATGTGCACGACCTCGACGGGCTCCGTTCGATCGCTGGACATCTCGGCGACGGCGACCGCTAACGTCTCCGACCGTGCACATCCTCATCGCCACCGACGCGGACTGGATCGTCGACGATCTCACGGCGGCGCTCGGCTCGGACGACACCAGTTTCACGATCTGCCGCGACGGCCGTGTGGTCGCCGGAGAGGTGGCCTCGAAGGCCCCCGACCTGGCCATCTTCGATCTCCAGATCGGTTCGATGGGTGGCATGGCGGTGACGATGTCGCTGCGGCTCGACGAGTCGGCCGGCGTGTTGCCGCGTGTGCGGGTGCTCATGTTGCTCGACCGTTCGGCCGATCTGCACCTGGCACGCCGCTGCGGCGCCGACGGCTGGCTGATCAAACCGCTCGACCCGTTGCGTCTCCGGCGAGCTGCCGACGCCCTGCTTGCGGGAGGCCGGTACACGGAAGGCCTGGCGGCGGACGCGCCCGTCATCGACCCGATGGTCGATCTCGGCCCGGACGGCGATTCGGACGATGCGACAACCTCCGAGTCAGATCCGGTCATCGCCGGATAGCATCAATCGCCGCTACGGGGTGTAGCGCAGCTTGGTAGCGCGCCACGTTCGGGACGTGGAGGCCGGGAGTTCAAATCTCCCCACCCCGACCAAGAAACCCCTGGTCACGGGACTGCGAGAGCAGCCCGGACCAGGGGTTCGGTCGTTTTCGGCTTCGTTGGGAGCCATCGCTCGGCCTCAACTGCTTCGGAGCGACTACACGCGACCTGCGACCGGAGTGACCGTCGAGCGATGGATCGCCTCGGTCGACCTGGGCGTCGGCGCGAACGGCAAACGGCTGCGGAAGAAGATCACCGGACCGAGTCGCAAGGCGGTCGCCGACAAGCTGCGCAAGCTGCAACGTGAGCAGGACGCCGGGGTCGACGTGCGGAAGAAATCGATGACGGTCGCCGACCTCGCCCATGAATGGCTCTCGCACCTGGAGCGGAATGAGGGAACGAAGGAGGAAGGGATGCGCTACATCACCCTGTGCCTGATGTCACAGATTCTCCGCATCTGTCTGCGGCTCGTTCTGCGAATGACGGATGTCAGAACCCACCTCCACCCGCAAGGAGTACAACATGAAGAAGTTGATCAGATTTGCAGTCGCCGCGTCAGCTGCATCGACGCTCGCATTCGCTGCTTCGGCAGGGCCGGCGAATGCAGCACCCGGCGGCAACGGTGCCTGCGTGCGCGCCGGCATTGGCACGCTGGCCGACCTCGGCCTGCTCAAGGCGGCCGCACAGAAACAGATCGACTACAGCACGCTCGCCGACCCCGTCGCCGGCCCAATCTTCGCAGTTCTGCCCGAGGGTTCGTTCCTCTCGCTCGGCCAGGTCGTCAAGTTGCACACCACAAATCCTGACCTCTTCGCATGGTGCCGTTGATCGATCGATGAGACGCCCTCGTGGGCTGGTTGCGGACATGGATCGCAACCAGCCCACGCAGCGACTTCGTTGCACACGAGAGCAGTCACCGATCCCAGGGTGATTCACCCATGGACTCGGCCCCTACCTCGGCAGTTGATCAGTGCTCTGTCGGGCAGGCCTGGGCCCTGCACTGCGGCAGGTCCACATCCGTTTCGGGTGCGTCACACGGAGAGTGATCATCGAGGTCACCAGATCCGTGTTCGCACGATCGATCTCGTATTCATTCGACAGGAAGCAGCCGCACCGAGCTGTATCGCCGTGAACTCTCGGCGACCCGGAACCGTTTCCGTTGGGTCGAATACTCGATGTCAGCGACACTGATGATCGTCATCATCGCCACCATCACTGGAATCTCGGACTTCACGGCTCTCATCGCGATCGCCGGGGCGAACGTCGCCATGATCCTGTTCGGCTGGGTGATGGAAATGGTGAACGAGCCAGGCCCGACGACCTGGTGGGGACCGTTTTGGTTCGGATGCATCGCCGGGTCGACACCGTGGATCGCGATCGTCGCATCGCTCATCTACGGGGTGAACGCTGTGGACGGCGCTGAGCAACCCCCGACGTTCGTCTACGGAATCATCGTGTCGCTGTTCTTGCTGTTCAATTGCTTCGCCGTGAACCAGTGGCTGCAGTACCGGCGGGTCGGCAGGTGGGCCGACTACAGGTTCGGTGAACGTTGTTACATCGCCTTGAGCTTCATCGCGAAGAGCGCGCTCGCGTGGCAAGTCTTCGCGAACATTCTCGTCGATTGAGCCCCGCGCTCACTGGGCGGTGTCAGAACGAGAACTGTCCTCGTAGGACGCTGTCACCGGAATGTTGCGGATTGCCGTCGAACTGCTCCGATGAGACGTCCACGATCGGGAATGCGGTCGGGTCGAGCCCGACGGGTAGGTCGTAGACACCGTCGGTGCGAATCGGGCCGAGCGAAATGAGTTCGGTGACGTCGGGGTTGATCAGCCACACCTCGGTGAATCCGTCAGTCGGTTCGATGCCGGTGGTGGCGAGGCGAAGCTGGAGTGACCCGTCGTGGTCGACGATCTCGGCGCTGCCCTGCCCGGCGTCGCCGAGCGGTTCGAGTTCGGTGGACGACAGCACGGTGACGTCATCTGATTGGCGAGTCCACACCGCTGCTCCCGCGATCACCACGACGAGTGCGGCGGCCGCCCCGATCAGCCAGCGAACCCTCGGCCGCGATCGACGCGCCGCCAGGGCGACCACCGGGGTGGTGGGTTCAACTGCAGCAGGAAATGCTTCGGCGGAGATTCGGTCCCAGAGCTCGGGCGGTGGCGTTTCCCACTCGACACGCTCGGTTCCCATCGTCCGGGCGAAGCCACGCAGTTCCTCGAGTTCGTCCGCTGGCTGCTGCTCAGGCATCCTGTCGCCCTCTCTCGATGAGTCGTCGTCGTGGTCCTGGTCGCTCGATGGTAGGAGCGAGCCTCTCAGTTCGGAGCGCAGTCGTGCGAGACCGCGCCGGAGGTCGCTCTTGACCGTGCCGAGCGGGATCCCCGTCTGCGCAGCGATGGCGGTCTGCGTGAGGTCGGAGTAGAAGGCGAGTTCGACAACTTCGCGGACTCGTGGTTGGAGGCTCTCGAGCGCTCGGGCGATCAGCAACCGGTCCGCGAGTTGGTCCTCGCTCGCTACCCCCGTGCCGGGAGGGAAACTGGGGAGCGGGGAGTTCGCCGCTCGGCAGCGGGGTTCGTGCGGATCGGCGGTAGGCGTCGAGCACTCGGTACCTGGCGATGCCGAGCAGCCACGCGCTCAGCTTGCCCCGAGCGGGATCAAAGCCGTCACGTGATCTCCACGCACTCACGAACGTTTCCTGCGCACAGTCGGCGGCTGCGTCACGGTCCACGAGCGAACGGGCGCAGTAGGTGAACACGAGTGTGCCGAATTGGTCATACGCGAGTCGGAGCGCCTCAGGGTCACCTGCGACCCAACGAACAGCGACGGCGTCATCGGCAGCGTCGCGTTCAGCCGGATCACTTCGCACCTTGCCACGGTATCCGTTGTCTCCTCGCTCGAATCGCAGCAAGGAGTGCGCGGGTAGCTGCGCTGTGTGAGTGCGGTGCTGGTCGAGGTGGGTGAGCATGGAGTGCAGGCGTGTGAGGGGACCGAAGATGGCAGGTCGTGTTCCCTAGTTCGGTGTGAACCACGAGAAAGGATCACATTTTCTCAAAATCATGCATCCGCCACCGGGAGTCGCGCCGGAGTAGGTCGGAACATCCGCCAACTACGAGGAGAACCCAATGAACCGCCGACATGTCAACTTGGCCGCATTCGTCGCTGTGATCGGTTTGGTCGCAGGGGCCTGTGGCAGCGACAGCGATGACGCTGCCGACACCACCGTCGCCGCCGAGACCGCGACGACCGAAGCACCGATGGCCACCGAAGCACCGATGAGCACCGAAGCACCGATGACGTCGGACGCAGCGGCCGAAGAAGCCGACATTGTCGACACCGCCATCGCAGCGGGGGATTTCACGACGCTGGTGTCTGCCGTGCAGGCCGCCGGCCTCGAGGAGACACTGCGCGGCGAGGGACCGTTCACCGTGTTTGCTCCGACCGATGATGCGTTCGCGGCCCTTCCCGCTGGCACGGTCGACACGCTGCTCGCCGATCCGACCGGCGACCTTGCCGACATCCTGACCTACCACGTCGTGGCTGGCGAGGTGCTCGCAGCCGACGTCGTCGGCTTGGATGGGCAGGCCGTCGAGACCGTGAACGGCGCGACGTTCACCGTCAACGTCGGCGATGACGGGACGGTCACCCTGACCGACGCTGCCGGGAACGAGGTGACGGTGGTCGCGACCGACATCATGGCGACCAACGGCGTGATCCACGTCATCGACGCCGTGCTGCTCCCCGCCTGACGTCCCGAACTCGCGGCTCCAGGTGTCGATCCCGAACCGGACGATCAGCGACTGTCGGCCTGATCGGTCACACGGTCTGCCAGGCACAGACCACGTGGTTGGTCCTCATGAGTAGCGTTGAGCGCCGTCTCGAACTCGACGACTTCGTGCGCGACGAGCGGGCTTTGGTCGATGCGTGCGACAGGGTCGTCCACGCGACCGGAATTGTCGCCGGACTTCGAGCGGCCGAGTCGCTGCAACTTCTCGCCTGCCGGGCCAGTGGTGCTTTCGACACCGTCGATGCGCTTGCCGAGTTGCTCGATCAGCGCGACGACCAGCTCGCGACGATCGCCGGCGTTCACGCGCTCAGTGGCGTGCCGGGCTCTTTGGCCACCGCCGTCTTGGACGAGGCACTCGACGACGAACGATGGTTCGTCACCGAGCACGCCGCTTGGTCGTTCTCGGCGCGCTCACCGCACCGCCCCGCAATGGATCGACTCGCTTCCATGGTGACGGACGGCGGGTTCAGAGGCATGGTGGCGCAACGCACGCTCGCCGGCTGGGCGCACGGTGACCGCAACGGTGTCCTGCTGGCCCTGGGCAAATCGCTCGAGCACGCAGAGGGTGCAGGGCGCGTTGCGCTGATCGAAACTCTGGGCGCGATTCCCGGGACCGCTGCAACCGCGCTGCTCGAGACCGTTGCTTTCGACAACGACGATGCCGACGCGCAGCTGGCCGCAATCGCGGCACTGGGATGGCGTCCGAGCGACCCGGATCCCCTCGAACGCTTGGCGTTGGACGACACCGACGCCGGTGAAATCGCATTTCTCGCACTCATCGACAAGACACTGAGTACACGGACGACCGACGTCACGCGTTCGAATGACCGCGTGGGTCACCGGATCGCCCAGGTGGTCATCCACGCCGAGTTCGACGAGCGACTGATTCGGTCTGGCGCCGGCGACAACGGTGGATTGGCCACACTCGTGGGCCAACTGTCCACCGCATTCGCCGACCGCACCGACGTGACTCAGATCACGACGATCACCCGGGGCTCGACCGGCGACGCAATCTCCGATGCATTCTTCGGCTGCGACGACAAAGAGCGCCTGGCATCCGTGCCCTTCGGCGGCCGGGGGACAGTCGACCGACGCAGCAGCTGGGAGCACCGTCTCGCGGTGGAGCGTGGCATGCGTCGGGTGTTCCTCGCCGGTGCCCGACCCGACGTCGTGCATCTTCGGATGGCCGACGTCGGCACGCTTGCCGCCGGGCGAGTTGCCCGCCAGCTCGGCATTCCGGTGGTCTTCACTGCCGCCCCGGACCCTCACGTCGTGCTCGGACAACTCGATCCGGCGAAGGTCTCCCGCTGCAACTTCGGAGATCACGACGAACTCGAGCACTACTGGTTCCGGGCGCGAATGGTGGAACGAATGACCAATCAGGCCGACCAAGTCGTGCTGCTGCCGCGCGGCGACGACGGAGAGCTGCGGCGGGCCTTCGGCGAGCGTGCTGCCGGACCGCTCCAGCGCGCGATCGTCATCGCCGAGGGTGTGGACCCGTTACCGATTCGTCGGGCTCGAACCGTCGTCAGCGAGCTCGACGACCAAACCGGCTGGCCGCTGCCCATCGAACCGTTGCGTCGCGCCCTCCAGGACCTGGCCCCCGGTCGCTGGGGGCTTCCCCTCGTGGTCAGCGTCGGAAGGCTGCACCCCGGCAAGGGAATGGATCGAGTGGCGAAATCGTGGGCAGGCGATGGCACGCTTCGTCGCACCACCAATCTGGTGATCATCGGCGGCGACCATCGCACGACCGACGGCGGACGAACTCGACGTGCTGGCTGAACTCGACGAGATCCTGGGCGATGCAGACGAGCGCCGGCGAAACGGTGTCGTGCTGCTCGGCCACCAACCGAACGAAGCGTCGCATACGCTTTGCTGCTGCCGCCATCGGTCTTCCCCGGGCTCGTCGCTCCAGGCGGGGTCTACGTCGGTGGGGCGGCCAAGGAGGAGTTCGGCCTGGCGATCGTCGAGGCGCTCGGTGCCGGGCTTACCGTGGTTGCGCCCGCCGTGGGTGGTCCCGCGACGTACGTCGCGGACGGAGATACCGGCGTACTGGCCGATACGCGTTCGGTCAGCGCGCTCCGCACGGCGATCGCGCAAGCGCGTCGGCTCGTCGGCCGGCCGGGACGAGTGGAGCGGGCGCAGGACCTGGTGCTCAATCGTCTCACGATCGACGCAATGGCCGCATCGCTGATCGACGCCTACAAATCTGCGCAGGCCGATGTCACCTGAGGGGTCATGACCGTGCTGCTCATCGTGGTCCCTGACTACGCCTCGCACTATTTCCCGATGAGCGCGATCGCTCACCGCGTCGTCGCGAGCGGAACCGAAGTGGTCGTTGCGACCGGACCGTGCCTGCGTGATCGAGTCGTCGCCGATGGCTTCTTCTGGTCCGAACTCCGAATGAGCCGAGGCAGCAACACCGGCGTCCGACAACCGATGCAACGCGGCGATGATCTACGCCCGTTTCTCTCGTCCACAGAAGCGGGCATGGTCGCAACCCTGTTGCATCAAGCGGACGCACGCCGACATGACTTGTTGTGGCAGCCCGAGTCGGTCGCCCACGACACCGTTCGACTCGTCGAACGCCTCCAACCGTCCGCCGTGCTCGTCGATCACCTCTGCGTCGCGGCGCGCCTCGCTCTGTTCGCCGCGAATGTCCGCACGTGGACACTGGTGCCCGGCCATCCCAGCCAACTCCCTGCGTTGGGTGAGGTCTACGGATATCCCACGAAGTGGCCGGGATGGGTACGACCCGACCCGGCCGGTCTGCGCGAACTGCGTCAACGGTGCGAGACGACCAGCCAGATGTTGGCCGACACCGGAAACCGGATCGTCGGCGGCATCAACCCGTCAGCGGACCGGATCGGTGACGTGTTCGGTGCGCTCGGAGCAACCGTGCTGTACAACAGTCCATCCGCCCTGCAGGACCCGGCCCGACGGCTCCCCCTCGACCACCACTTCCTGGGCAGTTGCGTGCGAGCGCACGACGTTGCCGACGACGAGACGATGGCGTGGCTGGCCGTCCCCGAACCGTTCCTCTACGTGTCCTTGGGAACGTTCCTGTCGGGCCGGGTCGATGTGCTCCGCCGAATCGTCGACGGCCTCAGGCGGGACGGGCGACGCGTCGCCATCGCGACCGGAAGCACGCCCACCGCCCAACTCGGCGCCCTCCCCGCGGCCTGGCTCGCACGACCATTTCTGCCGCAGATCGAACTACTTGCGGCACGCTGACGGGGTGATCTGCCACGGCGGCAACAACACCGTCACCGAGGCTCTCTCGGCCGGCACGCCGTTGATCGTCCTGCCGATGTCGACGGACCAGTTCGCCATCGCCGCCGACGTCGAGCGCGCCGGCGTAGGAGTGTCGGCTGATCCGAACAGCGTCGCCGCCGCAACGCTTGCTCGCTTGGCACAGTTCGATGACGGCACACGCAGCCGCGTCGAACGAATGGCATCCGACCTGGCGTGCGAACCTGGCCCACAACTCGCGGCCCGTCTCCTCACGAACAGCGAAGTCCGGGCAGAAGCGCACCGCTCGCCGTAGCACGGCTGGCGTGGTGGAGCGAACTCGGTCTAAGTCCGGTGCTGCTCGAGGACCGCCTCGGCACAGCGGCGACCGGAAAAAAGTGCTCCCTGGATCGACGCCGTGTCGCGGTGGTCCCCGCACACGAAGCGGCCGTCGGCCCGGACGACCGTGCGCTTCGGGGCGAACGGCGGACGCTGCGTCGGTTGACCATGTGCGATCCGATACGTGGCCAGGTGCTCCCACCCGTCCACCCGTGTGCCCCACCAGTCGCGCAGTTGCCGGCGAGCCATCGCCTCCAGGTCACCCTCGATAATGGCGGGGAGCGCGGCGACGACGAGGTGCTTGTCCGCAGGTGCGTACGTCGGTGCGACGTTGCTCATGACGGCCGCGTTGAGCACCGGACCGACGCCCGTTCCGTCGAGGATCACCATCTTCGAGTCGGTCGGCGCTTCATCGGCCACGAAGTACACGCAGCCTGCCGCTTTCGAGTCGACCCGCGCCAGCCCGAGCAGCGCACTCGCGGACGGACCGTCTGTCGCAACGACGACGGCCGACGCCGAGATCTCGTCACCGTCGACGATCGTCACGGAGTTCGGAGTCGTGGACGCAACGGTGACGCCCAGCCGCACCGTCCCAGCTGGCAGTCGGGACGCCAGTTGGTTCGGGATCTCCTGCATCCCGCCAGCGGGCACCGCAGCATCGCCGTCGGCCAGCATCCGGAAGATCACGTCGAACATTCGTCGACTGTCCCCGAGATCGGGATCGAGCTGGATCCCGCCCACCAGCGGTCGGAAGAACCGCTGGATGATGGTCTCGGAGAACCCCGCATCCTGCAGTGCGATCTCGGTGGCGACATCGTCGCCAGCGAGCAGCCGGGCCGGATCGACGCGACGAAGCTGCGCTCGGAGCCGGGCGATGCGGAGCTTGTCTCCGACCGAACCGATCGGCGCCAGCAACGTCGACACGGCCGTGGTCGGCGAGCGGAACGGATCGGACACCGCCGAACCCTTGCCCTGCCTCCACACCAGTGCGCCGGGATCGAACCGTCGTAGTTCAAGTGCATCGAGGTCGAACTGGCGCACCAACTCCGGATATGCCGTCAGCGCTACCTGGAACCCGCGATCCACCAGGAATCCGTCGATCTGATCGGTGCGCACGCGTCCGCCGACGCCATCGCTCGCCTCCAGGACGACGACGTCGACGCCGGCTCGGTGCAACGCGACAGCACACGACAGCCCCGCCAATCCCGCTCCGACGATCACCACAGGAGCATCAGCCACGACGCCACCTTCCTTGGGCTCGCATGTCACACCGGGTCAGCAAAGACCACGACGTTGTCGTCGTAGCCGCGACGTACGGCGTCGTACCGACCGCCGCACGTGATGAGGGCAAGGCGTGGCGGGCCCTCGCGGTTCCAGATCTCCTCAGGTGGCAGCAGATTCTTGTCGATCAGTCGGACCTCGCTGACCCGGTACGACAACGCTTGTCCGTCGGTGAGCGAGACGATCACCTCGGCGCCGACGGCGACCTCGGCCAGTCGACGGAAGACCCCGTTGACCCCATCGTAGTTGAGGTGTGCGGCCAGCACCGAGGTGCCGTCCTCGAGCGGGGTCGGACCGAATCGGTACCAGCCGACCACCCGGGCATCGGGCACCTCGAATCGACCGTCGGGCAACACCCCGACCCCCTCGACCGGTGCATCATCGACCCCGATGTCGTCGATCGACAGCCGCATCGGGGCCGGTGCTGCGCTGCCGTGGTCGGTGGGTTCGTAGATCGCGGCGCCGAGGTCCACGATCTTGGTTGCGATCGGCGACGTCGGTGACGGTCGGATGGTCGGTTCAATCACCGCAGTCGTGGGAGGCAGGGTTTGGCTCGACGCCGAGGCGGCCACGCTGGTGGTGGCCGCCTCGGCACGTACGGGTACGGCGGGTTCGTCGGCGGCGGCGCAAGCACCGGCCAGCATCACGAACCCGGTGACAACGATGAGCCGCGCTCGCTGACTGCTGATCACTCGATGACGTTCTCAGCTGCTGGCTCGCCGGGACCTCGCCATGAACACGCCCACCGTCCCGACACCGACGGCGCCCAGCAGCACCAGCCACGTCGTGTTGTTGGAGGTGTCCGTGTCGATCGGGGAGTTCCCGGTGTCGATGCGGGTCGGGTTCGAGCCCAGTCCGGTGACGGTCTCGGTCAGCACCCCGAGCGTGTCAGCCTCGAGCGATCCGACCGCGTAGACGATCAGGGATTCGCCGTCCTTGATCGACAGATCTGCCGGGCCGATCACCACGGGCTCGGCGGCCCCAGCTGGAACCACATCGGCCGAAATGGTGCCCACGGGCAGGTCGGCGGAACCTTCATTCGGATTGGTGACCGCGGCGAAGGCGACGGCGCCATTGGCTCGAATGTCGACAGCAGGGGCAGCTGCGGTGTGTCGCACCACGAGGCGACCCTGCCCGGCCGCGGTCGCTGACGTGTCGTTGTCGAAGACGGTCAAGGTCGGGGTGCCGTCGGCGGTCAGATGAGCGATCACGGTGTAGTTGCCCGTTGCGGGCAGAGCCACGTCGCCGGCGTCGATGGCCACCGTGTCGGTACCCGCCGCAAGGACCTGGAGGTCGGCGAGCGTCGTCCCGGCGAGCGCCGACAGGTCCTTGGTCTGCCCGAACTCGAAATCGGCGAACACCTCGGCGCCGCCGGCCGCGACATCGACGGGCACGTCGGGAATCCCGTGTATGAGATGGATGCGCACACTCGCATCAGCCGCTGCACCAGCAGTTGGCGAGGTCCCTGCCATCGCGAACGCCGCACCGGCGAGCACGGCGGCGGAAAGAACTGGACGAAGTCGCATTGAGAGTCTCCTTGATCGTTGACGGACACCCCCACTTCGGCCAGCACACCCATGCACGGATGCACCGATCGCGAAAAACAACTCGCCGGGGCCGACGCTGCGGCTCGGGCCGGCGGACGAATCGGCGATTCTGAGTAACAGCCCACTGAGGCACAGCGGAAATCGCCGGCTCCGAGAAATTTGCATCGGACCGGGCGACGCTGCATCCGCGGACAGCCTTGCGAACGAAGACGAGGAATGCCCGCTTGTTTGACGAGTACCGCGTGCTCATGAGGTCACCAACGTCGATGGTCCGGAGCGAACCGATGAGCGTGAGCGAAGTCATCCTGCTCGACGCTCGCGGTCGGCCTTCGGGATCGATTCCGAAGAGATCGGTGCATCATGCATCTACTCCCTTGCACCTGGCGTTCTCATGTCACGTCGTGCGCGACGACGGTCACGTCCTGATCACGAAGCGAGCCCTCTCCAAACGGACCTGGCCGGGGGTCGTGTCCAACGCATGCTGCGGTCATCCACAGCCGGGCGAGACCCTGCGCGACGCCGTGCAGCGTCACCTTCAAAGTGAGCTGCGAACGCGAGCGGTGAGGATGGCCGTGGCGCTCGACGATTTCGTGTACCGGGCGGAAATGAACGACGGGACGATCGAGCACGAACTGTGTCCCGTGCTCGTCGCTCAGATCGACGGGGAACCCGAGCCTGATCTCGAAGAAGCCGACAGCTTCGAGTGGGTTCCATGGGAGCGACTCCGGCAGCGAGCGATGAACGATCCCGAATCGTTGAGCCCCTGGTGCGTCGAACAGATCGCCAGGCTTCCTGACGATGCGTCGTCCTTGATCGCGATGACGCACGACCCTGGCCCCTCCGCACTCGACGATGCGATCGTCGTCGCTACAAAGAGTGCACGCGAGACGTCACCATGGCCCGTCGGCAGCGGGTCGGTCGACCTCGATCTCGCCTCCGACTCAGTCGAGTCGCTGTTGCGCACATTCCTCGATGACAGTGCCGATCGACTCGGCCGTCACGACGAGCGCGCCCTCGAACTGCATCGGGTGGTCCGCCGACTCGTGCTCGCAGGTGGCAAACGGCTCCGTCCCCGCTTCGTACATTGGGGCTGGCGAGCCGCCGTCGGCGATCGGGACCCGACGCCCGCATTCATCGCCGGTGCAGCGATCGAACTCCTGCACACCTTCGCCCTCCTGCACGACGACGTGATGGATGGGTCCATCACGCGACGGGGCCGACCCACTGCTCAGCTCGAGTTCGCCGACCTTCACCGAACCCACCGCCGGCACGGTGATGCCCGTCGCGTCGGTGAAGCAGCCGCGGTGCTCGCTGGAGATCTCGCATTCGTGTACGCAGACGAGTTGTTCGACATGCTCGAAGACGCCACCACCCATGACCTGCGCGACGCCCGGGCGGTTTTCCGTGAACTCCGCACAGAGGTCATCGCCGGACAATTCCTCGACATCATGCCGATGCACGATCTCGCACCGATGCGTCCGCACGAGGCGGTCGTTGCCGAGGAGACAGCGATGAAGGTGGCATTACTGAAGTCGGCCCGGTACACCGTCACTCGTCCCCTGATCCTCGGTCTCGCGCTGGCCAATTGTGCCGACGCCACCTTGCTGGCTGCGTTGCGACAATTCGGTGACTCGATTGGTCTCGCCTTCCAGCTTCGCGATGACGTTCTCGACCTGTTCGGCGATCCCAAGACCACCGGCAAGCCGTCGATGGGTGATCTCGCCGACGGCAAGGCGACCCTGCTCGTGACACGTGCGGCCCGCCTCGCACCGCCCGCCGACGCAAAGTTCCTGTGCGACGTCGTCAACCGTGGCAATGCGGAACTCGATGACCTTCGCCGCTGCCGATCGATCGTGACCACATCAGGTGCCCTCGCCAGCGTGGAGGCGACGATCACCGCTCGCCACCGCGACGCCCTGGCAGCACTTTCGTCGCTGCGCGATCCGGGAACTTGTGCCGGCCTTGCCGCCCTCGCGGCACGAGCCGTCCACCGTCGAGATTGAGCGACCCCAGCCGGACTTGTTGGATGAGTAATTCCTGAGAGATGCATGATCTGGCACGAGAGGCACACCGGTACTCCGACTCGCGGAGAAACTGCCCGGTGACGGAGGGACGTCCGCGTAGGGTGCACTCGATGAGTGGATACCGAGCGTCGGTTCAGATGGAATTCTGGTCCAGGCAGGGACTACGGGCCGCATGGCGTGGGGTGGACATGGGCGGCGCAGCGCGGTGAGCAAACGGTGGCAGCGGCGACCGGATGGCTCGACGTGGGGTGATTGGGGTGATGATGACGAGCTCGGCCGGGTCAATCTGATCACCGCTGAGAAGGTCCTCCAGGGTGTGCGCGAGGTCGAGGCGGGAATCAGCTTTTGTCTGAGTCTGCCGCTCGACTATCCCGGCGGCAGTGTGCTCAACCAGCGGCGCCATCCACCCCGGATCGCGCCGACGGAAGACATGGATGGCAATCCCGAGGTGTTCTACAACGTCCACATGAGCGAGATGAAGGACTTCGGCGATCCGAAGTATGTCGACGTCTGGGCCGACGATGCAGTCACGCTCTGGCCGCAGTACTCGACGCAGTGGGATGCCCTCGCACATGTCGGTGCCGAGTTCGACGCCGACGGTGACGGGAACGAGGAGGGGTTCCTCTACAACGGCTTCCGCTCAGGGACCGATCTCGTTGGCCCGTCCGACGATGCCGCCGGCGACGGCGTCGGCCACGCCGAGCTTTGCGAAGCATCTCGGCGTGGAGCACATGGCCTTTCATGGTGTGCAGGGTCGTGGCGTGCTCGTCGACTTGGCGCACCACCTCGGTCACGAATGGCAGGGTGTCGACCTGTCGACGCTGCAGGCGATCATGGCCGCGGACAACGTGGTCGTGGAGCCGGGCGACATGTTGTTGCTGCACACGGGCTACGCGACCAAGCTCCTCGATTGGGATCGCGACCCCGACCCGAAGCAGGTCTTCCAGATGTGTTCGTGGCTCGACGCTCGCGACGATGCGTTGCTCGAGTGGATCGCCGAGTCGCAGATTTCCGCGCTGGTCGCGGACAACGACTCAGTCGAGGGGGTGCTCGGCAAGGACCGCAATCCGCAGCGTCACTCATTTCTGCCGATCCATCACCTGTGCCTGTTCAAGCTGGGCGTCCCGTTGGGCGAATTGTGGTACTTGAACGATTTGGCCGCCTGGCTGCGTGAGCACGACCGCAGCCGTTTCCTGCTCACGGCGCCACCGTTGCGCCTGCCCGGCATGGTCGGCTCACCGCTGACCCCGATCGCGACGGTCTGACCGAGTCGTGTGTGAACGCCTCCGCTACACCGCACCCGTGGCGTCGTGATCAAGATCGTCGCGCTCATCAAACGGCGGGCTGATGTCACGCTTGACGCGTTCCGCGACTACTACGAGCACAGCCACGCTCCGCTCTTTCAGCGGTCGATCCCCGATGACGTGGCCGCGGTCATCACCCATTACGTGCAGAACCACGCGGTGCATCTCGGTGACGGCTCCACCGACGCACCGTACGACTGCATCACCGAGATCGGCTTCGACAACATCGAGGGGATGCACACATGGAGCCGGTGGTATCTGGGTGAGGAGGGCAAGGTGCTGCGAGACGACGAGGAAAGGTTCATGGACACCAGTCGACGCGTCGTGATCGTCACCGACGAACATCGCATCGGAACCGATGTCTGACGCATCGCGCTCGTCGCCGGGCGACGGCGAAGCGCTGGTGCGACGTTCCTCATCTGCCGGTTCGATGACGCCGTCCAGCGTGGACGCGTCGCTGTCGGGCACACGGTGGTTGCCGCCAGGCCTCGATCAGGAATGACAGGTTGATCAGCGAATACTTGGGCTCCCTCATCGTGTGCGAAAGTATTGGGACTGGAGTCATGCAGAACAGTTGACTCGCATGATTCTCCGGGGTCGAATCACACGAGGGGGACTCGATGACCATCAGCATCACATCGATCAACGACCAGATGGGTGCGTCGATCACGGGGATCACGGGCGCGGAGGCGGCGACGCCCGAGGTGGCACGCCAACTGCAGGGTGCGCTCGACGAATACGGTGTCGTGGTCCTGCCCGAGTTGAACATCAGCGACGACGATCTGGCTGCGCTCGCCCGGTTGCTCGGCGAGGTGGTGCTTCCGCCGTACGGTGCGCTCGCTGATCACCCCGAGATCTCGCCGGTCACCCGCGACCCTGCACTGGACAAGCTGGCCCGTTACCGCGAGGCGAACGTCAACTGGCATATCGACGGGACGACCAGCGATGCGCCCGACAAGATGACGCTGCTCACCGCGCGCCGCACGGCTGAAAATGGCGAAGGCAACACTGAGTTCGCCAACACGTACGCGGCGTACCGAGCGTTGCCTGACGACGACAAGGCCCTGATCGACGGCCTCCGCGTGCGATTTTCGGCCGACAGCGCTTACCGCAAAGTCGATCCGAATCCGTCCGAGAAGGCGGTGGCCCAATGGGCGACCGTGCCGAAGAGCGAGCACCCGCTCGTGTGGAAGCGCCAGGACGGGCGGCGATCCCTCGTGATGGGCTCCACCGCCGAGGCCGTGATCGACATGCCCGACGACGAGGGGCAGGCCTTGCTGCGACGCTTGCTCGACTGGGCGACGCAGCCCGAGTTCACCTTGTCGCATTCGTGGCGCGAGGGCGACCTCGTGATCTTCGACAACACCGGCCTGCTCCACCGAGCCATGCCGTACTCGGCGACGTCGCCGCGGTTGATGCACCGGGCGACGATCGCCGGCGACGAAGCCTTCGGCTGATGCCGCGAATCGCCGCGGTTCAGGCGACGACGATCGGCATGTTGTCCTCGCCGCGCACGGTATGTGTGCCGGTTCCGACCGTCGTCCTCGCGTCGAAATGTCAGCTCGTCGGTTTCGTCGGCGACTCCGCTGCCGGTGGGGATCGGGCTGCGCAACTCACCCGTGCCCCGGACAGCCCGGATCTCGTGGCGTTCCCCTTTACGTCCGGTTCGGAGACAGTTACTGTCTCGTGCGGGCGACGTAGCCAATCAAATTCGGGGGCCACGGCGTGGCCTTTTCCTCAATGGGGAGGCGTGATGTTTGGAACACGGCGACGTTCAGCGCTTGTGGGACTTGTTGCTCTTGCGGCGATCGCGGCAGCGCTGCCGGCGCCTGTGGCGCAAGCGCAGCCTGGCCACAGCTGCGATCGACGAAACAACAACTCGTTCCAGAAGCTGCTCGACTGCGTGACGGTCGAAGGTGTCCGGGAGCATCAGGCGGCGTTCCAGGAGATCGCCGACAACAACGACGACCCGTTCTACCCGGGCACACGCGCCGCTGGTACAGCCGGCTACGACGGCAGCGTCGACTACGTCGCCGGTCTGCTCGAGGACGCCGGCTATGAGGTGACTCTCGATCCTGTCGACATCACCTTCACCTTCCCGGCCGTTTTGCAACAGCTCACGCCGGCCGCGGTGGACTACGAGACCGGCGTGTTTACGGGCAGCGGTGACGGCGACGTGTCGGCGGCGATCACGGCGGTCGACATCAACGTCGCGCCACCGCAGGCGAACACCAGCGGGTGCGACGGAGCATTCACGGAGGCGGCCGTCGGCGCCCCGATCGTGGCCGACCCGGCCGGGCCCAACGACTTCGCCGGCTTCACCGCCGGCCACATCGCGTTGATCCAGCGCGGTGGATGCAGCTTCGCTTTGAAGGCGATCAACGCCCAAGCCGCAGGCGCGTCGGCAGTTGTCATCTTCAACCAGGGCAACGATCCCACTCGAGTTGCGCTCATCATCGGCAATGCGGTGCCGCCGGAGGGCAGCACTGCTCCAGCGGTGACCGTGCCCGTGGTCGGCGCCAGCTTCGCCGACGGGGTCGCCCTCTCGCAGGCGCTCACTCCGCGGGTCGTCGTACCGCCGACCGAGACTCGAACCGACTTCAACGTCATTGCCGAGTTGCCGGGCAAGAACGACGACAACGTCGTGATGGCCGGTGCCCACCTCGACAGTGTGATCGCCGGGCCGGGGATTAACGACAACGGATCCGGTTCGGCCGCATTGCTCGAGACCGCTCTGTTGATGGCCAACCTCAACCCACAGAACACGTTGCGATTCGGTTGGTGGGCTGCCGAGGAGCAAGGTCTCGTCGGTTCCGCTGACTATGTTGCGGGGTTGTCGCAGGCCGAGCGTGACCGCATCGCGCTCTACATGAACTACGACATGGTCGGCTCGCCGAACTACATCTTCATGGTGTACGACGCAGACGAGTCCACGTTCCCCGCGCCCGACGGCGTCGTGATCCCGCCCGGTTCGCAGGCGATCGAAGACGTGTACGAGTCGTACTACACCTTGGTCGGCGAGCCGTACGACGACACCGAGTTCTCCGGCCGCAGCGACTACGAGGCCTTCATCCTCGCCGGCATCCCCACGAGCGGTCTGTTCACCGGCGCCGAAGTCGCAAAGACCGACGAACAAGAAGCCATCTGGGGCGGCACCGCGGGCGACCCCTTCGACCCGTGCTATCACCTCGCATGCGACACCTACGACAACGTGGACCTGCACGCCTTGGAGGTCAACAGCGACCTGATCGCGTTCGCGATGTTGACATTTGCGTACTCGACCGAATCAGTGAATGGCGTCCCGGGCAAGAAGGTGCCCGGGCCTCCGGGATATGCGCTGCCGACACCCGCCGGCGCGGAGGGCACCTTCGCCGAGGAGGACGGTGGGCTCCGCGGGCCCATACCGGCCAGCTGAACACGGGTTCGTCGAAGCCGAACCGGCGACCAACTGTGCGATCGGGATTTCTCGTGGGGCAGTCGATTCGTTCTGTGAGTACTTCAGAACTTCAGGGCAATCGGCGCTACCAACCGTGCGTTGTCGAAGCGTCGCCGAAACGGGCTAGTGGGATCCTGCTCGTCGGCGCGCAGATGCCGGACCTCGATGAATTCGTGGGACATCAGCCGGGATCAGCCCGGCAGGTACCCGCCGGCTGCGACGAGCAGCACGCCGGTTACCTCGCGACCTATCCGTCTGACGAGTGGTACCCGCCGCTCGCGATCGACCATCCTGACCCGCGGCGGACCCCTCGTGTCGGCGCTCGCGAGCCGGACGATCCGGGACACCGATCACCGGACGCTGGTGGCCACGGTGGCGGTGCCGGTGCCGGCTACAGCACCTGCGTGAACGCGTGGATGAGCACGCCGACGATGCACCCGACGATCGTGCCGTTGATGCGGATGAACTGCAGGTCGCGCCCGACCTGGAGCTCCATGAGCCGTGCCGTTGACGGTCCGTCCCACTTCGCGATCGTCGATTCGATGAGCCCGCTGACCTCGCTGCGGTAGTTGTCGACGACGTAGTACACGCCGCGCTGGATCGACTCGTCGACGCGCTCTTGCAGGTCGGGATCGGTGGCCAGGCGGACGCCCAGCCGCTGCATCGTCGCCGCGATGCGCAGGCGCAGCTCGCTCCCCGGCGTCGACGTCGCGTCCAACAGCCCGCGCTTCGTGTCACGCCAGAGGCTCGCGGTCCACGCCCGGAAGTCGGGGTGGGCGAGCAGCTCCTCCTTGAGATCCGTGCCCTTCGACAGCATCTCGGGGTCGGTCTTCAGGCGCTCGGCGAAGTCCAGCATCCGCCGTTCCACGGTCTTGCGGATCGGATGGTCCGGATCACGAGCGACGTCGTCGAGGAATCGCCGCACCCCCGCGTAGGCCTTGGCGAACACGCGGTCGTCGATCGGCTCCGGCACCCACCACGGCGACTCCTCCGACAACCGAGCCCGGAACGTGTCGCGGTTGTCCTCCATGAAGTTGCCCGCGCCCTTGAGCACCGCGTCGAACAGCCGCTCGTGGTGGTCGCCCTCGACCGCGAGGTCGATCGCCCGGCCGACCAGCGGTGACACCTCCGTTGCCCGGATCCGTTGCTCGACCATCTGCTCGAGCGCAGCGGACACTTCGTCGTCGTCGAGCACCTTGATCGTGTTCGTCAGGACGTCGGCGATCGCATCCGCTGCTCGCGTCGCGTGCTCCCCGATGCTGAGCCACTCACCGAGCCGGCGGGCGATCCCAGCGCCGCGCAGTCGCTCACCGATGATCTCGCGGGACATGAAGTTGCCTTCGACGAACTGGCCCAGCGAACGTCCGATCTCGTCCTTGCGTCGGGGGATGATCGCCGTGTGCGGGATCGGCAGGCCCAGCGGGTGGCGGAACAACGCGGTCACCGCGAACCAATCGGCGAGCGCGCCCACCATCGCGGCCTCGGCGCCGGCCTCCACGTAGCCCCAGATCGCGGGCTCGCCATGGAACGTGCGCGCGATCAGAAACACGACGGCGGCGAACAGGAGCAGGCCGGTCGCGGCGAACTTCATTCGCACGAGCGCGCGCCGTCGCGGGTCGATCTCCACGCACAGAAGCTAGGCCGCAGACGCTGCCGGCCCTGGGGAAGTGTGTCTGCGGGATCGCGGGGCGGCGGCCGGATCGCCCGTGACTTCACGACCGATCTCGCCCACGTGAGGAAGCACTCGGGGATCCGGACCTCGACTCCCCACGACGACATCCCACAGGTGCCCACCGAACGCATTGCCGAAGTGCCGTTCCAGGACACTCGATAACGCGCTTGCATAACGACGGCGCTGGCACGGGGCAGCACGCTCAGAACGGCCCAAGCGTGACACGAGATAACCCCTGCCGGCGATACGAGGAACTCGAGTCGCCCTCCGGAACGGGGCGTGTCGAACCCCGAAGTGACTGCCGGCCTCACACGCCCCGCTACCAACGAACGGGATGCCAACCGGCACGACCCATACTCACTGGCAGATCTGCGAAAACCTCCGGCCTGGTCACTACGGCGCAGGAGCAGCGATCGGCGGTGACTTGTGGAGCGAGCAGAGCGGTAGCTATGCGCTAGATGCCAGCGACGGCCTGCCGATGGCGGCACGGTGCGCCGAGCCATGATGACCGGATGGACCACCCGAACGAACGCCGTGCCGGGATCGCTCCGAACGGCAAGCCCTACGAGTCGGTGTGGGATTTTCCCCGACCACCGCGGCTCGAACTCGTGAACTGGCACATCCTGGCGGTCCACGCGCATCACGTGGTGGTCGATGCCCCGTCGGCATGGCGCGTCCTCGAGACGAGCCAGCCACCCGCTTATTACGTGAGCCCCGATCATGTCGACACGACGCAGCTCCTTCCGACGTCGCGCCGGACCGTGTGCGAGTGGAAGGGCGTGGCGACGTACGCCGATCTCGTCGACGACGCCGGTCGCACGCTGGTGACCGACGCTGCATGGACCTATCCGGAGCCCGTGCCCGCATACGCCGAACTCGCCGGGCACTGGGCGTTCTATCCGCAACGGATCGACGAGTGCCGGGTCGACGACGAACGCGTCGAGCCGAACGAGGGCGGCTTCTACGGGGGGTGGATCACGGCCAACGTCACCGGCCCGTTCAAGGGCGGTCCCGGCACGCTCAACTGGTGAACGAAGTCCGGATCGCCTGCCCGGCGTTCGGAGACACTCGATAGCGCCCGCCCGATAACCCGGTTCTGCCACTACAGCTCGACGCCGCATCGCGGCCCATTCGTGACACCAGATAATCCCCAACCGGCAGTGCTCGGATGCGCCGGTTCCCGGGTGGCCGGTCGAGTCGCTCGGGTCGCGATTACCGGGCGGCTGGAGCCGCTTCAGCATCCGGTGGCGTCGCGCAGGCGTTGGCAGGCCTGAGCGAGCCGTGGGGGTTCGAGCTTGACGACGCGTCGGCGGAATGCGTCTCTCGGAATGGTGTGGATGTTGTCGAAGTTGACGACGCAGTCCGTTGGGACGCCGTCCTCTGTGGCGGTGAGTTCGAGTTCCGACACGAGTCCTCGGAGGGTTCGCGTGATCGCCGCCACGACGACGGATCCGATGCGATCGGCGATTGGGTCTCGGGTGAGCACGAGTACAGGGCGGTCACCGCCGGGTGTCGCTGCGAACCACACCTCACCGCGTTGCATCGGCCCAGTCCGCCCAGTCTTCGGCTGGTCCCCACTCGGCGATCAGGCCGATCGCTGACTCGTCATCGGTGAGAGGCTGGTCCAGCCAGGTTTCGGCGTCGTGTTCGGATGCGAGTCGGGTGAGGTGGCGGTGCAGCGCCTCGCGCAGCAGCTCGGACTTGTCGATGCCGAGCTCGTCTGCCCAACGTTGCGCCGCTGTTGCCTCATGATCGTCGACTCTGAAACTGATCATCGTCATACACCAAGAGTAGACTGTATTACACCCGCAGGCAAGGGCGTCTCCACGACCAGTCGAACCCGGCGATACCGGTTACTCCGGCTGGATCTTCGCCTCGCTCCCGAAAGCGCTCGTCCGTTGTGCCCGCCGGAGAGAACCGACGAGTAGCTGCGGTCTGCTCGTTCGCGGGGACGTGCTACGGCTCGAGGCCGTCGAGTTGGTCGGCGACGGCGTACACCTCGGCGATGAGGGTGTCGAGGTCGTCGCGCGGCTCGACCACGGTGGTCGGGAGACCGGCGGCGTCGAGGCGGGGTCCGAAGACTTCGCGCACATGGGGTTCCTGGGCGAGTGTCCAGGCGACGAAGCGGTCGGCGAGGTCGGTGCGGCCGAGGCGGTGCAGTGCGATGGCTGTGGCGGTTGCACCGTGCCATTGCAATATGTCGAGTCGTTCGTTCAGGTAGCAGTGCCACGGGTCGCGGAGGTCGGCGCCGGTGATGTCGACGACCCCGGGGCTGAGGCAGCGGGCGATGAGCAGGTGCCACGCCGCTGCGAGGTCCAACCAGGTGGTGAGACCGCCTTGGGTGGCGTCGGTCACCTTTGCGTACCAGTGGGCGGCAGCCTCCCAGTCGCCGCGTTGGCGAGCAATGGAGCCGTGGAGTTCCGCGAGCATCCGCGAGGCGTGGCGGCTGTCGAGGCCGATCACGAACGGCGTGAACGTGGCGAGCTGTCGCTCGGCGACATCGAAATGACCGTTGTGGACGAGGGAACGGATGAGACTCCACTCGGCCTCGAAGCGGGTCACGGAGGGCGCGGCGAGCCATCGGTCGATGCTGGCCACGAACTCGGCGACATCGGTTGCAGTCAGGCCACCCTCGCTGAACGAGTCGTATGGGGAGCTGGTGAACCGGTCCGGCGGGATGGGGAGCCCGGCCCGGATCGCCCGCCATCCGCGTTCGTTCTGTTGCTGAATCGGCTCGGTCAGCGTGACCCGAGGGTCAGAGTTGGCGACTTCGTCGAGCAGGTGGTGGGATGCTCCCCCGAGCTTGGCGGCGTCATGCAATCGTTTGGCCAGGTCGTCCACCTCGGATGAGGCGATGTGCCCCTCCCCTCCCATCAGAAGGCGTCGCCCGTTCTCCCAGTCCTGGCGGTCGATGAACCAGTCCATGGCAACACCGGCGTCGGGGAGGTACTCGGCGTAGCGGCGGCCGACCTGGGTTTCGTCGGGACCGTACTTGCGCAGCGTGAGCGAGGCGATCGTTGACGCGAAGTAGAGGGCATGGCGTTCACGTACCGTGTCGGACTGCTCGCGATGTTGCAGGTGTTCGCGTCCGTAGGCGCGCATGGTTTCCAACATCCGGAACCGGGTGGTGCCGTCGGTGGCGGTGGAGCGTTGCAGCAGCGAGCGGTCCACCAACTGGGGCACCACGTCGACCACGTCGAAGTCGTCGACGCCGTCACCCGCAGCGACCGCACGTGCCGCGGCAAGGTCGAACCCGGCCGGGAACACCGACAAACGGTCGAACACGGCCTGCTCGACGGTGGTGCACAGGTCGTAGGACCAGTCGAGGGTGCCACGCATCGTCTGGTGGCGTTCCATCCGGGACCGGCGTCCACCGATCAGCATCCGGAAGCGTTCTTCCAGGTTCGCGACCAACTCCACCGGCGTGAACACCCGCACCCGAGACGCCGCCAACTCCAAGGCCAACGGCAACCCGTCGAGGCGCCGGCACAGCTCGCTGATCGCACGACGTTGCTCGTCGTCGATCACCAGATCGGGGGCTTCGTCACGAGCCCGCTGCACGAACAGCCGCTCGGCGTCTTCGGGAAGCAGCGACGGCACCGGCACCAGCCGTTCACCACGCACCATCAACGGCTCCCGACTCGTCGCCAGCACCGTCACCGTCGGACAGGCATTCACGATGCGTTCCACGACATCAGCGGTCGCAGCCAGCACATGTTCGCAGTTGTCGACCACCACCAGACAGCGTTTCTCACGCAGACGGTGGACGAGGTGATCGAGGACATCACCCTCCGGCGGCGCAGCCGTGTCCAACCCGACCGCGAACGCGAACGGCACAGCGTCCTCGTTCATCACCGGCGCCAACTCCACCATCCAACACCCATCGGCGAACGACCCAGACACCGCCCTCGCCGCCTCCAGCGACAACCGGGTCTTGCCCGTGCCGCCGACGCCGATCAACGTCACCAGACGCTGATCGGCCAACTCGGCGGACAATGACGCGACCTCGTCGGTGCGGCCTACGAACGTGGACAACTCCGTCGGGAGATTCCCCAACACCGGCTGCAGCGTCCGCAACGCCGGGAACTCGCCCCGGCCGACCTGGAAGATCCGCTCCGAGGCCTCCAATCCCTTCAACCGGTGCTCGCCGAGATCGACCAGATCCACACCCGCCAGCAGGCCGGCCGTCGCCGAGGACACCAACACCTGCCCGCCATGGCCCGCATCCATCACCCGCGCCGCCCGATTCAACGTCGGACCGAAATAGTCACCGCCACGCGACTCGGCCTCACCGGTGTGCAAACCCATCCGCACCGGCAACCCCACACCCGCTTGCACCTCGACCGCCGCGGCGACCGCCGCCGACGCCGACGTAAACACCACGCACATCCCGTCACCGGTGTGCTTGAACACCACACCGCCACGAGCCGCCACCACCGAACGGATCAACTCGTCGTGCGCGGACAACGCCACCGCCATCGCGGCCTGGTCGAGCTGCCACCGCTCCGTCGATCCCTCGATATCCGTGAACAGGAACGTCACCGTGCCCGTCGACCCGTCCGACATGTGCCTCCTTCGTCGCCGCCCAGTTTCCCATACCCGTCCCTAACCAGCAGCACCCACTCCCAGCCCGAACAGTCGCCCGAGCCGAGACAGCGCACCGTGCGGCATCGGCGCTCGACGCAGGTGTCGGGCAGCGCCGACCTGGATCGTTTCGATTTCTCAACGAGGGCTGGGGCGGCGCCTGGTGGTCAGCGCGGCAGGGCGAGCACCATCAGCGTCGTCCACGTCAGGTGAGTCAGCATGGGGGCAAGGACCCCGCGGGTCGACAGGCGCTCGATGCTGAACAGCGTCCCCATCACGACCGCCGCGATGATGAGGGCGACGTTGCCGGTGGCCGCGGTGACCACGACGTAGACGATGGTCGAGGCGAGAGCAGGACGGTGCGGCTCGAGCGCGGCGTGCAGCGCGCCGCGGAAGAACAGCTCCTCGCCGGCGCCGTTGATCAGCGCGACCAACAGCACGACGGTGATGGAACCGGCATCGGCGGTGGCCAGCACACCGTCGAGGGCGGCGCCGACGAGGGGAAGGTGCCGGGCGACCAGGTAGGCGGCGAGGAACACCACGAAAGCGGCGACGCCGGCCACGACGGGTCCGACGACAGTCGACCATGTCACCTTGCGATCGGGCTGGAAGGGGATCGGCCCGGAGACGAATGATCCGGCCGTCCACGTCGCCGCCACCAGCAGGCCCAAGACGGTGAACCACACCGAACCGCGCGGCACGCGCAACGTGGCCGCCAGCAGTGCCGTGCCGACCACGAGCGTGACCGCGACGACGACACGTCGTCGTCGGCGCGCCGCCGGCCGATCGGCGATTGCTGGCTTGCTCGAAGGGACCAGCAGGTCAGGGACGCGCACGGACCTCGGCGGCCGCCCGACGCGCAACTCTGGCCGCCAACGCCTTGGCGGCGGCTTCGGCAAACATCATCGGTGTGTGGTCCAACAGCTCATCGAGCCGGTGATCGCGCACCACGACCTCGTTCGTCAATGAATCGACGAGCGCCCGCGCCGTGGTCAAGTCGACGTCGGTGATCAGCCGCAACCAGTGTGATGACAACCGGGGCGACAACAGCGGCACGCCAACGATCACCCGATGACGCTCCATCACCCGGCTGGCGATCAGCATCATCTCGAGATACGTCAGGACCTCCGGTCCACCGATGTCGAAAACCTCGCCAATGGCGTCAGGCCGACCGAGGACGCCCACGAGGTCGACCAACGCGTCGTCCAGGGCGATCGGCTGGGTCTTGGTCTGCACCCAGCGCGGCGTGATCATGACCGGCAACCGCTCCACAAGCTGGCGCAGGATCTCCCAACTGATGCTCCCGTCACCGATCACGATCCCAGCCCGCAGTGCAGTCGTCGGGACCGCGTCGCGCAGGATCGACTCGACCTCGCGCCGGCTGCGCAAATGCTCGGAAAGATCATCCCGATCGTCACCGAGACCGCCGAGGTAGATCACCTGGCTCAGCCCGGCCCCCGTCGCCGCGGCGGCAAAGGCGGCCGCACCCCCGCGATCCCTGGCGGCGAAGTCCTCGGAGGCCAGGGAGTGCACCAGATAGTAGGCGGCTTCCTGGCCGTCCAACGCCCGGCTCAAACTCGACACGTCGGCGACATCGGCGCGCACCGCCCGCCCAGCGCCGGTGTAGTTACCGGGGCGGCGTGTCAGCGCCGTCACATCATGACCATCCTCCGCCAACGCCTCCACGAGGGCAGCACCGACAAACCCCGTCGCCCCGGCAACGGCAACCCTCATCCTGTGCTCCGCCGGCTCAGTTGCGGCGAACGTTGCCTGAACACCATGCGTCACCGTACCCGCGGTCGGAACCGGAACGACACGAATCACTCGGTGAGAACGCTCCACCGAAGCCATCGCGCACCATCACTCGTACACGACCCCAGCAACGATGTGACCAGGAGCGGTCGCGGATGCGTCAAGGCGGACCCGCTGCGCAGTTTGAAGAGAGAAACTCAGTTCCTCGGTCGAGTCACGGCTCGGCGAGGGCGGCGAGCGTGAACGCGACGATTTCGTGGCGGTCCATGGCGGCACCGCGGGCCTTGTTTGCGGCGGGGTTGGGGGTTGCTGCAATGAGTTCGGCTGTGTGTTCACGCCATGACCGGGCAAAATCTCCCCAGGCCGGCCGCTGCTCGCAGTACCCGAACACGATGGCAGCCGCCTCGGGGTCGGTTGTAGATGAGAACTGCATGGTGGCAACTCGAGCAGGGTGTCGACCGCAACCCATATCCGCTCGTCGTAGGCGGCGGCAATGATTCGACGCGAGTTCGCGCCGGGCTTCGGGACGTGCGCCGAGTATCAGCGTGATAGCCACGGACCTGTTCCGCCCAGATCGAGTTGGTGCCCACCGATTTGGTCAACCGGATGGATTCGCGCAGGTCCGTGAGGGCGGCATCGACATCGTTGTCGACGAACAACCGTTGTGATCCCCGGATGCGTATCGCCTGGGCCAATTGGTCCGTGCCGACCACGAGCGCCGAGTCGAGGAAGACTTGGATGTCAGCGTCGGCGTCGGGGTGCCCGGCGGTGGTCTGTGCGATCCCGAAGGCGAGAACGCTTCGTGCGAAGGGATCCGATGGTCGTGTCGAGACGCGAACGCAGCACCGCCACGAACTCGGCGGCTTCGGATGTTCGGCCCGACGCCGACAGCACGATGGCCAGCGCCATGTGACAGACAACGGCACAACGTTCGTCGTCATCATCGAGCCCGTTCGTCGCCAACGCGAAAGCCGTCTCGAAGTCGCCTTGACCCCAGGCCCACAACGCTTCGTAGCCGGAGATTCTCATCGGAGCAACGCCGTGCAACTCGGCCATCTCCCGTGTGCGGGTGCACCACTCCTGATGGTCGCGACGGACACGGCAGATTGCGAATTCTCCCGTCCATGCCACGAGCGCGGTGGAGGCATCGATGTCGGCGGTCGAGATCGACCAGTTGTGCGCCGCGCTCATGTTGTCCCAGTCGTCGTCGAACCGTTGACCGGCGATCGCCTGATCGGGGCTGGCCCATTGACGATCGATCCGTTCGGCCAGGGCACCGAAGTATGCGAGATGGGCGTCTCGAAGGCTGGCGGTCGTGCCACGCTCATCGAGGCGTTCCTCCCCGTACTGGCGCAGAGTTTCCAGCAACCGATAACGCGTCCCACGTTGAGATCGAACGGCGATCACCATCGACTTGTCGACGAGATCGCCGAGCAGATCGACGATGTCGGTGTCGTCGAGGCCGTCACCGGCACAGATCGCCTCAGCTGCGGCGAGATCGAAGGTGCCGGCGAACACCGACAGCCGATCGAACAGCAGCTGTTCGTCGGACGACAGGAGTTGATACGACCAGGCGACCGTCGCGCGCAGGGTGCGGTGACGTTCGAGACCACCGCGTCCGCCGCCGCGCAGCAACCGGAATCGGTCGTCGAGACGCGCCAGCAACTCGGTTGGGGTCAGCGATCGGATCCGGGCGGCGGCGAGTTCGATCGCCAACGGAATACCGTCCAAGCGCCGACAGATCACCGCGATCATCTCGCGGTCGGCGTCGGTCGGTTCGAACGAACTGTCCGCCGCGGTCGCCCGCAGCACGAACAGCTCGATGCCGTAGATCTCCTCCAACGACGGAATCCGCACCACGATCTCACCGTCGACACCCAACGGCTCGCGCGACGTCGCCACGATCGTCACCGTCGGGCACGCGGCCGCGATCGCTGCGGTGATCTCGGCGACAGGGTCGAGGACATGCTCACAGTTGTCGAGCACCAGCAGCATCCGCCGGCCGTAGCACCAGTCGACGATCGACTCGACCACCGTCATCCCCGGCTGCGGAAGCACGCCGAGCACAGCAGCGATCCCGGTGTGCACGAGGTCGGCGTCGGCGATCGGGCCGAGTTCGACCAGCCAGACACCGTCGATGAATTCATCGACCACCAACCATCCGATCTCGATCGCCGCGCGGGTCTTGCCGACCCCACCCGAGCCGGTCAAGCGTGACCACCCGCGCCCGGGCAAGGTTGGCAACACGGCGCTGCAGATCGGCCAGGTCGCCGACCATCTCGGTCTGCAAACGTGGCAGGTTGCCGCGCGACACCTGCGTCGTCACCAGTGGTGTGTCGATCCAGCGCATGGCCGTCGCCGGCGACGCCGACCACATGCACCGGCTCCACGACGCCTTTGAGCTGCACCAACCCGAGATCGTGAAATTCCAATTCCGAGATGCCCTCTACGAGCCCGGCCGTCAACGCCGACAACACGATCTGGCCACCGTTGGCCGCTCCCATGATCCGCGCCGCGCGATTGAGCGGCGGCCCGAAGTAGTCACCGTCGCGTTCTTGGGCCTCGCCGGTGTGAATCCCCATCCGCACACGCAACACCGGGCCACCGACCCACACCTCAGCCGAAAGCGCCCGCTGCGCGCACAGCGCCGCTTCGACCGCCAACCCCGCCCGGGCAAACACCGCGACGAAACTGTCACCATTTGTCGAAATCACATGTCCACCGTGGCGATCGATCGCCGCTCGGACGATTTCGTCATGGCGGGCCAACGCCGTGCCCATCGCATCAGGAAACGAATCCCACAACGGCGTCGAACCCTCAATGTCGGTGAACAGAAACGTCACCGTCCCCGTCGGCAGCTCCGCCAGACCCGCCATCATCGGCCATCTCCACACGCTAATACCCGGCCGAAACCGCGCTCAGAGGCCTCGTGCGTCACCCACGCACCGGTCCGACCGCGGCCCGGAGGCGAAGATCCGGCATTGGTCGCCATTCGGGCACCGAGCTCAGTGACGCAGTAAGAAGCGTCGCCGCGGACTGCCTCAGGCTGGCCCGCACTCGGTGGGAGCGCCGTCGATACGCACGGTGAGCCGATTGACGTCGGCGATGCCGTCGTTCAACAGAACAGCTGCGCCGCCGTCGCCGTTCTCGATGGGCTGTGCGACGGGCTGCCCGTCGAGTTCGACGGTGATCCTGGCGGCATCCACGCCGACGACGACGACCAACATGAGCCCGTCGTGCAGGGCTGAACAGATCGCACTGTTGGAGATCGGATCGGGATCGCAGGACGTGCTCCCTGATCCGTTCGCCGAGTATTCGCCTTCGGCCCACACTGCTCGGTCGAGCGACCGGCACGTGCCGTCGGACGACGTTGCGACTTGCCAACGTCCCCAGCTGGGTTCGCCTCGGGCGACCTCCACCGTCGTGGGATCCGCGCTGAGCGGTTGGACGCTGAGACCGCTCTGATCGAGCGGCTCGATCACGATCGACTCGTGCAGCGTCGACATGTCCGTCCCTGCCGGGGCGAGGATCCACACCAAGTCGAGCGGGCTGACGAGTTCGACCAGTGACAGCTGCCCGCCGCTCACCGTCGCCTCAAAGACTCCTGGTCCGATCTGTTCGAGTTTCCCACCCTCCGATATCGAAGTGGCGATCCATCGAAGTTCGTCATCGGTGGGTGTCCGTTCGAGGCGCTCCAGCATGACCTGCGTCAGGCCGGTGGTGTTGACCGCGGCGAGGTCGCCGTACTGCACCACGGGCCCTCGGCCAGCGACACCGACCGGCAGAACGAAGCGGTCGGTCGGCAGCGTGGATTCGATTGAGTTCGTGCCGATCACCTCCGCGAGTTCGACCGCCGTCTGCGTCGCAGTGATGTCAGATTGTTCGCTCGCGAGCCCCTGGATCAGTCGTGTGCGACCGTCCGGCAGCCGCAGCGCCACCGCGGACAATGCTTCGTCGACGACGGCGTCGATCCCGCTGATCTCGGTGAGCGTCTTTCCTTCACTGGCGATCTCCCACGGCACACCTTCGTCCATGACGGAAACACTGCCGACCCACTCGTTGTTCGAGATGGACCACACCTGTCCGAAACCATCGCGTCCGTGCGCCCACTCGGCGTGGCTTGCGGTGGGGTCGTACCCGAGCGCGGGCGTCTCGGGAAGCGCGGGGTCGGGCTCGAGCGATGCCACCATCGGCTCGTCGAACGGTTCGGCGAATCGCAACTCGCGGACGGCGGCGGGCGCACCCGTCGTCGGGACCGGGGAAGTAGCCGTTGTCTGCACGGGTGCAGTCGTCGGGCCGGGTTCGGGCGACGAAACGATTGTGTCCGCGCTGTCGATGGGGGGAGCCTCGACATCGTCCGGCACGAGTGCCACTGCGACGATCCCCGCTCCGACGACGGCTATGGATGCGACCGCGAGCAACCAGCGCCGCTGTGACGGGGGTGGTCCTCCGGTTGGCCGGCCGGTTCCAGGCTCGTTTGCCCGGTGCAGATCGGGATCGGGCCGATGACTCTGCGCCAGCTGTTCGAGCGCGGTGCGTACCCGCGCTTCGGTCGCGGTGATGGATTGGTCGGTCACGACAACTCCTTCTGCATTCGGGTCAGGCCGCGGTGAATGTGTGACTTGACCGTGCCCGTCGGGATCCCGAGTTCGCGTGCGATGTCATCGACCTTCAAGTCGGCGTAGAAGCGCAACACCAACACCTCTCGTTCAGCCTGGGGCAGGTCACCCAGCACGTTGCGGACAGCGATCGTGTCGGCGTCGAACGCCGGAACCGAACCAGCCTGTTCCATGTTGATCCGTTGTCGGGTCCGTCGCCGGCCCCACGCGCGTGCGCCATTGATCACTGCCGACCGGGCGTACGCCCGAGGGTGATCGATGTGCTCCCAACGTCGGAACACCTCCTCACACGCGTCCTGGGCGATCTCGTCGGCGACCGCCGATGCACCGGTCAGTAGGAAGGCGAGCCGAGACAACTCGTCGAATCGCTCAGCGAAGAACGCGTCGAACGTGCGCTCGCCTTCATCTCCGAGCGCGATTGACTCGTCCATCATCCCTTTGTAGGTGTCCGAACGCACCGAAACGTTGCAACGGCGCGCCGAAATCTCGGCGGGAGTACTGCCCAAGAAGAAATTCGGGCTCGATGCCGGCGAGGTCGTCCGGGATCTCGGCGAGATGTGCGGCGAGCGCTTCCATGTCGAAGGCCACCTCAGCGTCGGGTCTGCAGGCTGTGCTCGTCTGTTGCCTTGACCTCACCTGGGGTGTATGACGTGGTGCCGTGAACGACGACGCGAGCAAGGCCGTCCGCTCGCTGGGAGGCGAGCTGGCTGGCCGTGTTGAGCACGTCGGCCCCCACGTGGCGGATGACGTCGCCCTCCTCGGCAGGTTGCCGACTGCCCACCGGTCGCTCCTGGAACGCCTGAACGGGTTCTCGGTGCAGAAGGGTGCCCTGCGGGTATTCGGTCTCCGCGACGAGCCGTACCTCGACCTGGAGCAGTGGAACGACGATGGGCTCTGGAAATACGCCTGGTCCAAGCCGCTCGAGGCGTGGCTGATGATTGCCCAGAACGCGTTCGGCAGCCAATACGCCTACCGTCTCGATGACCCGGACGGCGACATCGGTGGACCGATCTACTACCTCGACCCGATCGAACTCGGCGAGGCCCCGCTCTTCGATGACGTGGACGCGTTCATCGAGGAGTGCGTCGTGAGAATGGCGGACGAGGTGTTCGACCCGGAGCTGAAGGCCGCCGTTGACCGCTACGGGCCGGTCGACCCGTCGGAGCTCCTGGTGTTCTCGCCCGCCGAGGCTTTGGGCGGAGTGCGTGATCTCGACAACGTCCAGCACCTGCCGGCGGTGACTGCGATGACGTTCTCAGGAGACATCTACCGCCAGATCGACGAACACCCCGACGAGGACCCGACCGAGGTGCGCCCGGTCAAGGACGACGCGGGACGGGACCGGCTCGAGCTCGTGTATCCGCCTGACCCCCCGACGGAGCGACCAGAACGACCAGCGCACTCGGGAACCGACCGAGAAGGTCGGTGGTTATGAGCGGGGCCGGGGCAGATGCGCTCCGGGGACCGGTCTGTCGGGTGCAGCGGCGAGCGACGCCGCAGAGCGGGACGCCTGCGACGCGCCATCTCGGGAATGCGCCTGGGATTCGCCCTGCCCGAGCTGCTGCGGCAGGTCTATCTGAGAGTTGCCAACGGAGGCTTCGGACCCGGTTACGGGCTACTCGGCGTCGGGCATGGGGCCACCGATGATCTGGGCAACACCGCCGATTCCTTGTACGACTTGTTCTCGCAGGCAGATCCGGACGACCCGGAATGGAGGTGGCGACCTCAGGTCATCCCGTTCTCGTACTGGGGCTGCGCTGTGTACTCGTGCATCACGCCCTCGGGCATGGTGATCGGATTCGATGAGGGCGCCTGGGTTGACGACGAGATTCCTCTTGATGTCTGGCTGCGCAAGTGGCTCGACGGCTCACTGAAGCAGCCCACTGCAGCGAGCCACTGACCCCACCGATCTGTGGATCGGTGTTGCTTGGGGCGTCGCATCGGGCAACCTCCGATTCTGCGACGCCTGGTGCGTCACGTACGAGAGGAGCGAGCGATCGGCTACGACCTTGGGTTTTGGAAGGAGACCAGGGACTCGGGCGTCGCGCCGTCGGCGGTGTATTGGTCCCTGATCAATGGACATTCCGTCGATGGGGTGGAGACTCTGCCGATCGAATCGATCCTGAGCGAACTCATTGCGGCCCTACCAGGCTCGGTACGGGCGTCGCTCGCGAGCGGGTTGGAGTGGATCGACTGGGACAGCGATGACGGGCTTTCGAGCATTCAGATCTGGTGGTCGGACGTTCACGTGTATGTCGATTGTCGGAGCGTGTCCTACGAGATCCTCAATCGCATCATCGAGGTGCTCGCAGGTTTCGGTTGCCCGCTGTACGACCCACAGGAAGACAAGCGTTTCGACGCGCGTCGAACTGAATGAGCGCAGAATTGCCCATCGGTGTGACTGTCCAACAGGGCGAACGTTGTCGGACGCGGCACTAGTCGTAGTAGCCGGGGCGTGCGATGAGAGCCGACTCGAAGTACAGCGGCAACCCTGTTGACTCGTCGCTGGGTTCACCGTCTCGCCACATGCCGAGCAACACGTCAGGAGCGGTGGTTGTGTAGCCGTTTTCACCCTCCTCGAGTCGGAGGCCTTTGTCCGTGAGGTTGGAGATCACGACGTCTGCTTCGTCGATGAACAAATCGACTCCGTCGAACACGACCTGATCTTCGCTGGCGACTCCGTGCCCGGGGCTCGAGATTTCGATCGCGTTGACACAGCCGCCATCGTCGACGTACGCGAAAATCGTGGTTGACTGCCGCGTCACGTACCAGCCTTCGTCGGCCTCTGAGCCCCGACGAAAGGGTCGACATTCACCCCACTCTTCCAGCGCCAGACGCGCATCCTGTCGAGTCATATCGAGCTGAACCGGTCCTACTCCGCTTGGCCTCAATTCGAACCGCACGAAGCGCATAGTGCCCGGAGCAACGCTCTCGCAGCAAAATGCCGATCGGCAATGCCGCGCTCGTGAGTTAGCTCGTAGCCGGGGCATGTTGCGAAACCGCTCGATACCGACGCACGAAATCCCGATCTTGCGGAGCTGAAGCTGCTGGCCTCACTCGACACGCGCAGCTCTCTGCGCCTCGACAACTCCGGCCATGCGTACCGCGACCGGGCCGGGGACTACGTGGCGTGCGGATCTCCACTCGAGGGCAACCGTCGGAGTTCACCTCCGAACCGAACCGAACATCCGCCGTGGCGGCTGCAGCGCGATACCCGGTTGGTGACCCCAACTGGACCAACTCGGGGATTGTGACGGTGGCCGGTGGACCCTGGATCTGTGGGCGCTGCGGTCACTTCGTGGTCCGGTAGTGCGACGGCCAGGGCCGGAACACGGGGCATTCGCAGACCAGGTGAGCGGTGGCGTTGACTTCGAGAGCACCGACTTCGCAGCCGTCTACGGTGTCTGAGTGCACAGTCGGATCCCATGGAACGAAGGAAAGTGGTTCAACACGCCGTCCGATGTCGCCAGAGACGGAGACGCGTTGATCGTTACGGCAGCGGAAGGATCTGACCTGTGGCGCACCACGGCGTACGGGTTCGTGCACGACGACGCTCACGCGCTCCTGCGCCCGTTTCGAGAAGGATCAGCGGTCGAGGTGTCGTTTGTGCTCGATTTCGAAGCGCAGTTCGATCAAGCAGGCATCCTCGTGCGCGAGGACGAGGTCCACTGGCTGAAGGCCGGGATGGAGATCAGCGAGGACGTGGCTCAAGTCGGCGCGGTCGCGACCCGCGGCATGTCGGACTGGTCGCTCGCACCCGTTCCCGAATGGCACGGCAGGATCGTGACGGTCCGCGTCAGTTGGTCCGGTGATGCGCTCACGGTACGCGCCCGATCGGGGACGTCAGCTTGGCGATTGGTGCGTGTGTCACCGTGGACGCCGTCATCGTCGACCGTGATGGCCGGTGCTTATTTGGCAGCTCCAACACGCGCGGGACTGTGCGTGCGGTTCACCGAGTGGTCGGCTGGCCCGGCGGACGCCGACCTGCACTCCGACGGGTCAATTCAGTGAGTACGCACGTTTCCAGCGTGTGAGACGACGCGCAGCCTGTGCTATGACCGAGATCTGCACCACTGCGTAGCTCAGCTCAGCACATCTCGGGCGGGCGGCGTGAACCTCACTAGCGTTGGTGGCATGTCGTGGATCGAGCGTGCGATCGAGGAGCGCCTGGCTCGTGCAGCTGCGAACGGCGAGCTGCAGGTGCCGGAGCTCCACGGCAAACCGCTCAGCGACCTCGACAAGCCACGCAATTCGGGATGGTGGGCGGACCAGTTCGTCGCCCGCGAGCGCAGCCACGATCGGCGCATGGGCGCCGAGGCCGCCGCAGCGACCGCCCGTGCCGGCTTCTGGCGGTGCGAAGACACCGAGGCGGTGCGTCGAGCGGTCGCTCACGCCAACGACGCGATCGCGACAGCGAACGTCAACCTGATCGAGTCGGATCAACTTCCCCGCTTCGACCCTGAGGACATCGTCGATCGTTGGCGCAAACTCCGACGCTGATCGGTACCGCCGGGAACCGAGGGCCGGGCTGGCCGCTCGGCGGCAGGTCGTCAGCGGTCAGGTGCGCGTGATGGTGGCGAGCCAGGAACGGACCGGCTCGGAGCGGACCGTCACGTCGAGCTCGGCGGGCTCGATGCTGTCGACTCGCCAGCCCTGAGCGAACGCGTCTCGGATCTCGGCTTGCGTGATGCGACGCGGGCCCCATCCGGTTGGCTCCTCATCGCTGAAGCACAGCATGTAGTAGCGACCACCAGCCCGTGTCACGCCTGCCAGGCTCTCGACGAAAGGTTGCCGGTCCTCGTCATCGAACACGTGGAACAGTCCGCAGTCCAAGACGACGTCGAACTGCTCGCCGAGCGATTCGAGACGTCGCGCGTCGGCGACGATGAACCGTGCTGCGATGCCTCGCTCCTGGGCCTTGGCTTGCGCCAGTCGGATCGCGGTTGGAGACACGTCGATGCCGACGGTGGTGCATCCTGCTTGCGCAGCCATGAGTGCGTGTTCACCGGTTCCGCATCCGACATCGAGCACGTCGCCGCCAATCGCTCCGTGTGCGGTCAGGTTTGCGAACGCTGGTTGCGGGCGACCGATGTCCCACGGCGGCGTCGTCGCGTAGGCCGCCTCGAACTCGGCAACGAGATCACGACGCTGCTCGCTCACGGCTGCGTTCTTACCATTCGCGTCGAGTACCGCAGAACAGATTGCTCACTGGCGTTCGGTCACACGTTCCTTTGGACCCGATGGCGCGTCGGCGCGCTGCGAGACCGAGCGGTCGCTCGAGCGCGCCCACTGTGAGAGGTCGTCGAGTGCGTCAAGATGGTGTCATGCCCGGTGGACACATGCGCGGTCGACGCTCGCTCACGCGTGCGGATCTGCCCGACGAGTTCACGCCCGATACCGTCCGCTCCCTCGACGTGTGGACGATCCGGCGACTGTTCGAGCCGGCCAATGGCATCCTCGACGCCGACGAACAACGCAGCTTCGAACAGGCGCTGCGCAGCGTGATGCAAGACACGACCGACCGCCTCGACCAGTCGTTGCATCGGACGCGACTCGGCGGGCAGCTGAGCCTTGATCCGCAGTTGCGGCGTTCCTACGCCAGGACCGAGGCACGTCTCGCGGCGCAGGCTCGCCGCGCACGACGGAACTTTCCGCAGCTGACCGACGACTGGGAAACGCCGGTCGAGGTGCCCGACGCGGCGTCGAACGACTCGAACGACGACGACATTTCGCTCGCCGCTTTGGAGTCGGAATTCGAACAGACGGCCGACACGCTCGAGATCCTCGAACGAATCGCGTCGCTGCAGCTGCAGCAGCTCGAGCATCAGCGCACGCAGGCGCTTCGCGACGTCCGCGGGGTCTTCTTCGGCTTCGTGGTGTCTGTCGCCGTCGTGGTGGCCGGGGTGGCACCACTCGTACAGGCGGAGCCACGTCAGCGAATGCTGATCCTGCTGTGGACTCTGGTGGCCTGTGTCGTGGCGGGGGTCGGCTACGCCATCGTCCGTGCCCGGCAATCCAAGGACGACACGAACGCTGGCTGAGTCTTGCGCCGCGACTCACGCCGAGCCGGCGTTCGTTGACATTTCTGAGCAGCGTCATTGGTCGTGGCGAGGGGTGACGCCCTTTACTCGAAGTCCGAGGGATGCGCCGTTGCGGTGATGCGTGAATAGACAAGGGCGTCCGATCGTGAATCGCCGAATGCGAGGAACGATCGGAGACGTCCTTCCAGTTCGAAACCTGTCGCGAGCAGCAACGATTGCGACGGTTGGTTGTGAGGCTCGACCCAGGCCTCGATTCGAGCGAATCCGCCCGGCCCGATCGCCCAGTCGCCGGCCAGCGTGACTGCTCGACGTGCGAAGCCGTTCCGTCGCGCCGATGGGACCACCCAGTAGCCGAGGCCGATCACACTTGGCTGTGGTCGAAGCATCATCGAGATCAGTCCGACCGCTCGATCGAGTTCGATTGCGTGCATGGCGAGGCTGATCCCCTCACCGGTTTCGGCACGTCGCAGCTGCCGGCCGATGAAGTCACGTCCTGCCTCTACTGACCAGCGTGACGGGACCGTCGTTCCTGCCGGAATCGAGAGATCGGTTCCGGCCTCCCGAATGGCGTCGAGATCATCGAGCGACCACGGACGCAGTCTGATCTGGCCATCGGTCAGCATCTGATCCGGGTAGCGCACAGGCACCGACGCACGGTACGTCACGATCGCGAACGGCTCGCTTTCCGTTCGCGCCACGCGCCGGACCAAGAGGGCGCAGCCTCACTGGCGTTCGGGGGACGCTAACTGTGGTCGGAGGTCAGAGTGATCGGATTGCCGGCGGCCGAATCGGCCACGTGGTGTGCACGTTGGTGTGCACGTCGCCGTCGATCGAGGAACGTTCGTCGGGCGAGCACCATCCAGCACAGGACAGCGACGGCGGAGAGCGCCGCCGGAAACGGGTGGCCGAGCAGCGAGGAGGCACCGACTGCGCAGCCGAAGGCTGCAAGATTCGCGACGACGTCGTAGACAGGGGCGACGAATCGCCGATTGATGACGTGGGCGACGGCGATGAAGACGCCGCAAGCGAACGTGACCGCCAGGAGAGTATTGACCACAGGTCGAAGTGTGCCGTGGTCAGCCGCCAGGCGCGCCGCGACCGAGACAGACGCCACCGATCGGCAACCGTGAACTGAGGTCCGCTCACCGAACGGGGCTGTCGTGGCCAGCTTCAACGGACCACTCAAGGGTGGCAACATCGTGGTCCACCGCTGACGTCCGATCGGTCGATGGGTCACTGCTTCGTGCCGATCGATTCGACGGGATGGGCGCGCAAGGCCAGCCGGCCGGGAAGTTGCGTGCCGACGAGCGCGAGCAGCACCACTCCGCCGAAGAGGCCGAGACACATGACAGCCGGTGTCGATGGAATGGGTGAGCCCGTCGTCGTGGAGCTGTAGGGGATGAGTGACACGACGGCCACGACTGCTCCAAGGGTGCACCCGAGCAGGATGACGGTGAGCGTTTCCCAGCGGAGCATTCGCAGGATCTGTCGTCGTGTGGTGCCGCCGAGACGCATGAGCGCGAACTCCCGCACTCGCTCGGCAGTCGACAGCGCCAGGCTGTTGACGACCGCAATGCCGGCAAACGATGCCACAAGGACCATCAAGAGGTATCCGACCCAGGCCTGAGACTTCGCGCTCGCGTCGTCGTCGCGCTTCACGAGGTCGGCGCCGCCGGCCTCAGCACCGGGGTGTCGGGCGACAGTCGACTGGACCGCCTGTTCGCCGTTCGCCGTGGTGCGTCCGGAGATGAAGACGGCATCGAGGGCGACGTCGGTGACATGTTCGGCGACAAGCTCCTGCGGGAGGACGACGTCGGCGAACCCGACGGATCGGGAGTAGACGGCGATCACCCGTGCCGACGCCTCGTGCCCATCACCGAGACGGAACGTGAGTGTGGTCCCCAATCGGCCGTCGGTCTGATCGGCCATGTTCTCGGAGATGGCCACGGTGCCAGCCGTGAGGTCACGGAGTGCACCGGACCGGACGTCGAGGTCGAGTACATCCCCGATGTCGCCGGCGGTCAGCCCGGCGGCGGGCGATGGATCGAGGTCGGGGCCGTAGAAGACCTCGGTCTGTTGCATCCCCACCGCAGTGTCGACGCCTTCTGCGTCGCTCAGTTCGTCGACGATGTCGGGAGACAGTCCGGCTTCGCCGCCGGTGATGACGCGTTCGGCGATCACGCGTTGGCGGGTCTGCTCGCTGCGCTCGGCGGCGCTCGTGTTCTGCTGGAACAGGCCCATACCGGCGATCCCGACAGCGAGCACGATCGGAGTCACGGCCGCTGCGACCCGTTGGGTTCTGGCGCGCGCGTTCACTCCCGCCAGGTAGCTGGGGGTGCTGAGCCGGCCCGTGATCAGCGACACGACGTGCACGCCGATCACCGTGTACCAGGGGGCGAGTACGGCGGTCACGACGAACATGAGCACGACGAGCGCTGGCACGAGCGCCGTTGCGAGGTAGGGATCGATGCCCATCGCGACCTTGAACACCATCATGGTGCCGACCACAGCGACCGCGCCGAGCAGCAGCCGCCCGCGGTGGCGGTGCGCCCGCGGGACCGACGATTCGTTCAGCGCTTCGATGGGGCGGATTCGCGAGGCACGCCCGCCGGCGATGCGCGCGGCCGCCCATCCGATCGCGAAGGTGGTCAGCACGGCCACGAACGCCGGGACGACGCCGTGCTCGCTGTCGTACATCGTGGGAACCACGCCCTTGTCCTGCCACATGTCGAGGACGACTCGGCCCAGTGCTACTCCGGGCAGCACTCCGATCGCGGCACCGATCGCAACAACGGTCAACGTCTCCAACTTGATGGCTCGGCGGACTTGGCGTGGTGTTGCGGCAATGGCTCGGAGGAGCGCGATTTCGCGATGGCGTTGCTGGATGATCAAGGCGAGCATTCCGGCGATCACCATCGTTGCGACGACCACTGCGATGCCGCCGAGCGAGCCGGCGATCGCGATGAGCGCGAGCGAGGAGTTGCCGGCGATGAACTCGGCGCCACCCATGTCGTCACCGGCCAGCACTGCGATGTCGTCGTCGAGCATCGCCCGAAGATCGTCGGCGACCGCATCGACGTCGGCTTTCGGCTGCAGCGTGACGACGACAAGATCCACTGTGCCTGGATGCCTCTCCGTTGCCGCCGGCGCCGAGTCCGCGAAGAACAGTGCCGATTGGTGTTCGAGTGATCCGCTCGCGTGCCGGACCGTGGCGGTCACGGTTCGTTGGGCAACCGTCCCGCCGGTCGTGACGGAAACGAGATCACCGACGATCACCCCGGCATGAGTGGCGAGCTGAGTGTCGATCGCGATTTCGTCCGGGGCCGTCGGGGCGCGACCTTCGTCGACCTCGAACGTGGTGCTTTCGGCCGAACCCCATCGGTGACCCCACGAGGGACCTCCGGTCGGGGAGCCGACCGGCCGTCCCTGCTGATCGAGCAAATGCGCCGGGAAGGTCACTTCGGGAACTGCGGACTGGACGCCGGGGGTGGCGGCGACGTCTGCGATCAGTGCAGCGTCGATTCGGCGGCGCTCGGTTGCTTCTGCCGTCACGGTCTCACGGTCCTCGCCGGACCCGGACGTGGTGGACATCGTCTGGTCGGCGGCCACGACGATGGAGACCTGCGACAGACGCTCCGGCATGACGGTGCCGCGCACGCCGGTCTCGAGCAGGTAGCCGCACGCGGTGATCAGTGCGACTGCGGTCGATGCGGCAACGATGATGCCGATGAACGCAGCCCAGCGGGTGCGGAGGGTGGAGGCGACGAAGGAGAACATCGCGATCACTCCCCGAGCCGGATGAGGCGGTCGGCGACGCGCTCCGGCGTCGGGTCCTGCATGTGGTCGGCGACGGATCCGTCGGCCAGGAAGACGACGGCGTCAGCGTGCGCGGCGGCCACGGGGTCGTGCGTCACCATCACGATGGTGAGCCCGTCACGATCCACGCAGTCGCGAAGGAGCAACAACACATCACGACTCGAACGCGAATCGAGTGCTCCAGTGGGCTCGTCCGCGAAGAGCACGACGGGCCGCATCACCAGAGCTCGAGCGATGGCGACGCGCTGCTGTTGCCCACCTGACAGTTGTGCCGGTCGGTGCGCCACCCGCTCGGTCAGCCGCGTCCGCTCGATGACTTCCCGCACCCACGGCTTGTCGGGTCGGGTGCCGCTGAGGCGGGCCGGCAGCAGAATGTTCTGGTGGACGGTGAGCGCCGGGAGCAGGTTGAAGGCTTGGAAGACGAACCCGATGCGTTGCCGTCGAAGTTTCGTCGAGCGCGACCTCGTTCATGGTGGTCAGTTCGATGCCGTCGAGCGTGACCGACCCGGAGGTGGGGGTGTCGAGACCGGCGCTGGTGTGCAGGAAGGTGCTCTTCCCGCATCCTGACGGGCCCATCACCGCGGTGAACGAGGCGGGCCGAAATGACAGGTCGACGTTGCGCAGCGCTCGCACCTGCCGCGTCACCTCGACCGTAGGTCTTCGTGAGCGCCGTGACACGGAGCGCAGCAGGAGAGCCGGCGAGGTCTGGTACCTGGACAGAGCGGATGATGGTGTCGGTTGTGGTCATGCTTGAACCATGCGCCGTCCGCCTGATCGGGCTCTGACGTGCCGGCGACCTGTGCGCTAGCGGCCGTCAGTCGGCGGCGAGTTCCGCGAGCGGTGTCGCGGCACCGGCGGTGAACGCTCTGTCGAACGCCGACGCGCCGAGTTCGGCGTGCGCCTCCGCCGTGATCCGCTCGACGTCGGATACGGGCCCACTGGCGAGACCGCCGCGCGTGCGCCGCTGCTCGGCGGCCCCGCCCAGCAGTCGTGCCGCCCGATCCGGGTCACCGTTGACCAGAGCGAGGCTGGCCAGCCCCTCGAGCGCGAGTGCGGCCGCTCGACCGTCGGTGGCTGATCGGGACGCTCGAAGTGCTCGGTGGTGGAGCTCACGAGCCTCGTCGAAGTTGCCCCGTTGCTCGGCGATCATTCCGAGGGTCGCGAGCATCTTCGGGACCCCGTTCCAGAGCCCGCTGGAGCGCAGCATGGCGAGCGCTGTCTCGGCGTCACGTTCAGCCGCGTCCAGTTCGCCCGCCTGCCGATGGGCGACCGCCTGTCCGGCGAGAGCCACTCGCTCGGGCAATCGGATAGCCGACTTCGTCTGCCATCTCGACGGCCCGCCGATGGATACTCATCGGCGCCGGCGCGGTCGCCTTTCCACAACGCGTAGTCACCGAGACGGGCCAGCATGATCGCGTCGTAGGCGCCAAGCCGGAGCGGTCGAGCGGCGAGCCGAGCTCGTTCGGCGAACTGGATTGCAGCGTCGATGTCACCTTGGCGCTCGGCGATCATCGCCAGGTTGCCGCCCACGGTCGCGACCGCCCATCCGACACCGATCTCCTCGTAGAGGTCGAGTGCCGTGTGCATGAGTGGCTCTGCGGCCTGAGGTCGCCACGGAGTTCGGCGCACCACCCGGCCGCGACTCGCGTGCGTCGCTCGACTCCAGGGATCGGTGCGTGACGCGGTCAGTGCGGCGGCTTCTTCCAGCAGCGCCAGTCCGGTCGTCGGATCGCCACCGGTGACGACGACGTCACCGAGCAACTTCAACGTCATCACCAACAACTCGTCGTCGTTGGCGACGCGAGCCAACTCCAGCGCCTCCCATCCGTAGGCGAGTGCCTGGGTTCCGCCGACGCCCGCCGTCGCTCCGACGTTGCATGCCCAGATCGCCGCTGTCGCTCGTGCTGTCGGGGGTGGTCGGGCCGTCACACTCGAGTCCGGCGGTGATCCAGCGCCAACCTTCGTCGCCTCGACCGGCGAGCCACCACGACCAACCGAGACCGCCGAGCATCGTCTGCGCGGCGCGGGCGTCGCCCCCGTCGATCACCCAGGTGAGCGCGACGTGGAGGTTGTCCGACTCGCGTTCCACGTCGGTGAGCCAGCTTTCCTGCTCCTCGCCTCGAAACGCCGCTGGGCCGCGGGCACACAGCTCGGCGAAATGAGCATGCGTGTCGGGCCCGTGTTGCGTGTGCGTCCGATGACGACGCAAGGCGCTCACGTCCGAACAGGGCGAGCGTCTGCAGCAGACGGAAACGTACGTCGCCAGCTGACTGGTCCGCGATCACCAACGACTTGTCGACCAGATGGCCAAGAATGTCGGCGATGTCCGCGGGATCGATGTCGTCACCCGCGCACACGGCCTCGGCGGCCTCGAGCGAGCAGCCTCCCGAGAACACGGAGAGTCGATCGAACACCCTCTGCTCGTGCTCGAACAGCAGCTCATAGCTCCATTCGACGACCGCACGCAGCGTCTGCTGACGCGGCAGCGCAGTCCGCGCGCCGCCGGTGAGCAGCCGGAACCGGTCGTCGAGTCTCGCCGCGAGCTGCTGTACCGGAAAGGCCCGGCTTCGCCCTGCCGCGAGCTCGATGGCGAGCGGTAGTCCGTCGAGCCGAGTGCACAAGTCGAGGACGACCGGTTCGTCCTCGCTGGTCATCACGAAGCCGCTCGCGGTCGCCGCGCGATCGACGAAGAGCGCAACGGAGTCGTCGATGGCCATCGACGGCATCCGCCAGATCTTCTCGCCGTTGACGCCGAGCGCCTCGCGGCTGGTGGCGACGATGGTGAGCAGTGGACAGGCGACGAGCAGCGCCTCCGCGACCCGCGCCGCCTCGTCGATCACGTGCTCGCAATTGTCGAGCAGGAGCAGCGCCGCTCTCGATGCGAGGTGCTGCACGATCCGATCTTCAGGTGCCTGCGGTGCGCCACCACGGGGTGTTGCGCCGTCCGCAATGCCGAGGGCCGTCGCGATCGTGTCGGCAACGGCCGAGGGCGCCCCGATCGACGCCAGCTCGACCAACCAGACATCGGACGCCGGCGTGTCCGGGGCGGCCGCACGAGCGTTCGCCATGTGCACGCACAATCGCGTCTTCCCCGCGCCACCCGGCCCCACGATCGTGATCAGGCGGTGCGCGTCGACGAGCTCGTTCAACGAGGCGAGCTCCTGAGCGCGACCGATGAACGAACTCAGCGGGTCGGTGAGGTTCGACCGATGGCGCGTCGGGGCGGGCTCCCTCCGAGGGTCGAGCGCAGGATCGTGGGTGAGGATCGAGTTCTCCAGCGACCGCAACTCCGGCCCCGGATCGAGACCGAGCTCGTCGACGAGGACGGTGCGCGCATCCTGGAAGGCCCGGAGGGCGTCGGACTGGCGGCCACAGCGGTACAGGGCGAGCATCAAGAACCCGTGGAGCCGTTCACGCAGCGGATGGTCCACGCACAGCGTCGTCAGCTCGGCGATCAGTTCTGCATGTTTGCCGAGCTCCAGGTCGGCGTGGATCCGGTCCTCCAATGCGCCGAGGCGGAGTTCCTCCAATCGAACCGCCTCTCGTTGCAGCACCCCCTCGTCGCCGACACCGTGCAACGCGGGCCCGTGCCACAGCGCAAGTCCGGCCGACAGGACCGTCGAGGCGGCGACCAGATCGCCGGCCGCGAGGTGCTCATGTCCTTGCCGAACCGCGAATTCGAACCGCCGGGAGTCGAGTTCGTCGTCGCCGACGTCGAGACGGTAGCCGTCTGTCTCCGTCACCAGCCGCCGGCCAGACTCACCGAGTGCTCGTCGAAGCTTGGAGATCAACGACTGCAGCGCGTTCTGGTATCCGGCTGGCAGCGCCTCGCCCCAGAGATCGTCGGCGAGCCGCTCGGCACGGGTGACTTCACCGTTGCGGATCAACAGCAGGGCGAGCAGAGTGCGCAACTTCACTCCAGGCAGGGCGATGTCCGTGTCCCCGTCCGCAACTGCGACGCTGCCGAGGATCTTGAACTCCACTGTCACACGCTAGCTGTGGCGCGCGACGCGGTCCGTCGCCGCCTTGTTCGTCTCGAACCAGTGGACGATGGTGTCGAGGGCGCGGGTGTCTTGGGAGAACTCGAGGATGTGTTCGGCGGCGAGACCGGCCGCTCGCGCGCGGTCACCTTCGGCCGACAACACGAGGATCTCGACGAGTTGCCGCTCTCGGCGAACGATCGACCGGCTCAGCGAGCGGGCGATTCCACTCCGGCTGCGGGCGTGTTCGTGGTGGCCGAGGAGGCTTGCGGCGAAGGCGGCGTACGCGTGGCCGACCGCGAAGTCGGCACATCGGTCGAGTGCCTGCTCGAGCGCCTCCTTGCGGTCGCCGAAGCCGATGACAGCGTCAACCGCGTCGAGGAATGCGGCCGCCGCGGGGTCGTCCGCTCCCGCATACGATCCGGACTCGTTCTCCCCGGTCATCGCGCGCCGCGAGGACAATGGTCGGCGGCCCGCCAGCCGCTCCGTGATCCGGGCCGGATGTCGAACTCAGAGCGTTCGGATCCATGGTGGAAGCATCCGCTGAGCTGAACGGAGTGGTCGTCGACCCACTTTGTTGGTTTGCGAAGGGAGGGCTGGTCGGTGAGGGGGCGGTTCATGGTGCGGTCCTTGTTGGGGTGGCCGGGTTGTCGGCGGTATGGACACGATGCGTCGGAGTGCTGACCTCGACCTGATTTTCGGGTGATGGTGCTGACGTGGTGATTTGGCGCTGACGCGAAGACCACCCGTGTGTGGATGATCGACCGTCGACCGATCAGTCGAACGATGGGAGAAAGGGCGGCGTCGGAACGCTGAGTCGACGCTGTCGCGGCCCTGGTAGCAGGGATCGCGATGCGCGACAGGTCGCCGTCAGAACCGGGGCGCACGATGCACAACCATGAACCCACGACACATTGCCAACATCACGTTCGCGCTTGCTTTCCTCACCGGCCTGGCTGCGTGCGCGCTCCCTCAGCAATTCTCCCAGGCGGCCGCCGACGAACTGGCCAACAACGTCCGGACCGAGGCGCACCGAGTCGGAGACGCGACCGGCGAGCCGGCCAACTCCTACGTCGTCTTGCGAACGGCGCTGCACACCGTGATTGATCTGGATGACTTCGACGACGAAAACTACCGACCTCGACACGTTGGCTTCGCCGACGAGAACGCGGACGGCGCCGACGACGATGGCAAGATCGAGATCGTCGTCCGCAACGCCGCGACGTGTATCGACGCATCGACGACGGATCTGCCGACCGCCCCCGGCAGTTGCTGAGGCTTCACGACCGCCTGGCGTGCCGCATGGTTCACGCTGCGAAACGTACCCGAGTTGCACCCCGCGCACCGCTCGTATACGGCGATGGATGGCGCATCGCGTCGGGCCTTGTCAGTGGCAGTTGACAGGTCGCCGAGCTGGACGTAATCGATCCGATTCGTGTCAACGCCGAGATCAGCGGCCGCCACCGGTGTCAGGCGTTCGATGAGCAACTTGGATGCCAGGGTTCGACCTCCCGTCGCGCAATCTTCGATTCGGGCACATTCGTCGACTTCGTCTCCGAGTGCGGTGACCTCGGTGCGCCCAACCGACGAGATCAGCCCGATGTACATCGTCGATCCCCAACGACGACCGAACCGCATCGCGAGGTCGTCGGGTGCAAGATCATTGCGAAGCGCAACCTTCGCCATCGCATCGGTCAGGGCCCGAGCCGGAGAGATGGCTCCGACCGCAGCGCCCGGAGATGTCAGCGCCGCCCTGGACTGTTTCGATTTCTCAACGAGGGCTGGGGCGGCGCCTGGTCGGTCAGCGCGGCAGGGCGAGGACCATCAGCGTCGTCCACGTCAGGTGGGTCAGCATGGGGGCAAGGACCCCCGGGTCGACAGGCGCTCGACGCTGAACAGCGCCCCCATCACGACCGCCGCGATGACGAGGGCGAAGTTGCCGGTGGCCGCGGTGACCACAACGTAGACGATGGTCGAGGCGAGCGCAGGACGGTGCGGCTCGAGCGCGACGTGCAGCGCGCCGCGGAAGAACAGCTCCTCGCCGGCACCGTTGATCAGCGCGACCAACAGCACGACGGTGATGGAACCGGCATCGGCGGTGGCCAGCACACCGTCGAGGGCGGCGCCGACGAGGGGAAGGTGCCGGGCGACCAGGTAGGCGCCGAGGAACACCACGAAAGCGGCGACGCCAGCCACGACGGGTCCGACGACAGTCGACCATGTCACCTTGCGATCGGGCTGGACGGGGATCGGCCCGGAGACGAATGATCCGACCGTCCACGTCGCCGCCACCAGCAGGCCCAAGACGGTGAACCACACCGAACCGCACGGCACGCGCAACGTGGCCGCCAGCAGCACCGTGCCGACCACGAGCGTGACCGCGACGACGACACGTCGTCGTCGGCGCGCCGCCGGCCGATCGGCGATTGCTGGCTTGCTCGAAGGGACCAGCAGGTCAGGGACGCGCACGGACCTCGGCGGCCGCCCGACGCGCAACTCTCGCCGCCAACGCCTTGGCGGCGGCTTCGGCAAACATCATTGGTGTGTGGTCCAACAGCTCATCGAGCCGGTGATCGCGCACCACGACCTCGTTCGTCAATGAATCGACCAGCGCCCGCGCCGTGGTCAAGTCGACGTCGGTGATCAGCCGCAACCAGTGTGATGACAACCGGGGCGACAACAGCGGCACGCCGACGATCACCCGATGACGCTCCATGACCCGGCTGGCGATCAGCATCATCTCGAGATACGTCAGGACCTCCGGTCCGCCGATGTCGAAAACCTCGCCAATGGCGTCAGGCCGACCGAGGACGCCCACGAGGTTGACCAACGCGTCGTCCAGGGCGATCGGCTGGGTCTTGGTCTGCACCCAGCGCGGCGTGATCATGACCGGCAACCGCTCGACAAGCTGGCGCAGGATCTCCCAACTGATGCTCCCGTCACCGATCACGATCCCAGCCCGCAGCGCAGTCGTCGGGGCCCCGCCGCGCAGGATCGACTCGACCTCGCGCCGGCTGCGCAAATGCTCGGAAAGATCGTCCCGATCGTCACCGAGACCGCCGAGGTAAACGACCTGGCTCAGCCCGGCACCCGTCGCCGCGGCGGCAAAGGCGGCCGCACCCTCGCGATCCCTGGCGGCGAAGTCCTGGACGGCCAGGGAGTGCACCAGGTAGTAGGCGGCTTCCTGGCCGTCCAACGCCCGGCGCAAACTCGACACGTCGGCGACATCGGCGCGCACCGCCCGCCCAGCGCCGGTGTAGCCACGGGGCGGCGTGTCAGCGCCGTCACATCATGACCATCCTCCGCCAACGCCTCCACGAGGGCAGCACCGACAAACCCCGTCGCCCCGGCAACGGCAACCCTCATCCTCTGCTCCGGCAGCTCAGTTGCGGCGAACGTTGCCTGAACACCATGCGTCACCGTACCCGCGGGTCGGAACGACACGAATCACTCGGTGAAAACGTTCCACCTGGTGTCTCGTGTTCACGTGCCGGTGTTCTTCATCTACGCGGCCGAGGGACAAGGTGGCGAGATACTCAGCGAGCACTACTACCGCGCCGCGAACGAACCCAAGCAAGTGTGGAAAACCGACAGCGGCCACGTCGGCGGCATCAGCGCCGATCCAGCGGAATACGAGCACCGTGTCGTCACCTTCTTCGACGGAGCACTGCTGCGATGACCGACACGGGTCGTCGATCCATCGGCCTCGTCGCGACTGATCGGGCCGGCGAGAGCAGTTCCGAACGGGTGATACCGTCGGCTTTCGTGGACTTCAAGATTCTTGGTCCGCTCACCGTGGTCGACGATGACGTCGAGCTCCCCGTTCCAGGCCTGAAGCTGCGGACGCTGCTGGCACTGCTCCTCGTTCGCCCGGGTGAGACGGTGACGGCCGAGCGGCTGGCCGACGACCTGTGGGGCGACGCCATCCCCGCCGGCGCGGCCAACGCGCTGCAGTCGCTGGTCTCGAAGTTGCGCCGCACGCTCGGCGAGTCCGGACGGCTGTTGGTCACCACACCCGACGGCTACCGGTTGGACGTCGCACCCCTCGAGATCGACGCGGGGCGGTTCGCCGATCGAGCACTCTGCGGCCGGCACGCTCTCGCCGGTGGCGACGCGGCCCAAGCCGCCGAGACGTTGCGGCCGGCGCTCGCGCTGTGGAACGGCAACGCACTCGAGGGCCTGCGCGACGAAGGCGTGCTGAACTGCGAGGCCACTCGTCTGGACGAACTGCGCATGAACGCGTTGGAGGACCGTCTGGAGGCCGACCTCCGACTGGGCCGCCATGCCGAGGTCATCGCCGAGCTTGGCGCGCTGACTGCCGCGCACCCGATGCGCGAACGGCTGCACGGGTTCTTGATGCTCGCCCTGTACCGCGCCGGGCGGCAGGCCGAAGCGTTGAGTGCCTTCCGGCAAGCGCGTCACGTGCTGCTGGAGGAATTGGGCTTGGACCCAGGCCCTGAGCTGCGCGCCCTGGAGTCGGCGATACTCGATCACGACCCATCGCTCGACCTCGACCTCCCTGCGGCCAGCCTCGTCAAGCGTCATCACACGAACGTGACGAAGGGTCTCAGCAGTTTCATCGGACGGATCGACGACGTCGCCTCGCTCACGGCGGTGGTGGCAGCAAATCGGTTGATCACCGTGATCGGCCCGGGCGGTGCAGGCAAGACTCGCCTGGCTGTCGAAGTCGCTGCAGCCAACGTCGGCCCGATGGACGTGTGGTTCGTCGATCTGGCACCACTCAGCTCGGCCGACGCCGTGGCCGACACCATCGCCAGCGCCGTCGGGGTCGCCGACGGCGCGTTGATGGCGCAGGGTACGCCTCGACTCGGCGTCGATCGCATCGCCGATCATTTGGCCGATCAGGAGGCGCTGGTCGTGCTGGACAACTGCGAGCACGTCATCCCCGAAGCTGCACGGATCGCCGAAAGACTGCTGATGTCGTGCCCCGGGCTCACGATCGTCGCGACCAGCCGAGAGGCGCTCGGGGTGCGCGGCGAGACGATCTGGGCGGTGCCGCCGATGACGGTCGATGACGCCGTTGCGTTGTTCGCCGATCGGGCTGCGGCCACAAGTGGGTTTTCCATCGGCGAGCACGCGCAGACTGTCACCGAGCTGTGCAATCGACTGGACGGCATGCCGCTGGCAATCGAGTTGGCCGCCGGCCGCGTGCGCGCCATCCCCGTACACCAACTGGCATCTCGGCTGGACGATCGCTTCCGCCTCCTGACAGGCGGTGCGCGGACCGCGCTGCCACGGCAGCAGACCCTGCGGGCGGTCGTCGAGTGGAGCTATGACCTGTTGTTCGACGATGAGCAGCGCGTGTTCGCTCGGTTGTCGGTGTTCGCTGGCGGATGCTCGCTCGAGGCCGCCGAGGCCGTCTGCGGTGGCGACGACATCGCGAGCGAGGACGTCGCCGATCTGTTGGGGCATTTGGTCGACAAGTCGTTGGTCATCGCCGATCATTCGGGCCGCGAAGTCCGTTACCGGCTGCTGCAGACGCTTGCGCTGTACGCGCGTGAGCGCCTGGTGGCATCCGACGATGCAGATCGAGTACGCGCGCGGCACGCCGACTACTTCGCCGAACTGTGCCATCGCGGACATGCTGCCTTCCACGGGGTCGATCAGGAAACGTGGCTGACTGCGGTGGAACTGGACGCGGACAACCTGCGCACGTGCCTCACCTGGCGAATCGAGCAAGGCCACGCGTTGATCGCGCAGACGATGCTCGGCCCGCTCGGTTGGTGCTGGTGGTTCGCTGGACGCGCTGACGAGGGTTGGCGACTTCTGACGGCAAGCCTGCACTGTCCCGGCGAGACCACACCGATCGCGCGGGCATGGGCAGCGATGTGGGCGTGCTGCGTGGGGGCCTGCGCCGGCGCGGGATTGGACGACGCGTCCAAGTACGGCGAAGAGGCAGTGCAACTCCTGCGAGCCTCGCCCGGCCAATCGATTGGCGACGTGACGACCGACATGCTGCTGCCCGATGGCCTGACGCTGCTTGCAGCCACCTACGGAATGATGGGTCGCCACGACGAGGCTCAACCGCTGTACGAGCAAGCGCGGTTGCTGTACGAGCAGGGCGACGATCCATGGAGCAAGGCCATGGCGATGAACACCGCCGGCCAAGAGGCCGAGCACCGCGGTGACATTCAACTGGCCTACGACATGCAACGCGCTGTCGATCGAGTGGTTCGAGGCTGCACGTGTCGAGTGGGCGCTCGCGATCATCAGCGGTGACTGCGGTCTACTGGCCGCTCGGCTCGGTCTGGTGGAGGCAGCGTCAGAGCACAATCAGGCAGCGAGACGTGCTGCGCAGTACCTGCGGTTGGGCGGCTACGAAGCCGTGCTCCTGTCGCGCCTCGGCGGCTTGGCGCTCGAAGCCGGCGATGTGGATCGAGCCGACCTGCTGATGACCGAAGCGCTCGACCTCGCCGAGCACGTGCGTTTTTCGAATGCCGAGGCGTTCGCCCACAGCGGCCGGGCCATGGTCCGCCGGGTGCAGGGTCGTTACGACGAGGCGGAGCAGAGCGCGAACACAGCGGTCGCGCTTTTCCTGACGACGGGCCTGCCGCATGGGCACACCCAGGCATTGTCCACCCTCGGCTTCATTGCGCAGCACCGCGGCGACGCGGTCACGGCGCGCAGGATGCACCTCGAGGCGATGGAACTCGCCCGCCGCACGACCACACTCCGCTCCGTCGCGCTGGCTCTCGATGGTCTGGCCGGCGTCGCGACGCTGGAGCGCGACGGCGTGCGAGCAGCAATGCTGCTCGGCGCGGCGCAGACGATTCGCGACGCGGACGGCGGAGCCCCGCCGGGGGCCGACAGCGATGCCCCCGGCATCCGCCGGTCGGCCATCGAACTGATCGGCCACGAGGCGTTCGACGCTGCCTTGGCCGCGGGGGCGGCGGCCAGCCTCGACGGCGTCCTGCTCGAGCCAGCGTCAGCCGGGTGAGCGCTCGCCCACTTGCAGATCGTCGAGGTCGGTGCCGCGCATCGCCAGGACGTGGCTGACCGCATCGTCGCCCGGGAACTCGAGCAGGTGCTCGCGGCCGAGGGCTGACGCCCGCGCCAGGCGGCCCTCGAGAGCGAGAGCGATGACGGCGACGTGCTGGCGCTCGCGGCGGCTGACGTTGCGTTGACGGGTGGCGCGGTCGATCGAGCGACGCCAACAGTCAGCCTCGAGGACTTCGGCCTGGGCGACCGCCAACGCGGCATGAGCCACCGCGAACTGGTCGTCGAGGGCGATGGCGACCTTCAGAATGTGCATGGCGTCGACCGCTCGACCGCGCAGGAGCAGTGCAAGGCCCTGGTGGTAGAGCATCGCCGCAACGGCGGGGGTGGTGGACAGCTGGTCGGGGGGCATGAACCCATGGTCGCGAGCATCGCTGACCGCTCGCTGACGTGAATGCGGCGGCGATCGTCAGAGCCCGCTCAGCGTTGTCCTCCATCGTGTGCTCCGTGGCCGACCGGTCACCACCTCACAAGGAGAACGCACATGTCCACCATCACCCTTCCCGCTCCGGCCGCACCCGCCACCGGCCCCAGCACTCGTGACGTCGCCGCCCGTGCGGTGAACGCTCGCAAGACCTATGGCCGCGGCGAATCGGAGGTCAACGCACTCGACGGTGTCGACGCCAGGTTCTACGCCGGGGAGTTCACGGCGATCATGGGCCCCAGCGGCTCGGGGAAGTCGACCTTGATGCACGCCGTCGCCGGCCTCGACACGCTTGACGAGCGGCGACGTCTTCATCGGCGACGTGAACCTCGGTCAACTGAACGACAAGCAGCTCACGCACCTGCGCCGCGACCACATCGGCTTCATCTTCCAGGCGTTCAACCTGGTGCCGACACTCACCGCGCTCGAGAACATCACGCTGCCGCTGATGTTGGCCGGGCGCAAGCCCGACCAGCAGTGGCTCGACCTCGTCATCGACACCGTCGGTCTGTCGAGCCGTGTGAAGCACAGGCCCTCCGAGCTCTCGGGCGGCCAGCAGCAACGTGTCGCCGTCGCCCGTGCCTTGGCCAGCCGCCCGCGAATCATCTTCGCCGACGAGCCGACGGGCAACCTCGACAGCCGCACCGGCGCCGAGATCCTGTCGTTCATGCGCCAGGCAGTGCGCGACATGGGCCAGACCATCGTGATGGTCACCCACGACCCCACCGCGGCGTCCTACGCCGACCGCGCCCTCTTCCTCGCCGACGGCCGGGTCGTCGACGACATGGCGAATCCCACACCCGACATGGTGCTCGACCGCATCAAGAGCCTCGGCCGCTAGGGCCGTCTCGCCGAACACACACCGACCTCGAAAGGACCTGACATCATGTTTCGCCTCACTCTGAAAGAGCTTCTCGCGAAGAAGCTGCGACTGTTGACCACTGCCCTTGCAGTGATGCTCGGCGTCGCCTTCATGGCCGGCACGCTCGTGCTGACCGACACCATGAACCGAACGTTCGACGGCCTGCTGTCGGACGCCTACTCGGGAACCGACGCGTTCGTGCGCGGCGAGTCCGAGCTGGACGACAGCACCGCTGCCGCGCCCCGAATCGACGCATCCGTCGTCGAGACAGTCGCTCAGGCCGCCGGTGTGCAGGCATCGATGGGCTTCATCACCGGCTACGCGCAGATCGTCGGTCACGACGGCAAGGCGTTGGGCAACCCCGGCATGGGTGCGCCCACGATGGGTGAGACCTGGATCACCGACGACGAGTTGAACCCGTACGAGTTGCGGGAAGGCCGCTCGCCGGCCGCACATGGCGAGGTCGTCATCGACCAGAACTCTGCCGAACACGGGTGACTTCGCCCTCGGCGAGACCATCAGCGTGCTGACGAAGGACGGTGCGAACGACTTCACCATCACCGGCTTCGCCGGCTTCGGTGACGCCAGCTCGCCCGGTGGTGCATCGGCCGTGCTGTTCACCGTCGACGACGCACAGACGTACGTCTCGGCACCAGGCAAGTTCGACAGTGTGTTGGTTCGCGCCGAAGAGGGCGTGACGCAGGAAGCCCTGCAGGCGTCGATCGCCACCATCGTGCCGAACGACGTCGAAGTGCTGACGGGCACGGAGATCACCCAGGAGACCCAGGACGACATCAAGGGAGGCATGGCGTTCTTCAACACCTTCCTGTTGGTGTTCGCCGGCATCGCGCTGTTCGTCGGTGCGTTCATCATCTTCAACACCTTCTCGATCATCGTCACCCAACGACAGAAGGAGATGGCGCTGCTGCGGGCCATCGGTGCCAGCAGCAAGCAGGTCATGCGCTCGGTGATGGTGGAAGCCTTCGCCGTGGGCGCGATCGCCTCGGTCGCCGGTCTGATCACCGGCATCGGCGTGGCGGCCGGCTTGAAGAAGCTGCTCGAGGCGTTCGGCCTGGACCTCCCGGCCGGCGGGCTGGCAGTCACCGGCTCGACCGTCATCACCTCGTTGATCGTCGGCACGACGGTGACGCTGGCATCGGCGTACTTCCCGGCCCGCAAGGCCGCGAAAGTGCCGCCGATCGCGGCGATGCGCTCGGTGGCACTCGACCGTACGGCTTCGTCTCGCAAGCGGCCGATCATCGGCTCGTTCATCACGGCTCTGGGTGTCGGCTCGATCATGAGCGGCCTGTCGAGTGGGGCCATCGCCCTGGTCGGTCTCGGCGCTCTGGTCACCTTCGTCGGTGTTTCGGTGCTGGCTCCTGTGTTGGCCCGTCCGGCGTCGAAGGTGCTCGGCTGGCCGATGCACCGCGGCACGAAGATGAGCGGCACCTTGGCTCGCGAGAACGCCATCCGCAACCCGAAGCGAACTGCTTCGACTGCTGCTGCGCTGATGATCGGCGTGGCCCTGGTGGGCTTCATCGCAACCTTCGCCGCATCGACGAAGGCGTCGATCAATGGTTCGGTCGACCAGAACTTCGGCGGCGACTTCGTGATCGAGAGCGGCACCTACGGTGAGATGGGCGGCCTGAGCCACACCCTGACCACCGACCTGGCCGCCCGGGCCGAGTTCGCCAACGTCACGTCGGACCGCGGTGTCGACTGGCCGAGATCGACGGCAGCGGCGTGTTCATGTCCAGTTGGGATTCGACCACGATGCCGGCATTGTTCGACGTCGACGTGCAACAGGGCGATCCGTCGAACCTGGGCGCCGACGGAGCGGCAGTCTTCGAGGACTACGCCAAGGATCACGATCTGCTCATCGGCTCGCCTGTCGCGATCGCCTTTTCGCAGGGCACCGTGAACCTGACCGTCGAAGCCATCTTTGCCGACCAGGCATGGACGGGTCCGGCGTTCGTCGATCACGCCGTGCTCGACGGGGTGGGCGCCGATCCGTTGGACTCGAGCATCTACCTGCAGATGGCCGACGGGGTGAACGCCGACGCTGCCCAGGCAAGCCTGGACCAGCTGACCGCCGAATACCCGACGGCCAAGGTGCTGGATCGTGAGGGCTTCAAGGACGCCAAGGGCAGCAACATCGACCTGATCCTGAACCTGATCTACGCACTGCTCGCACTCGCCATCGTCATCGCCCTGATGGGCATCACCAACACGCTGGCGCTGTCGATCTTCGAGCGCACCCGTGAACTGGGTGTGCTGCGGGCAGTGGGCATGACCCGGGCTCAGCTGAAGGCAACGGTGCGATGGGAAGCGATGATCATCGCGGTGTTCGGAACGCTGCTCGGCCTGAGCATCGGTCTGTTCTTCGGATGGAGCATCGTCCATGCCCTCAGCGATCAGGGCATCGACACGCTGGTCATCCCGGTTCCGACGCTGGCCGATCGTCACCGCCATCGCAGCCCTGGCGGGCGTCGCCGCCAGCATCATGCCGGCACGTCGTGCGGCCAAGCTCGACGTCCTGGAGGCCATCGCCTCCCAGTAGGAACGTTGCACAGATCCCTCCCGACAACACGTGGGCCCTCGTCGATCTCGGCGGGGGCCCACGTTCATGTCACCGGTCGACCAGGTGTGCACCGGCCAGTCCGCGACTCGGACAAGTGTTTCACCGTCATGGGTCGCCCCGAAATTCTCTCACCTTGACCAGCCATGCGGGGCCGCCAACGCTCCGAGACTCTGTTGCAGCGCATCGCTCGCGCGGCCTGGGTCGGACGATGGGCCATCGTTGTGGGCCTGGGCGCCACCATGCTGCCCGCGATCCTTCTGACGCTGTCGCACGATCAGCCACACCGCGCCGAAGGCGAGATCATCACCAGGTAACTGCCCAGTGATGTCGCGAGGAGGGCGCGTGCTGATGAAGATCAACGACGACCGCAGCCTCGCCGGCATGATCCCGATCGCAATCGGGTGTGGCGTGGCGATCTCGTACTCCTGGACGAAGTGGCAGCGTGGGCCGGAAGACTCCCAGTCAGTCGCATTCCTCGGACTCACCGATGCACATAGCGCTTCAATCCACGGCGGACGGAGGCGCAACCTGTCGATAGGCGGCATCAAGCAGCTCTGCGACCTCCCGCCAGTCCGGGACCTCTTCGAAACGAATGCTGAACCATCCGCGATCACCGTGGTGTGGCGACGCGATGAAACGGCCGTCGCTCCAGAGGGCTTCGCGCTCGGCCGGTTCCGCGAGGAAATGCAGCGATCGCCCGCTCGTGCGCCATCGGGATCGAGGCGGTGACCCGATGCCGTTGAAGATCGCGAATCGGCGTCGCCCAACACGAAAGAGTGGACGTCCCTGAAGCTCACCCTCGTCCACCCCGGGAAGAGCCAGACAGATGCGTCGGATTCGTTCCAACACTTTGCGATCGTCGGCGTCAGGAGCCATTCCGAGATGGTGTCACCCCGTACGAGCCACGACGCGAAAGGGCTGACCCAACGCAGCACAGAATGGCCTGATGGGCGCTCGACGCAAGCGTTAGCCATAAGCCGGGACGGCGCGGAACCGCTCGATACCGACGCACGAAATCCCGATTCGACGGCTCGTGTTCGCGTGCGAGTTCGGCCCCATTGCAGCGCCACGCAATCGCGTCCCGAGCCGAGGCGGTTGGTGACACTCCCGCATCAAATGATCTGTGCGTGTGAACGGCTTGCGATGAGCGCCCCGACCCGGCAACCTGAGCGCGTGCGACTACGACCCGACGCGGTGCCACCGGAGGTCCGACATCTGGTTCCGGCAGCCGATGAATGGGGCATCGCGGACGACGGGTATCGCGAGGACAAGGTTGCAGAGGCAGACGAGGAGTCGCTCAGACGGTTGGTGGCGTTGGTGGATGAAGCACCCGATGAGCTGTGGTCGTGGCTCGTCGGACCCGAAGCCGACAGCGAGGCGCCGTCCGCCGAGTACGTCGCGTTGACGTGTCTGACGATGGCGGCAGACTCGGCGCGCCTGAAGGTCAGTCGCCCGCAGCTGTGAACCGCAGGGAGGTTGTCATTGGCGGTGGCGAGGGCAGCGGCGGGGGTTGCCAGCCGAGGGCCCGTGGGCGCGGTTGTGATCCTAGAACGCGCCCGCCGCAATCCGACTTGATCAGCGCGTTCAGTGCGAGTCGATGGCGTGTCTCAAATCAAGAGCCACGCCAAGGCGGCGACCAAAGACAGCACGACCACGCGCTCAGCAACGTCACGAACAAGCTGGTGCTCGGCGGCCACTGGGCCGTCCAGCATTCGAGGCGCTGGCGGATCGATCGTCAGCGCCCGCGGCGCGTCGGGTCGGTCGCGACGGATCAGCATCCACAAGTACAGCCGGCCCAGGAATGCACGGCGATGCACGACGCCAATCCCTCGGTCCGCCGCGACCCATCGCGGCTTGGACCATGAATGCGGCCCGGTGTCAACCCACGCCTCATGGACAACGACACCGCCCGCCAAGCTCTTGAGGTCGTCCAGTTCGTCATCGCAGCGATACACACGATCAGGCATGGGCAGTTTCTGACCGGCGATGGGCGGCACGGCCCAAATACCGAGCAGCGGTCTGAAGGCCTTGGGATTGACGTCATGCAACAGGACGACGAACGCACGGTTCGGTCGCGACGCCGCCTGTCGGAAGTCACGCGCCGCAACCACAATCCCCCAACGCAGCCGAATCGACCACAACAGGAGCGTGACGCCGCATATGACCACGACCATCACCTTCAGGAGATCCCGCGCGGCCAGCGCAAAGACACCGGCCACGATCGCGGTAGCCAGCACCCAACTCAGCATCCGCCCCGTCTCGTGACGTCCCGCCTGCTGCAGCGCAGAACCGACATCGAGCCGGTCTCGCGGTGCCTTGTGCAGTTCGTCCATCGCGACTCCAACCGTGGTCTTGGCCTCCTCACACCCGGCGCTCAGCGCGGCCGACTGTCGCTCCGCGTCGAACGAGGCTCAAGCGAGGACCATGAACAAGACGCCGAAGACGATGAGCGCGACGCCGGCAACGACGCGCACCCAGCCGTGGAACGCGGCGACGCCACCGGCATGCTCGCTTGTGCCGCCCGCCGCCCTGGATGCGAGCCGTCGCGCGCCTGTGTCGCTGGACAGCCGCCTCGAGACATTGCCGCGACCTGCGACAACGAAGCCGATTCCGATGACGATCGCTATCACTCCAACGATGATGTTCATTGCCCTGTCCTCCTCGCTTCGAACGTCGCACTGCGCTGGCCGAATCGGTACCCCACATCCGAGCCGTGAAACCGGAAGGCGACAGCCCGTCCTGCACGACGCACCGGACGCCAAACGGCTTGAAGTCAAACGCTGATGAGAACGACTCGTGCCATCATCGACGCCGCTCACCCGATTGCTGGTCATGCTGGCGATAGTCGTTCCCTTCGGTGTTCTCGCCTCGGTCAAGAATGAGAACCTCACCGGCGACTACACCCAACCCGCCCTGAGCGTCGAGTTCGATCGCCCATCGTCGACGGCTCGATCCTTCCGTCACGCGTCCCTCAAGTGCCCGTTTCGCGCCCGTCCAGCGATCGACCGAGCTACCGTCGCCGCCGATGGACTTCGCCGAGCTGCAGGACGTGATCGAGCGGACGTACGGCGATCGCGATCGGGCGCGTGGCGTGTCGGCGACGGTCGCGTGGCTCACCGAGGAGATCGGTGAGCTGGCGCAGGCGGTGCGCAAGGGGTCGCACGAACAGCAGGTGCACGAATTCGGCGACGTGGTGGCGTGGGTGGCGACGCTCGCCAATCAGCAGGGCGTCGACCTCGACGAGGCCATCGCCCGCTACGCCTCCGGCTGCCCGAAGTGCCAGTCCTCCCCCTGCACCTGCCCTTGACGTAGTCGGGGTCAGACGAGCAGTTCCGCGATCTGGATGGCGTTGAGGGCCGCGCCCTTGCGGAGGTTGTCGTTGCTGACGAACAGCGCCAGTCCACGACCGTCGGCGACGCCTTCGTCCTGACGGATACGGCCGACGTAGCACGGGTCTTGGCCGGCGGCCTCGAGCGGCGTCGGGATGTCGGTGACGATCACGCCGGGGGCTTGTTCGAGGAGTTCGAGGGCCCGGGCGACACTCAGCGGCCGTTCGAACTCGACGTTCAGCGACAACGAATGGCCGGTGAACACCGGGACGCGCACGCACGTGCCGGACACCACGAGTCCGGGGATGTCGAGGATCTTGCGACTCTCGTTGCGGAGCTTCTGCTCCTCGTCCGTCTCGAACGATCCGTCGTCGACGAGTGAGCCGGCGTAGGGCAAGACGTTGAAGGCGATCGGACGGGCGAACTTGGTCGGCGCCGGGAACGTGACGGCCGTGCCGTCGTGGGTGAGTTCGGCCGCCCGGTCGACGACTTCGCGAGCCTGCTTGTCGAGCTCGTCGACACCGGCCAGACCGCCACCCGACACCGCCTGGTAGGTCGAGGCGATCATCCGGACGAGACCGGCCTCGTCGTGCAACGGCTTGAGCACGGGCATCGCAGCCATCGTGGTGCAGTTGGGGTTGGCGATGATCCCCTTCGGAGGGTTGTGGGCCAACGCACCGTTGACCTCGGCGACCACGAGTGGCACGTCGGGATCCATGCGGAACGCGGAGGAGTTGTCGATCACGATCACTCCGGCGGCCGCGAACTTCGGCGCCAACTCACGTGACGAGGTTGCTCCGGCGGAGAAGAGCGCGATGTCGAGGCCCGACGGATCGGCGAGCGCGGCGTCCTCGACGACGATGTCGGTGCCGTTCCACGGCAGCGTGGTCCCGGCGGAGCGAGCCGACGCGAAGTAGCGCATCTCGGCGACCGGGAAGTCGCGTTCGGCGAGCAGGCGCCGCATGACGGTGCCGACCTGGCCTGTTGCTCCGACGACGCCGACCCGCAGTGCGCGACCTGTGCTGTTCATGGCGAAAAGACTAACGGGGCCGGCGGGTGCCGGCGCCGAGGTGTTTCGCTCGTCACGCGTTGCCCGAACGGGCGGCGCAGCCTGGCACAATCAAGGCGCATGGTGCGGCGACCACAATTGATCCCTTGGCGAGCCGCGGGCCAGCTGAGCGAACGTCAGGTGAGCGGCGACGATGTCGTGCGAACGACGGGATGGGTGTTCAACAACGAGACCGGCTCCGAGCTCACGCTCGCGCAGTTCGTGGCGACCGGTGACTCGGAGGTTCCGGCGTACCTCACCGTTTTCGGGTTCCGGACACCGGACATCGACCAGCAGACGATCGTCGAGATCGGCTGCGGCATCGGTCGGATGACGTGTGCGTTCACCCGCGAGTACGGATCGGTCGTGGCGTGCGACCTCGATGCAGGGTTCCTGGAGCGCACCCACGAGACCGTCGGACGGTTCGGCAAGGTCGATCGACTCCGCACGATCCACGTCGCCGACGGGCAGACTTTGGACCTCCCGCCGAACTCGGCGGACGTGACGTTCAGCTACATCACGCTGCAGCACTGCGACATCGACGACGCCCTCGACCTCACGGCCGAGGCCGTGCGGGTGACCCGGCCCGGTGGCAGGATCGCCTTGAACTACCGGGCCCGCAGCGGGTCCGACGTGGTCCTGCTTCCGCTCGGGCGCGGTGGCGCGGGCATCGTTCAGCATCCCGAGGATCGGGACGTGGCTGTCGCAGCGCCGAACCCTGGCCCGGTTGGGTTGGCAGGCGAATCGGCTGCATCCCGACCAGGTCATCGGACCGCTCGCCGCGCAGCTGAGCGACATCGAGGTGTGGCGTCATCCGAAGAGCAAGATCTCCGGCTACGGCGCCGAGATCAAGACGTTCGACGGCATCAACCCCCACCACTACTGGGTCGTAGCGACGCGTCAGCGTACGCTACTTCCGTTCTCGGGAAGCGGCGCGGAGTAGTCGACGCCGGAGTCGAGGCCGAAGGCGGTGTGGAGGGCACGCGCGGCGCGTTCCATGTCGCCGGCCGAGGTCACCACCGACACGCGGATCGTCGACGTCGAGATCATCTGGATGTTCACGTCCTCGTCGGCGAGGACCCGGAACATCTTGGCGGCGATGCCCGGGGAGGACTTCATGCCCGCACCGACGATCGAAATCTTGGCGATGTCGTTGTCGTGCGACACGCCGTTCGCACCGACCTCGGCGGCGACCCGCGACACGATCGACTCGGCCTCGTTCATGTCGGCCATCGGCATCGTGAAGCTGATGTCGGTGGTGCCGGCGATCGACGTGTTCTGCACGATCATGTCGACGTTCACGTTGGCCGTCGGCGAGCGGCTCGAACAGGGCCGCCGAGATGCCGGGGCGGTCCGGCACACCGAACACGGTGACCTTCGCTTCGGACATGTCGGTGACGACACCGGAGATGATCGGATCTTCCATCGAGGCCTCCTCGTTGGTGACCCACGTCCCGGGTTCCCAGGTGAAGGAACTGCGGACGTGGAGCGGAACGTCATGTGTGCGGGCGAACTCGACCGAGCGCAGGGCGAGCACCTTGGAGCCGGCGCCCGCCATCTCGAGCATCTCGTCGAAGTGCACCTTGGCAGCTTGCGCGGCCTGCGGCACGATGCGTGGATCGGCGGTGAACACGCCGGTGACATCGGTGTAGATCTCGCAGGCGTCGGCCTGCAGGGCCTGGGCGAGCGCTGACGCGGTGAGGTCGGAGGCACCGCGCCCCATCGTGGTGATCTCCTTGTCGGTGCTCACCCCCTGGAAACCCGCGATCACGGCGACCTTTCCCTCGGCGACGGCCTGGCGGACGCGGTCGCCTCTGCACCTCGAGGATCTTCGCCTTGCGGTGCGTCGTGTCGGTGATGATGCCGACCTGACTGCCGGTGAAGCTGATGGCGTCGATGCCGCGATCGGCGAGCGCCATCGTCATCAGCGCCGCGGTCTGGCGCTCGCCGGTGGTGAGCAGCATGTCCATCTCCCGGCCGGGCATCGACGCCGACACCGACTGCGCGAGTGCGATGAGGTTGTCGGTGGCCTTGCCCATCGCCGACACGACCACGACGACGTCGTTGCCGCGCCGCTTGGTGATCGCGATGTTGTCGGCGACCGCACGGATCCGGTCGGGGTCGGCGACGGACGTTCCGCCGTACTTCTGGACGATCAGGGCCACGGGGACGACACGCTACCTGCCCGCCCGTCGACCCATCGTCCCGGTTCCCATCCCCGTTTGCGTCAGGATTTCTGAGGACCGGTCCTCAGAAATCCCGACGCAAACGCTGATCGGACGGGTCAGCTGTTCGGGTCAGGCGCCCTTGACGACGTGTTCGACGACTTCGAAGCTGAGGAGATCGGCACCCTGGGCGACCGGCTTGGGGGCGTCACCGCCGTGGCCGCCTGGGTGTCCTCCGGCCGAACCGCCGGCGTTGGCGTGGCCCTGCCCGAATTCCTGGCTGGTCAGCCACTTCTGGAAGTGCTCCTCGGTCTCCCACCGGGTGTAGACGAAGTAGCGGGTCTCGCCCTCCACCGGCCGCAGGAGCTGAAAGTCCTCGAAGCCCTCGAACTGCTCGACCATCTTGGCCCGGCCCGCGAACCGCCCTTCGAGTTGTGGCCCCATGCCCTCGGGGATGCTGATGGCATTGATCTTGACGACGCTCATTCGCCCATGATGCCCGGTCCGCCGCGCTCCACCCAGTCGAGCCGAACCATTCGGCCGAGCGGGTCAGCTCCAGAGCGTCACGTGGACCCGCGGGCGGAAGCGGGCGATGTTCGTGCCACTCCCGGTGAGCATCGCCTGGATGGCCCGCGGTGTCGAGACGAACCGGACGAGTTCGTTCGCCAGCGGGTTCGTCTCGGCGCCGAACAACGAGAACGTCGACCACGTGCCGTCGACGACGGCTCCCGTGGCTTGGACCCGCACGAGCCGGCCGTCGGCCAGTTCGGCGGCCGCCGTGTGTCCGGCACACAACGCGATCCCCCCGCCCGCCCGCGCCGCGGTCAGTGCGGCGGTGAAGTTCTGGAAGATCCGCTGGTTGTGCTCCGGGACCGTGTGCCGTCGCAGGAGGTGCGCCGTGCCGCTCGCGGGATCGATCGCCGACGGACCGAGCAACCAGGTGTAGCGCCCCAGCGTCCCGGCGGCGGCGCTGTGCCTCGCCAGTTCATGTCCCGCGCCGACCACGGCGACCAGCTGGTACCGCAGGAACTCCTTCAGCCTGATGCCGTCGGCACTGGCCGGTGGTGTCGGGCCGATGGCCACGTCGACCGCTCGAGCCGTGAGCAGCCGATCGAACTGGTCGGGTGTCCACACGCTCATCTCGACGTCGAGGTCGTGGGCGGGGGTGGAGAACAGCTCGATCATGCCCGGCGCGGCGATCTCGCCGAAGAGCGTCGACACGGCGATCCGCAGGATCCGTTGCCCATTCGCGGCCGCTCGAACCTCGTGCACCGTCTGGTCCTGGAGACCGAGCATCTCGACGGCTCGCGACGCGAGCCGCAGGCCGCCGGGCGTGAAGTTGAGGCCGCCTGCACTGCGTCGGAACAGCTCGTCGCCGAGCTGCCTGCGCAGCGCCGAAACGTGTCCGGATACCGCCGCTTCCGACACGCCGAGTTCACCCGCGGCCGCCTTCGAGCTCCCGAGCCTGGCGATCGAGGCGAAAACCCGGAGCTGGGCGGGCGTCATGAGGAGCCTCTGCTCCTGCCCCCTGCAGTCACGAACGCAACTTAACCAATTGCCGAAGTCGCGTTTGACCCGAGCACCCGGGCCGGCGCATGGTGGATCCCGGGGAACATTGGACAGAAAAGGGGGCGTCCATGCAGGTACCAGCGCCGTTCGAGTACGAACGGGCCACCAGCGTCGACCACGCGATTGCGCTCATGGAGCGATTGGGGAGCGAGGCGCGCATCGTCGCCGGAGGGCACAGCCTCCTTCCGATGATGAAGCTCCGGCTCGCCAATCCGGAGTACCTGATCGACATCAACGATCTGAGCAGCGAGCTCGAGTACATCCGGATCGACGACGGCGAGGTGCGCATCGGCGCGCTCACCCGGCACCGCCAGCTGCTCGAGAGCGACGAACTCGCCGCCGTCCTGCCGATCTTCCGCGATGCCGAGCGGGTGATCGCCGACCCGGTCGTTCGCAACCGCGGCTCGCTCGGGGGATCGCTGTGCCAGGCCGACCCGTCGGAGGATCTGTCGGCGGTGTGCGATGCAGTGGGCGCGAGTTGCGTGATCCGCGGTCGTTCGGGCGAGCGCGTCGTGGCGATGCACGACTTCCACCAGGGCCCCTACGAAACAGCGGTCGGCGACGGTGAGATGCTCACCGAGGTGCGCATCCCGATCAGACCGAATTCGTCGAGCGCCTATCACAAGGTGGAACGGCGGGCCGGCGATTGGGCCGTCGCGTCGGCCGGGGCAGCCGTGACGATGTCGGGTTCGAACGGTTCGATGGTGATCGCCGACGGGCGGGTCGGGTTGTGTGCGGTCGGTCCGAACCTCACCAACGTCGAACCGATCTCGGAAGCGTTGCGCGGACAGGCACCCTCGGAGGAGCTTGTACGCGCGGGTCGGCCAGATCGCCGCCGACAACGCGACGCCGTCGGCTGACACCCGCGGCACGGTCGCCTACAAGACCCACCTCGCGAAGGAGCTCACGATCCGCTCGCTGCGCAAGGCCGTCGCCAGGGCGACCGGCCAGGACTGAACAGGATCCCGGGAAGGAGCCACTCATGGACGTCACGATGACCGTCAACGGCGAGGAGGTGACGCGCGACATCGAGCCGCGCACCCTGCTCGTCCACCACCTGCGCGACAACCTGCGTTTGACCGGCACGCACTGGGGGTGCGACACCAGCAACTGCGGCACGTGCGTGGTGTGGGTCGACAACGAGCCCGTCAAGAGTTGCACGGTGCTCGCCGCGATGGCCGGCGGCCACGAGGTCCGCACCGTCGAGGGCATGGAGGTCGACGGCGAGCTCGATCCGGTGCAGGAGGGCTTCATCCAGTGCCACGGGCTGCAGTGCGGCTTCTGCACGCCGGGGATGATGATGACTGCCCGGGCGCTGCTCGATCGCAACCCCGACCCCACCAACGACGAGATCCGGGAGGCGATCAGCGGCCAGATCTGCCGATGCACCGGCTACGCCACGATCATCCGCTCGATCCAGTGGGCCGCGGCCAAGCAGCGAGAATCGGCCGTTACACCGCCTGTCGGGATCTCGGCACTCACCGCCGCCGGAGGCGCATCATGACGATCACCGAGGACCCGCCGGTACCCACGAATGCGGTGCCGACACCGGACAACAACCTCAACGACAACAAGCCGTGCGGCTTCGGCCGGATGCTCCGCAAGGAGGACCCCCGGTTCGTGCGCGGGCTCGGCAAGTACTGCGACGACATCGAACTGCCCGGCATGCTGCACCTGGCCATCCTCCGTTCGCCGATGGCGCACGCCAGGATCGTCAGCATCGACAAGTCGGCTGCTGAAGCGCACCCGAGGGTGAAGGCGGTCATCACCGGCGCCGACCTGGCGGCGCAGAACCTCGCCTGGATGCCGACCCTGTCGAACGACGTCCAGGCCGTGCTCGCCACCGACAAGGTCCGGTTCCAGCACCAGGAGGTGGCGTTCGTCGTCGCCGAGGACCGTTACTCGGCACGCGATGCGCTCGAGCTGATCGACGTGGAATACGAGTGGATCGATCCGGTGATCGACGTGCGCAAGGCACTGGCCCCGGATGCGCCGATCATCCGTGACGACCTCGACGGCAAGACGAACAACCACTGCTTCGACTGGGAGGCCGGCGACAAGGACGCCACCGAGGCCGTGTTCGCCGACGCCGAGGTGGTCGTGTCGGAGGACATCGTGTACCCGCGGGTCCACCCCGCGCCGATGGAGACGTGCGGCTGCGTCGCCGACGTCGAGCGTGTGTCGGGCAAGCTCACGCTGTGGTGCACGACCCAGGCGCCGCACGCCCATCGCACCGTGTACGCGCTCGTGGCCGGGCTGCCGGAACACAAGATCCGCATCATCGCTCCGGACATCGGCGGCGGATTCGGCAACAAGGTGCCGATCTATCCCGGGTACGTGTGCGCGATCGTCGCCTCGCTCGTGATCGGCAAGCCGGTGAAGTGGATGGAGGACCGCACCGAGAACCTCGTGAGCACCGGTTTCGCCCGCGACTACATCATGCGCGGTGAGATCGCGGCGAGCAAGGACGGCAAGATCCGCGCCATCCGTACCAACGTGCTCGCCGACCACGGCGCGTTCAACGGCACCGCGGCCCCGGTGAAGTACCCGGCGGGATTCTTCGGCGTGTTCACCGGCAGCTACGACATCGAGGCTGCCTACGCCCACATGACGGCCGTCTACACCAACAAGGCGCCGGGCGGCGTCGCCTACGCCTGCTCGTTCCGCATCACCGAGGCGGTCTACCTGATCGAGCGGATGGTCGACGTGCTCGCCCTCGAACTCGACATGGACCCGGTGGAACTGCGGTTGAAGAACTTCATCCAGCCCGATCAGTTCCCGTACACCTCGAAGACCGGCTGGGTCTACGACTCGGGCAACTACGAACCGGCGATGCGCAAGGCGATGGCGATGGCCGGCTACGACGACTTGCGCAAGGAGCAGGCCGAAAAGCGCGAGCGTGGCGAGTTGATGGGCATCGGTGTCGCGTTCTTCACCGAGGCGGTCGGCGCCGGCCCGCGCAAGGACATGGACATCCTCGGTCTCGGCATGGCCGACGGCTGCGAGTTGCGGGTGCACCCGACCGGCAAGGCGGTGGTACGACTGTCGGTGATGTCGCAGGGCCAGGGCCACGAGACCACCTTCGCCCAGATCGTCGCCAACGAGCTCGGCATCCCGCCCGAGGACATCGACGTGGTGAACGGCGACACCGACAACACGCCGTTCGGGCTCGGCACGTACGGCAGCCGGTCGACGCCGGTGTCGGGTGCCGCAGCTGCGCTCGTGGCTCGCAAGGTGCGGGACAAGGCGCAGATCATCGCCTCGGGCATGCTCGAGGCGTCGATCGCCGACATCGAGTACGACGCCGGGACGTTCCGCGTCAGGGGCGATCCGGAGCAGTCGGTCACGATCCAGGACGTGGCGATGCGGGCCCACGGGGCCGGTGACCTGCCCGAGGGTCTGGAGGGTGGCCTCGAGGCACAGATCTGCTACAACCCGTCGAACCTCACGTACCCCTTCGGCGCCTACATCTGCGTGGTCGACATCGACCCGGGGACGGCGGTGGTGAAGGTCCGGCGGTTCATCGCCGTCGACGACTGCGGCACGCAGATCAACCCGATGATCATCGAGGGGCAGGTGCACGGTGGCCTCGCCGACGGCGTGGGCATGGCGCTGATGGAGATGATCTCCTTCGACGAGGAGGGCAACTGCCTCGCCGGTTCGCTGATGGACTACCTGATCCCGACCTCGATGGAGGTGCCCGACTGGGAGACGGGCCACACGGTCACGCCGTCGCCGCACCACCCGATCGGCGCCAAGGGCATCGGCGAGTCGGCCACGGTCGGTTCGCCGCCGGCCATCGTCAACGCGGTCGTCGACGCACTGAAGCCGTACGGCATCCGGCACGCCGACATGCCGCTCACCCCGAGCCGCGTGTGGGAAGCGATGCAGGGGAACCACACCCCACCGATCTGATGGCGATCCGATGACCACCTCGCAGCACCTGTCGGCGCGGGTCGCGGAGTTGATCGCCCAGCGGCGTCGCTTCGTGCTGGCGACCGTCGTGCGCGCCCAGTGCCCCACGTCGACGCGACCGGGCGACGCTGCCGTGGTGTTCCCCGACGGGACGATCGAAGGGTTCGTCGGGGGGCAGTGCGCCGAGGAATCGGTCCGCGTCGCCGCCCTCGACGTGCTGGACCGCGGCGACTCGATCCTGCTGCGGATCCTTCCCGACGGCACCGACACGTTCCCGGACACGCCCGGCGCGACCACGGTGGTCAACCCGTGTCTGTCGGGTGGGGCGATCGAGATCTTCCTCGAATCGAGGCTCCCGACGGCGCGGATCGCGGTGATCGGGGCGACGCCGATCGCCGATGCCCTGAAACAGTTCGGCTCCCTGCTCGGGTTCTCGATGGACCAGGCCGCCGATCCCGATCCGGTGCTGACCGGCGCGACGGCGGTGATCATCGCCAGTCACGGCCGGTCGGAGGAGGTCACGATCCGCGCCGCGCTCGACGCGGGCGTCGGATTCATCGGGCTCGTGGCGAGCCGAACCCGGGGGACGGCAGTGTTGGCATCGCTCGACCTGAACCCCGACGAGCGGCGCGTCGTGCGGAGCCCGGTCGGCATCGACATCGGCGCCCGCACGGCCGAGGAGATCGCGCTGTCGATCCTCGCCGAGGTGGTCCGCGCCATCCGCGTCGACGGGCTCGCAGCACCCAAGAGCGACGTCGACACGCCGCGCCCGGCGACGGCGATCGATCCCGTGTGCGGCATGACGGTCACGATCGGCGACGACACCGCCCACCTCGTCCACGATGGCGTCACGTACTGGTTCTGCAACCCCGGTTGCCGCCAGCGGTACGCCGACGAGCTCGGCGCGGCCTGACGATGGTTCCGTCCGGCCTGGGGGAGATGCGCGCGGCGCTCGACGACGTCGACTACCTCGTCGACGAGGGCCTGTCGATGGCGTTGTACCTCGCGACGAAGTTGGGTCAACCCTTGCTGCTCGAAGGTGAGCCGGGTGTCGGCAAGACCACCGCGGCCAAGGCGCTCGCCGAATCGCTGCGCACGCCGTTGATCCGGCTGCAGTGCTACGAGGGCATCACCGCCTCCGAGGCGCTGTACGAGTGGAACTATCCGCGCCAGATGCTGGCCATCCGCCTCGCCGAGGCGGCCGACGGCGACATCACGAGTGCCGACCTCTTCACGCCCGAGTTCCTGCTCGATCGGCCACTGTTGAAGGCGATCCGGCACACCGCCGACGAACCGGCGGTGTTGTTGATCGACGAGATCGATCGATCCGACGACGAGTTCGAAGCGCTGCTGCTCGAGTTCCTCGGCGAGTCGTCGATCACGGTGCCCGAGCTGGGGACGTTCACCGCGCCACGACCGCCGATCGTGATCCTCACGTCGAATCGCAGCCGCGAACTCCACGACGCCCTCAAGCGTCGCTGCTACTACCACTGGATCGACTATCCGGCGGTGGAACGAGCCGCGGCGATCGTCCGCCGCCGAGTGCCGGGAGCGTCGACGCCGCTGGTCGACGCGGCGACGGCGTTCGTGTCGTCGGTGCGCCGGCCTCGACCTCGACAAGCCTCCCGGGCTGGCCGAAGCGATCGACTGGGTCCACGCGTTGCACACGCTCGGCCTCGCCGAGCTGGAACGACCGATCGCCCTGGCGACCGTCGGGTCGATCGCCAAGACGCCCGACGACCACGCCGCGATCCGTGACGCGCTCGACGACGGACTGTCCGACGCGGGCGTGGTCTTCGACCGTGCTGTAGATGATGGGGTATAACACGATGGGCGATCGCGAGCGCGCTGTTCGCGGGCGTCGACCGGGCGGTGTTCGCCGCGGCGTTCGCCGACCGGTTGCGACGCGCCGGGATCGACGCCCCGTTCACGTCGATCGAGCGATTCACGTCGGCGCTCGACGTCGTCGGGCCGATCGATCTCGACGATCTGTACTGGCTCGCCCGACTGAGCTTCGTCGGGCGTCACGCCCAGATCGCCGCGTTCGACGCCGTGTTCGCCGCGATCTTCGACACCGAGGCCGGTCTGTTGCCGTCGTCGCGGCGCGGCCGGCAGCCGGCCGACGGGGGGCTCGACCGGGATCGGCTGGTGCCGGACCGGTCGAGTCGTCGATGGACGATCCGGCGACCGGGTGGCGGCGTCCCGTGGGCGACGCTGCCATCGATCGACGCCGCGCCGGACGGCACGCAGCACTCGATCGCCCGACGAGTCGGTCGACGAACTGGCGATCCCCGTGCTCGCACCATCGAGCGTCGATTCGACGATCGATCGACCGTTCGACTCGCTCGACGAGGCGGAGCTCGAACGCGTGGGCCGGATGCTCGAATCGTCGATCACCAGCTTTCCGCAGCGACGAATCGCGTCGCCGTCGCCCGTCGATTCCGGTGGCGAGTTCGCGATGCGCCGCACCCTCCGCGGGGCGATGCACACCGGTGGGGAGGTGATGCGGCTTCGAGCGCACGAACCGACGGCGCCAGCCGCGCCGGATCGTGGTGGTGCTCGACGTCAGCGGGTCGATGGAGGCCTATGCCCGTGCCTACCTGCACCTCATCCGGCCGCTCGCCGTCGAACATCGGGCCGAGGTGTTCGCGTTCGCCACCGACCTGACGCGGATCACCGCGTCGGTCAGGCTGCGATCACCCGCCGACGCGATCGACCACATGAGCGCGGCCATCGGCGACCGGTTCTCGGGCACCCGAGTGGCGACGAGCCTGCGGACGTTGCTGCACCACCGCACCTGGAGCTCCACCGTTCGCGGGGCGGTCGTACGTGATCTGCTCGGACGGCTGGGACTCCGACGACCCCGTCGAGCTCGGCCGCATGATGCGCCGCCTGTCGCTGCTCGCGCATCGCGTGATCTGGGTCGAACCCGCGGGCGGCGGCCGCCGGCTTCGAACCGATCGCGGGCGGGATGGCCGCCGCCCTGCCGCACTGCGATCATTTCCTCGCCGGCCACACCGCCCGCTCGATGCAGGAGGTGATCGCCGCGGTCACCGCCGGCGAGCGCGCGTCCGCGGCGCCCGCGTCGGCGCGCGGTCACGCCAGTTCGCTGAGGACGGCGAACGCGTCGTACACATCGACGAATCGTGTGGTCAACGGCGACAGTCCGAAGCGCAACACGTCGGGGTCGCGGTGGTCGACGATGACCTTCCGTTCGACGAGTCGGGCATGCAGCCGCCGCGCGTCGGGATGGCGGACGGCGACGTGTCCGCCGCGCCGCGCCGGGTCGCGTGGCGTGTCGGTGGCAAGACCGTGAGCATCGGCGAGGTCGAGCGCGAGACCGGTGAGCGCACGGGCCTTGGCCGCGATCGCTCCGATGCCGGCCTCGGCGGTCAGGCGGATCCCCTCCCGGGCGGCCGTCAGCCCGAGCACGGGGGGCGTGCCGTTGAGCAACCGGCCGATCCCGGCCGCGCCTCGAACGGGACGCTCCATGGCGAACTGGTCGGATTGGCCGAACCATCCCCAGATCGGCTGGACGATCCGGTCGTGCAGGTGGTTCGCCACGTACACGAACGCCGGTGCGCCGGGCCCACCGTTGAGGAACTTGTACGTGCAGCCGACGGCGAACTCGACGCCGAGGGCGTGCACGTCGACGTCGAGCACACCGGCCGCGTGCGACAGGTCCCAGATCGTCGTGGCTCCTGCCGCCGCCGCCCGCGCGGTCTCCGCCGCCACGTCCGCGATCTCGGCGGTGCGGTAGTCGACCATCGACCGGATCACCACGTCGACGCCGTCGAGGTCGACGATCCCGTGGCGGAGTTCGCCGCCACGGAGGCGGGCGACCCCCTCGGCGACGTATCGGTCGGTCGGGAAGTCGCGGTCGTCGACGGCGATCACCGGGCGGCCGGTACCGGCGTTCGAGGTCGAGGGCGACGTTGATCAGCTGGAAGATCCCGACGGTGGTCGACTCGTGGACGGCGACCTCGCCGGGCCACGCGCCGATGAGCGGCGCCAGCTCGTCACCGACGGCGAGGGTCAGGTCGAGCCAGCCGTGATCCCACCACGACGAGATGAGGTCGCCGGCCCACTGTTCCTCGAGCGACTCGACGGACCGCCGTCACCGTTCGCCGCGGAGTACGTCCGAGCGAGTTGCCGTCGAGGTAGATCAGGTCGGGATCGGGGATGACGAACTCGTCACGCCAGCGGCCGAGCGGATCGTCGGCATCGAGTTGCTCGGCAACGCTGCGATCGAACATGTCGGGTCAGTCTCGCCGTTGGCCGCGTGTCGCGTGCTCAGACGAGCTCGATGAAGCTGGCGTGGCGGGCGAATCCCTCATTCGTGAACTCGGCGATCTCGGCGACACAGCGGAGTTCGGGACGGACCCACGCTGCGTCGCGCCGATAGCTCGTCGGGGGGATCGGTTCGAACGGGCAGGCGTCGCTGTGCAGGGCGCGCATTCGAGCCGTGAGTTTCTCCAACGTGCGGTGGTTGAACCCGGTGCCGACACCGCCCGCGAACCGCAGCTTGCCGCTGGCCGTGTCGGGGACGCCGACGAGCAGCGCGCCGAACGTCGACGAACGGTTCCCGCTCCCGCGTGTAGCCCCCGATGGTCAACTCGACCCGTTGCCGGTTCTTGACCTTGCGCCAGTCCTTCGAGCGCGTGCCCGGCCGGTAGGTCGAGCCGAGCCGCTTCGCCATCACACCTTCGAGCCCGCGTTCGCGGGTCGCTTCGAGCAGGGCCTCCCCGTTACCGACCGCGGTACGGCGACACGACCCAGTTGTCCCCGGGTTCGACGAGCTGGTCGAGCAGGCGGCGCCGATCCTCGTACGGCAGCTCGATCGTGTCGGTGCCGTCCACGGCGAGCACGTCGAACAGTTGGAGCACCGCCTGCCTCTTCGAACCCACGCCACTGTTCTGCACCAGTTCGAACCGCGGTCGGCCTTCGTCGTCGAACACGACGAGTTCGGAGTCGAGGACCACCGCCGCCGCGTTGACCGATTCCGCGAGGCCGGCGAACTCCGGCCAGCGGGCCGTCACGTCGTGGCCGGCGGTGCTCTGCAGGCGCACCGTGCCGTCGGCGATGTGCACGATCGTGCGGTAGCCGTCCCACTTGACCTCGAACGCCCAGTCGTCGCCCACGGGCAACGCAGTCATCGTCGCTTTCATCGGGGCGACCGGGAACTTCACGAGGGTTGGCGGGGGATGCGGGACGACAGGACGCCGCTCGACTCGAGGTCGTCGAGCGTGGCTTCGTCGTAACCGAGGATGTCGTGGAGCACGGTGCGGTTGTCCTCGCCGCGATACTTGGCGATGCCGGCGACCGCAACATCGGGCACGTCGCTGAAGCGCCACGGGACGTTCGGCACCCGGATCGAACCACCGGCGCGGTCGTCGATGTCGACCACCGCACCCGCGCTCGACGGCCCATTCGGTCTCGGTCAGTTCGCCCGGCTGACGGACCTTGCCGACCGCCAGTTGGTGCTCGGCGAAGATCGACTCGAACGTGTCGGCGTCGGGCACCCCGGCGGCGAAGTCGCGGATGATGTCGGCGAGTGCGTCGAAGTTGGTGAGGCGGTCGGCGACATCGGCGAAGCGCGGATCGTCGAGGAGGTCCGGGCGACTCATGGCCGCGGCGAAGAGGTCGAACGTGCCGCGTTCGGCCGGATGGCCCGACACGACGAGCGAGTCGCCGTTGGCGACCGTCAGCACGAGGTAGTCGCCGGGACGGAAGCTCCGGATCCACTGCGGATCGTCGTCGCCCTCCCACAGGGCGTCGTGCAGGTGTTCGTTGACGTACAGCATCGTCTCGGCCATCGAGATGTCGAGCCGCTGACCCGTTCCCGAACGTTCGCGCTGGTACAAGGCGGCGATGATCGCGGTGGCCGCCTCGACCGCCGTGTACACGTCGGCATGGCTGTGCGGATCCTTCGCCAGCGGCCCTCCCCGGGCGTTGCCCTGTGACGCGATGATGCCGGCCTCGGCTTCGACCACCGGTGCGTATGCCCGTCGCCGCACCCACGGCCCGGTCTGCCCGTATCCCGAGATCGAGGCGTAGACCAGCCGGCCGTTGGCGGCGCACAACTCGTCGGCACCGAGGCCGAGCCGATGCCATCACGCCGGGTCGGTAGTTCTCGAGGACGACGTCGACGTGCCGCGCGAGGTCGCGCACGACCTCCACCCCGCGTGCGGACGAGAGGTCGATGCTGATGTTGCGCTTGCCCACGTTCTGCTGCACGAAGTAGCTCGACAAGCCGTTGCGTCGCGGCGTGGCGAAGCGGGTCAGGTCGCCCGCCGGCGGTTCGATCTTGATCACGTCGGCGCCGAGGTCGGTGAGCATGCGTCCGCAGTGCGGACCCGACAGGACCCGGGTGAAGTCGAGCACCCGGATGTCGGTCAGCGGACGTGGTGCGGTCACGGTTCCATCGTGGCCGATCGCGCCATGCCCCTCGTGCATCGGTCACACTGAACGGATGACGCGGTTGACCCGCCCGTCCGACCGAGCGCTGTGGCACGCGGTCGTCGAGACGTTGCGCGACGACGTGCTGCCGCACGTGACCGACGAGCACGCCGCGTCGCAGACGCAGCGTCTGATCGGGCTGGCGATGTACGCGCGCGATCGCGGCGACGACCCGCAGCCCCATCGCGATCACGCCATCGAGGCGCTGATCGGCAGCGACGACCCGGCCGCCGTGTTGGCGGATGCGACCGACCCGCGGCGCCCGCGGCTGCAGTCGCTCCTCGTGACGCACCTCGATGCCGACCTGACGATCGAGCACGTGCTGTTGACCCACTTCGGCGATCCGGAGGTGCTCCCGGCAGCCGAGACCGGCACCGGCCCTCGCCACGAGCGCGGCGAGCCCCATGACACCGTGACCATGACACCTGAACAGCAGTTCCGGCTCGCCGGCTTCCTCAGCGATGCGCTGGGCCTGGCCATCGAACTGCGCGAGGTCGTCCGCCTCGGGAACGGGTCGGAGCCGGGCGATGTACAAGCTGACGACCACCCACGGCGACCGGTTCGTGGCCCGCGTCGAGCAGGGCGGCATCTTCGGGACCCGCACGAGCGACGAGGTGCGCTGTACGACACGGCTGCACGCGGCGGGTGTGCCGGTTGCTCAGGTCGTGGCGAGCGACGAGGTCGGCCACGTCCTCGGGCATCCCGTCTTCGTGATGGAGTTCGTCGACGGCGTCGACACGCCCGCACCGCCCGTGGTGGTCGATGACTTCATCCGCCAGCTCGACCGTCTCCATCATCTGCCCGACGCGGACGGTCTCGGACTGTCCGGCCGCGATCAGGTCGACGTGTGGCTCGAACGGGCCAGCGTCGTCGAACCGTCGCCGCTGTTGCTGGAGGGCGCCGCCTGGCTGCGGGCGAACCGGCCGGCGCACGCGATCGACACCGCGCCGATCCACGGGGATGCCGGCCCCGGCAACTTCGTCCACGACGGTGAACGCGTGCTCGCCCTCACCGATTGGGAGTTCGCCCACCTCGGCGATCCGGCCGAGGACTGGGTGTACCTCGCGTCGGACAAGGGCCGCGGCGCCATGGGCCCGGACGACTGGCGGCGGCGCATCGAGCAGCTCACCGGCTGGTCGGTACCCGACCACGAGTGGCGGTACTGGGACGCGCTCAACGTGTTCAAGGGCGCCTGCGCGAACGTCACCGCGCTCCCCGTGTTCGAGCACGGCGTCACGCCACGCCCCGACGTCCTGACGGTCGGCACCGCGTTGCACCACGTGTTCCTCAAGCGGCTGGTCCCATCGTCCACGCCTCGTAGTTGTTGCGCTGGGGTCAGGCTGCCGCGCAACAACATGTCACGTGGTGTCAGACCCTTGGCGTGACATGTTGCGTGGCTATTCGGCGGTAGGGTTGCTTGCTCGCGCTGGTCGACCCCCCGACCGGTGAGTGCATCTCGGAATTTCTCTGCTCCGGTCGTTGCGCTGTTGAGCTGAAATTCGAGGAGTACGAGAAATGACCATGATCGATGACGCCCCGCGCGTCATATCCGTCCCCTTCGCCGAGCTGGGCCTGCCGCCGCGCATCCTGCAACGCCTGCAGAGCCAGGGAATGAGCGATTCGTTCCCCATCCAGGCTGCGGTGATCCCCGACGCTCTCGCCGGCCGCGACGTCGCCGGCCGTGCACCGACCGGATCGGGCAAGACGCTCGGCTTCGGGCTGCCGTTCGTGGCCCGCTTGACCGACGCCAAGCCCGAAGCGCCCCGTGGCGCTCGTGCTGGCGCCCACCCGTGAACTCGCCGAGCAGATCATGGGCGAGATCGCCCCCTTCGCCAAGGCCGAAGGCCACGCAGCCGTCGCCATCTACGGCGGCGTCGGCTACGGCCCGCAGAAGCGTGCGCTCGACCAGGGCGTCGAAGTCGTCGTCGCCTGCCCGGGCCGCCTGGAGGACCTCCTCCAGATGCGTGCCCTCGACCTGCGTGACATCGCCACCGTCGTCATCGACGAAGCCGACCAGATGGCCGACATGGGGTTCCTCCCCGCCGTCCGGCGCATCGTCGAGAAGACCCGCAGCGACCGTCAGGTGCTGCTGTTCTCGGCCACGCTCGACGGCCCGGTCGCCAAGCTCGTCGCCGACTTCCAGCGCAACCCTGCCCGTCACGAGGTGGGCCCGAAGGGCCCCGACGTGCACGCCGCGCAGCACGTCTTCTGGACCGTCAGCCGCGAGGAGCGCGTCAACACCACGGCCGAAGTGATCAACCGCCTCGGCTCGACCATCGTGTTCACCCGCACCCGCCACGGTGCCGATCGCCTCGCCAAGCAGCTCGGCAAGATCGGCGTCGACGCCGAGCCGATCCACGGCGGCCGCAGCCAGGGCCAGCGCGATCGCGCCCTGGCCTCGTTCAAGAAGGGATCGGCCTCCGCGCTGATCGCCACCGACGTCGCCGCCCGCGGCATCCACGTCAACGGCGTGTCGGCGGTCGTCCACTTCGACCCGCCGGCCGAGGACTCGACCTATCTGCACCGCTCGGGCCGCACCGCCCGCGCCGGCGCCACCGGCACCGTCGTCTCGCTGCTCGAGGGCAGCCAGAAGAAGGACGCCATGAAGCTGCAGAAGGGCATCGGCATCTCCGAGCCCATCACCGAGCCGCGTTTCGGCGCGCTGGTCGCACCGGCGAAGGTTGCCCGCGTCGCACCGGCGAAGGCCGAGCGCAGCGATTCTGAGGATCGTCCCGAGCGAGCAGCACGCACCGAGGATCGTCCGGCCGGCCGCGATCGACCAGCGCACCGAAGCAGCGCGACGTCCGCCAGAGGTAGTTGCGACGGCCCGCCTCGGCGCCCGCGACGGCCGGCGGTGCCGATGAGGTCGCGTCAAGTTCTTCAACTCCGGCCGCGGCTATGGCTTCATCACCCCCGATGGCGGCGACAAGGATTTGTTCGTCCACTTCTCGGTGATCATCGACGAGGGCTTCAAGACCCTCGACAACGGCGCTCGCGTGGCGTACCAGGTCCGCGACGGCCGCAACGGCCAAGAAGCCTTCGACGTTCGCGTCGTCGGCTGACGAGACACTTCACGTCGAGAATGTCCGTCGGGGACAGACCCCGGCGGACATTCTCCGTAATCTCGTGTCGTGTTCGACGACCGGGATCTGATCGAGAAGCGCATCCAGCGTGAGCTGTGGGAGCGAGTGCTCCCGCTCGTCAACCCCGAACGCCGTCCGCTGACCATCGCGGCCGGACCCGACCTCGACCATCTCGAACCGTTCGCGGCGGGAAGCCCGTGGGGTGCACCATGGGCGACCACCTGGTTCCGATTCGACGGCACACGCCCGACGGCTGGGCGGCTCGTCGAGTCGAGGCCGTGATCGACCTCGGGTTCAACGCGAGTCCGCCCGGCTTCCAGTGCGAGGCCCTCGTCGTCGAGTGCAACGACGACGGCACGTGGCGCGCCCTCCAGGGCATCCACCCGCGGCGGATGAACTACCCGCTCGAAGAGTCGACGGGAGAGGTGACCCTGCTCCTCGAGGCGGCCTCCAACCCGTCGTTCCCCCAGTTCCGGCCGTCGCTGCAGGGCGCTCTCGACACCGCCGGCGAGGCGCCGATCTACCGGTTCCGCCGGGCCGAGCTCGTGGTCGTCGACCCCGACGCCGAAGCGCTCGCCTACGACCTCGAAGTCGTCGACGGCGTGATGCGCACCCTGCGTCCGGACGACCCGCGCCGGGTGAAGATGCGGCGCGCCCTCGAAGGCGCGCTCGATCGCCTTCCCGACGTCGTTGCCGCGCGCCGACCGTTGCAGCCCTGGCTCGACGCCCCATCTGGTGCAGGGCCGTCCGCTGCCGGCCACCGCTCGATCGCCATCGGCCACGCGCACATCGACACCGCCTGGTTGTGGCCGATCCGCGAGACGCGGCGCAAGTGCGTCCGGACGTTCGCGTCGGCGACCGCGTTGATGGACGACTATCCCGAGTACCGATTCGCCGCGTCGAGCGCCCAGCACTACGCCTGGGTGGAGGAGTCCCAGCCCGCACTGTTCGACCGCATCACCGAACGGGTCGAGCGAGGCCAGTGGGTGCCCGTCGGCGGCATGTGGGTGGAGGCCGACATGAACATGCCGTCGGGCGAGAGCCTCGTGCGCCAGATCGTGTTCGGCCAGCGGTACTTCGAGGCGAAGTTCGGTCAGCGTTGCGAAGAGGCATGGATCCCCGACGTCTTCGGCTATCCGGCCGGGCTGCCGCAGGTCTTCGCGGCGGGCGGGATGCGTCGGTTCGTCACGCAGAAGATGTCCTGGAACAAGCAGAACCGGTTCCCCCACAACACGTTCTGGTGGGAGGGCCTCGACGGCACCCGGGTGCTCACCCACTTCCCACCCGTCGACACCTACAACGCCGAGATCACCCCGGCCGAGGTCGCCTATTCGGCAGGCAACTTCAAGGATCACGGTTGGAGCAGCGTGTCGCTGATGCCGTTCGGCCACGGCGACGGCGGCGGTGGACCGACCCGGGAGATGCTCGAACGGGCCCGCCGGCTGGCGTCCGCCGATCCCGCGGGTGACGCTCGCCGTCGGCACGCCGGACGAGTTCTTCGATGCGGTCGAGGCGGAGGTCCGCGCCGGGGCGCCGGTGCCCGTGTGGCGCGGCGAGCTGTACCTGGAGACGCATCGCGGCACGCTCACCAGCCAGCTCCGCACGAAGCTCGGCAACCGGCGGTGCGAACGCCTGCTCGTCGAGGCCGAACTCTGGGCGGCGACGCTCGGCCGGCCCGCCGACGTCGACGACCTCTGGCGTGAGGTGCTCACCCAGCAGTTCCACGACATCCTGCCCGGGTCGTCGATCGCCTGGGTCCACGCCGACGCCGAAGCCGTGTTCGAACGCGTCGGCCGAGAACTCGAGGACACGCATCGCAGGGCTGCTCGCCGAGATCGCGCCGCAGGGTCGGTCGCTCGCCAACCCGGCCGACGCGTCGGTCGACGGCGTGGTGGTGCTCGATGCGGCCGACGACATCGAGGGCGACGTCACAGGCGGGCAGCGTCTGGCCGACGGTCACCTCGCGGTGGTGGCATCCGTCCCGGCGCTCGGCGTGGCGGCGTTCGAGTCGCGCTCGATCGCCGACCGCGTCGTGCTTTCCGACTCGTCGATGACGAACTCGCGCCTCGCGGTGCGGTGGGACCACGCCGGCAACCTGTGCTCGATCATCGATCTCGTGCGGGCCCGCGAGGTGCTGCCCGGCGGGCACGCTCGGCGCCGTTCTGGAGCTGGCGCCCGATCATCCGGTCGAGTACGACGCGTGGGATCTCGAGGCGTGGACGCGGGCCAAGCGCCGTGGCGCTCACCGACGCGCACGACGTGACCGTCGAGGTCACCGATGCCGGACCGCTCATCGGGCGCGTCGCCGTCCGGCGCACGTTCGGGCCGTCGTCGAGCACCGTCACCTACGAACTCGCGGCGGGCAGCCGCGGCGCTGCTCGTGCACGTCGATCTCGACTGGCATCACGACGAGCATCTGCTGTCGATGGCCTTCCCCCTCGACGTGCGGGCCGACACGGCGCGCTGCGATGTGCAGTTCGGCGCGGTCGCCCGGCCGACCCATCCGTCGAACCCGTGGGACGCCGCCAAGTTCGAGGTGTGCGCCCACCGGTTCGTCGACGTGGCCGAGCCCGACTTCGGTGTCGCGATCCTGAACGACGGCCGCTACGGCCACTGCGTGTTCGACGGAGCGGTTCGCGTCAGCCTGGCCCGCGCCGCGAAGTACCCGGATCCGGGTGCGGATCACGGCCGTCACCGCGTGACCCTGGCGGTGCTGCCCCACGGTGGCGATCCCGCCCTCGTGCGTGAGGCGGCCGCCCGGCTGAACTCGCCGGTGCGGTTGATCGACGGACGGTCGTGCAGCGGTGCCTGGCTGCCGATGCACGGCCCTCGCCGGTGGTCAGCGTGCGCGGACGTGCGGCCGGGCCGACAGGGGTGCAGGTCGACGCGGTCAAGCTCGCCGACGACGGCTCGGGTGACCTCGTCGTCCGCCTCCACGAGGCGGTCGGGAACCGGACGGCGCTCGATGTGCAGGCCGATCGGCGGGTCGTCGCGGCGTGGCAGTGCAACCTGCTCGAGGAGCCGATCCGGGCCGAGGAGGTCGGCGACGGCATCGTGGCGTTGACCGTGCGGCCGTTCCAGATCGTGACGTTGCGCCTGCGGCGCGGTGACGCGTTCGACGGCCGGGCGTTGTGACGGCCGGCGCCGCGCTGGTCGCCGCGTTGATCAGTCGCGTTGATCAGTCGGGGCGCAGGTGTTGCAACGCCGCCGTGGCGTACAAGGAGATGCCGTTGGTCATCGCCGATTCGTCGAAGTACACGCGGTTCGAGTGGTTGGGCGCGGCCGTCATCGGGTCGCGGCCTTCGGGAGTACCGCCGAGGAACATCATCGCCCCCGGGACGTTCTGCAGCAGGTAGCTGAAGTCCTCGGCACCCATCACCGGGTGCGGGAGCTGCACCACTCGGTTCGGCGCCGAGAACGTCGGCCGCCATCGATGATGCGAAGGCGGCGAACTGGTCGTCGTTCGACGTGACGGGGTAGCCGATGTCGATGATCACTTCCGAGGCACACCCGTGGGCGGCGGCGATCCCGTCGGCCACCCGGCGGATGCCGTCGTGGACCTTGGACCGCGTGTGCTCGCTGACCGCGCGGATCGTTCCTTCGATCTCGGCGGTCTCGGGGATCACGTTGTTCGTCGTGCCGGCGGTGATCCGGCCGACCGTGACGACCGACGGGTCGAACACGTCGATCGAGCGGGTGATCATCAGCTGCAGTGCCTGCACGATCTCGCAGGCCACCGGGATCGGGTCGATCGTCCGGTGGGGTTCGCTGGCGTGGCCGCCCTTGCCGGTGACCCGGATGATCATCGTGTCGGCCGACGCCATGATGGCGCCACCGCGCGTGCTCACCCACCCCGAGGGAATGGCCGAGGTGATGTGCAGGGCGAACGCCGCGTCGACCGGCGAGTCGGTCCCGTCGGAGCGCGCCGGCACGTCGAGCAGGCCTTCGTCGAGCATGTACCGGGCGCCGTGATGACCCTCCTCGCCCGGTTGGAACATGAACAGCACACGACCGGCCAGCTCGTCGCGACGCTCGCTCAGTAGATGGGCGGCACCGGACAGCATCGCCGTGTGCGTGTCGTGGCCGCAGGCGTGCATGCATCCCTCGACGTGCGATGCGAAGTCGAGCCCGGTGTCCTCCGGCATCGGGAGCGCGTCCATGTCGCCCCGCAGGATGATCGTCGGCCCCGGGGCCGAGCCCTCGAGCAGGGCCACGATGCCGCTCGTCGATTCGTGCGTGGTGACCGACAACGGGAGGCCTTCGAGCGACGACAGCACCTGCTCGCGCGTGATCGGGAGGTCGTTGCCCAGTTCCGGCCACTCGTGCAATCGGCGGCGCAGGGCGACGGCGTCGTCGAGGAGATCGGCGGCCTGCTCGCGCACCGACTCGACCATCGGATCGTGCTCGTGCCGATCCGGCTCATCGCGATCCGACCCGTGCCGATCAGAACGGTTGCGGGCGGCGCTCATCGGCTGGCTCCCATGGATGCATCGTAGGCATTCCGTTGCGCGGCGTCGACCGCCCACTCTGAGGTCGCACGGCGCCATCCGGACGCCGGACGACACGAACGGAGATTGACGATGTCGATGTACGGAGCGAATCCCGACGAACTCACCAGTCTCGGCAACACCCTGAGCCGGCAGATCGACTCGATCACGCAGGTGATGTCGGTCGTCGACAGTGCCCTGAACGGCACCACCTGGCAAGGACCGGCCCGCGAGCGCTTCGCCGGGGAGTGGAACGGCAGCTTCAAGCAGGCGCTCGGCAAGCTCAACGAAGCGTTCGGGCTCGCCGGTCGGGACTGTGTCGTGCGGGCCGACGAGCTCCGTCGCGTGATGGGCAGCTGAGACGTGACGAGCCGCCAGCACCTACGCTGGCGGCGTGGTCCACGTCGAGTTCACGATCGAGCCGTTCGTCGAGGGCGACCCCGGTTCGCACGTGCTCGCGGCGGTCGCGTCGGCTCGTCAGGTCGGTGTCGAGGTCGACATGGGCCCGTTCGGCTCGGCGTGCGACGTGCCGTCGAAGGACGTCGGCGCGCTCGTCGGCGCCATCACCGACGCGGCGATCGGCCAGGGAGCCACGCACGTGTCGATCCACGTCGAGGCGATCGGCGACACCCGTCTCGACGCACCGGGTTGCCGAGCGGGGTGACGGAGTGATCGATCCGAATCCGTTGATCCGTGCCATCCGGCCGGTCGTCGACGCGGTCGGAGCGACGTTCGTGCCCGCGGCCGAGGCCGAGGCGAGCGACGTACCGATCGTCTGGGATGGTCACACGATCGTCGCCGTTCGGATGCCGCCGCTGCACGGTGCGCTCGACCGGTTGATCGACGCGGTCGAGGCGGAACTCGGTGGCGCGACTCCCGTTGCTGTCACGCGAGGACAAGCAACGTGCGGTCCGGCTGCTCGACGAGCGCGGGGCGTTCATCCTGCGCCGAGCGGTGGAGGACGTCGCCGATGCGATGGGCGTGAGCCGCATCACGGTCTACAACTACCTGAACGCCATCCACCGTTGAGCGCCCGGGCCGAACCGACCGTGCCGTCCCCGGGCGGCCGTCGCATCGACGACTTCGACGTCGTCGCGTTCGACGCGGACGACACGTTGTGGCGCAGCGAGGACTCGTTCGAGTCGGCCGAGCGGCGGTTCGTCGAACTGGTGGCGCCGTACGCGCCCGACGGTGTCGACGTGTACGCCGCGTTGCGGGCCACCGAGAAGGCCGACGTGCCGGTGACGGGCTACGGCGTGAAGGCGTTCACGCTGTCGATGATCCGCGCCGCGATCACGGTGACCAACGAGACGATTCCGTCGGCCGTGATCGGCGAACTCGGTGAGATCGGCCGATCGATGCTCACCGAGCCCGTGCAGTTGCTCGATCACGTCCCCGAGGTGCTCACCGAGGTGGCCGCGGTGTGCCGGGTCGTGCTCATCACGAAGGGCGACCTCGTCCACCAGACCCGCAAGATCACCACATCGGGGATCGAGCACCACTTCGCCGAGCTCGAGATCGTCCTCGAGAAGGACGCCGAGGTCTACACCAAGCTGCTGCAGCGGTTCGGCGTGGCCGCGCAACGGTTCTGCATGGTCGGCAACTCGGTGCGCAGCGACATCCTCCCGGTCCTGGCGATCGGGGGCCACGCGGTGCACATCCCGTATCACCTCACCTGGGAACTCGAACGCGTCGACGACCACGACGAGGACGTCGTCGAACTCGACTCGATCGCCGAACTCCCCGCCTGGCTCGGCCTCCGCTGAACCTCCGCCCTTCCGGACCCGACCCCGAAGGGGCCAGGTTCACAGGCGGCGGAGGCGGACGCGGTCGACGTGGTGGTCGCCGGTCTTGTGCACGATCAGCGAGGCCCGCTCGCGGGTCGGCGAGATGTTCTCCCGCAGGTTGAGCCCGTTGATGCTCTGCCAGATGTCGCGGGCGGTGTCGACCGCCTCGTCGTCGTCGAGCTCGGCGTACCGCCGGAAGAACGACCTCGGGGTCCTGGAACACCGACGCCCGCAAGGTGAGGAACCGATCGATGTACCAACGCTCGATGTCGTCCTCCTCCGCGTCGAGGTAGATGGAGAAGTCGAAGTAGTCGCTCACGAACTCGGTGGGGTGGTTGCCGGTCTGCAACACGTTGAGACCCTCGAGGATGACGATGTCGGGGCGGTTGATCACGACGCGCTCACCGTCGACGATGTCGTAGACCACGTGGCTGTACACCGGCGCCTCGACGACGTCGTCGCCGCTCTTGATCTGACGCAGGACACGGAGCAGCTCGCGGGTGTCGTACGACTCCGGAAACCCCTTGCGGTTCATCAGCCCACGCTTTTCCAGCACCCGGTTCGGGTGGAGGAAGCCGTCCGTGGTGATCAGGTCGACCTTCGGATGGTCGGGCCACTGTGCGAGCAGGGCCTGCAGGATGCGGGCGAACGTGCTCTTGCCGACGGCGACACTGCCGGCGACGCCGATGATGTACGGCACCTTCGGCGCGATCGCGCCGAGGAAGGTGGCCGACACCTTGTGGAGGTCCTGCGTGGCGCTCACGTACAGGTTGAGGAGCCGGCTCAGCGGGAGGTAGATCGCGGCGACCTCGTCGAGGTCGATGTGGTCGTTGATGCCGCGCAGGCGGGCGAGATCGGGCGCCCGCAGCGTCATCGGGGTGGCTGCGCGGAGTTCCGACCACTCGTCGCGCCCGAAGTCGAGGTACCGACCGATCGGGGTGCGCGCACAGGGCGCCGGGAAGACTCGACACGTCGGTCTCGGTCACCTGGCGACCTTAGACGCGAGGGTGCCGCGTGCACCAAGGACGACAACTCCGTCGCCACACTCCCCGGCCGCCAACTCCCCACAGCTAGCGTCGCCGCGGTGTCGAGGACCTGCCTGGGCGTGCCGTGACGAGCGCCCGCAAGCGGCTCGGAGCCTGGTACACCCCGCCCGATCTGGTGTCGACGGTGGTCGACCACGTGGTCGACGCCCGAGTTCGTGCGGGCCGGACGGGCCGGGGCCGGTCGCTGCGGGTGCTCGATCCGGCGTGCGGTGACGGACGGTTCCTCGCGGCAGTGGAGCAACGTGCCCAGGCCGCCGGCGTTCGAGTGCGAACTCGTCGGGGTCGACATCGATCCGGCCGCGGCCGCTGCGGCCGGGGCGCCGCTGTCCCGACGCTCACATCGTCCACGCCGACGCTCTCGCCCACGACTTCGCCGGGCGGCGGTTCGACCTGGTGATCGGCAACCCGCCGTTCCTGTCGCAGATGGCATCGGCGACGACCCGGGGCGGCACGAGCTCCCGCAGCGGCGGACCGTACGCGGACGCGGCAGTGGAGTTCCTCGCCCTCGCGGGTGAGCTCGTCGATCCGCACGGCGGACGGGTCGCGCTCGTGCTCCCGCAGTCGATCCTCGCCGCCCGCGACGCGCACCGCGTGCGGACGAGCTTCGACGCGCGCGCCCGGATGTTCTGGTCGTGGTGGACCGGCGAGCGCGCCTTCGACGCCCAGGTGCACACGTGCGCGTTGGCGTTCGAGTTCGGTGTCCCGACGGCCGCGCCAGACGGGTTCGGGCGGGGCGGCGCGTCCGCCCGGCAATTGGACAGATGTCGTGACGTCGCGCCACGACATCCCGACGACTGCCCGGCACTCGCGGCGAACGGCTGTCTCGCCGATCGAGCGACCCTGAACGCGAACTTCCGTGACGAGTACTACGGCATGGTTCCCGGCCGTCGGCGACCACGCGGCTGGGCCGCCGTTGATCACCAGTGGGTTGATCGATCCGGGCCGCAACCGATGGGGTGAGCGACCGGTCACGTTCGCCAAGCGACAGCTGCAGGCCCCCCGGATCGATCTCGCCGCGCTCGACCCGAAGATGCAACGCTGGGCCGCCAAGCGGTTGGTCCCCAAGGTGCTCGTCGCCAATCAGACCGCGATCATCGAAGCACTCTGCGACGACCGCGGCGAGTTCCTTCCCGCCGTTCCGGTCATTGGCGTGTATCCCGGGCGGGGCGACACGCTGTTCGATCGCGGTTCGGTCGAGGGTGACCTCGTGTGGCAGATCGCCGCCGTTCTCACCTCGCCCGTGGCCTCGGCGTGGGCCTGGCATCGGCAGGCGGGGACGGGACTGTCGGCGGGCACGATCCGTCTCGGGCCGGTGCTGCTCGGCGAGTTGCCGTGGCCGGCCGGAGGACTCGACGCCGCGGTGCAGGCCCTCCGGGCGGACGACGTGCGGGGGTGCGGAACCGCGATGCTCGACGCCTACGCCGTCGTTTCGGCGGCCGATCGGGACGCCTTGCTCACGTGGTGGCTGACGGCGGTCGAACGGATCGATCACCGGGCCCGCGCCACGACCTGACGGAACGGATCCGCAGCGGCCAGCCCGGTGATCCGGCGATCATCCAGAGCAGGACCAACCCGACCAGTTCGGCGATGTGTGCGGTCTCCGACAACGGCCGCACGCTCCCGTCGGCGGTGTCGGTGATCGCGCTCACGACCGTCGTCGCCACCAACGCACCGGTGAACGGCAGGAGACCGAACGCGCGATGCGGTCGCCACGCGGCGTAGGCGAAGCCGATCGCCAGCGCGGCGCCGAACGCGCCGAGGTGGCGGGCCATGTGAGGGTTGGCGCCGGATGCGTCGTGCAGCACCAGCGCCGGGACGCTCTGGACGAGCATGATGACCGCCACCCACGCGAGGGCCGGCCGCATCCAGTGGCCCCGACCAAGCCGAGCGGGCCGTGCTCTGGCCATCACGCGCTCGACGAGGTCGGGCACGGCTTCGGCCGACCGGACACGGACGTTCCGCTCGACGGCTGCGAGCCCCTGCGCGAACGTTCGACATTCGACGCACGTGAGGAGATGCCGTTCGGCGGCGGCGGTCTCCTCGGCGAGGGCTTCGCCGTCGAGCTGGGCCGACAGCACATCGTGGACAGCGTCACATTCCATGCGCCCAAGGTCGGCGCGAGTGGAGATCTGGTTCCCGTCCTGCGACACTCCACACCCATGGATCACCTGACGAAGCTGCTCATCGCAGCACGCGACGGCGATCGGCGAGCGCTCGAACGATTCATTGCGGAGACCCAGGCCGACGTGTGGCGCGTGTGCCGCTACCTGGGCGATCTCGACGACGCCGACGATCTTGCCCAGGAGACCTACGAGCGCGCGATCGCTGCGATCCATCGCTATCGCGCCGACGGATCGGCCCGCGGGTGGTTGCTGACGATCGCCCGACGGACGTGCGTGGATCACACGCGCCGCGCCGTCCGTCGCCGCCGCCTGAATCGACAGGCGATCCATGAAGCGGGCGCAGGGTCGACGGACGGCGGGCTCCTCGCCGCCGACCAGAGCGGACGTGTCGACCTCGAGTCGTTGCTCGATCGGCTCGGCGACGACCGGCGCGCCGCCTTCGTCCTGACCCAGGTGCTCGGACTGCACTATGACGAGGCCGCCGAGGTGCTCGGATGCCCGGTCGGGACTGTCCGGTCACGGGTGTCGCGGGCACGCGGCGACCTTGTCGCAATGATTGGGGTCGCGACGGTTGGGGTCGCTGGTCGATGGATGCGGTCGCGTCAGCAGATGGCGACGGGTCGGGAACGAGTCGTCGTCGCCGAGCGACCTGATTGCCCATGAGTGCTTTCCCCGGGATCGGTCGCGCCCGAACGCGTCGTCATCGCATCGGGTCGCTGGGCGTTGCCGCTGCTCGTCGTTACCGCGGTCGGCTTGGTGGCCGGCGGTTGCGGGTCCGACGGCCCCGACGCCGGCGCCGTCGATGGAACGGGCGACGGCGCGGCCGTCGAACTCTCGGCAGCCGGCCAACGAGGTGAGGACGTGTACCGAACGAGCGGCTGCGCGGGCTGCCACGGCAGCTCGGGAGAAGGCGCGGTGGGGCCACCGCTGGTCGGCCTGTACGGCTCGGACGTCGAATTGGAAGACGGGACGACGGTCGTGGCCGACGACGCCTACCTGACTCGGGCGATCACCGAGCCCAGCGCCGAGGTGGTGGCCGACGCGCGTGTCCCCATGCCCAAGAACGCCCTCGACGACGACGAGGTGGCCGACGTGGTCGCCTACATCCGCGACCTGTCGGGTGGCCCGACGACCGACGGCGGCGACGCTGCTGGGGAAACGGACCCGACCACGAACGGCGGACTGGCGGGCGTCATCCGTGATCCGGCACCGATGGTGGACGTCAATTCGATCCCGTCGCTCACCGATCCCGGTTCCGACATCACGTTCCAGGCCGCTCCCGGCGAGTTCCAGCTGGTGTTCTTCGGCTACACGCACTGCCCCGATGTGTGCCCGGCGACGTTGGCCGACCTCACGGTTGCGATGCGCAAGCTGCCGGAGTCCGATGCGGCCAAGGTCGACACGGTGATGGTCACTGTGGACCCTGACCGCGATCTCGACGTGCTCGCCGAATACGTACAGAGTTTCCTTCCGGAGGGCCAGGCCGGCGGCACCGCTGATCCGGCCCGGCTGCAGGCGGTCGCGGATGCGTTCGGGGTCACGTATGACGTCACCACGAACGACGACGGGGAGGTCGATGTGATCCACAGCGGCTTCGTCTACGTGATCGACGATCAGGGTCGACTGGTGCTCAGCTGGCCGTTCGGCACCACGTCGGATGCCATGGCCAGCGACCTCGCGATCCTGCTCGAGTCCGGCCCGACCACCACCGAATCGGGATGACGATGCGCTCTCCACGCCCTCATTCCTCGTTTGCGTCAGAATTTTCGGAGGGCAGGGCCTCAGAAATCCCGACGCAAACGAGGATGTTGGGGGGCGTCGCCTCGTCGGTTCGGTGGTGCTGGCGGGGGCGATGTGTCTGGGAGCGTGCGGGAGCGACGATGCGGCGGGCGTCCCGGCGATCTCGGTCGTCGACTCGATTTCGACGGCGACCTACGAGTACACGATTCCGGCGGGCGCCGGCGAAGCGCTCGACGCGGGCCAGCCGCTCGAGATCCTCCCGGCCGAACTCGAGGCCCATGTGGGCGACACGATCCGCATCGTGAACCTCGACGAGCGCGGTCACAACGTCGGCCCGTTCTTCGTCGGAGCGGGCGAGACGATGACCCAGCAGTTCGCGTCGCCCGGCGAGTTCGTCGGGATCTGCACCGTGCATCCGAGTGGCGAGTTCACCCTGCACGTCGAGGCGTGATGCGGCCGTTCGTCGCCTTGCCCGTCGTCGCGTTGCCCGTCCTTGCGTTGGCAGCCGGAGTGGTGCTCGCGGCGGCGTTCGCCACCCCGGTTTTCGCCGATCCGGCGGGGCCGACCGACTATCGCTCGGAGGTCGTCTCGGTCGACCCGCCCAGCGACGACATCGACGTGGAGATCATCGGAGGCGACTCGTTCGTGCAGTTGACGGCGCAGCCGGGGGCCGACGTGATCGTCGTCGGATACCGGGGTGAGCCGTACCTGTGGTTCCGACCCGACGGCACCGTGGCGGAGAATCGGAACGCACCGACCCTGTACCAGAACCTCAGCCGCTACGGGTCGGACGCGCCGGCCGGCGCCGATCCGGAGGCCGCGCCGGACTGGCACCAGGTGGCGTCCGACCATCGATGGGCGTGGCACGACCACCGGGCGCACTGGATGCAGAACACGCGGCCGCTCGGTGCGTCACCCGGCGATCAGATTCTCGAGGCCGTTGTTCCGCTCGTCGTGAATGACGCTGACGTGTCGGTCACGGTGGCCAGCACCTGGCAGCCCGCACCGTCGCCGCTGCCGGCGTGGCTCGGCGCGATCGCCGGTGGGCTGGCCGCGGTCGGATGGTGGGCCACAACTCGGCGCGGGCGCCAGGCGATGCCGTGGCTCGTGCCGCCGGCGGCGTTGGCGCTGGCCGTCGGCGGCTGGCAGTACCTGTCGCTGCCGTCGGAGACGGGACCCCGCCTCGTGTGGTGGGCCCTCCCCGCCGTCGCGGTGGTGTGCGCCGTCGCGGCGATCGTGCTCGAACGCCGTGCGCGTCAGCGGGCCCGATCCGGTGGCGCGGAGTCCGGTGGCGCGCGGGGTGGCGGGTTCTGGGCCGATGCGGCCATGCTGCTCGTGGGCGTGGAACTCGCGATCTGGGGATGGGTGAAACGCGACGGCTTGTCGGCAGCACTCATCCCGACCGATGCGCCCGGATGGCTCGATCGGTTCGCGGTGGCCGCCGCGTTCACGTCGGGCGTCGGTTTCGCCGCCCTTGCACTGTGGGCGCTGTTCGGTCCAGGTCAGCGGGTCCAGGGTGCGCTCGGGCTGGCCGCATCCGGCCCGCCGGTGAGCACCTCGTAACCGTCGTCGGTGACGACCAGCGTGTGCTCGAACTGTGCCGTGCGCTTGCCGTCGGCAGTGACAGCGGTCCAGTCGTCGTCCCAGATCCTGTAGTTCACCGTGCCGAGCGTGATCATCGGCTCGATCGTGAAGGTCATGCCAGGGCGCATGATGATGTTGGCCCGCGAGTCGTAGTAGTGCAGCACCTGGATGTCGCCGTGGAACTGCTCACCGATGCCGTGGCCGACGAACGCCCGGACCACGCCGTACCGGTACTTCTTCGCGTGGTCCTCGATCGCCCGGCCGATGTCGCTGATCGGTCGTCCGGGCTTGACGGTCTCGATGCCGAGCCAGGTGCACTCCTCGGTGACCCGCACGAGTTGGCGGCTCTCCTCGTCGACGTCGCCCACGAAGAACGTGGCATTGGTGTCGCCGTGCACGCCGCCGATGTAGCCGGTGACGTCGATGTTGCAGATGTCGCCGTCGACCAGCTCCCGCGAATCGGGGATGCCGTGGCAGATGACCTCGTTCACCGACGTGCAGCAGGCCTTCGGGTAATGGTTGTAGTTGACCGTCGACGGGTAGGCGCCGCGTTCGATGAACGCGTTGTGGACGAACACGTCGATCTCTTCGGTGGTGACACCCGGAGCGACCATCTTGCCGGCGAGCGCGAGCACGTCGGCGGCCACCTTGCCGGCGATTCGCATCTTCTCGATGGTCTCGGGGGACTTGATCCGTGGTTCGTCCCACGAATGCACTTCGCCCGTGTCGGCGTAAGGTGGGCGGGCGATGGAGGCGGGAACCGGCCGCATCGGGGACACGAACCCCGGCATGATCCGACCCTCGGACTTCTTGTGACACCGCTTGTACTTGCGGCCGCTGCCGCACCAGCAGGCTTCGTTCGCTGCGGGCAACGTGGACGGTGCTGTTGCAGACATGGATTCAGGATAGGGCGTCAGGTCGCAGCATGAAATGGCCGACGTGGTACCACGGCGCGACCCTCGCGGTCGTCAGCGTCACGCTGTGGTGGGCACTCGGTCGCGTCCGGTCGTCGCGGGCGACGAGGGCGGTCACGGCGATCCGGCCGGCGGCGCAGGAACTGGCGATCATCGCCGCGCTGTACGCGGTGTGGCGGATCGCCCGCAAGCTGCCGCTGGCCACCACGGGCGGCGCCATCGACCGGGCACGTCAGATCGACGACCTCCAACGGTTCGTCCACCTGCCGTCCGAGCTGTCGCTCCAGCATTTCGTGCTGGACTACGACTGGCTGGCCCGGGCGACCAACTACTACTACGCCGTCGTCCACGTTCCGGCGACGATCGCGTTCCTCGTGTGGTTGTTCGTCCGCCACCGTGATCACTACCCCCACTGGCGCAACGGTCTCGCGATCGTGACGGCATTCTGCCTGGTCATCCGCTTCGTGCGGGTGGCCCCACCGCGGTTCCTGCCCGATCTCGGCTACATCGATCTGTCGACGAAGTACGGCCTGTCGGTGTACGGCCCGGTCGGCACCGGCGTGTCCGACCAGTTCGCGGCCATGCCGTCGATCCACGTCGCGTGGGCCGCGGTGGTGTCGTTCGGCATCATCGCCGCCAGCCCCAGCCGGTGGCGCTGGGTGTTCGGTCTTCAGGTCGTGCTGACGATGCTCGCGGTGTCGGCGAGCGGCAACCACTGGTGGCTCGACGGCATCGTGGCGATCGTGTTGCTCGGCGTGGGCCTCGTGATCGACACGGCCGTGCGCCGCCGGGCCGCGGTGCGCAGCCGAGGGAAGCGCCAGCGACGAGGCGGCCGCTCGGCCGATCCCGCTGGCGACGACGAGACTCGCCGTGAGGCCGAGCCAATCGTTTCAGACGCCTTGGGCGTCGGGGAGCGACCAGAGCAGGTTCTCGACGAGGAGTCGTTCGTTGGGGTTCCGCTCGAGTGATTCGAGCGCGTCGTGGATCAACCGGATCGCCTTGGCGCACTCGTCGACGTCGGCGGTCGAGCCGGGTGCCGTGACGCTGTCGCGGTAGGTCGCGGCAAGTGTCGCCAGCCCGGCCCGCAGCTCGTCGGTGCGGTGCCGACGGAGCTCGCGCTTGTGGCGCTCCTCCAACTGCTTGCGTCCGCTGCCCTTCTCGCCGTAGCGCGCGATCTGCTCGTCGAGCGCGGCGATCTCCTGCTCGTGACGCTCGGCCAGCGGTTCCGCCGCGGCATCGATCATCACCAGCAGGTCTGCCGCGGTGCGGACGGCGACCGACCCCGTGCCGTTCAACTGGTGGGGGACGTGGGCGAACGCGGCGCGTCGCTCGGCGAGTCGTTCGTCGCTGGCGAGCACCCGGGCGCGGCCGATGTCGCCGAGCGATGCGATGGCGGCGGTCGCCGCCGCGGCCGGGTCGACGCCTTCGGCGACCAGGCGTTCCGTGATCACCTCGGTGCCGATGGCTCGGAAGTCGATGCGCACACAGCGCGACGAGATCGTGACGAGGTCGCTCGGCACGAAGTCACAGAGAACCAGGAACATCGTGGACGGTGGCGGCTCCTCGATCGTCTTCAGCATCATCGCCGCGCCCTCGGGCCGCAGCAGGTGGAACTCGTCGAGGATCAGCACCTTGCGGTCGCCCTCGGTCGGTGCGAGCGACGACACGCGGACGATCTCGCGCGCCTGCTCCGCCGAGATCGAGGGGCCGGCGCGTCGGACCTCGCGAACGTCGGGATGCGTGCCGAGCAGGATCAGGCGTGCGTCGCGCTGGTCGGCGTCGTCACCGCCGGAAATGAGGCGGGCGGCGAAGGCGCGGGCCGCCGGCAGCTTCGTCGAACCGCTCGGACCGACGAAGAGGTACGCATGCACGGGCCCGCGTTCGGCGGCACTGCGGAGCTGGGCAACGGCGCGGTCCTGACCGACCACGTCGTCCCACACCGATCGGTGCCCGCCAGACGTCACCAGTTCGGACATCGTCTGTTCAGACATCGATCGGCACGCCGTGTTCCGCGAGGGCGACGCGGATCTGGCGGGCCACCGCGTCGATCGAGCCGATCGCCTGAACCGTGATCCACCGCTCGGGATCGGCGGCCGCCATCGTTCGGTACCCGTCGAGCACACGCTGGTGGAATGCCTCGCTCTCCGCCTCGAAGCGGTCGAGGGCGCGTCTGCTCATCCGTTCGGCGACCACGTCGTCGGGCGTGTCGAGGAAGATCACGCGGTCGGGCCAGCACCCCGCCGTGGCCCATTCGTTGAGCTTGGCGATGTCGGCCACATCGAGCCGGCGGCCGTATCCCTGGTAGGCGAGCGACGAGTACACCGAACGATCGCTGACGACGATCCGCCCTGCCTCGAGCGCCGGTCGCACCACCTCGGCCAGATGCTGGGCCCGATCGGCCGCCGCCAGCAGGGCCTCGGAGCGATCGTCGAGATGGGCGTTGGTGGTGTCGTGCAGGATGGCGCGCAGACGGGCGCCGATGTCGGTACCGCCGGTCTCCCTGGTGAGCACCGCGTCGAGCGTGGCCGCGAGCCGCGCCGCCTGGGTCGACTTGCCGCATCCCTCGGCGCCCTCGAACGCGAAGTACCTCGGTGTGCCGTCGTCTGCTGCACCGCCAGGCTCGACTTGGGCACGCTCGACTTCGGCAGCTTCGAGGTCGGCCGCTTCCACGCCGGCGATCGTACCGAGTGGTTCTCCCGCGGATGCTCCTCTCACGGTTCGGCCGGCCCTATGGTGGCGCCGATGTGCGGGTGTTTCCTCATCTTGGTCGGAGCGATGTTCCCGCGGACTGCGCTGGTGCTCCTCGAGCTGTTCACCAACTGGAACGACCGTGCGTTCGACAGTTTTTGGGTCGGATTCATCGGGTTCCTGTTCCTCCCCTACACCACGCTGACCTTCGTGCTCATGGAGAACCTGATCGATCCGATCAACGGCTTCGGTTGGTTCGTCGTGGCGCTCGGATTCCTGGCGGACATCGCGAGTTACGGCGGCGTGGCCCAGAACCGCCGTTCCGTCGCCGCCTGAACGACCCGGCGGGTTACTCGGCTGCGGCGGGTTGCTGCGTCGCCGCAGCCTTCGTCCCCGCCGGCTTCTTGGCGGCGGGCTTCTTGGCTGCGGCTTTCTTGGCCGGCTTCTTGCGGGCGGCCGCCTTCTTCGCTGGCTTCTTGGGCCCACCGTTGGCGGCGATCGTGTCACGTCGGATCGCCAACAGTTCGTACGCCCGCTGGGGGGCCATCGCCTCGAGGCGGTCACCCTTGCCGAGCGACGCGTTCGTCTCGCCGTCGGTGACGTACACGCCGAATTTGCCGTCCTTGGCCACGACGGCACGCTCGCTGACCGGGTCGGTACCGAACTCCCGCAGCGGGCCCTTGGCCGCCAAGTTGCCGCCACCGCGCTTGTACACCTTCGGCTGGCTGAAGATCCGCAACGCTTCGTCGAGCGTGATCTCCAGGAGCTGGTCCTCCGAATCGATGTTGCGGTAGTCGCGCTCCTTCTGGACGTAGGGCCCGTACCGGCCGTTGTTGGCCAAGATCGGAACACCGTCGGCAGGGTCGTCGCCGAGGTGGCGCGGGAGCTGCAGCAGCGCCTCGGCGTCGTCGATCGTGATCCGCTCGAGGACCATCGTCTTGAACAGGCTCGACATCTTGGGCTTGTCGAGCCCCGGTGGCGGATTGTCGTGATCGCCCCACTGCACGTACGGGCCGTAGCGACCGTTCTTGGCGTACACCGGGTAGCCATCGAGCTCGCCGATCGGCTCGTCGCTCTTCGGGGCGGCGAGCAGCTCGATCGCCTTGTCGACGGTCAACTCGTCGGGTGTCAGGTCGTCGGGGACGCTGGCGGTGTCGTCGCCGCGCTTCACGTACGGTCCGTACTTGCCGGGCTTGACGACGATCAGCTCGCCGGCCTCGTCGAGCCCGAGCGGGAACGTGTTGATCTCGGCGGCATCGATCTCGTCGAGGTTCTCTTCGACCAGGCGCTTCAGGCCGCGGAGCGCGTCGTCGCCGGCGCCTGCCTCTGCGGCGATCGGCAGCGAGTCACCGTCGCCGGTGTCGCCGAAGTAGAAGCGCTTGAGCCACTGGTCCTTGGCGCGGTCCCCGCGGGCGATCGCGTCGAGGTCCTCGTCGATCGACGCGGTGAAGTCGTAGTCGACGAGCGCGTCGAAGTGCTCCTCGAGCAGACGGATGACGGCGAAGGCGGTCCAGGTGGGGACGAGCGCCTGGCCCTTCTTCCACACGTAGCCGCGGTCCTGGATGGTCTGGATGATCGACGCCCACGTCGACGGCCGGCCGATCCCCAGCTCCTCGAGCCGCTTGACGAGTGATGCTTCGGTGTACCTGGCCGGCGGCGTGGTCGTGTGACCCTCGGGTGTGATCGACTCGATCGGCACCACGTCGTCCTGCGCGAGTGGCGGCAGGAGCGCCTCCTGTTCGGCGCCCCCGTCGGCCTCGGCATCGCGGGCCTCGCCCCGTGCCGCGTAGACCGCCCGGTACCCGGGGAAGGTGATCGTCGTGCCGGACGCGGCGAACTCACAGTCGGCCAACTCGCCTGTGGATCGGTCGACGGCGTTGGCGCCGAGGCGCACGCTCACCGTGACACCGACCGCGTCGGCCATCTGCGACGCCAGCGTGCGCTGCCAGATCATCCGGTACAGGGCGAGGTCCTGGCTGTTCAGCTCGGCGCTGACCTGCGGAGGCGTCCGGTACGGAGTGGTCGGGCGGATCGCCTCGTGGGCCTCCTGCGCGTTCTTCACCTTCGACGAGTACTGCTTCGGTGAGGGGCTCAGGTACTGCTGGCCGTACTGGCTCGTGACCGCCGCCCGCGTCGCCTGCAACGCCTCGTCGGACAGCACGACGTTGTCGGTGCGCATGTAGGTGATGTAGCCCCGCTCGTACAGGCCCTGCGCGACGCGCATCACCTGCGACGCCGACATCCGCAGTTTGCGGCCGCCCTCCTGCTGCAGGGTCGAGGTCATGAACGGTGCCTTCGGCGACGACCGGTACGGCTTCTCCTCGACCGAGCGGACCGTGAACGGCACGTCGGCGAGACCGTCGGCCAGCCCGCGGGCGCGGGCTTCGTCGAGCGCGACCGCCTTGGCCGACACGACGCCGAGGTCGTCGAAGTCCTTGCCGGTCGCGACCTTGGCACCGTTGACGCTGACGAGCTTGGCCGTGAAGCTCGGCGCGGTCGCGGTCACCACGTCGATGTCCCAGTAGTCGGCCGAGCGGAATGCGATCCGCTCGCGCTCACGCTCGACGATGAGTCGGACCGACGGGCTCTGGACGCGACCCGCCGACAGGCCGCGGTTGACGCGGCGCCACAGCACCGGCGACACCTCGTAGCCGTAGAGCCGGTCGAGGATGCGGCGCGTCTCGGCGGCGTCGACGAGGCCGTAGTCGAGGGAACGCGGGTTGTTGACGGCGTGGTCGATCGCCGACTTGGTGATCTCGTGGAACACCATCCGCTTCACCGGCACCTTGGGTTTGAGGTACTCGAGGAGGTGCCACGAGATGGCCTCGCCCTCGCGGTCCTCGTCGGTCGCGAGATAGAGCTCCGAAGCATCTTTCAGCGCGGCGCGCAGCTCTTTGATGACCGTCTTGCCGCGCTCGGTCAGCTCGTAGGTCGGCTTGAATCCGTTGTCGACATCGATGTTCAGACCCTTCGACGGCAGGTCGGCCACGTGGCCCACCGAGGCGCGCACGTCGTAGTCGTTTCCGAGGAATTTCGACAGCGTCTTGGCTTTCGCTGGCGACTCCACCACGACGAGGGGCTTGGGCATCGGTGCCTTTGGCTAGAGGACAGGGCTGGGTTTGTCAAGACGCAGTGTGCCGGAACTTCCCCGCGATCCACATTCGTCCCCGATCGACCAAGCGCCCGTCGTCGTCCGATCCGCCCAGCGATGAGCGAACCGCCCACCCCTCGGTCCGTTCGCTCATCGCATGTTCGGCGGCGCTGCCACCGATGAGCCAACCGCCCACCTCCTCGCGATCGTGGGAGTCCGTTCGCTCATCGCAGGTACGGTGCGGGGCGATGCAGACGCCGTCGCCGGACGCTCGGTTGGGCCGACGATTTCGACGCGTCGTGGAAGGCCCTCGGATCGCCCGGTACGCCGGGCAGGGTGTCCCGTTTGGACCGTGGGTGGAGCACGGTGATCCGATCGATGGCGGAAGCACGAGGTGCAGCGGAGCCGATGCGGCTGCGGAACATCGGCGCGGACGTCGCGGTCGGCGACTGGATCGTGCCGTCCGACGACGGTGAGCGCGTCGAGCACGTCCTCGAACGGCGGAGTGCGTTCACCCGTCGCGCGTCGTTCGACGGAATGCGGGCGGTCTCCCACACCCTCGCTGCGAACATCGACGTGGTCTTCCTGATTCACGCGCTCGGCTCTCCTCCGAGCCCCCGCCGCCTCGAACGCGAGCTCGTGTTGGCATACGACTCGGGCGCCGAACCGGTCGTCGTGCTCACGAAGACCGACCTCGTGCCCGACTCGCTCGCCGCTCGCGGCGCGCTCGTCGACGTGGCCCTCGGTGTGCCGGTATTGCTGGCGAGTGGTATCTCCGGCGACGGCCTCGAGGCGATCCGGTCATACGCCGCAGGCAATCGGACGCTGACGTTCCTCGGCGCGAGCGGCGTCGGCAAGTCGACGCTCGTCAATGCCCTGCTCGGCAACGAAGGCCAAGCGACCTCCGCGGTGCGCGAGGGCGATCAACGCGGGCGCCACACGACGGTGGCCGCCGAGTCCTGGTGCCGATGCCGGGCGAGGGATGGCTGATCGACACCCCGGGTGTCAGAGCCCTCAGTCTGTGGTTGTCCGGCAACGGCATCGAGCGCGCCTTCGCCGATGTCTTCGATCTGATGGACAACTGCAAGTTCCGCGACTGCAAGCACGACCAGGAACCGGGCTGTGCCGTCCAGGCCGCGATCGCCGCCGGCGAACTCGACCCGGTCAGATTGCTCAGCCTCGATCGGCTCGTCGAGGAGGAAGCCGCGCTCGAGGAAGAACAGCGAGCCCGGGACAAGATCGCCGACAAGCGGTCCGGTGGACGGACCCGGGCGCCCGAGCAGAGCGAGTTCGACGACTGAACCGCTTGGCGCGGGGCGTGGAACGGCGTCAGTCGAGCGTCCAACTCGATGCCGACCGGATCCAGAACGTGGCGTCGGTGACGGCAGCGACCGGCAGCGGCCCGTAGATGTGCGGGAACAGCTCGGTGCTGTCGGCCGTGGGGGGCTCGAACCGGATCGGCGATCCCACCTTGGCCGGGTCGATCGTGAGCAGCACGAGTTGGTCGAGGTCGGCGTAGAACAGGTTGGCGGTCGACTCGACCTGATCGCGGGTGGAGCAATGGATGAAGCCGACGTCGTCGATCGTCAGCCCGCGGGTCGACATCCGGTATTCGCCGGTCGCGAAGGCGGCCGCCCAGTCGTCGGCCAACGCCAGGTGATGGATCGAACCGTGTTCGTCGGGCGTGCTCATCACCACAGCTTGCCGTCGGCGAGCAGTATCGGCACCGTCAGTGATCTAACCGGTCGGTCGTGACGTCATGGCGGCTCGAGGGCCATCGTGACGCTCGCGCGGTGAGTGATCGGGCCGATGAACCGGCCGATGATCGCGACGTCGGTCGGGTCGACGTAGGTGACCGACACGGTGACGGACGTGCCGTCACTCGATGTGCTCACCTCGATCGGCAGGTCGATGGCGCGACGTGCGGCGGCGCCCGCCGCACCCGACATGTCGGTGGTCACGGCGGCGGCACGGGCGCCTTCGCGGGCCGCCAACTCGACGGCGATCTCGTCGCGCATCGCCACGGCGACCTGGACGATGGCCAGCACCGCCACGACGACGATCGGGAGCGCCATGGCGAACTCCACGGCGGCTTGACCGTCGTCGCTGCGGCCCCCTGCACCGATATGTCGGGTGCGACGCACGTGCCGATTCAGACGCGATCGATCGCGCTGTCGATCACCTTGTTGAACAGGCGGGCGATGCGTTCGGCTCCGCCTCCGGCGGTCGCCCAGGCGACCACGAGCAGACCGACGAGCGCCGCGGCGAGCAGGACGAGCGCATACTCGGTCGTGGCCTGACCGTCGTCGCCGAACCGATGGGCACGGGTGCGGTCCGAGCGGTACCGGTCGATCGACTCGGTCGCCGCGACCTGCAGACGGATGAACATGGTGAGCAGTGCGAGTGCCATGGGAGGGCCCCCTTGGGTTGGAGATCGGCGCGACGCCGACGGTCGAGTGGTGGGTCGCGTCGAGCGACCGAGCGCCCGTCGGGCGTTCCGGATCAGAGATCGAGGCTGAGCGACGAGAGTGCGGCGATCAGCGCCGGCGCGATCGCGAGGAGGACGAACGAGGGGAGGGTGCAGATCACGAGTGGGAACGACAGGCGGACGGGGAGCCGCCTCGCGTCGGCCTCGTCGAGGCGCCGGCGTGTCGCCCGCACGTCGAGCGCCAGCGACTCGAGCACCGGGCCGATCGGCACGCCGTATCGATCGGCACCGGCGATCAGATCGGCGAACGCGACCATCCCGCCACCCAGGCGTTCCGGCAGGGCCTGCACGGCCTGGGCGAACGGTTCGCCGCGGTCGAGGCGGTGGACAACCGCGTCGAATCCGCTGCGGACCTCGGCCGGCACCGTGATGGCGAGTTCGCGAACCGCCTGGACGGGACTGAGCCCGGCGTGGATCGTGAGGACGAACATCTCGATCGCGTCGGGCACGGCACGCTCGACTCGGGCGGCCAGGCGGCGTGATGCGAGAACGGGCCGCATCCGACGGACCGCCCACCACGACGCGAACAGCGCGCCGACGACGAACGGACCGCCCACGGCAAGCGCTGCGAACCCGGTGAGCACCAGACGAAGCCCAGGCGCCAACGCCGGCCGACCAACCGTGGGGCCCGAGTACGAGGCGCGACCGGAGCGGAGCTCGCGCACCCGCCGCACCGGCCGGGACGGCAATGTTCGGTGCACGGCGGCCAAGGCGGACAGCACCGTGCCGGCGACGAGCGCGATCGGCCACGCCGATCACGGCCGGCGCCCGATCGTCCGGCGCATCCACAACCATCCGGTCGCGTTGAGCAGGAGCCCGGTCACCACACAGAGCGCACCGATCGGTTGGACGATGACCGCCCGCACGTCCGGATCGGACGTCACCAGGAGGCCGAGCATCCCGACCGGGATCACGGTCAGGACGTGCGCCGACAGCCGGGCCTGCGCGCTGTGTGACCGCCGCTCCTCGTCGTCGACCACGCGGAGGCGCAGCGCGGCGGCTGCCCGATGAAGCGGTGTCGCCGACGCCCCGCCGAGCGTGGCCGAGACGGCAATCACGGAGCAGGCCGTAGCGAGGTGGCGGTTCCCGCGTCGCGTCGGATCGCTGTCGGCGACGTTCGACACGGCGTCAGCAACGGGTCGCCCGCGTTCGATGGCGAGGCGGAGACCCGCGGTCGCGGCTCGAATGTCGGCGTCGTCGGGAACGGACTCGACGAGCGCGTGGCTCAGCGAGCTCCCCGACCGGACCCGCCGGGCGACGTCGTCACACCAACTCGCGACCCCGCCGGGGCGGATCACCGGACGCGAGCGGAACCGGGAGATCGCACCATCCACCGGGCGTGTCGAACCGATCGCGGGACGGTGGGTCGCGGTGGGTGGATCGACGATGCGTGCGGCCGGACGTGGTCGGACGCCGGCGCCGATGACCAGGACGGTCGCGACGACCAGCGCGACGGCGATCGGTTCGAGTGTCAACGCCCGCGCCGCCTCGTGAGCGCCGCCACCACATCGAGCCGGCCGCTGTGCGACGTCGTCGCGAGCACCCGCACGGCCGGTGGTCCCGCGGCGCCAGACGCAGGTGCTTCGACCACCTCACTGATCTCGGCGATCGAGCGTCGTCGGGTGCGCGCGTTCGCGTTCGACGTGGACGACGATGTCGATCGACCGTTGCAGCTGTTGACGGATCGCCGCCAACGGCCAGGTGGGTGCGGCCTGGAGCACCAGGGTCTCGAGGCGGTACAGCGCGTCGACCGGACTGTTGGCATGGCAGGTCGACATCGATCCATCGTGTCCCGTGTTCATCGCCTGGACGAGTGCCAGCACCTCGTCGCCGCGCACTTCGCCGACGACGATCCGGTCGGGTCGCAGCCGGAGGGCGGCCCGAACGAGATCGGCGAGCGTCACCGGCGGCGGGCCATCGGCGAGCGCGGGCCGCGCCTCGAAACGGACTGCGCCTCCGCGTCCGAAGGCCAATTCACACGTGTCCTCGATGACGAGGACGCGTTCGCCGGCCGCGGTGTCGGACAACAACGCCGACAGCAGCGACGTCTTGCCGGACGAGGTGGCGCCGGAGACCAGGACGTTGCAGCGCGCCGCCAGGATCTCGTGGAGCAGCGCCTGGCCGTCGGGACCGGTGAATTCGTCGATCGCCCCGGATGTCGGCGGGAAAGCGTCGGATCGACAGGACGGCGCCATCGACGGCGACCGGCGGCAGGACCGCACAGACTCGCGACCCGTCCGCGAGGCGAGCGTCGACGATCGGTGCGGTGCGGTCGATGCGCCGGCCGATCGGCGCCAGTATCCGTTCGAGGAGATGCTCGACTCGCTGGCCGTGGAGGTGACCGGCCGAGGTGACCGTGCCGCCGCGGTCGACCCAGATCTCACAGCCGGCGTTGACGAGGACCTCGTCGACCGACGGGTCGCGGAGCAGTACGTCGAGGTCGCCGAGCCCGACGAGCCGGGCGACGGCCTGTTGACCGAGGCGCTGTTGATCGTCGCGCGAGTGGAGCGGGAAGGCCTGCCGGACCTCGAGCTCGACGATCGCGGCAACGTCGCCGGCGCACGACGCGGCGCGGGCACAGATCCCGGCGAGCACGCTCGTCGTCGTTCGGGTCGTCGTTCGGGTCGTCGTGATCGAGCGTCGGCGTCACACGGCGACCCCTCGGAGCTCGCGCCCGATGACCCAGGGAAGCCGGGCGGCCAGCAGCCCCGCGTCGACGGCCCGGGCGATCGCCGGGTCGACGCTGACCGTGGCGACGACTGGCGCCCCGAGGCAGCGTTCGACATCGCGCGACCGCATCTGTCTTCCCGGCTCGTCGACCAGGATCACACCGGTCGGCCGCACCGTGGAACGCCTCGCACGCCGCAGCGACAGATAGCAGGGCCGGGTCACGAGCAACACCTGGTCGGCTGCCGCGATCAGGGCGTCGTGCGGTGTCGTGGAGCCGCCGTCGACGAAGACCCCGATCCCGTCGTCGTGTTGGCGCCGCAACCAGTGGCCGAACTCGGTCCAGCGCGTGTCGTCGATCGGGCTCCGCGTCGCGTGCGCCGTCGGAGCGGCGAAGGGGGAGCAGGCTCGTCGGTCGCGTCGGCGTCGACGACGAGTTCGTCCAACTGATCGGCACGCGCGTCGGAACGCAGCCAGTCGTCGATGCCCGGGCGGTCGGGGTCGGGCATGCCGAGGACGGCGGGGAGTTCACCGTCGAGGTCGACGAGCAACGAATGGCGCCCGAAGCCGAGCGCGAGAGCGGCCGTGACGACCGTGGTTCCGCTGCCACCTTTGGCAGCCCAGCAGAGTGTGACCATGACCATGCTCCCAGTGCCCGGAGGCGGAGAGTGGATACATGGGGAAGTCGGTGAGGCGAGAGTATCGATCGCGCGACGCGGACCCAACCCGTCGCAGCGACCCGAGTCGAGGCAATAGAGGTCGCTGCGGCGGAGGTGTCCGGGCACCTGGTGGGCTCCGCCGCCTTCAAAGCGGTTGGGACGGGCGATCCCCGTCCGGCGGGTTCGATTCCCGTCCACCTCCGCCAAGGCTCCACCTGCTGGACCGAGGTCCACTCGATCGGTGTTCCATGCCGGCATGCCACCGACCACCGCTGCGTCGTCGAATACCATCTCGGTGGCCGTTCGCGGCCCGAGCCCCCCACCCCGCAACTGGAAGAATCCGAAAGAGGAACTCATGAAGCGACAACTGTGTATCGGTCTCACCGCACTCGTCAGTGTCGAGCATGTTGGCGGCGTGTGGCTCCGACGACGATGACGACGCAGTCGGATGTCCAAGACGCCAACGCCGAGTTCTGCGAGGACCTCACGGCCTACGTCGGTTCGTTGACCTCGTTCGCCGCGCTCGACCCGACGGCGGCGACGAAGGCCGACTACGAGGATGCCGCCGACGACGTCAGGTCGGCCCGCGTCGATCTGGCCGAGAGCCGGGCCGACCTCGTCGAGGCGGAACTCGACCTCCTCGAAACGCAAGCCGACGATCTCGAGGGAGCGCTCGCGGACGCACCCGACGACGCCGTCGCCGCCGACATCGTCGCCGAGGCCCAGGCACAGGTGGCACAGGTTCAGGCCAGCGCCGCGGCCGTCAACACCGCGGTCTGCACCGCTGGCACCCCGGCGGACACGACCGCGACCACCTGAGGCTGATCGCGCCCGGGCCGCACCACGGCCCGGGCACGACCTGAACAGAGCGGTCCCGGAGGGCCATGGCACACACCACAACTGCAGCGAGCCCCGGACTTCGTTCGGGCAACCCGGCCCTCAGCGACAAGTTCATCGACACGCAACTCAGCGTGTCGTCGACGCGTTCGATGTCGGTCGCCGGCGTCAGCATCAAGACCCTCGTCCTGCTGGCCGTGCTGGTGGCCGGCGGGGCGTGGGGGTGGGCCTCGGCGGTCCAGCCCGTCGCCGTCGATCTCGGCAGCGGCTACGCCAACACCACCGTCACGATCCCCGGCGGCTTCTGGCTGGCCAGCTTCGGCGCGTTCCTGCTCGGCATCTCCATCGCCGTCCAGCCGCGCCGCGCCGCGCTGTTCGGGCTGCTCTACGCCATCTGCGAGGGGTTCTGCCTCGGCGCGATCTCGGCGATGTTCGACGCTCAGACGGAGGGCATCGTCGGTGCCGCGGTGCTGTCGACGCTGTGCGTGTTCATCGTCGCGCTGCTGCTCTACGTCACCCGGATCATCAAGCCCTCCCAGAAGATGGCGTTCGCCGTCGTCGCCGGGATCGGCGGGCTGATGCTCCTCTACACGTTCGTCTTCTTCGTGTCGATCTTCAACTGGGCCTGGCTCTACAGCGACAACTTCCGCACCGATCGGCATCGTCGTGACGCTCATCGCGATCGTGCTGGCGGCACTCAGCCTCGTCCTCGACTTCGGCACGATCGAGATCGGGGTGAAGAGCGGCGCGCCCAAGGAACTCGAGTGGTACATGGGCTTCGGCCTGATGGTCACGCTGATCTGGCTGTACATCTCGATCCTCAAGCTGCTCGCCCTGCTGACCCGCAACCGCTGACGCCGCGCCCCGTCCAGCGCTGCCGATCAGCGCAGGATCGCCGGCATCGACTCCCAGCCGCGCATCGTCGACGTGTGCGACCGCTGGACACCGTCCTGGTCGATCTCCCACTCGGGGAACCGGGCGAGGATCTCCTCCAGCGCCACGCGACCCTCGAGGCGGGCGAGCGCGGCACCGAGACAGAAATGCAGCCCGAAGCCGAACGTCAGGTGCTGGCTCAGGTCGCGGCGGACGTCGAACCGGTCGGGATCGGGGTATCGCCGCTCGTCGCGGTTGGCCGATCCGACGAGGAGCAACATGGCGCTGCCTGCGGGGACGGTTACCCCGTAGTAGTCGACGTCGCGGGCGACATAGCGGGCAAGGTGGGGCCCGGTCGGCTCGAAGCGCAACGTCTCCTCGATCGCGTTGGGGATGAGTGACGGGTCGTCGACGAGCGCCCGCCGCTCGTCGGGATGTTCGGCGAGCACCTTGCCGAGCCATCCGATCAGCCGACCCGTCGTCTCGTTGCCGGCTCCCGCGAGCACCTGCGTGTAGGAGAGCACCTCGGCTCGCGTCAACGTCCTCGTCGTACCGGTGTCGTCCTCGAACTCGGCGTTGAGCAGCACCGTCATCAGGTCGTCCGAGGGATGGTCGGCGCGCCAGTCGATGTACTCCGCGAAGATCTCGCCGTTGGCGATCGATTTCGCGTCGAGCCGCATCGGCTCGCCCTGTTTGGTCCGCAGGAACGAGTCGGAGCGATCGCGGACCGCGCGCTGATCGGCGATGGGAATGCCGAGCAGCATGCCGATCACCTGCATCGGCATCTCGGCGCCGAGGTCGCGGACGAAGTCGAACCGGTCCGCCCCGACGAACGGATCGAGACAGGCGACGCAGAACTCGCGGACCTGCTGCTCGAGCGCGTTCATCCGCCGGGGCGTGAACACCCGCGACATCAACCCGCGATGCATCGTGTGCAGTGGAGGGTCCTCGAACATCACGACACCGGACGGCAGCTCCATGCCGGACTGGATGATCTCGAGGATGTCACCACGGGCGTTCGAGAACGTCCGCCAGTCGACGAGGCCCTGCTCGACATCGCTGTAGCGCGACAAGGCCCACAGGTCGTAGCGCTCGTTGTGGTAGATCGGCGCGTCGTCGCGGAGGCGCCGGAACGTCGGATACGGATCGACGTTGATGTCGACGTCGAACGGGTCGTAGTAGACGTCGGTCCCCAGCGTTGTCATGTCAGTTCCCCGATCCCTTCGACTGTGCTGTCGGCACGAGTGTAGATGCTTCTTGACACATACCGATATTGGTATATGATGGCCGACATGGCCCGCACCGCCACCACCGCCGACGTGTTCAACGCCATCGCCGAGCAGACCGTCGCGACATCCTCGACGTGCTGGTCGGCCGCGAGGTCGCCGTCGGTGAACTCGTCGACGAGTTGGACCTCGGGCAGCCGCAGGTGTCGAAGCACCTCAAGGTGCTGCGCGCCGTCGATCTGGTGCGCTGCCGCACCGACGGACGCCGCCGGCTGTACCGGCTGAACGGTCCGGCGCTCGCTCCGGTCCAGCACTGGCTCGAGCGCTACACGGCGGCCGTCAACGAGCACTACGACCGGCTCGACGACTACCTCGCCACGCTGCAACGCACAGCGGCCAGCGAGCAGCCGACAAGCCGAACCCGCACCGAACCCGAACACCAGCAAGCCAAGCCCAGCAGAAGGAGAACCGACTCATGACCACCCGCCACGGCAGCGCCATCGTCACGTTGCCCTCCGACCGCGAGATCCTCATCACCCGCACGCTTCGATGCGCCCGCCGCGCTCGTGTGGGACGCGCTCACCCAGCCACGCCATCTCCTGCGCTGGTGGGGGCCCGACTACTGCCCGCTCGTGGCCTGCGACGTCGACTTCCGTGTCGGCGGCGACTGGCGCTACCTTGCCCGCGACATGGACGGCAACGAACTCGGCTGGCACGGCACGTACCGCGAGATCGAGCACGGCGCAGCGCATCGTGTCGACCGAGGTGTTCGAGGGGTTCCCCGAGGCCGGAGTCGGTGAACACGATGACGCTCACCGAGCACGACGGCGTCACGACGCTGCGCACGCTGGTGTTGCACAAGACGACCAGGAGTACCGCGACGGCCACGTCGCCTCGGGGATGGAGGGCGGCATGCAGCTCGCGTTCAACCGGCTCGACGACCTGCTCGCCACCGCCGGCACGACCGCCGAACGGTTCCGGCGTGTCGCCGGTCGCTTCACCGATCGGGCCAACGAGGTGCCGGAAGGCGCCTGGGAGAACCCGGCACCGTGTGACGGATGGACGGCCCGTGACGTCGTCGACCATCTGGTCACCTGGGTGCCCGGGTTCATGTCGTCGTCGGCCGGCATCGTGATCGAGCCCGGGCCCGCCGGTCGGCGATCGATCCGGCCGGCGCATGGATCAACCTCGCCGATCAGCTCCAGGCGCCTGCTCGACGATCCCGAGATCGCGGCGAGGGAGATCGACGGTGGTCCGATCGGCAAGCAGACGGTCGAATCGGCGATCGGGATGATCGTCGTCGGCGACGTCGTCGTGCACACCTGGGACCTCGCGCGGGCGACCGGGCTCGACGAGTCGCTCGACGCCGACATCGTCACCGAGATGCTGATCGGCATGCAGCCCATGGACGAGATGCTCCGCCAGAGCGGCCACTACGGGCCGAAGGTCGACGTGGACGACGACGCCGACGACCAGACCAAACTCATCGCGTTCACCGGCCGCACACCCTGACAGGCTCGCGGCGATGGTCGTCCGACGATCGACCCACGGCGCAACGGTTCGTCGAGCGGCTCGACGCCATCGCGACCGATGCCGAGCGGGTGAAGCTGCAGCGGTACTTCAAGTCCGGCGAGGGGGAGTACGGCGAGGGCGACGAGTTCATCGGTGTCCGCATGGGCAGCGTGTTCGCCCTCGCCGACGAGTTCCGCGCGATGGCCCTCGACGAGATCGAGGCGCTGCTCGAGAGTCCGGTTCACGAGGCCCGCGCCGGTGCCGTGAAGATCATGGCCAAGCAGGCGGCGGCCCGCACGGCCACCGACGACGACCGCCGCGCACTCGTCGACCTGTACCTCCGACGGATCGACCGGATCAACAACTGGGACCTGGTCGACCTCGGTGCCTGGGACGTCGTCGGTCGCTACCTGGTCGACAAGCCGCGGGATCTGCTCGGTGACCTCGCCGGTTCGGCAAACCTCTGGGAGCGACGCACGGCGATCCTCGCCACGCTGTTCTTCGTCCGACGCGATGACCTCGACGATGCGTTCGCGATCGCCGGGCGGTTGCTGGGCGACGACGAAGACCTCATCCACAAAGCGGTCGGCGGCGTGCTGCGCGAATGCGGCAAGCACGACCGGCCGCGGCTGATCGCGTTCCTCGACCGACAACGCGGCCTCGATGCCGCGCACCGCGTTGCGATACGCCATCGAACACCTCGAACCCGAGCACGCGGCCCACTACCGATCACTGCGCGACCGAGCCCAAATTGACCGAGGAGGTCCGACCATGACCATCGACCCGAGCTGCACGTTCGTGCTCATCCCCGGCGCCGGAGGCAGCGCGTTCTACTGGTACCGACTCGTCGCCGAGCTGGATCGCCGCGGGCGTCGCCAGCGTCGCGGTCGAACTGCCGGCCGGCGACGAGTCGGCCGGACTGCCTGAGTACGCGGCGGCGGTGCTCGACGCGATCGACGGCATCACCACGCCGATCGTCGTCGTCGCCCAATCGATGGGCGGGTTCACGGCGCCGTTCGTGTGCACGCAGCGACCGACCGAGATGCTGGTGATGGTCAACGCCATGATCCCCCTTCCCGGCGAGACCCCCGGCGACTGGTGGGCTGCCACCGGGCAGGCCGAGGCCCGCGAGCAGCTCGGCTGCGGACCAAGGGCGTTCGGTGCCCGACGATCCGCTCGACCGACTTCTTCCACGACGTACCAGCGGACGTGTACCGACGCGGTGATGACCCAGCCCGAACCGCGACAGGCGGACGCGCCGTTTGCGCAACCACTCGCCATCGACCGGTGGCCCGACGTGCCGACCCGCGTGATCGCGGGAGCGGACGATCGCTTCTTCCCGACCGACTTCCAGATCCGCGTGAGTCAGGACCGGTTGGGCATCACGCCCGACGTCATCCCCGGCGGCCACCTCGTCGCGCTGAGCCGTCCGGTGGAATTGGCCGATCGTCTCCTCGCATATCTGGATTGACGTACGCTGGCGTCCCGCCCGCCGATCGGTGCCGCGCGGTCGTGCAAGACTCTGCCCGTGGGGGCACTTGCGATCGAGAGCGGCTCGACGACCGATGCGCTGCTCGACGAGACCATCGGGCAGAACCTGGCGCGGACCGTCGCCGAGCACGGTGACGTCGAGGCACTCGTGTCGTGCCACCAGGGGATCCGATGGACCTATCGCGAGTTCGCCGACCGGGTGGCTGCGCTCGCCCGTGGTCTGCTCGCGGCAGGTCACCAGCCCGGCGATCGCGTCGGCATCTGGAGCCCGAGCTACGCCGAGTGGACGCTCGTGCAGTACGCCACCGCCGAGATCGGCGTGATCCTGGTGAACATCAACCCGGCGTACCGCACACACGAGCTGGCCTACGCACTCCAGCACTCCGGTTGCCGGACGCTGATCGCCGCCCCGGCGTTCAAGACGTCGGACTACCGGGCGATGGTCGCACGAGGTGCGTGCCGACTGCCCCGAACTCGAGACCGGCGGTGTTCTTCTGGGATCCCGAGTGGGACGAACTGGCCGGCGGCGGGTCGACGACCGATCGCCGAACTCGACGAGCGGCGGGCCACGTTGGCGGCCGACGACCCGATCAACATCCAGTACACGTCGGGCACCACCGGCTACCCGAAGGGGGCGACCCTCTCGCACCGCAACATCCTCAACAACGGCCGCTTCGTCGCCGCGCTGCAGGGCTTCACGAGCGCCGACCGCCTGTGCATCCCGGTGCCCTTCTACCACTGCTTCGGCATGGTCATGGGCAACCTCGGTTGCACGACGCACGGTGCCACGATGGTGATCCCGAACGATGCGTTCGACCCGCTGGCCGTGCTCGACGCGGTCGAGAAGGAGCGCTGCACCGCCCTCTACGGCGTGCCGACGATGTTCATCGCCGAACTCGGCCACGAGCGTTTCGCGGAGTTCGACCTGTCGAGCCTGCGGACCGGCGTGATGGCCGGCTCGCCGTGCCCGGTCGAGGTGATGAAGCAGTGCATCGACCGCATGCACATGGTCGACGTGACCATCTGTTACGGCATGACCGAGACGTCGCCGGTCTCGACCCAGACCCTGCGCGGCGACACGCTCGAGCACCAGACGGCGACGGTCGGTCGGGCCCACCCGCACGTCGAGATCCGCATCGCCGACCCGTCGACCGGCCACACGCTCGAGCGCGGTGAGACCGGCGAGTTCTGCACGCGTGGCTACTCGGTGATGACCGGCTACTGGAACGACCCCGAGCGCACGGCGGCGGCGATCGACGCCGACGGCTGGATGCACACCGGCGACCTCGGCGTGATGGCCGACGACGGCTACGTCAACATCGTCGGACGGATCAAGGACATGGTGATCCGCGGCGGCGAGAACATCTACCCCCGCGAGATCGAGGAGTTCCTCTACACCCACCCCGACATCGAGGACGTCCAGGTGATCGGCGTCCCCGACGAGCGGTACGGCGAGGAGCTGATGGCGTGGATCAAGCCGCGTCCGGGTGCGAACGGTCGATCTCGACTCGATCCGTGAGTTCTGCACCGGCCGCATCGCCCACTACAAGGTGCCGCGTTACGTGAAGATCGTCGAGGAGTTCCCGATGACCGTCACCGGCAAGGTCCGCAAGGTCGAGATGCGCGAGCAGTCGATCTCCGAACTCGGCCTCGACGCGGCATCCGCCATCGAGACCGCCTGAACCTGGCCCCCTTCGGGGTCAGACCCCGCAGGGGGCCAGGTTGCCCGACCCGGTGCGGGCCTGGCGGGCCGTGCTCACTATGTTCGTCGGATAGGTACCGACGAACGGAGTGATTGATGGCTGGTCTCGAATCGACCGTGGACATGTTCGATCTGCGGATGTCGGAGAGCGTCCGCCCGCTCTACGACGCGGTGAAGAAGTTCATCGCCGAGGAGGTCGAGCCGATCACGGCCGAGTACTTCCGCCTCGGCGAGAACCGCGCCGATCGCTGGTCGTACGGCGAGGGCCAGTTGGAGTTGCTCGAGACGGTGAAGAACAAGGCCAAGGAGCAGGGCCTGTGGAACTTCTTCCTCCCCGACGCCGAGACCGGTGAGGGCCTGTCCAACCTCGACTACGCGTACATCGCGATCGAGCTGGGCAAGAACCCGCTGGCGTCGGAGTCGATGAACTGTGCGGCTCCCGACACCGGCAACATGGAGGTGCTCGAGCGGGTCGGCACGCCGGCGCAGAAGAAGGAGTGGCTCGAGCCGCTGCTGTCGGGCGAGATCCGATCGGCCTACGCGATGACCGAGCCCGACGTGGCGTCGTCGGATGCGAAGAACGTCGCCTGCAAGGCCGTCCGTGACGGTGACGAATGGGTGATCACCGGCGAGAAGTACTACATCTCGGGCGCGGGCGACCCGCGCTGCAAGATCATGATCACGATGGTGCAGACCAATCCGGATGCTGCGCCGCACCAGCGTCAGTCGCAGATCCTCGTGCCGACCGACACGCCCGGCGTCGAGATCCTCGGGCCGATGCACGTGTTCGGCAAGGACGATGCACCGCACGGCCACATGCACATCCGGTTCAACGACGTGCGAGTGCCGTACGAGAACGTACTGCTGGGAGAGGGTCGCGGGTTCGAGATCTCCCAGGTCCGGCTCGGCCCGGGCCGCATCCACCACTGCATGCGTTCGGTCGGTCAGGCCGAGCGGGCGATCGAACTGATGGTCAAGCGTGGTCTGACCCGCGAGGCGTTCGGCAAGCGGCTCGGCAACCTCGGCGGCAACGTGCAGATGATCGCCCAGGCCCGCATCGAGATCGAGTCGATGCGCCGGATGGTGCTCACCGCGGCCAAGGCGATGGACGAACTCGGCAACGCCGAGGCCCGCGTGTGGGTGAGCGCGGTCAAGGCGATGGTGCCGATCCGGGTGTGCGAGATCATCGACAACGCCATCCAGATCCACGGCGCCACCGGTGTGTCGCAGTGGACGCCGCTCGCCGACATGTACGCCTCGCAGCGCACGTTGCGTCTCGCCGACGGTCCTGACGAGGTCCACTGGTTCGTGGTCGGCCGCTCCGAGCTGGCTCTCTGGGAGGAGGAGGGTGGCAACTCCTACGACCCGAAGGTCGAGTACCTCGCCCGCACCGACAACGTCACCGAAGGCGTCTTCTCCGGCCCGTGATCCGAACAATGGAGCGAATGTCGCGCTCAGCGCGACATTCGCTCCATCTTTCGGGGGTGATTCAGAAGAACGTGCCGCAGTAGCCGGTGGGTCGAACGGCGAACAGCGCGTCGAGCAGGTCGAGCGTGGTCGGGCTGACGTCGACGGGGAGGAGCCCCGACGCCGTGATGTCACGCCACGCCACCGAACCCATGAACGCGGCGGACAGTGTGCTGATGTCGACGATGAGGTCGGCGGGTTCGCTCGTGCGCTGCGCGCCTCCGCCCGAGATGGCCCACCGGTCGTTGTTGTCCTCGATCAGCGGATCGGACACCGCGATCGTCACCGCCGTGGCGGCAGGGACCGTACGTGCGGGCGGTGAGTGCGGCGTCGACGTCGAGGAGGCGCAGCCACTGCTCGTCGGAGATCTGGCGCGTCTCGTAGGCGCGGACGTCGTACAGCGCACGCCGGATCGGATCGTTGACCGGTCGCTCCGACGCCCGCCAGGTCTTCACGAGATCGATGTCGAACAGGTACTGCCAGAGTGCGAGTTCGATCGGCGTCGCTCGCGCCCCACAGGTCGTGCACGGTGCCCGATCCGGTGAACGCGATCGCGAACTCGTCCAGCAACTCGGTCTCGTAGTGCACGTATCCGTCGTCGACGCCGTCGATGTCGGTGTGCACGGCGACGAACTCACCCTTGCCGAACGGCGTCGGCGCCGGCTCGGTCGCCGCCTTCAGGTATCGCTTCCACATCCATTCCGGGCGCCCGATCGTGCCGACCCACCGACGGGCGACACGCTCGTAGAGCGGCGGCACGACGTCGAACACCTCGTCGCACCGGAGCAGTCGCATCGATCCGGTGGCGCGCGGCGCCGCGCAGCGGCCGCGTTCGGTCCGATCGTGATGTGGGCAGCGCACGAAGTCGCCGGCAAGGCCGTACCCGAACCGGCCGTAGATCGGCGCCTCGCTCGCGCGCAGGCTCGCCAGTACCTGCCCTCGCTCGCGCGCCTCGCGCAGGCTGCGGTGCATCAACTGCGTCAGCAGGCCCTGGCGGGTGTGCGTGGGCAGCACGCCGACCCGCGAATAGCCGGCTGTCGGGAGTCGCGCCCCACCGGGAATCGTGGTGTCGAACCGGAACGCCCCGAGGTTGCCGACGCATCGATCGCCGTCCCACGCGCCCAACCAGTCACCGTCGGACCACGACGCCTGGCCGGCTGCCATCATCTCGTCGCTGGCCGCTGCCGCTGAGCAGCGCGGTCCGGAACGCATCGGCGGCTGCACGGTGCTCGTGCTCCTCGACGGGACGGATGTCGATCTCGTTCATCCCTGCACGATGTCAGATCCCGCGCGCCGTGCGCGCGGGTGACCGGTCTGGTTCAGGCGGTGATGACGGCTCAGACGGCGAGGAGGTCGCGGGCGCCGGTGTCGCTCGACGGGTGACGCAGCTTGCTCATCGCCCGTGCCTCGATCTGGCGGATGCGCTCGCGAGTGAGGTTGAAGTGCTCGCCGACCTCTTCGAGCGTGCGCGGCTCGCCGCGGTCGAGGCCGAAGCGCAGCTTCAGGATCTCCCGCTCGCGTTCGTCGAGGGGTGCCAGCAGTCGTGCGATCTCCTCGGGCAGCAGCGCGGTGGCGGCCACCTCGAAGGGCGATTCCGCCGAACGATCCTCGACCACGTCGCCGAGTTCGGCGTCGCCGTCCTCGCGGAGCGGCTCGGAGAGCGAAAGCGGCTCGGCCGCGAAGCGCAGGGCTTCGGTGACCTTGTCCTCCGGCATCTCGACTTCCTTGGCCAGCTCGGACAGCGTGGCCGGGCGCCCGTACTTGAGTTCGAGTCGCGAACGTGCCTTCTGCAGCCGGGCGAGTGTGTCGCCGGCGTGGACCGGGAGCCGGATCGTGCGGCCGGTGTTGGCGATGCCGCGGGTGATGGCCTGGCGGATCCACCACGTGGCGTACGTGGAGAACTTGAAGCCCTTGCGCCAGTCGAACTTCTCGACCGCGTGCATCAGGCCGAGGTTGCCCTCCTGGATGAGGTCGAGCAACGGCAGGCCGGACGCCTGGTACTTCTTGGCGATCGACACCACGAGCCGCAGGTTCGACTGCACGAACTGCCGCTCGGCCTCCTCGCCCTGGCGGGCGGTGCGGCGCAGTTCACGCTTCTTGGCCGGTGTCAGATCCTTGCCGGCCGCATCGAGTTCGGTGAGCGCCTCGTTGCCGGCTTCGATCGCCTTCGCAAGCCGTACCTCGTCGTCCTTGGTGAGCAGTGTGTACTGCCCGATGTCGGTGAGGTAGAGACGAACGAGGTCTTCGTCGTCCCGATCGACGCGATCTTTGGCCACCGGCAGCTCCCTCAGTGTGGGTTGACATCGGAAGCGGTCGGTGGACCGGATTCCAATGTGATGACGTTGCAATCGATTCTGCGTGCGAATCTGTGTCGATGATCGTCCCGGTGCCCGTCCTCGATCGATTGGCCTCGAACGATTGGCGGACGACGGGGGTCACATGACAGCGGTCACGATACCGACGAGGTTCACCCGACCAACCCGCGCGCCGCGGACCGGGCGCGATATCGCTGGTCGAGATGACGACCGGGGGTGTGATCGACATGAGCGATGACGTCGAGATCGTCGTCGTGACGATGCAGTTCGACGCGATCGACGATGCCGAGCTGCACGACGAACTGCGCAGTGTCCTCTCGAAGTACGTCGTACTCGCCCGCATGGAGGCGGGCTGCCGGAACGTCGATCTGGTCTCGAGCGTCACGCATGAGCGGCGTCACCTCGTGATCGAGAAGTGGGACTCGCCCGACAGTCAGCGCCGACATTTCGACTCGGCGGTGATGGTCGAGATGGCGTCAAGCTGCACCGGTCTGTTGAGCCGTCCGCCACAGATCGACCTCTGGGACGCGACGAGCGCGCACGATCTGCGTTGAGGTCGCCCGTCACGCAAGGCGGTCATGCAAGGCGGTGACCGCAACGTAAGGATCGCGTCAGGAGCGCGTGACCGGCGTGCGTCGCAGCGGTACAATTGCCGGACCATGCCAAATCCAGTGTTCAACGAAGAGTCGTTCAAATCAGCGGCACAAAATCAGAACGGCTGGGCCGCACCACAGGCGGGCACCCACGTCGCTCCGGTTCCCGTGACCGATGGTCCGGTCTCGTCATGGCAGAAGGCCATGACCATCAACGGCACGATCAGCGCATCGGCCGTCCTCCTGCTCATCCTGCTCGCCTCGGCGGCATTCGGTTGGAACGCGGCCACCGGCCCGACGACCGTGCTCGAGAACGGCCAGCAGGTCGACACCTACCAGTTCCCCGCCCTCGGCTTCGTCGGGATCGTCATCGGCTTCATCGCCGTCATCGTCGCCATGCGCAAGCCGAACCTGGCCAAGATCCTCGGCCCGGTGTACGCCATCGGGTACGGCTTCGCCGTCGGTGCCATCTCGAAGGGCTACGAGACGTTCTACAACGGCATCGTGCTCCAGGCCGTGCTCGCCACCGCCTCCGTGTTCGCCGTCATGCTCGTGCTCTACCGCACGCGGATCATCAAGGTCACCGACAGGTTCCGTCGGGCCGTCATCTTCGCCACCCTCGGCGTGATGGTGCTGTACCTCGGGTCGTTCATCTTCAGCCTGTTCGGCGGGTCGCTGCCGTTCCTCAACGGCGACAACATGGCGATGAGCATCGCGTTCTCGGTGTTCGTCTGCGGCCTGGCCGCGGCGAACCTCGCCCTCGACTTCGACTTCATCGAGCGGGCGACGAACTCGGCGATGCCGAAGGAGTACGAGTGGGTCGCCGCCCTGGGTCTGGTGGTCACGCTCGTGTGGCTCTACCTCGAGATCCTGCGCCTGCTCTCGTACCTGCGCAACTGATCCCGAATCGACAACTGACCGATGTCCGCTGACGATGGCGGCAGCCCGCTCGAGGCTGCCGCCATCGGCGCGTCCGGAGCCCTGCTCGGTGCGGTGGTCGGCCTGCCGTTCGGTCTCGGCGTCCCGGCCGCGATCGTGGCGGGTGCCAACGGCGCCGTGTGCGGCTGGCGTCGCGTGTACGACTGGCGGACTCCCAAGGGTGCCGCCGCCTTCGCGCTGGATTCCACCTGGGCCCTGCCGATGACCGCCGCCGGGCTGTTCGCCAACGCCGTCGGCGCCTTCACGCGCGGTGGTTTCGTCGTCGAGCTCAGCCGCCGCGCCAACCGTCAGGTGTACCGGCGCGGATTCCAGCCACGGCGCGGGTTCGTCATCACGCTCGGCAACGTGATCAGTGGCGCGGGCGACACGACCAAGCCCCGCCGGGCACGACTGATCACCGACCACGAGGACGTCCACGTCTGGCAGGCCCGAACACTTGGCCCGCTCTATCCGCTCGTGTACGTCGGATGGATGGCGGCGGCCGGTGCGGTCGGTGTCGCGGCGTGGGCGACGCGTCACCGCGAGGCGTCGCTCGGCAAGGTCGTCGAGACCTACGCGTACTACCTCAATCCGCTCGAGTGGTGGGCGTACAGCCGCGACGATCACTGGCCGCCGTCCGGCAAGGTCCCCGGCATCGGCTGGAAGCATCCCGCGGTCCGACCGTTCGCGGCGAGCCGCTGAGCGGGATGGTCAGGCGTCGGGGTCGATCGCCGACCAGGGCAGGTCGTCGGACGACCACAACCGTTCGAAGTCGGCATCGACCTCGTCGGTGAATCCGAACCGGTTGCGATGGTTGTAGAGCCAGCGTTGCCGATTGATGTCGACGCCGAGTCGTTCGAGGCGGCCGTTGACGGACGTGTTCCACGCCGCCTCCTGGCGGAGCGACAACGAGTCGTCGTCGGGCGCGTCGGCGAAGTCGGGCCGGAGCCGGTCGTGCGCACGCAACAGCATCCTGCCGAGCGACACCTCGGCATGATGCCGATTGAAGTTGGTGAACCGCTTGGTGTCCTCGAGCGCACCACTCTCGACGTGGATCGTGATCAGCGCGTCGGACGACGTGCCCTCGACGGTCGACGCCATGCGGGCCATCGGAGTGGTCTCGTCGACGACGATGCGGATCGGGTTGACGAGGCCGATCCGGTCGGCCAGATCGGCGGCCACGTCGGCGATCTCGTCGGGGTCGTACTTGACGAGCTTGAACTCGGTCGGTGCGACGGTCACCTTCGAACGGTCGGTACTGGTGTCCATCGCCCCGGCGCTCAGAACGCCGCGACCGCGCCGGCGGCCTCCTGGGCGAGTTGCACCGCGGCCTTGCGCTCGGCGAGGGCGTCGTGGTCCATCTTGGCGATCACGTCGACCTCGTCGTCGGTGAATCCGGCGAGTTCGCGGAACCGGCGGGCGAGCCCGATCGGGCTCTCGTCGCTCTCCCCGCGTGCGCCACCGAAGCTGAACAGCTTGTCGACGACCTGCTGGAACTCGAGCGCCTTGGCGCGTCGTTCCGGATCGTTCTCGGTGACCTTGCGCAGCCAGTCCGAGCCCATCTTCACGTGGGTGACCTCGTCGGCGAGCATCCAGTCCTCGCAGAACTCGAGATACGGGTCGCCGGCGATGTCGCCGAACTCCTTCATCTGCGTGAACACGTCGATCGCCAGGCCCTCCAGGGCGCGGTTGACGCCGGCGAGCCGCAGGATGGGATCGTTCGAGCACGCCGCCTGGAACAGGACGGTGTTCTCCGCGAACTGGCCGAGCTCGGTGCCCATCCAGCCGGACAGCTTGACGCTGATCTCCACGTGTCGCGCCTCGTCCCACGCCTGGCGCGCCATGTCGAGCTTGAGCTCGAACGGGATCGTGTCGTTCGTGCCGTCGCCCGTGGCGAAGTCGTGCGCCGTCCGTCCGGCGCCCTCGAGCGCCTGGATCTCGCCGACCATGATCCCGTGCATCAGCGAGCGGGCGGCGTCGGATGCGTCCGGCCGGTCGGGCGTGAGTCGCGCCGTCGCGGCGCGGCTCTTGGCCGACGATCGGGTGCCGCTCGCCGGGGCGTCCTTGATGCGTGGCTGGCGCGCGTCCTGCATCCGCTCGGCCATGTTCGTCTGCACGAATCGTTCGTCTCGGGCGAGATCCTCGACTGGGAAGAACTGGCGCATCAGGTACCCCCGTACTCGTGGTTGCGATCGTGTTCGTTCGTCATCCGATGCTACCCGGGCCCGTGATACCGCCCGCCTCCACCATGATCGCCTCGAGCTTGGTCTGGTGCTCGGCGGCGCGGCGGACGTGGTCGGTGGTGGTGATCAGCGACTGGAGCATCAGCTCGCCGTCGCGCCAGTCGTCGAACTCGTCCTGCAGGATGAACTTGATGGTGCGGATCGTCGGGGCATCGGTGATCTCGCTCGTGTTGTTCTGGTGGTACGTGTAGGCCGCGATGAAGCGGGGGATCAGGACCCGGTAGACACCGACGAGCTTCTCGATCGTGAGATCCGGCGCCTCCGGCTCGGTCATCGCTTCGATGAAGCGCTCCATCGCGTCGTTCGCCGGCACGGTGAGTCGCTCAGGCTTCATCTCGCGGAGTTCGGGGAGGCGCTTGTGCCACAGGTCGGCGTGCCACGCGTGGTGGTAGCAGTGCGTGCCGAGACGCATCTTCACGTCGAGTTCGGGAACCGTGGCGATCCACCCACCGAGCGCTTCGAACAGCTTCATCTCGGTCCACTTGTAGTGACCGACCCGGCGCGCCGTCTCGACGACGTCGAACGAACCCGGCAGGTCGCGCCGGTCCCACGGTGCGAACGGTGCTCGTGCCGTGGACGGACTGTCGGTGGTGGACGCCATCGCCGCGACCGTAGCGGCCGGCCCTCGCCACGGATTGATCGGACGTGTCAATCCGCGGACGGCACCCGCTGGACGCACACAAATCCACGTTTGTGTCGCGATTTCTGAGGACCGGTCCTCAGAAATCCCGACGCAAACGGTGGTGGGACGTGGGACGGGTTACCGGACGGGGCGGGTGGCGAACCAGGCGGCTTCGGCGGCGCCGAGATCGGTGGCCGGCGGGCCGCCACCGGTGTATTCGAGCAACATGGCCCGCCACGGGGCGGTCGCCTCGAGCTTGCCGAGGATCGCGCTGACCCCCCACACGACCCGGTCGAGGATCACGAAGCTCGGTGGCATGTTCAGCTGCTCGATCACCGGACCATGGGGTCCCTGCACGTCGAAGATGACGCCGATCGTGTCGCGCATCCACTCGCGGGTGAACGTGAATTCGTCGGTGAGGTACGGCGTGTACGGGCTCGACACGTAGTCGTAGACGAGCGCCGGATCGAGGCCGTGACCGGGCCGCAGGAAACCCGACGCCTCCATCCGCGTGACGAGCAGTTCGGGATCGCGGTCGATGATGATCGCGTCCATCGTCGGACGCAGGCTGTCCCACTCGCCGCGGCGTCCAGCGCTTGACCAGGCCGTAGTCGAGGAACGAGACGCTGCCGTCGTGGTGGAACTTGTAGTTGCCCGGGTGCGGATCGCCGTTGAAGATCCCGTGCCGGAAGATCGCGTTCTGGGCGAAACGCCAGACGACCTCGCCGGCGCGCTGCTTGGTGGCGTACGACTCGTTCTTGCGGAACTCGTCGAAGCTCATCCCGTCGATCCACTCGGTCGTGAGCAGGTGCTCGGTGCTGAACTCGGGCACGAGCTTGGGGATGCGCACCCACGGATGGCCCCGGAAACGTTCCTCGAACTCGGCGATGTTGCGGGCCTCGAGCCGGTAGTCGAGCTCCTCGCGCATCCGGGCGCGCAGTTCGTCGACGAGACCCTTGGCGTCGAGGCCCTTGAGCATCATCGCCGAGAACATGGCGTACATCACCTCGGCGGCGTCGAGGTCGCTCTCGATCGCCTCGCGGACGCCGGGATACTGGATCTTGACGGCCACGTCGCGCCCGTCCGGTGTGACGGCACGGTGCACCTGCCCGATCGACGCGGCGGCGACGGGCATGTCGCCCCACTCGAGGAACACCCGCTCGGGTGCCCGTCCGAGATCGGCCTTCACGACGTCGGCGGCGAGCGTCGGTGCCATCGGCGCGGCATCGGCCTGCAGTGTGGCCAGCGCCTCCTGGGCCTCGTCGGGCAATGCCTCGAAGATGAAGCTGATGAGCTGCCCGGCCTTCATCAGCACCCCCTTCATCTCGCCCAGCTCCTTGGCGACGTCCTCGGCCGTGCGGATCGCGAACTGCTCGTCGAGCTCGGCACGCCGTTCCTCAGCGCTACGGAAGCCGCGGACCTTCGACACGGCGAAGCGAGTCGAGTTGCGGGCGGTGAGCTTCCAGATCTTGGCCGAGCGGGCGAAGCGGCTCGTGAGCGGAGACGACCTGGCCCGTTCCGCGGCGGCGGCCAGCCCGGCGGCGAGCGCCACCAGCGACGCGACCGTCACCAGCGGGGCGACCTCCTTGCGCCGCATCAGCGGTCCGGTGCGGCTTCCGCCCAGTTCGTGGCGTCGGCCCAGTACGTGCCGTCGGCAAGGCGGGCGAGGGCGGTCTCGACGTCGCGCAGTTCGCGCTCGATCCGGTCCAGGTCGGCGCGCTCGACGTCGGCAGGCTGTGGCACAGGCGGCGCCGCGTGGTCGCTCATCGGCTGCACCCTAATTCGTTCAGGTTGCGGCAACCTCGACGCTCGCGCTGTGCCGAATAGGGTGGCGCCAATGGCAGCCGACCGGCGAACAGGACGTCGTTGGGCCGACTTCCCGCTGGCCATGGCGATGCTGCTCCCGTCCGCGGTCATCCTCGGGGTCTTCGTGGTCTATCCGCTCGGCCGGGCGATGGTGCTCGGCCAGCAACGGTGCGACAACTTCGGCAACAACTGTGTGTCGAACGGCCTCGACCAGTACGTCGACCTGTTCCGCAGCATCGAGTTCCAGAACGCCCTCGGGGTCACGATCCGCTTCGCCCTGATCACCGTGCCGCTCGGCGTCCTCGCCGGCGTCGGCCTCGCCGTGCTCGCCGACAAGTACCTGCGCACGATCGGCGGGTTCCGGACCGTGTTCTCCTCCACGGTCGCCACCTCGGTCGCGGTCGCGAGCTTGATGTGGTTGTTCCTCCTGCAACCGTCGGTCGGCGCGCTCGCCAACATGGGATGGTTCACGAGCATCTTCCCGTCGGTGAAGGACCCCGGCTGGTTGCAGGATCCCGGCACGGCCCTCGTTCGCGGTGGCGATCTCGAGCGTCTGGGCGAACCTCGGTTTCACGTTCATCCTCGTCACCGCCGGCCTGCAGTCGATCCCCCGCGATCTGCACGAGGCGGCCGCCGTCGATGGCGCAGGCGGCGTCCGCCGGTTCTGGTCGATCACCGTGCCGCTGCTCGGGCCGACGTTGCTGTTCGTCGTGGTGGTCGTCGTCGACCCGCGCGTTCCAGGCGTACGGGGAGATCGACATCCTCACGGGTGGAGGCCCGCAGCCCGAGAACCCGACCACGACGATCCCGTACTTCATCTACGGACAGAACTCTCCGATCCGCAACGACGTCGGCCTGCAGGCCGGCGCGGCGGTGCTGCTGTTCCTCCTCCTGCTCGCGTTGTCGGGCCTCCAGCTCGCGGGCATCGGACGACGGGTGCACTATGGCGATTGACCTGACCACCGAGGGGCTCGAACCCGCCGAACCCGCCGCGGGCATCGCCATCGACCGCGGCCCGCGCAATGCGGTTCGTGAGTTCGACGAGCCGGTCGGTTGGCGCCGTGCCGGCCGCTACGCGCTGCTCGCCGCAGTGTCGGTGATCGTCCTGTTCCCGATGTACACCACGGTGATCGCGGCGCTGAAGCCCGGCGACGAGGTCCTGGACAGCCCGCTGCTGCCTACCGCCTTCACGCTCGACGTGCTCCGGGAGGCCTGGACGTCGGGCCATCTCGGGCGGTATCTCCTCAACTCGCTCGTGGTGGCGGTGATCGTCACCGTGTTCCAGGTGGTCACGTCCGTGCTGGCGGCGTATGCGTTCGCGATCCTCGAATTCCCGGGCAAGCGAGTCTTGTTCCTCCTGTTCATCGCCACGTTGCTGGTGCCGACCGAAGCGACGGTCGTGGTGAACTTCCAGACCGTCGACGGGCTCGGCTGGACCAACACGTTCATCGGGCTGTCGGCGCCGTTCCTCGCCACCGCGTTCGGGATCTTCCTGCTGCGGCAGGTGTTCATGACACTGCCGCGGGATCTCCTCGACGCGGCCGCGATCGACGGCGTCGGCCACTTCGGTTTCCTCCGCCACGTGGCGCTACCGCTCGTGCGGCCCACCCTCGGCGCGCTCGCCTTGTTCAGCTTCCTCGGCACGTGGAACCAGTACCTGTGGCCGAATCTCGTGGTGACCGAACAGGACATGAACACGGTCCAGAGCGGACTGCGCCTGTTGGGGAAGTCCAACATCGACCAACCCAACCTCGTGATGGCCGGCACGGTGATCGCCGCCGTTCCGATGGCCATCGCCCTGTTCCTGTTCCAACGTCAACTCGTGAAGGGTCTCACCGCCGGGGCGGTGAAGGGGTGATCGCCCGCGGACGCTTTCGGGTTCTGGCGATGCTCGCGGTCGGTGCCGCCGTCGCCGTCCGCGTGCGGATCGGGCAGGTCGGCGTTGCAGGCCGGCCTCGACGAACCCGACACGATCGCGTCGACGGCCGCACCGTCGACAATCGAGTCGTCCACGGTCGAGAGCGGACCGCCGGGCGAGGGGGCCCCGACCGACTCGACGGGGTCGACGCCGGACACCACGCCCGCCACGATCGCGCCGACCACGACCCAGTCCCCGCTCGCCGACCAGCCCGGCTGCCCGACCGGCGCGCTCGACGAGGCGTCCGGCCCGGTGGAGATCACGTTCTGGCACGGCATGGCGAGCGAACTCGAGACGTCGGTCATCGCGCTGACCGACGAGTACAACGCCGGTCAGGATCGTGTGCACATCGATCTCCAGAATCAGACGAGCTACAACTCGGCGATCGACAAGTACATCCAATCGAGTCAGGAAAGTCGCCCCACCCTGATCCAGTTTCCGGACTACGTCGTCCAGTCGTTCGCCCAGTCGGGCACGTTGATCCCGATCGAGGCCTGCCTGGAGGACAGCGGCTACGACACCTCCGCCTTCCTCGAGCGCACGCTCGACGCCTACACGTTCGAGGGCATCCGGTGGGCGATGCCGTTCAACGTGAGCAACCCGGTCCTGTACTACAACCGCCAGAGGTTCGAGGCGGCGGGCCTCGATCCGGACCTGTCGCCCGTCTCGCTCGACGACCTGCGCGCCACGTCGCAGGCCATCGTCGACACTGGCGCCGCGAGCTTCGGCTGGGTCGTGGATTCGGGTGCCGACTCGGGCGGCAGTTGGTTCCTCGAGCAGTGGTTGGGCCGGTCCGGCGAGCTGTATGCCGACAACGGCAACGGCCGTGTCGCGCCGGCGACCCAGGTGCTCTACGACGGTCAGCCCGGCATCGACCTGCTCACGTTCGTCCAGTCGATGATCAACGACGGCCTCGCCGTCAGCGTCGGCGGCAACCCGGGCGGCCAGGACGGGTTCTTGAAGATGATCGATCCGGCGAGCCCCGGGGCGATGACGATCGGCACCTCGGCGGCACTGGGCAGTGTGATCGCGGCGCTCGGTGGCGGCATCGCCCCGGGACTGACCGAGGCCGACATCGGCGTGGGGCCGATGCCCGGGCCGGGTGACACGCCAGGCGTACAGGTCGGTGGTGGTTCGTTGTGGATCGTCGCCGACAAGGGCGACGAGCAGACGGCGGCGGCCTGGGATTTCATCACCTACCTCGTCAGCGCCGAGATCCAGGCACGTTGGGCGTCGGAGACCGGCTACGTGCCGGTGCGCAGTGACGCCGTCGATCTCGAGCCGCTCGCGACGACCTACGCCACCGACCCGCGCTTCAAGGTTCCTTACGACCAGTTGCTCACGAGCGTCGAAGGCGAAGCATCGCTGTCGCCGGCCCTCGGCCCGCAACGCGAAGTGCGCGTGGCGACCGCCAACGCCGTCGCCGCCATTTTCGACGGCGCCGATGTGGCGACGTCGCTGAGTGCGGCGGCGGCCCAGTCGGACGCGTTGATTCAGAGCTACAACTCGCGCAACTGAAAGCCCAGGTTGATGCGGCGCTTGTCGCCGACAGCGCGCGAACCACCACTCAGCGTGTTCGCGCGCCGGTTCTGCGTCACAGGAATCCGAATCCTCGGCCCGCGCGATGGCGGCGGCGCCCCCAAGGTGGTACAACCGTCAGACAGGGCTTGAACGGGTTGTGCCGCGTGACGGGTTAATAGAGGGGCGCACACATGAATACTCATAGGCATCGCGGAAGCGACCGCCCTCGGCGAGCATCGTCGAAGGTCGCCGCATTCGCCATCGTTGGCGCGCTCGCCGCGACCGCGGTGGCGTCGTCGTCGACGTTCGGGACGGCATCGGCCATCGTGGTCCCGACACCCGTTCTCGTCACCGGATTCGGGGACGGCACCGGCGCGTGCACGGTGGCGCCGACCACGACGACGTGTCCGACACTGCGTCTGGCGGTCGGCCGTGCGAACGCGTCACCCGGCACGACCATCACGCTGCCGGCGGGGGTGTACTCGCTGACGAAGGGTCCGATCGCCGTCAGCGGCGCGGGCACGAAGATCGTCGGCGCGGCATCGCCCGTGGGGGCGAGCCCGACGCTGATCAACGCGGGCGGCAAGCGCGGCTTCGACGTCGGCGCGAAGAACGTCGTCTTCAGTGGCATCGCGATCACGAACGGCAACGGCGGACTCACGGGCGGCGGCGCCATCGCCGTCAACCCGACGGCCACAGGCTTCGTCCTGTCGGACAGCACCATCTTCGGGAACGTCGGCAGCGTCGGCGGCGGCGTCGAGGTCTACGGGTCCGCGCTCATCGAACGATCGACGTTCACCGGCAACTCGGCGGTGATCAAGGGCGGTGCCATCCACGCCAGCGGCATCGTCGAAGTGGTCAACAGCACGTTCACCGGCAACTCCGGCGGCCGTGGAGGCGCGATCGCGATCTGGGGCCTCGGGAAGGGCGCGATCTCGTATTCGACGTTCGTCGACAACACGTCGGGCGCCCGCCTCGGTGGGGGCGTCGATCGCTACAGCGGTTCCCTCGTCGTCACCGGTTCCGTGCTCACCGCCACTGGCACGGGTGCCAAGACCGGATCCGACTGCTCGAACGGACCCAAGTTGGTCGGGGTGAACTTCGTCGGCAACGCCGCGGACTGCAGCGTCATCGCCGGAACGCCCCCGCCCCTCACCGCCACATCGCCGGGGCCGGTGACGCTCGGCGCGCTCGCCAACAACGGCGGCCCGACGCAGACGATCGCTCCCGCTGGCGGAAGTGTCGGTCTCGACGTCAGCTTGACCGAGTGCAAGGTCGTCGGCACCAACGGATTCCTCGGAGCGGCGCTGACGGTCGACCAACGCAGCCTCCCCCGCCCCAGCGGACTCACCGTCCCGCCGCGGTGCGATCTCGGTGCGTTCGAGACCACGCCCTTCGACGTCGAATTGGCGCTCTCGTCGAGCACCCTGACCCCGCCGGTCGGCGCGAGCACGATCCCCGCCGCGAACATCCCGGGCGCTGTGAGCGAGACGAGTGCGCTCTTCGACACCTCGCTGCGCAGCCAACCCGCTGCGTGCGTTCCCACTCACCGCCGCCCCGCTCCGCGCGTTCCCGCTCCGCGCCTTCCCCCTGCGAGCATTCCCGCTCCGCGCGTTCTTCACCGCGGCAGCGCCATTGCGCGGCATTCCCCCTGCGGGCATTCCCACTTCGGGCGTTCCCGCTGGACACGGTCCTGCTGTCCGACCTCGTGCTGCTGACCGACGGCGGATGGGAGCAGGTGCTCGCGGGAACACCGCTCGCCGGGGTTCCGCTCCAGGCCCTGACGATGTCCGACGTGCAGTCGTTGCTCGACCCGAATCTCGTGCCGCCGCTCGACCCGCCGCTCACGCAGGCGAAGTACGACCAGATCGCGAACATCGACTTCGCCGATCTCAACCTCGAGGGCACTCCGCTCCGAGCGTTCCCCACCGTTGCATTCCTCCTGTGGTCGGTGCCGCTGCGCGTGTTCCCGCTTCGGGCCTTCGACGGGAGCAACATCGACTGGTGCACCCTGTACGCGGACTTCTGCGCCAACCTCGGCCAAACCTCGAGTGCCCAGTTCGGCGACGACGTGACCCTCGCCAGCCTCGCGCTCGCCGGTGAATCACTCGACGACCTCGATCTCACCGCATCACCACTCGGCACGTTCTTCCAGACCGCCGGTTCGCTGCAGTCCTTCCCGCATGCGGGCGTTCCCCTTGCGGGCGTTCGACATCCTGAGCTCGCCCCTGCGTGCGTTCCCGCTGCGCGCTTTTCCCCTTCGAGCGTTCACCGGTCCCGACGCGATCTTCGACTGCTCCAAGATCATCCCGGCCGGTGCGACCTGCGACCAGGCGACCGTCACGGCTGCGATCAGCAACCTGGCCCTGGGTGGCGTCGTCGACAAGCTCCTCGACGTCGATCTCGCGAAGCTGATCGCGCTCGTCGCCAGCGACGCCGCACTGGCCGCCGCGTTCGACGAGTACGGACTGTCCGACCTCCTCGTCGCCCTCATCCCGCCCGAGTCGGTCCCATGGGAATCGATCGATCTGAACGTCGCCGGCCTCCAGAACGCCGCGTCACCGCTCGTCGATCCGTTCGAGTATCAGGCCGACATCACGCTGTCGGCGGCCGCGGCGACGACGTCGCTGCAGGTCGTGCTCCCGGAGGGCTTCGTCTATGTTCCGAGGGGCTCGACCCTCAACGGGGAGCCGCTGGGCGATCCCGTGCTCTCGCTGTCCTTGGAAACCGACGGGTGCGGCGCGGGCGCCGGCCGGACGATCCTCACCTACGCGCTGGCGAACCTGCAGGCCGGGTTGAGTTCTGTGGCAGTCAGCGTTCGAGCCGGTCTGACGCTCGGTGTCGCCACCGCCGATGCGTGCGTGGTCGCTACGGCCGGCAGCCAGAGCGACGTGAGCTCGGCCACGTCGAACGTGACTGTCGTCGAAGACGCCGAGGATCCGCTCCCGGCCATTCGCCCGCTCGCGGTCACCAGCGACGCCACGGGCACGGGCGTCGACATCAACCTCGGCTACGTCAGCCGCTCCGGCTCGGTCGACCTCTACAGCTTCGACATCTCCGAGGCCGACGCCAATCTCGGGATCCGTGGGGATCTGTTCCTGAGCAACCTTCCGGCCGACTACGACCTCGTGCTGTACGGGCGCCCGGTCGCACCGCTGCGCAACCAGCCCACGTCGTCGGTCGGCTATGTCGACGACGTGCAGACCGACCTGAATCCGTTCGATGATCCGGTGCAGGCCGACACGGTGCAGGACGTGCCCCAGACCCTCCCGGTGGGGCTCGGTTTCAATCCTGCCGATTACGTGCCTGTGGCGATCTCTTCGAACCGCGGCGTCAACGACGAGCAGATCGAGACGGGGACCTTGCGCGCCGGTACGTACTTCGTCCAGATCTCTGCGTACAACGCGGCGTTCTCCGACGAGCCGTACGCGCTCCGCTTCCGCACCGACGGTTCGGCCCAACGGGATTGCCCGGCGGGGCCCACGTACCCGACCGGGGTGGCACGTGACGTGCCCGCACCCACGTCGCTGAGCGCGGACGTCAACACGCTGTTCCTGGTGAACGAGCAGCTCCTGCGGGCCACCTATCCGGCCGAGGCGCAGGGCATCTTGAATGCTGCTGCCAGCGTCGCTGACGCCAGGACCCTCGGCGTCAGCGGGGCGATCATCCCGGTCGAGGGCATGTTCGAGGGGGGACACGCCGTCGAGGACGCCTACCGGGCTCGATTCGCCGACCCCTGCAATCCCCTCCGGTCGAACGACGTCGTGCGCGCCATCGGCAAGGTCATCGACAGCTACACCGCCGCCCGCCCCGGGATCCGCAACATCGTCATCATCGGCGACGATCGCCAGATCCCGATGGCCAACATCGTCGACGACACGAACTTCGCCAACGAGCGGACGTTCGCCCAGGACTTCGTCGGCAACGACGAAAGCATCGCGGCCCTCCTCGCCGGGATGTACCGCACCGATGACCCCTACGGCACCACTGCCGGGATCCGCGTGCGCGACCACGAACTGTTCCTGCCGGAACGGGCGGTCGGTCGCCTGGTCGAGACACCGGCCGAGATCATCCAGTCGTTGAACAACTTCATCACCTATCAGGGACGCCTCGATCCGGCCACGACCCAGAACCGGGCGCTCGAAACCGGATACGAGTTCCTCGCCGACGGTGCCGAGTTGAATGCAAAAAATCTGGCGGCCGGCGGATACGCCCCGATCGTTCGGTTGATCAACGAAGCGTGGACCGACGGAGCCCTGGCGACCGCGCTCGGAGCGTTCGAGACCACTCCCGCGCTGTTCGACGTGATCGGTCTGCACGGGCACTTCGACCAGAACAACGCGCTCCCGGCGCTCGACAACGCGTCGGAGCTGGCGTCGAACGATCCGGACACCCAGCCGGGGTTCGGACCCGGTACCGACTCGTTGTTCAGCAGCGACGAGTTCCCGGACGCACAGAACCGGGCGGTCGTGTACAGCATGGGTTGCCACTCGGGGTACAGCCGCAGTGACGTCCAGGTCGGCAGCCCCGCGCCGGACTGGGCACAGCGTCTGGTCGGCAACGTCGGCAACGTGTTCGCGGGCAACACCGGCTATGGCTACGGCGACTCCGACATCGTGGCGCTGTCCGAATCGCTCACTGCGCAGTTTGCCGCCGAGGTCGCCCAGCCCGGGCCCATCGGGCAGGCGTGGGTCGACGCGAAGCAGAAGGCCGTTGCCGACGTCCATGTGCTCGACGCCTATCAGCAGAAGGCGATCGAGGAGTTCGTGTTCTACGGCCTCCCGATGTTCTACATCGGTGCGACGCCGCCCCCGGCGGCGGCGCCGGCCGGTCCGCCCACCGTGCCGCCCTCGAACCTCCCCAACGCCGGATTCGGCGGTCTCAAGGTGTCCACGGTCGTGGCGAGCCCGAACTTCACCGGAACCGCCGCGGCACCGAACCCCGTGGTGACTCCATCCGGTTCGTACTACACGGTCGGCGGTCAGACGCTCGATGTCAACGGCCGGCCGATCCAGCCGCTGTTCTCGAGGGACATCACTCAGCCGGGCCTCGTCGCACGCGACGCGTTGATCACGGGCCTCTCATCGAAAGACGTCGGGAATTTCGATCCGGTCTTCTTCAAGGCGTCCACCGCGTTCGGTCGAGCCGCGCCCCGAGTATCTCGACGGGTCGTTCCCAGCGGACCTGGCGTCCGTGCGCAGCTTCAAGGCCGACGGCAAGGACCAACAGCAGCTCCTGCTCGGCGTCGGCCAGTTCCGAGGCGCGGAGCTCGAGGCGACCCCGGCGACCCCGCAGCCGGGCGTCCAGCGATTGCACACCCACGTCGAGACGCAGGTGTACTACGGCGCGTCGAACCCCACCGACATCACCGCGCCTTCGATCGACCAGAGCCGCGGCTTCGTCGACGATGGCGTCGCCTTCTTCGAGGTCTCCGCGTCCGATGTCGGCGGCGACGTCGAGCGCGTCTTCATCCTGTTCCGCGGCACGACGGGCGCCACGTGGACGGGGCTCGACCTCACGATAGGCCCCGACGGCGTGTGGCGCGGCGGACGAGGATTCATTGGAGACCAGATCGAGTTTGCGGTGCAGGCCGTCGACAGCAGCGGCAACGTGGCGATGAGCAACTCGAAGTCGCTGTTCTTCCTCGACGCCGATCCGGTCCCCTTGGGACAGCTGCTGCTCGTTCCGGAGCCGGTGGTGCCAGGCGCCTTCGCGAACCAGTGGTACACGAGCGACGTCGCGGTCAGCATCGAGGGCGGCACGCCGACCACGACCTACAGCGTCGATGGCGCGGCGTCCGAGCCCTACACGGGCACGCCGATCCTGATCTCCGGCGATCGTGCACACGTGATCAGGGCGTCCGATCCCACCACCGGCCTCATCGCCGAGCTGTACGTCGCGATCGACTCGACGCCACCGACGGCGTCGATCCCCGTTCCCGACAACTTCGTGCAGGGTCCACTTCCGGTCACGGCGACGTTCGACGACGGCGAGGGCGCGGGCGTGACGAAGATCGACGCCAAAGTCGGTGGAGTGTCGATCGGGACGATCGCGTTCGAGGAGCCAGCGCGACATGCCGAGTTGACCACCGACCCGATCACCGCCCAAGGGATCACGACGATCGACTTCGTCGCCACCGATGCCGCCGGCAACGTTCGGACCGCGACCGCGACGGTGTCGATCGACAACGTCGCGCCAATCGTGACGGTGAAAGCCCCCGTGACGGAGTGGGCCACGGGCAACGTCACGGTCGACGTGCTCACCGACACGGGCGGCTCGGCGATCGTCTCGAAGTGGTACACGATCGCCGGCGATCCTCCGGACACGCAGCGTCCGCTCACGCAGCCGGTGACCGCCGAGGGCACCACTGCGGTGACCGGCTACGCGATGGATGCGGCAGGAAACATCGGGCAGTCCGCGCCACCGACGCCGATCAAGATCGACAAGACCGCGCCGACTCCGACACTGACGGTGTCGAGCAACGTTGCCCCGCTCGGTTCGTCCGTGAGCGTGGACTTCTCGTGCGTCGACTCGGTCTCCGGCGTCGCATCCTGCGTCCTCACCGACGGCGGTGCGGTCGTCAGCAGCACGCCGGGACGCGTCGTTCTTTCCTCGCCCTCCGCGCGTACGTACGCGCTGGCGGTCGCGTCCACCGACGTCGCCGGCAACGTAGCCGTTCCGGCGACGGCGTCCGTCGAGTTCAAGCAGTTCGCGCTCGCGCCGACGCTGTCGCTGTCCAGCAACCAGATCACGGTCGGCCAAACGGTCACGGCCACGTTCGGCTGTGCCGGTGCGGCCGCGGGTGTGGCGTCGTGTGTCCTGAAGGTCGATGACACCTTCGTCAGCAGCACCCCTGGTCAGGTCGTGCTCCCGGCGGCGCAGCAACCGCGAACCTACGTTGTCAGCGTCACGGCGACTGGCCTCACGGGCAACACCGAGACCGTCACCGCGTCGTACACGGCCGTTGCGGCCGCGCCGAAGTACGTCGTGTGCAACCTCGGCTACAACCCGACTGTCGCCAAGAACGTCGGCTCGGCCTACGGGTTCAGTTTCAAGCTGTGCGACGCGGCCGGCAAGAACGTGTCGAGCAGCAGCATCGTGCTCGTGGCGACCGTGGTCAACCCTGGAAATTTCCCGGCGGTGCCGATGGCGCCGGGCGGTTCCAATCCCGGCAACGAGTTCATCTTCGGCAACGGCGGCTACAGCTACACGCTCAAGACGACCGGACTCCCGGCCGGTTCCATGACGTTGGACTTCGTGGTCAAGGGCGATACGAGCGGCGACGATCTACTCCCTGCCGTTCAAACTGAAGCGGTGACGCCAGACTGATGTGGTGACCACACGCGGACGGGACTCACAGGGGGCGTCGCGGGGCGCGATCCTGGCCAGCTACGTCCCGCGTCTCGTGGAGGACGTCCAGCGCCGTGGCTCGAGCGACGGTCTGCTGATCTTCGAGGGCACCCTCGTGTCGGCCGACATCAGCGGCTTCACCGCACTGTCCGAACGGCTGGCAGGTCTCGGACACGAAGGGGCCGAGGAGCTGACCGATCTGTTGAATCGCTGCTTCGGCCTGATGATCGAGGCATGCGAGGAGCGGGGCGGTGACATCGTCAAGTTCGGTGGCGACGCCCTGCTCGTCCTGTTCACCGACGACGACCACGCGCTCCGCGCGGTGGCCGCCATGGAATGCATGCGCTCGGTCGTCGCCCAACCCTGGTCGACGAACTCGGTGCGGCACGTGCGACTGGGGATTTCACAGGGGGCGCATTCGGGCCTCTTCGGCTTCTCCCTCGTCGACGGTGGCCACCTGGAACTTCTCGTGGGTGGGCCGGCGGTGTCCCGAACCGTCGACTACGAAGCCGCGGCCGGCCGCGGGCAGATCCTGCTCAGTCCGACCACCGCCGAGCTGGTTCCCGACGCCTGGCTCGGCAGACCGTCCGCCGACGGCGCCCGGCCCCTCCGACGTGGGCTCGCCGAGGTCGGCGCGGTGGGTCTCGTTCCGCTCGATGCCCAGCGCGGCATCGACGGGCTCGATCGGTATCTCGCCGCGCCGCTGATCGAACAGGTGCTCTCGACCGCGGATGGCGAACACCGGCAGGTGGCGATCGCGTTCATCAATGCGGGTGGCACCGACGATCTGTACTTCGCTGAAGGTCCCGAGGCGTTGCACGAGGCGTGTCGAGCGGTGGCCGACAACGTACGCGAGGTGCTGCGCGCGCATCCCGTGCATCTGCTCGCGAGCGATGCGTATTCCAACGGAGCCAAGATGATCCTCACCGCCGGAGCACCGGTGTCGACCGATGCCGACGACGACCATCTGCTGCTCGCGCTGCACGATCTCTTCTCGCGGCCGTCGCCTCTGCCGCTGCGCGCGGGCGCCAACCGGGGGCATGTGTATGTCGGCGATCTCGGGAGCACGACGCGCCGGACCTTCACCGTGATGGGCGATGCAGTCAACCTCGCGGCGCGACTGATGCAGAAGGCGCGGCCGGGCGAGATCGTCGCCTCGGCGGCGATCCTCGAGCGCGCCCGGACGACGTTCCATGCCGAACCGCTGGAACCGTTCCTGGTGAAGGGCAAGTCCAAGCCGATCGCCGCGGCCCTCCTCGGCGACCCGATCGGTCACCGGCGTGACGACGGGGAGTCGCCGGACCAGACGGGCATCGTCGAGTTCGTGGGACGAGCAGCAGAGCTCGCGTCGATCGACCACCTCGCCGCCGGAGCGCTCGAGGGCCTCGGCGCCGTCGTCGAGATCACGGGTGAGGCCGGCATCGGCAAGAGCCGGCTCGTCCGAGAAGCGCTGACCCGACGGCCGGAGTTCACACGTCATGCCTTCCGCGGTGGCCAGTACGCCAAGAATTCCCCGTACTTCGTGATCCGCGTGTTCCTGCGCGAGTTGATCGCGGTGGCCGAATCGGACGACCCGCGAACCGTTGGTGCCCGGTTGCGGTCATGGGTGGGTTCGAATGCCCCTGAGTTGACGAGCTGGTTGCCGCTGTTGGCCATCGCCGTCGGGGCTGAGGTGGACACGACGCCCGAGGTCGATCGGCTCGGCGAGGAGTTCCGTCGTGAGCGCCTGCTCGCCGCGGTGGCAGATGTGATCGATGCGGCACTCGGTGACCGGGTGGCGCTGATCGCGGAGGACGTCCACCTCTTCGACAGCGCATCGCAGGACGTGATCGCACGGCTCGCGCGCCGGGCGGCGGACCGGGCGTGGCTCGTCGTACTGGTCCACCGCGGCGGACTCGACCTCGGGTTGGAGTCGGCGCATCGGCGGGAGTCGATCGATCTGATGGCACTCGATGCCGATGACGCCCGGCGGCTCGCCGAGGTGGCGACGAGAATCGCTGGTACCACTGATCATGTCGGCGACGCACGGCAGCTCGAGCGCCTGGCTGATCGGGCTGGCGGTCATCCGCTGTACCTGCTGGAACTGCTGTCGGCCGGTCTCGACTCGGAGCATGACGAGGCCCTCCCCGAGTCGATCGAGTCGCTGGTCACCACGAGGATCGACAAGCTTCCAGCGCAGGATCGCGTCCTGCTCCGTGAGGCCTCGGTGGCCGGGCTGGTGATCGACACCACGCTGATCGCCGAATCGTTCGACCAGCCGGACCTCGTCGCGCCCGATCGATGGCACGCGCTCGGCGATTTCCTCGAGCACCGCGGGGGTGACCGGTTCCGGTTCCGTCACGACCTGTACCGAGCGGTGGCCTACGAAGGCCTGGCCTATCGCCGCCGGCGCCACGTGCACCGTGCACTCGGACATGCGCTCGAGCGGCGGCACGAGGGGGATCTCGCTCGCGTCGCGCCGCTGCTGTCGACGCACTTCGATCGAGGGCGCGACGACGACCGGGCGTGGACGTATTCGGTGCTCGCCGCCGACACGTCCCGGGCCGGGTACGCCAACGAGGAAGCAGTGATGCTGTACCGGCGCGCCCTCGACCACGCCGGATCCGCCACGCCCGCCGAGCCGGAGGAGGTGGCCCGCGTCGCCGAGGCGCTGGCCGATGTGTACGTGCTGAGCGCGAGGTACTCGGCGGCCGTCGAGGCGTACCAGAACAGCCGTCGCGCCAACCCGCGAGCATCTCGCGAGAGGCGCGGATGCTCCGCAAGATCGGCTCCGTGCGCGAACGCGAGGGCCGGTTGTCCCAGGCCCTGCGCTGGTACTCGCGTGCGCAACGGCGAATCATCGACCTTCCGGCCGGGCCGGACCGCAGTCACGAGGAGGCCGAGACGGCGCTGTCCCGGGCGGGCACATTGAACCGGCAGGGACGGAACCGCGAAAGTGCCCGATTCGCGGAGCTGGCGGCAACGGCGGCCGAAGCTGCCAACGATCGGGTCGTCTTGGCTCGCGCCTACAACATCCTCGAAGTGGCGTACAGCGTACTCGGGCGACCCGAGGCCCCCGAGTTCGCGCAGAAGGCTCTGGAGATGTACTCGGGGAGCGGCGACCTCGTCGGCGAGGCGAACGTGTTGAACAATCTCGGGGTGCAGTCGTACTACTCCGGACGCTGGACGGACGCGGTCGACTACTACGGACGCAGTCGCGATCTCCGTCGACAGGCAGGTGACCTGGTCGGTGAAGCGATGGCAGCGAGCAATCTCGCCGAGGTGTTCTCCCTGCAGGGGCGCTTCGACGAAGCGCGGGAGCTCTTCGAGTTCGCAAAGCGTTCTTGGGAATCGGCCAGCTATCCCATCGGCGTGGCGTACGTGACCGCCAACCTGGCGATGGTCGAAGCCCGCTGCGGTCACGCCCGAACCGGGCTTGCGATGCTCGGCAGCCGCCCGCTTCCTGTCGCTCGAGATCGGCGCGTCCGCACTCCGGTTGGAGATGGATGTCCGGCGCATCGAATGCCTGCTCCTGGGCGACGACTTCGATCGTGCGGTTGGAGAGGCGATTCCGCTGTTGGACGAACTGATGGCGAATCACGAGGGTGACGAGGAGTTGACCACCCAACTGCTCCCACTCACCGCCATCGGCCAACTCGCCACCGGAGCACATGATCATGCACGGGCGACGATCGACGAGTCGTGTCGGCGGGCCGCGGCAGAGTCGAACCACTACGTGACCGCGCTGGTCCAGCTGGTCGAGGCCAGGCTCATGGAGTCGCAAGGGATCGACGCATCTGGCGAGCGCGGCGCAAGCGGCGGCGGTCCTCGAACAGCTCGGCGTGGTCGCTCCACCCAGCGTCCTGTCGGCGCTCCGCGACATTTGACGCGTGCCACTAGCCTCGGGCGCCATGGCTACGACGTTCCCGCCGCTCGACGGCTCCGCTCCCAAGACGCAACAGTTCGCCGAAGCGCCCGAGATGGGCATCGACCCGGCCAAGCGCTACACGGCCACGCTCGACACGTCGCTCGGTGAGATCGTGATCGCCCTCGATGCGCTGAAGGCCCCGAAGACGGTCAACAACTTCGTCTTCCTCGCGTTGCACCACTACTACGACGGTGTGATCTTCCATCGCATCATCAACGGGTTCATGTGCCAGGGCGGCGACCCGACCGGCACGGGCCGCGGTGGGCCGGGCTACAAGTTCGAAGACGAACTGCCCAAGCCCCGCGAGTACCAGATCGGCTCGGTGGCGATGGCCAACGCCGGCCCGAACACCAACGGCAGCCAGTTCTTCCTGGTGTCGGGCTCGTCAGGCGTCGGGCTGCCGCCGCAGTACAGCCTGTTCGGCCAGATCGTGAAGGGGCTCGACGTCCTCGACACGATGCAGAACGTGCCGACGGGTGGCGGCGACAAGCCGAAGACCGACGTGGTGATCAACTCGGTCGCCATCACCGTCGCCGACGACTGACGTCCGCGGCGGCCACCATGGCGCGAACCGCCGTCATCTCGCGGCCGCAGGCGCGCCGCATCGCCCTCGCGGCCCAGGGCTTCAACGACGCGCGGCCGGCCGGCCGCGTCGACCGCCGCCATCTCCGCCGGGTGGTCGACCGGATGGGACTGATCCAGATCGACTCGGTCAACGTGCTCGTGCGCAGCCAGGAGCTGCCGCTGTTCGCCCGGCTCGGACCGCATCCGCGGTCGCTGATCGCCGACGCCACCGCCGCCCACGAGCTGTTCGAGTTCAACGTCCACGAGGCCTGTCATGTGCCGGTCGAACTGCACCCGAACCTGCGGTGGTACATGGCGCAGGATCACCGCTGGAAGGCGGTGGCGCGCATTCGCCGCGACAGCCCGCAGCTCATCGACAACGTGCTGGCGCGGGTTCGTGACGAGGGACCGCTCGTCGCCGGTGACCTCCAGCAGCGCGTCGGCCCGAAGAGCTCGTGGTGGGACTGGGACGACGGCAAGATCGCCCTCGAGCACCTGCTCAACGCCGGCGAGTTGACCGCCGTGCGTCGCGCTTCCGACTTCGCCCGTGTGTACGACCTCACCGAACGGGTGATCCCCGGGTGGATCCTGGAACTGCCGACTCCCACGGAACACGACGCGCGCAAGAACATGCTCGAACTCGCGGCGCGCCATCACGGCATCGGCACCATCGGCGACCTGGCTGACTACCACCGCCAGAGGCCGACTCGTTGCGGCGTGCATCTGGCCGAGTTGGTCGAGGAGGGACGCCTGATCGAGACCTCGGTCGAGGGATGGACGAAGCCGGCGTACATGCACCCGGATGCAGCCATCCCGCGGCGGGTGCGTGCCCGCGCGCTGCTCAGCCCGTTCGACCCGGTCGTCTGGTACCGGGATCGAGCGCTGCGCCTCTTCGATTTCCACTACCGCATCGAGATCTACGTCCCGAAGCCGAAACGCCAGTACGGCTACTACGTGCTGCCGTTCCTGCTCGGTGACGAGCTGGTCGCGCGGGTCGACCTGAAGGCGGACCGGGCGACCGGGCGACTCCTCGTCCAGGGGGTGTTCGGCGAGCCGGGCATCGACGAGACGCACGTCGCCGAGGAGTTGGCGGCGGAGCTCGTCGCGATGGCTGGCTGGCTCGCCCTTCCCAGCGGCATCGTCGTCGCGCCCCACGGCGACCTCGCTCCCGCCCTCCTCCGCGCCATCCCCTGAACCCGGAATAACACCGTTTGCGTCGGGATTTCTGCGGACCCGTCCGCAGAAATCCCGACACAAACGGATGATTGTCACGGACGTGGGGGAGAGGGCCCAGCGGATGGTGCGGGTGACGGCGGCGCCGGCGGGGCGGATGGCGACGGCTTCAGCGACCGGGAACCACGGCAGCCGCAGCGGGAGCCGGCTCCAAGCCGGCATCAACGCGACGGCGGCCGCGGCGATCAGCCCGTACGCCGGGCGCGACGGCGAGCGGCAACGGCGGCTGTATCAGCAGGTAGCGGGCGGCGTCACGCGCGGCCGGCGTGGACTGCAGTTCGGGGCGGAACGACCGGAGCTGGTCGCGCAGCCCGCGCTCGGTGACCGGCGGCGCCGGCACCCCGAGCGCCCGCGCGATCACACCGGACTGGGCGACGTACTCGTCGCGGTCGGGTCCGCGCAACGGATCCGTGCCGTAGTGATCGTGCGCGACGAGGAAGCTGTCGAGTTCGGCGAGATGCACCCACCGCAGCAGATGCGGGTCGTTGGCGGCGTACGGGCGACCGTCGTCGGCGACGCCGACCACGTGCGCGTGCACCCGGCGGACGACCTCGATCGCCCGTTCCGCCTCCGTGGCCGGCCCGAACGTCGTGGCGGCGATGAAGTCGGCGGTGCGCTGCAGCCGGCCCCACGGATCGCTGCGGTAGTCGGAATGTTGGGCCACCCCGGCCATGGCCAACGGATGGAGTGACTGCAACAGCAGCGCGCGGAGCCCACCGATGAACATCGACGCGTCGCCGTGGACGCGCATGATCGGTGATCCCGGCTCGAACCACCCGATTTCATCGTGGGACAGCAGCACGGCGCGACGGGTGTCGGAGTCGGGCCCGACGACCCGGTCACGAACCTGAGCCCCGAGCCACGACCTCACCACTGCCTCATATTGCCACGGCACGCTGAGTACGCTCCGAACGTGCCAGGAGAACTCGTCGACGAGCGCGGCTCCGGCGACGAGCGGGTCGAGAAGGGGCGAGGCCTGCTCGATGCATCGGGTAAGCCGATCGATCCCCGTTCCACCGACTGGTCGATGCCGCGCTGGGTGATCCCGGCGATCGTCGTGTTCTGGGCCGGCTACGTCCTGACGTTCACGTTCCGGCACGTGTTCCACCGCCTGTCGTCGTTGCTCGTCCTGCTCCTCGTGTCGCTGTTCCTGGCACTCGCCATCGAGCCGGGCGTCAACCGGCTCGGCCTCCGCGGCTGGCGCCGCGGGCGGGCGACGATGTCGATCCTCCTGGGGGTGCTCGTCGCGTTCTTGATCTTCGTCGCCGCGGTCGGCACGCTGGTCGGCACGCAGGTGGCCGATCTCCTGTCGGAGTCGGATGCGTACATCACCGACACGGTCGACTTCATCAACGACACGTTCGGCACCGAGATCGACGCTCGGGACGTGATCGACGAGTTCAACGACCCGGACGGGCGCGTGCAACAGTTCATCGCGTCACAGAGCGACAAGGCCGTGCAAGTGTCGCTGACCGTCGTGGCGGTGATCTTCCAGGCCTTGTCCGTGCTGCTGTTCACCTACTACCTCGTGGCCGACGGCCCGCGTCTGCGTCGCGCGCTCTGTTCGCGGCTCAGACCGGCACGCCAGGAACAGGTGCTCCAGGGCTGGGAACTGGCGATCACGAAGACCGGTGGATACCTGTACTCGCGAGCACTGCTCGCCCTGCTGTCGGCGTTCTTCCACTGGATCGTGTTCCAGTCCATCGGTACGCCCGCGCCCGTCGCGCTGGCGCTGTGGGTCGGCCTGATCAGCCAGTTCCTGCCCGTGGTCGGCACGTACCTCGCCGGCATCCTGCCGGCGTTGTTGACGTTCCTCGACTCGCCACTGAAGGCGGCGATCGTGGTCGGTTTCATCGTCATCTACCAGCAGATCGAGAACTACGTCTTCGCACCGCGCATCACGGCGCGCACGATGGAACTCCATCCGGCCACGGCGTTCGCGGCAGCGCTGGCGGGGGCGGCCCTGCTCGGTCCCGTCGGCGCGGTCCTGGCGCTCCCGGCGGCCGCGATGATGCAGGCATTCGCCAGCGAATGGGGACGCCGGTACGAGGTGATCGACAGCCATCTCACCGACGTGCCACCGTCGCGACACGAGCTCCCGCCCCGCGAGCAGGAACTCCCGGAAGTTCGCGACGGTTGAACGACCCATGACCCGATTCGACAGGGCCTTCGAGCCGATCGCGTTCTCGACGCGCAGCGGCTTCGACGAATCGCTGTACCACGGCGCCGCCGTGGCGCTCGGCCCGGACGGCACGACGATCGCCTCACTCGGCGACCCCGAGATCGCCGTCTATCCGCGGTCGTCGCTCAAGCCGATGCAAGCGACGGCGATGGTCGAATGCGGTCTCGAGCTCCCCGGTGACCTGCTGGCGATCGTCTGCGCGAGCCACGACGGAACGGCGATGCACACGGCGGCCGTGTTGGAGGTGCTCGGCACCGTCGGACTGGACGAGTCGGCGCTGCGCAACACCCCGTCGTTCCCGCTCGAGGAGGCGGCCAGGACCGATGCCCTGCGTCGCGGCGAGGGGCCGACGGCGTTGCATCAGAACTGCTCGGGAAAGCATGCAGGAATGCTCGCCACATGCTGCATCAACGGCTGGCCGATCGACGACTACCTGGACCTCGACCATCCGCTGCAGGTGGCGATCACCGCGTCGATCGAGCAGCACGGTGCACCCGTCGATCATGTGGGTATCGATGGCTGTGGCGCGCCGACACACGCCATCGGCCTCGCCGATCTCGCCCGCTCGTTCGCGGCCATCGCGCGGTCGCAGTCGCACGTCGCGCGGTCGATGTCCGCTCGGCCCGATCTGGTCGGCGGTCAGCGAGCGGGATGTCACTCGCTGGATGGCAGCGTTGCCGGGGCTCGTGATGAAGGACGGTGCCGACGGCGTGATGGCGGGGGCGTTCCCCGATGGCCGGGCATTCGCCCTGAAGATCGCCAGCGGGGTCGACGGCGCTCGGCAGGCGGCGACCGGGCAGGCACTCCGCGCGCTCGGCGTCCCGGTCGACGACCTTGGCGGGCAGGTCCCCGAAGGTCCGCGCGTGCTGGGTCACGGCCACGAGGTCGGGGCGGATCGAGGCGCTGCCATGGAATTCCTGACCCTCGATCCGTCGACGTTCACGTACGGGGCGGCGCAGGAGATCGCCCCGCTCGTGCGCCGGGTGATCGCCGAGAACCCGTCGAAGTTCACGTACCACGGCACCGGGACCTACATCGTCGGTGGTCGTGAGGTCGTGGTGATCGACCCCGGACCACAGCTCGACAGCCATCGCGACGCATTGGCCGCCGCTCTCGTCGGCTGCACCGTCCGGGCGATCCTCGTGACCCATTGCCACGCCGACCACTCGCCATTGGCCGCGTGGCTGGCGGCCGAGACGGGCGCACCGACCATCGCTTTCGGACCGCACCTCGACGATCGCTGGGACATCGGCGACGATCCGATCGAACTCGAACCGGAGACCGCCGACGGAACCGCCGACGCCGAATCCGCGGTGACCGGCGGGGAGGTGAAGATCGAGGAGTCGATCGATCGTGAGTTCGTGCCGGCCGTCGTGGCCCGTACCGGCGACATCGTGGCCGCCGCGGACGACTGGACGATGCGGGCCATTCACACGCCGGGGCACACGTCGAACCACACGTGCTACTCGCTCGATGACGGTGTGACCCGAACGCTGTTCACCGGCGACCACGTGATGGGCTGGAGCACGACCGTCGTCTCGCCGCCCGACGGCGACATGGCCGCGTACTTCGAATCCCTCCGCCTGGTGGCGGGCCGGTCCGACGACGTGCTCATCCCCACGCACGGCCCGCCGATCGGCCAGCCGGCGACGTTCGTCAGTGGCCTCGTGGCCCATCGCGTCGAGCGCGAGCGCCAGGTGCTCGACGCGGTGCGCGACGGCTGCACCACGATCGGCTCGATCGTGCTGCGCCTGTACACCGACGTCGACCAACGGCTGCACAAACCGGCGGGGCGGAGCGTGCTGGCGCACCTCGCCAAGCTCGTCGACGACGGACGCGTCGTCGTGGCGGACGGTGGTCCGCCGCGACTCGACAGCACGTACGTCCCGACTTGATCGGTGCCGCGGGCGGGCGGTGCCAAGATGCTCCGATGAGCACCCGGATCGTTCGCCGCCTGTTCGCCGTATCGATCGTCGCGGCCGTGGTGATGGCGGCGTGCAGTTCCGACGACGACGCCACGCCCGCGAGCGAACCCTCGACAGTCACCGTTCCCGACACCGCGCCGACCGATACCGCGCCGACCGACACCGCGCCGACCAGCGCCGCACCGACGAGCGTCACGCCGAGCACCGTCGCACCGGCGACCACCGCGGCGCCGGTCACGACCGACGCGGCGCCCGCCGCGATCGTGCCCGATCAGTGGACCTCGGTCGATCCGGGTCCCGAGTGCATGTGCATGGACGGCAGTCCGTTCGAACTGTGGGACAGGCCCGGCGACCCGACCAAGGTCGTCCTCTACTTCGAGGGTGGCGGCGCCTGTTTCAGCGCCGAGACCTGCAACTTCGACAATGCGACGGCGACCGTCAACCTCGCATTGGGTACGCCCACCGTCGGGGATCGGTGGCCTGTTCGACCAGACGAATCCGCAGAATCCGATCGCCGACTACTCGATGGTCTACGTGCCGTACTGCTCGGGCGACGTGCACATCGGCAACAAGACCACCGAGTACTCACCTGATCTGACCGTGCACCACAACGGGTACGTCAATGCGACCGCAGGGCTCGACCACCTGATCGCCGCCTATCCTGATGTCGAGGAGCTGCTCGTGATGGGTGCCAGCGCGGGTGCCGTACCCACTCCGCTGTTTGCTGCGCTGGCGGCCGACGAGCTGCCCAATGCCCGCGTGACGACGTTCGGCGACAGCGCTGGTGCGTATCCCGACGTGCCGGCGGTGAACGCTTCGATCGGGGCGGGTCTGTGGGGGACCGACACGGTCGATCCGGGCTGGCCCGAGTCCGCCGGTCTCACGCCTGAGCAGCGGAGCATCCCGGGCCTCTACGTCGTGGCGGGTCAACACAATCCCGACATCTCCTTCGGCCGCTTCGACTTCGCGTTCGACGAGGTGCAGTCGTTCTTCGGCTCGATCGCCGGGGTCGGGGCGAACGAGCTCGTGTCGCTGATCGACCAGACCGCGGCCCAGATCGAATCGTCGGGCGTCCCGCTCGCGACGTACGTCGCGCCCGGCACGTTGCACACGATCGTCGGAAGCGACGAGTTCTACACGATGGAGGTGGAGGGCGTCCGCCTCGTCGACTGGTTCACCGCCCAGTTGAACGGCCAGTCGCCGGCCGACGTCCATTGCGTGGAGTGCAACGCCCCGTAGCGGGCAGCGCAATCTCGGGATTCAGCCCTCGACGAGAGCGGCAAGCGACTTCGGGGCGACCGTGCGGTAGGCCTCGGTGATCACCTGGGCCAGTTCGTCGTCGTCACGATCGACGTCGAGCCGGAGCCCGAGCCAGCCTCGATGACCCACGTACGCGGGGCGGTAGTACCGCTCCGGTTCGGCTTCGACCATCTGTTCTTGCACCCCCGGCGGCGCGGCGCACCAGATGCCGAGGATGCCGTCGCCGTGATGGTCGTCGTGGAAGTACACGAATGTCTTCTTGTCGCGCACGAAGAAACACGGCACGCCGTGGCTCAACCGCTCGTTCGTCTCCGGGAGCGCGAGGGCGATCCGCCGGACAGCGGCGAGCGCGCTCTCGACCGGGTCATCGGCCGGTTCCCCTGATGCCATGGTTCGCTCCTTCTCCTCGTGCCAATCCTCGTTTGCGTCGGGATTTCCGCGCGACGGTCCTCAGAAATCCTGACGCAAACGTGGATCGGTGGGGGCTGCCGGGTGGATCTGATCGCTCAGATTCCGTCGGCTGCTTCGGCTCCGGCCTCGTCGTCGGCGTGCTCGCGGCCGGCGGCCGCTTCCTGCTTCAACCGGTCGAACACCGCGGGCGGCTCGCGCCAGGGATCGGCCAGCGTGCCGTTGCGGGCGGCGGTGATCGTCTGCCAGACCCGCTCGGGTGTGCACGGCATGTCGATGTGCCGAACGCCGAGGTGGGCGACGGCGTCGATCACCGCGTTCTGTACGGCGGGGGTCGATCCAATGGTCGCCGCCTCACCGATGCCCTTGGCGCCGAGCGGGTTGAGCGGCGTCGGCGTCTCGGTGGAGTGGGCCTCGAACGAGGGCAGCTCCGCGGCCGACACCATCGCGTACTCGGCGAGGTTCGACGTGATCGGGTTGCCGTCGGTGTCGAAGCGGATCTCCTCGAACAGCGCCTGCCCGACACCCGCCGCGATCCCGCCGTGCTGCTGGCCTTCGACGAGGAGCGGGTTGAGCACGGTGCCGCAGTCGTCGACAGCCACGTGGCGCAGGAGCGTGACCTTGCCCGTCTCGGCGTCGACCTCGACGACCGCGATGTGGGCGCCGAACGGGAACGTGGCGTCGGCCTGGTGGAAGTCGAACTCACCGGCCAGCGGTGTGCCGTCGTCCTCGGCGCGGGTCGCGAGCTCCGACCATGTCATCGCCTGCGACGGCACCCCGGCGACGCCGATGGTGCCGGCGGACGGGTCGACGACGATGTCGGCGACGTCGGCTTCGAGCAGCCGGGCGGCGAGCTCCTTCGCCGAATCGATCATCGCTTCGGTCGCGCCGCGCACGGCCGACCCGCCGACCTGCAACGAACGCGAACCTCCGGTGCCGCCGCCGGTGCGGATCAGATCGGTGTCACCGTCGACGAGCGTGATCCGGTCGATCGGGATGCCGGTCTGGTCGGACACCAGCATGGCGTACGCGGTCTGGTGCCCCTGCCCGTGGGACAGCGTGCCCGCAAGCACGGTCGCCGACCCGTCGGAATGGACCTCGACGGCGCCGAACTCGTCGGCACCACCACCGGCCGTGATCTCCACGTACGCGGCCACGCCGATGCCGAGGAGACGGGGGTCGTCGGCGTCGCGACGTTGCCGCTGCTCGGCGCGCAACGCCTCGTAGCCGACCTCGGCGGCCGCCTTGTCGAGCGGGAGGCCGTACCGGCCGGTGTCGTAGGTGTTGCCCGTGATCGTCGTGAACGGGAACACGTCGTCGCCGAGGAAGTTCTTCTTGCGGATCTCGATCGGATCGATGCCGAGCTCGAGCGCCGCCTGGTCGACGGCTCGCTCGACCAGGGCGGTCGCTTCGGGACGCCCCGCGCCGCGGTAGGCGCCGGTCGGGGTGGTGTTCGTGACCGCCACCGCGATGTCGAACTCGATCGAGCCGAAGGCGTAGGTGCCCTGGGACATCCGACGCGTGCCGCCCGGGAGGTAACAACCAATCGTCGGATAGCCGCCCGAGTCGCCGACCAGGCGGACGCGCAGGCCGGTGAACGTCCCGTCGTCGCGGCAGCCCAGCTCGACGTACTGCACCTGGGCCCGGCTGTGCGGCAAGGCCTTCATGTCGTCGCTGCGCGACGGGACCCACACGACCGGCCGCCCGGTCATCCGGCGACGCCGCGGCGACCACCGAGTACTCGGCGTGGATGCCGGCCTTGCCGCCGAACCCGCCGCCGACCTGGGGCGTGACGACCCGGATCTCGCTGCGGTCCATCCCGAGCGCCGACGCGAGTTGGCCGTGCAGCCCGTGCGGCATCTGCGTCGACGCCCAGAACGTGAGCCGCCCGTCGTCGTCGACCTCGGCCGCCGCGCAGTCGGGCTCCATCGGCACCACCGCGATGCGTTGGTTCACGTAGCGCCCGCGCACGACGTGATCGGCACCGGCGAGGCCGTCGATCGCTGGATCGACGTGCACCAGGGCCTGGTTGGAGCCGTGCGACTCGAAGATGACCGGTACGCCGTCGTCGAACGCGGTCTTCGGGGTCGACCACCGCGGGCAGCGGATCGATGTCGGCCCACACCGTCGCCGCGGCGTCCTCACCCTGCTCCATCGTCTCGGCGAGGACGACGGCGATCGGCTCACCGACGAAGCGCACCCTGCCGTCGGCGAGCGGCGGCCGGACGAAGTCGGGATGCACCGGGACGAAACCGTGGTGGGGTGCCACGCCGAGCGTCTCGGCGGTGAGGACGGCGACGACGCCGGGCATCCCGACCGCATCGTCGACATGGATCGCGCCGAGCACGCCATGGGCCACGTCGGAGCGGACGAACACGGCGTGCAGCCGGTCGACGAGCGGCAGGTCGGCCAGATAGTTCCGCGCACCCGGTGAGCAGGCCCGGATCCTCGGTGCGGGTCACCCGCGTGCCGAGGATCGAGCCCGGACGGGGTGTGGCGGGCGGCATGCGATCGGTGACGGTCATCACCGCCGAACCTACCGCTCGGGTGACCCCGGACCGGCCCGGGGTCGACCCGGCTCGACCGATGGTGATGCGGCGCGCTGTCAGTCGATGGCGACGACGAGCACGGTGTCGCCGTCCGGCGCCCGGGTAATCGGGTGATCGGCGTTCGGGACGAGGTCCGACGCTCGGAACTGGTCCGCCGCGGCGCAACCCTGGGCGGCGCCGACGAACCAGAGGCCACGGAGATCGCCACCGCCGTACGTGGAGTTGGGCGTGGCAAGGCGGTACATCAGCTGCGCCGGATCGTCCACGTGGTCGAGGCCGACCATGTGGGCGATCTCGTGCATGAACGTGGCGCGCAGCTTCTCGGGCGACACGATGCCGTCGACGTCCGCGAGGGCGAAGCCGGACGTGACGCGCCCGGTGCCCGGGTTGTAGTTGCCGCCGCCGATGCCGATCACGCCGCCGGCCATGTTCGGTGTGGCGGTCTGGTCGGAGAATCCGATCACGGCGTCGGCCCCGGCGGGCGGCGCGAAGTCGAGCCCGTCCGACGTCGGTCCGACGTACACCATGTCGAGCCCGGTCGCCTGTTCGACCTGGGCGATCGCCGCGTTCATCTGCGTCGACCATCGGCTGGCGTCGCCCGTCGACGTTGGCCATGTACCGGATCGGCGCACACGGGTTCCATCGTCCGTACGGGGCGGCGATCGACTTCGGTGCGCTCTGGTAGAGGAATCCGTAGGCGCCGTCGGTCGCCGGTGACTGCGGGGGCAATCGTGGTCGACGGCGGGGTGATGGTGTTGACCGACACGACCGCCCCACCCGTGCCGGGTGCGACGGCCGTGGCGTCGAGCCAGTAACCCATCACGTCGACCAGCAGGTCGGTGCCGCCGAAGCTGTAGAACGACACCGCCCCACCGTTGATCGGAGCAACGACGTGGTTGGGGACGGATCGCCCGGCGGCGACGTAGTTCAACGACGACGTGTCGGTGATCGGCGTGTTCGCCGGCCACGTGGTCACGTAGCCGGGCGCCTGGGTCCGCGTCGCGGTGACGTTCAGGGCGACCGCCTGCACTCCGCTCCCCGGTACGCCACCGTGCCCGGCGATCGGCAGTGGCAGTGTCGCGCTCGAGGCGATCGGCTGCCCGCTGCTGGCGGGTCCCGGAGTGCGTGTGTCGAGCAGACGGGCCGGGGTGATCGGCACGAACAGCCCGTCGGACCCGGCCGGCGCCGTGGCCCCGGTCATGTAGCCGGTGACGTCGACGATGACGTCGGTGCGCTCGAACGAGTACACGCTGACTCGCCCGCTCGTCGACGCGGGCGATCACCTGGTTGGCGACGGTGTAACCGGCACTCGGAACGTTGACGTTCGAGGCGAGCGGCATCGGGGTGTCGGCGGGCCACACGGTGAGGTAGCCGTTGGCGCGTGTCTGCGTGGCCGTGACGTTGAGCACCGCGGCCGATGCGTCGACGGGCACCCCGACGGCCGCTACGTCGACCGTGATCGACGAGTTCGGCGGGAGCGATGTCGACGAGCCGGGTGTCGATCGCCCGCCGCGGGGTGAGGCTCACGAACCGGCCGGACGAGGCGGAAGTGGCGGACTCGTAGACGCCTTGCACGTCGACGATGTAGTCGGCACCGATCGACGAGAAGATCGAGATGAACCCGTCGACGCCGACCGGCACGGTGACCATGTTGGCCACGGTCTGTCCGGCCAGGTCGGTGTTGGCCGACGACACCGTCGGCATCGTCGAACCCGTCGGCCAGACCGACGCGTACCCGGCACCGTCGACGTCGACCATCGTGAGGTTGAGCACGACCGCCTGCACGGCCCCCGGCGCGACGGCCGTCGCGGCGGCGACCGCCTGGGTCACCGGGGCGAGCGACATCGAGCGGCCGGCGGCGAGCCGGCTGACGGCCCGGGTCGGTGCGCGTGTCGAGCACACGGATCGGGTTGATCGGGACGTACCGCGTCGACCCCCCGACGGCGTTCGCCGCCACCTGCTCGCCCGGCGCGTTGCCGGCAGCGAGGGCCGGAACCGGCGTCGATCCTCGATCGCTCGCGAGGACGCCCACCGCGGTGATCACCATCGCGACGACGACGATGATGACGACCCGTCCGCCTCGTGATCGGTCGCGGACCCAGGTCATGGCTCCACCATATTCGTGCCGCCGTGCTCGCTGGGCATCGAGGTCCCCCGTGGCGGATCATTCGGACCCCACGGGCTACTCTCGCCGTCAGCGCCACGGCGTGTCGAAGACGGGGGATGGACGGGGTGAAATTCGGGACGCCACAGGTGGGGGACCTCGACGTACCCCTGCGCGGCGTCCGTCTCGCTCGACGGTGAGGTGCTCGTGCGTGAGGGCGACGAGGCCGATGACGTGTACGTCATCTCGTCCGGCGAACTCGTGGCGACCACGCACAGCGCATACGGCGACGTGATCGTCGGCAGGATCGGGGAGGGGCACGTTGTCGGCGAGGTCACGGTGATCGCCGGCGGCCGGCGGACGGCCACGCTCACGGCGTCCGGACCGGCCGAGGTGCAGGTCATCCGGCGGGCCGAGTTCGAGCAGTGGCTCGAAGACCATCCCGATGTCGCCGACGCGGTGTCGGCGCAGGCACGCGAACGGATCGACCGCACGCAGGTTGCGGCGATGGTCAGCGACCTGCTGGGGGCGCGGGACCCGGTGCTCGTCCAGGACATCGTGGACCGTGTCCAATGGCGGCGGCTCGAGGCCGGCGATGTGCTGTTCGAGCAGGGCGAGAAGTCCGACGCCGCCTACTTCATCGTCGGTGGCCGCCTCATGGTCTCGGTGAGGCCGGAGTGGCGTCGGCGATCCGGCCCCAGCGCGAGGGTGAAGGGGCCGAGTTCGAACGCGGTGACGGCGGGCGCGTCGCCGAGCTCGGCCGTGGCGACGTCGTCGGCGAGCTCGGGCTGCTCGATGACGCACCGCGGTCGGCGACGGTGCGTGCCGTTCGCGACTCCACGCTCGCCACGTTGACCGCCGACATGTTCGAGGAGCTGGTGATCCGCTCGCCGGCGCTCATGCTGCACGTCGCCCGCGGCGTGATCTCGCGCCTGCGGACCCAACCCCGGCGGTCGGGCCGCGCCGCCTCGCTGACCGTGGCCGTCACGGCGCCGGTCGACACCGGACCGCTCCTCGACGCCATCGTCACCGAGATCGGCAGGTTCGGTTCGGTCCGGCATCTCTCGAGCGAACGGGTCGACCGGATCCTCAACCGGCCCGACATCTCGCAGGCGACCGCCGACAACGTCGGGGTTCCGCGGTTGTCGGAGCTGATGCACGAAGCCGACGTCGGCAACGACCACGTGGTCCTCGAGACCGATCCCGGCCTGACCGGGTGGACCCGACGCTCGTTGCGGCAGGCCGACCGTGTGCTGTTGATCGTCTCGGCGCATCCCGGCGCCGAGGAGCGTCAGCGGATCGGCGAGCTCGTCGGCCAGCTCGACGGGGTCGAACACGTCCGGCGGATGGTGGCGATCGTGCACCCGGCGACCGCCGACCGTCCACGCGCGACGGATCGTCTGCTGGCGGAGATCGGTGCCCACGAGGTGGTGCACCTCCGCGCCGGTCACGACGACCATGTGCGCCGCCTGGCCCGGCTGGCCAGCGGTCACGGGATCGGACTGGTGCTGAGTGGCGGCGGTGCCCGCGGGTTCGCTCATCTCGGCGCGCTGCGGGCGCTGCGCGAGTCAGGCGTGCCGGTCGATGCCGTGGGCGGGTGCTCGATGGGTGCGCCGATCGCCGGCGGCATCGCGCTCGACCTCGACGACGCCGAACTGATCGCGTTGGCCGAGAAGCAGTTCCACCGGTTGCTCGACTACACCCTTCCCGTCGTCGCTCTCTTGAAGGGTCAGCGCATCAGCAGGAACATCGACGACAACTTCGGGACGTTCGACATCGAGGATCTGTGGTTGCCCTTCTACTGCGTCTCGACGAACCTGACGACCTCGCGGCTGCACGTCCACCGTCGTGGACCCAGTGCGGTGGCGATCAGGGCGAGCGTCGCCATCCCGGGTGTGCTCCCGCCGGTCCCGTTCGAGGGTGATCTGCTCGTCGACGGCGGAGTGCTCAACAACCTTCCGGTGCAGGTGATGCGCACGGATTCGACGATCGGCACGGTGATCGCCGTCGACGTCGCACCGCAGCGAGGCCCGCGGGCGCGCAGCGATTTCGGGCATTACGTGTCGGGCGTCCGCGCGTTGCGTTCCACCGTCGGCCGTGGGGCCAGCGACTACCCGAGCGTCTCGTCCGTGCTCCTGCGCAGCATGCTCACCGGCGCGGTGCACAACCAGCAGCGATCGTTGCGCGACGGTGACGTCGATCTGCTGCTGCAACTCGACCTTCCCGGGGTCGGTCTCCTCGACTTCGAGCGCGTCCAGGAGGTCGCCCAGATCGGATACGACAACGCCGTCGACGCCGATCCGGGAGTGGGCCGCCACGCAACCGTGGTGCGGCGGTGCCGGATGATCCTGCTGACCCTCCGCGACCTGCGGTTCCGTCTCGTTCGGTTCGTGGTCGTCGTGGTGCTCGGGGCGGTTGTGTTCGCCCTGCTCTTCGTGATGACGGGCCTGGTGGAGCAGTTCAATCGTGAACCATTCAAGACGCGTCGACGGGATTCGGCGCGAGCGACGTGGGTGCTCCCCGCCGGTGTGTACGGGCCGTTCACCGCGATCGTCGACGATGCCCGCCGACACGGTGGGTGCGGTCGTCGCCGACACGGTTGCCCCGGTGGTGACTGCTCGTTCCAGCATCATCACGGACGGCGCCGTCGCCGAGGAGGTGATCGTCGTCGGCCACGACGCCGGGCGACTCGGCAGCGCCGGACACGGTCGACGGCCGCGCCGCCGAAGCCGACCGGTGAGGTCGTGCTCGACGAGACGCTCGATATCGATATCGGCACGACGGTGAACGATCGGCGGTGCGCCGTTCGTCGTGGTCGGCACGACGCGGGACACCACGTTGCTCGCCGGCTTGCCGTTGGTCTTCATGACGACCGCCGACGCGCAGGACCTCGTGTTCCGGAGCCGTGACGTGATCAGCGCCGTCCTTGTCGACGGTGCAAGTCCCGACGGTCCCCGAGGGCATGGTGCTCATGTCGGTCGACGACATCGGTGACGACACGCTCCGACCGCTCGACGGAGCGATCGCCTCGATCGACCTCGTGCGTGTCCTGTTGTGGATCGTGGCCGCCGTGATCATCGGCTCGGTCGTGTACCTGTCAGCACTCGAGCGCCAGCGCGACTTCGCGGTGCTGAAGGCGATCGGCACGTCGAACCGGACGCTGCTCGCGAGCCTGGCGCTCCAGGCGGTGCTCGTGGCGCTCGCCGCCGTCGCCCTCGCGGCGGTCATCCAGATCTTCCTCGCTCCTGCGTTCCCGCTCAAGGTGCGGGTACCCGCCCGCGCCTTCTGGCAGCTTCCGCTGCTCGCCGTGATCGTGGCGCTGATCGCCGGAGCCTGTCGGGATGCGTCGGGTGGCTCGGGCCGATCCGGCCGCGGCGTTCGCTGGAGCCGGCTGATGAGCGAACTCCGCGTCCGTGACCTCGTGGTGGAGTTCGTCCACGACGGCTATGCCGTGCGGCCGCTCGACGGCCTCTCGTTCGATGCGCCCGCCGGTGAACTGGTCGTGCTCCTCGGGCCGTCGGGATGCGGCAAGACGACGTTGTTGTCGTGCATCGGCGGCATCCTCACCCCGACATCGGGGACCATCCAGCTCGGCGACCTCGACGTCACCGCCCTGAGTCGCGGTCAAACTCGAGGCGTACCGGCGCGACCACGTGGGCTTCGTGTTCCAGGCCTTCAACCTGATCCCGTCGCTGTCGGCACGGGAGAACATCGCCCTGCCGATGGTGCTCATCGGGCACGATCGGAAGGCGTCCTACGAACGTGCCGACGAACTGCTGGCGATCGGTCGGCTTGACCGATCGGGCGAACTACAAACCGGCGAAGCTGTCTGGCGGCCAACAGCAGCGAGTCGCGGTGGCCCGTGGTCTCGGACACGACCCGCCGCTGCTGCTCGCCGACGAGCCGACGGCCAACCTCGACCACATCCAGGCCGAGACGATCATCCGCCTGTTGCAGCAATTGCGTTCCGAAGGCCGCTCGATCGTCGTGTCGACGCACGACGCCAGGCTCGTGCCGATCGCCGATCGGATCGTCCACATGATTCCGCACAATGCGCAGGCGCGAGCAAGTCCCACTCACCAGGTGACGGTCGCCGCCGGCGAGTCGGTGTTCGAACAAGGGCGACGCGTCCGACCTCGTGTACGTGATCGAGTCGGGTGAGATCGACGTCGTGCGGGTGCTCGCCGACGGCGGTGAAGAGCAGCTCAACCGGATCGGAGCCGGGCAGTACTTCGGCGAGCTCGGCCCGTTCCTCGGATTCCCGCGGTCGGCCTCGGCGCGCGCCCACTCCGACGTGACGCTCACCGCCTACAGCGCCCGGGAGTTCCGCGAGAAGGTCCTGCATCGCAGCTGACGGGTGGCTCGGGCGGTCACAATGCGACGATGGACACGACCCCATCAGCGTTGACACGCCCGTCCGCCGCAGGGGGTCGACGCCGACGGGATCGTGGCGTTCCTCGACGCCCTCGAGCGCGACCCGCGGGTCGAGCCACACGGGCTGATCATCCAGCGACACGGCCATCGGATCGCGGAGGGCTATTGGGCGCCGCACACCGGCGGCCGGGCGCGCCTCGTCTATTCGCTCAGCAAGTCGTTCACGGGAACGGCACTCGCGCTGCAACTGGGTGACGGTCGGCTGTCGCTCGACGATCTCGTCAGCGATCACCTGCCCGAGTTGTTCGACGACGTCGATGACAGGACCCGGACGGATGAGGATCCGCCACATCGCGTCGATGGCGACCGGTCACGATCGTGAGACGCTGCTCGGAAGCCTGGGCGATCGATCCGGCCGATCCCGTCCGGGGCTTCCTCGCCATTCCCCCCGACGCCGAGCCGGGCACGTTGTTCGCCTACAACCAGCCGCCGGTGCTGGCGCTCGCCCGGATCCTCGAGCGCCTCGACGGGCGAGCGGCTCACCGACCAGTTGCGACCGCGGGTGCTCGACCCGCTCGGTGTCGGTGAGTTCCGGTGGGCCCGGACGGCGTCGGGCGGCGATCTCGGGTTCTCCGGCGTCTACACCGATCTCGATGCCGTGGCGCGACTCGGGCAGCTGTACCTCGATGACGGCGTGTGGGACGGCCGCCGGCTCCTTCCCGACGGTTGGGTCGCCGCGGCCTCCGCGGTGCAAGTGGCCAACCCCGAGCGTGACGAGCCCGACTGGCAGCAGGGATACGGGTTCCAACTGTGGATGTCGCGCCACGGCTACCGCGGCGACGGTGCCTTCGGCCAGTACATGGTCGTGCTCCCGGAGCTCGATGCCATGGTCGCGATGTTCTCCTGTACCGAGCCGATGCAGGTCGTGCTCGACGCGATGTGGGAGCACCTCCTGCCGGCGATGCACGACCGCGACACTGCCGCCGAGCCCGGCCGACGACGTGCTGGCCGAGCGGCTCGCGACGCTGTCGCTGCCGACCGCCGATCGAGCGATTGGGCGGCGTCGCCCCGGAGGCAGCCGGTGATGACGTTCCGTCGCGCCTCGGGCGTCCCGTCGCATCCGACCATCACGACGGTCGAAACCACCGGCGGGTCGATGATCGTCAGCGAAGCCGACGATGCCATCGAAGTGCCGCTGACCGAGGCGTGGACGCACGTCGATCCGTCTCTGGCGGTCAGCGCGAGCCGGCTCGCCGACGGGCGGCTCGTCGTCGACGTGGCGTTCCTCGCCACGCCACATCGGTTGGAGATCGAACTCGACCCGTCGACCGCGACGTTCGTCGCCCGATGGCCGCTCGTGCCACTGTTCGGCGCGGGTCTGGCGCCTCGGCTCGCCTCGATGCAAGCGCCCACCGGTGTGACAGCGGCCCGCAGCGGCCTTAGCCTCACGCCTAGTCGTGCGACGCTTGCTCGCGCCCGGCCTCTCTAGCTCAATGGTAGAGCAGTGGACTTTTAATCCATTGGTTCAGGGTTCGAGCCCCTGGGGAGGCACCAGGTCAAGGGTGGTTCTCTGCGGGCACTTCGGGTACACGCCTGCCAGCCGTGATCGGACGGCGGTATTGCACGAACGCCCGTGGGGCACGGCCTCCAACACTTCGCCGGTACGCGAGCGGACGGCCGATGAAGTGTGCGGCCTGACCCGTCGAACCTTGCCTCCGGCAGCTCAAACGATTTGATCCTCAGTCCACCGGCGCTAGCACGCACCCGGCCACGGTACGTCGCAGCGTTACGCGATGAGGGTGAGAATCCGAATGCTGTAGCCGGTCATCACCGACCAGAACAGGACGGCGAAGCCGCGCTCACCGACACGGTTGTTGAGCAGTTGGCCTGTGGTGGTGCCCGCGATCATCAGCGGCACGGCGACGGCGGCCACGATGAACGAGTTGCCGTCGAGTAACGCTGCGTCGGTGTAGATAGCGGTCTTGGTGGCGTCCCCGGCAAATGAGGCGAGCGAGGCGGCGCCGACGAAGTGCATCCGATCGAGATCCAGGTTGCGGATCGCTACACCCTTCAATGGGCCAGACGTGCCCGAGAACCCCGACGTCGCCCCCGAACCCAACGCCAGCACGGGACTCGCAACCCGTCGTCCGGGTTCGAAATGCACTTGTTCCATCACCAACGTGAGGGCGAACGAGCAGAGGACGGCGACGCCGACAAGAATCTCGGGCGCGTCGACGAGCAAGCGCGCCCCGACGCCTGCGCCCACGATCGTGCACAGCACGACCGGGGCCGACTTCCTCCACGGGATCGTCCGCCGGTACACACTGACCTTGAACACGTTGTTGGCGGCGAGCAGCAGAGCCGCTAGCGCAACGCCCTCCTTCGTACCGACAGCCAATACCAGCGTCGGCACCATCACCAGCGAGCCGCCAAGCCCGACGGACGCTGACACCACGAACGACCCGAACACCAGACCCAGGATCAACGGCACCATCCAGACTGTCATCGGTTCCTCTTGTCGCTCGCCGACCCGTAGCTGCCTCGCCACGGACATGATCACGATGGGACGGAACCGCCGGCAACGTTGGGCGCTTGTGGAGCAACAACGGAGAGGCGACGTCTGCCCGGGCTATTCTGCCTTTTCTTGCCGAACGGAGCGCGCAATCGAGTTGCCCGTAGCCCTTCCGTTACACCAGTTCCACCGGTGCCTGAGATGCGGGCCTGGCGAGTGACCTCACGGGTCACGAGTGTCCGGGTGGTCGAGGTGCAACGACTGAACCGTCAATATCGACGACGGCACGGCAAGTTCGACACGGCCTGCGTGATCGGGGCCGGCGGTGACGTGCAGTCGGTGAAGTGTCCGGGACACCCAAGACCGAGGATGGTCGGATCGAGACGATCTGGTTGTGGTTCGTTGCACGGCGCAGAGCCATGAAGAGCCCGCACCCAGGGAGCGAACCAGATCCACGCCGTGGTCACCACCGCACCAGCGGAGCTGCGCAGCGATCTCGCCGGGATTGAACACGAAACGACTCGTCACACGATGCGCCCGGTTCCACACGACACCGGCGACGACGCCACTCGGCGCGGCACGCTGCACGCTGCGGCTCCTCGCTCGCCGCTGGCAATCGCTGACCGAGGAGATCGAAGAACTCGACGTCGAGCTCAACAACCTCACCGCCCTGGTCGCACCGAGTCTGTGCGACCTGCCCAGCATCGGCACCCAAACTGCCGCCGGTAGTGGTGGTGGCAACGCCATGGATGTCGGAGATGACCCCAAGTCGCACGGAGCAAACAGTACCGACGGCGAGGCGTCCCATACCGACAGCACTCCAGCGGCACGGGTCGAAATCACGCACAACGCGCCGCCGCCAGCCGACTCCGCCGACGGGTCAGTGGCCGCCGGTCAGACGCCGAAGGCGGTGGTGCGGACCGTCTCGATGTCGTCGTCGTTGCCCAGCAGCTCGACGTCGGCTTGCGGCTGGCGGCCGTAGACGAACATCACGAGTTCGCTGATCGGCCCCCGCACCGACACCGACGGGACGGCCTTGTTGCCGATGATCGGTGGCGTGGACGGCTCGCCGTCGACGGTCGGTTCGAGGACCACGCCCACCTTCGACGGGCGCGTGAGGAGGCGGGCCATGCGCGTGATCATCTTCGTGAGTGCGACCGTGACGGCGGGTTCGAGGACGCGCGTCGACCACTCACCACCGGCGCGCCGGACGTCTTCATGATGCACGAAGAATTCGCCGGTGTTGACGAGCTGGTCGACCGCCGTGATTCGCATCGGGTTCCAGACCGGTGGACCGGAGCGGACCGTTTCGACGAGTTCGGTCCATTCCGTCGCGGCGATCGACGCCTGCACCTTCGCGGCATGCTCGGAAAACGCTGAAATCATGATGCCGGCCGCACCATCGAGGCGACGCTCGCGCATCACGAGGTGTGCCGCGAGATCTCGTGTCGTCCATTCACCGCACAGGGTGGGCGCGTCGGGGCCGACCTCGAGGAACAGGTCGCACAGCGCCTGACGTTCGAGTTGCGCCGGGTTGGGGGCGGTGGTCATCTCGTCACGGTACTCGCCGTGGTCCCGCGGGCCCTGACGTGATCTCAACTTGCGGGAAACTTGGAAGAAACACTCGTCGCCCAATGTTGCGCAGTGGCCTCTGAGACGATGGTGTTGCAGTTGGCCGACCACACAGTCGTGGTCGAGCGCGGGTCGGTGACCGTCGACGCCGGTGCGTCGTCCCGTCTGCCCGAGCGTGAGCGGGTACTGCTCGAGGCCCTCGCCGAGCGGCCGGGCGCGGTGGTGTCGAAACGCGCGCTGCTGCGTCGTGTGTGGGGTCCCGGCGAAACCGACGAGCATGTCGTCGAAGTGACGATCGCCAGACTGCGACAGCGCCTGGGTGTCGCCGGCGTGGGCATCGAGACCGTGATCCGGCGGGGGTACCGGCTGCGGACCGCGGTGACGCTCCCACCCTGATCCGGCCCTGAACCCCCTTGATCCGGCTCTGATCCGGCCGCGGATCCGGCGGCGCGGGCGGTGATGGGGTTGCGCCCGAGGGTCGTCAGGGTCAACGATGGTCTCCATGATCGATCGGCCGCGCGCATGACCACTCGCCACGTCCTCGTCGAGTTCGACGGCGACATCGCCACGATCACGCTCGATCGACCGGAGAAGCGCAACGCGCTCGCCCTCGACGTGATGGTCGAACTCACGGAGGTCTTCGAGCACGTCGGGGCATCGGATGCACTCGGTGTCGTCCTCGCCGCCAACGGCCCCGTCTTCTCCGCTGGCCACAACTTCGGTGACATGGCCGGCGCGTCGATCGACGATGCCCGCCATCTGTTCGCCGTGTGCACGACCATGATGGACACGGTGCAGGCGATCCCGCAGCCGGTCGTTGCCCGCGTCCACGCCTTGGCGACCGCCGCCGGCTGTCAGCTCGTCGCCACGTGCGACCTCGCGGTGGCCGCGCAGTCGGCATCGTTCGCGATCCCGGGGGGCAAGGGCGGTCTGTTCTGCCACACGCCGCTCGTCGCCGTGGCCCGCAACATCGGCCGGAAGCGGGCGCTCGAGATGGCGCTCACCGGTGATCCGATCGACGCATCGGTCGCCGCCGAGTGGGGGCTCGTGAACCGGGCGGTTCCCGACGACGAACTCGACGCCGCGGTCCACGACCTGATCACCCGGGCGACGCGGGGCAGTGCGTGGTCCAAGGCAGTCGGCAAGCGTGGCTTCTACGAGCAGATCGGCTCCGACCAGCCGTCGGCGTACGCGGTTGCGGTCGAGCGCATGGCGCAGGCCGCGATGGAGCCCGATGCCCAGGAGGGTTTTGCCGCGTTCCTCGACAAGCGCCACGCGTCGTTCGTGCAGGGCCCGAACGACCGGTCACCGTCGATCGTCCGCTGACCCTCAGGTTGGCCGTCACCTTGGACGTCACGCCGCGAGCACCGCGGCGCGGATGTGTGAGACGGCACGCTCGCGGTGGTTGCGGATCGTGCGGGTGGTCACTCCTCGTTCGGCCGCGACGACGCTCGACGACTCGCTGCGCAGGAGATCGCGAATCAGCTGGAGGTCGGCGTCGGGGACCCCGTGGAGGCGGGCGGCACGAACCACGTCGGCGAGTCGCTCGAACGGGGTGCCATGTGGGACCGCGGCCCGGAGCTCCATCCGATCGATCGGCACGACCTTCTCGGTCGCCGACAGCCGTCGCAACGGTCGCTGGAACGCCTGATACCTCGCGTCGGAGATCAACGCCTCGGCGACGTGATGCGGCCGCCTCGTCGTGTCGTATCGACGGAGCGCGATCCACGCCGCGGCGACGATGATCTCGGCCGGGTCGATGTCGTCGTCATGGTTGCGGTGACGCACCGCCTGGCTGATCAGCCCGCCGAGGATGCGCTGGATCACGACCCGGCCGGCGAGCTCGTCATCGCCGGCGCGCTCGACGAGGTGCACCAGGATCGCGTCGGCGACGGTCGGGTCGGCACCCCGGCGGACGTCGGTGGCGTCGACGAGCCGCTGGAGGTCGTCGAGGTCGTGGAGGATCTCGTCGAGTGCGCTGGCACCCGCGTTGGCCGCCGCCGTCGCTCGGCCGACCACGATCGGGCCCGACGCAGACTCGGACGGTGGTACCGGAGGCGTTCCCATTCGTGGCCGAGTTGGGCGGTGTAGGCGTGGAGTTGGTGGTTCATGCCGGCACCATCTCGAATCGGCCTCACCGGCGGTCTCACCGGCCCATCACCGGCAACCTCACGGCTTGCTCCCCGAGGCCCGCCTCCTGTTCACCGCACGACTCACCGGAGCCGTGAAAGCATTCACAGCACCTGGTCAAGCGCATGTTTTCCGGTTCGGCCGCGACGGCATCCACTCGGTGGTGTGGAACCGCACGCCATCCCACCTGTCGACGTGATCGATGCCGACGACCACCGCATCCGGATCGAGGTCGGCACGCCCCGGGACACAGTCGCCGATCTCGCCGACGCGCTCGGGGTGCGCGCCCCGTTCGGTCTCGAGATCGGCGGCATCGTCGTCGCGCCGGAGCGGCCGCTGGTCGAGGTCGAATCGCTCGTCGAGGGGGCGAGGGTGGCGCCAGTTGGCGGACCGTCGGACTGCGGCACAACCGCCTGACGCGACGAGCACGTTCGAGTTCGCGATCGTCGCCGGTCCGTCGTGTCGGCCGTGGGTGCCGCTGCCCACGGGCCGCCACGGTGTCGGCCGGTCCCCGGCACTGACGGTGCACCTCGACGACCCGTCGGTCGAGCTGCACCACGCACTGCTCGTCGTCGACCGATCGGTGCGGATCGTCCAGCTGACCGGTCGGACACCGATCGACGTGGTCACGCCCGACGGGTCGGCCCCGATCGTCGACGACGGCGATGGAATCGAAATCCGTCCTGGCGACGTCGTCGCGATCGGTGCCAGTCGGGTGGCCTTCCGGGTCGACGCCCGCCGACGCGGCATCGACGGCGAGCAACCGCGATGTTCACGCCTCGACCGTCGGGCCGGCAGCCGGCGACCCGTGGCACCGCGAACTGCGACGCGGGCCGCCTCCGCCCGACGATGCACCCGACGACCCGATCAGGCTCCCAATGCCGTCGCCGCGCGATCCATTCCCGCCGGCGACGGCACTCGTCGGCGCCGGAGTGGCCGCCCTCGGCGCCGTGGTGCTGGCCGTCGTGCTCGGCCAGGCGATGTTCGCGGTCATCGCGCTCGTCGGTGCGTTGGCGTCGTTCGCCACCTGGGTGGTGGGCGTTGTCGGGGTCGCTCGTCGACGGGCCCGCGCGCGGCGATCCGCTCGGGCCGCGGACGCGCACTTCGAGCAACGGCTGCGCGATCATCACCGCCTGGCGGCGACCGTCATCGCGCTCGCAATCCGGACTTGGCGCAGTTGATCGGCGACGCGCTCGGCGAGCGGCACCTCGTGTGGAGTCGCCGGATCGGTCGGGACGGCGTGCGGGTGGGGCTCGGGCCCGGGACGCTGGCGCTGCAACCGGTCGTCGAGTCCGGCGACTCGTCGAGGCCCGACCCCTCCGCCACACAACTGGCGACCGTTGGACGATGGTCATGCGTCAGCGGCGTCGTGATCCCGGTCGTGATCGCCCCGGCCGAGGCGTTCGCCGTGGCCGGCGCCCCGCACGCTGTCAGGGGACTGCTCCGCTCCATCGTCATCCAGGTCGCCACGACGCTCGGCCCGGCCGACGTCCAGATCGTCGTCGTCTCCGACGACGCACCGGGCTGGGAATGGGTGTCGTGGCTCCCGCACGCGCGCAGTGCACTCGGTGACGTGCTCGTTTTCGGTACCGATGAACTCGAGCGTCTGGCGGACGTCGGCTCCATGGCCGTGCCGCTCGACGATCGGCGGGTCGTGCTGATCGTCGATGCCCCCGACGCGCTCACGGTGCGCACGGGGCCGCTCCGGCGATTCGTGGGGAGCGACCGGGTGAGCACCATCGTCGGCTGCGCCGCCGGTGCCGGCGTGCCGAACGTGTGCCGGCGGGTGCTCACGATCGGGTCGACGGGCCGAGCGGAGTGGAGCGGACCGCGGCGTGACGACGATCCGACCGTCGACGAGGTCCTCGTCGCCGGTCTCGGCGAACCGGTCGCCCGGCGCGTCGCCGCTCGCGCTCGCCGGTCTCGCCGACCCCGAGGATGTGACCGAATCGGTCGCCGGGATGCCCGCGACATTGGCGTTCAGCGCGCTGCATCCGGAGGTGCTCGGGCGCGGCGTCGCCGGGATCGTCGACGCGTGGCTGGCCGGCGGTGACGACCCACCGCTCGCCGTTGTCGTCGGGGCGTCGGTCGACGGGGTCGTGGAACTCGATCTCGATCGGGACGGTCCGCACGCGTTGATCGCCGGGACGACGGGATCCGGGAAGAGCGAACTGCTCCGCACGATCGTCGTCGGTCTCGCCGCCGCCGTGTCGCCCGCGCATCTGCAGTTCGTGCTGGTCGACTACAAGGGCGGCGCCACCTTCGACGGGTGTCGCACGCTGCCGCACACCGTCGGGTTGGTGACCGACCTCGAGGGCGGTCTCGCCGAGCGCGCCCTGGTGAGCCTGGAAGCAGAACTGACGCGTCGCGAACGACTCTTTCGTGACGCCGGTGCCGCCGACCTCCGCGAGTACCGGACCCGTGGTCGTCCGCCGCTCTCGCGTCTGGTCGTGATGATCGACGAATTCGCGACGATGGCGCAGGACGTGCCGGGATTCCTGCCGGCGTTGGTCGGGATCGCCCAGCGCGGCCGCAGCCTCGGGGTGCACCTCGTCCTGGCGACGCAGCGGCCCGCCGGGGTGGTGAACGACGACATCAGGGCGAACACCAATCTGCGTCTCGCCCTGCGGGTCAACGATCGGGCCGACGGGATCGATGTCGTCGGCGACGATCTCCCTGCCACGTTCCCGAGACAGCGGCCGGGCCGGTGTGCGGTGCGGCTCGGGCACGACGAGTTGGTCGTGTTCCAGGCGGCGTCGACGGCGGGCCCGCCTCCCACCGGCCGTCGCATCCTGTCGGTCCGACGGTGGCCGCCAACGCAATTCGGTCCGCCCGCACCGCCCGCGAACGATAGGGCCGCGCACGGCTTGCGACGAGCTGTCAGCCATCGTCGACTCGATCCGCCGTGCCGCCGAGCAGACAGGATCGGCGGCGGACAGTCGTGTCTGGCTCGAACCACTTCCGGCGTTGCTGCGAACCGGGCCTGGTGTCGGAGTGTGTCGCCAGCGGCGGCGCGGGCGAGACCAATTCGCGGATGGATGGCCCGACCCACGACGCCGTCGGCGTTATCGACGACCCCGCACACCAGACGCGCCGGCCGCTGCGGTGGGACGTCGCGGCCGGCAACCTGTTGCTCGTCGGCGCGATCGGGTCGGGCGTGACCTCGACGATCGTGTCGCTCGCCGCTGCGGCCTGCCGGACGTCGTCGCCCGACGACCTGCACGTCTACGTCATCGACGGGCACGGCGATCGATCGCTCGACGGGCTCGCGCAGATCGCCCACTGCGGCGGGGTGATCCGTCTGGGGGACGGGCAGCGGGTCGATCGGCTCCTGCGGCGGCTCGATGCCGAGATCGATCGGCGGGCCGTGGAGCGGAGCGACGCCGATCCGACGATCCTGTTGCTGATCGACGGCGTCGGCGCACTCCGGCGCTCGCTCGACACGATCGACCGACTTGCCGTACTGGCGTTGCTCGACCGGATCCTCGAGGCCGGGCCGGCCGCCGGGATCACGACGTGCTGCTCCACCGACGGCACGAACGTCGGCGCACCGATCCCGGCTGCCGATCGGTGGATCTTCCGGGTCGATGAGCACGCCGCCGCGCACATGGGGGTTGGTCGGGGCGTGGCGGCCGAACGCCCGCCGGGCCGCCTGCGAGTCATGTCGTCAGGTCTCGACGCCCAGGTCGCCTGTCGGTGCCGACGGGTTGGCGGAGCTGTCCGGTCGGGCCCCGGGTGTCGGACCTCGGGCGATCGAACTCCTGCCGGCGTGGATCGATCCGGCCGAGCTGCCGGCGAGCGAACACCGATCGACGACCGGCCGGTCCGTGCGCCGGCTCGTACTCGGCCGACGGGCGGACGATCTGGAGCCGGCGATCCTCGACGTGCCGGCCGGCGATCACATCTTCATCGGCGGTGCCGGCCGCACGGGAACGTCGACGGTGCTCGCCCAGGTGGCTGCGGCGTGGCGCTCTCTGGAAGGGGAGCGATCAGTCGTCGAGTGGTTGCGGCGTTCGCCATCCTGGTCGGACGAGCTGGCCGCCGCTGCCATGGCCGGCAACCCGAGTGGACTGCTCCTCGTGATCGACGATGCCCATCGGGTCGACGACACCGATGGCGCGATTGCCAGCGATCCTGAAGCGGAGCGACGGTGACATCACGATCGCCGCGGCGGCACGGCTCGATGCGGTCCGGTCGGCGTACGGCCACTGGACCCGCGAGATCGTGCGCAGCCGGTGCGGGGTGATCATGACGGCGCCCGGTGAGGTCGACGGCGATCTGTTGGGAGTCGTGCTCCCGCGGCGCACGCCGATCCCGGCCCGTCCCGGGCTCGGGTGGATCATCGACGGGCGTGGTCATCGGCTCGTGCAGTTCGCTGGCAGACTGCCCCCATGACGCAGGATCGTCACGGTCGGAGCCGCCCAGTTGGGTCCGGTGCAGCGGGACGACGACCGCCGCGCCGTCGTCGATCGACTGCGCGTGATGCTCGCCGAGGCCGCCTCCCAGGGCTGTGACCTCGTCGTGTTCCCCGAGTTGGCCCTCACCACGTTCTTCCCCCGGTGGTACCTCGATGACATCACGGAGGCCGACCACTTCTACGAGACGTCGATGCCGAACGATGCGACGCAGCCGCTGTTCGACGAGGCACGCGACCTCGACATCGGGTTCTGTCTCGGCTACGCCCTGCTCGAGACGGCCGACGACGGTTCGACGCATCGCTGGAACGTGCAGACCCTCGTCGAGCGCGATGGTTCCATCGTCGGCACGTTCAAGAAGGTGCACATCCCCGGGCACGAGTCGAACGAGCCCGGCCGGCCGTTCCAGCACCTCGAGCGGTACTACTTCGAGCCGTCGCCGGAGGGGTTCGGCGTGTGGGACGCGTTCGGAGGGCGGGTCGGGATGATGATCTGCAACGACCGCCGCTGGCCCGAGTCGTACCGGCTGATGGGGCTGCAGGGCGTCGAGTTGATCCTGTGCGGCTACAACACGCCGCTCCACTACGCGCCCGATCCGAGCCAGGACCCGCTGCAGGGGTTCCACAACCAGCTGGTCATGTCGTCGGGCGCGTACCAGAACGGCACGTTCGTCGTCGGCGTCGCCAAGGGCGGGGTGGAGGAGGGCGTCGACTCGCTCGCCGAGTCGTCGATCTTCGGGCCGTCCGGCGAGTTGCTCGCCCGAGCGACCACGAACGACGACGAGGTCATCGTCGCCGAGTGCGACCTCGACTGGTGCGGCCAGTACAAGAACACCCTCTTCGACTTCGCCCGCTACCGCCGCCCCGACGTCTACGGCCCCCTCACCGACCCTCCCACCCCCCACCGAGTAGCCGCGGTCCCTCATTTCTCGTTTGCGTCGGGATTTCTGCGGACCGGCCCGCAGAAATCCCGACGCAAACGGGGTTTGGAGGGGTGCTGAGGGGTGCTGCGGAGTTCACGCGGCGGTCACAGGGGTGGGTTTCGCTCGCCGGGTCTGTTTGACAAACTGTAAAGCGTGACCGAAACTCATCGACACACCTTCGACCGGGCAACTCGACCGGGCGGTGTCGTTCGAGGTGAACGGCACGCCGGTGACGGTCCGGTCGGACCATCCGCACCTGCTCGCCGCGCTGCGCGAGGAGCTCGACATCACGTCGCCGAAGGACGGCTGCTCGCCGTCGGGCCAGTGCGGCTGCTGCACGGTGCTGATCGACGGGAAGGCCACCGTGTCGTGCCAGTACGACGTGGCCAAGGCCGAGGGCAAGTCGGTGACGACGCTCGAAGGGGTCGCGGAGGGGGAGCGGCAGCGGTTCGCCGATGCGTTCTCCGCCTGTGGGGGCTCTGCAGTGCGGGTTCTGCATCCCGGGGATCGTCATGCGGGCCAAGGCGCAGATCGACAAGAAGGGCGACTCGCTCACCAAGGAGGGCATGGCGCCCCATCTCGGCGCCCACCTCTGCCGCTGCACCGGCTACGTGAAGATCCTCGACGCCATCGACGCGGTCGCCCACGGCACGACGTTCGAGCCGGCGCTCGCCTCGACGATCGGCGGCTCGGGAGCGAAGTACGAGGCGGCGCCGCTGACGCTCGGCGAGCGTGGCTACATCGACGACCTCCGCGTGCCCGGCATGCTGCACGCCGCGCTCCACATGACTGCGCACGCCCGGGCCGGCATCGTCGGGATCGACGTGTCCGCCGCTCTGGCCGCCCCCGGCGTCGAGGCGGTGTTCACGGCGGACGACCTTCCCGGCGAACTCCGCGTCGGCCTCATCTACAAGGACTGGCCGGTGATGATCCCGGTCGGTGGCACCACGTCGTACGCCGGCGACGTCTTGGCCATCGTCGTGGCCGACACCCGAGCGCACGCCAGGGCCGCCGCCGCCCTCGTCGACGTCGCGTACGACGTGCACGCACCGAACACCGATCCCGTGGCCGCGCTCGCCGCCGACGCGCCGCTGTCGGTCTGGGAGACGGAGTCGAACGTGCTGTCGACCAGCGCCTACACGCGCGGCGCCGACTTCGACGCCACGTTCGCGGCGAGCGCGTTCACGGTGCACGAGACGCTTCGAGACCCAACGCATCGAGCACGCCTTCCTCGAGCCCGAGTCGACGCTGGCCGTGCCGATCGGGTGACGGCGACGATCGGCGCCTGCACGTGTACTCCGGCGGGCAGGGCGTGTGGGACGACCGCAACGACATCGCCAGCGTCCTCGCCCTCGACACCGAGCGGGTGACGGTCGAACTCGTCTCCAACGGCGGCGCGTTCGGCGGCAAGGAGGACATGAGCAACCAGGCGCACGCCTCGCTCGCGGCGTGGCTGCTCGACCGTCCGGTGAAGTGCACGCTGTCGCGCGAGGAGAGCCTGTGGATGCATCCCAAACGGCATCCGATCCACTTCGAGTACTGGGCGGGCTGCGATGCGGAGGGCCGTCTCACCGCCCTCAAGGTCCGCGGCATCGGCGACTCGGGCGCGTACGCCAGCGTCGGGATGAAGGTCCTGGAACGCGCCGCGGGACACGCGTGCGGCGCCTATCGGTGGGACGCGCTCGACATCGAGACGATCGCGGTGCGCACGAACAACCTGGTGTGCGGCGCGTTCCGCGGGTTCGGCGCGAACCAGGCGCAGTTCGCGCTCGAAGGTGTGCTCGACCGGCTGGCGGAGCAGGTCGGCATCAGCGGCTGGGAGATTCGCAAGCGCAACGTCATCCGTCCCGGCGACGAGTGGGGTCCCGGCCAGATCATGGACGATGGTGCCGGCGGCGCCGAGGCGTGCCTCGACCAGATCAAGGCCTCGTACGACGCGGCGATCGCCGACGGCAAGGCGGTCGGCCTCGCCCTCGGCCTCAAGAACTCCGGGCTCGGCAACGGCTTCCGCGAGGTGTCCAAGGCCGTCGTGCGCTTCCACGAGGACGCCGACGGTGCTCCCGGGCGCGTCGAGGTGCGCCACGGCTGGACCGAGATGGGCCAGGGCGTGCACACCGTCGCTCTCCAGGTGGCCGCCCAGGAGCTGCGGCATCGCGCCCGAGCGCATCGACGTGATCGTCGACACCACCCGCGAGCTCGGCTTCGGCCAGACCACCGGATCGCGTGGCACGTTGATGACCGCCGGCTCGGTGAGCGAGGCGTGCGCCGCCGCGGTGGCCGCGGGATGCGCGCCGGGCGTCGACTACGAGGGCGAGTACGTCGTCGACTGGACGCAGAAGCTCGGCGATCCGAACGTCGAGCATCCGACGATCCACTCGTGCTTCAGCTTCGCCACGCAGATGGTGATCATCGATCGCGAGTCGGGCGACATCGACAAGGTCGTCGCCGTCCACGACGTCGGCAAGGCGGTGAACCCGATGCTCGTCGAGGGACAGGTCGAGGGCAGCGTGCACATGGGCCTCGGCTATGCGCTGAGCGAGGACTTCCCGACCGATCCCGAGACCGGCTTCCCGACGAACATGACGCTGCGGTCGCTCGGCATCCTGCGTGCCAAGGACGTCCCGGAGATCGAGGTGCAGATCGTCGAGGTGCCCCAGCCGCGCTCGCCGTACGGCATCAAGGGTGTCGGCGAGATCGGGCTCGTCCCCACCGCTCCCGCCGTCGCCGCCGCGCTCCACGACCTCGACGGCACGTGGCGCAACACCCTCCCGATGCGCCGCGACGCCGAGTAGCCGCCGCCTCCAAACCATCGAACCCCAGCTCACGTTTGCGTCGGGATTTCTGTGCGACCGGTCCTCAGAAATCCCGACGCAAACGTGGATCGGGCCCGTCAGGTCGGTCAGGTTGGGGGTCGGGTCGCCGAGGAGGTAGCGGGGGCCGGTTCCGAACCTGGCCGCGGTGTCGCCGGGGTTGTACAGGGCGCAGGTGTCGAGGCTCAGACAGCCGCAGCCGATGCACCCGTCGAGTTGCTCCTTCATCGCTTCGAGCATGGCGATCCGCTCGTCGAGGATCGGCTGCCACGAACTGGCCAGGCGCGCCCAGTCCTTGTGGGTCGGAGTGCGACGTTCGGGCAGCGAGTGGAGCGCGTCGCGGATGTCGCTCAGCGGGAGCCCGACACGTTGTGCCACACGGATGAACCCGACCCTCCGGAGCACGTCGGCGCGATACCGGCGGTGTCCGGCCTCCGTGCGTTCGCTGTGGATGAGGCCGTTCTCCTCGTAGAAGCGCAGCGCCGATGTCGCCACACCGGCCCGCGCCGCCACCTCACCGATCGAAAAGGTCTTCACGGCCGACCCGGCTGCTGGTACTTGACTTCAACCATGGTTGAAGTCTTACCGTACGGCGTCGATGACTGCAACAGAAACGATGATCGACGCCGTCGCCAACCTCGACGAACTCGCGGACGGGTCGATGCGCATGGTCAAGGTCGACGGCCACCGCGTCTGCCTCGTCCGCACGGCCGGCGGGGTCCACGCCATCGACCACGCCTGCCCGCACGAGGGCTACGGCCTGACGCAGGGCGAGCTGAACGGCGACCTGCTCACCTGCGCGTGGCACAACTGGAAGTTCCGCGTCACCGATGGCGCGTGCGTGCAGGGCGAGGAGGGCGTGACCGTTCATCGAGTCGACGTCGACGACGCCGGCGACATCCGGGTGTCGATCACACGCCCCGATCCCGAGGTGGTGCGGGCCCGCACGCTCGTCAGCCTGCGCCGCGGAATCGCCAGGGACTACACCGGCCAGGTCGCACGCGACGTCGTCCGGCTGCTGCAGGCCAGCGCCGACCCCGGCGAACTGATCTGGGAGGCCGTCGCCCACGGTGCCCCGCGGGCCGAGTTCGGCTGGGGACACTCGATCGCCTCGGCGACGGACTGCCTGTCGATGATCGACCTGTACGAAGGCGACCAGCGCGCGCTGCCGATCGTGCAGGGGATCATGGGCATCGCCGAGTCGGAGCGCGATCGTCCCGTCAACGCGTTGCCCGCGCCCGCCACGGCGGCGAAGTCACCCTCACGACGTTCCGGTCGGCGGTCGAATCGGAACGGACGTCCGATGCGCAGGCCCTCGTGCTCGCGGCGATCGAACGTGGCGATACGGCGGACGAACTCCGGCGTTGGTTCACCGCCGTCGTCAGCGACCACCTGCTCTCGTACGGCCACGGCGCGATCTACGCGCAGAAGGCGTTCGAACTCCTCGCCATGATCGGCTGGGAGCGGGCGGCGACCGTGCTGCCGCACCTCGTGCCGACGCTCGTGTACGGCACGCGCGAGGACAAGCTGCCGTACATGCGGCCGTTCGTCCGCGGCCTCGACTCGCTCGATCTGGCGGCGCTCGCCACCGTGCCGGCCGTCGACGGCTGGACCGACGACGGCACGCTGCGCTCGACGTTGTTGGGCAGCGACCGCCGCGCCGCGCTCGACGCGACGGTCGCTGCGTTGCGCGACGGCGCAGGCATCGACGGCGTCCTCGACACGGTGGTGCACGTCGTGAGCGACCGCATGCTGCGGTACGACACCGCCGGAGAGTTCGACTTCGCCGACGACTTCGGCTGGCTCGACATCACGCACGGGCTCACGTACGCGAGCGCCGCCCGCTGGCACCACGACCAGGCGATGTCACGCGATGCCGGAACGACACCCGACCTCGTTCGGCTCGCGTTGTACACCGCGTTCCTGGCGCAGTGGACCGGCCGTCACGAGTGGCACACACGGGTCGGCGAGGAACACGACGTCGAGCCGCTGGCCCCCGACCTCGACGCCTACGGGCGCGAGCTGCAGCGCGCCTCGTTGCTCGACGGCACCTCGGCCTTCATCGTCCACGCGCATGCGGTGAAAACGAGCCGTGCCGCCTCGGTGGAGGCGGCACGGCTCGATTCGGTTCGCCCGCTCGATGCCACGGCGCGGTTCATGGCGGCACCGAAGCTCGAACGGTTCGTCGCGGCGACGGTCGAGCGGTCGATCGACTTCCTCGAACGGTCGCACGCCGCGCGATTGACCTCCCGTCAGTCGGTCGTCGGTTCGTCAGATTCCGGCGACCGATCGGCGAGGGCGGTGAGTGCCGCGAGCTTGGTGGTCGCCTCGGCGATGATCGCCTTGGCCTGTTCGATCTGCTCGGTGGTGCCGACACGACGGAGTCGCCGGGCCTGCCCCACCAGTCTCGAACAGCTGGGCGCGCATGTCGCCCGAGCGATCGGACGACGGGACCTCGCTCCACGGCGGAGCGGCGCCGTCGCCCTGTTCCTCCTCGTAGTAGGCGAGCATCGTGCGCCCCCGGTCGGTCAGCTCGAACTGGAGCTTGCCGCCCACCTCGGTGGAGGTGATCGACCCGCGATCTTCGAGCTTGCGCAGCGCCGGATAGATGGCGCCCGGACTCGGGCGCCAGCGGCCCTCGCTGCGGGTCTCGAGTTCGGTGATCAGCTCGTAGCCGTTCATCGGACGCTCGGCCAGCAGGGTCAGGATCGACGCCGCGACGGCGCCTCGCTTGGCCCGGTGGCGTCCGCCGCCGCCTCGGCGCCCGTGATGCGGCCCGCCGCGGTCGTGTTCGGAGTAGTGGAAATGTCGGTGATGCATGGTGCGTGTTCCTCTGCGTGATTCGTGTTCGTGGAGTAGTTCAAGAGGAACCTCCTTTCGATATATCGATAAAGTTAGCGATATATCGAAAGATGCGCAACCTGCTGGGCAGAGAGATTTCGGGACGTCGCGAAATCAGCCGACCATGCCGTAGGCGCGGGTCGGAGTGAGCTTCAGGAGGAGCCGACCGTCGTCGACCATCGCCTGGCGGTACTCGTCCCAGTCGGGATGCTCACCCGCGACCGTGCGGTAGTACTCGACGAGTTCGTCGACCGTCGCGTCGTCGACCGCGGCAGCCACCGGCGTGAGTTCGGCCTCGGCTTCGATCACCGCGTAGGCGTAGAAGTCGCTGCGGTTCACGTGCAGCGACACGCGTGGGTCGCGGCGCATGTTGGCGGTCTTGGCCCGGCTGTCGGTGATCGAGATGCGGATGACCCCGTCGTCGCCGAGCGCGTAGGCGATGTTCGACGACTGCGGTCGGCCGTCGGATTTGAGCGTGATCAGGATGCCCTGGCGCTGGTCACGAATGAAGTCGAGTGCGGTGGCGAGTTCCATGGACGGAGCCAACCGAGCGGCCCGCGTCAGGTGTTCCGGATCAGACGATCGTTCGCTCGATGGCGTTGGCGCGGGCGGCCTCGATCTTCGCCGTCGTCAGCTTCGGCGCGGCGAACGCGAACAGCACGAAATACGCCACGCCGGCGATCAGCCACGGCATCCGCAGCGCCAGCTCGCGCGAGGCGAACGTATCGGTGACCACGATGATCAACCCGCCGATCAGCGAGCCGATCGGCATCATGCCCCAGGCGAAGAACCGGTACACGCTGTTGACGCGGCCGAGCAGGTGATCGGGGATGATCGACTGCCGCAGGCTCACGGTGATCACGTTCCACATCACGCCGACGCCCATCTCGACGGCGAACAGGAACCACACCACCGGCCACCAGCTCATCAGGCCGACCAGGAATGTCGTGACGCCGCTGCGTGATCAGCGTCAGCCAGAGCGACGGCCCGGTGCCGAGCCGCTTGGAGACGGAGGACGCGGTCCAGCCGCCGATGATGCCGCCGATCGCTCCGCCGGTGGTCAGCACGGCGAACGCGGTCGGGCTCGTGTCGAGCACTTCCTGGCCGTAGAGGATGAGGATGGAACCCGTCACCATGCCGAGCGCGTTGAGGCAGCCGAGGATGATCGCCATCGGTCGGAGCAGTTCGTGGTGCCAGAGCCACCGGAAGCCTTCGGCGACTTCCGCTCGCCAGGGCCGCCGCTCCGGTGCGTCGTCGACGGCGGCGGGCCGGCCGCGCGGGATGAGCGCGATGAGTGCCGCCGACACGGCGAACGAGGCGGCGTCGGCGAAGAACGGCAGGCTGAACGACACCGCGATCAGCAGCGCGCCGAGCGGGGGCCCGATGAACGTGTTGGTGACGAGTTCGGCGCTCCACATCCGCCCGTTCGCCTTCTCCAGCTGTTCGGTGTGGACGATCGAGGGCATGAACGTCTGGGCGGAGTTGTCGTACAGCACCTCGGCGATCCCCATCAGCAGTGTGGCGAGGATGATGACGCCGTACAGGATCATGTTCGTCGGGATCGCGATCGTCTCGTCAGCGACGACGTCCGGGCCGGGGAGCGTGCCCTGCCGGTTGAGCACGGCGAACGCCACGGCCAGCGTGAGGACCGTGCGCGCCGTGTTCGACCAGATCATCAGCGTGCGGCGATCGTGGCGATCGGTGATGACGCCGGCGGGCAGGGTGAACACCAGCCACGGCAGCCGCTGCGCCACGGCGACGAGAGCGATCAGGATCGGGTTGCGCGTGACCGCCGACGCCAGCCAGGGGTAGGCGATGAGACCGACGCCGTCGCCGAGGTTCGAGATCGTGCTCGCCGAGAACAACTTGTAATAGCTGGGCCCGAGCTGTCGCTTCGGGGCCGCCGGACTGCCGGCGTCGAGCGCAGGATCGGTGTCTGGCGTGCTCATCGCACCTCCTCGGACAGGCTGGGTACTGCGGGCAGGATCGGACGATCGGTCGGGTAGGCGGCGGCGATGAAGCCGTACACCACGTCACCTTCGCGAGGCAGCGTGCGTGAACTCCTCGGCGAGCAGCTCGACGCGATCGAAGAACTCGCCGAGCCGATCCGGTGAGATGCGGGCGTGACGGAAGGTCGATCGCGTCTCGTGCGCCGCCGGGCTGGGCCTCGGCGATCGCCTCGGCGAGGAAGTTCGGGGCAATGGCGCCTTCGGGCAGGGCGCGTTCGTCGTAGACGATGGTCCGTCCGGTGCGGCCGTAGAACTTCTCCTCCATGGCGCGGACCGCGCCGTGTGCGCACCACCTGCAACATCCCCGCGCCGACCAACACGTCGACGTGATACGCCACCGACGACTTCGGCCGGTGCAACGCCACCGCCAGTTCGGTGACGGTCGCCGCCCGATCCATCACGAGGTGGAGGATCTGATTCCGCAGCGGATCGACGATCGCCCGCATCTTCTCCGGCGTGTCGGCGTACACCGTGTCGGCGAGCTCGTAGTCGGGGACCATTCCGCCATTATGTCCGAACATTCCCGGACGTTCAACAGTTTTCGGACATTGCGATCAGCCGCGCTCGGACCCGGCCCTTCATCGCCAGGCTGGCCAGACCGAAGCTGACCGCCATCAGTGCGAACGTCGCGGCAAGGCCTTGGGCCAGCGGCCGGAACTCCCACCCGGTGATCAGCGAGCGCAGCCCGGCGAGCACGTACGTGACCGGGTTGTAGTCGGCGATCGTGGCCATCCATCCGGTGAGCGCTTCCTGCGGCAGGAAGCTGGTGGTGAGGAAGGCGAACGGGAAGAACAGGATGAAGCTGGAGTTCACCGCGGCCGGGTTGCCGGTCTTCAACGCGATCGCGTAGGGAAATCCGGCGAACGCCAGCCCCCACACCGCCCCGTACGCGATGAACACGACCATGCCGAGCACGCCGGTCTCGAAGCGCACGCCGAACGCCAGGCCCAGCAGGAGCACGGGGATGGTCAGCAGGATGATCGACACCACGTCGGCGGCCATCAGCCCGAGCAGCAGCATCGGCCGGCGGATCGGGGTGAGCAGCAGCCGGTCGAAGTAGCCGCCTTGGATGTCGGTGACGAGCGCACCCGCCCGCGAGATGCCGGTGACGGCGAAGATGACTCGCGACCGGGAGCTGGAACGCCTTGAAGTCGTCGACCGAGCCGGACTGCTCGGCGAAGTCCTGGAGCGCGCCGACGTTGACGACGTAGAAGAACACCGGGACGATGAGGGCCGGAATCATGAACTCCGGCTCGCGGAACACGCTGCGGATCGCCCGGACGGCGATGGTGACGAAGTCGTGCATCGCGGACGACCGATGGGCGAGCGGACGTTCGCTCGCCACGTCGGTGCGGGCGTGGTCGAGTTGCGTGCTCATGATGCACCTCCTGGGGCGTCGTCGGATCGTTCGTGGCTGGCCTGCAGGTGGGCGCCGGTCACGTCGAGGAACACGTCGTCGAGCGTCGGCGTGCGCAACGTCAGGGATCGGACCGTGGTGCCGTTCTCCTTCAACGCGACCGCGACGTCGGCGAGGATCGCCGAACCGTCCGCGGTGGCGATCGTGAGCTCCTGTCCGCGTACCTCCACACTCTCGATGCCCCGGATCTCGCGCACCCGCCCCGCCGCCTGCTCCCCGTCGCCGCCCACGTCGGCGACGATCAGGTCGGTGCCGATCGTGCGCTTCAGTTCGGCCGGTGTCCCTTCGGCGGCGATCGTGCCCTTGTCGATGATGCCGATCCGGTCGGCCAACTCGTCGGCCTCCTCGAGATACTGGGTCGTGAGGAAGATCGTGACGCCGGCCTGGGTGTTCAGGTCGCGAACCTCGCTCCACACCGCGTTGCGGCTCACGGGGTCGAGGCCGGTCGTCGGTTCGTCGAGGAAGAGGATCTGGGGCCGGTGGATGAGCGACATCGCCAGGTCGAGCCGGCGCTTCATCCCGCCCGAGTACGACTCGACGCGGTCGTCGATCGCGGTGCCGATGTCGACCAGGCCGATGACGTCGTCCATCCGTCGCTTGATGTCCGCGGCCGACAGGCCGTACAGGCGGCCCTGCAGCTTGAGCAGTTCCCGGCCGGTCTGCTTGCCGTCGATCGAAGAGTCCTGGAGGGCAACCCCGATGCGCACCCGGATCTCCCCGGGGTGATCGACGACGTCGAAACCGGCGACGCTCGCCGACCCCGAGGTCGGTGTGAGGAGCGTGCACAGCACCTTCATCGTGGTCGACTTCCCGGCTCCGTTCGGGCCGAGGAAGCCGTAGATCTCGCCCGGTTCGATGGCGAGGTCGATGCCGGCGACGGCGTGGTTGTCACCGAACTGCTTGTGGAGGTCGGTGGCGAGGATGGCAGCGGTCACGTCATCTCCATCGTTCCGGGGCGGGGGGTTCCGACGCTCGCGGCGCGCGGTGCGTCGAGGAGGAGTGTTGCACGACCCGAGCGCGACGCCAATCGCTTTGCGATGAGCGAACGGCCGAGGCCTCGGCCCGTTCGCTCATCGCTGTGCTGGGTCGGCGGGTTCGGAGTCGGGCCGTTCGATGTCAGTCGCGGAGGGCGCCGTCGACGATGTGGACGCTGCGGTCGCAGTAGTGCGTGATGCGTTCGTCGTGCGTGACGACGATCGCCGCGGTGCCGCGGGTCTTCATCTCGTGCCGGATGAGTTCCATCACCTGCTCGCCGAGCTTCGTGTCGAGGGCCGACGTGGGCTCGTCGAACAGCACCAGGGCAGGATCGTTCATCAACGATCGCCCGATCGCGACCCGCTGGCGCTGGCCGCCGGACAGCTGCGCGGGGAGGTTCTTGGCCCGGTCCGCCAGGCCGAGTTCCTCGAGGAGCTGGTCGGCGCGCTCGCGTGCGGGTGCCCCGGTGCGGCGCCCGAGTTCGTCGACCACGAGCAGGTTCTCGCGGGCGGTGAGGAACGGCACGAGGTTGACCGACTGGAACACGAAGCCCACCTTCTCCTGCCGGAACGTGGTCAGCTGGCGTGCGCTGTGGCCCGAGATGTCCTCGCCGCCGACGACGATCGATCCTGACGTCGCCGACAGGATCCCTCCCGCGATCGAGCACAGCGTGGTCTTGCCGGAACCCGACGGTCCGACGAGGGCGATGATCTCGTCGCTCGCCAGCGTGAGGGTGGCGTCGTCGAGGGCGACGATCTCGGACCCGTCACCCAGCGTGTACACCTTGCGGACGTCCGCCAGCTCGAGGGCGTTGCCGGTGACGGTGGACGTCGCAGTGGTCGTCGTGCTCATGGCTCGATTCCGATCGTGGGGGTGGGCCGCACCGACGACGGCGTGGTGGGGACGAACGTGGTCATGTGCCACCGCCGATCGCGGAGGCGGGGTCGACGCGGAGCACGCGACGGAGCGAGAAAGCGCAGCCGAGCACGGCGGCGACGAGGAGCAGCATGGCGCTGGAGATGATCCGACTCACCGACACGTCGAGCGGCACACTGCCGGCGGGGATGACGAGATCGAGGACCACCACCAGCGTGCCGGCGACGACCGCGGCGATCAGGGTGACCACGACCGCCTGCAGCACCAGCCCGGCGAAGATGGAACTGGACCGTGCCCCCAGCGCCTTGAGCACCCCGTAGAGCGAGGTGCGTTCCACGGTGAGCAGCGCGAAGAACAGGGCGATCACGACGAGGGCGATGGCGACCGTCACGCCGATGATCTGGGCGAACGTCGATCGTTGCTGCTCGACGCCGGGGATCACGTCGACCGCTCCCTGGACGGTGAACGACTCGGTCCGGCCGTCGGTAGCGGCATCGATCGCCGCCGGCAGGTCGTCCACGTCGCCCTGCACGACGAGCGCCTGGAACACGTCGTCGGCGACCTGCGCGTCGGGCCGGTTGGCGGCCAGGGTGTCGCGCCAGGTGGCCGGTGATGCCCACAGCGCGCCCTGCCCGTTGTAGCTGGTGTTCGACACGAAGCCGATGATCTCGACCGGCGTCCGTGCCGGGCCGAGTTCGATCGTCATGCCGAGCTCGACGCCGTCGGTCTTCAGCACGTCGTCGGCGTACGCCTGGCCGTCGGGCGGCGGGTCGGGGACACCGGCGGGCGCGAGTTCGTAGCCGAAGAGCGCGACGCCGGCGAGTTCGCGCGGCCCGTTGCCCGGCACGCGGGCGCCGACCTGGCACGAGTCCGAGCCCGCCGACCTCCGTGACCCCGGGGACGGCTTCCACCTCGGCGCGCAGCTCGGAGTCGATGCGGCTCCGCACGAACGATGCCTGTGCCGTCGAGTCGTAGACGATCGCATCGGCCTGCTGCACACGGATGGCGCCCACCGATGAGTTGATCAACCCGTCGAGCAGGCCGCCGAGGAACATCAGCAGGATGGCGATCAGCGTCAGGATGACCGTTGCCGTGGCGAACCGGCTGGGACGCCGACGGAGTTCCTTCAGGGCGAGCTTCATCGTCCGACGCTCACTCCGGCACCGGTGGTGGCCTCGATGGGCTCGATGCGCAGCACCCGTCGGGCCGCGATCAACGAGCTCAGGATGCCGAGGGTCATCAACAGCACCGACCAGAAGATCACCGCACCGGTCTCGAAGCGCAGCTGCAACCCGCCGATGTTGCGGCCGGTGAGTGGCAGGTACAGCAGCGTCCCGACGATCAGGCCGAGGCCGACGATGATGACGACCTGGATGAGCAGCGACTCGACGAGACGCCGGGCGGGCGCACCGATGGCGCGCAGCAAGGTGAGCGAGTTGGCCTTCTGGAACGTGATGATCAGGAAGAACAGGCCGGTCACGCACGGCACCACCAGCCCATAGAGCAGGAAGATGATGTTGAACGACTGCTGGACCTGCGCCACGCCGGGGGTGTCCGCGGCGGCATCCTCCCGGGTCAGCGCGTCGAGCTCGAGCGACTGATCGTTGATCGAAGTCACCAGCTCATCCGGCGTCGTTCCCTCGGCGGGGCTCGCCGCCAGCACATTGGGCAGCGGCGTCCGGCGTCGGGGTTGCGGGTCTGCACGGCCGCGACGTAGGTGTCGTACGACGTGAAGATCGTCGGTGACACGTTGAGTTGAACGTCCTCGGCCACGCCCACGATCGTGATCTCGAGGTCGCCCGGCAGCAACGTCACCACGTCGCCGACGCCGTAGCCGAGGTCGACGTCGGCGTCGCTCGCCACGCCCTCGAAGTCGGCGGTGGGAAGACGGCCCTCGACCAGCGTCGTCGGATGACCCAGCCCCTCACCGTCGGGGCCGAGTTCGTACCCGAACAGCGAGGTGTCGTACGTGTTGCCGTCACCGTTGACGGGCTGTCCGGTGAACGTGCCCTGGCCGATCGGGCCGACCTCGCCCACACCGGGCGCGGCGCGCACGAGAGCGTCGAGCTCGGGGGTGATGATGCTGCCCTGCACCGTGCGTTGTCCGTCCACGCTGTAGACGAGCACGGGTGCGCTCTGGTTGCGGATCGCGCCGATGAAGCCGGTGATCAGCCCGTTCTGCAGCGACTGCTGGAACAGGATGAGGAACACGAGCAGCGCGATCGCCGCGACCAGGAGCGCGAAGCGGACCTTGGCGCGTGCCATTTCCTTGAGTGCGAGAAACATTGGGGGGTGACGACCTCGGGCGCGACCGTACCTGGAGGAGCACCGGAACGACGCTGCTGGTTGCTTCCGGCGTTGCGTGCCAAGCTGGCTCGATGGAGTACCCCGTCGCGCTGTACCTGCAGGATGCCCACACCATCCGCCAGGGGATCGAGCTCGTGCAGTACGCCGAGTCGAAGGGGTTCGATGCGGTGTGGCAGGCCGACAGTCGCCTCGTCCGCGATGCGGTCGTGCCGATGGCTGCGTTCGCCGCGACGAGCGATCGGATCCGGATCGGCTCCGGCGTGATCGACTGCTGGACGCGCAACCCGGCCCGCCTCGCCAGCACGTTCTCCACGCTCGACGACCTCGCTCCCGGCCGGATGATCTGTGGCCTCGGCGCGTGGTGGGATCCGCTGGCGGCGAAGGTCGGCATCGATCGGGCCCGCCCGCTGACCGTGATGCGCGAGATCGTCACCGCCGTGCGGGCGCTCCTCAACAACGAGACGGTCACGATGGACGGGGCCTACGTCCACCTCGACGGGGTGGAGCTCGACTACGTCTACCAGGAGCGCCGACCGAAGGACGTGCCGATCTACATCGGGGCGACCGGCCTGCAGATGATGGAGCTCACGGGCGAGATCGCCGACGGGGCGGTGCTCAACTACCTCGTGTCGCCGAGCTACAACACCGGCGCGCTCGAGGCGCTCGCCCGCGGCGCGGCGAAGGCCGGGCGGACGATCGACGACATCGACCGCCCGCAGCTCGTCGTGTGTTCCGTCGATGACGACCGTCAGGCCGCGCTCGACGGCGCCCGCCTCCTCGTGACGCAGTACCTCGGCCAGCAACCGCACATCATGAAGGCGTCGGGCGTGCCGCAGGAGCTGCTCGACGAGATCGGCAAGGTGCTCACCTGGCCGGCGACGCACGACGAGGTGGTGGCGGCGAGCCGGCTCGTGCCCGACGACATCGTGCAGATGATCACCGCCTCGGGGACGCCCGAGGAGGTGCGGGCCAAGGTCGACGAGTACGTCGCCGCCGGCTGCACGTGCCCGATCCTCTACCCGCTCGCGCCCGACGTCCATCGGATGATCGACGTGTTCGCCCGTTCCTGATCCGCAAGTTCGAAACCTGGCCCCCTTCGGGGTCAGACCCCAAAGGCGGGCCAGGTTCAGCGGGCGCGGAGTTCGAGGCGGTCGCGCTGGGTGATGCGGTACGAACGGTCGTGCTGTTCGAGCCAGCCGAGGCGGATGAAGCTGGCGATGGCCTTGTTCACCCGCTCGCGAGACGCGCCGACCATGCCGGCGAGTTCCTCCTGGGTGACCGGCAGATTGAACTCGTCGGACCCGTCGGCGAGCTCGAGCAACCGCTTGGCGGTGCGGCCGGTGACGTCGAGGAACACGGAATCGGCGAGCGCTTCGTCGGTCGTCCGGATGCGCTGGGCGAGCAGGCGCGTGACGTTCCACAGGAGCTTGGGGTTCTCGTCGAACATCTTCATCACGCTGTCGTAGGGGATCGACAGCACGGCGGTGGGCTCGAGGGCGCGGGCCATCGCCGAGCGCGGACCGCCGTCGAGCATGCCCATCTCACCGAACAGGTCGCCGTTCTCCATCAGCGCGACGACGCTCTCGCGGCGATCGATCGGATTGGCGATCGCGATCGCCAGCCGGCCGCGCAGCACGAGGTAGATCGCGTCGGGCGGGTCGCCCTCCTGGAAGAGGACGTCACCCCGGATCAGGTGGTGCTCCGTCCCGGCGGCGGCGATCGAAGCGAGCACGTTCGGATCGGCGTCGGCGAAGAAGTCGGTACGGGCGAGGGTCTCTTCGTGAGCCATGACATCGGTCACGGTACTACCCTCCGGCGATGTGCCTGGTGCAGAACGCGTGTGGACGATCGTCGTGGCCGGCGGCACGGGCGAACGATTCGGTGCGCCGAAGCAGTACGAGCCGCTCGACGAGGGTCGGCGCGTGATCGATGTATCACGTCAGGTAGCCGAACGAGCATCCGATGGCGTGGTCGTGGTCGTGCCGGCCGCCGATGCGGAGCGCGAGCACGGGGTCGCCGGAGGGGCCACGCGCAGCGAGTCGGTGCGTCGCGGGCTCGCCGCGGTGCCGGCGGAGGCGACGATCATCTGCGTGCACGACGCGGCTCGTCCGTTGGCATCGGCGGCGCTCTACGGCCGGGTCGTCGACGCGATCCGCGACGGCGCCGACGGCGCGGTGCCCGGCGTGCCGGTGACCGACACGGTGAAGGTCGTGGACGGCAGCGACGTCACTGCAACGCTGGACCGGACGACCCTGGTGGCGGTGCAGACCCCGCAGGCCTTCCGCGCGGCAATGCTTCGCGCGGCTCACGGGCAGGGAGGCTCGGCCACGGACGACTCCGCGCTGGTCGAGGCGATGGGTGGCCGGGTCGTCGTAGTCGCCGGCGAGCCGACGAACCGGAAGATCACCGAGCCCGACGATCTCGAGTGGGCGCGGCGGACCATCGGCGCGTCGACGTGACCGTGGTTCCCGACATTCGAGTCGGTCAGGGATTCGACATCCACCGGTTCAGCGACGACCCGGCTCGCGTGCTGGTGCTGGGTGGCGTGCAGTTCCCGGGCGAGCGCGGCCTCGTCGGTCACAGCGACGCCGACGTGGTCGCGCACGCCTGCGCCGATGCACTCCTCGGCGCGGCGGGCCTCGGCGACATCGGCGTGCACTTCCCCGACACCGACCCGCGCTGGGCGGGTGCCGACTCGATCGTGATGCTGCGCCACGTCGTCGCCGTGCTCGCCGCGGACAGCATGGTGTCCCGATCAACATCGACTGTGCCGTCGTCTGTGAACAGCCGAAGCTCGCTCCTCGCCGCGACGAGATGCAGTCGACGCTGACCGCCGCCGTCGGCGCACCCGTGTCGGTCAAGGGAAACCGCGCCGAGCGCATCGGCGCGATCGGTGCCGGCGAGGGCATCGTCTGCTTCGCCACGGCACTGATTGCCCGCGAACCGAAGGAGACCCCATGAGTCGTCCCCCCGCCCGGAAGCCGGGAAAACCGAGACCGCCGGCCAACCAGGGCAGGTCGGGTTCCCCCAGGCCAGCCCCGTCGGGCAAGCAGGGCAAGCCGTCAACGACGGGCAGGCCAGCCCCGTCGGGCAAGTCGGCATCGTCGGGCAGGTCATCATCGTCGGCCCGGTCAGCATCGACGGGCAGGCCGCCATCGACGGGCAGGTCGGCATCGTCGGGCGGGCAGGGGAGGTCGGTGCGGGGGCCGATGCCGGGCGCACCGTCGCGGGACCACCGATCATCGAAGCCGTCGGGTGCGTCGCCGGGGGCCAAGGGGCTCGGCGGGCGTCAGGTGGAAGGTCGTCAGGCGGTGCGCGAGTTGCTGATCGCCGAGCGGCGCAAGGTCCACGAGATCTGGATCAGCGCGGAACTCGAGGGCGATGCGGGCGTGGCCGACATCGTCGAGATCGCCGCGGCGCGGCGCGTGCCGCTGCGCCACGTCGGCGAGGGCGAAGCTGGAGCACGAGGCGCGGAGCGAGGCGCCGCAGGGTGTGCTGGCCCACGCCGCGGAACTCCCGGAGGCCGACCTCGGCGCGCTCATGCGGGGAACGGCGAAGACGAAACCGTTCCTCGTCGCCGTCGACGGCGTGACCGATCCGGGCAACCTCGGAGCGATCATCCGGAACTGCGATGCGGCCGGTGTCACCGGGCTGCTCCTGCCACGACATCGGGCGGTGCACATCACCCCGACGGTGGCGAAGGCGTCGGCCGGCGCCATCGAGTACGTGCCGATGGTGCTGATCCCCGGTCTGCCGGCGACGTTGAAGCAGCTCTCCGACCACAAGGTCTGGACGGTGGGGCTCGACGACGATGCCGATCGTGACATCTACGAGATCGCCGACCTCGCCACCGAGGCGGTCTGTCTCGTGTTGGGTGCCGAAGGATCGGGCATCGCCCGGCTCACGCGTGAGCGGTGCGACACGGTCGTGTCGATCCCGATGCTCGGTCGCGTCAGCTCGCTGAACGTGGCGGCCGCGGCCGCGGTGTCGCTCTTCGAGGTGACGCGGGCCCGGCGGCGGCCGACGAACACCGGTTGATCTCGATCGCATTCGGGTGATTCGCCCGAAAACGACGTCGAGCCCAGATCGACGACGACTTGACGCCGTTGTCGACCTGGGCTCGGGTCAGCGTTCTGTTAGAGCGAGACCGTGTAGTTGACGTTCACGGTCGACAGGACGGAGCCGTCGGTGCGGCTGCGCAGCACCGCGGTGACGGTGTGTGCGCCCACGCAACCTTCGGAGCTGGCAACCGGGATCTTGGTGATGTTCCCGCTCGCCGAGAAGCTCTGGGACGAGCCGGAGGACCACACGGTGGAGGGGAACACGGAGAACGCGGCCTTGCAGCTGGTGTTGGTGTTGGTCGGCTCGCTGAAGTCGACCCAGTACCGCTGGAGGTAGATCGAGCAGTTGTACACCTGGCCCCTGATCTGCAGCGGGCTGGCGGTGTAACCGTCCGTCGATGCGGTCAGCTTGACCGGCGAGGCCGAGATCGACGTGATGCGGCCGCACTTGCCGGCAACACCGCCGCCGCCGCCGTCCTCCACCGCTGGCGAAGCTGGTCGTCGACGGGATGACGAAGAAGCACAACATCGCGGCGAAGAGTGCGAGGAGGCCCATCTTGGCTGGTCTTCGACACGTTGCGTGTCGACGGTGCGGTCAACGGGTTGATCAACGTTGAATCCGGGTGTCTGGATTGTCATTCTGATTCCTTCTGGTCGGTGCTGTGGGTCGGTGTCTGCCCGTGTAATCCCGTGACACCACTGTGCGGTCGACCCTCCGCGGGCGACAACCGGACCATCGTGCTACGACCGCGCTGCGTGGCCGCCCTCGATGTGCTGGCCACTCGCGGCGACGTACCGTGCGGCGGTCACCACCGACAGTGAGAGGCACATCGCCTGGCCGAGCACGGCCTTGTCGACCGTCGCGGGTGACACACCGCTTTCCGCATGCTGCCGTTGGATCCCGGGCACGCTCGCCATGGTCGGCGCGATGATGCTGCGAGGGTCGGCCGCCCGCGCCGCCGAGTCTCGGTTGGCGAGGACGGATATCGGCGGCGTGGTCGAGTCGGGTCGAGAGCGGCCGAACCCACCCGCGACGCCCGTTGGGGCAGAGACGGTCCTAGTACTCGGCTCGTGCCATTCGTCATCGAACGGTCATGCGAACAAGCGTGATCGGCGGCCTGTCGCTGCTCACGTTTCCTCGTCGAGCGAGGACCGCCGTGGTGGGCAGCAGGTCGTCCTGTTGAGCCGGCGCGATAACCTTCCGGTCGTCGCCGGGTTAGCTCAGTTGGTAGAGCACTTGATTTGTAATCATGAGGTGGCGAGTTCGATCCTCGCACCCGGCTCCAGTAATAACACCAGGTCAGAGGGTATTTTACTCTTTGATACGATGTGCAAACCGGCTCCGTGCCCACAAAATGCCCACAGAATCCCACGAAACGGTTACGATGTGGGCATGCGAGGGAGTGTTCGCAAGCCTCGAACCAGGGGTGGAACATGGAGCTACCGCATCGATCTCGGTTCGACGATCGCGGTAAGCGACGGCAACGCGAGGCCAGTGGATTCGCGACAAAGAAGGAAGCCGAGGCGGCGCTCAACGACGCGCAGGCCGGTCTGCAACGCGGCACCTTCGTCGCGCCGACGCGCACCACGCTCCGCGAATTTCTCGACACGTGGGTCGACGGGGTCAAGTCCGAAGTCGCCTTGACCGCGTGGGTCAGCTACCGCCAATTCGGTACGGCATCACATCAACCCACACCTCGGGTCGATACGTCTCGGCGAACTCACGCCCATGGACATCAAGAAGTGGCACGGCGTCCTGCTCGAGTCCGGTCGGCACGACGGCAAACCACTCGCCACCAACACGGTCAAGCTGGCGCACCGCGTTCTGCACCGGGCGATGGCCGACGCGGTGCGCTGGAACATGCTCGTCGTCAACCCGGTGTCAGCAGTCCGAGTCCCGAAGGGCACGACCAAGGTCCTGAAAGTCTGGACGGCCGACGACGCCAAGCGATTCCTCGACGCCCTCGCCGACGACCGTCTCGTTGCGTTGTGGGCGCTGGCACTGCACACCGGGATGCGACGCGGCGAGCTGGCCGGCCTGCGATGGAGCGATGTCGACCTGAAAGCCGGCACCCTCACCGTCGCCCAGCAACGCACCGCGGCGGACTACGAAGAGGTGATCACCGCGCCGAAGGCGAACAGCCACCGTCAGCTGCTGCTCGCCCCGGTCACCACAGCCGTTCTACGCGGCCACCTCAATCGTCAACGCCAGGAGCGCTTGTTGCTCGGCCCGGCATGGACCGACAGCGGCTACCTGTTCGTCGACGAAGCCGGTGTGCCGTACCACCCGAGCCGGTTCACGAAGATGTTCGCCGACGCCGTGGCCAAAACGGGCGTCCCGAAGATCCGTCTGCACGACACCCGCCACACGATGGCGACGTTGGCGCTCGAAGCGGGAGTGCATCCCAAGGTGGTGCAGGAGCAGCTCGGCCACTCGGCGATCGCCGTCACGCTCGACACGTACTCGCACGTCCCTCAAGCGGTGCGACGAGACGGCGCCGACAAGATCGCCGCCCTGTTCGGCGACTGACGACGGGCCCTGCAAACGCGAGAGAGCATCGGGCGAGACGGAACGAGACATGCCGAACTCGTCAAGGCGCAGCTAGCGGGCTCCGAGGCCACCCTCGCGGAGGCCTGGGGTGCTGTAGGACGGCGACTACGCCACCCTCACCGGCATGGCAACGGCGGGCCCAAGTCCTGACGAGCTGGGATGGATCAGCGCCTACTCGACTCTTGGGCCGCACCCGGATGTCATAGCGTGTCGGGTCTGGGATCTCGTGAACGCGTGTCGTCACCGGGACCGTGGCCTTCTAGGCGTTAGTCTACCAATGGAGTGTCACAGATCCCGGGCGACCTGGCTCAGCGAACTACTGGCGGGGGCGTAGTCTCCTTCCACCTACTAAGCCGTGGGTCGGCAGCTGTTGGCGGTCGTCAGGCGTAGGCTGGTGCCGGGAGCAGGGAGGGTCGAAGTACCAGGGACAGCCGGGGGCCACAACGTTCACATTCGCGTACATGGACAGGTGGTAGGAAAAGGAAGAACCCCCAGCCCTCGTGGGCTCGGCGTCCTTCGAGTAGTACAGTTCGATCTGGTGATCAGACCGTGCAAGTCGTGCCCATGTCCTTCCAGACGGACCGTCGCCGAAGCCCTTGGCCTTGCCGAACTCGATACGGGGCGTCGAGGCCACGCACGGTCACGTAGTGGCCCATCGGAGGGTGCCGCCGAGAGCGGTCTCATCGGACGTTCAGCGACGTTGCAGTGCAGGGGCGGTCGGTGCCGGTGAACTTGCCCTTGTAGTTGAACCACACACCACGTGATCTCTTCGCACGGAGGCGTGATCGGCTCACAGCTCACCGACCTGCTTCAGCGAGATGTCATCGATGGAGAAGTCGTTGCCGTGAACGCCACACCGTTGTTCATGATGGAGACCGATCGAGGTGACTCGGCATGGTGGTCCACAGTCGATTGGACGACGTGGGAAGGGTCGGGCTGGAGGTGGTCAGATCGGTGACGAACGACTCGATGCCGTTGATGTTGACCGAGAGGTTCGCGCCAGGTCACCGCCGCCTGGTGACGGGAGAGGACGTTCGTCGCCTCCTGCCTGAAGTGGAAGTAAATGTTCAGCCGGCAACACACGTCGGCGGGGTGATGGCCTGCTGCCAGACAGTCTGGGTGGTCGTCAGTGAAGCCGTTGACGATCAGCTGCGGGTCACCCTCGGGGACGTGGGCCAGCATGGTGGACAGATCTCGGGTTGGAGGCGACCGTGTACAAGCCGGGTCGTACGCCGGAGTGCGAACTGGTTGAACGGATGGAGATCCGTAGCTGTGATTCGGGTCGTCGACCCAGCCGGTGAGTGGCAGCCGTCGTGAAATTGCCGTCACGATGAATTGGTCGCCATCAGCGGCGTTGGCGGTACCAGCAGCGAGTGGTGCGATTACGAGCAGGGCAGCGGCTGCGAGGCCACCCAGCAAAATCTTCTTCTTCATTGACTGTCCTTTGAGGTTCCATGCCGGAGCCCCGTTGGCCTCCGACTTTCGTCGTAGTGCTATCGGCCTACTATTTCGTTTCTAAAGCGAAGTTCTTTCAGGGCCTAAGAACCCCAAGTGTGTGTTACTGTCGTCACATGCCTCGCCCCTATGGAGACCCTGTGGAAGTCGTGACGGGACCGATCCCGGCCCAGTCTCCGTTCATCCCCGTTGACGCCAAGATCGTCGTGGGGCTGTCGCTCCGGCATCGCCCGATCCGATCCCGCTCGTGCTGCTACCGGGTTTCGAGTACCGGCTGCGCGAGTGGCGGCACCCCGACACCCACGAGATCCACTGGCTGATCGAGCGGAGAAAGTCCGCCCGGCAGGGCGACGACGACGAGTAGCGCCGTCGAGCCAGGCAGCGCCGACCGGCTGACATTGAGCACGCCATCCAACCGCTTTCGGGACGACTGGCGCAGCAGTGGCGTGCGCGATGGGACCTACGCGGTCGGCGCCTCGATGTTCCGGCGAGCTGCGGTGCGCGGAACCGTACGACGATCGAGCGGCTATACCGCCGACGCGTCGGGAAGCCGCCCCGGCCGAACTTGCTCGAGTCAGAGCCCCAGCTGGCCGCAGCGGGCCACCCCATGCGTGCGCTTCATGGTCGAACACGCTCAACCCTCGATGCCCTGAGAGCCTCAGAGCCCGATGCTGAGATCGATACCGGGTCGCTCGATCACGGGTTCTCTCACGAGTGCGGGATGGTGTCGACGTACCCACTCGCTGAGTGGGGCGGCGAGTTCGCGATGGCCGGGCTGGTTGCTGTCGTCGAGGACGGCGACCGGCGGGCTATGTGGTCCGGGTCGACAGACGTGACCGTCGCCCAGTTCTTCCAGCCGTCGAGCGCTGAGGTGACCTCGTGGGCACGTTCGAGGTTGCCTCGTGGGTTGTCCCAGCGATCGAGGATCCGGTTGGTGCTCCTGCGTCCGTGCGCGATCGATCTGAACGTCGGCGTCCCGCCGGGCGTCGAGTACAACAACTATAGATTAGGGCCCTAAACAATCGATTTAGAAGCGGAATAGGGTGCGAGTATCCAAACAGCTCGAAGGCCATCCAGGTCGTCGACACAAATGTCACACACTGACAAGGAACGAGATACCCACACCATGAGGAAGATTCTCCTCGGCCTCTCGGCCGCCGCCGCGATCGCCACCCCGCTCGCCGCCGCTGGCTCGGCCAGCGCGGACACCATCCTCTCGACCGACCCGGCCTGCTCGCCCGTCAAGGAAGCAGCCGCCTACACCGAGACGTTCTACAAGTAGTCAAGCCTGACGTCAGTGGACCGGCCCGACCCAGTGGGCCACCGAGCCAACGCACGGCCGGGACCCACAAGGACGTCGTCGTCAAGGGCAAGGTCGTCGATTACGTCCAAGACGGGAACAAGACCAACAGCGTGTTCCACGAGGCCGTGCAGGGCGTGAACTGCGGCGTGACCCTCCCGCAGTTCGACACCACGAACGTCGCCTACACCCCGCTCGCCAACGTCACCGTGCCGTTCACCCCCACGTCAAGACCTACCTGTACGGCGTGCAGGGCTACGACCAGAACGTCCCGATCACCGAGGACGTCAACGTCACCCGCAACATGGCATGGCAGTTCTGGGTCTCCTACACGCCGGACAAGGGCTATGTCGCGCTCAACGATGGCCAGTGGCACATCGACTTCTGGACCTTCACCAGCGACTTCACTGTTCCGACCGTGACCGGCTACGGCGCCGACGGCGTCGTGAACTTCGGTGACCACCACAACGGCACCTGGAAGGTCGGCTCCAAGGTCACCTTGACCTCGGGCGACGAGTTCCTGACCCACGGTGGCACCGACGAGTCCGGCCCGGTGACCCGCTACCGCCTCGTGTTCACCCCGAACGCTGGCTTCATCCTGCCCGACACCCTGCCGGGTGACGGCTTCAAGGTCGGCGGCATCGCGGTGTTCCACGTGTACGTCGCGGCCAACGCCGCCTGACCCACGCACTAACCAGCGCCCGTCCCGTTTCGGCGGGGCGGGCTGACACAGTCGATGGCACGCAATTCGGGGTAGTCACGATGCTCGGTAAATCGGCCGGGGCCGGCGTAAGGATGCGTCGTTGCGCGCCGCGGCAAGACGCCGGCAGCGTCAGAACAGTTCGACGTCTCCGAGGCGGAGTTTCCAGTTCGGCAGTGGGGGCGGACCGTGGTCGGCGAGGGCTCGCCACGTGAGGATCGGGCCGGCGTTGGGCAGGGGGAGGAACCCGTGGCGCGGGTCGGGTGCGCCGAGGCGCAGCGCGTACGTCGCGTCGAGCTCACGTGCGATCCGGCCAGCCAGCCGGTCTGCTTCTCCGCGCTGCCGAACTGGTCGGCCACGACCAGCTCGCTGGCGTCCCCGCGACGGCGCAGCCGAACAACGATGCTGGCGTGCTCGTCGTGGACGATCCGGTAGTGCAGGTCGTGCAGGCCGTACCGCCACCGCAGCACGTGGTCGTCGAGGTCGGTACGCAGCGCCCGGTCGGTCGCCGAGGCGTTGTCGCGGTGATCGGCGCCAGGGCGGTCCTCTGGCGCGAGCCCCGACTCCGTGCCGCTCGAGCAGCACGTGCGCGGCCGCCTGGGCCGAGGTGACCACGTCGGACGCCTCGGCCTGGACCCCCAGTCCGGTGAGCTTGTCGGCGACCGCCTGGGGAGGTCGCGAGGCGTTGTTGGTGATGAACGCGACGTGCGCGCCCTCGGCACGAGCCCGGGCCAGGTGCTCTGGAGCGCCCGGGACCGCGTCGTCCCCGACGTAGACGACGCCGTCCAGGTCGAACATGAGCAGGTCGTAGAGGTCGACCAGCCGACCTGGGCTCGCCTCGAGCACCCCGTCACCTCCCCGATCCACGCACGGACCCGCACCCTACGATGTTCCGATGCGGTCAAGGGGCTCGGAGGGGGTGGGCGAGGTCGCCGGCCCGTTCCGACTCCACCCGTTCCGCGGCATCGTGCTGTCCCCCAAGCGGGTCGGCGATCCGGCCTCAGCCCGCGCGTTCGCTCGGCCGTACCGCGACGTCACCTCCCGGCTGAAGCGCTGGGAGCGGCAGGGGCACATCACCCGCGACCCGGAACGCGGGCCTCTACCTGCACGAGTACACCTCGGGCGGGCTCACGGTGCGGGGCCTGGTGGGGGCGTTCGACATGTCACGGGCGGTCCGCGGACGCCTGCCGACCGGGTGGTGCTGCCGCATGAGGGAGTGCACGAGTCCCAGGCCTCCGAGCTTGCGGCACGGATGGCCGAGATGAAGCTCAACCCAGCCCCGATCCTGCTCGTCCACCGCGGCCCCGCTCCGGTGCGCGCCCTGGTGCACGACGTCATCGAGTACCCCACCCGGACCGAGACTTCCGTGATCGCGCGGAGCGCCACAACCGACTCTGGAGCATCCGCGACCCGGAGGTGGTCGCCCCAGCTCGGCGAACACCTCGGCCCGGCCCGTCCGTTGGTCGCCGACGGGCACCACCAATTGGCGGCGTACGTCCGCCTGCAGCAGCGCAAGCCGGGGACCGGGGCGGACCGCGGCCTGGCCATGCTCGTCGACCAGGACGACACTCCCCTGTTCCTCGGAGC
>CAWHJP010000018.1:0-34834 GCA_963829675.1 Ilumatobacteraceae bacterium
GCCTCAGACCGTGATGACCCGCTCGGGACGAAATCGAATCTCCGTGTTGTACGTGGCGTCGATCGCGGCAACCGTCGTCTTCAGATCGCGCTCGATGCTCTCGCCATACTTGTCGATGTAGCCAGGCACGCCGCTCGGCGCTACCTCAGGCGTGGTGCTCGCCTTGCCCGTGAGAACCCACACGTCGCCACCAAACGGGTCCGAGTTGAAGTGCAGTGACACCAGCGGTCGTCGAGCGATGTTGTGGATTGTCCGCGCTCGGCTGGCTGAAGACGACGACGTCCTCGCCGTCCACGACGAACCACACCGGATACGGCGCCGGCGCACCGTCGTCGGTGATCGTGGTCAGCCACACCACCAGGTCGGATTCGAGTCGGTTCCTTACGCCTTCCAGGAGTTCCATCCGATGACGGTAGACCAGTCTCCGTGCGGGCATGGGCCGGACGCGGAGTCGAAGAAGAAGTGGTGTTCTACGTCGAGCGCGATCCTCGACGACCTCGCCGCCGCCGGCGCACACCGTGCAGGTGCTCACGTAGGCCGAGTCGCCCCGAAGGGCGACGCCATAGGGCGCGAACAGGCCGCCCGCGATCGTTTCGTGCTGGCTGCTCCCGGGGTTGATCCTGACGAGCGCGCCGATCGGGCCGTTGAGGAGACCCTCGACGGAGATCTGTACGGCGTACAGCGACCCGTCGTCGGCGAAGGCCAGGTCGGTGAGGTTCGTGAGTCCCGAGGCGTACACCGTCGGCGCCTGGCCGGGGACCACCCGCCAGATGTTGGCGTCGCCCTTCTGGAACGGGAAGCCGGTGAGCTGCGTGACGTAGTACGCGCCGTCCGGCCCTTGGACCACCGAGGTCGGCACGGCGTCGGTCGGGATCTGCGTGCCAGGTGGCAGCCCGAGGAACGGGGGCGCCAACGCGCTCCCGGTGGCAGCGTGGTGACCGTCGTGAACGTCCCCTTGTGGGATGCGCGCACGATGGCGTTGGCGCCGGCATCGGCGACGAGGTAGCCCTCGCCCTGGCGCACGATCCCCACCGGGTTGCTGTCGATGTCGGTGCCGTCGGGGTTGGCGGCGGCCTCGTTGGCCAGAACGTCGGCGAACAGCGACCACCCGTCGTGCTTCAGCTTGCCGGTCACCAGCGTGCCGAGCAGCGCGCCGTCTGCGCCGAACCCGGCGCGGAACGTGTCGCTGCCGCCCACGCCGATGCTCAGGACGAACTTCTGGTTGCCGGTGAAGGCGATGTCGGACGGGCCGAGCGCCTCAGGGCCGACCGGCTCGGCGCCGTTCGAGATCGACGGCAAGCCGGTCAGGACACGCTCGTCGGGGCCGTCCTCGTCGACGAGTGTGACGCTCCCGGTCGCGCCGAGGCAGAACAGACCAAGCGGGTGCTCCTCGCAGTTCGGCGTCCCTGGGTCACCAGGCCGCGGTCCGCCACGGCCCGCCTCGACGACATACAGGTCGCCGTTCGGCGAGAAGGCCAGATGCCGTGGGCTGTTGAGGCCCGTGGCGATCACCACGGGCTCCGATTGGGCCGACACCCCGGGGCAGTGACGGTCAAGGGCAGCAGCACGCAGGCCACGGCTGACGAAGCGCATACGGCGCGACGACTCACACGCATGGGATCCTCCCATCTTTCATCTCCTCGTTGTCGAACGACGCCCCTGCCCCCGTAGGCAGGTCCTCTCCCGACCGACGTGCGAAAATCGTAGCCGCGCGTCGTGCCCACGGACAGAGGGAAACCGTCAATCGTCGAGGCGGCCGAAGCGCCCGGCTTGGAAGTCGTCGACGGCTTCGATGAGCTGTTGGCGCGTGTTCATCACGAACGGCCCGTGAGCGGCGACGGGCTCGCCGATCGGTTGGCCGGTCATGACGAGTGCTCGCCCGCCGCCGATGGTGGTGAGTTCGACCCCGTCGTTGATCCGGGCCGGCTGCGGTCGAGGACTGCGAGCTGGCCGATGGAGAGATCGACGCCGTTCACGGTCACGGTGCCGTCGATGGCGAGCACGGCGACGTTGTGATCAGCGGCGACGTGGGGGGCGATCGAGGCGCCAGCGGTGAGTGCGACGTCCCACAGGTTGATCGGTGTGGAGGTCACCGCCGGGCCGGTGTGGCCGTCGTAGTTTCCGGCGATCGACGCGTACGGTCCCGGCGTTGTCGGCGAGATCGAGCTGGCCGATCTGCTCGGCGGTCAGTGGTTGATAGTGGGGCGTGTCCATCTTGTGGTCGGCGGGCAGGTTGACCCACAGCTGCGCCATGTGGAAGCGGCCGCCCGTTCGCGCCCAGTCGGCGTCGTGATACTCCTTGTGGAGGATTCCTGAGGCGGCGGTCATCCATTGCACGTCGCCGGGGCCGATGACGCCACCGGCGCCGGTGCTGTCGTGGTGGGCGACGCTGCCGTCGAAGGCGAGGGTGACGGTCTCGAACCCGCGGTGGGGATGGACCCCGACACCGCGCGGCGTCGTCGGTCGGCGAGTACTCGAAGGGGGAGTGGTAGTCGAGCAACAGGAACGGGTCGAGCATGCTCGACAGGCGATCGCTCGGGGAGAACAGGCCCTCGACGCGGAATCCGTCGCCGACCCAGTGGTAGCGCCGCCGCCGACGAACGTCGGCGACTGGTCGGAGTGTGCTTCGATCGATGCTCGAGGTGGTGGTCATTTCTGGTCCTTTCAATGAACGCAACCATTCCAACTTCATTGCGCGCGCAAGTATTCCCACAAGGCGCCGGCTTCCCGCCGTGACCGGTCCGTGGTGTCGTCGTCAATACGCTGCGGGGATGAGCGACGAGCCCACTCTCTTCGAATGGGCCGGTGGCACCCCTGCTGTTCGACGGTTGATCGATGCCTTCTACGACCGCGTCGAAGGAGATGATCTGCTCAGTCCGTTGTTTCCGGGCGGCGTCAGCGAGGACCACAGAACTCACGTCGTGTCTGTGGTGGTCCGAGGTGCTTGGCGGACCTGCCGACTACACGGAACGACTGGGCGGCTATCCCCGGATGCTCTCCCATCACCGAAACCTCCGGATCACCGCAGAGCAGCGCTTTCGCTTCGCTTCGACGATGAGTCAAGCCGCTGACGACGCCCGATTGCCGGATGATCCTGAGTTTCGGGCGGCGTTTGTCGGCTACGTCGAGTGGGGCACCCGCCTGGCGCTCCAGAACTCCCAGGACGATGCCGACGTCGTCGAGGATGCGCCGGTCCCACGGTGGGGCTGGGGAGTTGCTCCGCCGTACATTCCAAAGCCACCGAGTTAGCCCGCCGCGAGGTCAATCCGATCGGCTACTGGGAGGCACGCTCATGCTTCTCGCATGAGCCGGACACAGGCGGGAAGCACGGCGAGCGCGTCGTCCTCCGACAGGCGCTCGGATTCCCGCAGCACGTCGGGCGGAACCCAATCCGGGAAGTCCTGTTTGATGGCGCGATGGGCCCCCGTGGCCGTGTGCTCCTCTCGGATCGCCGCCAGCCGCTCGATCGGGAACCCGTCCGCAGTGCGGACCAATGCAGGCCAGACGCGACGGTGGATGAGCGTGATCTTCCCGTTCACCAACCTGGTCCTGACGACATCCGGCGAATCCGCGAGGGAGTTGATCGCGTCGAAGATCGCATGGCTCGATGGGTGCGCCCACCAACTCCCACTGATCCGTTCGCCGGCGACGAGTTCGGCCACATTCGGCAACGGTCCGCGAGCGGACTCGAGGAGCATTCCGTGCTCGATGAGCGTCGCCATCGCATCCACCCCTGAAGTCTGGCCGACCTTGTCAGGTGGCCAGGATCCATATCGCCGTCAATTGGAGTCCGGCGGCGACAACCGTGAAGACATGCCACACCTCATGGAACGAGAACACCGTCGGGCGCAACGTCGGCCAATGCAGAGCGAAACACACAGCACCGACGAGATAGATCGCCCCGCCGGCAACGACGAGCAGCGCGGGTCCCGACCCATGACGGAGCCAGAGCGCCGGGACAGCGAGGGCGCACAGCGCCGCCGTCAACGCGTACATCATCGTCCCCACCTGGTCGCCGCGCCACCAGCGGCCGAGCTTGCAACTCGCACCGATGACCGCTGCTGACCAAATGGCGCCGAGCAGCACGATTCCGGCAACACCACGCAAGGCGCACATGACTATTGGCGTCGCCGACCCAGCCATCCCCGCGAAGATCGTGGCGTGGTCCGCTCGACGCCACGCACATCTCGCCCGCAAGCCGTGGACCCACCGGTGATACGTGGCCGACACGAACAGCATCGAGCAGAGCCCAACGGCGTAGACACCGATTCCGATTCGCGTCCCGACGGAGCCGTCCGCTGACACCACAAGTACCAGCACGGCCGGGGCAAACACCGTGAGCGCAAGCTCATGGACACGGCCCCGCCACAGCGGACGAAGCACGTGGCCCACCGGCACGTCGTTGCCGTCCTCACGTGAGAAACGGGCGTTCAGTGCGCGACGCGTGACGATCCCGCCTGGCGGTCGCCAAGGACGTCGCCGCCGCCCCACAACGGCAGATCGATCTGATGCACGATGCTCATTACGTCTCCTCAAGGACTGTCGCCAAGGTCCCGACCAACACCGTTTGTAGATGTCGAGGACACCCACCAGATACGACGGCAGCGAGCCGACTGACCGCGTGTCCACGACGAATGGACCGGTTCACCGCTGTGGTAAGAAATCGGGATTCGCAATCCAACATGGGGGGATCCGTGGTGCGACGTCTCATCTGCGTTCTGTTCGGTGTGCTTCTCGTGGCTGCCCTTCCGGGGTCGACAGCGGCCTTCGCCGATGCCGCGTCACCGACGATCACCGGCCCGATCCCCGGTACGACGCTCTTGCCCGGCGACACCGCATTCGACCTCGCGTCGGTCGGCTACACGCGGTCGGAGTTCTTCCTCGAGGGAATGGCGAACGCCTACTCGTCGCCGGCGCCGCTCACGTCCGACGGCAGTGGACGGTCGCGCCGGTCGTCGCCGCAGCCCTACAAGACGCGGATCGTCGTGAACCGGCCGGTCGACGACCGCGACTTCAACGGCACCGTCGTCGTCGAGTGGCTCAACGTCAGCGGCGGGGCCGACGCCGGCCCGGCCTGGATGCACACGCACGTCGAGTTGATCCGTCGGGGCTACGCCTGGGTGGGTGTCTCGGCGCAGGCCGTCGGCGTCAACCAGCTCAAGTGCGCGCCTGCACCGCCGGCGCTGCCCGGCGGCCGGCGATCCGGCTCGGTACGGGACGCTCATCCATCCCGGCGACAGCTACTCCTACGACATGTTCTCTCAGGCCGGGCAGGCGATCCGCGACCACCCCGACGTCGTGCTCGGCGGGTTGGCAGCCGGAGCGCTGATCGCGGTCGGCGAGTCGCAGTCGGCCGGGCGCCTCGTCACCTACATCGACGCCGTGCACCCGCTCGTGCGGCGTCTACGACGGCTACTTCGTGTACAGCCGTGGCGCGGGCGGTGCGGCGCTGTCGCAGGCGCCGCTGCCAGCGGTGACGCACGCCGTCGCCCACCTTCATCCGCGACGACCTCGACGTGCCGGTGCTGGTCTTCCAGACCGAGACCGACGCCGGCGGCCTGCTGGCGCGCCAGGCGGACAGCGCCGATCTACCGGCTGTGGGAGGTGGCCGGCACGGCGCACTTCGACCAGTACGGCCTGTCGACGGGGCGGAACGACGTCGGCGAGCGTGGGTCGGTGGCGGAGTGGTTCGACTCATGCTGCACCCGACCAACCAGCCGAGCCCGAGCTTCACCTGCGCCTCGCCGATCAACACCGGGCCCGCAGACCTTCGTGCTGCGCTCCGCGATGGCGAACCTGAACCGCTGGGTCGCCGACGGCACGCCGCCCCGGCGGCGCCACGTCTGGAGACGGTCAGCATCCAGCCGGTCCAGTACGCCCTGGACGCCAACGGCAACGTGCTCGGCGGCATCCGCACCCCGGCGGTCGACGCCGCGGTGGCCACGCTCAGCGGCTTCGGGCAGAGCGGGCACGCAGTTCTGCGGGCTCTTCGGCACCACCGCGCCCTTCACGGCGGAGCAGCTCGCGGCGCTGTACGGCAGCCACGGGGGCTTCGTCGTCGGCGTGGAACCAGGCCACCCAGTCCGCGGTGCAATCCGGGTTCATCCTGCCCGACGACGCCCGACTGCTGCGCGTCGTCGGCGCTCAGTCCTCGATCCTCAAGTAGGGCACTGCTCAAGGACCAGGTCCTATATGCGACCGATCGGGTTCCTCGCGGACACTGAGACTGATGGCTGAGTACCCCTGACACGAGCCGTTGAGCGCCGACCAGTTCTTGGCTTCCGCGGTACTGACAGAAGCGGCCCTCGCGGACGCCTCGTCGAACCGTTCCGGCTTTGAGGTAGCGACATGGTCTGCTCTGCGCCGACTGAGCGGTCAGCACCCAATCTCGAGGAGTCGTGCCAAAGGCCCCTACTGTGCCGCGCTGGTCGGCGCCGACACTGACGACATGACCCACAACCTGTTGTGCCGAAGTGGCGTCGTCGTGTTCGCCGCAACCGCCGCCCTGGCTTCACTTTCCGGGTGTGGAGGCGCCGACTCGAATCGGGCCGATGCGCCGACCGTCGACATCGAACTCGGGAACTACGTGATCACGCCGAACCTGGTCACCATCGGCACCGGCGTGGTGAATCTGCACGTCACCAACACCGACGGCATCGAGCACAACCTGACCGTGGGTGGACGTGGCACGCGTGACCTTGCGCCGGGTGAGGACCAGACCGTGAGCGTCGATCTGGACGTCGGGTCGTACAACATGTGGTGCGACGTTCCAGGTCACACGGCAATGGGCCAGAAAGGAACCCTCGTTGTTGCCGAGCCCGAATGCCACCACCCCTTGAGTGTCACCGACGCCGGAGGAGCGGCGACGACGGAGGGGTACCACCGCCGGTTCAGCCAGTGCTCATGGGTGGCGGACGCAGGTCGAGTCGGCGGAGGAGTTGGGCATTGGCGGCGACGATGATCGTCGACAACGACATGGCGATGGCGGCGAGGGCGGGCGGGATGGTGATCCCGGCGAAGGCGAAGACGCCGGCTGCGATCGGGATGGCGGCGAGGTTGTAGCCGGTGGCCCAGATGAGGTTCTGGACCATCTTCCGGTAGCTGGCGGTGGAGAGGTCGATGACGCCGGTGACACCTCGTGGGTCGTCGGAGACGAGGACGACGCCCGCGGATTCGATGGCGACGTCGGTTCCGGCGCCGATGGCGATACCGACGTCGGCGCGGGCGAGGGCCGGGGCGTCGTTCACCCCGTCGCCGACCATCGCCACGCGCAGTCCGCGTGCTTGGAGTGCGGCGACGGTGGCGTCCTTGTCGGCGGGGAGCACCTCGGCGAACACTTCGTCGATGCCGAGGTCGGCGGCGATCGCGTCGGCGACCTGTTGCGCGTCGCCGGTGATCAGCACGACGCGCGTGCCGCGGTCGTGGAGCGCCTCGATCGGCCGCCCGCGATTCGGGGCGGATCTCATCGGCGACGGTGATCGCTCCGATCACCTCGGTCGCCTGTCGATGACGTAGATCACCGTGTTGCCTCGTCGGCGCCAGCGGTCGATGGTGGCGGCGAGTTCGTCGGGTTCGGTGATCTGGCGAGCTGCGCGGAGCAGGGCGGGCCCGCCGACCCGGATGGTGCGGCCGTCGATGTCGGCTTGCACTCCACGACCGGTGAGTGCGGCGAAGTCGGTGGCGGTTGGCAGCGGACCCGGCGGCGTGTCCGGCGGCGACGATGGCGCGAGCGATGGGATGTTCGCTGTCGCCCTCGGCGGCTGCGGCGAGGCGCAGCACGTCGTCGGCGTCGTAGCCGGCGATGGCGACGTGGTCGACGACGGCGTGGTTGCCTCGGGTGAGGGTGCCGGTCTTGTCGAAGAGGACGGCGTCGATGCTTCGCATCCGTTCCAGCGCGAGCCGATCGGTGACGAGGATGCCGGCGCGAGCGGAGATCGACGTGGAGATGGCGATGACGAGTGGGATCGCGAGACCGAGCGCGTGCGGGCAGGCGATCACCAGCACGGTCACGACGGCGACGATTCCTGCGGCCGGTTCCCCGAGTGCGCTCCACACGATCATCGCCGCGACGGCGGCGAACATCGCCAGGTAGAACAGCGCCGCAGCGGCGCGGTCGGCCAGCGCTTGGGCCCGCGACGTGACGCCTGGGCATCGGCGACGAGTCGCTGGATGCCGGCGAGGGCGGTGTCGTCGCCAACGGCATCGACGCGAATCGCGCAGCGACGAGTCGGTGGACACCGTGCCGGCGACGACGCGTTCGCCGGTGCCGGCGGTGCACGGGTCGCGATTCGCCGGTGATCATCGACTCATCGATCGTCGCGTCGCCCTCGACGATCGTGCCGTCCGCGGGTACCCGGCCGCCGGGGCGGACGAGCACCACGTCGCCCGGTCGCAGGGCGCTCGACCGAGACGTGCTCGACCTCACTGGCGGTGACCCGTTCTGCTTCGTCGGGAAGCAACGCGGCGAGCGCGTCGAGGGCGCCCGATGCCTGGCCGATGGCACGCATCTCGAGCCAGTGCCCGAGGAGCATGACCACGATCAGCGCCGCGAGCTCCCACCAGAAGTCGAGATCGCCGACCCCCAGGGTGGCGGCCCACGACGCCGCGAACGCAACACTGATGGCGACGGCGATCAGCAGCATCATGCCGGGTGTGCGTTCGCGGATCTCGAACACGGCACCAGTCAGGAACGGGCGGCCACCGAAGACGAAGATGACGGTGCCGAGCACCGGAGCGATGGCGTCGGCGCCCCAGAAGGTGAGTTCGTAGCCGAACCATTCCTGCACCATTTCCGACGACACGACGACCGGGATCGCCAGCAGCAGGTTCCACCAGAACAAGCGGCGGAACACCTCGCCGTGCGCTCCATGGCCGGCGTGCCGGTCGTGGCCGGCGTGGTCGGGAGTGCTCGGCGTGTCGCCGGCGACGGTCTCCCGATCGCCGAGGCGTGGCTCGTGTTGTCCGGTCGGGTGGTGATGGGTCATGGGTGACACGGCTGCCTCCTCGATGAATCGTCGTACACCTCACGATAAACCTTCCATCCCGATGGAAGGTCAAGGGCTACGATTCGGTGCGATGAGAATTGGCGAGGTCGGTGAGGCGACCGGGGTGACGACCAAGACGCTTGCGGTTCTACGAATCGATCGGGCTCCTGCCCGCCCCGAACGAACACCATCGGGGTATCGGGACTACCCGCCCGAGGTCACCGAACGCGTCCAGTTCATCCGCGAGGCGCAAGCCGCGGGGCTCACGCTGGCGGAGGTGACGAGCGTCCTCGAACTGAAAGATGCCGGTGAACCGCTCCTGCGAGCACACACTGGCGCTGGTCGAGCGGCACCTCGCGGAGATCGACGACAAGATCGCGGCACTCGCGACACCCGTCGACGACTGGCCGATCTCGCACGACGAGCCAGCGGACTCGACCCGGTCGACTGCACCGACCCGCACCGCTGTCAGGTCATCGAGCGTTCCCACTGACAGCGCCGAGTCGACCGCAGGTGGTCACCGTCCGCCGGTCCGACGAACCCGGCGGCGCGCTCGGCAACGATGTCAGCCGTTCGACAGCGAGATAAAAGACCGATCGGTGATGGTGGCGTCGAACGTGATCGCGGCAGAGGGCAGCCACCGAATCGGTCGGCTGACAAGCTGCCTACTTCGAGTGGAGAGGAGTGACGGATGGAGGTCTTTCAGGTCATCGAGGCTGTCCGCCACTCGCCCGTCATATCCCGCCGGTGTCGCCGAGCGACGACCGGATCTGCAGGACCTGCGCTCGACGACGTGTCGTTCACCGTCGGACTCACCCACCGTCTTCGCAGTGCGGCACAGCGGCGGCACGTGAGCCGTTGGTCACAGATGGCGCAATCGAGGAAGACAGACCCTCGGGCTTGTGTTGACAATGGATCAAGTCGGTGTGTCGGCCAAGGGGGTGTGCAGATGAGAACGATTGCAAGCGAGACCTCGTTCGAGATCGGCGGTGAGCGACCCGTGGTGGTCGACCTGCGCGACGGCGAGGCGACCTCGCTCGACCTCGTCGGGGCGAAGGCAGCGAGCCTGGCCCGGTCGGCGGCTGCCGGCCTGCCGGTGCTGCCCGGTTTCGTGCTCACCACCGCACTCGACTCCGTGGCGATCACCGGGGACGCGGTCCGTCAGGCGTGGCGGGCGCTGAGCGACGACGGTCGGACCGCGCTCGTGGTGCGCTCGTCGGCGACCAAGGAGGACGGCGAGACCAGCTCCATGGCCGGCCTCTTCGTGTCGAGGCTCGACGTCCGCGGCTGGGACGCCTTCGTCGAGGCCGTGGCCGACGTCCTGGCCTCGAAGGACGGGGTGACGGGCGACCACGGGGCGGCGGCGGCATCGAGATGGCGGTGCTCGTCCAGCCCTACCTCGCGCCGACGTGGGGCGGCGTCATGTTCGGCGCCGATCCGATCTCCGAGCGCACCGACCGCATCGTCGTCTCCGCCGTGCGCGGCGGGCCCGATCGCCTCGTCGGCGGCGAGGTCGATGGTTGGACGGCGACGCTGACCCGCAAGGGTCGCCGCGTCGAGGCGGCCGGTGGCGACCGGCCCGACGATCGCGACCTCCGGGCGCTCGCGGCGATGGCGGTGCGCCTGGAGCGACTCGCCGGCCGCCCGCAGGACATCGAGTGGGCGATCGACGACAGCGGCGCCGTGCGCCTGTTGCAGTCGCGCCCGATCACCACGTTGCACGGCCCGGCGAGCGGTCCGCTCTACGGTCCCGGGCCGTTGGCCGAGACGTTCGCCGACGCCTTGTCGCCGCTCGAGGAAGACCTCTGGCTGGATCCGCTGCGCGACGGCCTGCGTCACGCGCTGGGCCTGCTCGGCGGTTCGTCGCCTGGCCGGCTGCGGCGGGCGCCGTTGGTCATCAGCGTCGATGGCCGCCCCGCCGTCGACCTCGTGCTGCTCGGCGCCGACCCGCGACGCCGGTCGCTGCCGAGCAAGCTCGACCCCCGCCCCGGCGTCCGCCGACTGCGCGCCGGGTGGCGCGTCGGCCGGCTCGCCGTCGCTCTGCCCGACCTCGCCCGCGATCTCGTTGCCGACATCGACAGCGACCTGCTGGCCGTGCCGGCCCTCGGTGCGCTCGGTGACCGGGACCTGCTGCGGATCCTGCGCAACGCCGGCACCGCGCTGCGCGCCCTCCACGGCTACGAGTCGCTCGCCGGCGCGCTGCTCACAGCCGACCCGTCCGCGGGCGCCGCCGGCACCGCGCTCGGCGTGCTGGCTGCCGCCGCCCGCGAGGGGGTGCCGAGCGACGAGGTCGTCGCCCGGTCACCGATCGTGCTGACCCTGATCCCGCCGCGCATCCCGCCCGTGAAGGTCCCGCCCGCCGCGGTCACCGCCGTCCGTTCGACGACCCTGCGCCGGCCCCGACGTTCGAAGGGGTCGCGCGCGAGGCGCTGCGGGTACGGATCCGCTGGGTGCACGAGCTCAGCGCCCGTGCCGCGGCGGAGCTCGGCCGGCGGCTCGCGGCGGCCGGTGTCATCCCTGACCTCGAAGCGGTCCGCTACCTCCGGCTCGACGAGTTGGAGACCGTGCTCCGCACCGGCCAGCCGTTCCACCCGGACGGGCGACCCGACGCCATGCGCCGCACGCAATTGCCGCCGCTGTTCCGCCTCGCCGCCGACGGTGCCCCGATCGCGGTCGTGCGCGGCGTGGAGGGCAGCGGCATCCCGGTCGGCGGCGGCCGGGGTCGCGGCGTCGTCCGGTCCGACGTCGCCGACGCCGGTCCCGGCGTCGTGCTCGTCGTGCCCGCACTGGATCCGCGCCTCGCGCCGGTGATCCCGCAGCTGTCCGGGCTGGTCGCCGAGACCGGCAGCCCGCTCAGCCACCTCGCCATCCTCGCCCGTGAGTACGGCGTGCCGACCGTCGTCGGCAAGGCCGGGGCGGTCGGCACCATGCACGACGGCGACATCGTCGAGGTCGATGGGTCGACCGGCGAGGTGACCGTCATCGACCGGGCAGGCTCGACGCAGGAGGTGGCAGCGTGAGGCGGATCGGTGTCGTCCTGCTGCTCGTCACATTGGTGACGTCGATCTGGTACTTCTTCGCCTACCTCACGCTGTGGGAGTGGAACCGGGCCCTCATCGCGGGCGTCTTGATGGTCGCCGCCGAGGTCGGTCTCGTCGCGATCCTGCTGCTGTCGAGGCTGGACAGCCTCAGCCGTCGTGTCGCCGACGCGGGCCGGGCCGAGCGCATCAAGGCCCGGCTCGAGGCCGCGCCGTCTGGCTCGAACAGCTTCGCCTGGCTCCGCGACCCGAACCAGACGAACGTCTTCATCCCGGTGCTGCTCGGCGCCGGCGTCCTCGCCAGCGGACTGGCGTGGCTCGTCGAGCGGATCGCCCGCCTCACCAGCCGTTCGGGTGACCACCACCTCGCTGAGCAAGGACCTCGCCGCGCTGGCTCCCCCCGAGGGCGGATTCCTCGGCGGCGAGGACCCGATCGACCTGCTGCAACGGCCCGTCACGAGGTGAGGAGATGCGCAAAGCGCTCGTGATCCTGCTCGTCGCCGTGCTCGCCACAGTCGCCGTCGACACGCTGCGTGACCGCACCCAGAACCGGATCGACGAGGCCGTGGCCGGCTCACGCAGCGTGGTGACGTTCGATGTCGACACCCAGAGAGCTCCCCAGCCGATCGCCGAGTCGGCGCGGGCGCTCTGGTACGCCTGCAACCAGACGGTCGCCAACCGGCTCGATCGAGTTGCGCATCGGCGACGGCGGCAACGGCGTGGCCACCGTGTCGCCCGCGCTCGGACCGCACGAGCGCAAACGGCTGACGGGCTGCCTGCAGGACGCCACCATCGACCGCGTGCGCGGCGACGTCCTCGGCATTGTCGACCTGCCGGCGGCCTGACCGTCGCCGGCCGGCACTCGACGGGTCAGCCGAGCACGGTCCAGATCCGGCGCGGCGCGTCGAGCATGCGGCTGGCCGCGACGACCAGCACGTTGGCGTGCTCGGCGCCGTCCTCTTGCAACCGCGTCGTGAACGCGATCTGCTCCAGCGACGGCGGACCGACCGAGAGGTTGCGCAACGTCGCCCGCACACCCGACGCCTGGCCGGTGGCCACGAGGTACGCGGCCGCCACGCTCCCGGTGCGTCCCACACCGGCGCCGCAGTGAAGGAACACCGTGCCGCGGCTGGCGGCAACGACGCGCAGGAACTCGTCCGTCTGAGCTCGGGTCGGCGTCTGGCCGTCGTGGATCGGCAGCGAGACGATCCGCAGCCCGAACGATCGGAGCATCGCGTCGTCGACCGGCCGATCGGGCTCCGCCCGCAGGTCCACGACCGTCGTGACCCCGGCCGCCGCCAGCGACCGGTATCCCTCCAGGGATGTCGGCGCCGCGCCGCGCCACACCTTGGTGTCGACCGCGGCGAGGTGGCCGACATCGCGTACGGATGCGGCGGCCGCCGGCGCCGGCGGGCCGGCGAAGTGCTGGAGCAGGAGCGACGGGATGAGGATCGCCAGGTTCCCGACGACCATGAACAACACGAACCCGACGACGGCGCGCCGTGCCCAGACGAACGGTCGCTGGTCTCTCCGCCGCCGGCGCGCGGTGGCGGGAGCCGGACGTGATCACGAAGGCGGGTGCGGCGATGGGTCGAGCCTACCCACGCCGCCGACGCATGAGTCAGCGGGTCAGCTCCGAGCCCTGCCGCTGCGACCGACCGCACCGCCTCGTCAGGCGAGGACGCTGACAAGCTCGTGCGGTGGTCGCCCCTCGCCGGCGTGGACCGCGTCGTCGAACTCCTCGGCCCGACCAGGAGGGCCTGGACGCGTTCCACGGGCGCCGATCCCCACCGAGGGATCATCCAGCGACTTCGGAGTCGGATGGACGAGTCGTGGTCCGGTCGCCGGCACAGTCGAGGTCACCGACGCCATGTCAGCTGTCGCCGCCCACGGTGATGAGGCGGCGGAGAAGGTCATCCGCGAGCCCGGCGGTCGGGGCGCTGCGGGACGATGTTGCGGCGATCGACGTCGCACTGCTCATCGACACAGCTCGGCCGATCCCACTGGCTGAACAGCTCACCAAGCAGGGTCACGTTGACCTCCTCGACGTCGCCCGACACGCACGTCGCCGACTGGTCAGCGATGCGGTCGACGGACTTCGGGCGCCCACGCCGGAGCCTCTGCCCGGGCCTGTCCCCACCTGGCAGCTGTTCACCAGGCGATGGTCCCGCCCCGCCTCGCCTCGACGCCTGACGCTTTCGATCGCAATGGCTCCCTCGACCAGCACCTAGGTGGAGGCCGGAAGGCTGCGCTCGCGACGAGCCCTTGTTCGTTGCCGCGTCACCACCGAGCACACGGCGCACTCGGATGGTCACTACCAGTGTCGACGATCGAGGACAACGTCCCCGATCATCACCGCTAGCGCATGTCTCGGACGAAGACGCCGGTGAAGTTGTGGAACCCGACGACGTCACCGTCCGGCGTCATCGACGGGTCCGTCGACTCGACGTCGAACTCGCCACCGCCCGGCGGAATGCTGACCAGCCGGGTTGTCCCGGCCTGCACATCACGCAGATAGACGTGAAACCCGAACCTGGCGGGGCCGTCGAGTTCGTCCCTGCGTGACTCGAACGCCACCAGGGTGCCGTCGTTGCTGACCGGTCCGGCAGCGCTGATCTCGTCGGCCTGCTCGCCTGCGTCGTTGCGGCTCACCAGCGTGTACGTGAACGGGGCCGTGCCCGTGTCGACCAGCCACGCATCCGTGCTGAAGCCGTTGGTGTCGGGTTCGATGAACCCGTCGCCTCCGGTGAACGTCAAGTAGCGGCCGCTGGCGCTGATACCTTCAGCGACGCCGTGGGGGATGGTGCCCACGAAGGCCGGTGGGAACGGACTGGTGATCGCCGTCGTGGTGCCGGTGGTGCGGTCGTACAGAACGCGTCGAGGCCCCCCTCGTCGGGCACGCCGGGCGTGAGGTTCGACGCGAGCGAGGTGAAGAAGACGAACCGTCCGTCGTCGCTCAGCTGCGGCGAGAAGGCGGCGTCACCGTCGGGCGCGGATCCATCGGGCGCCAGGTCGATCTGCTCGGTGGTCCCCGTCTGACGGTCGCGTACCGAAAACGTGGAGGCTGAAGCCGTCCCCACCCAGAGCGGCGGAGTCGGAACAGAAACCCGACGTAGCGCCCGTTGCCGCTGATCGTCGGCATGAACCCGCTGGCGTCGGTGCCGTCGCTCGCCACGCTGACGAGGGTGGTCGCAGAGTGAGCCGGTCGTGCACGAAGACGTCGGTCGCATTGTCCTTGTCACCCTTGGCGAGCTTCGAGGCACTGGAGTCAAAGGCCACGTAGCGGCCGTCGGCACTGATCGACGGGCGCACGCTGCTGGAGTTGTCGGCGGCCTGTTTGCCGTTGCTGGAAACACTGACCCGCTCGGTCGTGCCCGTCAGCCGATCCCGAACGAAGACATCGGAGCCCCCGTTGGTGTCGTTGGGGACCAAGTTGTCCGAGTGGAGTGGAAGGCAACAAAACGGCCGTCCGCATGAGCGAGGACTCCTCCTCGGAGAACCCGTTGCCGTCCTCCTCTTCACTGCTGACGTTGACCTGCTCCGTGAAGCCCGACGGTGTCCACCGCGTCGCGGTCCCTGGCAGCGCCAGCAGCGTCACCCCGACGAGCGCCAGCGATCCGGCCTGACGTGTGCTTGCTTTACGCAAAAATGGCTTCTGTGAGCATCCGGTTCCTCTTTCTTCCCGATTCGTGTGGTCTCAGATATCTCGGTTGATCGCCCGCAGCGAACGCACATCGATCAAACGGCGAGCGTCGAGCGGTGGTCACCGAGTGGTGGTCGTCGGCACGCCGCGTCGTGGCGCGCCGGCGATGGTCCCGGGTGTCAGCCACCCGCGGGGGTGGAGATGCTCTTGTCGTCGAACGTCTCAATCCACGCGTCAGGGCCAACGGTCGAGCCGTTGACGAACTGACGACCACCGAACACGACCGTGCCGGTACCCACGGCGTCGCGGCGCATTCCGACGAACGTGCTCACTCGGCCGGGGAAGCTGTTGACGTTGGTGTTGATCTGCATCGTCGAGGTGGACGTCCAGGACACATTGACGTCGATGGTGATGCCGAGCCGGCGGGTGACCACCGTGCCGGACGTGGTCGCGCTCTGGAGTGACGGCGAGTAGGCGAACGTGCCGGTGCCGACACCGGTGTCGCTGACGAACACGTCTCCGCAGTCGATGCCGAAGACAAACACACTCAGGAAGTCGCTGTCCTCGGTGACGACACCGTCTTCCTTCTCGGTCTCGTGGCCGGCGGACGCGGAACCCGAGGGTCGCCGTCGTGCCATCGGGGCACGGGAACGTGACGTCGCGGTAGATCGCGACGCTGTTGACCTCGAAGCGCTCGAAGGTCGACACCTCGGCTTGTGCCGTGGTCGGCAGTACCACGGCGATGAGGGTGAATACTCCTGCCGCGAGGGACAGGGAACGCCAGTGCGGGTGGCGATTAGCAAGGGACATTGGGAGCCTCCATTGTTTGGGTTTATGGCCCGGCAGGATGAGGCTCCCGTGCGCATCACGCCGGACGGTTAAGGCGCGCCTATTCCCATTTTCGGATTCCTAAACACACTAATCCTGAAAATTTTGCGGCCCGGCCGGAGCGAAACTCCGGGCCAGCCGTCCCGGCGCCGGCCTGGAGTTGTGACCATTTGGCCGACCGAGCCGACGCACAACAATGTGCGCATGGCTTTCGCCGACGACGAACTCGACTACCTCCGATCCCAGCCGCTGGCCCGCCTGGCTACCGTCGCCCCGGACGGCCAGCCCGATGCCACCCCGGTCGCCCTCGAGGTCGAGGGCACAACTCTGTGGGTGTGCGGGGCGGGTGAGGCGGTCCTGCGCACGCGCAAGATCCGCAACATCACTGCCGGCCATCGCCAGGTCGCCCTCGTGGTCGACGACCTGCCGTCCTTGGAGCCGTTCATCGCCCGGGGCATCCGCATCTACGGGACAGCCGAGGACCCCATCGACCGAGTCGGCATGGTCGGCCCCGGCCACTAGTCCGGGTCACACCGACGATCTCGTGGAGCTGGAACCTTGAAGGTGCTCCCGCCGGCGACATCTGGTACAAGGCGCGCCGCACCGTCCACCAGCGCGGCTGGAGGGCACCAGCGCAGCGTCAGTCGGCGGGTTCGATGCCCAGCCAGCGATAGCCGTGCGCCTCGCCGCGAGACGTGGCGCGCCCTTCGAACCTTGATCGCAGGTGACGAGCCGAAGCGATCGCGCAGGACGCCGGCCTCGACGCCTGGCGTGATCGAGACCTTCTTCGCACGCTTGGCGAGGTTGTGCAGCGTGATGGTGGTGCGATCGCCCCAGCGGAACCGCAGCGCGAGACCGGATTCTCGCCGGTGTCGAGGAACTCGAAGTCGCCCCAGCCGATTTCCGGCGCCGACTTGCGCAACCGGATCAGGCGCTCGAACCAGTTGAGCAGCGACTCGGGGTCGGTTCGTTGCGCCGCGACGTTGACGTGCTCGGGCGCGAATTCGCCGTCGGGGAACGGCCGGCAAGCGGCGTCGGGCGGTGCGGTCGTGAACCCGGCGGCGGGACCTGACGTCCACTGCATCGGTGTCCTCACGGCGAGCCGCCCTTCGATCGCCAGGTTCTCGCCCATGCCGATCTCCTCGCCGTAGAACAGCGTCGGCGCACCGGGCATCGAGAACATCAGGCTGTACGCCATTCGCAGCCGCCGCTCGTCACCGTCGAACATCGTCGGCAGCCGACGTCGGAGTCCGCGCCCGTACAGCTGCATGTCGGGATCCGGGCCGAAGGCGTCGAACACTTCTCGGCGCTCGCGCGTCGGAGAGCTTGTCGAGGGTCAGTTCGTCGTGGTTGCGGAGGAACGATGCGAACGCCCCGTCGGATCGGCACCTCGGGACGCTGGCGCGAGCGCCTTGGCGATCGGGCGGGCATCGTGGCGGGCCATCGAGAGGTGGATCGCCTGCATGCCGATGAAGTCGAACAGCATGTTCAGCTCGTCGCCGTCCTCGTCGCCGAAGAACTTCCGTTGTTCCTCGAACGGCAGGTTGACCTCGCCGAGCAGGATCGCATCCCCGCGCCGCCGCTGGATGAACGCCCGCAGATCGCGCAGGTACTGGTGGGGGCCGACCTCCATCTTCTCGTCGATGCCGTCGACCTCGAGCAGGAACGGCACGGCGTCGACACGGAACCCGGACAGTCCCTGTGCCAGCCAGAAGCCGATCACCTTGGCGATCTCGTCGCGGACCTCGGCATTGGCGACATTGAGGTCGGGCTGGTGGTGGTAGAACCGGTGGAGGTAGTACTGGCCGGCGTCGGCATCGAAGGTCCACACGCCGGTCTGCTCGCCCGGGAACACGACGCCCTGCGGGCCGCGGTCGGGAATCTCGTCCTGCCAGACGTAGAAGTCGCGGAACCGCGAGTCACGGCTGCGGCGAGCGGCCTGGAACCACGGGTGCTGGTCGGAGGTGTGGTTGACGACCAGGTCGGCGATCACCCGCAAGCCACGATCGTGGGCGACCGCCATGAACTCGGTGAAGTCACCGAACGTGCCGAGCCGCGGGTCGATGGCGTAGTGGTCGGAGACGTCGTAGCCGTCGTCCTGATCGGCGCTGGGGTAGAAGGGCATCAGCCAGATGCACGTGACCCCGAGGCCGGCGAGGTCGTCGACATGGGCGGTGAGACCACCGAAGTCGCCGATGCCGTCGCCGTTCGAGTCGGCGAAGGTCTGGACGTCGAGGCAGTAGATGATGGCGTTCTTCCACCACAGATCGGCAGTCGCGGGGACGTTCATTGCCCGACCGTCCTGCAAGCGTCGGCACGACGTGTTCGCCGAACGTGTCGATGAATCGGTCCTGTTCCTTGCCGACGTGGTGGATCCAGACGCCGTCGAATCCGAGCTCGACCAGCTCGACGAGCTGATCGAGCAGATGCGGGCCGGATCCGACGAGATCAACACGCAGTCGTGCATGTCCTCGGGCCGCACGTGGCGGGACGCCTCGTCGAAGTGGCGCCGTCAGTCTCCAGGTCCCAGCAGACCGGCGGGGCGAACACGTTCGTCCGCCACTGGTCGTGCGCGATCGCCAGCGCCTCGTCGTCGCTCTCCGCCCACGACACGTGTACTTGCAGATAGCGCGGCTTGCCCGCGCCACCGCCCGCGTCGAAGGCATCGAGCACGCGACGGAGCACCTCGGGCCGCTGGTTGACGGTGATGAGTCCGTCGGCCCACGACCCGACGATCTCGGCCGTGGCCGCCGAAACCGCCGCTCCGATCAAGGTGCGGCGGCTCCGCCGGCAGGGTGTACAGACGGGCCCGATCGACGCGCACCAAGCCCGTCATGTGACACCTCTTCACCCGCGAGCAGCGCACGGATCACCGCGACACACTCGAGCAGGCGCCGGTTGCGGACGTCCTTGGACGGCCAAACGTCGCCGGTGATGTGTTCGTTCGATGCTTCGCCCGTGCCGAGCGCGATCCAGAAGCGGCCGGGGAACATCTCCGCCAGCGTCGCCGCCGCCTGGGCGATGATCGCCGGGTGGTAGCGCTGGCCCGGCGCGTTCACGATCCCGAACGGCAGCTCCGTCGTCGCCATCGCCGCCCCGAGCCACGACCAAGCGAAACCGGACTCGCCCTGCCGTTCACCCCACGGTGAGAAGTGGTCCGACGACATGGCCGCATCGAACCCTGCCTGCTCGGCGCGCTTCACGGCACGCAGCAATCCGCTCGGAGCGGATCTGCTCGTGGGACGCGTGCCAGCCGACGATCGTCATGCCGAACGGTTAGCCATTGTCCGGCACCCGGAAACGCCGGCATGTCGGAGTCGCCTTTCACACGGAGCGGATGACGGGAATCGAACCCGCGTTCTCAGCTTGGGAAGCTGATGTTCTACCATTGAACTACATCCGCGAAGACTGCCGAGGATAGTGCTGGATCGGTCGCATCAGTAACGTGGGCGTTCGTGATCCTGTCCGACCGCACCCTGCGCGAGCAGCTCGCCGCCGGACGGATCGTGATCGAACCGCTCGACGAATCGCTGATCCAGCCGTCGTCGATCGACGTGCGCATCTCCAACCTGTTCCGGGTGTTCCGCAACCACACCACCGGCGTGATCGACGTGAAGCAGGACATGGAGAACCTGACCGAGCTCATCGAGATCCCCGCCGAATCCGACGAGCCGTTCATGCTCCATCCGGGCGAGTTCGTGCTCGGCTCGACGCTCGAACGCATCGGCGTCCCCGACGATCTCGTCGGCCGCGTCGAGGGCAAGTCGAGCCTCGGCCGGCTCGGCTTGCTCATCCACTCGACCGCCGGCTTCATCGACGCCGGCTTCGACGGCCACATCACGCTCGAACTGGCGAACGTCGCCAGTCTGCCGATCACGCTCTATCCCGGCATGAAGATCGGCCAGGTCAGCTTCATGACGATGACCACGCCTGCCGAGCAGCCGTACGGCACGGGCGCGTCCGGCTCGAAGTACCAGGGTCAGCGCGGCCCGACGCCGAGCCGCTACTTCGAGAACTTCCGCTGACGATCAGTCGAGTAGCGGCGGACCTTCGCCTTCTTGCCGCGCATCGACGTGTTGCCCATCGCCGACACGACGGTGTCGACCGACGCCGGCCGGAACGCCGACGACCGAGTAGTTGTCGGTGATGCGGATCGGGCCGATCTCGCGACCCGACAGTCCGGTCTCGTTGGCGATCGCGCCGACGAGGTCGCCGGGGCGCACGCCGGCCTTGCGGCCGAGGCTCACGTAGACGAACTCGGTGTCGCCGTCGACTGCGTCTACGGGCCACGCTCGGCACGGTCACCTGCTTGCGCTTGCCGCCCTTGTCGAACTTGGCGTCTTGTCGAATTCTTCTTGCCGTCGTAGGCCTTCGTCGTACGTTGTCGTGCTTGCCGCCGTTCGCGGAGCGCGTTCGGATGCGTCGGGGATCTCCCGCTCGTCGAGCATCGCGCCGCGCTCGGCGTGGACGAGCTTGATCGCGGCGAGCGCGATGTTGCGGTCGCTGTCCTCGCCCGGCGAGCGCGTGGAGGATCGAGTTGTAGTCCTCGAGGTCGAGCGACGCCAGCGACTCGCGGACCTGCGCCGACGGTCATCTCGATCTGGCGTGACGCGCAGGTCGGCGACCGACGGCACCTTGGCGATGGTGATCGTCTGCTTCGTCAGCCGCTCGATGTTCTCCAGCTGGCGACGCTCGCGCGGCTCGGCGAGCGTGATCGCCGTGCCCTCGCGCCCGGCCCGTCCGACACGACCGATGCGGTGCACGTAGCTCTCGGCGGCCGACGGGACGTCGTAGTTGACGACGTGGGTGAGCGTGTCGACGTCGAGCCCGCGCGCGGCGACGTCGGTGGCGACGAGGAGTTCGGCCGTGCCGTCGCGGAGCCGGGCCATCACGCGGTCGCGCTGGCTCTGGTCCATGCCGCCGTGCAACGCCTCGGCGCGGTAGCCGCGTCCGTTCATCGTCTCGGTGAGCTGGTCGACCTCGGTGCGCGTGCGGCAGAACACGAGCGCCGACTGCGGTGCCTCGATGTCGAGGATGCGGCCGAGCGCGTGCGGCCTTGTGCGCCCGCTGCACCCAGTACACGGTCTGGCGGACGAGCGCCTTCGTCGCCCGACTCGGCCTCGCTGCGACCGATCTTGATCTTCACCGGATCGCGTCTGGTAGCGCTTGGCGATCGCGTTGATCCGGTGCGGCAGCGTCGCCGAGAACAGCACCGTCTGGCGGTCGTCCGGCGTGCTCTCGAGGATCGACTCGATGTCGTCGGTGAAGCCCATGTCGAGCATCTCGTCGGCCTCGTCGAGGATCACCGTGCGGATCGCGTCGAGCTTCGAGCGAGCCCCGCCCGATGTGGTCGATGCGCGCGGCCCGGGGTCGCGACGACGACGTGGACGCCTCGGTCGAGCAGCTGCAGCTGACGCTGGATCGGCTGGCCGCCGAACACCGGCACGACCTTGATGCCGAGTTCCTTGCCGTACTTGAACATCGCTTCGCTGACCTGCACCGCGAGCTCGCGGGTCGGCACGAGCACGAGCACCGACGGCTCGGCGCGCCGGCTGGTGTCGATGCGCTGCAGCGCCGGGAGGGCGAACGCCGCGGTCTTGCCGGTGCCGGTCGCGGCCTGCCCGAGCAGGTCGTGGCCGGCGATCAGGGGGGGGATCGTCTCGCGCTGGATCGGCGTCGGCTCCTCGTAGCCGAGGTCGGCGAGCGCCGTGAGCAGCTCGGGGCGGAGTCCGAGCGCGGCGAACCCGGCCCCATCGTCCTGTTCATCGAGCGCCCGGCTCGTCGGGGATCGACTCGGCTTGTCCGGTCGTCGGGTCGGGGAGCGATGTGTCCGCCGGGGCGGACATGGGTTGCGGGAATTGGTCGTAGCTGTCGGTCATCGGCTGTGCTTTCTCGGGGTGAGCTGGCCACGATACGAACCGGACGCGTTTACCGTGTGCATGGACCGTGGAAGAGTGGCGAGATGCTCTGGGGTACCGAGACGTCCAAAGCGGTCGAGAACTTCCACATCTCCGGCGAGCCGATCCCGCCGCGTGTCGTTCACTGGCTCGGGCGCATCAAGTCGGCGGCCGCCGAGGCGAATGCCGAGCTCGGTCTCATCGACGCCGATCTCGCCGCCGACATCGTGGTCGCGGGGGACGCCATCGCCGGCCGGGGAGCACGACGCCGAGTTCCCGATCGACGTCTTCCAGACCGGGTCGGGCACGTCGTCGAACATGAACGCCAACGAGGTGATCAGTGCGCTGACCGAGGGGCGTGCCCACCCCAACGATCACGTCAACTTCGGCCAGAGCTCGAACGACGTGTTCCCGTCGGCGGTCCACCTCGCCGCCTTGCAGGCCGCTCACGACGATCTCGTACCGGCGCTCGATCACGCTCAGCGACGCGCTGTCCACGAAAGCCGTCGAGTTCGTCGACGTGGTGAAGGCCGGGCGCACGCACCTGATGGACGCGGTGCCGGTGACACTCGGCCAGGAGTTCGCCGGCTACGCGGCGCAGGTCGCCTCGGCCGGGAACCAGGTCGCGGCGACACTCCCGGAACTCGGGCGGATCCCGCTCGGTGGCACCGCGGTCGGCAATGGCCTGAACACGGATCCGGCGTTCGCCGCACTCGTGCGACGCAAGCTCGGCGAGAAGGCGTCGCCCGCGGTCGCCGCCTCGATCGCTGCCCCGGCCGATCCGTTCGCGGCGCAGGCCGCGCGCGACGCGATGGTCGCCACGTCGGGGGCGCTGAAGGTGGCCGCGGTCGCCCTGACGAAGATCTGCAACGACCTGCGCTGGATGTCGAGCGGTCCTCGCGCCGGCCTCGGTGAGATCGTGTTGCCGGAACTGCAGAAGGGTTCGTCGATCATGCCCGGCAAGGTCAACCCGGTGATCCCCGAGGCGACGCTGCAGGTGTGCGCACAGGTGATCGGCAACGACGCCGCCATCACCGTCGCGGCCATGCAGGGCAACTTCGAACTCAACGTGATGGTCCCGGTGATGGCTCGCAACCTGATCGGCTCGATCGACCTGCTGACGGCTGCGGCCGAAGCGCTGGCGACGAAGTGCGTGGCCGGCATCGAGGCGAACGTCGAGCGCTGCCTCACCCTCGCCGAGTTGACGCTCGCGACGGCGACCGCGCTCAACCCCGAAATCGGTTACGACGCCGCGACCGCGATCGTGAAGGAGGCGGCGACGAGCGGACGGCCGCTCCGGGACGTCGCCCGCCAACATGGCGTTGCCGACGACGTGCTCGATCGTGCGCTCGACCTGCGGGCGATCGCTCGCGGCAACGCCTGAGCGTGTCAGTCGTCAGTCGGGCGCGGCAACGCTCGGCGAGCGGAGCGTCGGGGCTGGTGGAACTTCGCCTCGCCGGCCTGGATCGCCTCGAGGAGATGGATCGAGATGTCGGCGACGCGCACCTGGTCCTCCTCGATCCCGGCGCCCTTCACGCCGTCGTCGAGCATGATGTAGCAGAACGGGCATGCGGTGGCGACCCGGCTGGCGCCGGTGGAGATCGCCTCGGCCGCGCGCTCGTCGTTGACCTTGGTGCCGACGGTCTCTTCCATCCACATGCGGGCGCCACCGGCGCCGCAGCACATGCCCTTGGTGCCGTTGCGCGGCATCTCGACGACCTCGATGCCCTTGATCGAGCCGACGACCTTGCGCGGGGCGAGATACACGTCGTTGTGCCGGCCGAGGTAGCACGAGTCGTGGTACGTGATGCGCTCTTCGAGCGTGGCCTGGCTCACGTCGAGCTGGCCGCTGTCGATCAACTGCTCGAGCAGCTGGGTGTGGTGGATCACCTCGTAGTTGCCGCCGATCTGCGGGTACTCGTTGAGCAGCGTGTTGAAGCAGTGCGGGCACTGCGTGATGATCTTCTTCACGCCCATGCCGTTGAGCATCTCGACGTTCGGCTGGGCGAGCATCTGGAACAGGTACTCGTTGCCGGAGCGGCGGGCCGAGTCGCCCGTGCACATCTCCGACGGGCCGAGGATGGCGACGTCGATGCCGGCCCGGCGCAGCAGCTGGGCCATCGCCTGGGTGACCTTCTTGTTCTTGTCGTCGAACGAACCCGCGCACCCGACCCAGTAGAGGTACTCGGACTGCAGGGTCTCGCCCGGATCGACGATGGTGACGCCGTCGAAGCCGTCGGCCCAGTCGCCGCGCTCGCCCTGGTTCATGCCCCACGGGTTGCCCTGGTTCTCCATCGCCCGGTAGGCGTTGCCGAGTTCGGTGGGGAAGTTCGACTCCATCAGCGACAGGTAGCGCCGCATGTCGAAGATCTTGTCGGTGATCTCGATGTTGACCGGGCAGATCTCGTCGCACGCCTTGCACGTCGTGCAGGCCCAGAGCTCCTCGGCGGTGATGCGCTCGAACAGCGAGTTGGCGGTGACGGTGATCTCGGGGACGGTGCCGAGCGGCGGGCTGACGACCGGGGATGCCGGTGGCGGCCATGACCTCGCCGGCCTTGAGGACGATCTCGCGGGGATCGAGCGACTTGCCGGTGGCGTGGGCCGGGCAGACGCTGGTGCAGCGACCGCACATCGTGCAGGCGTCGAGGTCGAGCAGCTGCTTCCAGGTGAAGTCCTCGACGACCGAGGCGCCGAAGCTCTCGAGCTCGGTCTCGGTGAGGTTCGGCATCGGCCGCATCGCGCCCTTCGGCCGGTCCTTGTCCTTCAGGTACATGTTCAGCGGCGACGTGAAGATGTGGCGCAGCATCGTGATCGGCAAGATGGCGAGGAACACGATGAACGACACGACGTGCGCGATCCACATCCACTGGTGCCAGGTCTGCAGATCGGACAGCGACCAACCGTCGACGAGTTGCGACAGCGGATAGCCGACGAAGCTCCACTTCTCGTAGCTCGGCTGACCCTGCACGGCGATCCGGAACATCTCGGCGACGAAGCCACTCACGCCGATCGCGAAGAACGTGCCGAGGATGACGACGTGTTCCGGCTTCGACTTGATCCGGATGCGGTACGGCCGCTGCACGTAGCGGCGCACGATCGCCCACACGATGCCGCCGAGGAACACGAGGCCGGCCGCGTCGCCGACGAATGCGTAGGCCCGGTAGACGTCGCCCTGGAGGAACTTGAGATCCTCGGGCATCTGGTGGTCGACCTCGAGCACCGTGGTGACGGCGAGGAGCACGAGGAACCCGAAGTAGATCATCGAGTGCATGAGGCCCGCGGCGGAATCGCGCAGGAGCGTCTGCATGTAGGCGCCGGCGCGGAAGTCCTTGAGGCGCTGGGCGGCGTTCTTGGTGGTCGTGTGCCGCTTCGACGGTGCGCCGCGCTCCCAGTTCTTCATCCGATTGGCGAACATGAAGCCGCCCCAGATGATCATCACGGGGATCACCGTGTAGAACGCGAGTTGCAGCGGGCCCGGGATGTCGATGAACACCACGCGGTGCACTTCGTTGTGGTTCTCCCACTCGTGATCTGCGGCAGGATGCCGGAGACGAGCGTGAACAGACCGACGCCGATGCCGAGGGCGATGGCGATCTGGTGCGGTTTGACGCGCTTCGGCACGTCGTCGGTCGCGTCGGCGTTGGAGTCGGCGTGGGCGCTCATGGCGGCCATCACGCTAGTGCCTGAGCGTTGCCGCCTTCATTTCCGGGACCGCGGCATTTCCAGCCGGTGCCCGTCAGGCGGAGCGGAGCAGGAAGATTCCGGTCATCAGGAACTCGATGGCCGTGCGGACCGGGTCGTCGGCCGCGTCGAGGTCGCCGAAGCCGATCACGGCGCCGAACGGTGCGTTCCAGTAGTCGGTGGCGCCGGGTCGCTCCGGGCCGTGTGGTCCGACGTAGAGATACGGCTCGGCGTGGAAACCGTCACCGCCGGCCGCGCCCAGGTTGCAGCGCACCCCGGGCGCGGCATCGAGATCGATGCCGTAGTCGAAGTGCTCCGGCCAGAGCCGACCGACCGTCGCCTCGGCATGCGGCAGCGGGCGACGACCTCGTCGATCGATCGCTGGCCGAGCAGGTACCACTCGCCGAGGATCGACGTGGCCTGCCCGTCGAGTTGGATGGGCGCGTCGGGGTCACGGAACGGCGGCGTGTCGTCGCCGACCCGAAGTCGGGACGTGGCTCGAAACCGATCTGGTGGCACAACTCGGCGAGGCTGTTCCCCGCGATCGGGGTGACCGTCGTCGTGGCGGCTGCATCCCGAATCGTCTCGCCCGCGACGCGTTCGACGAGCATCGATCCGCCGACGAGGCGAACACGTTCGCGGTCGTGTCCGACGGGCGGTGTCGCGAAGCCGCCCGGGCTCGGGACCAGGTCGAACATCCCGTCGCGTCGCTGCACGGGCCTGGGCGAGCAGGTGAGCGGCGAGGAAGTGCAGCGTGTCGCGCTGGTCGGGCCAATCGTCAGGCAGCGGACTGAAGTTCATGAGGTGGCACCGGCAGCCGCGAATGGCACCGGACCGCGGTCAGCCGTAGTACTGCCGATCGAGTTCGCGGATCTTGCTGGCCAGGCTGGCCAGCAACTTGTGCGAGATCGCCGGGACGTCGTCGATGACGCCGAGGAAGCGGCGCTGGTCGATCACGAGCAACGTGCAGTCGGTTTCACAGATCGCCGTGGCGGTCCGGGGGCCATGGTCGAGCAGGGACAACTCGCCGACGACGGCTCCGGGGCCGAGCGTGGCGATCTTGCGGTTGTTGCGCTTGACGGAGACTTCGCCGCCGACGACGACGAACGCTTCGCGTCCGGTCTGGCCCTGGTCGACGATCAGGGTGCCGGCGGTCATCTTGATCTCGTCGGCCGCACGGGCGACCTTCTCGAGTTCCTTGTTGCTGCACGCGCTGAACAGCGCCACGCTACGAAGGGTTTCCAGGTGCTGTTTGTTGCTCGCCATGCGAGCACTGTAGGCGCGCTGAACAGGGTGAACGTTCAGCGGACTGCCCGGCGCTCCGCGGCGTACCGCAGCGCCCGTTCGAGCATCGTGGCCACTGGGGTCGGCTCGACGTGCAGCACGGCGGCACACGTTCGGCAGGACGACGGCCCGCCGGCGATGAAATCCGTGTGCCAGGCGAACGACGGGCGGTCCCGTGTGGAGCGCGCGAACGACCCGCACGCGGTGACCTGGCGGCCCGTGGAGTCGCGGCGGCCGGCCACCAGGTCGCCGTCGGAGCGGAGGGCGTGGAGGCCGTCGCGGGTGCGGGCGCGGACCGGTGCGGCCGTGGCGGGCGCCGGAACGAGGGATTCGGCGGCGCAACCGATAGGCCCGCTGGCGGCAGGCGTTGGTGCAGTACACGCGGGCGCGACCCGAGTGGTACGTGCGGTTGCACGAGGTCCCGCAGACGGGACATGCCCATTCGGCGACGACGTCGCCCCATTGTGGGCGGAGGTAGACCGGATTGACGGTCGGTCGCGGCGCCTCGCTCCGATCGGCGACTGCACCCGACCGGCGCCGGCTGCGCCGTGCTGATCGCGAACTCCAGATCCATGTACATGAACGTACGCAAGGGGTGCGACAGTCCGAGTGGGGTTACCGCCGGTGCGTCGCTCTCACGGCTACCGATCGTGGTCGGTATCGAGGGCGCTCGGTGCCACGGCGTGCTCGTCTCGAATCGTCTCGAATGCCCGCTGATCGTGATGCGGAGGACGTCCCGAATCGTCACGGAAGCGAGGACGGATGGCGCCGCGGCGTCCCGAATCGTCTCGGCCTTGGGAACGCGCGGGACCGGAGTGGCGGATCGGTTGTGGGACGGATCGGCTGGGCTGGGCGGTCGCCGGGGATTGAGTGGCAGGGATGCCGAACGAGTTGGATGGTGCGGAGCGGATGGGACTGCCGAGTCGGATGAGACGATTCGTGACGGCTCGGCGAGGAGGGCCGGAGGGTGAGACGATTCGTGAGCGTCTGAGCGACAAGGTCGCGGGTGGTGAGACGATTCGTGACGGTCTCCAGCGACAGGGACGGTTCGGGTGGGGAGACGATTCGTGACGGTCCCACACCCCCGTCGGTGAGACGATTCGGGATGTCGGCGTCGCCGGGCGAATTTGATTGGCGAGACGATTCGGGACGCGAACGCGAAGCGAGGAACGACGTCGATCCGCTGCCCGACACCCCGAGCCGCACCTTCGGCTGAGGCGGCCCCGGCAACGAGGTCAGGAGGTCAGGAGGTCAGGCCGTCACGCGGTCACGCGGTACCGGCTTGACGGGCGACGGCCTCGGCTGCCGCGGCGACCGCATCGGCGTCGCCGAGGTAGCCGGCCGACGTGACCGCGAGCCGCTCGTCGAATAGATACCGACGCGGGGCCCCGGTCGGGATGTTCACGTCGGCGATGTCGTCGTCGCTCACCCCTTCGAGGTGCTTGAGCAGCGCCCGCAACGAGTTGCCGTGCGCGGTGATCAGCACGGTCGCGCCGGCCATCAGCTGCGGTGCGACGTGATCGAACCAGTACGGCAGCACCCGGTCGACCACGTCGCGCAGGCACTCCGACGCCGGGCAGCACGTCCGGCGGCAGGTGTCGGTAGCGGGCGTCGTTGATCGGATGCTCGGGGCTGTCGACGTCGACCGGTGGCGGGGGTGTGGCGTACCCGCGCCGCCACGCATGCACCTGCTCGGCCCCGTACTTCGCTGTCGTCTCCTTCTTGTCGAGACCCTGGAGCGCTCCGTAGTGGCGCTCGTTCAGCCGCCACGACCGCTCCACGGGAAGCCACGACTGGTCCATCTCGGCGAGCGCGTACTGCTGGGTGACCACAGCACGCGTCTGCAACGACGTGTGTGACGTGTCGAACTGCAGCCCCTCGTCTCGCATGGTCCGTCCCGCGGCCGATGCCTCGGCGATCCCCAGCTCGGTCAGCTCGACGTCGTGCCACCCGGTGAACAGGTTGGCGAGGTTCCACACCGATTGGCCGTGGCGGAGGATCACGAGCGTTCCAGTCATCGAAGCGATGCTAGATCGGCGCTCTAGTGTTCGGCCGTGGCAATCACGTACGAGTTCGACCGGTTCCTGAAGTACGACGAGCTGTCGGCATGGCTCCACCAACTCGGCGAGGACCACCCGGACCTCGTCGCCGTGGAGTCGTACGGCCGGTCCCACGAGGGCCGTGAACTCCTGCTCGTCACCGTCACGGACACCGCCCACGGCGCGCACGACACCAAGCCCGCGCACTGGATCGACGCCAGCATCCACGCCGAGGAGCTCACCGCCACCGTCGCCGCCTGTCACGTCCTCCACCATCTGGTCGACGGCTTCCTCGCCGGCGACGAACAGGTCACCCGAGCCGTGCGCAGCCGCACGTTCTACATCGTTCCGCGTGTCAACCCGGACGGTGCGGAATGGGTGCTGTCGGACGTGCCGAAGCTCCGCCGGTCGAGCGTGCGTCCGTGGCCGTACCAGCGACGGGCATCGGTGGCCCGGCCTGTCGATCGAGGACGTCGACGGGGACGGTCGGATCCTGCAGATGCGCATCGCCGACCCGGACGGCGCCTGGATGCCCCACGCCGACGAGCCGCGCCTGCTCGTGGCGGTGCCTCCCGACGGCAGCGTCCCCGCCGGCACCGTGCGCTATCGCGTGCTCGGCGAGGGGCGCATCGAGCACTACGACGGCTTCACCGTCCCGACGCCCGCGCCTCCCGAAGGGCTCGACCTGAATCGCAACTTTCCCGCCGGGTGGGGAACGAACGTGCGCGGGTCGGGCGACCACCCGCTCTCCGAACCGGAGATCGACGCCCTCGTCCGCGCCATCATCGCCCGGCCGAACATCTGCGGGTACAACGCCTTCCACACGAGCGGTGGGGTGCTGCTGCGGCCTTCGTCGATCGCCGCCGATTCGACGCTGCCTCCGATGGACGTGTGGGCGTATCGCCAGCTCGAGAACGCGGGACCGCGCTGACCGGCTACACCGCGCACTCCGTCTACGAGGACTTCACCTGGGATCCCACCGAGACGATGAGCGGTGCCGCCGACGACTGGGCCTACGAGCACCTCGGCGTGTACTCCTGGACGACGGAGTTCTGGGACATCGTCCACGCGGCGACGGGCACGAAGCAATCGACCCACTTCTGGTACACCGGCCCGACCACGGACGAGGCCCTCGCGGTCCTGCGGTGGCTCGACGGACAGCCGAGCGACGACCACACCGCCGGCCATGTCGACTGGTACCCCTTCGACCACCCGCAACTCGGCCCCGTCGAACTCGGCGGATGGAACGACCTCTACTCGTGGACGAACCCGGCCCCGCACCTCCTGCGGGCCGAAGTGGCGCCGCACGCCGAGTTCGCCGTGTTCCAGGCGCTCGCCTCGCCGCGCCTGGAGATCAAGGACACCACGGTCGAGGCGCTCGGCGACGACACGTTCCGGGTCAGCGCGCGACATCGCCAACACCGGCTGGTTGCCGACGCAGGTGACCGCCAGAGCGTCGAAGAACGACCGGGTCCGTCCGATCGTCGCCGAACTCGTCGTCGACCCGGCAGCGGTCGAAGGCATCGGTCCGTCGGGCGCCGCCTCGGCAGGAGATCGGCCAGCTCGACGGCGGTTCCGCCGCCCGCTTCAATCACGGCAACGACGGCACCCCCGACCGGACCGTCGTGTCGTGGGTCGTGCGCTGCCCGCGCGGCACCGAACTCACCGTGACGGTGCAGCACGACCGAGCGGTCAGGGCTACGACGGTGGTCCACGCAACGTGACCGACGTCGAGGGCCTTCCCGCATCCGCGATCGAACTCTACGAAGCGGCCGTCGATGCTCTACGGCGGTCGTATTCGCCGTACTCGCACTATCCGGTCGGAGCGGCGGTGCGGACCGCGTCCGGACGTGTGTTCGCCGGTTGCAACGTGGAGAACGCCTCGTTCCCGCTGGGATCGTGTGCCGAAGCCGGGGCGATCGCCGCAATGGCACTGGCAGGTGAGCGGGAGATCGTCGAAGTGGTCACCGTGACCGGTGGTTCCGAGCCCGGCACCCCGTGCGGTGGTTGCCGGCAGCGGCTGCGCGAGTTCGCGGCGCCGATGGTGCCGGTCCACGCCACGACGATCGACGGCCGGGTGCTCACGTCGACGATCGAGGACCTGTTGCCGCATTCGTTCGGTCCCGAACACCTGACTTGAGTCATATCGACTCAAGTTTTCTGACTCGTAGGTTGCGCCATTCATGGTCGCTTCGGTAGCGTGTCGCTCCACAAGCACTCGTTCGCCCGAATACACAAGGAGCACGCAACCATGGCCAAGGCAGTCGGAATCGACCTCGGGACCACCAACTCGGTGGTGGCGGTACTCGAGGGCGGCGATCCCGTCGTCATCCCCAATGCCGAGGGCGCCCGCACGACGCCGTCGGTGGTCGCCTTCTCGAAGACCGGCGAGGTCCTCGTCGGCGAAGTCGCCAAGCGTCAGGCGATCACCAACCCCGATCGCACCTTCCGTTCCATCAAGCGCCACATGGGCGAGGACTGGAAGTCCGAAGACGTCGACGGCAAGAGCTACACCGCGCAGGAGATCTCGGCGCGCACGCTGATGAAGTTGAAGCGTGACGCCGAGGCGTACCTGGGCGACAGCGTCACCCAGGCCGTCATCACGGTCCCGGCCTACTTCGACGACGCTCAGCGCACCGCCACCAAGGAAGCCGGCACCATCGCCGGCCTCGAAGTGCTGCGCATCATCAACGAGCCGACCGCCGCGGCGCTCGCCTACGGCCTCGACAAGGGCGCCGAGGACGAGACCATCCTCGTGTTCGACCTCGGCGGCGGCACCTTCGACGTGTCGGTGCTCGAGATCGGCGACGGCGTGTTCGAAGTGAAGTCGACCCACGGCGACACCCACCTCGGTGGCGACGACTGGGACCAGCGCATCATCGACTGGCTCGTCCAGCAGTTCAAGGCCGCGCACGGCGTCGACCTGAGTGCCGACCGCATGGCCGCCCAGCGGCTGAAGGAGGCCGCGGAGAAGGCCAAGATCGACCTCAGCCAGGTGCAGGCGACCCAGATCAACCTGCCGTTCATCACGGCCACGGCCGACGGGCCGCTGCACCTCGACGAGTCGCTGTCCCGCGCCAAGTTCCAGGAGATGACCTCCGACCTGATGGAGCGCTGCCGCGTCCCGTTCGAGCTGGCATTGAAGGACGCCGGCGTCGAGAAGGGCGACCTGCACCACGTGATCCTCGTCGGCGGGTCCACCCGCATGCCGGCGGTCACCGAACTGGTGCAGAGCCTCACCGGCAAGGAGCCGAACAAGACCGTCAACCCGGACGAGGTGGTCGCCATCGGCGCCGCGGTCCAGGCCGGCGTGCTGCGCGGCGACGTCAAGGACGTGCTGCTGCTCGACGTAACGCCGCTGAGCCTCGGCATCGAGACCAAGGGTGGCGTGATGACCAAGCTCATCGAGCGCAACACCACCATCCCCACGAAGCGCACCGAGGTGTTCACCACGGCCGAGGACAGCCAGCCGTCGGTCGAGATCCACGTGCATCCAGGGCGAACGTGAGATGGCGAGCTACAACAAGACGCTCGGCAAGTTCCAGCTCGTCGACCTGCCGCCCGCCCCGCGTGGCGTGCCGCAGATCGAGGTGACCTTCGACATCGACGCCAACGGCATCGTCCACGTGTCGGCCAAGGACCGGGCGACCAACAAGGAGCAGTCGATGACCATCACCGGGCAGTCGACGCTCGACAAGAAGGACATCGAGCAGATGGTCAAGGACGCCGAGGCGCATGCCGAGGACGACCGCAAGCGGCGCGAGGAGGCCGAGATCCGCAACAACGCCGACTCGCTCGTGTACCAGACCGAGAAGGTGCTCCGGGACCAGGGCGACAAGGTCCCCGCGGAGGAGAAGGAGGCGGTCGAACAGCCGCTCGCCGATCTCAAGAAGACGCTCGAAGGCGCCGACAGCTCGGCGATCAAGGCCGCCACCGACACGCTGATGTCGGCCAGCCAGGCCTTCAGCCAGAAGCTCTACGAGGCAGCGGCGCGTGACTCCGGTGCCGAGGGAACCTCGGCGTCGGGCCAGGCAGGTCCGTCGGGAGGGGCTCGGTGGACGACGACGACATCGTCGATGCCGAGGTGGTCGACGCCGAGATCGTCGACGACGAGCAGAGCTGAGCGCCCGATGGACGGCGACATGATCGATCCGGCCGAATCGAAGATGACCGACGAGGAACTCGCCGACCCCCAGCACGGGGGTCGGCGGTCCCACGCCGAAGACGGGCGCGAGGTGCACGACGACGACGAGCGGGCGAGCGAGATCGACGACGTCACCGATTCGCTGCGGCGCCGCCGACCAGCCCGACGAGCTGGGCGATGACGAGCTGGCCGACGCCGCGTCGGAGGCGCGCGACGAGTTCGATGTCGACGTCGCCGCGCTCGTGGCCCAGAGCGACGAGTACAAGGATCTCGCGCAGCGCGTCCAGGCCGACTTCGAGAACTTCCGGCGGCGCTCGCAGGCGCAGGGCAAGCCGACGCGGAGCGCGCCACCGGGAGCTCGCCGAGGCCCTGCTGCCCGTGCTCGACGCCGTGGAGGCGGCGTACCTGCGCCATCCCGACGAGATCGGGCCGCTGCTCAACCAGATGCTCACGAGCTGGGAAGCAAGGTCTCGAAGCGGTCAACCTCCAAGGTCAGCCGTTCGACCCGAAGTGGCCGAGGCGGTGGCGCACGAACCAGCCGACGACGGCGAGCCGGCGGTCACCGAGGTGTTGCGGAGCGGGTACATCTGGAAGGGTCGTGTCCTGCGGCCGCGATGGTCAAGACGAAGGACTAGGGCGGGGAGTGAGGGGCCCGATGGCCGCGCAGCGGGAGTGGTACGAGAAGGACTACTACAAGGTCCTCGGCGTCGCTGAGGGCGCGGCATCCAAAGACATCACCAAGGCCTACCGGAAGCTCGCGCGCAAGTCCATCCCGACAAGAACCCCGGCGACTCCGCCGCCGAGGATCGCTTCAAGGAGGTGTCGGCCGCGTACGACGTGCTCGGCGACGACACGAAGCGTGCCGAGTACGACGAGGTTCGCCGGCTCGGCCCGATGGCGGGCAGGCGGAACGGTGGCCCGGGCCGGGTGGGTTCGATTCAACGTCGGTGGTGGCGGCGCGTGGCTTCGGCGACATGCTCGGTCAGATGTTCGGCCGCTGCAGCCGGGGCGGGTCGGTCGGTCGGCCGGCGCGGACCACGCCGTGGTGGAGACGTCACGGCGACGCTGACGGTCGACTTCGCCGACGCGGCACGGGGGGTCGCCACCACGCTGTACCTCACCACCGATGCGCAGTGCAGCACGTGCAACGGCAGCGGCGCCAAGCCCGGCACGAGCCCAAGGTGTGCCGCAACTGCGGCGGCCGCGGGGTGATGGACGACAATCAGGGCTTCTTCTCGCTCTCGTCACCGTGCCACGCGTGCGGTGGGCAGTGAACCGTGATCGACGGGCCGTGCC
>CAWHJP010000019.1:0-46460 GCA_963829675.1 Ilumatobacteraceae bacterium
GCCCCACCTGTCATGGCCGCGGGGTCGAGCAGCGACCGCGAGGTGAAGACCCGGATCCCCGCTGGTGTCAACGACGGACAGACGATCCGCTTGAAGGGCAAGGGTGGGCCGGGGCGCAACAGTGGGCCCAACGGCGATCTGCTCGTCGAGCTGAAGGTGACGCCGCACGATCGGTTCGGCCGTCGCGGGAACGATCTCACCGTGCGGGTCCCGATCACGTTCGCCGAGGCGGCGCTCGGCGGCGAGATCGACGTGCCGACCCTCGAAGGCCCCACCGTGACGCTCCGACTGCGACCCGGAACACAGAGCGGCAGCCGCCATCGGGTGAAGGGCCGCGGGATCGCCACCGCGAAGGCCACCGGCGACCTGATCGTCACGGTCGACGTGGCGGTGCCGTCCGAGCTGTCCGACGATCAGCGTGCGGCCATCGAACAACTCGCCGCAGCGACTACCGTGAATCCCCGGAGCGCGCTGACATGACCGACGAGAATCGATCACCCCAACGCTCCGCCACCCGCGCGGTGTACGTCATCTCCGTGGCGGCGGAGCTCGCCGGGATGCACCCCCAGACGTTGCGGATCTACGAACGGCGAGGGCTCGTCAATCCGGCCCGCACCGACGGCGGCAACCGCCGCTACAGCGATCACGACATCGCGGTGCTCCGCCGCATCTCCGAACTGGCCGGTGAGGGCATGAACCTCGAGGGGATCCGGCGCGTGATGTATCTCGAGTCGGAGAATCTCCGCTTGCGTACGGAACTGGAACAGGCCCGCGAGATCGCCCAGCATGCGATCGCCGCCGCCGAGCGCACGTCGGGCGGCGATCTCGTACCGCTGCGTCAGGCCGTTGCTGTGTTCGGTCAGCGGCCGTCGATCTTCGACCGCGATCGCTGAGGGCGACCCTCAGTGCTTGCGGTGGGGCACGAACCGCGTGAGACGCTTCGCCGTGGTGATCGGTCGCGGTTCGACGTTCGTCGGCACCGCCGACACTCGCTCGATCGCCCACGGGCGCTCCGTCGTGGCCGCCTGGACCGATGGCAGGATCATGTCGATCGGGCGGAGCCGACCGGCCAGTCCCGCGGCGCCGATCGCCGCGCCGAGCGCAACACATTGGCGCTCTGGCGATCGGATGTCGTGTCGTGGGTACGACGGATGCGCGATGCCGGCCAGGTCGAGTGAACTCGTCGACGAGGGTGTCGTCATCCGGTCCAACCCCGACGTGGCGGCCTGTTGGATCTGTTCCGCGAGGTCGGTCGCCTCGGTGAGCCCGTCGAACACTTCGAACGAGATCGGCACCGAGGAGGTCACCAATTCGGGCGGCTGGCGACCGACGGCATCAGTCGCGGTCGCCACGATCGGCACACCGGCGAGGACCACGTCGAACGATTCCCCGAGCGCCGCGTCGCGTCGTGCCATCACCGAATCGACGAGCACCCGGCTGAGCGCGACCGGACTCGGGTCGATGGCGACGTCGACGAATCCGGCGTGCTCGACGAGCTCCTCCAACCGCCGCACGAGTCGGTCGTTCCAGCGGACCGCGTAGAGCCAGCGGCGCGGGCCGTCGTCGATCAACACGGATGAGGAGACACCCTCGACCTGGAGCAGGTGGCTACGCGTGACGTTCAATTCGGGGCCGGTCTGCGATGTCACGTCGACGCGGTGGAGCGTGCTCCCCGGGAGGAACAGTGCGACCCGTGTGGGTGCGCGGCTGGGTCCGAGTTCGGCGCGGAGTCGGATCAGCGCGTCGAGCACCGACCGATCGTCGTCGAAGTGCCGGATGCCGACCTCGGTCGCGGCGCGCAGCCGGTCGGGTTCGTCGGCAGCGAGCAGCACGCCCCGAACGACACTCCGCGTGAGTTCGACGCCGATGCCGTCACCGCGTCCGACCCGTTCCATGGTCACGGGTTCCCTCGGGCGGCGCGCGCCGGTTCATTTGAGGGGATGGCCGACGACGCCAACTGCACGAGCCGGCCAGACGCTCGTGACCAGCACCTGCCGCGACCGCATGCCGACATGGCCAGCTCGTCGAGGCCGAGCGCAGCGACCTCGTCGCTGTTGGTCAGGATGCCGACGAAGACATCGGTCGCCTCGGCGATCAGTTCCGCCGTGCCGTCGAGCGTCGAAGCGATCGCCACGACGTTCACACCGTGCAGGGCGCCGCCCGCCAGGGAGCGGAGGGAACCGCGGGCCGACGCAAACGCACTGTCGGCAAGGCGGCGACGGAGTTGGGTGAGGTCGCTGACGAACAACACGAGGCCAGGTCGGTCGACGTCTGGCTCGGCTCGGCGCCCCCGGAGCTCGGTGGCGACGTGCTCGATGACGGCGGCGGCCAGATCGATCCGCTCGGTTTGGGCGACGAGGTCGGTGTGCGCCATGTTTTGGGCGAACGACAGGCGCCGGCTCGACGAATCGATCACCGCGAGGCGAACGTCCTCCGGCGAATAGCGCTCGGCAACGCCGCGCAGGATCGTCCACAGCGCGGTGTCGAGTTCGGCCCACGGTGATCCGACGAACAACCGCGTCCCGGTCTCGCCGGGCTGCCACCAGACGACGGGGAAATCGGCGAGTTCCGTGTCGTCGGCCAGCCCGATCGGGACGGCATCGGCCTCGTTCGTGGCCAGGAGGTCCCCGAGGGCGACCGCCGCGGGAAGGGCGGGTGGCACCAGGACCGGCACGTCAGTCGACGCCGACAGGTCGCCAAGGCCCATCGACCCGAGCAGCGCCCGCGCCGTCTCCTCGAACGCCGAGTGAGGACCGATCGTGCGGGCCAGTCGACGTTCGAGCGAGGTCAGCGGACGTCCGATCACGAACGGACGGACCGCGAGCCCGGCGGTCGAGGCGGGCACGGCCGGGAGGACGGGCGTGAACCTGGCTTCCTCGTTGTCCCCACTGACGGTCGTGTGGGTCATCGTCGCCAGAGGAACCCCGGTCTGGCGGGTCACCTCGATGTCGACGACCCCGGGCCGGCGCGGGATCGGCACGCCGTCGAGGTCACCTGACTGCGCGACGACCAGGCGAACCGACCGCGATCGATCCGTCAGCGCGATCACGTCGGTCAGCCAGGCGCCGATGTCACTGCCGGCGAGCACGATGCAGACGTCCGTGTCGGTGGCGACATGTTCGACGCGGGTCAGAACACGGCGTCGCTCGAACGCATCGCCGCTGCTGTCGCGTCCGCCGACATGGGGCAGTTCGGACAGCAGGTCGAGGACCGTCGAGGCGTCGCGGTCGCCGATCAGGAGCACCGGGACGTCGGCTGGGCGTCGGTGGGCTACCAAGCCGGCCACGATCGTGACGGCGAGAGCGTCGAGGTCTTGGTGATCCGATGCCCGGACGGACACGATCGACGTGTCCGTCCAGTCGACCACCACTCGTTCACCGACGTCGTCGTTGCCGATCCACACGGGATTCGCCCCAACGTCGCTCTGAGCGGCGGCGTCGCCGATGATCGCGCCGAGCGTCTCGGCCAGTACCGGGGTCGGTGCCGAGTGATCGGGCACGGCTGTGTCGTCCCGGTCGATGTCGGCCAGGCAGGCGATCGATCGGGTGACCTCGGCGGCGACCGGCGGATCGACGAGCGAGGGGATGAACGTCGTGATGCCCGTCGGGGGCACCGCAGCCGCGGCCGACCCGACGATGGTGAGCGAGGCGCCCCGGCCCTCCTCGGCGACCACCGTCCGGCACGATGCGGGTGCGCGATCGGCCCGATCGCACAGCACGATCAGACGGACGGATGGGGGCGGCGCCGAGACCACCTCGCGGAGCGGGGAACTCCGACGGTTCCATCGTTCGTCGTCGTCGACGATCAACAGCGTGACGGTGGTCGGACGCGCGGACAGCAACCCGTCGGCCCACCGCCTGAGCGCGGCGTCCGTGCTGAGGATCGATCGTTCGCCGCCGTGCCGAATGTGGGGCGCCCACTTGAGCCAGTCCCAACGGCCGATGCGATCCGACGTCGTCGCCACGACGACGTCGAGGTCGGCCGGGCCGTGGGCGGTCAGGGCGCCGAGGACGACAGCCCTCGCGATGCCTTCACCGAACTCCTCCGGGCCGACGAGTGCCGCGCCGCGGCCGGGCTCGACCGTGAGGGAGACCCGCCGCAGCGTCGGTCCCCCCTCGTCGACGAGGCCGATGGGCACGCTCACCGGAGAGTTGGGTTCGAGACGGCGACGCCAGAGCGACGAATCGTGGGTGACGGCTGCCTTCACGGCGTCGACGAGGCCTCGATCGTCGATGGCGCCTGCAGTCCGACCGAACGGCACCGTCCCGTCGGCGTCGGCGCGCCGCCGGCCGTTGGGAACGCCCACCGTGGCACGCTCGAAGCCGAACACCCGAACACCCGTCACGAGGTCGCCGCCGGTCCACGATGTCGGCTGGACGATCGTTCGTCCGGCCACCGCCACGGCCGAGCCTTCGACCGGATGCACGGTCACCGTGTCGCCCGCGATGTCGAGCTCGAACACGACCTGTTCGACCGGCGCCTCGGCCAATTCCGTGGCGGACAACCGCCGACCCGGACCGATCCGGTATCGGCCTCGCCCCAGCGGATGGATCGATCCGGCGCCACGCCCAGCGTGCTGGAGCAGGTTGATGACCGGATCGATCCCCCGGTCGTGATCGACCGACAGGGTGGAGAGCACCGAACCGACCCGCACGTTCTCGTCCGCCAGCGGAGTCGATGCCGGCAGGATCCGGCCGTCGACCTCCACGATCGCGGGCACGGCCTGACCGGTGACGGCCGCCACCGTGTCGCCGAGCGTCGTCGTCGTGAGGTCGGTGTCGATCGACACGTCGGCGTCGCCGTGTGGTGATCGAACCACGAGGTCCATCACCGGAGACTACGAGGATCGACCGGTCACCACCCGGACGCAGACCTCCGACCGGCACCGGCGCAACCAGACGATTTCTGAACAATTTCTTGAGTTCCGCACCCGGCCTGCCGATGAACAAGGGTCGGCATCTACGCGTCGACGCGTTCCAGACCACCCGTCAGCCATTCCGCCCATGAGGTTCAGGTGAAGACACCAACTGTGACCTGGCGTCAGACCGTCGCCGCCGCCGTCGCGGTCGTCGTCGCGCTCGTCGGCGTGGTGGTGCTGTTCAGCGGCGACGGACTGCCGGCGGTCAACGCCTCGGCGTCAGGCGCGACGCGCTGGTTCGTGCATAGCCCGTCCGGCTACGTGGTGCTCGTGGACGGCTACGGCGGCCGGGCCCTGACGCGGCTCGACGCCGAGAGCGGCGATGCTGATCAGATCAGCATCGCCGAAGGCGGTGCAGGGGCGTACCTGCTGAACGAGACGACCTCGGAGGTCAAGCCGATCGAGACCGCTGACCTGCGGTTCGGCGCCCCGGTGGGCCTCGCCGCGCTCGGCAGTGGACGGGCGGCGTCCGAAGTCGGACCAGCGGGGCTCACCGTGGTGAACCCGGACGACGGTCAGGCATCCGCCCTCCCGCTGGTCGGCGACCCGATCATCTTCGAGGTCCCGCTCGCATCGCCGCCGGTGGTCGCGCCCGACGGCGTCGTGTGGACGATCGACGGCCCGCTGCTGCGACGGACGAATTCGACATCGTCATCGGACGTCGACCTCGGCCTCGGCGACGGGGCCAAACTGTCGCTCGTCGGGACAGAACCGCTCGTGCTCGACGGTGCGAATCGGCGGGCCCGCCTCGGCGACGGTGCGTGGCAGCGACTCGACACCGATGCCGATCCAAGCGAGATGGTCGCCCAGGTCGATGGGCCTGCCGGACCGTGCGGTTGGATCGGGGCGAACGACGACCTGTGGTGCGTGGCGGTCGACGGCATCACCGAGCGGGCCACCATTGACGAACTCGACCTCGACGGTGCCGATCGGCTCGCCATCGCCGGCGACACCGGTGTCGTCGTCCGGCAGTCGCCCTCGTCGATCGATCGGATCGACTGGCGGGAACAAGAAATGGCCGATGACTTCCCGATGACCGTCGCACCCGACGCCGAACTCAGTGTGACGTCGACCGTCGACCTCGTCTGGGTCGACGACGTGGCCGGTGAGTTCGTGTGGGCGGCGAACCCGTGGGAGATCAACGCCATCGACAAGAACGGCGAGGGCGTGTTCGTGTTCGGTGAGGAAGGCACGGTGGCCGACGACGGCGACGTCGCTGACGGGACGACTCCCACCCCCGAGGATCCCGCTGCTGGGCCGGTCGCCCCGCGCCCGCCGGACGACAACGGGGTCGATGACCCGCCCGTCGCCATCGACGACCCGGTCACCGCCCGTTCCGGCGCGTCGGTACAGGTACAGGTCACAGCGAACGACTACGACCCCGACGGCGAGGCGATCGCCGTTTCGTCGATCGCCTCGCAGCCTGGCCACGGTGAGGTCGACATCGGGATGGCGTCGACCGTGGTGTACACGCCTGACTCCGGCTACGTCGGCCGCGATCAGTTCGACTATTCGATCACCGACGGCCACGGCAACGAGGACAGCGCCACGGTGGTCGTCGAACTGCTCCCGGCGAGCGCGACGAACTCGCCGCCGACCGGCATCGCCGATTTCGCCCAGACCGGGCCGATGACGGCCGTCGACGTCGAGGTCCTGTTGAACGATGTCGACCCCGAGCGTGACGGAATGCGCATCGGCTCGTTCACCCCGCCGGAGAACGCCACGATCGGCGAGGTGACCGAGACGGTCGGCCCCTCGGGACTGCCCGCGCTCCAGTTCCAGCCAGCGGCCGGGTTCGAAGGAACCGCCACGTTCTCGTACCGGCCCGTCGACGCGCTCGGCGGTCAGGGTGACGACGTCGACGTTCAAGTCGAAGTCGCCGCATCCGACGAAGCCAATCGCGCTCCCGTCACCCGACCGGATGCCATTCGCGCCCGTCGGAACACGGCGGTCGAGCTGCAGGTTCTGGTGAACGACATCGATCCCGACGGCGACGACATGGCCTTGTCCGTGGTGACACCGCTCCTACCCGGCCTCGACGTCCAAGTGCAGGGAGCGCAGCTGTCGCTGGTGGCCCGCACGGGTGCGGCCGATCTTCTCCCGTTCCAGTACGAGGTGTCCGACGGCCGCGGTGGCGTGGCGCGGGCGTGGGTGCTCGTCGATGTGATCGATGACGCCGTGCCGAACATGCCGCCCGTGCTCACCGCCGACTCCGATACGGTCGTCGTCGGTCACTCGGTCACGGTCGACGTGCTGGCGAACGACACCGATCCGGACGGCGACCCCCTCGTGATCGTCGAGGTGTCGCAGCCACCGGACAAGCTCGGCCAGGCGGTGATCGTCGGCGACAAAGTGCAGTTCACGCCGGCCCCGATCGGCGATCGCGACGACACCAACGCACGCTTCACGTACACGGTCACCGACGGGTACGGCCACGAGGTCACCGCCGACATCACCGTGTCGATCCTGCGTGAGTCCGTGGCACGAAAGCCGTTCGCCCGCGACGACTCGACGTCGACGTTCATGAACTCGGCCGTGACGATCGACGTCCTGCGCAACGACGGTGACACCGGAGGCGACCGGCCGACACTCGTCGGCAACCCCGGGTGTCCGAGCGGCGGCCGCGCCGTGGTGACTGCCGACGCCCAGGTTCGCTTCGACCCGCCGACGGGTCAGGTCGGTCTGTTCCGATGCACGTACGAGGTCACCAACTCCAGCGGCCTGCGCGCCGACGCGTCGATCATCGTCACCGTCCGGACTTCGCCCCCGACCAATGAAGCGCCCATCGCGGTGGACGACAAGCTCACCGTCGAGGTGGGCTCTGTCGGCATGATCGACGTGACCGACAACGACTCGGATCCCGACGGACCGGGCGGCCTGACCGTCGTGTCGTCGACGGCGCCCATCCTCGGCACGGCGACCAGGAGCGGCAACGCGATCACGTACACGGCAGGCGACGCCGAGGGCGTGACGACGATCAAGTACCAGGTGTCCGACGCTGACGGTGCGGTGTCCACCGGTCAGCTCACGGTGATCATCGTCCAGAAGGAGAACGTGCCCCCGATCGCCACAGCGGATGTCCGCAACGTGTTCGGTCCCGGCGTGCCGACCGTGTTCGACGTGTTGGCCAACGACACCGATCCCGATGCCACGACCGGCGGGCTGTCGCTCGTGTCGGCCACCGGGGTGTCGGGCGACGGGACGGCCGTGGCCAACGGGCGCCTCGTCACGCTCACGCCGGCCCCAGGGTTCGTCGGGAGCCTCGTGGCGTCCTACACGATCAACGACGGCGCCGGGCTCGAGGCGACCTCGCAGGTGACCCTCAACGTACTGCAGCCGCTCAACCGTCCGCCGGTCGCACGCGACGACAGCAACGAGATCGCCAATGGTGCGTCGATCACGGCCGCGGTGTTGTTCAACGACTCCGATCCCGACGGTGACCCGTTGTCGATCATCCTCACTTCGGGCCCCGACGCGTCACTCGGCAGCGCCCGTCTGAACAATGACGGATCGATCGCCTTCACGGCGTCGCCCGGCGCGTCCGGAACCGCCGCGATCGGCTACGAGATCTCCGACGGCGAGTTCACCACCAGCGCCACGTTGCGGATCACGGTGTTCGCCTGCGCCGAATCGGTGCCGGTCGCCGGCAGTGCGACGCTCACCACCGGCTACCAGCAGCCGATCGGGGTCGACTTGGCGGCTTTCGGGACGAACGGGACGATCGTCGACGTCGCAGGTCCGCCGACGTACGACGGGGCGACCTACACCCCACCGGCCGGCGAGAACGGCAACGCCACGATCACGTACGCGGTCGTGAACGGATGCCGCCAGCGGGCGAACGGCACGATCACCATCGACGTCAACCAGGATCCGATCACGCGGCCCATGTCGGCCGGCATCGGGCGTGGCGAGGTGCGCGAGGTGCCGGTCTCCGACATCGCCAGCGACGCCGAGGCGCTGCAGATCGTGAGCAGCACCGGTGCGCCGTCGTGGGTCGCCACCGAACCCGGCCGACTCGTCGTCCAACCGCCCGCCGGCACGCCGCTCGGCACCGTGTCGTGGACGACCGTCGTGGTCGACCCCGGTGGCCTCGCCGCATCAGTGCCGATCACCGTGACCGTCAACAACCAGCTGCCCAGCGGCGCACCCGACGCCGTCACCGTCAATCCCGGTCCCGCCGTGGAGTTCTCGCCGCTCGACAACGACAGCGACCCCGACGGCGCGAACGACGCGCTGGCCCTCCAGAGCGTGCCCACGACCCTCACCTTCCCCAACGGTGCGACCGGTACGTTGACGATCGTCGGCGCCCGCCAGATCTCGATCGATTCGGCCGGTGGACGAGGCACCACCTCGTTCACCTACACCGTGCGCGACGCCGACGGTGGCGTCTCGGGGCCCGTGACGGTGACGGTGATCGGCCCGTCGCAGAACACGCCACCCGACGCCGCGGACCAGTCGGTCGATGTGGTCGTCAACGAGCCGACCGCGGTGGCCCTGAACGCGAGTGACGCTGATGGCGACGACTTGTCGGTCACGGTCAACGACCCGTCGGGCGTGGTCACCGGTCGGGCAGGCCTGAGCCTGACGATCACGGCTCGGGCTGCCGGACAGGTCCAGGTCACCTACACCGTCAGCGACGGTTCCGCCACGTCGCGGGTGGCGACGATCACGATCACCGCGACCGACCCGCCGACGACCACCACGTCACCACCACCACCGCCGCCGCCGCCGCCACCGCCGCCGCCGACCGAGACCACCACCACGTTGCCACCGGAGCCGCCGGGTCCGCCCGGTCCGCCCGGTTCGCCCGGTCCGCCCGGGAACTGACCGCGACGACTGTCAGGCCGTCACTGTCACGCCGTCACTGTCACGCCGTGACTGGGGAGCGGGTGGACGAACGGAACGACCGCACGCTGAGGCGCCATCGGAGTCGTTTCCACCGGGATCGCTCGGTGATGATCGCACCGTCGATCGACGTGAGGCACGCCGCGGCGTCCTGGGCGAGGAGGTCGGGCCGCGCCGGCGAGCCGAACGTGGCCGCACCGTTGAGCGAGGCCAGACGATGGAGTTCGCGCCGCGCTCCCGGTGCGACCACCTCGGCACACCTGGCGATCTCGATGTCGGTCGATGATGGAGGGATGCGCAAGCCCGCGTCGACCAGGTCATCGGTGGCGGAGGCCCAGGCGCCGCGGATGCGCTCGCTCGCCTCGTCCGCCTTGCGGCGTCGCCGGCGACGGAGGTACTTCGCGCCCAAGATGGCTCCCGCCCCGATCAGGAGCGGCACCACCAGCACGCCGACGCCGACCCCGATCCGAATGCCCCACACCGCGGCCTCCGACAAGCTCCGTCGACTACGTGTCGGTCGTGTCGGTCTCGGCCTCGGGCGACTCGTTGTCGACCTCGGGTGGCGCGGCCACGGGGGTTGCGGTGCGGCGGGTGTCTGCACCTCCGGCTCGGGTGCCGGCGGTGCCGTCTCGGCTGCCTCCGCGTCGGGGACCGGATCGAAGGCAACCCAGGTTCCGTCGGTCAGCAGGACCTCCGGCCAGATCACCGCGTCGCCCGAAGAGATGTCCAAACGATGCGTCGTCCGGTGGCGGCTCGACGACGAACCCCGATGCCACCCGTGCGTCGACACCGAGCGAGCGGGCGAGCAGGACGAACGCGGTCACGAACTGTTCGGTGTTCCCGCGGCGCGTATCGCGCAGGAACCGATCGATCAGGATGCGCTGCAGCCCCCCAGCCGGAGCGTCGGAATCGAGGACGAAGTTGTTCTCCATCGTCGCCTCGATCGCCAGGAGTTGGCCGAAGACCGTGTCGCCCGACTCGGCGAGCGACTCGGCGAGGCCCGTCAGACCGGCCACGTTCTCGTCGACTTCGCGAACGGCCACGTCGCCTCCGGCGACGGTTGTCGAGTCGGGTCCGACGTTCGACACGATCCCCACCACCTCGCCCGGTACGGGGCGCTCGGCCAGCCGGACGATCGTGCGATCCGGGTCGGTCTCGACGTCGGCGTCGACCGAGACCGGGCTCCCGGGCAGCGGCACGAGCGTCAGATCGTCGCGCTCGAAGCTCACGTCGGCACCGAGGGTGGGGCCGGTCGCCGGGCCCAGCGTTCGGCCGATCGGTCGGATCGTGAGCGTGGGAGTCCAACGGCGCCCGTCGTACGCGTCGAGCGCGGCCGTTCGCCACCGCGTCGGCATCGCCGCGTCGGCGGCCGTCGAGCCGCCGGTGCGCGTCACCTCGTGCAGCAGCTCGCGGCGGGTCGAGCGCCCGCAGGGCGACCGTCGCCTGGATCGGATCGAGCAGCGCGGCCGTGTCGGCCGGTGGCTCGTCCTGGCGGGGATCGGCCCGGGCGGCGAACGTGACCGGCACACTCACCGCGCCGGCGATGAGTGCCGCGAGGGCGAGGAGCACGAGGAGTCTCCGTTCGCCGCGGAGGAACAGCCACCGATCGTGCAGCCCCCGCCCCTCGTCGTGGAGCGCCGCGAAGGCCACCGAGAGGATGCAGACGGCCACCAGTGCCCATGGCCGGAGCCCGAGCGGTGCCGACAGGGCGATCACCGCGAGATAGGTGATCGCCACCGGCACGAGCGGTAGCAGGTTCCAGCGCCTCGCACAGGTGATGAGCGCGCTCAGGCTCGCGCCCACCGCCAGTCCGGCCGCCACGACGCCGACCAGCGGCGGGCGATACGGGCTCGGCCATTCCGTCGAGAGCAGCCGTCGCACGCCCGAGTTGAACGCGGCGACGATGTCGCTGGCATCCCCGCCGACGACGACGACCGCGAGCCCCGTCGCCACGAGGATGCCGACGATCGCGGCGCCGAAACGCCACACACCGCCACGGGCGGCTGTCAGCGTCACCAGACCGATCGGGACGACCGGCACGAGCGCCAGTACCAAGATGAAGCGGTCGAAGATGCCTCCGGCCGAGGCGCCGAGGACGACGAACACGGCGGCCAGCACGGCCAGGCGCAGCCGGGTCAGTCCCATCGTGTCGACCGTTCGACGTTCACATCGTGCTCCGCCAGCGGCTGACGAATTCGGGGGCAGTGTGCGCGGCGAGCGCGATGCCTGGCGCCAGGGCGGCTCCCGCACCGATCCGGACCGTGGTGAGCCGGTCCGTCGTGGTGAACCGGCTCGACGGGCCGCCAGGCCCGGTCACCATCACGACCGACGTGTGGTCGAACCCGCCGGGGAACAGTGAGGCGAGGCTCAGGAGGTCGTCTTCGGCCGATCGCTGCACCGGCGTCAAGAGCTCGAGCACCATCGAGTCGGCCACGAGTGGAGTGGGACGCCCTGCGTGATCACGGTCGGTCGTGCGGACCATCACGTCGAGCCCGGAGCGGATGGCGTGCACCGCCAGACTCGCCGCGACGTCGACCATCTCCTCGAAATCGTCGGGGGCGCTGGCGTCGGGAGCGGTGTCGAGGACGACGGTGAATTCAGGTCGGCGCACGTCGACGTGTTCACGGATCATCAGAGTTCCCACGCGGGCGGTGGTCGGCCAGTGGATGAGGCGCGGGTCGTCGCCGGGGACGTACTCGCGCATCGACACGAACCCGGACATGGGGTCGGAGGAGGCGCGGCGGAGCACCGATTCGTTCTCCACCGACCGGACGGCGCCCTGGGGGCCGAGCAGGTCGTACACCTTGGGGTGGACGATCACCGACGCCACCTGCCCCGTGCGGCGGGTGCCCACGGTGAGCCAGAGTGGGTCGATCCGTTCGATTTCGATGGGTCCGACGTCGAACACGCCCCGTCGACGTGTCGGGATCACGCTCTCGATCGAACGGGCCGAGTGCGCGGCGACCGGTTCGGTGTCGACCCGGACCTCCTCGTCGTCGCAGCGGTCGATGATCGTGGCTCGACTCGACCGGAACCGTGTGGGATTGTGCAGTCGGTACGAGACGGGGATCGGGTCGCCGCGCGCGACGCGCAGCGCGAGGATCCGGCGGGTGACCTCGGCCCGCGGTGGTCGTTGTGAGACCCAGATCGCGAGCAGCATGATCATGCCGATGGCGGTGGCCACGATGATCAGCTCCTCGTATCCCCACCATGCGCCGAGCACCACGAGCACGATGCCGCTGAGCACGGCGCCGAGGCCCGACCGGGTCAGCACGTCAGCCCTCGCGGGTGCGGGGAACCGGTATGTCGTCGATGATGTCGGCGAGCACGAGATCGGCCCGGGCCCCGCGGAGTTCGGCCTCGGGCGTGAGGGCCATGCGATGGGTGAACACCGGGTTCGAGATCGTCTTCACGTCGTCGGGCGTCACGTAGTCGCGGTCCGCCGTGGCGGCGTAGGCACGGGCGACGCGCAGCATCGTCAACGTCCCTCGGGTGGAGATACCGAGCCGGAGATCGGGGTGGTGGCGGGTCGCGGCGGCGATCGCGACGATGTACTCGTGGACCGATCGGGCGACCTCGACGGTGTCGACCATGCCGATCAGCCGGTCGAGTTCGTCGGCGTCGGTGACGGGACGGATCTCGTCGTGCTCGTGCTCGCGCGAGAAGTCCTCGAGGATCGACACCTCGGTGACGGTGTCGGCGAACCCGAGTGTCAACCGCATCGCGAACCGGTCGAGCTGGACGTCGGGGAGCGGGAAGGTGCCCTGATAGTCGCGTGGGTTCTGCGTGGCGATCACGAGGAACGGACGGGGGACGGGGCGGCTGACGCCGTCGGCCGTGACCTGTCGTTCCTCCATCACCTCGAGCAGCGCCGACTGGGTCTTCGGGCTCCCACGGTTGATCTCGTCACCGATCAGCACGTTCGTGAAGACGGGGCCCTCACGGAACGAGAACGTGCCACCGCTCTGGTCGAACACCATGACGCCGGTGATGTCGGTGGGAAGCAGGTCGGGCGTGAACTGGACACGCTTCCAGGTACCCGCGATCGACCCCGCGATCGCCTTGGCGAGGCTCGTCTTGCCGGTGCCCGGAACATCGTCGAGCAGCAGGTGACCCTCGGTCAGCAGGCAGCACAGCGCCAGGCGAATCTCGTCGTTCTTGCCGCGTACGATCCGTCCGACGCTGTCGATCAACGCGTCGGACACCTGCGAGACGTTGGCGGCCACGGAGGGAGTGTATGCGGGGCCCGAACGACGATGTGGGAGGGGAGCCGGCCACGACGGTGGGCCGGCCAGCGGAGTAGGCGGCGGATACGTCGGCGGGATGGTCAGCGGCGGAGCCAACGGTCAATCCCAGTCGACACGCATGTGGCGGAGTGCGTCGCTCAACACGATGCCCAATTCTTGACGCCGAGGTGAGATGAGTTCGACGCGGTCGAGCACGGGAACCTCGGGAAGCGTGGCGTCGTCGGGCACCTGCAGCAGGGCGCCGATCCGGTCGGGTGGGTCGTCGACGATGTCGGGGCCATCGGGGACGAGCGAGAACTCGCCGGTCGCGTCACCGCTCCGCGTGCGGCCCGGCACGGAGTGCACGAGGCGCAGGTGTGAGCGGTCGCCGGCCTGGTGCTCGCGGAATGGGCGGTCGCCGCCCGGCTCGTCCCCGATCGTGCTGCCGGGTTGCCGCCCGCGCCACACATCGAGCAGCGCGGGTTCGAGCAGGAGCTCATCGCTCAGCACGAACATCGCCGCCACGACGTGCTTGCAGGCACGATCGTCCCACGAGTCGTCGTCAGGGCACGTGCAGTGCGCGGTGATGTCGCGGCGCAACGGCATGCCATCCCCCGGCGTCACCTCGATCTGCGCGATGTACGGCGTGGGCCGCGATCCCTGCACCTCACCGGTGACGAGCCCCGGCTCGATGATGATGTCGGTGACCGAGCCATCGTGGGCGTACTGCTTCCCGCGACGGAGGCGTTGCGGATCGCTCATCTCGGCGGCGAGCACCTTCACCATCGTGGCGGGGAGCCGGCCGGGATGGGAGGCACCGAACGGTTTGCGGGGGCGGCTCACCGTAACGCTCTCATTGGTCGGCCTCCAGCACCACGAGGTCGCGCAGTTCGGAGGTGGACAGTTCCGACAGCCACGCCTCGGACTGACCGACCACTGCGTCGGCGAGTTTGCGCTTGTCGTCGATGACGCGCCCGATCCGCTCCTCGACCGTGCCTTCGCACACGAGCTTGTGGACGTTCACGGTGCGTCGCTGACCGAGCCGCCACGCGCGGTCGGTCGCCTGATCCTCCACGGCCGGGTTCCACCAGCGGTCGTAGTGGATCACCTGGCTGGCCGCGGTGAGGTTGAGCCCGGTGCCGCCCGCCTTCAGCGACACGATCAGCAACGGCGAACCGGATTCGTCCTGGAAGCTGTCGACCATGCGGTCGCGGGCGTGGCGCGACACCCCGCCGTGGAGGAACGAGGGCGAGAACCGGAACTGGTCGCCGATGTGCTGGACGAGCAGGTCTCCCATCTCCCGGAACTGGGTGAACACGAGCGCCCGTTCGCCCTGGTCGAGCAGTTCGGTGACGAGCTCGTCGAACCGGGTGAGCTTGCCGGACCGGCCGGCGAGGCGCGACCCGTCCTTCAGCGCATGTGCCGGGTGGTTGCAGATCTGTTTCAGCCGCATCAGCGCGGCGAGCACGAGGCCCCGCCGCCGCATGCCGCTCGACAGTTCGGCGTCGGCGAGGAGTTGGTCGACCACCTGCTGGTACATCGCGGCTTGTTCGCGGGTGAGCTTGGCGTAGGCGATCTGTTCGATCTTGTCGGGCAGATCGGGCAGGAGGCGACGGTCGGCCTTCGTGCGGCGGAGGATGAACGGTTGCGTGAGGCGGCGAAGTCGGGCGGCCGCGTCGGCATCGTTGTTGCGCTCGATCGGGGTGCCGAACCGGGTCCGGAACTTCTGCAGCCCGCCGAGCAGGCCGGGATTGACCGCATCGAGGATCGCCCAGAGCTCGCTCAACCGGTTCTCGACCGGCGTGCCGGTGAGCGCCAGCTTCTGGCCGGCACGGAGATGGCGGACCGCGCGGGCCGCCTTCGTGTTCGGGTTCTTGATCATCTGCGCCTCGTCGAGGATCACGGTCGACCACTCGATGGCGCCGAGGTGTTCGAGGTCGCGCGGCAACAGTCCGTACGTGGTGATGACGAGTTGTCGTTCGGGGTCGCTGGCGAAGAGCATCTCGGCCGCCATTCCCGAGTCGGGGCCGACGCCGCCGATCGACTTGCTGCGGGTGCTGCCGTGGTGGATCTGCACCTCGAGCTTGGGCGTGAACCGTTGCGACTCACTGCTCCAGTTGCGCACGACGCTCAGGGGGCACACCACGAGGTGCGGCCCGGGTCGTTCGAGCAAGTGGGCGAGCGTGGTGGCGGTCTTGCCGAGGCCCATGTCGTCGGCGAGGCAGCCACCGAGGCCGAGCTTGGCGAGAAACTGCATCCACGACAGTCCGCGGCGTTGGTAGTGCCGGAGTTCGCCGGTGAAGTCGGGCGACTCCTGCGTTTCCTCCAGCACCTCGTCGGGGAGCCCGTCGAGCAGGGTGCGGACCCAGTCGAGGTCGAGCGGCCCCTGACCGTCGATGGCATGCTCGTTTTGGGCGTCGTCCGCGAGCGTGATCCGCGCGTGGTCGGCGTCGCTGTCCTCGTTGGCGAGTTGCAGCAGTTCGAGTGCGTCGACTCGGCTGTGGTCCTTGCGCAGCGTGGTGAGCTGCTGGCGTTTGCGGCGCAGTTCGTCGGCGTCGATGCGGACCCAGCGGTGGCCGGTGTGGAGCAGTGTGGCGCCCGCTTCGGCGGCACGGGCCAGTTCGGCCTCGGAGATCGTCTCGTCGCCGACGACGAGCTTCCAGTCGACGAGGGCCTCGTGACCGAACTGCTTCTTGCGGTCGTCGGCCGGCGCGGGCGCGGCCTCTCCGGCGACGCTCACCCGGGTCTTCACGAGTCGCTCCGGCCCGATGAGGTCGATGCCGAGGCGCTCGAGCTCGGCGGGGGCGATGTCGATGAAGTCCTCGGCGACGTCGAGTTCCAACTCGATCGCCGTGGGTTCGTGTTCGAGTGCCAGATCGGCCATGCCGGGGATGAATGCCATCTGGGTGACGGTGGCGCCGATGACGTCGACCAGCAGGTCGACGTAGCGGGCCTCGCGGGCGACGTCGAGCGCGCTCGCCGATCGCTCCCACACGTCGTTCGCCGTGCACCATCGGGAGGAGTCACGGTCGTCGACGAGCTCGATCCGCACGGTCCACGGCTCGAGCGGATCTTCCGGCACGATCAGGCGGAGCCGGGGGATGACCACCGGTTCGCCCCCGGCCCTCCGGCGGTGCCGCTCCAGCTCGGCCTGCAGATGACGATCGCCACATCGAACTCGTCGGTGTTGCCGCGGATCACCTGGTCGGGCTTCGAGAGGGCGCCGAACGTGGCGCGGAGGGCCTGCAGCTCGGGTCGCCGTTGCTTGCCGAGCTCGGGTCGCCACCCCGACTGGGTGAGCAGCCCGCGGGCGATGCCGTCGACGAGGCGGTCGAAGATCTGGGCAACGTCGGCGCCCGAGTCGAGGGTGCAGACCGCGGGCATCGAGTCGGCGAGCGCGGTGAGCGTGTCGCCGACCGCCGTGTCGTCGGGACCGTCGGGGGCGTACACCCAGCGGGCCACGGTGAACGGACCCTCCTGTGTGATCGTCGGCAGGACGCGGCCGCTCGACACGGTGCGTCGGGCGAGTGCGGCGATGCGCGCGAACCACGCGATCGAGTCGGACAGGTGGTCGGCGTCGGGGAGGTCGGACAGCCAGACCGCCACGCCGAGCGGGTCGAGCTGCACCGACGACACGTGCATGGTGGGGAAGATCGGGGACCTGCAGCGTGAGGCGACCGATCGCGCCGTAGGAGATGGGCGAGTCGTGCCAGCCGACGCGCTGCCCGTCGGGTCCGCGGGTTCGGAACCCGCCGTAGAACCACGCCATGCTCGCCGTGTCGATGCCGTTCCATCCCCACACGTGGAGCGCGCCGCTGCGCCACGTGCCCTGGGCAACGTAGGGCGGGCGGTCGCGCGTCACCGCGTCGACCCTACCGACCCCCTACGACACTGCCCGTCCCATCGGTTTCCTGGATCCTGTTTGCGTCGGGATTTCGGAGGGCCGGGTCACGGAAATCCCGACGCAAACGGGGATTTACTCGCCGGTGAAGTTCGGAGCGCGCTTTTCGAGGAAGCTCCGCACACCCTCGCGGTGGTCGGCGGTCTGGAAGAGGTCCGCAAGGGTGGAGCTGACGTAGCGGCCGAGTTCGTTCCAGTCCGGGTCGACCGCCTGGCGCATCCCCCGCTTGATCGCCTGCACGGCGAGCGGCGGGTTGGCCGCGATCCGCTCGGCGACCGCCATCGCGGTGGGCATCAAGTCGTCGTGGCCGACGACCCGGCCGACGAGGCCGATCGCCTTCGCCTCCGCGGCATCGATGACCTCGCCGGTGAACACGAGTTCGGCGGCGCGCTCGCGACCGACGAGCGCGGTGAGTCGCCCGAGACCGCCGACGTCGGTGACGAGCCCGCGTAGCACGAACAGCTCCCCGAACTTCGCCCGCTCGGAGGCGACTCGGATGTCGGCGTACATCGCCAGTTCCATCCCCCAGCCGACGGCCGCACCATTGACGGCCGCGATCACCGGGATGTCGGTGTGGAGCAGAGCGTCGGCAGCGGGCGTGAGCCGGGGCTCGCGCGAGCCCAGATCGGGCGGCTTCTCGCCGCCGCCCATGATCTGCTTCACGTCGTCGCCCGAACAGAACGCCGGGTCGGTCCCGGTGATCACGAGGCACCGCGCCGTCGAGTTCCGCACGGCCGCTTCGAGCGCGGCGTACGTCGACCAGGTCAACGCATTGCGCGCCTCGGGCCGGTTGATCGTGAGCACCTCCACGTGCCCGTGCCGCTCGGACGTGAACTCGCGTCGATTGCGGTCTCTGGGGGGTCGACTCGATCGTCATGAATGCCGACAGTAGGCCGCACCCCCGCCGATGATCGGACCGGCCGACCCCTCGGACCGATCCACCGCGTTCCGATCCACGTTTGCGTCAGGATTTCTGTGCACCAGTCCTCCGAAATCCTGACGCAAACGAGGGTTGGGGAGGTTCGATAGCGTTCGGGCATGACCGGTGCGGGGACGACCGTCGACGAGGCGCGGTATCTCCCGTTCCTGGAGGGACCGCGCTCGCTCGATCAGGCGTCGTTCCGCTGGCGGCTCGGCGTGCGCGAGCTCGACCTGCGCGACTGGATCGAACTCGGCCCGGACGCCGACGCCGCGATCGCCGCGAAGCCGCGCCTCAACGCCGAGCATCGGTCGACGGTGTTCGCCGCGCTCGACGGGGTCGAAGGGGAGGCGCAGCAGGTGGCGGCCACGCTGCTCGACCACCTCCGTCGCCGTTGGCCCGATCGCTACGCCGAAGCCGACCTCGACCCCACCCTCCATCCGCTCGACGCGGCCGCCCGCCTCGTTCCCGAGGACCTCGTGCTGATGGTCGAGCGCGACGGTCGCCTCGTGTTCGGCGCCGGCTCGGTGTGTTTCCCGAACCGCTGGGACCTGCGCTCGAAGATCGGCCTCCCGCTCGCCGACGTCCATGCGCCCGTGGCGCTGCTCAACGAGCAACTGCAGGGTCCGATCGACCGGTTCTTCGAGCGGCTCACCCCCGAACGCAGTTTCTGGCGCCTCGGCTGGGGCGTGCTCGACACCGCCGACTGGTACACGCCGACGGACGGCACGGCGGCACTCCGACCGACCGATCCCGACCCCGCCGAGTTGTACCTGCGAGTTGAGCGGGAAACATTGCGGCGTTTTGCCACGTCGAACGCCGTGCTGTTCACGATCCGCACCTATGTGACACCGATCCCATCGGTCGCCGACGAATCCGCCACGCGCCGGCGCCTTGCGGACGCTCTCGCCGCCCTTCCCGACCCGGTCCAGGCGTACAAGGACGTCGCGTCGTTCGGGCCTGCCCTGATCGCCCATCTCCGGTCGCAATCAGGACTCGATGTTGATACGATGTGACTCAAGTTTGTTGAGTATCCATCCGGAGGAGCGAGGAACCCGTGGCAGTTGACCCGAAGAAGTGGACGCTGAAGACCCAGGAGGCGTTCGCCGCGGCGATCGATCAGGCCAAATCACTGTCCAACCCCGAGTTGACTCCCGATCACCTGCTGGGCGCGATGATGCGCCAGGACGGCACGATCGTGCCGGCCGTGCTCGCCAAGCTCGGCCAGGCCCCACTGATGGTCCGCAACCGCGCCGACGAAGCGGTGCAGAAGCTCCCGAAGGCCTACGGCGGCGACGAGCCACGGATGAACAAGGAGCTCAACAACGTCGTCGAGAACGCCGACTCGTACCGCAAGGACCTGCGCGACGACTTCTTGTCGGTCGAGCACCTGCTGCTGGCGATGAACGGCCGCCTCGACGTGGGGTCCGAGGAACTGCTGCAGGTGTTGAAGGACGTCCGTGGCTCGCACCGTGTCACCGATCAGAACCCCGAGGAGAAGTTCGCCGCGCTGGAGAAGTACGGCCAGGACCTCACCGCCCGCGCCGCCGACGGCAAGATCGACCCGGTCATCGGACGCGACGAGGAGATCCGCCGCTGCATCCAGGTGTTGTCACGGCGGACCAAGAACAACCCCGTCCTCATCGGCGAACCGGGCGTCGGCAAGACCGCCATCGTCGAGGGTCTCGCCGCCCGCATCGCCGACGGCGACGTGCCCGAAGGGCTGAAGAACAAGCGCCTGATCGGGCTCGACATCGCCTCGATGCTCGCCGGCGCCAAGTATCGCGGCGAGTTCGAGGAGCGGCTGAAGGCGGTCCTCAAGGAGATCACCGACGCCGACGGCGAGGTCATCACGTTCGTCGACGAACTGCACACCATCGTCGGCGCCGGCGCGGCCGAAGGGGCGATGGATGCCGGCAACATGATCAAGCCGATGCTCGCCCGGGGTGAGCTGCGGATGATCGGCGCCACCACGCTCGACGAGTACCGCAAGCACGTCGAGAAGGACCCGGCCCTCGAACGCCGCTTCCAGCAGGTTTACGTCGGCGAGCCGTCGGTCGACGACACGATCGGCATCCTGCGCGGCCTGAAGGAGCGCTACGAGGTGCACCACGGTGTGCGCATCCAGGACTCGGCGCTCGTCAGCGCGGCCGTCCTGTCCGACCGCTACATCACGAGCCGCTTCCTGCCCGACAAGGCGATCGACCTCGTCGACGAGGCCGCATCGAAGCTGCGCATCGAGATCGACTCGCTGCCGACCGAGATCGACGTCGTCCAGCGGCGCATCTTCCAGCTCGAGATCGAGCAGGTCGCGCTCGAGAAGGAGACCGACTCGGCGTCGGCCGAGCGCCTCGAAGCGCTGCACGACGAGCTGGCCACGCTCAACGCCGACACCGCCAAGATGCGGGAGCACTGGGAGCAGGAGAAGCAGGCGATCGACGCGATCCGCGCCCTCAAGGAGGAGCTGGAGGGACTGCGTACGCAGGTCGAACGCGAGACCGACCTCGCCGTCGCCGCCGAGGTGCGCTACGGCCGCATCCCCGAACTCGAGCGACGCATCGACGAGGCCACCGCCCACCTCGACGAACTCCAGACCGACAAGCGCATGCTGAAAGAGGAGGTCGACGCCGAGGACATCGCCGAGGTCGTCGCCAAGGCCACCGGTATCCCGCTCAACCGGTTGATGGAGTCGGAGACGTCGAAGCTCGTCCACCTCGAGGAGCACCTCCACGAGCGGGTCATCGGCCAGGACGACGCGGTCGTGGCGGTCGCCAATGCGATCCGGCGGAGTCGGGCCGGCCTGTCCGACCCCAACCGGCCGATCGGCTCGTTCATGTTCCTCGGCCCCACCGGCGTCGGCAAGACCGAGCTGGCGCGGGCGCTCGCCCAGTTCCTGTTCGACGACGAGAAGGCGATGGTGCGCATCGACATGGGCGAGTACATGGAGAAGTTCTCCGTGTCCCGCCTCATCGGCGCGCCTCCCGGCTACGTCGGCTACGACGAGGGCGGCCAGCTGACCGAGGCGGTGCGCCGTCGGCCGTACTCGGTGGTGTTGCTCGACGAGATCGAAAAGGCCCACCCCGACGTGTTCAACACGCTGCTGCAGCTGCTCGACGACGGGCGGCTCACCGACGGCCAGGGCCGCACGGTCGACTTCACCAACGTCGTGCTGATCATGACGTCGAACCTGCAGGGCGAACCGATCGACTTCTTCAAGCCCGAGTTCATCAACCGGATCGACGACATCATCCGGTTCCGTTCGCTCACCGAGGCCGACCTCGCCCACATCGTCGGGCATCCAACTGCGAACTGCTGCGCAAGCGTCTCGCCGACCGCCGGATCACGCTCGACATCGACGAGTCGGCGATGACCCAGCTCGCCCGCGAGGGGTACGACCCGGCGTTCGGCGCCCGCCCGTTGAAGCGGATCATCCAGCGCGAGATCGGCGACCCGGCGTCGATCCTCATCCTCGACGGCTCGGTCGGCGAGGGTGGCACGATCCAGGTCCGCCCCGGCGAAGAGCCCGCGGCTCCCCTCCAGATCACCGCCGTCCCCGCCACCCCCTGACCCCCAAGTTCCGCTTGCGATGAGCGAACGGCCCACCCCTCGGGCCGTTCGCTCATCGATGAGTGGTTGCGAGCGTCAGCCGTGCCGTGGGTGCCGTCAGCCGTGGCGGAGTCGGAGGGCGTTGGCGTGGGCGGGGAAACCCTCGTGGTCGGCGAGGGCGACGACCGACGGGCTCATCCGGGGGAGTGCGGTCTCGTCGGCGCGGGCGATGGCGGTGCGCTTCAGGAAGGCGTCGGCGGTGATGCCGGACGACACGTGCGCGAACCCGCTCGTCGGCAACGAGGCCGGACAACCGATCACGAAGTTCGCGGCGCTGAACGGAGTGTGCTGGCCGACGAGGATCTCGCCGGCGTTGACGAGCGAGTCGACCACACCATCGATCGCTGAGTCGGTGACGGCGACCTGCAGGTGTTCGGGCGCGTACTCGTTGGCGACCGCGGCGGCCTCGGCGAGCGAGTCGACCAGCACGCATCCACCGTTCGGGCCGAGCGCGGCGCGGGCCGCCGTGGCCCGGACGTCGGGCAGATCGTCGAGTTGACGGCCGAGTTCGACCTCGACCCGATCGGCGAGTCCGGCCGACGTGGTGATCAACACGACCGAACTGTCGGTGCCGTGCTCCGCCTCGATCAACAGGTCGGCCGCGAGGCGCAGCGGATCGGCGCTGTCGTCGGCGATCACGACGCTCTCGGTCGGACCGAGCAACATCATCGTGGCGACACCGTGGCGTTGCATCTCCACCTGGGCGATCGTGACGGCCGGCGAACCCGGTCCGACGACCTTGCGGACCCGAGGGAACGTGGCGGTGCCGAACCCAGCGCGGCGATGCCGGCGGGCCCATTGGCGCGGAAGACGTCGGTGATCCCCAGCTTGCGACACACCACGAGCACGGCGGGATCGACGTCACCGTCGCTCCCCGGGATCGGCGGCACGACGAGCGCGATGTGGGCGACACCGGCGACCACGGCCGGCACGGCGAGCTGGTAGGCGACACTCGGATAGCTCGCCTTGCCCGACGGCGTGAACAGTCCGACCGAGCTGATCGGCGTGACCTTCTCACCCACCGTGAGCCCCGGTTCGCTCTCGATCTGCCAGTCGCCGCCGCACTCCATCTGCGCCTCGTTGAAGCGTCGGAGGTGGGCGATCGCGTCGTCGAGGGCGGCGTCGACCGCGTCGCTGACGATCGCGTCGGCGATCTCGCCCGGGGTCACCCGGAGCTGTTCCGGCGCGAGGTCGATGCCGTCGAACTTGCGGAGCGCGTCACACACCGCGTCGTCGCCACGGACGCGCACGTCGTCGATCAACGCCCCGATCGACGCCCGCAGATCGGGGTCGAAGATGTCGTCGAGCCCACGACCGAACAGGGCGGCGCGGGCGGTGTCGTCCATCGTGGTCCACTGCTGCCGGCGCATCACGCTCACTGCATCACCTCCACAGGGCGACGCTAGCGGCCGACTCGACCGGCCGACTCCACAGGTTGATCGGTGCGGTAGCATCACCACACGTTCCGGTCACCAACCCGCTGAATCACCAGCGACTCAGCAGCAGGAGCGTGCATGCCCGTCACCGTCGTCGTCGGAGCCCAGTGGGGCGATGAGGGCAAAGCCAAGGTCATCGATCTCCTCGCGAAGGAACACACCTACGTGGTGCGTTACCAGGGTGGCCACAACGCCGGGCACACGGTGGTGGTCGACGGCGAGCGCTATGCCTTGCAGCTGATCCCGAGCGGGATCCTGTACGACCACGTGATCCCGGTGATCGCCAACGGTGTGGTCGTCGACCTGCCGACCCTGTTCACCGAGGTAGCGGCCCTCGAAGCTCGTGGCGTGTCATGCGCGGACCTGCGCGTTTCGAGCCATGCCCATCTCGTGTTCCCGTGGCATCAAGCGCACGATGCGATCGCCGAAACCGTTCGCGGCGACGACAAGATCGGCACCACCCTCAAGGGCATCGGCCCGGCGTATGCCGACAAGGCGCGGCGCGTGGGGATTCGCGCTGGTGACGTCCTCGACACTGAGCGTTTCGCCGCCCTGTTGGAAGAGCGAGCGGTCGCGGAGAGCGTGCTCATCGAGCAGGCGGGAGGTGAGCCGCTGCACGTCGACGAAGTGGTCGCCCGATTCGTCGAACTCGGAGCGAAGCTCGCGCCGTTCGTCACCGACACGGTGAGCCTGTTGCACAGCGCGCTGGCGAGCGGCGCGCACCTCCTGTTGGAAGGTGCCCAGGCCACATTCCTCGATCTCGACCACGGCACCTATCCGTACGTCACCTCGTCGAATCCCACGGCCGGGGGAGCGTGCGTCGGCACCGGGCTCGGGCCGCGCGACATCGGCCGCATCGTCGGGATCACCAAGGCCTACACCACCCGCGTCGGCGCCGGGCCGTTCCCGACCGAGCTGCTCGACGACGACGGCGACCGACTGGTCGACATCGGCCGTGAGTTCGGCACGGTGACGGGTCGGAGGCGCCGAGCCGGTTGGCTCGACTGCGTGATGCTGCGCCACGCGGTCCGCCTCAACAGCCTCACCGAGTTGGCCTTGACCAAGCTCGACATCCTCGACGGGTTCGAGACGATCAAGATCTGCACCGGCTACTGGCTCGATGGTCACGTGCTGGAGAACTACCCCGATCAGTCGGAAACTGCTGGCCGAGTCGAACCGATCTACGAAACGATCGACGGATGGGGCAGCGTGTTGAACGACACGCGTGAGCCCGGTCAGTTGCCGGCGCAGGCCCAGCGCTTCATCGAGATCGTCGAACGTGAGGTCGGCGTGCCCGTCCGCGGTCGTCGGCGTGGGGGCCGAGCGCGACGACTACCTCGTCTGGGCGTCATGATCCCTCGCTACTCGACGCCCGAAATGGACGCCGTGTGGTCCGACGTTCGGCGCTTCGGCCGCTGGCTCGAGGTCGAACTGCTGGCGACAGAAGGCCACGCGACGCTCGGCGTGGTGCCGGCCGGCGACGCCGCGGCGTGCCGTGATCGCGCGCCCGTCGTGGACGAGGCGTTCGTCGAGGCGGTGCTCGAACGCGAGGCGGTGACCGACCACGACGTGGCGGCGTTCGTCGATGTCGTCCAGGCGGCGATCGGCCAGCCGGCGGGTTCGTGGGTCCACTACGGCCTCACGTCGTCCGACGTCGTCGACACGGCGCTCTGCTGGGCGATGACCGACGCGGCCGACCTGCTGCTCGACGCAACGACCGAGTTGCTCCGTTCGCTCGTGTCGCTCGCCCGCACCCATCGCGACACGGTCATGATCGGCCGGACGCACGGCATCCACGCCGAGCCGACCACGTTCGGTGCCAAGGTGGCGCTCTGGGCCGCGCAGGTCGACCGCGACCGGACCCGCCTGCGCGCCGCGCGCGAGTCGGTCGCGGTGATGAAGCTCAGCGGCGCGGTCGGCACGTACTCCAACATTCCGCCGGCGGTCGAGGCGTTCGTCGGCGACGCCCTCGACCTGCGGCCGGTGGCGGCGACACAGGTGATCGCCCGCGATCGTCATGCCGAATTCCTCTATGCCTGTGCATCGTCGGCGGCGACGTGTGAATTGATCGCGGTCGAGCTGCGTCACCTGCAACGCACCGAGGTTCGAGAGGTGCAGGAAGGATTCAAAGTTGGCCAAAAAGGCTCGTCCGCGATGCCCCATAAACGGAATCCGATCTCGGCGGAAACGATCTCCGGATTGGCGCGTGTTGTCCGGTCGAATCTTCTGGCCGGATTGCAAGATGTCGCCCTCTGGCACGAGCGCGACATCTCCCATTCGTCGGTCGAACGGGTGATTCTGCCCGATTCGTCCCAGCTCACGTTTTACATGCTTCGCCGGCTCCGCCGGTTGCTCGACGGGTTGATGGTGATGCCCGACCGCATGCTCGCCAACCTCGAAGCGAGCCATGGCTTGGTGTTCAGTCAGCCGGTTCTCCTCGCGCTCGTGCAGAGCGGTTTGTCACGAGATGACGCCTATCGGATCGTGCAACGCAATGCGATGAAAGCGTGGGACGAAGGCCGTGATTTTCGTGCGCTGCTCGAGATGGATGCCGGAGGTGGACGGCGCCGATCTCGACGAAGCGTTCGATCTGCATCGGTCGCTCGCCCACCTCGATTCGCTCATGGCGAACTTGGATTCGATCGCGATCGACTGACCTGTCGCTGATGGTCAGTCGCTGCGGTTGATGCCGGCGGCCTTCAGCACCGAGGCGGGGACTCCGACGTCGCGCCACGACGAATACGAGATGGCCTTGCCGTCGGAATAGCTCTTGGCGACGCCGACGAAATCGTGTTCGAGCGCTTCCATGTCGATCGAATTCGACATCGCCGAGCGCTCGGCGTCGAGGTTCTTGCGTTCCTGGATGAGCAGCAATTCGTCGATCGGGCTCGCCGAGAGCAGTTCTTGATCGATGGCTTCGAGGCGACGAGCGATTGTTTCCGGCGTTCGTTTCCGGCCTCGTTTCGGTTTCGTGGCACGCAGCCCTTCGAGGTAGTCACGGACGATCCGACCTTCTGCACGTCCCTTTGCGAGGGCAGCTTTGTGCTCGTCGGTCATCGGACGTTTTGGTCCTCGCTTCATCGGCATATTCGTAGTGTAAGACGTTCGCCCGACAAGGCAATAGCTTGCATTCATGTTCGAACTGTCGCCTCATGGGACCGATGTGTATGTCGGCGCCGGCCCGCAATATCCGTGGGGTGGCTTGTACGGGGGCCAGATCGTCGCCCAAGCCTTGCGTGCCGCGACGTTGTCGGTCGACGACGAACTGTTGCCGCATTCGATTCGGGCATATTTCATCCGTCGAGGTGATCATCAGGAGCCGGTTCGATATGAGGTCGACCGGATTCGGAACGGGCGCAGCTTCTCCACTCGACGCGTGGTCGCCCGTCAGGCGATCGGTGCCATCCTGAACGCCGAGAGCTCGTTCCAGCGGCCCGAACCGCGGCGCACGTGCAGTCCGTCGAGATGCCGGAGGTGCCCGGGCCGGAGGAACTGGTCGAGGACTCGTGGAGCGACGCATTCGGCCGCGCCTACGTCCCGGCCGACCAGGTGATGGGTGATCATCGTGACGGCGCTGGCCGAGTCGTCGCCTGGATGAAGGTGGACGCGCGCGCTCGGTGATCCGGCCGATCGACAGTCGCAGTTGCTGCACCGATGTTGGCTGGCCTACCTGTCCGACGATCTCCCGACCGACGCGGTGATCCGGGCGCACCCGTTGGGACACGACGAATCGATGCGCGAGTCGTTGTTCTGCGCCAGCCTCGACCACACGATCTGGTTCCACGGGCGATTGAGCGCCGACCGTTGGCACCTGTACGACTTCTCCTGCCTCCACATCGTCGGTGGACGGGGGCTGGCGCTCGGACTGGTGTTCGCCGACGACGGGGCACACGTGGCCACCGTGGCGCAGGAAGTGCTCGTCCGCGACCCCGGCGACCGCGGCTGACCCACCAGGTTCCCCACCACACCCGAAATTTGGCGCAGATGTCGCGCTGAGCGCGACATCTGCTCCAAATTTCCGAACCGATTGTGGGCGCGGAGGGGTACGGTCGGCGATCGTGTCCGCCGACGTCGACCTCCCGGCCCTGTCGCCCGACGCTCGAGCGGTTGCGAGCCCATGTGCTCGCGCACGCGGTGAAGCACGGGACGTTCACCCTCAAGTCGGGCGCGACCAGTACGTGGTTCCTCGACACGAAACAGACGGCCTGTCGACCCGACGGGATCGTCGCCGTGACGGACGCGGTGATCGACGTGTTCGGCGACGTGTTCGCCGGCATCGATGCGATCGGTGGTCTGACGATGGGCGGCGACCCGATGGCATACGGCGTGGCGGCGGTCGCCGCGACCCGGGGATACGACCTGCGCAGCTTCAGCGTTCGCAAGGAGCCCAAACAGGGTGGCATCACGGGGCGCATCGCCGGCGCCCTCGAGTCCGGCGACCGGGTGCTGGTCACCGAGGACACGACCACCCGCGGCACATCGCTGATCGAGGCCGCCGAGCAGGTGGCGGCTTACGGCGCGCTGCCGGTCTGGATGACGGTGATCGTCGACCGCGGCGGCACGTGCGCGGCGATGGCGGCCGACCGGGGAATCGACTACCGCCCCCTCCTCACGGCTCCCGACCTCGGCTTCGGCTACGGCACCTAGACCTGTTGCGTGGGTCAGGCACCGCGTAACAGGCCGTGGGCAACGCCTCAGCGGGCGAGGACGCCGGGGTTGAAGATGCCGGCGGGGTCGAGCGCGTGCTTGACGGCGCGCTGGGCGGCCAGGTCGGCGGGCGACCGGATCAGGCCGAGCCATGGCGCTTTGGCGACCCCGATGCCGTGCTCGGCCGAGATCGTGCCGCCGCGTTCGGCAACCGCCCGGAGAACGGTGTCGGCGAGACCGGCGGTGTCGGAGGTGTCGAGGAAGTTCAGGTGGGCGTTGCCCTCGGCCAAGTGCCCGAACGGGATCAGCCTGGCGCCGTCGTCGGCCGCGGCCGACTGCGCGACGGCGAGCACGGCGGCGAGGGAACCGAGGGGAACCGCCACGTCGAGTTTGAACGTCGGAGTGCCGCTCGCGGTGGCCGCGAGAGCGATGGCCTCGGTGATTCGATCGCGGAACTCGATCAGCTCGCGTCGCTGAGCGGCATCGGCGGTGACGACCGCGTCGACCACATCACCGGAAGCGCTGAGCACGTCCGCGAGCTGGCTCGTGGGATCGTCGTGGTCCGCGCAGTCGACGACGAGGCAGGTGCCGTCGGCCGGCACGGCCACCGGCGGTCGGCGACCGAGATGATCCGCGACCAGGCCAGCGCGGCCGGTTGGATGAACTCGACGGCGTCGAGCGCTGGCACTGATCGACGGAGGCGGCCGAGCAGTTCGACGGCTCCGCCCATCGACGACATCGACAGCATCGCGGTGACGGTGTGCTCGAAGCGGGGAACGAGGCGCAGGCGCGCCGCCGTCACGATCGCCAGCGTCCCTTCCGAACCTGCGACCAACGATGGCCAGTGCATCCCGGCGGTCTCCTTCGGCAGCCCGGCGAGCGAGCCGACCACGTCACCGCTCGCCAGGACGGCTTCCACACCGACCACCTGTTGGCGCATCGTGCCGTAGCGCAGCACCCGCGAACCGCCGGCGTTGGTGGCGATGGCACCGCCGACCGTCGCCGTGTCGCGAGCCGCGAAGTCGACGGGCGCATCGAGCCCGGCCTCGTGGGCGTGCGCCCGCCACCGGCTCAGCGTCACGCCCGCACCGGCGGTCACCTGCATCGCTGCCGGGTCGACCGGGCCGAGCTGGTCGAGCCGGGTGAGTGACAGCACGATGACCGGCCGATCGTCGGCCGGCGTCATGCGGCCGTCGCCGCCCAGCCGGGTCGTGGACCGCGGCACGCTTCCGCCGACGAGCCCCGTGTTCCCGCCCTGCGGCACGATGGCGACCCCCAGCCGGGTGCACGCCCGCACGATCGCAGCGACCTCCTCGGTCGACCCCGGACCACTGCCGCCCGCAGCGCCCCGGTAGCGGCCCGTCCAGTCGATCTCGAAGCTCGCCCGTTGGTCGGCGTCGACGAGCACCTGCGCGGTCCCGACGATCGATCGGAGTTCGTCGAGGACCGGATCGGTCACGCACCGCGAGCATGCCAGGTCGACGGTCGGGACGAGGCGGCGACCGGCCGTCGGTACTGTCCCCGCGGGATGAGTTCGACGACCGTACTGTACCCGATGCATCGACGAAGCGAACCCGACGACCTGCATCATCGGCGCGGGCTGTTCGGGCTTCACGATGGCCAAGCGCCTCAAGGACGCCGGGCTCCCGTACGACTGCTTCGAGATGTCCGACGACATCGGCGGCAACTGGTACTTCGGCAACCCGAACGGCGCGTCGTCGTGCTACCAGTCGCTGCACATCGACACCTCGAAGTGGCGCCTGGCGTTCGAGGACTATCCGGTGCCGCGCGAGTGGCCCGACTTCCCGCACCACGCGCAGCTCCTGCAGTACTTCCACGACTACGTCGACCACTTCGGACTGCGCGACACGATCACGTTCAACACCGCGGTCACCGACTGCGAGCCGCTCGACGGCGGCCGCTGGGCCGTCACGTTGTCGACCGGCGAGACGCGCGAGTACGACAACGCTCATCGTCGCCAACGGCCACCACTGGGACGCTCGGACGCCGACGTACCCCGGCACGTTCGACGGCTACCAGGTCCACTCGCACCACTACCGCGACCCGTTCGAGCCGTACGACTTCCGTGGCAAGACGGTGATGGTCGTCGGCGCCGGCAACTCGGCGATGGACATCTCGTCGGAGCTCTCGCAGCGGCCGATCGCCGACAGGCTCTTCATCTCGATGCGCCGCGGCGTCTGGGTGATCCCGAAGTACATCGACGGCAAGCCGGCCGACAAGGCGTCACTGCCGACATGGATGCCGGCCAAGGTCGGTCGTGCGCTGGCCCGCAAGAAGATCATGAAGACGATCGGCAACATGGAGGACTACGGCCTGCCGAAGCCCGACCACCGGCCGCTCGACGCCCACCCGTCGGTGTCGGGCGAGTTCCTCACCCGGGTCGGTTGCGGCGACATCGTGCCGAAGGGCGGCATCGAGCGGCTCGACGGTGACGGCGTGGTGTTCACCGACGGATCCGCGAGCAGATCGACGCGATCGTGTGGGCGACCGGCTACAACGTGACGTTCCCGTTCCTCGCCAGCGCCGACCTGACGCCGCAGGACAACACGTTCCCGCTGTACAAGCGCATGGTGAAGCCCGGCTTCGAGACGCTGTTCTTCCTCGGGCTGGCGCAGCCGCTGCCGACGCTCGTCAACTTCGCCGAACAGCAGTCGAAGCTCGTCGCGGCGGCGATCGAGGGCGCTACGCCTTCCCGACCCACGCCGAGATGGCCGAGGTGACGGTCGCCGACGAAAAGGAGCACCTCGGCCACTTCTACGACAGCCCCCGCCACCGCATGCAGGTCGACTTCAACGCCTACGTCGCCGATCTCCACAAGGAGATCGCTGCCGGCAAGGAACAGGCGGCGAATCGGGTGGCGTCTGACGCGGAACAGCGACGATCTCGGCGTCGTGGCCGCTATCCGGCTCGGAAACGACGAAACCCCCGTCGATCATCTGATAGCTTTAAGTGGTCGTGACCGGCGTCGATCCGGTGACCTTCCGCTTTTCAGGCGGACGCTCTGCCAACTGAGCTACACGACCGTATTTGCTCGTCGGATGGAGCCCGATATCAGAAGGGCCACCCGTCATGTGCATGACGAGTGGCACCCTGTTGCGGTCCCGACGGGACTTGAACCCGCGACCTCCGGCTTGACAGGCCGGCGTGAACTCCAGACTTCACCACGGGACCATTTGTATCTATGTATTCGTGTGGCATTCGTATTCAGTCGATTGCAGCGTAACCGCACCCCCAACGGGATTCGAACCCGTGCCGCCACCTTGAAAGGGTGGTGTCCTAGGCCACTAGACGATGGGGGCCTGAGGCAATGGCCTCTTCTCGTTGAGAGCGATCAGAATCTAGCAGGGGGCTCGTTGCAATCCACCGGGCGATCGCGAAGCTCCGCGGAACGACCGGCAACAACATGCCGAACGGCGCGCCGTTGTGCTCGTGATGGATCCGGTGCGCGGCGGCCAGGCGGTCGAGCGTCGCCGACGTCGTCGGTTCGCGAACCAGCCGACCCGGCGATGGATGAAACCGTCGTGCACGAGTGCGTACGCCGACCCCGTAGAGCGTGACGCCGACACCGACCGGCACGAGCACCTCGAGCCCGTCGAGATTGAACCCGGCCCACAGCCCGAGCATCACGATCGAGGCGAACATCACCGGGAACCAGTCGTTGAGTTCGAACCGGGACCCGTTGGGCTGGTGATGGCTCCGATGCAGGCGGCGGCCGATGCCGTGCATCACGAATCGGTGGGTCAACGCGGTGACCGGCTCCATCAGCACGAACGCCACCACCACGACGAGGACGGCGCACAGGCAACGTCACGCGTCCACGCTATCCTCCATTCCCGAAATCGATCGCGTACGCGCCGTCGACAACTCGGTCGAGTGCGGTCAGGGCGGGGTAGGTCTCGGCGTAGGTGGCGAGGGCTTCGGCGAGCGGGACGTCCATCACGCCGTGTTCGTTGGCGACGGCGATGACCCACTCGGGGCGGATGATCGTGCACACGGCGATCGGCTCGTCGAGCGGCCGAGCCGGCGAGCGCCAGTCGCACGAACGAGGCGGCGTAGTCGGGAGGCCGCAGGTCACGGCCGAGCTCGAAGAGCGCGTACGGATCGGGGGTCGAGCCGTCGGTCGGCGAGCGAGAAGAAGCTCTGCGACGTCGGCCCGGTCGGGCCGCCGGCGAGCCCGGGGCCGTCGGCCAGGATCGCGCCGCGCACCGGGCCGGCCGGCTGCCGGCGAGCTGCAGGGCGACGTACGCGCCGAGCCCTCGACCGACCACGGTGACGGGCCGATCGGGGTCGTCGCCGGTCAACACGCCGAGCGCCGCATCGGCGTCGGCGAGCAGCATCTCGGCGGTGTACCCACCGCCGTGCGGCACCGAGGACCGACCGTGGCCGGTGAAGTCGAGCGCGGCGATCGGACCGGGCCAGCCGGCGACGACGGCGGCACGACGGCCGGCGACGCCTCGCCGAGACCGTGCAGGAGCAGCAGCGGGCGGTGCGCCGTCGTGGTCGGCTCGGGTCGGAGGTGGTGCAGCGCCAGGTCGATCTTGCCGTGCGGACGTCTGGGTCGCTCGGCGTGCGTCGGTGCGGTCACGGCCTCCGCCGAGGAAGTCGAGCACCATCGAGCTGACCAGGTCGGGTTGCTCGATGTGGACGAAGTGGCCGGCACCCTCGAGCACCTCGCAGCGGCCGTACATCGGCATGTAGGGCCGCACCTTGTCGACGGGCGTGCCCCAACCCATCACTTCGCTCTCGGTGCCGAGGATGCCGAGGAACGGCATCGGCAGGCCCGGCAGCCGCATGAGCGTCCACTCCGGGCGCCACGGGCCGAACCCACCGAAGCGCATGGCCGGGTCGATCTTCCAGCGCCACCCGTCGTCGGACTCGAACCCTCCCACGGTCACCAGGCGGCGCAGCCAGTCGAGCGGCAGCCGCGGGTTCATGCGGCCGCGCCGCTCGGCCAGCTCGTCGAGCGTCCCCGGCTTGCGCATGCGAGGTCGACGTGCGTGCGGCGATGGTTGAGCCAGCCGGCGATCTCGTCGGCCATCATCTTCGACCGCTCGTGCTCGGCGATGTCGGGCATGCGCCGCGTGTACGGGATGCCGTCCAGGTTGACGAGGTGGGTGAACCGGAACGACTGCGCGTCGGCGAGCTGCGTCATCAGCGCCCCGCCCTTGGAGTGCCCGACGACCGGCACCGGGCGACCTGGCGACACGTGATCGAAGACGGCCAACGCGTCGCGCATGTCGGCGTCCCACGAGTACAGCTCGGCGTGGGCGCTGTCGCCGTGGCCGCGGTGCGTCCCAGCGACGACGCGCCATCCCGCCGCGGCCAGCTTCGGGGCGAACACGTCGTACGTGCGGGCGAAGTCCATCCCGCCGTGCACGAGCAGCAGCGGCGGGGCCTCTTCGTCACCCCACTCGTGGACCGCGATGCCGACACCGTTCGGGTGCAGCTTGTACTCGCGGGCCGGGTCGCTCGGCGCCTGGATAGTCGTCCTCGAAGCTCGCGGCGGCGCCACGCGGACGAGGGTACGGCGCGGCGTGCTGACGGTGCGCATCGATCCTGGCCCGTAGCATCGGCGTCCATGAATCGGCAGGGGAGCACGCGGTACCACCGGTGCGGCGGTCATCGTGATGCTGGTGGCGGTCGCGATCGCCGGGTGCGGCACCACCGACAAGGCGTCGCGCGAGACGCTGCCGCCGATCCGCACCACGATCGCGGTCACCACCACGCACGAGCACCACCGTCCCGGCCGGCCAGCGGTTCTACGTGATCCAGAGCGGCGACACGCTCGGCACCATCGCCACGGGCTTCGGCGTCACGGTGCAGTCGATCGTCGACCTCAACGGCCTCGCCAACCCCGATGACATCCAGGCGGGCCAGACGATCGAGATCCCGAGCGGCCTCACCGTGATCGCCGAGATTCCGGCCCCGACCACCACGGTCGCGTGACGCATTACCGGACGTCGGTCGCGGCGGTGCCAGCCCTGGTCGCGGACCGCGGTCCGTAGACTTTCGACCATGAGCTTCTGGCCGAACGCCGAACACTGGAGCGTCAAGATCCCCCTCGACACGCCGCATCAACGGCTCGACGTGCTCGCCGACACCGGCTGGGTGCAGCTCGACCGATGCGCCGTTCGAGGTCCCGGAATCCGAGTACCTGGCACTCGAGTACATGGACTGGAAGTCGGGCGGCGACACCAACTTCGCGCCGATCGCTTCGGCCGACGGCGAACTCGACTGCCGGGGCTTCTGGGACAAGGGCAAGACCGACAAGGACGCCCTGTGGACCTCGAACGCCGAGATCGCGCCGAGCATCCGGCAGTACGTCGACGGCGTCGGGGCCAACTTCGGTCGGGTCCGCACGATCAAGCTCGAGCCGCAGGACCGCGAGGCGGCGATCCGCTCGATCCATCGCGACGACAACAACCGGTTCAACCCCGACGACGAGGGTTGGGTCGTGCGGTCGTGGGTCGAACTCACCGACAATCCCGACAGTTACATGCTGCTGATGGACAACGGTCCCGACGGCCTGCCCGACCCGGCGACCGAGGTGCGCGTCCCGCTGCACAAGGGCGCTCGCTTCGTGGTCGACACGCAACGGCTGTGGCACGTGGTCGTGCACCCGGGCGACGCGCCGCGCTACGCGCTGATCGTCAGCTTCGAGTCGGCCCCGTCGCTCGACGGGTGGATCGCATCGCGAGCGCCGCCGCGCTCACCTGATCGTGCCGATCCGGACGCCCGGCGCTCAGTCCGCTCGGTGGGCGACGGCGAGTTCGGCGACGTCGCGCATGATCTTGCGATCTGGAAGTCCTTGGGGGTGTAGATCGCGGCGATGCCGAGATCGATGAGGCGCTGCCGGTCGTCCTCCGGGATGATGCCGCCGACGACGACCGGCGCGTCGACGCCCATCGCCTGCAGATGCTGCGAGCACGTCGGGCACGAGATCGAGGTGCGAGCCGGACAGGATCGACAGGCCGATCACGTCGGGGTCCTCGTCGCGCGCCGATGCGGCGATCTGCTCGGGCGTCGAGCCGGATGCCCGAGTACACGACCTCCATGCCCGAGTCGCGAGCGGCGACGGCGATCTGTTCGGCACCGTTCGAGTGCCCGTCGAGGCCCGGCTTGGCGACGAGGAACTTCGGCGGCCCGCCGGCGATCGACTTCACGAACTCGACGACGTCGGCGAGCCCCGCCGACGATCGGCTCGCCCCCGACACGCCGGTCGGCGCGCGGAACTCGCCGAACACCTCGCGCATCAGTCCGCCCCACTCGCCGGTGGTGCCGCCGGCCTTGGCCAGTGCGATCGACGGCGGCATCACGTTGTCGCCCTGCGACGGCGGCGCGCCGGAGGTCGTCGAGCGCAGCGTCGACAGCGGCCTGGTCGCGCGCCGACCGCCACGCCCGCACGTCGGCGATCATCTCTGCCTCGACGGCGGGGTCGACCTTCAGGATCGAGCCCTCGCCGCCGAGCGGTGACTCGGCGGTCTCGGTGAAGGCGTTGACGCCGACGACGGTCTGGTCGCCGGCCTCGATGCGGCGGGTGCGGGTCGGACATCGAGCCGACGAGACGCGACTTCAGCGTCTCGACGGCCTCGAACGCCCCACCCAGTCGCCAGCACGTCGTCGAGCTCCGTCTGGGCGGCCGCGCGCAGCTCGTTCGTCCGCTGCTCGATCACGTGCGACCCGTCGAAGATGTCGTCGTACTCGAGCAGGTCGGTCTCGAACGCCAGCACCTGCTGCATGCGCAACGACCACTGCTGGTCCCACGGACGTAGGCAGGCCGAGCGCCTCGTTCCACGCCGGGAGCTGCACCGAACGTGCACGGGCCCGCTTCGACAGCGTCACCGCGAGCATCTCGAGCACGATGCGCTGCACGTTGTTCTCCGGCTGCGCCTCGGTGAGCCCGAGCGAGTTGACCTGCACGCCGTAGCGGAACCGGAGCGCCTTGTCGTCGGTGACCCCGTACCGCTCCCGGCCGATCGCGCTCCCACAACTCGGTCATCGCCCGGAGCTTGCAGATCTCCTCGACGAACCGGATGCCGGCGTTGACGAAGAACGAGATCGAGCCGAAGACCTGGGAGAACTGCTCGGGCGACACCTGCCCCGAGTCGCGCACGGCGTCGAGCACACCGATCGCCGTCGCCATCGAATAGGCGATCTCCTGCTCCGGCGTCGCGCCCGCCTCCTGCAGGTGGTACGAGCAGACGTTGATCGGGTTCCACTTCGGAGCGTGTTGCGCGCACCAGGCCACCATGTCGACGATCAACCGGCGCGACGGGATCGGCGGGAAGATGTAGGTGCCGCGCGACAGGTATTCCTTCACGATGTCGTTCTGCGTGGTGCCGCGCAGCTGCCCTGCCGGCACGCCCTGCTCCTCGGCGTTCGCCACGTACAGCGCGAGCAACCACGCCGCGGTGGCGTTGATCGTCATCGACGTGTTCATCTGATCCGTCGGGATGTCGTCGCAGCAACGCGCGCATGTGGCCGAGGTGGGCGACCGGCACACCGACCTTGCCGACCTCGCCCCGCGACATCTCCGAATCGGGGTCGTAGCCGGTCTGGGTCGGCAGGTCGAAGGCGATCGACAGCCCCGTCTGGCCCTTGGCCAGGTTGGTGCGGTAGAGCTCGTTCGACGCCGCCGCGGTCGAGTGGCCCGAGTACGTCCGCATCAACCAGGGCTGGTCTCGTTCCCGATGCTCCCTCGTCATGTACGAAGTGTGGTGGTTCGGCCCGTCCAGCCTCAAGTCCGTCCTCGAATCCCGCCTCGAATCCGGCCGCCGGAGACCGGTCAGAAATTCTTCAAGATTGTGCTCAAGTCCCGGGTCGGGCACGCCGAAGAATGTATGTCCGAGCAAGGACAGATACGACCGGCACCATCGCCACCCCTCCCGGAGCGGTGGTGGTCGCCGGTACTGAGAGGTTTCCCTCTGGCGGGAACCACGCCGGCCGTTTGGCGGATTCGGCCGGCGAAGGACTCAGAGTGGGCGGTGGGCGGACCGCCCGCTCTGGATCCGCACGGGATGGTCGGGCGGCCATCCTGAGCGGTGATCAGGTCCTGAAGTGCACGGGATGGTCGGGCGGCCATCCTGCGCACGTTCGGGTTCGCACCTCACTGGCCTGCGCACCTCATTGGCCTGCCACCTCATTGGCCTGGGCGATCGACCGCATCGTCGAGCAGTCGCAGGTACGTCCGGCGCGGCACGTCGATGGCCCCCAGTGACACGAGGTGGGGTGTCGTCCACTGCACGTCGAACAGCACGACGCCGAGTTCCTCGAGCCATTCGACCAACGCCATGAGCGCGACCTTGGACGCATCGGTCTCGAGATGGAACATCGACTCGCCGGCGAACAACCGGTCGATCAGCAGGCCGTAGACGCCACCGACGAGGCGATCATCACGCCAGACCTCGACCGAATGCGCCCAGCCCAGCCCGTACAACGCGTCGTACGCCGTCACGATCTCCTCGGTGATCCAGCGCCCCCGCCTGGTCGGATCGCCGCACCGGTGCATCACCTCGGCGAACGCCGTGTCGTGCCGGATCTCGAACCTGCGGGCGCTCTTGCGCATCGATCTGGTCACGTGCAGCCCGCCGATCGGCATGATTCCGCGTGGGTCCGGCGAGTACCACGCCATCTTGCTGCGCTTGCGGCGCGGCTCGACCGGCATCGGGAAGATGCCGGCCCGATAGGCGGCCAGCAGGGTGCCCGGGGCGAGATCCGCGCCGATCGCGATCAGGTCCTCGCCCGGCTTCGCCTGCGCCGGATCGGGCATGACGAAGCGCGACGGGGCCGGCTCCACGGGCCGGCCGCCATCCGCGCTGTCGCCATCCCCGCTGTCGCCATCCCCGCTTCCGAGGGACACGCCGCCAGTCACCCGCCCATTCTGCCAAGTCGTCCGCTCGAGGCGCCGAGAAACTCACTGGCCACCGTTCAACTCCACCGGGCAACTCGACCGGCGGCGCCATTCAGTACGTGTAGAAGCCCTGCTTGGTCTTGCGGCCGAGTTGGCCGGCCGCCACCATCCGGCGGATCGTCGGTACGGCGGCGTAGTTGGCGTCGCGGAACTCGGCGTACAGCGCGTCGAGAATCGACAGCGACGTGTCGAGACCGACGAGGTCGAGCAACGCGAACGGCCCCATGGGGAAGTTGCAGCCGCCCTGCATCGCCGTGTCGATGTCGGCCATCGAGGCCGTGCCCTGCTCCCACATGCGCACCGCGTTGTTGAGGTACGGGAACAGCAGGGCGTTGACGATGAACCCGGCCCGGTCCTTCACCTCGACGGCGTCCTTGCCGCACGAGGCGGCGAACGCCGTCGCCACGGCGATCGTCTCGTCGGCGGCGGTGATGGGACGGATGATCTCGACGAGCTTCATCATCGGTGCCGGATTGAAGAAGTGGATGCCACACACCAACTCGGGCCGCTTCGTGGCCATCGCCAGGTCGACGACCGGCAGTGTCGAGGTGTTGGTGGCGAGGATCGCCTCGGGCCGCACGATCTCGTCGAGCTGGGCGAACAGCGCCTTCTTCACGGCGAGGTCCTCCACGACGCTCTCGATCACGAGGTCGGCCAGGGCCAGTTCGCTGAGATCGTCGGTGACCGTGATCCGGGCGAGAATCGCCTGTCGCTCGTCGTCGGTCAGCTTGTCCCGCGACACCTGCTTGATCAGGCCGGCGTCGAGCCCGGTGTACACCGCGTCCGCTCCCGCCTGCGTGCGTGATCGAACGACCACGTCGTAGCCGGCGCGGGCGGCCACCTCGGCCAGCCCCGACCCCATGATCCCTGAACCGAGTACCCCCACACGTTGAATGTTCATGGGCCGCGACCGTAGTTACCCACGGGTAACTCCACCAAGCTGGAAGCGGTCGCCAGGCAAGCTGGAAGCGTTCGCCAGGCAAGCCGAACGGCGCTCCGCCCAGACCGCACCCCAGTTAGTGTCGGCTCGAACGGTGCTGGACGCACCCCGCCCACCATGTTCGTGCTGCTCGCCCTTCACCTCGTCGTCGGCACCGCCATCGTCGCCGCCGGCCGGGTGCTCGGACGCCGGGCCTTCGCGGTCGCCGCGGTGGCTCCGGCCGCGGTGCTCGTGTGGGCGGCGACGCGATGGAGCGGCGTCGTCGACGGTGAGCCGGTGACCGAGTCGTTCACCTGGGTGAGCGGCCTCGACATCGCCATCGACCTGCGGCTCGACGCGTTCGCCCTCCTCATGGTCGCCATCGTCTCGGGCATCGGGCTGCTGATCTGCATCTACGCGCTCGGCTACTTCGCGCCGCACGACAGCGGTCATGGCGGCGAGCACGACACCGAATTCCCCGGTGTCGCCCGCCTCGCCGGCGTGCTCACGATCTTCGCCGGCGCGATGCTCGGCGTCGTCCTGTCCGATCAACTGATCGGGCTGTTCGTGTTCTGGGAACTCACCTCGATCACGTCGTACCTCCTCATCGGCAACGACGACGACAAGCCGCGTGCCCGGGCGGCCGCGCTCCAGGCCCTGTTCATCACCGGAGGCGGTGGACTCGCGATGCTCGCCGGGCTGATCATGATCGGAGAGGCGGGGGGCACGTACCGCATCTCCGAACTCGCCGCGCGATCCCCCGTCGGGATCGATCGTGAACGCGGGCATCGTGCTCGTGCTCGTCGGTGCGTTCACGAAGTCCGCGCAGGCGCCGTTCAGCAGCTGGCTCCCGGGCGCCATGGTTGCTCCCACCCCGGTGAGCGCCTACCTGCACTCGGCGACGATGGTCAAAGCAGGCGTCTATCTCGTCGCCCGCCTCGCGCCGATCTTCGCCCTGACCGGACAGTGGCGGTTGCTCGTGCTCGTCGTCGGCGCCGTCACGATGATGATCGGTGGGCTGCGCGCGCTGCGGCAGAACGACCTCAAGCTGTTGCTCGCCTACGGGACGATCAGCCAGCTCGGTTTCATGATGCTGGTGTTCGGCGTGGGCGGCTATCAGCTCGCCGAGGCCGGCATGGTGCTGCTGCTCGCCCACGCCGCGTTCAAGGCGGCGTTGTTCATGGTGGTGGGCATCGTCGATCACGGCGCCGGCACCCGCGACATCCGCTGCCTCCACGGCTTCGGCCGCGACTGGCGCCTCGTCCAGATCGTCGCCGTGATCAGCGCCGCCTCGATGGCCGGCATCCCGCCGCTGCTCGGCTTCATCGCCAAGGAAAAGGCGCTCGACGGGTACATCGAGCACGGTGACTTCGTCGGTGCCGGCGCCGTCCTCACCGTGATCGTGATCGCTTCGATGCTCACCTTCGCTTACTCCGCACGGTTCGTGTTCGGGGTGTTCGGGCGCTTCGGCCAGTCCGGCGAACTCGATGTGTCGTCGACGGCACACGCACCGGGGCTGGTGTTCATCGCGCCCGCCGCTCTCCTCACGACCTTCACCGTCGTGGCGGGCATCACGCCGGCATCGATCAACACCCTCGTCGAGGGCGCGACTGTCGCGCTCTACCCCGCCTCGCACCCGGCTCCGGTCGTGCTGTGGGCTGGCTTCAACCAGGCCGTGGTGCTGTCCATCGTGATCATCATCGGTGGCATCGTGATCACCTGGTTCCGCTCGCCGGTGGCGGACGTCCAGCGCCGCTTCTCGGACGCGGCTCACGTCGTGCCCACGGGTGACCGAGCGTTCCTCGGCGTGTTGCGCGGCATCGGTGTCACCGCCCGGCGAGTGACCGGCGTGGTGCAGAACGGCTCGCTGCCGATCTACATCGGGGTGATCATGCTGGTCGGCGTCGTCCTGCCGCTGATCCCGATCGCCACCGACTGGGACGGCCTGCCCCGACTGGTCGAACGCCCGGCTCACGTGGCTCTCGTCGCCATCATGCTGAGCGCGGCTCTCGGCGCCTGCATGATCAGCCACCGGATCGCCGCGGTGCTCATGCTCAGCGCCGTCGGCTACTCGATGTCGGCGCTGTACGTCGTGCAGGGCGCGCCCGACCTTGCACTCACGCAGTTCGCGATCGAAACGCTGAGCACCGTGCTGTTCGTGTTGGTACTCCGCTTCCTGCCGCGCTCATGGACGCCGCGGCCGGCGGCGCGAGGCCTCCCGCTACGCATCGCGGTGTCGCTCGTGGTCGGCGTCGGGATCTTCGTCTTCGCGATCGTGTCGAGCCAGGCGCGCTCCGACGTGGAAGGTCCGTCGACCGCCGCGGCAATGATCGAGGGGTCCCAACCGCTCGGCAAGGGCAGCAACGTGGTCAACGTGATCCTCGTCGACTTCCGCGGTTGGGACACGATGGGCGAGATCACCGTCCTGCTCGTCGCGGCCGTCGGCGCGGTCAGCCTGGCGCGCGCCGGCCGTCGACGGTCCGACCGTTCCGCTCCGGTGTTCGAGGAGATCGTCGAATGACGTTCGAACCCGTCGGCGACGTCCCGCTCGACGTCGAGCCGATCCGTGCTCGTCCGATGGCACTGCTCGACACCTCGTTGACGGTGCTCTACCCGTCGATCGTGATGCTCGGCATCTACTTCCTGGCGGCCGGACACAATCGTCCCGGCGGCGGGTTCGTCGGGGGCCTCATGATCGGCGGCGCGATCGCGTTGCGCTACGTCGCCCGCGGGGTGGGTGCGGTTCGCTCGTCGTTCCGGCTGCCCCCACACGTCATCCTCGGCTTCGGCGTGCTGATCTCGGCCACGACCGCCCTGGTGCCCGTGTTGCTCGGTGGCTCGGTCCTCGAGCACGGCGACAAGGAGTTCGACCTGCCGCTGTTCCACCACGTGAAGCTCACGAGCGCGCTGCCGTTCGACCTCGGGGTTGCCCTCGTGGTGATCGGCCTCGTGTTGATGGCGTTCGAGGCCTTCGGCGACGAGCAGGCCGCCAACGATCCGGCGAAAGGGGACGAGCCCCCCGTTGAACCGGCCGGTCACCTGCGGGAGGTCGACCAGTGAGCGTGCTGCTCGCCTTCACGGTGGCGGCGCTGTTCTCGACCGGCACGTTCCTCCTCCTGCAGCGTCGGCTGTCGCGGATCCTCATCGGTATCGGGCTCGTCGGCCACGGGACCAACCTCCTGCTCGTGATCTCGGGCGGTGACGGCGGCCTCGCGCCGATCATCGGCACCGGCGACGGGGACGACTTCGCCGACCCGCTCCCGCAGGCGTTCGCGCTGACGTCGATCGTGATCACCTTCGGCGTCACCGCGTTCCTGCTCGCGCTCGGATTCCGCAGCTGGCAGATCGACCCACGACGACGTGGTCGAAGACGACGTCGAGGACCGGTACGTCGCCCGCCGAGCACAGGACGAGTTCGTGCTCGAGGGTGAGGCGGCCGAGCGCGCCCAAGCGGCCGAGGAGGACCGGTCGTGAACCGCGCTGATCCCACTCCCGATCATCGTGCCGCTCCTCGGCGCCGCGGTGTGCGTGATCGCCGCCCGCGCCCGGTGGGCGCAGCGCATCGTCGTGCTCGCCGCGCTCACCGCCAACCTCGTCGTCAGCATCGTGCTCCTCGTGCGCGTCCAGGACGACGGGATCGGCGTCACCCAGGCGGGTGGCTGGCCGGCGCCGCTCGGGATCTCACTCGTGGTCGATGATCTCGCCGCGATCATGCTCGTGGTGTCGTCGATCATGCTGCTGACGGTCTTCGTCTACGCCGTCGGCGAGGGTCAGGAGGAGTCGCGATACGCGGCGTTCGGTTCCGTGTACCTCGTCCTCGCGGCGGGCGTGTCGGCGAGCTTCATCACCGGCGACCTGTTCAACCTGTTCGTGGCATTCGAGATGATGCTGGTGGCCAGCTACGTGCTGCTCACGCTCGGCGGTCGGCCTGGCCAAGTGCGCGCCGGCATGACGTACGTGGTGATCAGCCTGATCGCGTCGACGTTCTTCGTCGTCGCGTTGGCGCTGATCTACGCGGCGACCGGCACGGTCAACATGGCCGAGCTCGCGGTGCGCATGCCGGAACTCTCGCACGGCGTCCGGGTCGGCTTCTCGTTGCTGTTGATCGTCGTGTTCGGCATCAAGGCCGGGCTGTTCCCCCTGTTCTTCTGGCTGCCCGACAGCTACCCGACCGCGCCGACCGCCATCACCGCGGTGTTCGCCGGCCTCCTCACCAAAGTCGGTGTCTACGCCATCATCCGGTCGCAGACACTGCTGTTTCCGGCCGATGCGCAGCAGGGCACGCTGCTGCTCGTCGTGGCCGGCCTCACCATGGTGGTGGGCGTGCTCGGTGCGATCGCCCAGGACGACCTCCGACGCATGTTGTCGTTCCACATCGTCAGCCACATCGGCTACATGATCTTCGGGCTGGCGTTGTTCACCCTCGCCGGCATCGCCGGCGCGGTGTTCTACATCGTCCACCACATCGTGGTGAAGTCGTCGCTGTTCCTCGTCGCCGGCCTCGCCGAGTTCCGCGCCGGCATGACCGCCTGTCGCGGCTCGGAGGAATGGTGCGCTCGGCGCCGACGATCGCCGTGTCCTCGCCCTTCCGGCGATGAGCATCGCCGGGATCCCGCCGTTCTCCGGGTTCGTGGGCAAGTTCGCGCTGGTCGATGCCGGCGTCCGGTCGGAGAAGTGGGTGATCGTGGCGGTCAGCCTGACCGTCAGCCTGCTCACCCTGTACGTGATGAGCCGGATCTGGAGCAGCGTGTTCTGGGGGAGGCCGACCCGGCGGTTGCAGCTCGGCTGGCCACCGCGACCGGCGCATACCCGTGCTCATGACGGCATCGACGGTCGTGCTCGTGCTGCTCGGGCTCGCCATCATGGTGTTCGCGGGGCCCCTGGTACGAGCTCGCCGAACGGACGGCCGCACAACTCCTCTACCGTCGCAGTACATCGATGCCGTGCTCGGAGGCCGGTCGTGAACGGGTTGCGGTGCCCGTGCTCGTGGTGTGGCTCACCGCGCTGTGGGTGTTGTTGTGGGTGACCTCACCGGCAGAACCTCGCCGCCGGCGTGGTGATCGCGCTGGTTGTCGTCGTGATCGCCTGGCCGACGGGCACCCGGTTCACGGCGGCGACGTTGTTCCATCCGGTGGCCGCACTGCGGTACCTCGTGTACTTCGCCGGCCAGCTCGTGGTGTCGAACTCGTCGTCGCCCGCGAGATCGTCACGCCCGGGTCGTCGCTCAACCGGGCGATCGTGGCGGTCCCGATGCACACCGCGTCGGCCGGGATCAACACACTCGTCGCCAACTGCGTCACGCTCACGCCCGGCACGATCACCGTCGACGTGCACGTGCCCGAACCGGGGACCACCGCCATGCCGACGCTGTACATCCACGCCCTGCACTTCGTCGACGTCGAATCGGCGCGCTGCGACGTGACCGGCTCGAGCGCTATGCGGTGGCCGCGTCCGGTGATCGAGCGCTGCGTGCAGGACTCGCCGAGGCCGCACATGCCGAGGCCGTTCATGCCGAAGCCGTAGGATGATGGCGGGAGGACGTCGTCGTGATCATTGCCGCGCTCGTCTTCCGTCGATCGGCGCGTTCTGCTTCCTGTCCCCGCTGCTGCTGTGTCTGAGCCCGCCCCATCCATCCGTCGGCTCGACGGCCTCCTGTCGGTGATCGTGATCGGCATCATCGTGCTCGCCGCGGCAGCGACAGCGGCATCACGGTCGAGACGGTGCTCGTCGCCGCGCTCGTGGCGTTCGTCGGTACGGTCGCGACCGCCCGCTTCATCGAGTACCGGGCGACTTGCGAACGTCGTCGGCGGAGTGTTCATCCTGCTCGGCTCGGTCCTGACCATGATCGCGGCATCGGCTGCGGCGCGGTCCCACGTCTATTTGCGCGGACCATGCCGCGGTGAAGGCCCGACGTCGGCCTCGGCTCGCGGCCATCGCGCCGCCTTCACCACCGCACTTCGCTCGCCATCTGCGCCCTGGCGTCGTCGCGCCGCTGAACTTTCGAGCGTGCCGCTCGGCACGCACGCCATCAGCCGGGCGACGCAGCCACCGCCTCGTCGATCTCGACGGCACCGACGACTTGCCGCGACGCTCCCACGACCCGCGATCAGCAACGGCCCACCTGTCGGTCCGTTCGCTCATCCCAACGGATCGGGCCGACGTCTGATGAGCCAGCGGCCCACCCCTGGGTCCGTTCGTCATCGCTGTGACCGATCACCCGGGGTGTCCGGTCGTGGGATCGGGCAGCCGTCAGTATGTTCGCGGACACCCCGCACCTGCCGGCACCTGCATCCACCGACGAGGCCGCTGGTGAGGTGGATTGAGCTCGTCGGGGCGCACAACGTCCGTGACCTCGGCGGACTGGATCGCTGATGGCTGGGTTACCCGCCATGGCCGGCTCTTCCGGGCCATGGGCCGGCCGAACCGGACCCGCGACGATCATCGACGCCATCGACGTGCTCGGCGTCCGCACGGTGATCGACCTCGTTCGACGACTGAACTCACTGAGCGTTGTCGGTTCCCGCTCGAGCGGTACCTGGTGGCGTTCTCCAACCACCTGCTCGATCGTCTACGTCACCTGCATGAAGAGCGATGTTTCGGCGTTCCCCTGACACCACCGACGGCGCCGTCGACTTCCTCGTGCTGGCCGATCACTACACGCCCGCCACGGAGCCGACCTGGTTCGCCCGCGCGATCAGCTCTGCTCGTCGCGGACCGGTGCGACGCGCGCTGCTCCCACGTGCCGTCGGCAAGGACCTGAACTGCAGCCTGTGGTGGCCTGATCCTCGGTGGGTGGGGCGTTGAGGACGATGTGATCGCGCGCCGATGATGGGCCTGACGGTGATCGGCATGGGGCGGAACCGCCTGGGCGTGGAAATCGTCGTCAACGTGCCGGAGAGCTTCGCGCTGATGAACGACCGGCCGGCGATGATGTTCTCGTCCGACCCGGCCGCGATCGCTCGACTGCTCGCCGAACTCCGCGCGACGCACGGGTCGATCGCCGAGTACCTCGCCGTCGATTCGGTGTGAGCGCCGTCGTGCTCGCCGATCTCGCCGATCAGCTCACAGGCTGACGCGGCGGCCCGGTGTGGTGGGCGGCCCGGGTGGGGGGC
>CAWHJP010000020.1:0-67029 GCA_963829675.1 Ilumatobacteraceae bacterium
GAAGGCTTCGTGCAGCACAGCACTCCACGCTCTGGAGGCGTAAGCGCCTCCATCATGCGCAACGTCGCCAGCGACACTGTGCGCCGCGTCGCTCGACCGTGTCCAATCGGGCCCAGCCCTGACGAGTCGGTTACCACAGGCTCGGGAAGCCATTCCCCGACGTAGGTCTCGCATCTTGAGCGCGTGCCGAATCGAAGTTGGTCGATCGCCAGTCGGGTGACGACCGTCGTGAGGAACGCCAACGGCTCGCGAATCTGTTCCCGGTCGACGCCCATCCATCGGATCATGGCCTCGGCGACGATGTCCTCGGCGTCCCAGACGCTGCCCAACATCCGGTAGGCGATTCCGAGCAGCCACGGCCGGTACTCGTCGAAGTCTCGGGCGAGCATGTCGGCGTCCATCTGGTCGGGCTGGTGCGTTGCGGCCGGGATGACGCCGCCGAACGACTCGGCAACGCAGCGACGGCTCGAGTCCAGACGGTTGTCTGGATGCTGTCAAGGTCGGTGTAGCGCTGGTCACGCTGACTCCTTTCTGTGAAGCGGTGCGTCGTTTCTGTCATCGGCGTTGACGACTGAGCGCGAGCGAAACGTGACAGGTGAGGCGATGGGCTGCCTGACGATCGAGGCTCTCACCGCCATGTCGTCACGCTTGCCTGGCCTGGGCATCGACGGGCTCGCCACACGGCGATGACGTACGGCCAGCCCTCCATGCACTCGGGAACCGGGGCTGCCAGTCGGTGATCCCCTTGAACCGCTGGTTCGAGACACGCAGAGAGCGCAACATCACAGAGAACGTCGGCGGCAGCTCGAGGGCCACTGACCGCACGGTGGGGGTCGGCACGCCAAGCGCATGGGCGAGGGCATCGACGTACTCGGCTCGGGGTAGCGGCCGGTCGTCGACGACGTTGTAGAGCCGCTCGGGGCCTTCAGCGCCGCCACCACGGCCGACGCTGCGTCGTCGGTCGTGACCGACGAGCGGTAGGCCGTTTCATGGCCGAGTTCCACAGGCAGGCCGGCCAGGGTGGATTCGATCGCCCGGACGGTGTGGCCGCTGTCGAAGCCGTAGAACTGCCCGAATCGCAAGGCGACCCCGGCCCCGCCGTGCTCGGCGAACCGGGCCGCCTCGGCCTCGGCGACCAGGGCCGCGCTCGTGACGCCAGCGGCAGCGATCGCAGCGGACTCGTCCAGCAACCGCTCGCCGCCATCGGCATACACGAAGGCGATCGATTCTTGCAGGTAGCGGCTCGCGCCTGCCGCGAGTGCGGCGTCCACCAGGTTGCGGGAGCCGTCGCGACGGATCCGATCGTTGTCCTCCCACGCCATCGGGTTCGTGGCCGCTCTCCCAGCGGGATCGCCGTCGCCAGGTTGCACACCACCTCGTGCCCGGCGACCGCCGGCGTGCACCGCGGCCCGGTCGAACAGGTCCAACGCGACCGGTCGAACGCCGAGCGCAGCAAGATCGGCGTGCTTCGAGGGATCACGCGCAACACCGGTCACGTCGAAGCCCGCCGCGACCAGCTCGGCGACCACTCGGCGACCCAACACCCCCGTCGCTCCCGAAACGAAGACCTTACGCATGAGTTCCTCCATCTACGACAACGTGGCTGACCCGGCTGCGGGTTCGAGGAGAACGGCCGAGCCACCGCGTTGACGGACGAGGGCCGCGGAGCGTGACAGCTCGAGACTGCCGGTGACGGGGACCGTCCGGACCCGTCACGCCGATCCGCCCCCAACCGTCACATCGTCATGGCCACCAACACCGTCATGCGCGGTGAGCCGAGCTGCGACACGCGACGTTCAACACAAGAACACGATCGGCCAGCTGCGAGCCGTCGCCGGCCATTCACGAACCCGAAGAGACAACATCATGAACCTCACGCTGTGGATCACCACCGGCTTGCTGACCGTCGTCGCCCTCACCGGCGGCATCAGCAAGACGTTCGTGTCCAAGGACAAGCTCGCTCACGTCCCGGGTGGAGGATGGACCAAGGACCACACTGCCGGCTTCGTCAAGACCCTCGGGGTCCTCGAACTGCTCGCCGTGGCAGGCCTCATCCTGCCCGCCGTCACCGACGTGGCACCCGTCCTGGTACCCATCACCGCCGCCTGCTGGATCCTGCTCATGGCCGGTGCGATGGTCACGCACCTTCGCCGTGGCGAGCGCAAGTTCGTCACACTCAACATCGTCTATCTCGCACTCGCAGCGTTCATCGCGTGGGGCCGGTTCGGGCCGCAATCTTTCAGCTGAACGGCTCCGACGGAGCCCATCCCCCCCCCCCGCATGACGCTCATCGGCCACGAACCGCAGTGCGCGAATCCGCGCCTGCTCAGGGCTGCGGCACCACCGACATCCCCAGGCACCGACCGGACTCTCGTCGTGTTCGCGACGGCGCTGGCGGTCTGGTCCGTTGCCTACCTGGTCCGCACCTGTATTGGGCTCTCGGCGGGACGATCGGGCTCTCGGCGGTGAAGCCATCGGCCAGCGCGCTGCCCGAGTGGCGAGCCATCAACTGGGCGGCATCGGGCGTACTCGCGCTGCCGGCACTCGTCGCCGTTGCGGTCGTGCGCGCCCGCCCAGGTGTCGTCAAGACCGGCCTTCTGCTCATCAGCATGGCCGGTTCGGCGATCGCCGCGGCCCACGGCCTGTATGGCATCGTGTATCGGTCCGTCACCGTCGCCGGAGCCATCGACGTTGACGGCCAATCGTTCGACGCGTCACGACACGGCTGGGTCATCTGGGACCTCCTCGTGTTCGAGCCGTGGTTCCTGATCGAGGGTCTCCTCCTCGCCGGAGTCGGGGCGGTCGCGACACCGCCTTCGTCCCGCCGCCGCTGGATCATCGCCTGTGCCGCCGCTATCGCCCTTGCCACCCTCACCGGGCTCCTCGGTGTCAGGGTCTGAGATCGAGCGTTGACAAAAGTCATCTGAACCGGGCACGACCCGCACAGTTCGGCGGTCTCGTCAGATTCTGGCTCCGGTGCTCACGGCTCGGCGACGATCCAGCCGCGACGCTGCAGCTCCGCGGCGAGCAGGTCGGATGACACCTCCCGCAATGCACGCTCTGCAGTGGTCGGGCGCGGTATGGGCGTACGACCAGGCGATGGGCTCTCGTTTTGCGCCGCTGCTTCCAGCTGTTCAATGAAGGCGTCGGCCTCGTCCCGCGTGAACTTGCCACCGGCTTGGCGTTGAGTGAATCCCATCGGACCGCGGGCGTCACGAAAGTCGGTGTGGCCGGCATCGTGCAGCAGCGCCAGTAGCTGGCGAACCATATGCGCCGGGGCGGGCGGGCCTGACTGCTGACCGAATGCCATGCCGGCAGTCTCGCGTTTCGCCACGACTGGCGGGTGGTGCCCCGACCGGCGGTTGGTGACACCTTCGCACTGGGTCGAGGTCCGCAGGCGCCAAACCCGAACGGGACTCGCTGAGGGTGTGGATATGGTTCGGAACGGGTACTCCGCGTCGTGAGCATCATTCGAAATGACGATGGATCCCTGACCGTGCCCGTGGCGCCTGGCCGCCATGAGGAGGACAGTGCCGGTGACGCCGTCACCGAACCCGGTTCGATGGTGATCCGACCGGGCGAGGGCGGATACATCGAGGCGCTCGCGGAGTGGGAGAGCGAGCAGCACCCGGACCGGGGAGAAGCGGTGTCGACCGCATCGGGCCGCGAGCAGGCGATGGCCGTCGTACACGCCGTGGCCGAGGACCCGGACCACGTCGCCGAGGCCGTCGATGCTCTCGACGACCCGGTCGCCGGCGCCGAGGCGCTCCGCCACGTGCTGGTGGGTGGCACACCGTCGGTCCAGGCGTTCGCTGGCGAAGTGGCTGACGAGGAGGGCGGCGATGTGATCCCGCCCCACACCGCGACCCGCATCATCGGCGAAGTCCTGTCTGAGATCGACGCCCGACCTGTCTCATAGTCGCGACGACACCGGTCATCTCGTCGATGGCAAACCCGGGTTTGTGATCTGACGTCGCGGATATCCCTCGTGGTCGGCACTCGGTTCACGAGGTAGCGACAGCTCACGCCGAAGATGCGATCGAGAACCCCGGGGTGGAGCCCTCGAGGACCTCGAACCGACGGACGACGCGGACGCTCCGGCGCCTTAGTCCAACACGACCGAATGGTGCTCGAACGTCCCCACGCCGTGCGCACTGATGCGTTCATAACACCTCCGACCCTTGCGAACTCCCAGGTCACCGAGTTAGCTTCCGAGAGCGGGCGATGAAGTGACCAGACCAAATCGCGACACGGAAGGCCAGTCATGACTCGCACTTCGCGCCCGCTGCTCACCCTTGCACTTGGAGGCGTCCTGGCCGCAGGCCTGTGTGTCGCCGTCCCGTCGGCCACTGCGTCGCCCCCGGTCGTGAGCCCCGCGCCGGGCGCACCTGGGGCCATGTCGCACTTCGGGCTGGCTCGCAAAGACTGCGTCGGCACCGCCCGCAACACATCGTCGAAGGTGTGGTTCACCGTGGCCGGTGGCGTGCTCTCCGACGTGTACTACCCGACGATCGACAACACGAACATCGAGACTCTGCAGTACATCGTCACCGACGGCTCGACCTTCACCGACCTGCAGACCCGAGACACCACCTACACCGTGAAGTCGCTCGACGACAGCGGTATGTCGTGCCGGATCACGAGCACCGCCAAGAACGGCAAGTACACGCTCGTCACCGACTACCTCACGGACCCGGGCCGCAACAGCGTGGCGATGGAGACAACACTCAAGCCGGCACGAGGCGTCAAGAACCTCAAGGTCTACGTGCGGATGGACGCGACCGTCAACGGCAACGGCGGCGGCGATAGTGGCACCCCCGCGCCCAGAATGGCGGCGCCGACGATGCGGTCATCGATACGTCCACCGGCTCGCCGGTCCCGGTATCGATCGATATCGAGACCTGGACCAACGCCGCCAATCGTGACTACGCCGACGCCGGTCTACGCCGCCCTACGGGCCGACCGTCCGTTCAGGGCGGCGTCGAGCGGGTACGCCGGAACCGAGAGCGACGGGCTCGTCCAACTCGACACCGCCCGGCGCCTGAGCACGACCTACACGAGCGCCACCGACGGCAACGTCGTCCAGGTCGCCCAGGTGGACGCCCGCGCAAACCATTCCTTCACCCTCGCCCTCGGGTTCGGCAACGACCAGCGCCAAGCCGTCCGCGAGGCAGGCCGCACTGCCTCGACCAAGTTCAAGGAGTTGTCCAGGCGCTACACCGATGGGTGGGAGGACTACATCGACAGCCTCGTCGGGCCTGGGAGGCCATCTGGCTTGGACCGGCATGAACGGGCCGAGATCGAGCGCACCTACAGCACGTCGGCAGCGGTGCTGAAGGCGAGCGAGGACAAGACGTTTCCTGGTGCGATCGTCGCCTCGCTGGCGAGCCCGTGGGGTCAGGCGGTCGCCGCCGGAGATCCGGCGCAGACGTACTTCGGCTCGTACCGCGAGGTCTTCGCCCGCGATCTGTACGAGACGTTCACCGGACTGCTCGCCGCCGGCGACACCGAGACCGCTGAGGACACGGTTCGCTTCCTGTTCGAGCGCCAACAGCTCTCGGACGGTTCCTTCCCACGCAACAGCCTGATCAACGGCAAGCTCGCCCCCGACTCGTTCGGCATCCAGCTCGACGAGGTCGCGTATCCGATCCTGATGGCGCGAACCATCGGATTCAACGATGGCGACTTCTACGCCAACGAGATCCGGCCGGCTGCGGACTTCCTCATCGCCCATGGCCCGGCGTTCGGGTCGGAGCGATGGGAGGAGCAGGCCGGCTGGTCACCATCGACGATCGCGGCCGAGATCGCCGGCCTCACCGCCGCCGGTTTCATCGCCGATCTGAACGGCGACACGGCCAGGGCGCGGCTCTACCGCGCCACGGCCGACCACTATCAGCGCTCGATCAAGGACTGGACGGTGACCAGCAACGGCCCGCTCAGTGCTGACCCGTACTTCATCCGGCTGTCCAAGAACGCCCTCCCGGACACGGAGTTCTTCTACAACCTCGGCAACGGTGGGCCCGATGCCGATCAGCGGGCGATCATCGACGCCGGTTTCCTCGAGCTGCCGCGGCTCGGAATCCTTCCGTTCGACGACCCCGACGTCGCCAACTCGATCGGCGTCGTCGATGCCGTGATTGCTGCCACGACGAACAGTGGCGACGGGTTCTACCGCTACGGCACCGTTCAACCCGGAACCGAGGACGGTTACGGCGACTGCGACGTCGACGATGCCACGGACTGCACGATCCAGGGCAAGCCCTGGGCTGGTGAGTGCGGTGCTCAGGCGCAGAACAAGGGCTCGGGTCATCTGTGGCCCGTGCTCTCCGCCGAGCGCGGCGAGCACCAGGTCGCCGACGGCGATGCGGCGTCGGCTTCGGAACTGCTGCTCGGGATGTCGCGCACCGGTTCCGGCGTCGGACTGATTCCTGAACAGGTCTGGGAGAACGCCGACCTGCCGGCGTCGCCCTTCGGCACGCCACCGGAGTGCGCGTCGATCGGGTTCGTCAACGGCAAGGCCGCCGGAAGCGCCACCCCGCTGACGTGGTCGGCGGCGTCGTTCGTCCGGCTCAGCCGCACGATCCGCGACGGTGAGATCACCGAGCAACCAGAGGACACCGTCGCTCGCTACATCGACAACACCCAGGGTGCCACGACGCTCACACTGACCTCGCCCGCCAACGGCAGCCTGGTGACCGGCACCACCATTGTCAGCGGCACGACCGCACCGAACGCCGCCGTCGACATCGATGCCGTCAACATCGACATCGACGGTGCCGCGATCGTGACATCGACCGTCGCCGGCGCCGACGGTTCGTTCTCTGTCGAGGCACCGGTGCCGCCAGGCGCCTCCACGCTGACGGTCACCGCCACCGCACCCGACGGCGCCACTGCTTTCGCTCAAACGACGGTCATTTTCGACGTGGTCCCGGGCACGCTGCTCTTCGCAGCGAGCGACCCTGACGGCGACGACAACGGACCGGGAACGTACGACTACCCCAACTCTGCCAACTTCGTCGACGGCGCCTACGACCTGCAGGCGTTCGAGGTCTACGACTCCGGTCCCGACACCGTGACCTTCCGAGTGCAGACGCGGGATCTGACACCGACCTTCGGCAGCCCGCTCGGCGCCCAGCTGGTCGACGTGTACCTCCGCGATCCAGCAGCCACGACGACCTCGACGGCAGCGTCGTTCGCACAACGCAACTACACGATCGAACCGGAGGCGGCATGGAGTCGTCTGATCGAGGTGCAGGGCTTCGGGCAACGGTTCATCGATGCCTCGGGCGCCACGGTCGGCACGGTTGCGATCCGCGGAACACAGGTCACGCGGTGGATCACGTTCACGGTGACAAAGGCTGCGCTGGGTGGCACGCCCGGCGCGGGCTGGTCGTTCGCCGTGGTGCTCACCGGCCAGGACGGGTTCAGCACCGACCAAGCCCGCGGGTTCCAGCCACAGTCGGAGGACTTCCAGTTCGGTGTCTGTACACCCGAGGCAGTCGCCGCCGGCAACCCGATCTGCGCCGTCAATCCGAGCACCGTCCCCAAGGCGATGGACATCCTCACGCCGGAGGGAACGACACAGGCGGATGTCCTGAACCCGTTGGACCCACCGGTCGTCATCCCGGCGGTGACGATCCCGTAACTCACCAACCGCCACAACCGTGCTGACCGTCACGGCGCAGGCCGAAGCGGGCCGATTTACTGTTTGGTCATGAGCGACGATCAGATCGACACCGAAGCGCGCGACATCGAGACGGTTCGGGCGATCTACGCCGCGATGGAGGCCGTCGACATCGGTCGGCTGATCGAGTTGATCGACCCGGAGTGCGTGATCGTCCAGGACGACCGGCTGCCATGGGGCGGCCGCCACGTCGGCCACGAGGGATTCGCCAACTTCGCCGCCCACCTCACGGGCACCATCCAGTCGAAGGTCACGACGACGGCCATTTTCGCCGCCGACGGCGACGTCTTCCAGGTCGGTCGGACCGCGGGCACGACCGTGCACGGCGGCGTTCCGTTCGACATCGACGAGGTGCACCGCTGGACCATCCGTGACGGCCGGGCGGTCGCCGCCCACTTCTCGATCGACACCGCGGCAATGCTCGCCGCGCTCACTCAGTAGGGGTCCGCCTTACCAGGCTCGGTACGGGAGTCGAACGCGAGGCGTTGAAATGGTTCGACTGCGACAGCGGACTCACTGCTGTGCGCTGGATGAGGCGGTGTCAATCGGGTTGCCCGGCGGGTGTGCGCTGGGCGCCTACACGGCTTGGTGGTTGCCGAGAACCCGTTCGAGTTGGTCGCAGTATTGCCGCGTGGTCGCGGCGACGTGGGCTCGTCGGCGTCACTCGTCGGATCGGGGCGGCGCCGCAAGTGGCGGCCCGGGGTTCGACGTAGCCCACGACAGGTAGGCCTCCTCGGCGACGGGGAGGGTGGGGAACAGCATGTCCTGTCCGATCAGGTCGGCCAGCCCGGCCCGCTCGAGCGGAATCCGCAGGTCGGTCTTGACACGCGCCAGGGCGAGGCTGACACCTCGGGCGGCGAGGTCGCGGTGGAGGTCGCGCAGGCCGTCGGCTGCGGTGATGTCGACTTCGACGTTCGCTTCGACGTTGAGGATGAACCATCGCACGGGGTGCTCGGGGCGGGCCGCATTCTCCTGGTCCACGGCGAGCAGGGCGCGCCGTCGCATGTCGGCGACGTTGGCGAAGAACAGCGGGGCGTCGTAGCGGTAGACGACGAGGCCCGGCAGGGTCTCGGCGTCGGGGTAGTCGTCGACGTCGTGCATCCCGGCCATCCCTGGCACCCGGCCGAGCACGCCTTCGTGGGGTCGAGCCAGCCGCAAGAGGATTTCGGCCAGGCTGAGCGCAATCGCCACGCCGACGCCGACGAGCACGCCGAAGAGGACCGTTCCGAGCGTGGCGGTGATGGCCAGCAGGAGTTCGGTGGTGCGGAACCGGGCGAGTCGCACGACCTCCTTCCATGAGACGAGCGTGCTGGCTGCGTAGAAGACGACCGCGGCGAGCGACGCTTGGGGCAGGTTTTCGATCAGGGGCCCGGCCACGAACAGGACGAGGAGCACGACCGCCGCGGCGACCAGGGAGTAGAGCTGGGTGTGGGCCCGCGCAGCGATGGCCAGTGCGGTGCGGGACCCCGACGACGACACCGGGAAGCCGCTCATCAGGCCGGTAGCGGCGTGCACGCCGGCGAGGGCGGTGAGTTCCTGTTGAGGGTCGACCGACTCACGGGCCGTTTCACCCTCCTCGACCGGGGCGGGGAAGGCGCGGGCGATCAGCATGCAGTCGCTGTAGCCGATCACCGCAATGCCGAGTCCGGCCAGTATCAGGGTCCGGAACTCCTCCCATGTCACGTCGGGGAGGCCGGGCGTCGGCAGCCCGGTCGGGACCGCGCCGACCACCGCGACCCCGTGGTCGGCCAGGTCGGCCGCGACGCACACGACGGTGGCCGCGGCGACGGCGATCAGGGTCGCCGGCCAGCGCGGCCGCAGGACGTGGACCAGCAGCAGCAGGCCCAGCGTGCCAGCGCCGACCGCGAGGGTCAGCAGGTCAGTGTCGTCGACGACCCCGGCGAAGGACCGGAGCTGAGCGACGAGGTTGTCGCCCTCGACGGTCGTCCCGGTCATCTTGCCCAACTGTCCGACGATCATCAGCACCGCCGCACCCGCGAGGTAGCCGACCAGGAGCGGCTGGGAGAGCAGATCGGAAATCACGCCGAGGCGAGCCAGTCGGCCGATCAGGCACCACCCGCCCACGATCAGGCTCAGCGCTGCGGCCAACGCCACCGCCCGATCGGGATCGCCTGCCGCCAGCGGCGCGATCGCCGTGCCCGCCATCAGGGCGATCGTCGACTCCGGACCGACCGACAACACCCGCGACGAACCCAGTGCGGCGTAGACGATCAGCGCCGCCAGCGCAGTCCACAGTCCGGCCACCGGCGGGACGCCGACGAGCGCCGTGTAGGCCATGACCTGCGGCACCATGTAGGCGACGACCGAGATCCCGGCAAACACGTCGGGTCGCAGCCAGCTACGTCGATAGTGCCGCAACACGCCGATGCCCGGTGCGGTGCCCGCGACGGCGTCGAGCAGGGTGCGATCGCGTGACGGCGACAACTCGAACCGAGTCGCCGGGCGCCGGGCAATCCTGCCGGCGCCCTCTTGCTCCGAGGGCCCCTGCGTGCTCGCTGCCCCTTCGAACGAGCGGTCGCTGGGCGCCGCATCATCATCGTTCACGGCCACTCCATCAACTGACTGCTAAGTCGATCACTGCCCCGCTGTGACCCGGACACACGTCACCACCCTGGCGACGACGAAGGGTGACCTCACGGCCTTCCCGCAAGGCTAGATCAACGCTTCAGCGCGTTGCGTCGAGCACGAAGCGGTAAGAATTGGGAGACAGTGACGATCTGCATCGCCACCAGAAGGAGGCGTCGACGATGAACCCGATGGCACGCCGGATGTTCGAGCTGGTCGAGCCGATCGGTGTCATCCCGTACTCGGCCGACGATCCCAACGAGGCGATGTTCGCCCTGGGGTTCACCAACCACTGGGACACCTACTTCGCCGGACGGGCGGCGCCGTTGGGCCTCGTTCCGGCGGAAGTGGTGGACGCTCTCTTCTACAACTTCGCTCCCGGTGAAGTGGCTCGCCACATTCCGAAGGTGTGGCGCACCACCACGCCGGAAGCCGCGATCGCCGCTCGTCAGATGGGTTGTGTGCAGGCTTTGCGGCGGATCCTGGGCGATGCCGTCGACTCTGTCGGCTTCGCACGCGCAGCTGAGCTGTTGACCCAGGCGGCGACCAGCGCACCGTTCGAGGGGCGGCCAATGTACGCCGCACTGCGCACGCTCCCGATCCCCGATGACGTCGTGGCCCGCCTTTTCCATGCAGCTTCGTTGCTTCGCGAGCACCGTGGCGACGGGCACATCGCAGCCCTCATGATCGAGGGTGTCGGCGGCCTCGAGGCTCACGTCCTGCTCGCCCTCGACATGGACATGCCAGCCGAAAAGTTCGGACGCATCCACCACCTCCCCGCAGCCCAGCTCGCCGCCGTGATCGACGGGATGCGCGATCGCGGCCTGATCGGCGAGGACGGTTGGCTGAGTGAACCGGGTCGCGCCGTCAAGCAGCGCGTCGAGGAGTACACCGACGACCTCGCAGCGAAGCCCTACGAAAGCCTCGAACCCGGCGAACTCGACGAGCTCATCGGGACGCTCGAGCCGCTGGCCACCCGACTGCTCGCCGCCCAAGATTTCTAGACGCTGCGGTGGCGACGAACTAGGCGGGTGCCTTGATGAGTCAGCCGTTGGGCGGAGCGCTCGAGATGGCGTCGACCAGGTCGCCGATGGTCGTGTCGGGCATGGCGCGGGCGATGTCGGCCTGACTGACCATGCCGACGAGCGCCGTGCCGTCGATCACTGGCAGCCGCCGAAGGGCATGGTCCTTCATGGTACGAATCGCCTCCTCCACACTGTCGTCGGCGCCGATGGTCACGACTTCGCCGCCGTCGACGAGGTCGGAAAGGCGAACCGTGTCGGGGTCCTGTCCGGTGGCGACGATCTTGACCGCCAGATCACGGTCGGTGACGACACCGCACAAGCGGCCGGACGTGTCGCAAACGGGAATGGCGCCGACATTGGTGTCGGCCATCTTGCGAGCGGCGTCCGCCGCGGTGCTGTCGGCAGAGCAGTACGTGGCGTCACTGGTCATAATGTCGCGGGCAACAGTCATTGGTCTCTCCTCGGGATCGAAGGTGAAATCCGCCCCGCGGGTACGTTCCCGGAACTCGCTTTGGCCAACCCTCACGACGACGGATGGCATGTGAGCGACCGTCTACTCGGCGAGAGGTGGAGCCCTAGAGTCTCCAATGTGCGTGTCACGCCTGGCGTCGCGATGCTGATCGTCATTGTGGTCCTCGGTGGTTGCGGGTCGTCGGGGGAGACGAGTCCGACAACCACCAGCGGCGATGCGGGCGCCTCCTCCACGGAGGCTCCCGCCGACACGATCGCCGATTCCGGCGCCGTTCGGTCGCTTTCGCCGGAACCGGTCACGATGGTGGTCGACACCGACGTCGCGCCCGACGACTTGGTGGCCTTGGCCTTCCTCGTTGCTTCCCCGTCGGTGACGGTCCAGGCGATCACCGTGACGGGCGCCGGCGAGGTGCGCTGCGAGGCCGGGCTCGACATTGTCTTGAGCCTGCTCGAACGCCTCGACGCAGCTGAGATCCCAGTCGCCTGCGGTGCCGAGGCCCCGATTGCGGGTCAACACGAGTTTCCTTCGGCGTTCCGACGCGAACGCGGAGCGGGCCGCCGGCCTGGAGCTGCCGAGCACGACGCGGGAGGCGGCACCGGTCGACGCGGTGACGCTGTTGCTCGACTCGTTCGCGGGAGCGTCGGACCCGATCCGTCTGCTGACGTTGGGACCGCTGACCAACGTGGCGATGGCGTTGGAACAGGACGCCTCACTTGCGAGCCGCATCGACTCGATCTGGGTCATGGGTGGCGCCGTCGACGTTGCGGGCAATGTTGCCGGGTTCCCCGGTCCGTCCGTCGACAACACGGCAGCCGAGTGGAACATCTACGTCGACCCGACGGCGATGGCGAGCGTCCTCGATGCCGGAGTCCCGGTTCATCTCGTCAGCCTCGACGGGACCAACCAGGTGCCGGTGACGCCGGCGTTCGTTGCGCAAGTGAACGAAGCCGCAGGAGGTGCCGCGCCGCTCGACGTGCTGGCCGAGCTGTTCTCCGAGAACGACTACATGACCTCCGGTGACTACTACTTGTGGGACCCCCTGGCGGCGATGCTCGCCGCCGGCCACGACATCGGTACCTTCACCGACGCGCACCTCACCGTCGACACCACGGAGGGCGACACGAGCGGTGCCACCCGGAGTGGGCCTGGCGACCCGAACGCCGGCTACCTCACGGCCGTCGACGCGAACACAGCACAGCAGACACTGCTCGACGTCCTCGCCCTCGGCTGACGTCGGTCGCGATCACTCGCCGCACCACCTGCACCATCGACGTCAATACGCTGTGGAGATGAGCGGCGTGCCCACTCTCTTCGAATGGGCGGGTGGCACCCCTGCTGTTCGACGGTTGATCGATGCGTTCTACGACCGCGTCGAAGGAGATGAACTGCTCAGTCCGTTTTTTCCAGGCGGCGTCAGCGAGGACCACCGGGCTCACGTCGTACTGTGGTGGTCCGAGGTGCTTGGCGGACCTGCCGACTACACGGAGCGATTGGGCGGCTATCCCCGGATGCTCTCCCATCACCGAAACCTCCGGATCACCGCGGAGCAGCGCTTTCGCTTCGCTTCGACGATGAGTCAGGCCGCTGACGACGCCCAACTGCCTGATGATCCTGAGTTCCGCGCTGCGTTTGTCGGCTACCTCGAGTGGGGCACCCGCCTGGCGCTCCAGAACTCCCAAGACGATGCAGACGTCGTCGAGGACGCGCCGGTGCCGCGGTGGGGCTGGGGAGTTGCTCCGCCGTACATCCCACAGCCTCCGAGTTAGCCCGTCAAAAGCGACCTCGGTTTCCACCAAGTGACAGCCGCGAGTTCGCGCTATACGAACCGCCGCTCGATCTCGACGCTCTGGCTCTCCAACGCGTCGAGCAGTGTGCGCTTCAACAAGTCACGGTCCTCGTCGTCTGGACGCGCTCCATGCGTCCAAAAGTTTCGGAGAAAGTCAAAGTCTTCCCAGATCGGCGCTCGGGGACGTGCGTCGTCGTCGTATCGCGGCGTGAGCCACCAATGCAGATGCGGCACCGTGTTGCCCAGTGCTTCATAGTTGAGCTTCCGTGGGCTGAACGCACGGAACATTGCGTGCGCGACGTCGGACATCTCCATGAGATGAGCAGCCCGGATCGGTCGTGGCAGTTCATGCAATTCCGCAACGCAACTCGTTGCAACGAAGAATGTGGCGCCTCGGAAAAACTGAGTTGGGCTGAGGCGGACCAGTCCTGTCGAGAGTCGTGCGACCGCCCAAGGGTCCTCGCCACGGTCAGCCGCCGCGTTCTCCGCGCAGAGCGCGCAGCCATCCCCGCCCTCACTGGCGATGGGTTGCATGCGAGCAGATTGCCCGGACCCGAGCGTGTTCCGCAAGCGGTCGACACGCGGTCGAGCTGATCAAGGTCGAGTGTCATACTGAAGAATGGGGTCGGACGAGGCCAGCTATCGGCGAGTGGAGCGACGGTTGTGGGAGTCGTTCGGGTTGGAACCGACCGAACAGCGAGTCCACTTGCAGGACCTGGACGTCACGGTGCGCATCCAGGAGATTGGTGAGGGACCTCCGGTCGTTCTGATCCATGGAGCGTCGGTGGCCGGCATCAGCTGGGTCAACCTGGTCCAAGGCCTTGGCGGGTTCCGGTGCATCATGCTCGACCGACCAGGCTGCGGGCTGAGCGATCCGCTGCCCGGCGGCGCAGGCAAGGCCGACATCAATGCGGTGAAGCGAGCGGCCGACCACCTGATCCCCGATCTGCTCGATGCCCTCGAATTGCCCGCTGCCCATGTCCTCGGCACGTCCTTCGGTGGGTTCTTCGCTCTCCGCGCCGCTGCCGCCGCTCCCGAGCGCGTCACCCGTGTGATGTTGTACAGCTGGTCGATGGGCGTTCCGATGGACCACACCCCACTCGTCATGCGGGTTGCCGGCATTCCGGCCGTCGGTCAGATCTCGGCGCGAATGCCCATCGGCCGGGCCACTGCCAAAATGATGCTTCGCCAGGTCGGGTTGAAGGGCGCCATCGACTCGGGCAAATTCAATGCCGAGATGCTCGACTGGTTCGTCGCGCTGATGCGGTACACCCCGACCATGCTCAACGAGATCCGTGCGACTCCCAAGATGATCCAACCGATCAAGGGCCTCAACCAGGCGATGTTGTTCACCGACGAGATGCTCGCCCGAGTCACCAGCCCGGTGTACTGCTTCTGGGGCGAGGACGACCCGAACGGCGGAGCGGAAACCGCGAAGCGGTTCGTCGCCCGGCTCCCACACTGCACCCTCGAACTGGTACCCGACGCCGGACATGCCCCCTGGATCGACGAGACCGAGTTGGCAACCGCGTCCACACGAGCGTTTCTCAACGGTTGACGGTTGGATGCGCGCCGCTCAGCACCGCTCGATGTCGCCGACCTCGTAGGCAGCTGGATCGATGGTGCGCCGGTGATCGGCCGGTGGATCAGTCGGCGAAGACATCGCGGCTGTGCTGGATGAAGAACGAGTGATCGTGACCCTTGTTCGGATCCTCCGAGTTGTACTTCGTGTGTTGCGCACCGTCCGGCACGACTTCCTCGGAGTAGATCGCGCCGACCGGGCAGACGTCAGGCTGGTAGCAGGCGGTGCACGACGTGCACTCGTCGAGGTTCACGTACAGGATCGTGTCAGCGAACACCGCGACGGCATCAGGGTTCGGCGTGTGCGTGCCGGCGATCTCGCCGGACCCCGCCTCTTCCTCGGAGAACAGCACGTTCTTCGCCGGATCGAACTCGTAGATGCACTGGACAGGGCAAACATCGACGCACGCTCGATCCTTCACGCCGATGCAGGCTTCGGTGATGATGGCAAGGCCCGACATTGTCGGCCTCCTTCCTCGCCCACCTGCACTCCACGTTCGCGCCGCGGTGTCGGCTGGTCAAGTTTGCGCCCATCCGATCCGGCTCGTCACGTCCACGTTTGATCACGAGAACGATGGGTACGGCTGTTGCTCGCACCCCATCGCACGGCCCTCGCCACCCGACCCCAGGTGGCGAGGGCCGTTGCAAGTGGGGATGGCGCAACGGATCGGCCAGACGGGTTCGGTGCATCTCGGACCAATCAGCGCCGCGACCCAGGAAGACTGTCGCGGCGTCGACGAAACAGAGTCGGTTGCCGTCGGGATCCGCGCAGTAGAACGAACGCTCGCCCCACGGGCGCTCTTCGATCTGGGTGAGCTGGCGAGCTCCGGCGTCGTTCGCTCGTTGGTACGTCGCATCGAGATCATCCGTGGCGAAGTACAGGAAGCGCTGTCCCGTCCGTGTTGCACCTCATGCGAGTTACAGTCGGCTCGGCGTCCGCTCCACCGATCGATCGAAGGAGACAGCGATGGGATTCTATGGCGACCGAGTGCTGCCGCGGATCGTCAACGTTGCCTGTGGGATGAAGTCCAACAACGAGCAGAGAAGCCGAGTGTGCGAAGGCCTTCACGGCCAGGTCGTCGAGATCGGTTTCGGGTCCGGACTCAACATTCCCTACTATCCGGATTCGGTCGACGGGGTCGCCGCGATCGAGCCGGCAGACCTCGGGTGGAAACTCGCAGGCAAGCGCCTCGCAAACTCACCGGTCCCAGTCGAACGTTCCGGCCTCGACGGCCAATTGCTGCCGTTGGCGGACGACAGCTGCGACACGGCCCTGTCGACGTGGACCCTGTGCACCATCCCCGACGCGATCGCCGCGTTACACGAGGTGCACCGTGTACTCAAGCCCGGCGGAACCCTCCACTTCGTCGAGCATGGACTCGCCCCCGACGACGACGTGCAACGCTGGCAACACCGCCTGGAACCGTTGCAGAAGCGTGTCTTCGGTGGATGCCATCTGACCCGTCCAATCCTGGATCTGCTGACGACGGCGGGTTTCACGGTCACCGATGTCGACGTCTTCTACGAGCAGGGCGCACCGAAGTTCCTCACCGCCCAGTCCCTGGGCGTCGCCGTCGCCTCCTAGGACGAACCCGTCGCCGGTCGACGTTCTCGCATGAGTCGATCGTTGATCGGACGGGAGCCGAACGCCGGATCACGGTGACGCGTCGCTGACTAGCGTGCAGGAGGTGACGACCTTTGGCGTGTTGGGTCCGATCCGCGTGGCGGGTGACGACGACGAGGAGATCGTGCTCACGGGACAGCGCCAGCGACGACTCCTGAGCGCCTTGATCCTGCACAGAGGGCGTGTGGTTTCGGTCGATCGGCTCAGCGAAGCCGTCTGGGGCGCGGAGTCCGCTGTCAACCCTGCGGCGTTGCAGTCGTTGGTGTTCCGGTTGCGTCAGCGGGTTCGAGGCCTCGATCTCGAGTATCGGGCGCCCGGTTACGTGCTCGTGGTGCCGGATGATCATGTTGACATCGGGCGGTTCGAGATGCTCGTGCTCGACGCGACGGCCCGCCGATCCGAGGATCCAGTACGAGCGTGCCAGTTGCTCGATGACGCACTGCGGCTCTGGCGTGGTGACCCGTTCGACGATCTCGTCGACGCCGACGACGGGCGTGTCGAGATCGATCGCCTGACCGAACTCCGCTGCCGGGCGCTCGAGGAGCAGTTCGAGCTGCAGCTCGACCTCGGCGAGTCCTCCGTAATGATCGCTGAGTTGGAAGCCTTCACTACCAGACAGCCGTTGCGTGAGCGTCCGCGCCATCTGCTCATGCGGACGTACGAGTCACTCGGGCGCCGCGCCGACGCGCTTCGGGTGTACGACGCGTATCGAAGGCTGCTCGCCGATGAACTCGGTGTGGCGCCATCGCCGGAACTCCGGCGACGCCACGACGAGCTGTTGGCCGCCGACGAGGTCACTCTGGGGTCGCCTCGCGACATCGAGGTGCGCCGGTCGTGGCTCCCGTTGCGACGGCCGACATCATCGTTCATCGGTCGGGACGCGTTGGTGGTCGAGACGATCGGCCGCCTGTCTGATTCGCGATTGATCACACTGATCGGGCCCGGCGGTGTCGGCAAGACGCGCTTGGCGACCGAGATGGCGTACCGGCTCGAAGGAAACGGCCTCGACGGCGTCGTCTGGTGTGACTTGACGACTGCGACCGAGCGGACGGTGATCGATGTCGTCATCGGAGCGGCTGCCGTGGAGAGCCGGGCCGACCAGCCCGACATCGACCGACTGGTCGAAGTGTTGCGCCACGAGCACTGCTGTGTCGTCCTCGACAACTGTGAGCACGTGATCGATGAAGCGGCCAGGGTTGCCGAACAACTCGTCGAGATGACCGAACACGTCATCGTTCTGGCGACAAGTCGCGAGCGGCTCGCCGTCGACGGCGAGCGCCTGGTCGCGGTGCCGCCCCTCGCGCACGCCCCGGGGACGGACTCACCGGCCACCCGGCTCCTCGTCGATCGGATGAAGGACATCACGGGACGTACACCCGCCGACGACGAGCTTCGTCTTCTCGACGAGCTCGGCGGCCGTCTCGACGGGCTTCCGCTTGCCTTGGAACTGGCCGCAGCGCGCCTTCAGACGCTCACCGCCCACGAGGTCCTCGGCGGCGTCGAGGAGAGCATCGCGGTGCTGCGCGGCGGCCGGCGGACGGTGGAACGACATCGGTCGGTCGACGCGGCGCTGCAGTGGTCCTACGACCTCCTCGACGAGTCGGTCCGCGCAACACTCCGCGCCGCTGCCACGTTCTCGGCTCCCTTCGATGCGGCGGACGTCGCTGCCGTGATGGACCTCGACCAGTCGACCGTCGTCGAGATGCTGTCGATGCTGATCGAGCGCTCGATGGCACACCGCGACGGCCCACGCCTCCACCTGCTGCACGTCGTTCGTCGGTTCGCCGAGGAGCAGACGGGCGAGGCCGAGCGAGATCGCTCGGCCCTCCGTCTGGCGATTCGTATGCGGGACGTCGCGGCGATGTTGCGGGCGGGCTTGCGAACCGCTCGCGACAGCGCGCCGATCGACGAGTACCTCGTCCGCGTGCCCGATTTCCGTCGAGCGATCGAGTTGAGTCTTGCGGCCGGGGACGCGGACACGGCGCTGCGCACGGTGACGTCTCTTCGCGATCTTGCACTCAACAGCTCGAGCTCCGAGTTCGCCCGGTGGGGCGAGGATTCGGCAGCCGCCGGTGAAGCCGTCGACCACCCGCTGACGGTCGATGGTTACGCCGCCGCCGGGATCGGCGCGTGGAAGCGATGCGCACTCGACGACACCAGGCGGCTGCTCGCTCGCGCCGAGCAGCTCCTCGACCGACATCAACTCTCCGCGACGTATGAGCTGCTCGGTGCGCAGGCGACCGAGGATCTCGCCCACGGCGCGCTCGATCGGGCGATCGAGCGCCTGGAGCTCGCCGCTGACCTGCCCGGGGTGATCGAGGACCCGATACGCCGCGCGGAGACCTTGGGAACCCTGGTGATCTGCATGGCCTATGCCCACCGCTCCGATGTCATCGATGTCGCCGACGCGATGGCGACCGAACTCGCTGACGAGCCGGCTGCGATCGCGGGTGCATGGTGCCGATACGCGTGCGGCGAATGTCGGCTCGACTCCGATCCACAGCGTGCTCGTGAGCACCTGGAACACGCTGTGGAACTCGCGCGGGCGGGAGGCTCGACGTTCGTCGAGGGCATCGCCGGGGCGTCGCTCGCGTCGCTCGATGTCCGATCGAATCAGCTCCCTGCGGCGATCGCCCGTTATCGCTGGCTGTTGTCGTTGTGGTTGCGTGCCGGGTTGCAATCGCCGTTCTGGACTGGAATGCGATCAGTGGCCGACCTGCTGCTGCGCGCCGGTGAAACCGTCACCGCGATCCGCCTGCTCGGCGCGGTGATGGCGCCGGGAACCGGACACGACGTGTTCGGCGATGACGCCGAGCGTCTCGAGTCGATGTGTCGCGAACTCGAGGGTCTTGCCGGCCGTGACGGTGTTCGAGGTCGAGTCCAAAGCAGGGGCCGAACTCGACGAAGCGGCCGCCGCCCATGAGGCGACGGCCGCATTCGACCGATTGGCGGATCCGGCGCGTTGAGCGCCACTGTCACCAGCGCGGGCCGCTCGCGTCGATCCCCAGAACGACCTTGGCCACGGTCTCGTGAGTCAACGCGGCGTTGGCAGGATGGAAGCCACCGGCGCGCACGTCCCGATACAGCCGCTCCAGCTCGTTGCCACGCACCATGGCCGCACCGCCGGCGACGTCCAACGCGATGTCGACGACCCGCTTCGCCGCCTCGACCGCCCGCCACTTCGCGGAGACGATCTTCGGTCCCCACATCGCACCATGGTCGACGCCGGAGACCCAGTCGTCGATGAGGCGATCGACGAGCGCCTTCGCCGGATCGAGCTCGAGGTACATCTCGGCGATCTGATGTTGCACCATCGGGTTGTGGGCGTACGTGCCACGTGGGATCGCGACCGACGACTTCGTGGTGGCCGACTCCACGGCCAATGCCAAGGCCCGTTCGGCGATGCCGAGGTAGACGTTGGCCATGATCGGCAACGCCCAGATGTTCATCGCGAACAGGAACAGATCGGCGTCGAAGCCGGCCGGGACGATCCGTCCGATACGGCGTCAGGAACGAACGCCTCGTCGAGGACCGTGTCGAAGCTCTGCGTCGGTCGCATGCCGAGCGTGTCCCACGTCGGAACGACGGTGACACCTTCGCGCGTCGCGATCGACGAACCCGTGGACGATCATCGGCGCCTCCGGGTCGGACAGATCGATGCCGTGCACCCCGAGTACGGACCAGACCGGGCCGTTGGAGCCGAACATCTTCCGACCGCTGAATCGATAGCCGCCGTCGACGCGCGTCGCGACGGTCGTCGACATGACGACCGGAGCGTCGTTGCCCGCCTCGGCGTGACCCGCCGCGATGATCCGCCGGCGAGCGCCTCGTCGAACATCCATCGACACGACGTGTCACCGAATCGCTCGAGCTCGGCGGCGATGCCGATCCAGTAGGTGTGCATCGTCATCGCCAGGGCGGTCGCCGGCGCGAACGTCGCGAGCCGCCGCTGGAGGACGGCGAACTCGGCGAGGTTCAGGCCTCCGCCACCGAACTCGGCCGGGCACCACAGCGGCGAGGTAGCCGAGCTCACGGAGCACGGCCAGATCGCTCGTGGAGGTAGGTGTTGTCGGCGTCGGCGCGCTGCGCACGGACGCGGAACTGTTCGAGCACGCTGTCGGCCGGAAGCGTGCCGGTTGTGGTGTTGGTGTTTCGAGTGTCGATGATGGTCATGGGATGTCTCCTGTCTTTGGAATGATTGGACGAACCTGATCGTGCGCGGTGCTACTCACGTCGACTGACGTGCACTGACGGGGCCGTCGAGCGAACGTCAACGAAACGTCACGAGGCCGGGCGGACGATCGACGACATGAACGCATCACTTCTCTCCTCGCACCGCCCGCTGACCCGGAACCTCGAGCAGATCGCCGACCTCGGCACGATCGTCATGCGTGTGGGCGCACCCGGACGACGAGACGTACGTGGCCGGTGGGCTCATGGCCGTCGCTCGCCACCTCGGTCAACCCGTCACGTGCGTCACGGTCACCGACGGCGACTTCGCTCCGACCGAGGCCGAACGACTGCGGGCCGCCGGCGTTCGTCGCGCCGAACTCGATCTCGCTCTCGACCTGCTCGGAGTGACCGACCGCGTGCGATTCGGTCTGCGCGACGGCGACTGCCATCAGGTCGCGGATCACGTTGGGGTCGTCCCTGATCGCCGATGTGCTCGAGTCACGCCGACCGGACACCGTGGTGACATTCGGCCCCGACGGGCTCACCGGCCACCTCGACCATCGCGCCGTGGCGCGGTGGACCGCCGATGCCGTACGCCTCGTTTGTCCGCACGCGCGCCTGCTCTGTCCGTCGGCGACGCCGGAAATGGTCTCCGCGGATCGTGACATCAACGATCGATTCGACGTGTACGGGCCCGGGCTGCCGACAACGCATCGTGTCGAGGAACTGCTGCTCGAACTGACCATCAGCGGGCCGTGGCTCGACCTCAAACTCGCGGCGCTTCAGGCTCATGCCAGCCAGACCGACCGGGCTGATCGACGCCGTCGGGGTCGACCGGTACCGCCGCTGGATCGCCCGCGAACCATTCATCGCCTTCGAGCACTTCTGATCCGCCCGGTCGGCGAACACGGCGCGGACCTCAGCCCGCAAAGTTGCTGGCTCGGGCGGCCTCGCGGCGGCAAGACTCGAACGATGCCACCCGAAGTCGACGGTGCACCGGGAACGGCACCCCGGGACTCCGACGACCGGCCCGCCGACTCGATGGGCAACGGACGAGCCTGCGGGATGCGCTTCGGCCTGTTGTGTACGGCAAACGTGGAAACGGCGCGGTCGATCAGCGACTACGTGGATTTCAACGTCGAGGCCGAGGCCTTGGGGTTCGTGTCATCCTTTCTGGTCGAGCATCACTTCAGCGGCTGGAACCAGGTTGCGGCGACGCTGATGTTGCAGACGTGCGTCGCCACTCGCACCTCATCGCTCCGCTTGGGTACCGGCGTCATCGTCCTGCCATGGCACAACCCCGTCCTGCTCGCCGAGCAGGCGGCGACGTTGGATGTGATCTCGGGTGGCCGCCTCGACCTCGGCGTCGGCAAGGGCTACCGGCACTCGGAGTTCACGGGATTCAACGTCGATCAAGGTGACGCCGATCCGCGCTTCGAGGAGGCACTCGAGGTGCTGCTCCGAGCGTGGGCCACGCGGGAGCGGTTCTCGCACCACGGCCGATTCTGGACCTTCGACGACATCGTCGTCGAGCCACCACCGCTTCAGTCCCCCCGCCCGCCGATCTGGGTCGCCGCCGCCAGTGAGACGTCAGTTCGGCGGGTCGCCGCGTGGGGCCACAACCTGATGCTGGATCAGTACGCGTCGGTCGAACAGATTGCCGAACGGCTCGCTTGGTTCGGGGAAGGTGAGGTGGCGGTGGCCCGGCAGGTGTACGTCGCGCACAGCCGAGCCGAGGCGGATCATGCCCTGGCGAGGCAGGCGGCTTTCACCCGCCGCACCGTCGACGTGTCGCGGTCGCCGGACACCGCGAGTGGCTCGCACGTTCTCCGATACGCGAACACCGAGGCGCACGCCCTGTTCGGGACGCCGGATGAGATCTGCGAAGGACTCGAGACCCTCCGCGCCGCCGGCGTCGGGTACGTCCTCGTCCAGCTCGAAAGTGGCACCCAGCAACTGAGGCGATTCGCCGACGAGGTCGCCCCGAACGTACAGAGGACGCGGTGATCGTCACCGCGGGGAGCGGAGCAGTCCAACACCGAGTACGACGAGGCCCAGCGGCGAGGAGCGCGGCTCCGACGTAGGCGAGGTTGATGAGAACGTTCGGCTCGGTGGCGTCGGCGTCCGTCACCGAGCAGAAGAAGGCGACCGGAAGCAGGATCGCCGAAGCGGGGATCGAGTGACGCGCGAACGCGCGCCAGCGGGGCCCGAGTTCGCATTCGTCGACGTAGCGCAGGGCGACGAGCGCGAGTACGAGCAACACTCCGGCATGGGCGTGCCCGGCCCGCCACAGGTCCTGGCGTAGCTCGTTGTTCCGGTAGGCGGGGTCGTCGATCATGGCGAGAATGCTGACGCCGCCGAGGATGACGGCGGGGAGCAGGACCAGCAACAAACCCGCCAGCCGCCGCGACGCGATGCTCATCGAGGTCGCGGATGCGCCGGTGGATAGCTGCACTCTCCATATATGGATAGTGCTACTATCTGGTGGTGGATGTCAATGGGAGGAGGGGTTCCGCGTGCGGATCTCCGAGCTGAGCCGACGCAGTGGACGGTCCATCGCGACCATCAAGTACTACCTGCGCGAAGGGCTGCTGCCGGCCGGGTATCGGACATCGGCCAACCAGGCCGACTACGGCGAGGATCACCTGCGGCGCCTCCGTCTGATCACGATCCTGCTCGAGGTCGGAGGGCTGACGATCACGAGCATCAAGATCGTGGTCGACGCCATCGACGACGAGTCCCGCACCGTGCACGAGGTGCTCGGCGCAGCCCACCACACGCTCGCCCTCCGGGTCGCGACCCCCGTCGCCCTGCCGGAACACGACGAAGCCGAGACCGAGATCGACGACTATGTCCGCACACTCGGATGGAACGTGAAGGCCGACGCGCCCGGACGTCGGGAGCTGGCTGCCGTCCTGGTGTCGCTGCGGCGGATGGGCTGGCGGATCGACGCCGGAGTGTTCGACGAATATGCCCGGGCCGCAGACCAGATCGCAGCAGTGGGAACTCGCCCGCACCCCCGACGACGCCGACCGAACGGCGATCGTCGAGGCGGTGGTCGTTGGCACGGTGGCGTTCGAGACGGCACTGGTCGCCCTGCGTCGCTTGGCCGAGGAGCACCACTCGGCCGCCCGGTACCAGCACCGGTGACGCCGACTCAGACGGGCTCGGTGCCGCTCAGGCGGCCTCGGCCGGGGTGACGAGGTGCTTGCGCAGCGCGGCGAGTTCGCCGAGTTGCATGCCGGCAGGGCCGGTGAGAAACCCGCCGACCCCGTCGGGGAAGCCGAGGAGCAGGTCGACTGCCTCGGCCATGGCCCAGCGGGGTGTGCCGAGCACGCCGGCGGCGGCCTCTGGTGAAATGCCGGCCTGCAGCATGTTGGCGAGGCTGTCGTGCTGATCCTCGGGAAACCGATACAGGCTGGTGGCTTCGTAGTCGTCGAGCACGGTGTCGCGGTCGACGCCCAGTGCGAGAAGCAGCACCGCCGCAACGACTCCCGTGCGGTCCTTGCCGCCGTGGCAATGGAACACGGCCGGCGTGAGGCTGCGATCGGCGAGGCCTCGCATGACGGCGCCGATCTCGATGGCGCTGTGCGTGAGGGCCCCGACGTAGGTGTCGCGCAGCAGCTCCTCGCCGTCGCGGACGGTCATCTCCGGTGGTGGCGGGGGAGGAACCACGTCGCGTGGTCGCCCGACGATCGACAGATGCCGCGAGGGAACCGGTCCCGGGAAATTGGCGCGCTCCACGTCTCCGCGCAGGTCGTAGACCGTCGTCACGCCAAGTCGTGGAAGGCGTCGAGGTCGTCGGCGGTGAGCTTGTGGAGGGCGTCGGCGCGAAACACCCGACCCCACCGCGTCACCCCGCCGGTGGCGGTCGGGTAGCCGCCGAGGTCGCGCAAGTTGGTGATCCCCTGGAAGGGGATGCGCCGTTCGGCCGCGACGACGGCTGGCCGGCTCGGCGGGACGAGCGACACGTAGGTCCGGCGCGGAACCGGCCCGGGGATGCGAATCAGGCCGCCGCCCACCGCGGTCGCGAGGAGCGTGTGCTCGGCCGCGAGCGGCGTCGCACCCATCCCGATGTCGATCGGGTCGTCCGCTTGCCATCGCACGAGCAGTGCTCCATGCTCGTCGCGTTCGACTCGGATGTCTCGCAACACGCTCACCATGCAGGCGACGGTATCGACAGCGTCATGGCTGACAAGTGAACGACCAATGAACCCTCGGAAGGCATTCGGATGGTCTCAGGCCCAGACTCGTGCGCTGATGTCGGCCCACAGGTGTCGATACGCCGACGCTGCCGGACTCTTGGGGGCGAATACGGCGATGGGTGATCGTTGGATTCCCATCTGCTCGATGACGCTGGCGTTGGGGATCGCGGTGGGCAAGAACCCGGTGATGTCGGCCATCAGGTGGGCGACGATGTCGCGCTGCAGACGTTTGCGTCGATCGAGCATCGAGGCGAACGGCAGGACGAGCGGCGCCGGCGGGTGCTGGGCGAGGAAGTCGGTGAGTTGGTCGAGGGTGCGCTCGGACAGCGTGGTGGGGATGGTCGGCACGATCAGCGCGTCGGCGGCGCCGAACACGCTCTCGCTGGTGAGCGTGATCCCGGGCGGGCAGTCGAGGAGCGCAACGTCGTATCGGTCAGCGATCGGCTCGAGGAGTGCGGCGAGGCGCCGGGTGGGGCGTTTCGTGTGGTCGAGGGCGAGGTCGAGATGGCGCAGTGAGAAGTCGGCGGGCACGATGTGCACAGCGGGGTCGTCGGTGGCGCGGATGTTCGCGGCGAGCGACCCGGACTTCTTGACGAGACGCTGGGCGCCTCCTTTGACGAAGGGTTTGACCCGGACGAAGAACGTTGCGGCCCCTTGAGGGTCGAGGTCCCACAGCAGTACCCGCGAACCGTCGGCTGCGGCTTGGTGAGCGAGGTTGACCGCGGTCGTCGTCTTACCGACGCCGCCCTTGATGCTGTAGGTGGCGAGCACCTTCACGTGTCGATCGCCCGGAGCAAGGCGTCGAGGGAGTGTTCGTGGCCGGGCTGTCGTAGTCGGCGAAGCGTCCAGCGAACTCGGCGCGGGCGGCTACTCGAGTCTGGTCGAGCCGTTCGGTGAGCTGACCGATGGCGACCATGGTGCCGTGCGTCTGCTCCGGTCGCGTCGAGGTCAGCGGCGAGTGATCGCAGCAGCGTGCATGTGGACTTCGGCGTCTTGATGCTCGCCCAGGTTTTCCTGCAGCGCCTTGAGCCGCTTCACGTATTGCCTGCGGGGTTTGTCGGGCAGCAGACTGCCGAAACACTCGATCAGGTAGCGGAGCTTCTTGGCGTCCTTGCGAAGGCTGTGCACGTCGTCTGCCGGCGTGTCGGGTCCGATCAGTCGCCCCCCATCGATCAGCGTCTTGTGGGCACGGGCGATTCGCTTGGCGACCGTCCTGCCGAGGGGTTGATCGGCTCGTCGCGGCAGCGTGTCATCGCCGAGCGGCTCGGCAAGCCAGCGACCGCCACTCGGCCATCAGTTCCGCTGCTCGCTCGGATCGAAGCACACCGGCCAGCTCGAAATGCGCTTCAGCTCGGTGCCGCGCGAGCACGTCACGCACCGGCGCCAACGCGGCAGCGGCTTCGACCCCGAGCGGGTCGGTGTAGCGCTCCCACTCGAGCAGGTAGACATCGAGATCGCGGGCCGCCCCGGTCGCTCCCGCCAACCATGCGAATTCCTCCCGTGCGGGATCGAGTACTGCGGCCGGCACGAACAGACTTGGACGCTCGCGAGGACGGTTCGGGTGCGTCGCACCGCGATGCGAAGGTCGTGCAGGAACTTCGGGTCGATCTGATCGATCGTGCCCTGCCAGTTGGCGGCGATCGACACCGTCGAGGTTGGCGAGCACGGCGCGAAATCCTTCGAGCGACGCCATTCCGGGTGCAAGTGGCACGGTTGCACTCGACGTGAAGCCTGCAAGATCGATGCCGGCCGCCTCTGCGCACTGGGTCAGGGTGTCGGACCCACACGCTTCGAGTCCGACGTCTTGGAGGACGGCGACGACACGATCTGACCGCTTGGCGTACCCCGGTACTTCATGGATCTCGATCATGGTGAACCGATCGATGACCGGTCCGTCCAGGAGATGAACATCCTCGTGGAGCTCGGCGATCGCCACGACCTTGCCGGTCCTGTCGCGCCACACACCAGTGGAGCGGCCCATCCGTATCCGAAGCTGCGGCAACAACGCACGAACATCGACCAATGCGGCGAGGCGCGACCGGAACGGTCCGGACGGCAGATCGGCCAACACACGCGGCACCACGTCGACCGTCAGATGCGCTGGGACGACATTCTCTCCGGACAGTACGAGTTCGATCACGTTCCGACCGACGCAGTTCGAGCCGCAGCCCGGCCCCGTGCAGGCGTCCGTCGAAGGTGTCGACCAGCGTCGTCGTCAGCGTTCCGCCGTGGTCCGAACGCCAGCCCGAGTTCGGTGATCGCATCGATCACGTCCGAGGTGGCGTGTGCTGGAACTCGGAAGGTGACGACCGGCATCAGGCCACGAAGGTAGCGCCGGACTCATACTGTTGACGTGACGATCGAGATCGAACGCAAATTCCTCCTGCCCGAACCGCCAAATCACGACCGACTGGGCCCGGGAACCCACATCAGGCAGGGCTACCTCGCCGAGGAGGGTTCCGTCGAGGTGCGGGTGCGGATCACCGACGACGCATCCAGCGTCACGGTCAAAGCGGGCTCTGGACTGTCGCGCACGGAGGTCGACGTGGCGATCTCCGCAGAACAGGCCGAGGCACTCTGGCCACACACGGCGGGCCGGCGAATCGAAAAGACACGCCACCGCGTCGCGCTCGATGACGACAAGCCGGAGTACGTGGGCGAAATCGACATCTACGACGGAACGCTCGACGGGCTGTGCGTCGCCGAGGTCGAGTTCACCTCCGAGGCCGTCGCAGCATCATTCGACCCTCCCGACTGGTTCGGACGGGAACTCACCGGAGACCCGGCCTGGAGCAACGCCGCACTCGCCCGGCATGGACGGCCCGACACCTGACAGCACGTCGACGAGCGGTCTACCGTTCGGGCATGTTGCTCGCAGAAGAATTGGCGCTGATCGCGATCGACCCCGACTCGGGGCGGCACGCCATCGGTACTCGCGACAAGCTGAACGCCTGCCTGGCCGGTCTGCTGGTCGTCGAGGCACAGTTCGACGAGCGGCCGGATGTGCCGATCATCGACGCGGCCCGAGAGGTCCTCGACGATGCGGGACCGAAGCTCAAGTCGGTGCTCTCCGCGATGAATCGAGGACTGGTGCGACGCCTCGGTAGCGGAACCTGGGACGCCGTCGTCCAGGGTTTGGTCGCGGCTGAGATCGTCGCGCCAGCGGACGGTACGGTCCGACCCAGACACCGCGTGCTCGAAACGGCACAGCGCGACGAGATCATCGATCGGCTGCGCGCCGCCGCGGCCAGCGACGATCCATTACCCGTGAACACTGCAGTGCTGTTGTCGATGACCGGGCCGGCACAGCTGCTCGAGCTCGTGGCGCCCGAACGAGCGGCCCGCAAACATGCTCGGCGGCGAATCGATCACGCGCTCGACGCCACCGCATTGGAACCCGTTTCTCAGTCGGTCCGCAAGGTGCTCGCCGACGCGGCTGCGGCTGTCGCCGTGGCGAGCTCCGTCGCAGCCATCGGTGCCGTGACGTCTAGCTGAACAACGTGGCCGCGCGGAACGTGGAGCCCGTCTCGACGCGGCCACCGGCCGTCGTTCGAGTCAGCGCTCGTCGCGGCGTTCTTTGACGAACAGTCGCAGCAGGATGACCCCGGCGAGCAGCGCGCCGAGCCAGACGATGACGGTTGCCAGCACCCATGTGCCGGCGCCTTCGATGCTGAGCCCGTCGGACAAGAGGTCGGTCACCAACAACGCGAGGAACGTCGTGACGAGCGACGTGAAGATCCGCAGCCGCTCGGCATGCTCGGTCACCGTCTTCTCGATGAACGGTTCGAGGATCAACTCGGCGACGGTGAAGATGATCACGGCGAGGATGAACGCCGCGCCGTCGAGCTTCACGTCGTCGAGCAGGGCGGCGGCCACGAGGAGCCCGATGGCGTTGCCGGCGATCGTGAGCCCGACCTTGATCAGAGTGCGAACCATGTTGTGACCTCGCTGTCCTGTCGTAGTACGTGTCCGAACATCATTGCGCATGCCCGTTCGGCGTCATGGGATAGCAGGGCTCGACTGCGTCAGAGGGCCGGCTCGGAGTCAACACCGGCATCGCCGCCGGGCCGGGGTGGTGCGGTGCGGCGGGGATACAGCGAGACCAGGCGGGCCACGAACGTGGCGAGGAAGATCTGGCCGATCATCGCTTCGATCACCGTGAGGCGGGCCGCGAACGGTTCGTCCGGAACCTGATTGCCGAAACCGAGCGTCGTCAGCACGACGAAGCTGAATTCGGGAAACGCCGACGGGATCGTGGCGTCGAACGAGAACTGGTCGCTGTCGACGGTCGACATCCCGAGGTAGAGCCACGAGAACGCCAACCCGATGAGGGCGTACGCGGCGACGGCGCCGATGATCGTCTGGATGGTGACGACCTCGTGCGCGAGCACCGCCCGCAGCAACGCGACGACGAGGAAGATGAGGAGCGCGAACTGGGCGAACGAGGAGATCGCCGCGCCGTTCGAGCCATCGTTGGCAACCGTCGAGAGCACCGCGGCAGCAGTGGCGACCACGACGATTCCACTGGCGATCGGCATCGTCGTGCGGACACCGGTGGTGCGGAATGCCACCACGACCAGCAACGAGATTGACGAACGTGGTGACGGTCGTCGCCCACTCCTGCTGGATGCCGGAGATGATGAACGCGATCATGATGATCACCAGCAACCGGCCGAAACGGTCGGTGGGATTCGCCCGGGCGAGCTTCATCGTCGATGGTGTCCCTTCTCCGTCACGCGGACCGCGAAACTAGTGGGCCACGATCGCCAATGGTGGGACGGCTAGGGTCGGGCCGAGATGGGCAGGCTCTGCGAACGACCGGGTTGTTCCGAACCGGCGTCGGTCGCGTATGGGATGCGGGCCGAGGATCTGGTGTTCTGGCTCGATGTGCTCCGCGAGGACGGTGGCGCCGCGCCCGGGGTGCTGTGTCGACGCCACGCCGACTCGATGGTCGTCCCGCGGCACTGGACCCTCGACGATCTACGCGACCCCGATCTTCGCCTGTTCCGACCTCCCGCGTTGCTGCCGTCTCCGGCTCCGGTTCCCCGGCGCCGGAGCCAGCCGGCCGGGTCGGGATCGGAGCAGCTCCTGCTGTTGACCGACGTCTCCCCGGAGCCGCTCGACGGTGCGACGACCGACGCCGACGCCGTTGCTGCGGTGCCGTGGACACCGACGTTCGACGAGCACGACGATCTCGACGGGTTGTTGTCGGCGCGCTCGCCGCTGTTGGCTCGCGCGTTTCGCGGCGGCGGTCGTCCGCGACCGGCCTGACGATCATGGCCTGACACCGATCGAGCATGGAGATCACTCGCGAGTTGATCGTGCCGGCGACGGTCGAGCGCACATTCGGACTCGTCGACGACCTGGGCGTGTACCCGACGTGGTTGAGGATGGTCCACGCCGCGACCCCTGACGATTCGGCCGAACTCGACACCGGAACCGAGCGAGCGGCATGGATCGTCGAGTTGCGCGGCGCAGGTCGGGCCGTTCGCCCGGTCGAAGCGACTGCGGATGGTGCGCTCGGTCCACGAACCGACCGAGCGGGTGCGGTTCGAGCGGGCCGAGCGCGACGGCCGTTCGCACGCGCCGTGGACCCTCGAGGTCGAACTCGAACCCGATCGCGAGGCGTCGACGTCGACCAGATTGACGATGCGCCTGCACTACGGCGGCCGGCTCTTCACCGGCGCCCTGCTGCATCGGGTGCTCGACGACGAGATCGAACACGGCAGCGCGGAGCTCGTCCGGATCGTCAGCGACTGACGCGCTTGCGCGGGTTGACGACCGGGTTGCTCGATGCGGTTCGTCGGACGGCGATCTGTGATTCTTCGGCCATGGACGCCGCCGCCTTCAGTGAATCCCTGTCGTCGGTGCTCGACGGTGCTGCCATCACCGACCTGCACCGATTGTCGGGAGGCGCGTCGCGGGAGACATGGCGGTTCCTCGCGGACGGCCGGCCGACGATCGTCCAGCGTCAGCGGGCGGGCGATCAGCGCGACATGCTCATCGAGGCCGATGTCGTGCGGGCGGCCGGTGTGGCGGGCGTGCCGGTGCCCGAACTCCTCGCCGCGGAGCGACAACCCGACGGTGCCGCATTCATGGTGCTCGAGGCGATCGAGGGCGAGACGATCGCCCGAAAGATCCTGCGCGACGACGACTACCGGACCGCACGCGCCAACCTGGTCGCCGACATCGGCCGGGCACTGGCGCGAATCCACACGATCGATCCGGCGCCGCTGACGAAGCTGGTCGAGATCGATCAGGTGGCCTTGTACACCGATGCGCTCGACAACCTCGGCCAACCCCATCCCGTGCTCGAACTGGTGCGCAACTGGCTCATCGACCATCGACCGGCTCCCGGTCGGGTCGCCGTCGTGCACGGCGACTTCCGCCTCGGCAACCTCATCGTCGGTGCGAACGGGCTTGAACGCCGTGATCGACTGGGAACTCGCCCACATCGGCGACCCGATGGAGGATCTCGGCTGGCTGTGTGTGAAGGCGTGGCGGTTCGGCCAGGGTCCACCGGTTGCCGGCGTGGGGGACTACGACGAACTGGTCGATGCCTACGAAGCCGCGGCGGGGGTGACGATCGATCGGGCGGCGATGCACTGGTGGGAGGTGCTCGGCACCTGGAAATGGGCCATCATGTGCATCGGCCAGGCCGCGACGCATCTGTCGGGCGTGAGCCGCAGCCACGAACTGGCGGCCATCGGTCGTCGCGTCTGCGAGAACGAATACGACCTGTTCCTGGCGTTGGAAGGGAAGTGGTGATGACGGCGCCCCACGACGTTCCGACTGCCGGCCAACTCGTCGAGGCGGTGCGCGAGTGGCTCGAACGCGATGTCGCCGCGGCGACCGAGGGCCGACTGAAATTCCACGCCCGCGTGGCGGCCAACGTGCTGGCGATGGTGGAACGCGAGCTCGACCTCGGCGGCGCCCAGGCCTCGGAGCATGCAGCTCGGCTTGCCCGGTTGGGCGTGCCGGACGATGCCGCGCTCGCCGCCGCGATTCGCCGGCACGAGTTCGACGATCGGATCGACGAGGTGCGTGAGCTCCTGCTGAACTCGGTGATCGACAAACTGCTCGTCGCCAACCCGGGGTATCTCAACGGCGCAGGCTGAGGGTCACCGGCTGGCCGGCCGCGAGCTGGCCGCACGCCGCATCGATGTCCGTGCCCCGGTTCTGACGAACGGTGGCGTTGGCGCCGGCCGCCTCGAGCAGGTCGCGGAAGGCATGGACCCGCTTCAACGGCGTGCCCCGCGTCGGGTATCCCGGGGTCGGGTTGAGCGGGATCAGGTTGACGTGGGCGTGGGGATACAGCCGCCGGCAGATGCGCGCCAGTTCGGTGGCGTCGCTGTCGCGATCGTTGACGCCGTCGATCATCGCCCATTCGAAACTCACCCGACGGTTCTTCACCGACAGGTAGTGGTCGCAGGCCTCGACGAGGTCGTCGATGGGATAGCGCTTGTTGATCGGCACGAGTTCGTCGCGCAGGGTGTCGTTCGCGGCGTGCAGCGACACCGCCAGGTTGACCGGGAGCGGGAGGTCGGCGAGCTTCCGGATGCCGGGGATCAGCCCGACGGTCGAGATCGTGATGTGCCGGGCCGACAGTCCGAGATCACCGTGGAACCGTTCGACGCTCTTCCAGACCGCGTCGAGGTTGGCCATCGGCTCGCCCATCCCCATGAACACGATGTTGCTCACGCGGCGCCCGGCGTCGCGGGCCCGACGCGACGCTCGGATCACCTGCTCCACGATCTCGCCGACGGTGAGGTGGCGGGTGAAACCGGCCTGACCCGTGGCGCAGAATCCGCAGCCCATGGCGCATCCCGCCTGGCTGCTGACGCACACGGTCGCCCGATCGCGGTAGAGCATCAGCACCGTCTCGACTCGGCTGCCACCGTCGAGCTCCCACAGGAACTTCACGGTGTCGCCGCTGTCGCTCACCGATTCGGTGACGGCCGCCGAGCGCGAGTGGCAGGTCGTCGGCCAGTCTGGTGCGCAGCGACTTGGGCAGGTTGGTGATCTCGGCCGGATCGGCGAGCTGCTCGTACAGCCCCGACCAAAGCTGGTCGAGCCGGTACCGCGGTTCGCCGTCGAGTGCCGTGGCGAGCTCGGTTCGGTCGACCCCATAGCGGGTCGGCGTTGAGGGCATCGCCATGCGGGTCCTTCCGATCAGCCGGTGGCGCGGTCGAGGTCGCCGGCCAACCGCTCGTAGTCGGCCATGCGGTTCCGCACCACGTCGAGGCTGGCGGTCCAGAAGGCTTCGTCGGTGACGTCGAGATCGAAGGCCTGGCCGAGTTCCTCGGCCGTGTCCATCCCAGCCCGCGACAGGAGTGTGTCGTATCCGGCGCGGAAGTGGTCGGGATCGTCCTGGTATCGGGCGAACAGCCCGAGCCCGAACAGCAGGCCATAGGTATAGGGCCAGTTGTAGAACGAACTGCCGTAGTAGTGCGGCTTGAGCAACCACATGTAGGGATGCGCAGTCGTCTGGTCGAGACCGTCGCCGTAGGCGGCCGCCTGGGCGTCGGTCATCATCTCGCTCAGCTCGCCGGCGCTGAGCGTGCGCCGCTGGCGGCGGGCGTAGACCTCGGTCTCGAAGAGGAAGCGGGAGTGGATGTCGACGACGACCTGGTTCGCACCCTGGAGGTCGATGTCGAGCAGCGCCAGCCGATCGGCGCCCTCGAGGCGAGCGAGGCCGGCCTCGACGACCAGCGTTTCGCAGAAGATGCTGGCCGTCTCGGCGAGCGCCATCGGTAGGCGCTTCTGCAGCGATGTGCGATCGACGAGCGTCGTGTTGTGATAGGCGTGGCCGAGTTCGTGGGCGGTGGTCTGCGCGGATTCCGCTGAACCCGACCAGTTCAGCAGGACGAGGGAGCGATCGCCGACGAACGGCATGCAGAAGGCGCCACCGGACTTGCCCTCGGCGGGTGGCGCGTCGATCCACTGCTCGTCGAGGGCGCGGTCGACGAGGTTGCCCAGCGCTGGGCTGAACTCGCTGAACGCGGAGCGGACGACCTCGACCCCTTCGTCCCACGTCATGTCGGCGGGGGCCACCGGCAGCGGCGCGACCAGGTCCCACCAGGCGAGCCCGGGCGCCTCGACGGTCCCACGATCGGACTGGAGCGACGCCTTGACCCGCATCCAGCGCCGGAAATCGGGCAGCGAATCGCGGACCGCCGCTTGCATGGCGTCGAACGTCTGTCGGCCGACGCTGTTCGCGAACAGCGACGCGTCGAGGGGCGACTCCCAGCCCCGCCGGCGGTTCACCGTGTTCGCCTCGCCCTTGATGGCGTTCATCGCCGCGGCCACGGGCACTTCGACGGTCGGCCACGCCCGCATCTCCGCTTCATAGGCGGCTCGACGAACGTCGGCGCGGGCGTCGGTCGCGAGACCGCGCACGGCGGGCATCGGCAGTGTCCGTCGGCCCGTCGGGCAGGGCGACCTCGACCGACAACTGCGACGTGACGTCGCGTTGCAGTCGGGCCCACGCGCCCGATCCGGTGGCCGACAACTCGGCGTACAGGTGCTCTTCGACCTCCGACATCTGGTGGTCGGCACGCTCCGCGAGTCGAGTGAGTGGACCGAGGTGCTGCGCCGCCTCGTCGCTCACCCGGGCGAGGGAGGCGGCACCGAGGGCCTGCACCCAGTCGGACAGGCGGGCCAGGAGTGGGCGCATCGCCGCTTCGGCGGGTTCGAGCTCACTCATCAGCCCCTGTGCCTGTTCGTCACGGGAGTTGGTCGACACCGTCGCGTAGATGCTCGCCTCGACGATGTCGAAGTCGGCCGCCACGCGGTTGAACTCGCGCAACACCCGGTCGGCCGCTTCGCCGTCGGCGGCGTCGGCCTCGCGCGGCTCGATCGCCCGGATGCCCAGTTCGTCGAACAACACCACGAGGCGCTCGACATCGGCGGTCGACCGCTCCATGGCCCCGGAGAACGATCGTGCCGAGAGCGACTCGAAAACGTCGGCAATGCTCCACCGGGGGAGGTCGGTCGATTCTTCGACGGCGGTCATGCGTCTCCTTTGCTCGCTTGCGTCTTGATCGTGGGAACTGGTCGGGCATGGGCCCGGCTCGACTGGGTGGTCGTGAAACCGAGCCGTTCGTAGAGCGACACGGCGGTGTGGTTGTCGGCGTCGACGTACAGCATCGCGTGTTCCACGCCCCGCTCCGCGAGTGACTCGAGGCCGGCGAGGGTCAGCTGTTTGCCGAGCCCGAGCCCGGTGAAGTCGGGATCGACGGCGATCACGTAGATCTCGCCGACGCCGTCGGCATGGATCTTCGTCCAGCAGAACCCGGCGAGGCGACCGTCACGCTCGTGCAGGCGGAACCCGTCCGGGTCGAACCACGGTTCGCCCGTGCGGAGGCGCAGCGCCTCGAGATCCCAGTCGCTCTGTTCGTGGTGGCCGGCGAACGCCCGGTTGTTGACCGCCAGAAACGCGCCGTCGTCGACGCCCGGCACGAACGATCTCGTGTCGATCGTGACCGGCATCCCGGTCGGCAGCTCGCGCCGCATCTGGAGCAGTTCGCGGCGCATCTCGAATCCGAGCCGCTGTTCCAGGCCGGCGCCCGCCGGAGGGGGCCCGTCACGCCACCAGGTGACCTCGGAGTCGGTGTCGATCGACCCGGCGAGCTGGCCGATTGCCTCGTTGACGAGCTGCTCGATGCGCTCCTCCTCGACGAACTGCTCGCCGGCCACCACATCGAGCGTCCACCCGACACTGTCGGGTGAGAGTTCGGCGAATGCCTCGAGCTGACCATTGCCGTCGCGACGGGTGACGACCAGCGGTCCGTCGGGCCCCGGGTGCTGGAGCGCCAGCCGACTCTGGTCGGACAATGCGGGTCGTGCCGAGGTCCGCTCCTGCTTGTCGACGAACTCCAGCAGGTCGTCGGAATCTCGTGGATCGAGCGGAACCATGTCGAATCGAGGGTATCGCTTCGCCTCCACGAGATACCTCACACACCTCGCCGGCTGAGATACCTCAGACACCTGCATTGTGAAGGCTGGCTTCGGGTGTATAGTCGGATCACAACCAGGTTCCCGCCACCTGGTTTGCTGCGACGGCCGGGATCCGCCTCCTGGCCTCGCCCGAGCGACGGCCCCTCACACAGGGGCCGTCGCCGCATTTTTCATGTCGGTTTCGTGCGGTCAGATCCGAGCCGTACGGGCGGCGCGGAGGAGCCCACGCTCGGCATTGCGCAGCTGCCGTTCGGCCTCGTGGATGGCGGTGACGAGGTCGTCTCGGGTGGTTCCCACGAACGGTGTGGCGAGGTCGGCCACCCGCGCCCGATAGTCGCCGATGCTGTCGGCGATGACGGCCAACTCCGTGGCGGCCGATTCGATCGCCGCGTTGGACGGTTGTGTGCCAGAGGATCCCACGGGCGCACGATACCCACAGCCCCGCTCGGGCGACCGCTGGCTAGCATCTCCCCAGGTGATCAGCGTTCGTGACGACCTTCGTGCACTCGAGGGGTACCACTCCGCCCAGGTCGACGTGGCAGTGCGTCTCAACACCAACGAATCACCCGAACCGCCGCCGCTGGCGTTTCGCGATGCGTTCGCTGCCGAGCTGTCGCGGGTGAATTGGCACCGCTATCCCGATCGGTCGGCGCTCGACCTGCGCACCGCGATCGCCGACTTCCACGGTGTGTCGCCGGACCAGGTGTTCGCTGCCAACGGATCGAACGAGGTGCTCCAGACGGTGCTGCTCGCCTACGCGGGGCCGGGGCGGACGGTCGCGACGTTCGAGCCGACCTATCAGATGCATGCGCAGATCGCACGGGTCACCGGGGCCACCGTCGTCGAGGGCCGACGTGGGGACGACTTCACCCTCGACCCCCGCGAGGTCGAGCGCGTGATCACCACGTATGCACCCGACGTCGTGTTCCTCACGTCGCCCAACAACCCGACGGGCCTCGTCGAACCCGCTGAACGGGTGGTCCAACTGCTCGAACTCAGCGACGGGCTCGTGGTCGTCGACGAGGCGTACGCCCAGTTCGCCGACTGGTCGGCACTCGATCTCCTGGCCGACGACCGGCCCCTCGTGGTGACGCGGACCTTCTCCAAGACCTGGTCGATGGCCGGTGCCCGACTCGGTTATCTGATCGGCCCACCGTGGCTCGTCGCCGAACTCGACAAGGTCGTGCTGCCGTACCACCTCGACGCGGTGAAGCAGATCGCCGGTCGCGTCGCGTTGCGGTTCGTCGACGACATGGACGCCCGGGTCCGCCAGATCGTGAGCGAGCGGGAACGCGTCTCCGAGGCCCTGCGCCGCCTGCCCTGCGACGTGGTGCCGAGCGGCGCCAACTTCGTGCTGTTCCGCCCCCGGTCCGCAAACGGTCGAGCGGTGTGGCAAGGACTCGTCGACCATGACGTGCTCGTTCGCGACTGTTCGAGCTGGCCGCATCTCGACAACTGCCTGCGTGTCACGATCGGCACTCCGCAGGAGAACACCACGTTCCTCGACGCGCTGGCTGCCGTGCTCAGCGATCCGTCCATCAGCCAGGAGGCCTCGTGACCGGCACCGAATCATCAGGCACGGAATCATCAGGCACGGAATCATCAGGCACCGCATCGTCCAGCACCGCTCGGACCCGAGTCGCGGAACGCCATCGCGCCACGAAGGAGACCACGATCGACGTGTCGATCGACCTCGACGGCAGCGGGGTCACCGATGTGTCGACAGGCATCCCCTTCTACGACCACATGCTCGATCAGCTCGGCCGGCACGGCGGCTTCGATCTCACGGTGCACGCCGTCGGCGATCTGCACATCGACACGCATCACACGGTGGAGGACGTGGCGATCGCGGTCGGCGAGGCGTTCGCCGAGGCGCTGGGTGACAAGGCCGGAGTGCGGCGTTTCGCGAGCGGGCGCTATCCGCTCGATGAGGCGCTCGTCGACGTGGCCCTCGACCTGTCGGGACGGCCGTTCGTCGAGTGGCACGTGCCGATGCCCGAGAGCCTGCCCCTCGGCAACCCGGCCTTCGACCCCCAACTCGCCGAGCATGCGGTGTCGTCGTTCGCCACCGCCGCGGGGATCACCCTGCACGTCGAACTCGTGCGCGGGCGCAACGTCCATCACATCATCGAAGCGACGTTCAAGGGCCTGGCCCGGTCGCTGCGCGATGCCGTGCGCGTCGACGATCCCGGCGGCGTGCCGTCGACCAAGGGCGTGCTGTGACCGCTGGGCTCGGTTCGTTCGGGGACGGGTCCGGAATGAACCGAGCGGGCAACGACCGACCGCTGATCGCGGTGCTCGACTACGGCATCGGCAACCTGCACTCGGCGCAGAAGGCGCTCGAGAAGTGCGGCGCCGACGCCCGTCTCACCGCCGACGCGGGTCTGATCGGTGACGCCGCCGGCGTCGTGCTCCCCGGTGTGGGCGCGTTCGGCGCCTGCATGAACGCACTCCGCGGCGCCGGTTTGGAGGACGACGCACACGCATCGGTGTCGTCGGGGCGGCCCTTTCTCGGGATCTGCGTCGGCATGCAGATGCTCTTCACACGGTCGGAGGAGTCGGAGGAAGCCACCGGGCTCGGAATCATCGACGGCACGATCCGCTGGATCCCGCCCGGCCCGAAGATCCCCCAGATGCAGTGGAACCAGCTGCAGATCCGTCGGGATGATCCGATGTTCGCCGGCCTCGGCGACGACGCCTGGGTCTACTTCGTGCACTCCCTGCACGGCGTCCCCGAGGATCCCGAGGTGGTGGCCGCAACGGTCGAGTACGGAACCACGATCAATGCGGCGTTCCGCTCGGGCAACGTGTTCGCCGCCCAGTTCCATCCGGAGAAGTCGAGCCGGCCCGGGCTGCGCCTCCTCTCCAACTTCGTGGACGTCTGTCGGAGTGCGGCGTGATCGACCTGTATCCCGCCATCGATCTGCTCGGGGGCCGAGTCGTGCGCTTGCGTACCGGCGACTACGACGACCAGACGGTCTACGGCGACGATCCGGTGGCGGTCGCCCGTGACTTCGCGGCCGCGGGGGCGGTCTGGATCCATGTCGTCGATCTCGACGCCGCCAAGTCGGGCGACGCCGTCAACCGGCCGGTCGTGGCGGCGATCGTCGCCGCGGTCAGTGCAACCGCCAAGGTGCAGACCGGTGGCGGCGTACGGACCGTGGAAGACGTGGCGGAGCTGGCCGAGCTCGGAGTGGCCCGCGTGGTGATGGGTTCGGCGGCGGTGCGCGAGCCGAGCATCGTGTCGGACGCGTCGGCGATCCTGCCGGTCGCGGTCGGACTCGACCACCGAGGGGGCGAACTCGCCGTGCACGGCTGGACCATCGGGAGCGGCCGCTACCTCGACGACGTCTATGAGTTGTTTCCCACGGCCGCGGCGTTCGTCATCACCGACATCGACCGCGACGGCATGCTCGGTGGGCCAGACGTGGAGGGTTTGACGGCGTCGGTGCAGCGGGCGTCCGTCCCGGTCATCGCCAGCGGGGGAGTGGCCGATCTCGACGACATCAGCGCGCTCGCCGAGATCGACGGGCTGGGCGGGATCATCACCGGCAAAGCCCTCTACGAGGGCCGATTCGACGTCGCCTCGGCCCTCGAACGGTTGCGCGGCGGGCCGCCGGCGTCGGGGCGAGCGGCCGGGCGAGCGGCCGGGCGAGCGGAGGGGCACCAATGAGGGTGGCGCGGGTGATCCCCTGCCTCGACGTGACGGGGGGCCGCGTTGTGAAGGGCACGAACTTCGTCGACCTCCGCGACGCCGGCGACCCCGTGGAGCTCGCGGCGCGGTACGACCTGGAGGGCGCCGACGAGTTGGTCTTCCTCGACATCACCGCCTCGAGCGACAACCGCGCCACCACGGTCGACATGGTGGAACGTGTCGCCGACCAGGTGTACATCCCGTTCACCGTCGGCGGCGGCATTCGCCGGGTGGCCGACGCCCGACAGATGCTCCGCGCCGGCGCCGACAAGGTGAGCGTGAACACCGCCGCGGTCGAGCGGCCCGAGCTGATCACCGACATCGCCGCCGAGTTCGGTGCCCAGTGCGTCGTGTGCGCCATCGACGCCAAACGGCGTCCCGATCCGCCCGGCGGGATCGAACCGGCGTGGGAGGTCTACCTGCACGGCGGGCGCACGCCGACCGGCATCGACGCGGTCGAATGGGCGCGCGAGGCCGTGGCGCGCGGCGCGGGCGAGATCCTGCTGACCTCGATGGATCGCGACGGGACGCGAGCGGGTTTCGACCTCGCCCTGACCAGGACGATCGTCGACGCGGTCACCGTCCCGGTGATCGCGAGCGGGGGCGTGGGCTCGCTGCAGGACCTGGTCGAGGGCATCGTCGACGGCGGCGCCGATGCGGTGCTGGCCGCGTCGATCTTCCACTTCCGGGAGCACACGATCGCTGACGCGAAGGCGCTGCTGACCGAGGCGGGCATCGTCGTTCGCCCCGTCGCGGATCCCTGACGAAGGACGCGCTGCAGCGCGTCGCGCAATAGCGTCGACGCGATGGCATCAGCAGCAGTCACCACCGAGCAGCGCGGCACCGTGCTCATCTGCCACATCGACGACGGCAAGGCGAACGCGCTCTCGAAGGACATCATCGCCGCGATCATCGACGTGCTCGACGAAGCCGAGCACGACGCGTCGGTGTCGGCAGTGGTGCTGCACGGGCGGCCCGGCCGCTTCAGCGCCGGGTTCGACCTGTCGGTGATGCGGGGCGCCGACGTGGGTGCGATTGCCGACCTCGTCTGCGACGGCGGCACCCTCGTGCGGCACATGTACGGCGCGAAGATCCCGATCGTCGCGGCCTGCACCGGACACGCTCTGGCGGCCGGGGCGTTGGTGCTGCTGGGCTGCGACCTGCGCATCGGCGCGGATGTCGACTGCAAGATCGGGCTGAACGAGGTAGCGATCGCCATGGTGCTGCCCGACTGGGCGTTCACCATCGCCGTCGACCGGCTGAGCAAGCGACACCTGCAGCGCGCGGTGGCGACGGCCCGGCTCACCGACGCCGCCGGTGCGGTCGATGTCGGGTATCTCGACGAGGTGGTCGCCGCGGACGACGTTCTCGAGGTTGCGGTGGCGCGGGCGGCCGAATTCGCGGCGCTCGACCAGCGCGCCTATGCCGGCACGATCCGTCGGTTGCGTGGCGAGGTGCTCGATCTGATGACCGCGCAGATCGATGCCGACCGTGAGGCCGGGCAGGTGCCCAACGTCTGACGCGGGTCGCTGCATTCGAGTCACTGGCCGGGGTCACTCGGCCGGATCGTCGACGGTATGGTCCTCGGCATGCCTACACCGAACGTCAATCCGAAGATGGAATATCGCCGACTCGGTAACAGCGGCCTCAAGGTCAGCGTGTTGTCGTTCGGGAGCTGGGTCACGTTCGACACGCAGCTCGACACCTCGCTCGCCGTCGACTGCATGGCCGCAGCGGGTGACGCGGGGTGCAACTTCTTCGACAACGCCGAGGCGTACGCGGGCGGCAAGAGCGAATCGATCATGGGTCAGGCGCTCCTCGATCTCGAGTGGCCGCGCTGGTCCTACGTGCTGACCACGAAGGTGTTCTGGGGTCTGCATGGCGACCGCACGCCGAACATGCGCAACACGCTCAACCGCAAGTACCTCATGCAGGCGATCGACGGATCGCTCGAGCGCTTCCAGCACGACTTCGTCGACGTTCTCTACTGCCACCGCTCCGATCCCGACACGCCACTCGAGGAGACGGTGTGGGCGATGAGCGACATCGTGTCGTCGGGCAAGGCGTTGTACTGGGGCACGAGCGAGTGGTCGGCCGACGACATCCGCGGCGCCATCGAGATCGCCGATCGCCACCATCTGCACAAGCCGGTCACCGAGCAGAGCCAGTACAACATCCTCGAGCGGACGCAAGGTCGAGCAGGAGTACGCCCGGATCCACGACGACTTCGGCTACGGCAACACGATCTGGAGCCCGCTCGCCTCCGGTCTGCTCACCGGCAAGTACAAAGACGGAATCCCCGAGGGGTCACGCGCCGCCCTCGCCGGGTACGGCTGGCTCGCCAAGCGCCTCACCGATGCCGAGGCGATCGAGCGGGTCGAGCGCCTGCGTCCGATCGCCGACCGTCTCGGCTGCACGATGGCGCAGCTCGCGCTGGCGTGGTGCACGAAGAACCCGAACGTGTCGACGGTGATCACCGGTGCCTCCAAGGTCGAACAGGTCGTGTCGAACTTCGAGACCCTCGAGGTCATCCCGCTCCTCACCGACGACGTGAAGGCGGAGATGGAATCCGCCCTCGCCTGACCGCAATCCCACCCGAAAATGGAGCAATGTCGCGGCCCAGGCGCGCACATCTGCTCCAAATTTCGGTCGGGTGGTGGTCAGCAGGCGATCGATAGCGTTGGGCACCCATGGCTGGCGCTGACGACAAGCTCCCGATCAAGATGCTCAACGACCGCGTCTTGGTGAAGATCTCCGACAAGGACGGCGAACGACGTTCATCGGGTGGCATCGTCATCCCCGCCACGGCGCAGGTTGCCAAGCGGTTGATCTGGGCGACGGTCGTGGCGCACGGACAGAACGTGCGGGCCTGCGAAGTGGGCGACAAGGTGCTGTTCAGCCCCGACGACCGCTACGAGGTCGAGGTCCAGGGTGAGGACTACGTGATGCTGCGCGAACGTGAACTGCACGCGGTGGCCGCCCAGCGCATCGAGGCGTCGACCGGCCTCTATCTGTGATCTGGTCACTTATGCACAACTGATAGGCATGCCTAATAGTCCGGCTATGTTCGGTGGATGCTCCGGACCCTGCCGCACCCCTCGACCCATCCGCATCGCCCGATTCGCCGGGTCGCCGTCGGGACGCTGACCGTCGGTCTGTTGCTCGCCGCTTGCGGCAGCGACGACGACACCGCTGGCACGGCCGCCGACACCGCCACCGCGGTGACCGAGGCGACGGGTACGGAGCCGGCCGGCACGGACGTTGTGGCCACCGAACCCGCTGCGACCGACGCGCCGACCACGGTCGCGACGACGATCGCCGAGACGACCACCACGGAGCCGCAGGCCCACGTGGTCGCCCATGCGATGGGCGAGACCGAGGTTCCGGGTGCACCGGCACGGGTCGTGGTGCTCGACTCCTCGTTCCTCGATGCCGCGATCGCCCTCGGTCTGCCGCCGATCGCGGCGACGGAAGGAGTCGCCGGTTCGGGACTACCTGCCTACCTCGGCGACGCCGCCGCCGACATCGAGCTCGTCGGGTTGACCACCGAGCCCAATCTCGAACAGGTCGCGGCGCTCCAGCCCGATCTGATCCTCGGCGCCAAGGTTCGCCACGAGGCGCTCTACGACCAGCTCAGCCAGATCGCGCCGACGGTGTTCAGCGAGTCGTCGGGCAGCGACTGGAAGAGCCAGGTGACACTGACCGGCGACGCGCTCAACCGTTCGGCCGAGGCTGACGCGCTGCTCGCCGAGTTCGACGCAGCGGGCCGCGACCGTCGGCGAGGAGATCGGGGCTGCCGGTCAGACGGCGGTGATCGTCCGATTCATCCCCGGACAGAACCGGCTGTACGGCCCGACCACCTTCTCCGGCTCGGTGCTCAGCGAGGTCGGCTTCGACCTCGGCGACAAGGGCTACGACCCGAGCGTCGGCATGGCCCTGATCAGCGCGGAACAGATCGAGATGCTCGACTCCGATCTCATCTTCGCCACCAATCCGGATGGCGAGAGCGGCGGTGCGGTCGTGACCGATCGGGGGACCGTCGAGTCGCTGTGGTCGACGCTGCCCGCCGTGCAGGCGGGGAACCAGTTCGACATCCTCGACAGCACGTGGATGACCGGCATCGGCGTGCTCGGAGCGAACAAGATTCTCGACGACCTCGAGACGTTCGCCGCCTCCTGACCAGCGGGGTGACCGTCGGCCGATGTGCAGACAATCGCACTTCGCCCATCGGGTGGCCGCCCGTAAGCTGACCCCATGCCCGAAGGGACCATGATCGCCGTCACGCCCGAGCAGCTCGATGCAGTGACGTTCAACCACGACGGTCTGGTGCCGGCGATCGCCCAGGACATCGACAACGGCGAGGTGCTGATGATGGCGTGGATGAGCCGCGAGTCGCTGGCGATCACGCTGAGCGAGGGACGCATGGTGTACTGGTCGCGCAGTCGCCAGGAGTTGTGGCGCAAGGGTGACACGAGCGGTGATCGTCAGTTCGTCCGCGAGGCGTACTACGACTGCGACGGCGACACGTTGCTGTTCAAGGTCGAACAGGTTGGTGCCGGCGCCTGCCACACGGGCGCGCGGACCTGCTTCTTCCGGGCCTTCGGCTGACGATGAAGATCCTTCCGACCCGCGACGACTTCCACGCGCACGCGGCCGAGCACACGATCGTGCCGGTGTGGACGTCGGTGCTCGCCGATCTCGAAACACCGGTCGCCGCCTACGTGAAACTGGTCGGCGACGGGCCGGGGTTCCTGCTCGAATCGGTGGAGGGCGCGGAGCGGTGGGCGCGGTTCTCCTTCGTCGGCCGCAATCCGACCGCAACGATCGTGTCGCGCAACGGCGTGGTCGAACTCGATGGCACGCTGCCGGCCGGGATCCCGACGGGGGAGGGCATCCTCGCCGCGCTCGAGGCGCTGCTCGCCATCCACTCGAGTCCGACGTTCGACGATCTGCCGCCGCTGCACGGCGGGGTGATGGGGTTCCTCGGCTACGACGTGATCCGCGAGGTCGAACACCTGCCCGACGTTCCTGCCGACGATCGGAACTATCCGGACGCCGTGATGTCGGTGATCGGGTCGCTCGCTGCGTTCGACCACTGGCGCCAGCGGGTGTACCTGATCGAAAGCGTGCCGACGCTCGGGCTGTCGGCCGACGAGCTCGACGCGGCCTACGACGCGGCGATCGAGCGCGTCGAGCAGGCGGTCGCCGATCTGGCCCGCCCGCTGGCCTACACGCCGGTCGAGCCACCGTCGCCCGACGATGAGCTCCCGCACCTCGTGTCGTCGATGCCCGGTGGGCTGTACCAGAAGGCGGTCGAGGTGGCCAAGGAGTACGTCGTCGCCGGCGACATCTTCCAGGTGGTGCTGGCCCAGCGCTACGACCTCGAACTCGATGCCGACCCGTTCGACGTGTACCGCGTGCTCCGCCAGGTGAACCCGTCGCCGTACATGTACTTCGTGCGCCATCCCGAGTTGACGATCGTCGGGTCGTCACCCGAGCCGATGGTGCAGTTGCTCGACCGCCGGGTGATCTCCCGCCCGATCGCCGGCACCCGGCGCCGCGGGTCGACCGAGGAGCACGACCGGCGAATGGCCGCCGAGTTGAGCGAGCATCCGAAGGAACGCGCCGAGCACGTGATGCTGGTCGACCTCGCCCGCAACGACGTCGGCCGGGTCGCCCAGTTCGGCACCGTCCACGTCGACGAGTTGATGACGCTCGAGCGGTACAGCCATGTGATGCACCTGACGTCGCAGGTGTCGGGTTCGCTGCGTGATGGCCTGGGGCCGATCGACGTGCTGCGGGCGACGCTTCCGGCGGGCACGGTCAGCGGTGCGCCGAAGGTGCGGGCGATGGAGATCATCGACGAGCTCGAACCCGTGAAGCGCGGGCCGTACGCCGGTGTCGTCGGCTACGTCGACTGGTCGGGCAACCTCGATACCGCGATCGCGATCCGCACGATGTTCGTCACCGGCGACGGCAGACGGGCGAGCCTCCAGGCCGGTGCCGGCATCGTGGCCGATTCGGTTCCCGACGACGAAGACCTCGAGTGCCGCAACAAGGCGGCCGCCCTGCTCGCCGCGATCCCGGCCGCCCGTCGCATGACCACCGCCCGCCGCCAGTCCGGCACCCCCGCGTAACCTGTCGCGCGGGGTCAGGCACAACGCAACAGGTCGCGGGCCACGTAACAGGTTCGATCGGTCCAACCTGTTGCGTTGTGCCTGACCCCACGCGACAGGTTCGGGTCAGAAGATGAGGACGCCGGTGAAGATGACGGCGAGCGTGGCGAACACGACCGTGACCGTGGTCGCCACGAGCATGAGGAACGGGAACGTCGTCATCGCCCGGAGTGCGTAGGCGAGGGCGATGAACTGCGCGCCCCGTCCGTCGATCGAGTCGCGCAGCGTGAAGAACTGTCGCGACATCACGACCGCGCTCTGGTCCTGCACCTTCTCGGACGCCTCGATCGTGTCGATGACGACGCGTTCGGTCTTGCGGTCGCCGACGAGGAGCTGTTGGACCTCGACGACGAGTTCGGTGGCGCTGCGCTTCACGAGCCACAACCGGAAGATCGCCAGGGCAACCGCGCCGACGCCGACCACGACGAAAGGCGCCGCCGATGAGGATCCAGCCGGTCCGGTTGCTCGGAGAGCGCGGCCAGGCCGAGCAGGAAGCTGCCGATGCAGATGAACGAGACCACCGCGAGCGTGCCGACGGCGAGAGCGGTGCCGCGACGCACCAGCGTGAGGAACATGTCGACCGCGCGCTGGGCGAGGTTCTGCGGGGTCGCATCTCCGAAGTGCACGCTGCCGTCGGTCATCGCAGGGTCAGTGTGCCACGAGACGCTGAGGTTCACGACAGACTGGCACCATGGACATCGGCGCCTCGGTCTTGCATCCCTCGTTCATCGATCCGAGCGAGCGCGATCACGTCGTCGTGCGCGGCGCGGACGCCCTGTCGTATCTCCACTCCCAGATCGCCCAGGACGTGCGCGGGCTGGCGGTGGGCGAAGCATCGTGGACGCTGGTCCTCGAACCGACGGGCAAGGTCGTCGCGCTGGCACGGGTCACCCGGACGGATGACCAGGAGTTCACGTTCGACATCGACGCCGGCTTCGGCGCGATGCTCGCGGATCGCCTCCGTCGGTTCAAGATCCGAGTCGACGCGGAGATCGACGTGTTCGACGCTGAAGTCGCCGAACCGGCACCGACCAACGAGGATGCGCGCATCGCGGCCGGTTGGCCGCGCATGGGTCACGAGATCGTGCCGGGCGTGACCATTCCGTCGGTGACCGGCGTGGTGGGCGTGGCGGTCAACTTCACGAAGGGTTGCTATCCGGGCCAGGAGCTGGTCGAGCGCATGGACAGCCGCGGTGCCGAGGCTCCCTCGTCGTTGCGGATCCTGGCCATCGGGTCGGACGTGCCGCTCGGCACCGACGTCGGTCACCCCGTGGTCGACACGTCGGGCGCGACCATCGGCACGATCACGAGTGTCGGCGCCACGCACGCCCTGGCGACGATCAAACGCGGTCACGATCTCGGCACGATCCCCGCTCACCTCGGCTGACTCTGCACGGCCGCAACCCGAAATTCTGAGGGTTTCGAGCGCTCAGCGCACCGTGGCCGAAGAATTTCGGCCGGGATGACAGGGTCCGGGACGTCAGGGGGTGGGGAGGCCGGGGAGCATCAGGCTGTGGCGGATCGCCGTGACCTGAGGGTGGTGGCGCAGGCCGGCGAGCTCGGGAGCGTGGTCGATGATGTTCGCCACACCGCTCGGTGCCGTGCCGGTGTCGGCGGCCGCCCGGAGCCAGCCGATCGCGGTGGCCTGATCGCCGAGCGCACCGGCGGCGCGGGCGACGTTCGCCGCGGCGAGCGACTGGGGGTGGCGTTCGAAGCTGGCTGCGGCATAGTGCGCGGCGTCCTCGAACCGGCCGATGCGGATCAACTCGTTCGAGAGCACGTATTCGTTCAGGGCGTCGCCGAACGGCAGGGGATCGGGGAGGAGATCGACGAGCGCGGTGGCGTCGGCGACGCGACATCGGTGCGGCGATGGGGCGGACATCGGGCCGAGGATTGCTCAGCGCGGTGACGAGGATGCGGCGGGCCTTGCCGGCCTTCCCGGCAGCGAGCGCGACGCGGGCATCGTTCCACGGTGACGTCAGCGGCTTGGACGCCCCGAGCATCTGGAGCTGGGTGACGAGCAGGAATCCGACGAACACGAACAGGCCGCGGGCGCGCTCGGACGTGAAGCACAGGGCGGCGAACACACCGGTGACGGCGAGCGAGAAGTAGAGCATCCACTGGCGCGAGCGCTTGCCGACGAGTCGGTCGAGGCCGGTCATCACGATGTTGCCGCCGTCGAGCGGCAGGACCGGAATGAGGTTGAGGAGCCCGATCATCGGCCCTGCCCACCAGATCGCCCAACTCGCCGGAGAGTCGTTGATCGAGTTCCGATCCGTCGGGTTGACGCCCATCGCGAACAGGATGGCGACACTCGTGACGATCTGAACGGCCGGGCCGGCAAAGGAGATCCCGGCGCGCTCGAGCCGGGAAATCGGTCGGGTGGGCGTGTACGACGCGTACCCCGCGAGGAAGTTCGAGCGAGATCTCGGCCTCGGCGCCGGTGTGCCGCGCGGCGAGCGCATGACCGAGCTCGTGGATGAGCGTGAACACGAAGAGCGCTCCGGCGAGCCAGAGGCCGAACTCCCCTCCGTACAGCAGCACGATCAACACCATGAACATGAGGAACCCGGCGCGAACGTGGACGGGGAACCCGAGCAGCCGGAACATCGAGGCCATTCTAGGGGCAGCGGGGCGAGCGCCAGATCGGGCGCCGGATCGGGTGCCAGATCTGATGCCAGATCGGGCCTGCCAGCTCGGGTGCCAGCTCGGGTGAGGGCCTGATCGTGGCTCGTTCGGTCTGCAGCGCGGAGGGCTCACCTAGACTCGGCGACCGTGACCTACGTCTATGCCTTCGATCACAAGCACCGCCGCCCCCCGATGGAGTACAAGGATCTCCTCGGCGGGAAGGGCGCCAACCTCGCCGAGATGACGAGCGTGTTGCGCCTGCCGGTGCCGCCGGGGTTCACGATTTCGACCGATGCGTGCCGCGCCTACATGGAGGGTGGTTGGCCGAAGGGGCTCGACGACGAGATCGCCAAGCAGGTGGCGAAGCTCGAGAAGCAGATGCAGCGCACGCTCGGCGACGCCGACGATCCGCTGCTCGTGTCGGTGCGCTCGGGCGCCAAGTTCTCCATGCCGGGCATGATGGACACCGTCCTCAACCTCGGTCTCAACGACAAGAGCGTGAAGGGGCTGGCCAAGGCGACCGCCGACGAGCGCTTCGCCTACGACAGCTATCGCCGGTTCATCGCGATGTACGGGCGCATCGTGCTCGGCGTCGACGGTGAGAATTTCGACCATCCGCTCGAGGAGGCCCGCGAGGCCGCCGGCGTCAAGACCGACGCCGAGATCGGTTCCGCCGAATTGAAGCGGCTGTGCGAGCACTACAAGGCCGTCGTGAAGGAAGCGACCGGCAAGCCGTTCCCGCAGAACCCGACGGCACAGCTCCGCGGCGCGGTCGAGGCGGTGTTCCGGTCGTGGAACGGTCCGCGGGCCATCGCCTACCGGGTGCGCGAGCGCATCGAGCACACCCTCGGCACCGCGGTCAACGTGCAGGCGATGGTGTTCGGCAACCGCGACGACAACTCCGGTACGGGCGTGGGATTCACGCGTAACGCGGCGACCGGTGAGAACAAGCCGTACGGCGACTTCCTGGTCAACGCCCAAGGTGAGGACGTGGTGGCGGGCATCCGCAACACGCAGGACCTCGACCACCTCGGCCAGGTGTTCCCGACGATCCACGACGAACTGCTGGCGATCTTCGATCGGCTCGAGGCGCACTACCGCGACATGTGCGACACCGAGTTCACCATCGACCAGGGCAAGCTCTGGATGCTGCAGACCCGCGTCGGCAAGCGCACCGGAGCCGCGGCGCTGCGGATGGCCGTCGACATGACCAAGGGCACCGGCAAGGGGGACAAGCGCTGGAAGATTTCGCGCGAAGGAAGCGCTCACGCGTGTCACCGACGGGCACCTCGATGCCGTGCTGCACCCGCAGTTCGCCGAGAAGGGCAAGGTGCTCGCCACCGGCCTCGCCGCGTCGCCAGGCGCCGCGGTCGGCGCCGTGTACTTCACCGCCGATGAGGCCGCCACCGCCGCCGAAGCCGGCGAGAAGGTCATCCTCGTGCGCAACGAGACCAGCCCCGAGGACGTGCACGGGATGATGGTGGCCGAGGGCATCCTGACCGCTCGCGGTGGCCTCGTGTCGCACGCCGCCGTGGTCGCTCGTGGTTGGGGAACGCCGGCGATCGTCGGTGCCGAAGCGATCAAGATCAAGGGCGACCAGTTCACCGTCGGTGACGTGGTCGTGAAGAAGGGCGACGTCATCTCGCTCGACGGCACGACCGGCGAGATCGTGCTCGGGGCGATGGTCCTCGAGGACGCCAAGCCGCCGGCCGAATTCGACATCCTGCTCACGTGGGCCGACAAGGTACGCAAGGGCAAGCTGGCCGTCCGCGCCAACGCCGACACCGGTGAGGACGCCACCAACGCCCGCAATCTCGGCGCCGAGGGCATCGGGCTGTGCCGCACCGAGCACATGTTCCTGGCCCCCGACCGCCTGCCGGTCGTGCGCAAGATGATTCTCGCCCAGACCGAGGCCGAGGAAGAGGCGGCGCTCGCCGAACTCGGCCGGGTGCAGCAGATCGACTTCGAGGAGATCCTCGAGGCGATGGATGGACTGCCGGTCACGATCCGCCTGCTCGACCCGCCGCTCCACGAGTTCCTCCCGTCGGTGGAGGAGCTGCGCATCAAGGAGGCGAAGGAGCGGCCTCGACGAGCAGGAGCAGCTCGAGCTGAAGGCAGCCGAGAGTTGGGCCGAGCACAACCCGATGATCGGTACCCGTGGCGTGCGCTTGGGCGTGATCAAGCCGGGCCTGTATGCGATGCAGGTGCGGGCGCTGCTCGCCGCCGCCGCGTCGCTGCGCAAGCGCGGGCTCAACCCGATCGTCGAGATCATGATCCCGCTCACCGTCACCCGCGAGGAGTTGGCGCTCGCCCGGTCGTGGGTCCAAGACGAGATCGACATTGCCGTCAAGGGCCTGAAGAAGAAGCCGACGATCACGATCGGCACGATGATCGAGACGCCGCGGGCGGCGATCCGCGCCGATGAACTGGCGGAGGAGTCGGACTTCTTCAGCTTCGGCACCAACGACCTGACGCAGTTGACGTTCGGGTTCTCGCGTGACGACGTCGAGAGCCGGATGATGCCCGCCTACCTCGAGCAGGGGCTGTTGAAGCGGAACCCGTTCGACACGATCGACCAATCCGGCGTCGGTGACCTCGTCCGAATGGGCGCCGAGCGCGGCCGGGCGACGAAGCCGAAGCTGAAGCTCGGCGTGTGCGGCGAGCACGGCGGCGACCCCGAATCGATCCAGCTGTTCTACGACGCCGGGCTCGACTACGTGTCGTGCTCACCGTTCCGAGTTCCGATCGCCCGCCTGGCCGCGGCGCAGTCGGTGATCGCGTCGGCGCCGAACGTTGACCCCGGCGTTCCTCGCATCGTCGCCCCGGCTGGTTTCAGCCGCCGAGGGCAGCGGAAACTTCGTCGACATCACGGTTCACGCCTGGCAATGGGATCGCGTTGCTGGCGCTGATTTTCGCGCTGCTGCTCGTCGACCTGCTGGTGGTGCACCGCGAGGCCCACGAGGTGCACACGAAGGAAGCGGCCATCGAATCGGCCGTCTGGATCAGCATCGGTGTCGCCTTCACCGGGGTGATCATCTGGTGGTTCGGCGCCGCCGCGGGCGGCGAGTACATCTCCGGCTACCTGATCGAGAAGTCGCTCAGCATCGACAACGTCTTCGTCTGGGCGTTGATCATGGGCCACTTCCTGGTGCCGCTGAAGTACCAGCACCGGGTGCTGTTCTGGGGCATCTTCGGGGCGTTGCTGCTGCGGGCGATCTTCATCTTCGCCGGCGTGGCGCTGATCGAGAAGTTCGACTGGATCCTCTACGTGTTCGGCGCGTTCCTGCTGTACACCGCGGCGAAGCTGGTGTTCGGCAACGACGAGCACGCCGATCCGGCAGACTCGAAGTTCCTCAAGGCTGTGCAACAGGATCGTGCCGTCGACCGACGAGTACGACGGCCAGAAGCTGTTCACCAGGCGAGAATGCGCAAGCGGGTGGCGACGCCCGCTGTTCGCCGTGTTGCTGTTGGTCGAGGCGACCGACGTGATCTTCGCCGTCGACTCGGTGCCGGCGGTGCTGGCGGTGAGCCACGAGCAGTTCATCGTGTTCGCATCGAATGCGTTCGCGATCCTCGGCTTGCGGGCCCTGTACTTCCTGCTCGCCGACATGCACACCCGGTTCGCGTACCTGCAGGAGGGTCTCGCCATCATCCTCGCCTTCGTCGGCGTCAAGATGCTGATCGCCGAGTGGTACCACATCCCCACCTGGCTCTCGCTGACGGTGATCGCCCTCGTGCTGGCGGCGTCGATCGGGTTCTCGTTGAAGGCCACCAGGAACGAGGAGCAGAACGAGACTCGCCGGCAAGGCGTTCGCCGAGCGAGAGCCCGGCACCGGACGTCCCGTCCGACCCCTCGCCAATAGTCTGACCCGACCATGGGGATCCAGGACGACGACATCGAACGGCTTCGTTCGACGGTGTCGATCGTCGACACGATCCAGCAGTACGTGGCGCTCAAGCGCGTCGGGCGGAACTGGGTGGGACTGTGCCCGTTCCACGCCGAGAAGAGCGGGTCGTTCAACGTTCGCGAGGAGACCGGCCGCTACAAGTGCTTCGGCTGCCAAGGCCGCCGGTGACGTGTTCACGTTCGTCCAGGAGATCGAACACCTCGACTTCCCGGGTGCCGTCGAGCATCTCGCGGCCAAGGCCGGGATGCAGCTCACGTACACCTCGACCGGCCAGTCGAAGGAGCGCGCCCGGCGCAAGGAGCTGACCGACGCGATGCAACGCGCCGTCGAGTGGTACCACCAGCGCCTGCTCGACGACCCGGCCGCGCGACCGGCCCGTGACTACCTGCGCCAGCGCGGGCTGGCGGGCGACGTGGCACGTCAGTTCAAGATCGGCTGGGCGCCCGACGACTGGGACGCGTTGAGCCGCGATCTCGCGCGTGCCGCCGGCGGTGCTGCAGGACATCGGGCTCGCCTTCCGGAACAAGCGCAACAAGATGCAGGACTCGTTCCGGGCGCGGGTGATGTTCCCGATCTTCTCCGAGGCGGGCGAGGCGCTCGCCTTCGGTGGCCGGATCCTGCCGGGATCCGACGACCCGGCGAAGTACAAGAACTCGGCGGAGACGGCGATCTACAGCAAGTCGAAGACGCTCTACGGGCTGAACTGGGCGAAGGCCGACATCGCCAGGGCCGACCAGGTGGTGGTGTGCGAGGGCTACACCGACGTGATCGGGTTCCATCGGGCGGGTGTGCCACGGGCGGTCGCGACGTGTGGCACCGCGTTGACCGAGGAACACGTACGCCTGCTGAAGCGGTATGCGAGCAAGGTCGTGCTGGCGTTCGACGCCGACGCCGCGGGACAGGGAGCCGCGGAGCGGTTCTACGAGTGGGAGCAGAAGCACGCCGTCGAGGTCTCGGTGGCCGCGCCTGCCGCAGGGGAAGGATCCGGGGGAACTCGCCCAGTCCGATCCCGACGTCGTTGGGCGCGTCGGTCGCCTCGTCGGTGCCGTTCCTCGGATTCCGCCTGCAGCGGACGCTCCACGCCCGCGCCGCCGAGACGCCCGAGCAGCGGGCGCGGTTGGCGGAGGAGGCGATGGCGGTCGTCAACGAGCATCCCAATGCCAACGTCCGCAAGCTCTACGCCGGCGAGGTCGCCGCTCGGGTCGGGCTGCCGGTCGCCGACCTCGTCCGGTTGGCCGAGCGCGGGATGAAGCACCCGTCGATCCAGGTGTCCCGTGCCGGCGCGCGGCACCCGATGGAGAACGCCGAGTTCGCGGCGCTGGTGCTGTTGGTGCAGGACTGGAACTCGATCGCGCCGTGGTTGGTCGAGGCAGCTGTTCGACGACGACGCCAACCGGATGGCGTTCCTCGCGCTCGCCGAGTCGGGCGGCGACTTTCCCGCCGCGTTGGACCTCGTCGCGCCCGATGCCCGTGAAGTTCTCGAACGTGCCGCGGTCGCCGACCTGAATCTCGTGCCGGAGGTCGAGGCGCGCACGCTGATCGCGGCCGCCGTGCGCCGTGAGCTGCGGTTGCGTGCCGGGCTGACCGATCGGGCGGTCGATCGACGACGACCGGCAGGCCCGGCTCGACGTCGAACGCACTCGTCGATCCCGATCGACAACGCGCTCAGGCTGCGGCCGAGTCATTGCTAGGTTGGCTCAATCGCCGATCAGACGAACGCCGGCGGTGGGGCCAGCTGATCCAGCTGCCGACACCGAGCACGAGCGCCCATTCGTCGCGGCCGATCCACGGTGTGAACGTCGTCGAGTGGGACGCGCTGATCGAACGGGGGCGTCGCTCGGGTCGTGTTCACGCCGAGGACGTCACCCACGTGTTCCGCGACGTCGAACTCACCGGCGACGTGCTTGGCCGACATCCAGCAGGCGATGATCGGCCGTCGGGATCACGATCGACGATCGCGGTGGAGCCGGTGGTGGACGAGACGCCGTCGTCGTTGCGGCGCGAGACTGATCGTCGAGTCCCGCGGATCGAGCCCGGCGGCGACGACGTCGACGAGCAGTTGCTGAGCCGACGGCGGACCGCGGCGGACCAAGCGGGTGGCGCCCAAGGGCGACGGCGGCACGTCCGATGCCGTGCGGATGTACCTGCGCGAGATCGGCCAGGTCGATCTGCTCACGACCGACGACGAGCGGCGGCTCGCCCAGCTGATCGAGGAGGGCAAGCTCGCCGCGGCAGCGCATCGACGAGGCGGCGGCCGCCGGGCGGCCGTTCGAGGGCGTCGAGAACCGCATGCTGATGCGGGCCGTCAGCCGGGGGGAGCGGGCCAAGAGCGAGCTGACACAGGCCAACCTGCGACTGGTGGTGAGCATCGCCAAGCGCTATTCGGGCCGTGGGATGCAGCTGCTCGATCTGATCCAGGAGGGCAACCTGGGCCTGATGCGGGCGGTCGACAAGTTCGACTACACGAAGGGGTTCAAGTTCTCCACCTACGCCACGTGGTGGATCCGTCAGGCCATCACCCGGTCGATCGCCGATCAGGCGCGCACGATCCGGATTCCCGTGCACATGGTCGAGCACATGAACCGGGTGTCCAGGGCGAAGCGGCAGATGCACCAGGAACTGGAACGGGAGCCGACCGTCGACGAACTGGCGGCACGGTTGCAACTCGAGCCCGACCGGATCCGAGAGCTGCTGCGATACGCACTCGATCCGCTGTCGCTCGACTCGCCGATCGGCGAGGAGGACGAGTCGAACCTGGCCGACTTCATCGAGGACGACACGATCGACAGCCCCGCCGACGCCGCGACCAGGGCGATGCTCACCGAGGCCGTCGGCGAGGTGCTCGGCGAGCTGTCCGAGCGCGAGCAGGAGATCGTGCGGCTGCGCTTCGGGCTCGATGGCGGCCAGGCCAAGACCTTGGAGGAGGTCGGCAAGGAGTTCGGCGTCACCCGGGAGCGGATCCGCCAGATCGAGGCCAAGACGCTGGCCAAGCTCCGCCATCCCCAACGCTCGCAACGCCTCCGAGAGTTCCTCGAGCTCGAGTAGTCCTCGGCCGATGGCGATGTCGGGGCAATAGCGCCCCGCAACTACATCGCCGGACGGTGCCCCGGCGGCGATGGCGATGTCGGGTGAATAGCGCCCCAACGACATCGCCGGACGGGTTGCCCCGGGGGCGATGGCGATGTCGGGCCAATAGCGCCCCGCTACTACATCGCCGACCGCACCGGCGTGTGATGGCCATGATCGAGGCGGTAACCTCATCGTTCGCCATTCCGGGATAGCTCAGTTGGCAGAGCAGGGCACTGTTAATGCTCTTGTCGCAGGTTCGAGCCCTGCTCCCGGAGCCAAGACGAACGGGACCTCGAACTTCGAGGTCCCGTTCGACGTTTTCGGGTCCGGTTCGCTACCTTCCGGGTTCCGAGGACGAGGGGGAACTGATGGAACTGGGTGCTGGAAAGATCGCTGTCGTGACGGTGCGGGGAGTGGGATCGGTTTCGCGCTGGCTGATGCACTGGCAGTTGCCGGCTGCTCGATCGTGCTGGCCGACGTGCAGGACGATGCCTTCGAGCGAGCGGCCGGCAGCGATCGCCGAACTCGGCGTCGAGACACTGGCCGTTCGCACCGATGTGAGCAAGGCGGATCAGGTCGACGCGCTCGCCCAAGCGACGCTCGATCGGTTCGGCGCCGTGCATGTCGTGTGCAACAACGCCGGCGTCGCCGGTAGCCGGCGACCCGTGGTTCGGCCCGATCGACGGCTGGGAGTGGACGATGGGGGTCAACTTCTGGGGCATGGTCTACGGCGTGCGAACGTTCCTGCCCCACATCGTCACTGTCCGGCGGTGGTCACATCGTCAACACCGCATCGATGGCCGGGCTGTATCCGGGCTTCGCTCCTGCCTACGACGCGAGCAAGCACGCCGTCGTTGCGATGACCGAGTCGCTGTTCCACAACATGCAGATGCTCAGGACTGCCGGTCGGGGTCAGCTGTCTGTGTCCGGGGTGGGTGAAGACCGGCATCATCGACTCCGACCGGAACTGGCCCGCCGAGTATGGCGACATGCCGGCCCGATCGACCCGGCGGCTGAAGATCACGCGTGACTACGTTCGCCGAGCGATCGACGAGGGGATGCAACCCGGGCGGTCGCCGATCTTGTCGTCGACGCGATCACGGGCCGGGCGGTATCTGGGTCCTCCCACACCCCGAGTTCCTGGACATCGCGATCGAGCGGTGGCACGAGCATCGGCTGAGGGGCACAACCCGGTCGCGCCCGAGGAGACCCCCGGGCATGCCGCCCCGATCGCAGATGATCGCCGAGGTCATGGAGGCGATCGCCGCCACGGGCGAGCGGGCCTTCGACCGCGGAGTCGACTCGGCGCCACAGACCGGTCGCGCCGATCCGGGCGGTCGGCTATCGTTGCGGCTCTGCGGGGCGGTAGCTCAGTCGGTTAGAGCAGCGGACTCATAATCCGTGGGTCGTGGGTTCGAGCCCCACCCGCCCCACACGATCTATGTGCTACTTCGGCTGATGGTCTGACATTTGGGCTTCGGCTGATGCATGACAGTGTGTCGGTTGATGCTTGACAGCTCGACTCCATGTGGGAGATGAGTGTGAGTGAGCAGCGGTATCAGGCGGTCATTGCGGTGATCGGCGAGGGGTGCACGGTGACGGAGGTGGCGGCCCGGTTCGGGGTGTCGCGTCAGACGATGCGTGCGTGGTTGGCCAAGTACGAAGCGTGGTGGTCTGGAGAACCTCGGTGATGGTTCGCATCGGCCGCGGTCGTGTCCGCATCAGATGCCGGCCAGTTTGGTTCGTCCGATGCCGACGCGGGTACTGCGCAGCGATGATCAGTGATCCGACCGAGCTGTGGCTGGTGCGCCACGGTCAGAGTCTCGGCAACGTCGCCCGAGATCGGGCGCGCGACGAGCAGGTCGAAACGCTTGACATCGCCGAACGCGACATGGACGTTCCGCTGTCGGATCTCGGTGTCCAGCAGGCGCAGGCGCTCGGCCGCTGGCTCGGAGCACAGGAACGGCGCCCTGAGGTCGTGCTCGCGTCACCGTACGAGCGGGCGTCGCAAACGGCGTCGATCGCACTGGACGAGGCCGGTCTGGATCTACGCGTTCATCTCGATGAGCGTCTCCGGGAGCGGGAATTGGGCGTGCTCGACCTGTTGACGTCGCACGGTGTCGCCACGAGGTATCCGATCGAGGCCGAGCGGCGCCGGCGCCTCGGCAAGTTCTACCATCGGCCGCCAGGAGGCGAGAGTTGGGTGGACGTCGCTCTTCGGATCCGCTCGCTGCGCGACTCGCTCGCCAGGGAGCATCTCGACAAGCGCGTGCTGCTCGTGACGCACGAGGTTGTCATCGTCATGTGGCGCTACCTGATCGAGGATCTCGACGAATCGAGCGCGTTGGCGCTTTCGCGCGAACACCCGCTGCCCAACTGTTCGCTGACGCGCTACGTGCGGGATCGCAATGATGAACTGGCACTCGACCTCGACGCCTGGGCGGCGCCACTCGAATCGGCCGACGTCCCGGTTACGGAAGAACATGACGCCCGTGTCGCGCCTCGCTGATACGCGGCAGGATTCGGCTGGGGTGACGCCAGCTCGACGCGGCGCTGTTGCGGTCGTGGCCACTGCCGGTCGGTGACGGGACTGACAAGTACTCCCGGGGAACGGTCCTGGTCGTCGGTGGGTCGACCATGACGCCCGGCGCCGTCCTGCTGGCAGGTCGAGCAGCATTGCGAATGGGTGCGGGACGGGTGCAGGTCGCGACCGCGCCGGAGGTTGCGATCCCCGTCGGTGTCGCATTCCCGGAAGCCATGGTGATGCCGTGGCGAGCAGCGTCCGACGGCCCACTGCGAGAATCGATCGCCGAGGCCGATGCCGTCGTCGTCGGCCCGGGCCTCCTGGGTGACGAGGTGGCCGCCGTGGTGGACGCCGTGTTGCGTGATGTGCGTCCGGACTGCGTCGTGGTGCTCGATGCCGCGGCGATCATGGTGTTCGACCAGCTGGATCCGGCGACGGTCGACCGTGTGCGCGGGGGTTGTTGATGACGCCGAACCGCGAGGAGGCGCGCTCGTTGGTCACCGATGCGCCGTCCGGCGACGCGAGCGTGCTGGCGGCCGCGGCCCGTGCGACCGGTGCGGTGCTGACGTCCTTCGGAGGTGTCTACGCCCCGGATGGACGGCGGTGGCAGGCCGACGACGACGTTGTCGGGTTGGGTACCTCAGGGTCTGGTGACGTGCTCGCGGGACTGGCCGCTGGCGCCGCGGCACGGTGTGGCGATCGTTCGCAAGCGGCGTGTTGGGCCACGTTTGCTCACTTTGCCGCGGCCCGCCGCTTCGAGGCTCGCCTGGGCACCCTCGGATACATGGCCACCGACATTCTCGCCGAGGTGCCCGCCTGTCTGCCCAGATGACAATGGGATCCCGTCGGGCCATCAACTATCAGCTGAGCCAGGGGTAGCGGTCGGTGTCCTGGGCGGCGTAGTCGGGGTCGAGGTAGATGAAGCATCGCTGGATAAAGAAGTCCCGGACCTCGAACACGTCGCACCAGCGGCCGGCCTTCCACTCGTCGACGCCGGCCCGCCAGGGGCCGTCGCGATGGACGCCGTGGCTGGTGCCCTCGCAGGCGAAGGTGTCGGTGCCGGTCATGATCCAGTTGAAGTGCGAGTAGTGGTGCACGATCTCCTGGATCGTCCCGCCCACGTCGCCGAACAGCTGGCCGATCTGGTCGTGGCCGTTGGCGAGGCCCCACTTGGGGAACCACACCTGCGCGTCGGTGGCGAACAGGCTGAGGATCGAGTCGCCGGTCGACGTGACGCCGCCGTTGTCGAACGCTTTGAGGTACTCGAGCGCCATGCTCTTGCGCTGCTCGTCGGTCATCGTCTCCCGTGCCACCGCCATGCGGTTCCCCTTTCCCCGGTGCCGACCCTCGTCGACACTGCGCCACATCGTCCCTGCACTGCGGGGTGCTGTCAATCCTTCGGGCTCGTCGGAATGGGTGCAAGCGCCGATGCGGCCGCTCGACCTTCTCGTCGAGCTGCGCCACACGGCGCCACGGGGAACTCATCATGGTTCGACCCCAACGCACGGAAACGCCCGCCCGTCACACAATCATGTATCTCGGCACGGCCTCGCATCTCTTCTCGGATAGGCGCTGTGCCGATGACACCGTGGGATAGCCAAATACGACGAACAGCGTTCGTAACACGGGCGGAGGACTTCCATGCCACATCAACGATTCGACGACGATCAGGCCCACCAGCGAGCGGAGCGATACCTCGCTTCGGTCCTGGGCGGTGATTGTGCGAGTGAGGTGCGCTGGGACGGCGACCACCACTTGCAAGGCCATCTCGACCATTCCGGCACGCACTTCGTCGTCATCGCACCCCGCGACGACGAGCACAATCCGATCGTCATGTCCGAGACCGAGTGGGACGCGTGTCGCCGTGGCCACTTGGCGAACGCCTGACCTACCGGCACCTCGTCGCAGGAGCGCACCCGGGTTGTCGCTCTTGCGTGACCTGGAGAACGAACCACGTAGCGCTCTCGATCGCGACCAGTTCGCTCGCTCCGTATAGCCGGGCATCGACCTCGCCACGAGCGCGTTGCAGATGTTCCCGCCTTGGGTTTCAGCGGACGGTTCAGCCCGAATCGGCTGGCGCGTGCTACAGGCTGATCACGAGGAGGAACACGACCAACGCCATCTGGGTCACACCAAGGATCTCTCCGGCTGTAGCGACAGCATCGCCTGTGAGCTGCCCCTTCGACATGGCGATCCTCGTTCTTGCGCGCCGACCGAGCAGGAACCCGACCAGATCGAGCACGACGAGCGCGAACCGGAACCCCCAGAGTTCGAAGGTGAACGCGGTCACAAAGCCGAGGACGCCGAACAGTCCCAGTACGAGACTCCAAACGGCCATGCTCGAGGTTCCGAGGCGGCGCTGCGACAGAGCCGCGCCGCCGCGAACGCGCTTGAGCGAGGTCGAGGCGTAACGCGGCGCTCATTCGAGGTCCTGGCTTGGTCGCTGACGAGAACCCCGACCCGACACCGTCACGCAAGTCCTGCTGCTCGACCAAGTGAGATGAATACGTGGGTTCATGGGTTGAGGGTGTCCGTTGAGGCTCGTGCCGGCTGCCCCGTTGGGCATCCGAGGGGGAGGTTGTTGTTCTTATCGGCACATTATTTATGTTCTAAAGGACCCTTTAGGGTCCAAAGTCACACTCGTACTCCTGCGCGTCACGTGCCTCGACCTTGTTGCCCCCGCAACTCCACGCGCCCCGCGAACGCCGGTTGAGTCGGCCGTACACGAGGTCGTCTTTCACCGTGCTGCTGCACCACGTCAGCGATGGAGTGTTGATCCATTCCACAATCTTCGGGACGTCGGGGTCCCTCTCGGTGTCGACCCCGAGCACCGGTCCGATTCCGATCGGCTCAGCGAACTGTTCGAAGAACTCCAACGGTGGCACGATCGGCGGGTGGACCTGGTGGCGGTTGTCCTGCGAAGCCGTCGGACCACGGTTGCGAAGCCGCCTGCTGGTGACTCGCGACGGCTCCTACTCCCAGTCGAGCTGGTGCTCCGGCACACCCACATGTCGCCCATACGCGGCCGCCTCCTCGCGACCGACTGAGTCGCCGCGTCGGTACCGAAAGACCCGATCGGCAAAGATCACGATCTTGTCGTCGCCGACGTCGATGTCCGCATACCAGCCACCCTCGACGAGGAGGGCGGCAGAAAGCGTCTCGGCAACGTCCCTGGCGAGGTCGTCGGAACCGGCGAAGTCGACGAATGTCCACACGTGCGGCTGTCCGGCGACTGCGCCGTCCTCGGCCCGCACGGCACCGTCAGGGCGCGTGCCGGCAGACACGTCGTGGCGGCTGACGGAGGTCAGCTCGACGCCTGCCAGCTTGACCTTTGCTCCCATCCGCAGGCTCTCAGCGATGACTCGGCCACGCACGCACGGCAGCGTAGACGGGCCTGCCGATCGGCTGATCGGTGCGGCTGTTCTTGCCCTTTTGAGGCTTGACACGAGTGGGGTGAATGTCAGACGGCCCAACTGGACCCGGCAGTGAAGGCGACACCCCCTGCGGCACCTCGTGGGAGTCGACCCGCTCGACATCGGTCTCAGGATCGAACGCGAGCTGCTCGACCTGCCCGTTCGTCTGGCATGGATGGTGGCGTGTCACGGCGGACCGGCGCGTGTTGCGAGCGTCGATGGGAGTATTGGCGGTGACGTGCATCGCCTGGGAACGGTCGACCTCGAGCCCCGCCGCCGATCTGCATCGATCGACGACGGGGCCTGGTCCACACTCGCCGTCCTGTCGGCTTCGGTCAGCGCGTTGTCACGCGGTCGTCGTAGGTACGGACGACGTCGTGTCGTTTACGGCCCGCGAGGCCTGCCAGACCGACGAGGCCGAGCAGCCCGAGCAGACCCCAGTCGTCGAATCCGCTCTCGTCGTTCTCGTCCACCGGGTTGTCGATGGCCTCGACGTCGTTGGGATCAGCGGGCGGTGTCGTCGCCAACACGGCCGAAACTGGAAGGACGGTGAGCGCCGCCGCAATGGCGGTCGCTGTGATTGTCTTGCGCATAATGGTTCCCCCTTGGTTCTTGCACCCGACACGGTTGTCGGAGGGCGCAACCGCTACCCGCTCCGTCCGGGCACAAACGCTCGGGCTCGCCTCGGAATCGACGCGAACCGGAGGGTGCGACGGGAACATTTCCGCGTCCGGCGACGGGCCACGACAGCGCGCGAACCGTGCGACCTGCGTGTTTGCGCCGAGCGGAGTCGACGGACTTGTTCGATGGGGATTGCTCGAGGAGAGAGCGTGACGACTCTGAGTGGTGCTGAAATCACCCTTTCAGGTGACTCGGTTCGTCGTCCGAAGCCAACTTCGGGGCCCGATCGCGAGGCCCGCCGGCGTCGACGAGACGTGACGGATGTCGTCGCCTTGATGGACACGCGAGCCGTTTCGCCGGCGCGCCCTGAGGGGTACCGAGGGCCGGTGCCGATCGACCTCACCCCCGAACCAACCAAACGCATCGGACTCGTACTCGGTGGCGGCGGGATCGCCGGCATGGCCTTTCACGCCGGCGTGCTGCTGGCGCTCCATCACGACCTCGGCTGGGACGCCCGCGATGCCGACGTGATCGTCGGCACGTCGGCGGGCAGCATCGTCGGCGCGTTGCTGCGCGCTGGTGTGACACCCGAGGACCTTGCGGCGTGGGCCACCGACGCAACACCGACCCAGGACGGTCGCAAGTTCCGTGCCTTGATGCTTCACGCTGATCGCCTCGGGCCGGTGGCACGGGTCCCGCTGCCGACGCGGCCCAGGGTGGGTCGCGTTCAACACCTTCGCTCACCCCACGCAGTTGCGTGCCGCGCTGACGAGTGTGCTGCCGAACGGCCTGTCCGATCAGGCGCCACGGTTCGCCATCATCGACCGGATGCTCGATCGGTGGCCGGCGAAGCCGCTCTGGATCTCGGCCGTCCGCGTCGGCGACGGGCGATTGACCTGGTTCGGCCGAACAGAATCCGACGGCACCCACACCGGTCCGCAAATGCGCGTCGACATCGACGGCCGCCCCGAACCGGTCCGACCCGCCGATGCCGTCGCCGCGTCCTGCGCGATTCCGGTGCTCGCACGGCCCGTCCAGATCGGCCGCCACCGATACGTCGACGGCGGTGTGCACTCTCGCGACCAACGCCGACGGGCTCGCCGGCCGCGACCTCGATCTCGTGATCGTGTTGTCACCGATGGGCCATACGTCGAGCGACGCCTCCCGGTCGCCATCGCGCCGAGTCGCTCACCGTCGTCTGCAACGCGAGGTACGAACACTTCGCGACCACGGCGTCGAAGTGCAAGTGATCAGCCCCGACACCGCCACGGTCAAGACAATGGGATGGAACATGCTCGAACGTGGCAACACCGCCAGCGTCATGCGCGCCGCGTTCCTCGGGACCGCACAGCAACTCCGGCCCGGAAGTGATCTCCGCGCTGGACGGGCGCGTCGCAGTCGAAATCGTCTGACATCAACCATCAGCCCGCGCACCGACAGTGCGACCCCGGGCGCGGATACGGCCATGCGTTGTGCACGGGTACGTCAGTTTCATGAGCCCGACCATCTCGTCTCGAGCGTTCTTTGCCCGGGCTGCCGGGTCGCGGTGGTGTGCGACCAGTGGTCAAACAGGCGCGGTCTGAGCTGGCTGGCTCGATGACGTTCCGGTCGGCGGGTACCAGCAGGTCATGCACGTCGTGGTCGAGCGCGGCCGAGTGTAGAGCCTGGCGTGACCTGGGATGTGCCGTCTTCATCGTGGCGTCCCTGGGAGTAATCTGCTGAGGTCTGCACTCACTCTTGTCGTGGGGGCCGTGGGCGTCCTGACCTTCGCCGGGTTCGGGATGGCTGGATCGTCCTGCTGCTACAGCCGGTCCGGCTCTCGTCGTCGACGACACAGATTCAGCGACCGCGTCCGCCATGGCGGTCGGCCGGGTGCTATGGAGCGACGTCACGTGGTGTCGGAACGAAGCATCTTCCGCGCTCCGCTCATCGTGGTCGATGTCCCGTGCCGGAGGCCTACGTGGCTCGGCTAGGCTGTTTTCCGCGGCTCCTCTGCCAGCTCCGACGTCCGCCTGGTTGGCTCGCCCGTCACCCTCGCTTCGGTGGTCCCAAGACCAGCTTTTCGAGCCTGTACACGCTGCTGCGTGACGGGTCGAGCAGTACCGCCTACAGGGCCCGAGGCTGATCTCACAGGGCGCGTGGTGCTGAACGGCATGTCCGCCCGTCGGTCTGCTGGTCCTTGGCGTGGAGCCCGGGGTCCCAGGTTCGGGTTCTTTGGGTGGTCGGGGTGTCCGTCGTCGATCCCGACGGAGTCGGTGGAACATCGACATAGCGGAGGGCAAGGCGGTGCCTGTTGGACAAACCTGTCCGCTCGGACGGGGAAAAAATTGTGGGCGATTTCCCCTACTGGAAGGGGGACACCATGGAAACGGTTCATGAGCCTTTGGACGGCATGAATCAGAAGTCAGGGGTGGGGCGTCGCGAGTTCATCCGACTCGGCGATCGGCGGCGTGGCAGTGGCGGCCGGTGCCGTCGCTTCGACGTGGTGCCGGACCTGCGCCAGCGGGGTCTGTTGTCGCTGAGGGTGTGTTCGATGCGGCGTCGATCGCGTGGGCGGACATGCTGTACGACGAGGTGTTCCCGACGAGCCCGTTGATCCTCAACCCGTTCAGCGACGCGTTGACGGTTCCCCAGGCGCTGCGACCCGAGCCGTACGGGGATGGACCTACTGGGACACGTGCCGGGGCCGGAGGAGGGTCGCCAGAACTCGTACGGCAACGACAGGCACCAGCGCTGGTGCGACGACCCGCAGGTCTGCGGTGCGACGACGCCGTTGGTGTACCGGATCGAGTGAAGGTGGACGAGCATTCGTTCACGTCGTCGCCGGTGTTGCCGATCAATGCGAGCGGTCTGCCCAGGGACTCCTTCGATCAACACGGAGGCGGGTCGCAGCGGTCCGCGTACCTGCCACCGAGCACGATCTACGGCTTCAACGGCACGTTCCCGGGACCGAGATCAACGCCGAGTACGGCCAACCGGTGCTCGTGCGGTTCGTCAACAACCTGGGCGAGAACGAAAAGGGCTGGATCGTCAGGACTTCGGTGCCCCGGACTATTCGTTCCTGACGCATCTGCACAACGCGCACACCGCACCGGAGAGCGACGGCAACCCCCACTACTCGATGTTGCACGGCCCGTACAGCGAGGGGTACGGTCCCGGCGAGTGGGTCGACAATCTGTATTTGAATTGGCCGGCGGGTGATCTGAGAGGCGGAGAAGCAGAGTTTCTTCTGGTTCCACGATCACCGCATGGATCACACCGGCGCCAACGTGTACAAGGGCCTGGTCGGGTTGTACCCGATCTACGACCCGGTGCTCGATTTCGGTGACGAGACGGACCCCACGGACTGCGGCTGCCGGGCCGGCGCTCGGACCCCCGGGAAGAGGTTCCTTCGACGTCGACTACGACATCCCGTTGGTGTTCTTCGATGTCGCGTTGGACGACGGTGTCACCAATACCAGGACATGCACGACGGCATGGGCGGATACCCTGAAGCCGGCAACCCGCGCAAGCATCCGGAGTGGTGGGGCAAGACGTCTTCAAGCACTTCCCGAACCACGGGTTCGTCGGGGACTTGTTCACGGTCAACGGCAACGCGTTTCCGGTGTTGCAGGTCGAGCGGCGCAAGTACCGGTTCCGGTTCCTCGACGCCTCGGTCGCTCGCATCTACGACTTCCAGCTGATGAGCTCCACCCGGGCCCCAAAGCGGCCCGGGACCTGGGGTACACGGGGCAGGAGATGCAGGGCCAGTACCGGATCCCGGATGGTCAGCAGTGCATGCAGTTCCACGAGATCGCCACCGACGGTGGTCTGTTGCCGATGCCGATCCCGCGGGACAACTTCGAGCTGTGGCCGGCTCAGCGTCGTGAGGTGATCATCGATTTCACCAAGTATCAGGACGGCATCACGCCGACGACACCGGGCGACGGGTCTACCTGACGAACGTGATGAAGATGAGGACGGCCGCATGTGGAACGTCGACGCGCAACCTCCCGACCCGCCTACAAGATCCCGATGCTGAAGTTCGTCATCGGCGACCTCCCGGAGAGCCCCCAGACCCGAACAATCCTGACGACCACGAAGAATGGACAAGAGTGTGATCCCCGGGCGTTGCGACCCTGCCGCCGGTACCGTCCGAACTGGAAGGACCTGATGGCCAACCGGATGGTGTTCGAACTGCAGCGTGGCAGCGGTGGCGGTGAGACGGAGTGGTTGGTCAACGGTCAGGGCTTCGACCGGGCCAACGTGGTGCGCAGCTTGAAGAACCCGGCCGGCAAGACGCCTTGGCGCAACAGGGGATGGGCAGCTCCAACCTGTGGGAGACTCCGCAACGCCGTGGTGGCTGGGTGCACCCGATGCACCTGCACATGGAAGAACACCGCGTCGTGAAGCGAACAACAAAGTGATCACCGGACCGACGAACGCCGGGCCCGACGGGCACGGCAAGGAAGACGTGATCGGGCTCGATCCAGGTGAATCGGTGATCGTCTTCCGCCAGTTCCGTGACTTCGTGGGACCGTATGTGGCGCACTGCACAACCTGGCCCACGAGGACCACGCCATGATGTTCGCTGGGAGTCATCCCATAGCCCACTGCGGACGTTTGGCGGCCAGAGCCGGGGACCGGCAGATTCACGCGTCCGTCGCACGAACGTCCCGCTCGGTAACTGGTATCAGGACGGCTGCGCCGCCAACGCGGCCCGATCGCAGATCGTCGAGAGCGCTGTTCGCTTGCTCGAGCGAGTACCGCTGCACGGTGGTATGGATCGGAATCGAGCCGCCAACTGATGAGCTCACGAACGTCGGAGCGGGTCACGTTGGCGACGCTGCGGATCTGTCGTTCCCACCACAGGTCGCCGTAGTGGAACTCGAGGATCCGGTGGAGGTGGATGGCGTTGATGG
>CAWHJP010000021.1:0-410785 GCA_963829675.1 Ilumatobacteraceae bacterium
TCGGTACGGTCGTATCCGACATCAATCGAGTCAGTCATCGTCCTGGCCTCCGCATGGAGCACGTGACGATCGTGGCGTCGAGGTGCGGCGGATCCATCGCAACGCCGGCACCACGACCCGGGTGTTCATCATCGTCCGCTGACCGATTCTGGCGACGACGTTCGTAGCTCAGGAGGCGCGCTGCAACTTTCATCGATCGGTCCTTTTCGTGGCATGTGTTCATCACACCACGCACGAGTCGGAGCCGAAAGAGGCGAACGTCCTCGTTGGCGGATCCGGACCAAGGACTGGCCGACCCACAAACGCTCCGAAACGGCTGCCGGCCCCTCGGCACCGGTGAACCTTCACGCCTCGCCCTGGCAGAAGGGCTACGATTCGAAGGGCACCCGCCACCGCACAATGGTGCCGCCCGAAGGCGCTCGGCGCGAATTCAGCACTGCCCCCGAGGGCCTCGGCCCGCGAATTGATGTTCAGCAGGCCGTGGCCGCCGACCGGTGCCGGGTCGGGTAGGCCGCAGCCGTTGTCGCACACTTGGAGCAGCAGGTCGTCTCCCACAGCGAGTTCCACATCGACCACGGTTGCATTCGCGTGTCTGGCGATATTACTGAGCACCTCCCGCAGGGTGGCAACAACCGAGGCCGCGGTCTCAGCGCCCACAGCGCTGTCGATCGGACCGTCGAAGAGCAACCGGGGTTCGAAGCGGAACCGCGAGCGACGCATCGTGCACCACGGCAAACACCTCCAGCCGCGCACGCCCACGCAGGCCCGGCCGGGGCTGCTCGAGAGCGAAGATCGCTGTGCGAATCTCCTTGATCGTGACGTCGAGATCATCGACTGCACGTTGGACCGCGTTCGGTGGTAATCGTAGGGTCCGTGCGCACCATCGACACCGTGCTCTGCAGCGACATGCCCGTTGCGAACAGCCGCTGGATCACGGTGTCGTGCAGGTCACGGGCGATACGTTCGCGATCTTCAACAAGCACCAATTCGCGAACCCGACTCGAGAGGCGGGCATTTTCAATGGCGACACCCACCACGGCCGCAAGTCCGACAACCATTTCCTCGTCGATGTCGGAGAACACCTCCGCCGACCGCTTGTCGGTGAGGTACAGATTCCCGAACACCTCTCCTCGAACCCGGATCGGCACGCCCGGGAATGAGGTCATCGGCGGATGTCCGAGCGGGAACCCATAGCTGTCGGGATGTTCCGACAGATGGGCAGCCGGAGAGGGTCCGCGTCTCGGATCAGCAATCCCAGAATTCCGTGACCGTCGGGCAGATTGCCGATGGTGCGTCGATGCTCATCATCCATGCCGACCGTGATGAACTGCGCCAGCCGGCTACCGGCTTCGTCAAGCACCCCGACCGCGCCGTAGTCGGAATCGACAAGGTCGACGGCAGCTTGCGTGATCCGGCGCAGCATATAGGGCAGATCCAGGTCGGACGACAGCGTCTGAACCGCATACAGCAGCTGTCGCAGGCTGCGTGGCCCAGCCAATTCGCCCATCTCCGCAGGTCGCCCGCTCCCGAGAATCATCGAGACTCGCTCGGTGGAACGATCAGACGTCGACGCCAGGCCAACGATGTTTGTCGAGATGTGCGATCAGACCATCAATCGTGCCCACGGACGAATACTCGAGCACCGAGATGTCGATGCCCGACTCGTCTCGAATCAAGTCCATGAGTCGCACGAAGTCGAGCGAGTCCAGCCCAACCCGATCGTTCAACATCTCGGCCGGGTCCACTGCGTCGAATTCGACGTCAGGAGCCACCTCGTTCAGCAAACGTCTGATCAATGCACACGAGGACTCCACCGATGCCGCTGCTGTGTCGGCACGACAGGATTCACCATCGCCTCCTGACCTGAGCCTTATCCCATCATCGCTACCACGCCAGGGGCGAGGTCACCGTTCGAGATCCGGACTTAAGTGACCTCCCAGCCGAACATCATGGCGTGGTCCTCGTGGGCCAGGTTGTGGCAGTGCGCCACGTACGGGCCGACGAAGTCACGGAACCGGCGGAAGACGATCACCGATTCGCCAGGATCGAGCCCGATGACGTCTTCCTTGCCGTGCCCGTCGGGGCGGGCGTTCGTCGGCCCGGTGATCACCTTGTCGTTGCGCTTCACGACGCGATGTTCTTCCATGTGCAGGTGCATCGGGTGCACCCAGCCGCCACCGCCGTTGCGGATCTCCCACAGGTTGTAGCTGTCCATCGGCTGTTGCGCCAAGGGCGTCTTGCCGGCGGGGTTCGGCAGGCTGCGCACCACGTTGGCAGGATCGAAGCCCTGGTTGTTGACCAACCATTCCGTCTCACCGCCACCGGCACCGCGTTGCACTTCGAACACCATGCGGTTGGCCATCAGATCCTTCCAGTTCGCAGGAACCGGGGGAAGGGCTCGCAGCGCCGAGGGGATCACGCTCTTGTCCTTGTCCTTCATGCTCCCAGGATTCTTCGGGTCAGGAGTCTTCTCCGGGAGGTCGCCGATGACGAACTTCAACATCGGGATCCTGTAGGCCGGGTCGGGTGAGTTCCACATCCGACCGTCTTTCATCTTCATCACGTTCGTGAGGTAGATCTCGTCGCCAGGTGTCGTCGGCGTGATGCCGTCTTGGTACATGGTGAAGTCGATGATCACCTCGCGGCGCTGGGCCGGCCACAGCTGGAATTTGTCACGCGGGATCGGCACCGGCAACAGACCACCGTCGGTGGCGATCTCGGTGAACTTCATGCACTGCTGACCATCGGGGATCCGGTATTGACCCTGCAGCTCTTTCCCCGTGTAGCCGAGGTCCTTGGCCGCTTTGGGACCCTGGGTCGAACTCATCAGTTGGAAGTCGTAGATGCGGGCGACCGAGCAGTCGAGGAACCGGAACCGGTACTTGCGACGCTCGACCTGCAACACCGGATACGCCTTGCCGTTGACCGTGAACAGGTCCCCGACGAACCCGTGGTTCGGGAAATGCTTGAAGAACGTCTTGCCCCACCACTCCGGATGCTTCCGCGAAGCCCCCACTTCGGGGTACTCGCCCATGGCGTCGTGCATGTCCTGGTGCATGGTGACGCCGTCGTCCAACGCGACATCGAAGAACGCCAACGGGATGTCGTACTCGACATCGAAGGAACCGTCTTCCCGGGGGTCGGAGCGCCGACCAGGCAGCTGCAAACCGTTGGTGTCGGTCTCGTCACCGAAATCCAATACCGGGTCGTAGATCGGGTACAAGCCGACCATGCCCTTGTACACGTTCGCCCCGGTGTGATCCATGCGGTGATCGTGGAACCAGAAGAAGCTCTGCTTCTCCGCCTCGTCACCACCCGCCGGCCAGTTCAGATACAGGTTGTCACACCACTCGCCGGGTGCGTACCCAGCCTCGTATGGACCGTGCAACATGGAATAGTGCGGGTTGCCGTCACTCTCCGGCGCAGTGTGCGCGTTGTGCAGGTGCGTCAGGAACGAGTAGTCCGGGGCACCGAAGTCCTGACGATCCAGACCCTTTTCGTTCTCACCGAGCTTGTTCACGAACCGCACCAGCGCCGGCTTGCCGTACTCGGCATTGATCATCGGCCCCGGGAACGTGCCGTTGAACCCGTAGATCGTGCTGGGCGGCAAGTACCGCGGACCCGCGGCGACCCGCTTACCGAACTGATCGAACGAGTCCCTCGGCAGACCGCCCGAGGTGATCGGCAACACCTTCGACGACGTGAACGAATGCTCATCCACCTTCAACTCGATCTTGTACACCAACGGAGTTGTCGCTCCGCCGACACGCGAGTCGCCGCACCACCGCTGGTGCCTGTCGTTGCCGTACGAGTTCTGGCGGCCAAACCCGGACCCGGTACGTCCGGCCAATATGCCCATTCCTCATACGGCACGGGCCTCAGCGCCTCCGGGATCGGCAACTTGTCGCTGAACGGGTTCAGAATCAGCGGGCTCGTCGGGAAGTCCTCGTCGTACAGGTCGTTCGCCCACACGATCGAGCCGCGTCGAACACCCCATCAGCCGACAACAGACCCCGCTGACGCAACCCCGGCGTCCACGTCGGCCACCGCACCTGCCGCCACTGCGGCGCCGCCGATCGCACCGAGTCGGAAGAACTCGCGCCGCCCGACCCCTGACTTCTGATCACGCCGTCCAAAGGCTCGTGAACCGTTTCCATCACGTCCCCTGTTCGTTTGGTGAGATCGCCCACAATCCGCTCTTGAACCTTCCGCGCCTGACGGGCCTGCCCATACGAATCGCTTTCGCCCTCCGCTGAACATGTCTCCATCGCTTTTCTCCGTAGGCCTCAACCAAGCGCTGAAGGCGCCTAACCGCCCCCAGCCGCCACGATTGGCGGCCGGGGACGGTGACAGCTGGTGACGGGGGAGGGCGCTGCCCCGTCACCAGCTGAACCTGGATGCCGACTACGGAATCAGGATGAAGTCGGCGATGGTGATCGAGTTGGAGCCGTCCCGGGGAACGGGGCGCCGTTGACCACGATCGTGCCGCCTCCGACGACGGTGACCAGCGTGCTGTTCGCAACCGGCCCGGCTGCGATCGTCACATTGGCCACGAACGTCGCTGCGGTGATCCCCAGCGGCGTGAGGTCGATGCGATCGAACACAGGGCTGCCCACCGGAGTGGTCTGACTGGCATCGAAGCCGTTGATGATGTCGGCACCGAATCCACCGGCGAACCGGAAGATGTTGTTCCCGGCGCCGCCATTCATCGTGTCGTCGCCGGCGCCGCCGAGGATGACGTCGGCGGCGGCGGTGCCAGTGATGGTGTCGCCACCGCCCCCGCCGTCGATGCTGCCGATGCCTGTCATGGTGACGCCCCCGAAGTTGAGGACATTGGGATCGCCGTTGCCGGCAATCGTGACGCCGGTGACACCTGGGGCGACTGTGATGGCCTCGACGGTGGCGATGGAGCGGAGCCCGATCACCACGTTGTTGGCCATGGCCTTGATGGTGTCGGCGGTTCCACCGGCGCCGGTGACGGCATCGAAACCGGCACCGAGGCCGACCTCGAAGGTGTCGTTGCCGGCCTGGCCGTTCAGCACGTCGTCGTCGGCCCCACCGATGATGCGATCGTCGCTCACCGAGCCGGTGAGCGTGTCGCCTCCTGTACCGCCGCTGATGCTGACGATGTTGGTCAGTGTGACGTTGCCGAAGTTGAGTGTGTCCGGAGCCGGTGAGCCCACGATGGTGACGTTGGCGAAGCCGTTGGCGATGATCGACTCGACCGTTGCCAGCGACCGCAACCCGATCACCGTGCCGTTGGATCCGGCCTTGATGGTGTCGGTCCCGGCGCCACCGGTGACGGCATCGAATCCTTCGGTGGTGCCCGAGAACATGATCACGTCGTCGCCGTTCTGGCCGTTGATGGTGTCGTCGTCAGCGCCACCGGTGATCACGTCGTCGCCGTCGTTGCCGCTCAGCGTGTCGGTGCCGGCAAGGCCAAAGATGCTGTCCCGACCCACCGTGCCGAGGATGGTGTCATTGCCCGCCGTGCCGGGGAACAGGTCACCGACGATGGCGGCTGCGGAGGCAACCGACTCGAGGGTGCCATGGTTGTCGGTGTAGGTGACCACCACTCGCAGGAAGCATCCGGCCTGTACCACGGTGGGCGTGAAGGTCGGGCTGATCGCCCCAGCGATGGGTGTGAACGCCCCGGTCGTGCCGGTCCTGCTCTCCACCGGAACCCGAACGTCGCTCCCACGACACCGTCGCCGTCGGTGAACGACCTCGTCGCTGTCGAGACCTGGGCACGTTGTGGTGCCGGGGTCATGGTCACGTTGCCGACCGGAGCATCGTTCACGTTGAGGACCGCGGCGGTAGGCGCAGACAACGCCGTCTCGGCGAAGCCCCCGTTGTCGGTGAACGACACGGCGAGCCGCAAGCGGTGCCCGACATCGGGGTCGCTCGGTGTGAACATCGGCCCGAGGCGACGGTGACGAACACGTTCGGTGTCGTCTTCCGCTGCCAATTGAGCGTCGGTATCACGCCGACCACACCGTTGGGGTCAGCGAGGTTCACCGTCGAGGTGAGCGTCAGATCCTCCCTCCGCCCCGGCGGGACCGAGATCGCCACCGTGCTCGTGTTGGGCTGGTTGCCGGTCAGGTCGACGGTCTGGTCGGCGAACTGGGCGCGCTCCACGTTCCACAGCGTGTCGATGCCGTCATCCGGGACGGCAACCCCGGGCGCGATGTGAGCGACGATGACGCTGCCGTCCGATTAGGCTCGATCGAGTGCTCCGTGAACGCACCGGAGAACAGCGCCGTGTCGACGGCGGTTCCGTTCGGTGCGGTGGGACTCTCGGACCGTCACGATGTTGCCCGGGTCGACGAGGCCGGCGAAGACCGCCTGGCGCACGTTCATGCCGGTGGTCCCCGGTCCGAACGGGTTGGTGCCGACCCCGGTGGTGTTCATGGAGCTGGTCGTGCCGATCTCGACCGAGTGATTCAAGGGGTCACGGACACTGAGCCGGACGTTGATGTACCGGTCGCCGTCGAGGATGTCGTCAGCGCCTCGTCCTTCGAGCAGGTCGCTTCCGGCGCCGCCCACGAGGATGTTGCCAGCCCCCCAGACGTTGCCGTTGACGAGGCAGAAGTTCGTGGACGAGTTGGCGATGACCGTTGCCGGGTCGGTCGTCAACGACGTTGCCGGAACGAGAGAGTTCAGGCCATTGATGCGGGCGACGCCGGCAGCGTCGAGCACGTCGCAGCCAACGAAGCCACCGCCACCGACGTCTGCCGGAACGATGCTGTCACCTCGGAGGATGTCGTTGGAGTTCCAGCCCGACAGCGCTTCGACTTCGTTGAACTTGTCACGGACACCGGGCAGGATCACGCCGCCGGCGACGAACACCTGGTTGAGGTCCATGTCCTGTCCGCAGGGCGCGACATACGGAGGCCCGGACGGGCAGACGGTGGGGATCATTGAGACCGATCTCCCAGTCGAACCGGGCCGCGCCGGCGACCTTTTCGAGGCCACGGTCGGACAGACCGATGTCGTCGCCGCCTTCCATGTCGTAGTCGTCGTCGCCACCCTGGCCGACCATGACGTCGTGGCCAGGAATGTTGTGGTCGTCGAAGAAGAACTGGAGCTGTCACCGATCAGGAGGTCAGCCGCGTCGCCACCCTCCTGCCAGTCGTCTCCTGAGTCACCGAAGAAGGCGTCGATGCCGGGTCCACCGATGAAGTAATCGTCACCGGACCCGCCGAAGGCCTCGTTGTCGTTCTGGCCACCGTTCATGACGTCATGGCCGTCGCCGCCCATGAGGATGTCGAGGCCCGGTCCACCGTCGATGGCGTCGTTGCCCGGTCCGCCCTTGGGGACGTCGTCTCCTACGTTGTCGGTGATGATGTCATTGCCGTCACCGCCGAGAGCGACGTCGGCCCCGTCGCCACCTTCGATGATGTCGTTGCCCTCACCGCCCCAGAACGTGTCGTTGTCGGCGCCGCCGAAAACACGGTCGACGAAGTCGCCGTCATGGCCGTTGTACACGGCCTGGGCGTTGATACCCGATGGCATCGCCGTGTTGATCAAGCGATACCGCCACGTGCCGTTCGACATCCGCAGCAACTGTTCGTTCTCGTCGCACTCCGACGTCGGATCGTCCTGCACCGAGCAGGGCCCGGTGATCAGGATCCCCGAACTGCCGACCGTGGTCGCGGGCGACGTCAGGTGGCCGACTCGAACTTGCAGTCAGCAGTCACGAACGGGTCCGCCTTCAGGGTGTGGGCGTTGGTGTTACGCATCACCAGTTCGGAGAACGAGTTCCCCTCGAGCTGGGCACGAAGGTTCATGCCCGGTGTACGCGCCAGGTAATAGAAGCGGTCACCGTCTTGGAGATGGGTGAGCTGCGACTCGAACACGTAGTTGAACGTGCTGCCGAGCAGCCCACCGAACAGGTTCGTGTGCTCGGCCAGGCCGCCGACCCACAAGTCGACGCCGTCGACCCCGGTGATCGACGTGGTGCCTTCATTGGTCCACGCACCGGTGCTGAACACGAAGTCGGCGGAGTCGGCCGGAGGCAGCACGTTGTCGACGCTCTCGTCGCAACCGATGGGAACATTGATGCCCGGCTCGTCGCACAGTGTGGCCGGATCGTCGTTGAGGAACCCGTCCGGGCCGGGCAGGATCGTTCCGTTGACGATCTGGTCGGCGGCGGTGCGCCGGCCTTCCAGCGTGGTCTGCGAGGTGATCGTGCCATGGAGCCCGTAGGCGGCGACGAAGTTGACGAGCGACTCGGGATGCTTGAGGCTCTGGCCGAAGTCGATCCAGTCGGTGTAGGGGGTCAACTGACCGTCGTTGGTGGCATTGAAATCTGCCGGCGCACGTTGTTCAGCGACGGGATACCTTCGCTGCGGGCCCTGGTCATGTTGATCGCCGCCAGGTCGAGCGGTAGCCCGAGCAGATTGTTACGCAGCGTGTTCACGACGAACTCGTCGAGCTCCTGGCCGACCTGATCCGACAGACCCATGAAGATCGCCCCAGCGGCCGTCTCCGACGACAACTGGCCGGCGTCCCCGCCGTCGTAATACGCCGCCGGGTTGAGGAACCCGTCAAGCAGGGCAATGTCGTTGTGCGTGCCGTCGGCGTTCACACGAGGGATCGTGTCGTCCAGCATCGAGTGACCGAACCGATACACGGCGTGGGCGAACTCGGCGGTGATCGCCGGGTCGATGTCGGTCTCGTTCAGCGCGAACGGTTCGAAGACGTTGATCGCCGGCTGAACCTTGCAGGCGAACTCCTCGAACACGAGGTGCTGGTACTCCATCTCGGTCACGAACCGCGCCGCCTGGAACAGACGCTCACCGTTCCAACCGGCCGCTCCCGACGGGGTCTGCCAATCGGCGAGATCGGTGATGCCGCTGGTGTCAGTGGTCAGCGTGTTCATGATGTCACCCACGAGGCGATCGTGCTCACCGTGGAACACCTGGTGGACCGCCTGCAGCGCGATGTTCTCGTTGCACCGACCATCACCACAGATCGCATGGAGGTCGAGCAGTTCATTGTCGTACTGGCCAGAAGCCACCGGATCGAGGCTCCCGCCTGCGACATCATCGGCGTCAGCAAGCTTCGGAGCAATCAACGAGCCCGGGTCAGCCGAGTGAGCGATGTCGTTCAAGAACACGGTGTCGATCCGGCGCGCGTCGTCCGGGACGGGAACCGGGTTGCCCCGATTGCCCTCGACCAGACCACCCGACACGGTGACGTACTGCGGGAGCCCGAACGCCGGGCCGGGGATGAACTTGCCGTACGCATCGGCAGCGATCATCGGGATGTTGGTGGTGTCGGCGTCAGCGAGCTCGAGACCCAGCACCGTGCGCGCCTGGTCCTTGATCATCGCCCACGTCGGCAAGCCACCGTCGTCGTTGCTGAGGAACATTCCGGTCGCAACCGGCCGGCCGTCGGCGTTGTCGACGTACTGACGCGTGAACACCTGATGCGAGGAGTGCGACGTGTACGTCTGGCTCTGATCAATGAACGGCGAGTCGGTGTTCGGGGCGCTGCGATTGCCGTCGGGACCGGGCACGATCGTGCCGCGGGTCAGCACCATGAACCGCAACTGCGGAGGCAGATCATCGGCGTTACCGAAGATGTGGTCGTCCCCGGCGATCAATGGATCATCGGCCTGCAACGGCACGAACACCGTCCCGCTGCCGCCGTTGGTGATCTTGTCGAGACCATGGTCGAAGAACTGTCCGAAGATCGTGAACAGCGAGTTGAACGGCGGCGACAACCCGACATCGGTCGTCACGTTCGGGATGTCCAGCGTCTCGTGCGCCGGAACACAACCGTCGGGAGAACCGTCGTGGCCACCCGGCGTCGTCGGCTCGATCGTACACGGAACCACACCCTCGTTGCCCTGCGACCGGATCGGGAACTCAGCGGCGGCGACCGCCGCCGGGTTGGCCGACGTCTGGTCGACGATCAGGTTGCTGACACGCGCGGCTGGGAGTCGAAGACATTCCGCTGCGTCTGCGTGTACGACGTCGGGACACCGGACCGAACCCGGCGCCGTAAGCTTCGGCATCCGGAAGTCCGGCGTCGTCAGCCGCGGGAACGGCTGGTCGGCCGCTCCGAACGTCTCTTGCCCCGGAATCAGGTTGTTGCACGTCCCGTCGACGGTGCGCAGACCCAACGACAGCAACGGGCTCGCCAGCTGGTCCGGACCGGGGCCGACCAGTGCACCACACGGACCGGTCTCCGACGTCGTGTTCGCCACGTGGGCCTCAGCGATCTTGATCTGCTGCAGGATGAACGCCAGATCGGCCGGCGTCACCGTGAAACCCTCGCCGACGATCGCCGACGTCGGCGCCGCCGGCAACGCCACCGCGGGAACAAGCACCGCCGCTCCCACCGCGGCAGCGACGAGCAACGAGTTCGCACGTCGAGCCAGGCGCCAACGCGCACGCTCCGACTTCTGCTCGTTCGTCGCGCCAACACCTGAGCCGTGCGCGTGCGCACACCAGGATCCAAACCGTCCATAGCAGCCCTCCTTGTTGGGGCCCCCGATCGTTCGGGAGCGCCTTACCCGTGCCGCCACCCACCATGGACCTACAAGCCACGGGTGCAATTGGGACGAAGCGACTAATCCAAACGTTCAGCCCGATCGGGCGACCTTGACCTGCAGCACGCTGCGTCAGGATGTTCGTCCTCGGTCAGGCGCGGCGGAAGTGGGGGCGCGCCGATTGGTGCATCGCGCGCGACCTCCTCGGCCACGAGCGGGTTCGATGTCGTCAGGCCGAACGGAGCGTCCGCGTCGCCCACACCGCAGCTTGCGTGCGGCTGGTGACGCCGAGACGCTGGAAGAGACTGCTGCAGTAAACACGGACAGTGTTATCGCTGATCCCGAGCGCCACCGCGATCTCCTTGTTCTGATCACCCCGGGCGATCATGTCGAGGACCTGGCGCTCGCGCGGAGACAGCGAGTCGTAGACGCTACGCGGCGACCGAGTGACCTGAACAAATGCGCCGCTATCTGCGGGCTCAGCGGGAGACCTCCCTCCAGCACGGATCGGAGACTCGAGACAAGCATCTCGGGCGCCACATCCTGAGCAGATACCCCATCGCTCCGGCCGCGAACGCCGCATTCACCACTTCACCATCCGCTGTCGCGGTGAACGCGATGACAGCAATGTCCGGCCATCTCTCGCGGATCTCGGCGATCGCCTCGAGTCCGTTGCGCACCGGCGTGGCGATATCCATCAATACGACGTCCGGATGCAACGCCTCGCACACGTCGACGCCCTCTTGCCCGTCGGAGGCCACACCGACGACGTCAACATCAGGGATGGTCGCGAGCCAACCGCTGAGCCCATGTCGCACGACGATGTGGGGGTCGACGATCAAGATCGTGATCACCGTGTCCCCTTACGGTTGCCGTAAGGTCAGACGCACATCGATGTTCGCGATCGCGCCCAACGCCAAGCGCATGGGCGGCCACTCCGCTATCGATCCGTGGACCCACGCCCGTGGTCAGTGTGATCCCATAACCCGCCTTCCATTCGGTCCGTCTACCGAATCCCAGATGGACTGTACGCCACGCATCACCTCGTGTCCACCGATTCTGACGTCTTGTCTGACGGCAGCTGGGGAGGCAGTCGTTCGATGTGAGGGGGTTCAGCCTGAGTTCGGCCTCCCCGCAACGTCGCTCTGCGAACGGGATGCCCGCTCGACGCCGCGGCTGGTGGCGATGTCCGACGGAGGAGAACCGGTTCGACACCCGCTTGCTGACCGAAGGCCGAGGGTGCGTCACCGGGGCAACTCGCAACTCTTCTTCCCCGGCATGGGGCGCCTCTCGGAGAACAGCGTGGTCAGCATCAAGAATCGATCGTTCTCGATCACCGCCGAGATCGATGTGACCGACGGCGGCGCCAACGGCGTCATCATCGCCCAAGGCGGCCGATTCGGCGGATGGGCCGTCTACGCCAAGGACGGTAAAGCGAAGTTCGTGTACAACACCCTCGGCATCCAAGAGTTCGCCACGGTCGCCGACGCCCCGATCCCACCGGTCGCCACCAAATCCGGATGGAATTCGCCTACGACGGTGGCGGGCTCGCCAAGGGCGGCGACGTCACCCTGTACTACGACGGTGATCTCGTCGGAACAGGCCGAGTCGAGCACACCCAGCCGATGATCTTCTCCGCCGACGAAACCACCGACATCGGCTACGAATCCGGCACCACGGTGACACCCGACTACACACCGCACACGAGTCGGTTCACCGGGAAGCTCCACTGGGTTCAACTCGACGTCGGAACCGACGACCACGACCACTTCATCGATCCCGACGAACGCTTCCGTGTCGCAATGGCCCGGCAGTAGAACCAGGCGCGCCATCCACCAACGGCTGCCTCAGCGCGGCCATCCGCTACCTGGCGTCGGTTCACACCCGGGGATTCCCACGATTGCCAGGTCACGACTGCCTCCACCGCAGCGCAACGCCCTGGACTCGGCATTCGAGTTGTTGAGCGGTCCACCGTCCGAGCGGTTCATGGTCGGGCTGGCGGTGAGCGCGGAGTCACCGCCAGATGGCGAACACCTTGTTGCTGTTGAAGCACTGGGTTTCGACGAAGGTGCTCCATTCCAACGAGAGGCCAAGTTCCTGCACGGCACCCATCGCGGTGAACCAGTTGAGCAGCTCCTGTTGGCCGGCATGCTCGATGTCGGCCAAGGTCACCGCCAGCCACACGTCGTGTTCGGCGGCAACGTCCGCGGGCCTGCCCGAACCCTGCGCGGCGGAAGTGGGGGCGCGCCGATTCGTGCTCACGCGACCTCCTCGGCCACGAGCGGTTCGATGTCGTCAGGCCGAACGGAGCGTCCGCGTCGCCCACACCGCAGCTTGCGTGCGGCTGGTGACGCCGAGACGCTGGAAGAGACTGCTGCAGTAAACACGGACAGTGTTATGGCTGATCCCGAGCGCCACCGCGATCTCCTTGTTCTGATCACCCCGGGCGATCATGTCGAGGACCTGGCGCTCGCACGGAGACAGCGAGTCGTCAGACGCTACGCGGCGACCGAGTGACCGTGAACAAATGCGCCGCTATCTGCGGGCTCAGCGGGAGACCTCCCTCCAGCACGGAGCGGAGACTCGAGACAAGCATCTCGGGCGCCACATCCTTGAGCAGATACCCCATCGCTCCGGCCGCGAACGCCGCATTCACCACTTCACCATCCGCTGTCGCGTGAACGCGATGACAGCAATGTCCGGCCATCTCTCGCGGATCTCGGCGATCGCCTCGAGTCCGTTGCGCACCGGCGTGGCGATATCCATCAATACGACGTCCGGATGCAACGCCTCGCACACGTCGACGCCCTCTTGCCCGTCGGAGGCCACACCGACCACGTCAACATCAGGGATGGTCGCGAGCCAACCGCTGAGCCCATGTCGCACGACGATGTGGGGGTCGACGATCAAGATCGTGATCACGCGTGTCCCCTTACGGTTGCCGTAAGGGTCGAGACGCACATCGATGTCCGCGCCCTGATCGTCGAGCCCAAGCACCTCATCCACCAGCACCAATGGAGTGCCCGGGTTCGGACGCAGAAGGTCCCGCCCTGATACCGCCCGCCTCGTCATGATCCGCCCCTTCACCCGAGACCACCCCACAGCGGGCGTCGTGGAGACGATTGAAGCTGACCGATCTCGCACGGGGGTCAATCGATGATCAACGGTTGAACAACAACAGCACGTCACCGCGCATGACCGTGCCACCAATGAAGGCGAGAGGCTCGCTCAGGATTGCCGTCAGGGATCGAAGCGATATCCGACGCCGCGCACCGTCACGAGGTGCGACGGAACGGCAGGATCGACCTCGATCAGACGACGAGCCGGTGGACGTGCTCGGTGACCGTTGCGGGATCCTGCCAGCCCGGCTCCGCCTTCCACACGTTCCGCATGGACTGCTGCGGGTGAACGCCTGCCGTGGGGACATCACGAGGAACAGCAACAGGTCGAACTCACGATTCGTCATCGGCAGGATCTGATCGCCACGGCAGCGCCTCGCGTGGTGGCGTCGAGCACGACATCGCCGACCGCAAAGAATTGTCGGGGCGGTGGCTCGGTCTCGCGTGTCGACCGCGACGGAGCGCCGCACGAACGCGCGCCACGAACTCGCGGGGAAGGAACGGCTTGACGACATAGTCGTCCGCACCGATCTCCAGACCGAGCACGCGGTCGCCTTCGTCGGCCGCCGCGGTGACCATGATGATCGGCATCGAGAACCGCTCGCGGAGTGAACGCACGACCGTGAAGCCGTCGATGCCCGGCAAGCCGAGGTCCACGATCACGAGGTCGACCGACTCGTCCACCCGACGCAACGCCTCCTCGCCCAGCCGGCCTCGGCCACGGGGAAGTTGTTCGCCTCGAGGCGAGTCCGCATGAACGCGCGCACATGGTCGTCGTCGTCGATCGAAAACCGACGGCCGACGTTCGGGCGCTGCCACGGCGATCACCAGAACGCGTCCCGTGCGGCGACGGGTCTCGACGGAGTTGTCGGTCGCCGCCGAGTCAAGATTCTGAGCCGATCGAGCGCCGCTCACAGCCCGAAGGCTTTCGGATCAGGGCGACAGGCTTGGGGTGTGACGAGTCCCTTGCGCTGACATGGTCGGGCGTGGATAATACGGGGCCGGACACGGCACGGGAGCGCCCATGTGGGTCAGCAGGGTACGCAGGTGGAGACGAGCCGGGGCGGCGGTGATGGACTTGACATCCGACGAAGAAGGGCGCCGACGCATTCGGCACGTTGGCACGGCATCAGTGCCTGGCTCGCGTCCGAACATGCCTCGACCGTGCAGATCGACATCGCCCTGATCTTGGTGCTGGTCGTCACGGTGCTGACCCGGGCCGTGATCCTGGGTTTCCATGTGATCTTCGTGTTGCTCGCGCTCCCGCGTTGATGTTGCCGTTCCGCCGATTCGCCGTCCGGCTCGTGCTCTGGATGACGGTGAGCACCTTGCTCGTCGTGTGGGCGGTGATCTGGCTCTCGACCCCGTCGGCCGAACTCACCGAACTGCCGATGCTGATGATCGTGGTCGTGCTCGTGTTCCTGGTCGCCCAGGCCCGCGGGCGGGCGGCGAAGGAGAGCGAGGCTGTCCACGTCGAACTCGAGCGACGCGCCGCGCCTCGAGCGTGAAGTGCTGCAGCACCAGCTCGAGGACGCGCAGCGCCGTGAGCTGATCGGCCGCGCCAGTGCCGGACTCGCGCACGGCCTCGAACGTGTTCGTCGCGATCCGCGGCTGCGCCGACGAGGCGGCGTTCGAGGCCGCGTCGGTAGCGATCGACGAGGAGCACGATTCGGCGGCATCACGGCGACCACCCTCCACGGCTCATGGCTGGACGACGTTTCCTCGGCGTCGACTCGTGGCCTTGCGATCATCGACGATCTCCTCTGGCTGGGACGGCGAATGACAAGGAGAACCGTGTGTGCGATCTCGGCGCGGTGCTCCCCCAGATCGAGCCGCTACTGCGTCGGCTCGTCCGCAGGGGCATCACATTCCGCATGGACATCCCACCGACCGACACGATGGTTCGGATCGACCGCGTGGGCCTGACGCAGGTGCTGATCGACCTCGTCGCGAACAGGAGCGACGCCATCGAATCGAAGGGCACCATCACCGTGTGGAGCCGGCAGACGCTCACCGCAAGCCCGGGGGACCCCACCTCACCACGTCGATCGTGGTCAGCGATACCGGTTGTGGTTTCAGCCGGGAGGCGATGGAGCGGGCATTCCAACCCGATTTCGCCACGAAGGACGGCGACCACGGCGGCTACGGGCTGGCAACGGTGCGGCAGATCGTCGATCGCTGCGGAGGTGCGGTGCAGGTCGATTCGGCAGCCGGCGCCGGCACGACCGTGTCGATCAGGGTCGGCTGCGCCGGGTCGGCCGAACCCGACGACGAACCGGGCGGTCCCGCCGATCGGGTCGGACAACCGGCGCGGGGCGGGCCCCCGATCTGATGGTCGAGTCGGCGATCTGAGCCATCGAATTCGCGACTTCTATCGACTCCCTTCGATCGACTCCGTCGCGCCACCATTGACCGCGGGATTGTCGACGTCATCGTGCATCGTTCACCGACGAAGTCACGGATCGCGTCCCCACGTGCATGGCTCGACACGTTGACAGGGTCGGAACCGTCCCGCTGGCGCCGCGGCACGATCCTCGGTTGGAACGCCCACCGGAGCTGGTCAGTCGTCGATCTCGATTCCGTGTGACGGGCAGGGCTCGAGCCCTTTCGCACCTTGACGACCTTCCGCAGCCGACGGAACAACGGCAGCGAGGACCGCGCATTGCAACCAGACCGAGTTGGCGTGGAAGTTCCCGGACGGGACGTGGGCAAGCCCGGCACCTTCTTTCAGGTCGCGGAGCGCCGGACCGCGAGGACGCCGTTACCCCGGCGCAGGTTGCAGGGCGCGGAGCGTGTCGAGCGCGCGGCTGAACTGTGTCGCCCAGGGCCAGTGGGTCGGTAGACGCAGGGTGGGTCGGCCAGCGCGGTTGACGAGCCGGCCGGAGATGGCGAGGAGTCGGGTGCGGATGGTGCGGGTGACGATCAACTGGTCGTCAACGCGGATGTTGCCGAGGGTCGCGTTCCAGCGGATGAGGTTGTCGCACGACAGCATCAGCGCTGACATCCCACCGCCACGACGCCTCCTTCGTCGCGCCGCGAACACCCACGAACAGCCGACCCGACTACGCCAAGCCCACCGAAGCCATCACGACCCCATGTCCCGAAGCCCAATCGGTGGATCGAGGCTTAGGACCCTGGTCCTCCAAACTCGTACAGCCGATAGTTGTACACGTGGACGCAACGTCATCCTCGTCGGTGCGCATGACGACCGAGGACACGGATTCGCCGAAGATCACGGTGGGGTACGACGGATCCGACGGTGCAGTCGCGGCACTCCGTTGGGCGAGCAGCGAGGCACTGCATCGTGGAGGAATTCTGCAGATCGTCACCTGTTGGAACAGCTCTCACGACTCACGACCGCTGGACCGGTTGCTCCCCGATCCGCGACCGGTGTACGAGACGGCCGAGTGGCTCATGCAGTCGCAGTCGGGGCGTGAGCCCGGTCCCCGGACCCAGTTCACCTTCTCAGTGTTGCCGGGGCTTCCCGAACACCGATTCGCGGCCGAAAGCACGAGCAGCGATCTGCTGGTGATCGGAACGGCCGGTCACCTGCTGTTGGGCGCGTGGCGACTCGGCTCGATCGCCCACGAGATACTGCGCCACGCCAGGTGTCCCGTCGTCCTCGTACCCGCGGGCCACATCCCAGCCTCCCATCGCAGAGTTGTCGTCGGTGTCGAGGACGCCACCTCTGGCGCAGCGCTCGCGTGGGCAGCCACCGAGGCCGGCCGCAGGAAGGCCGAACTCGTGATCGTGCACGCCCAGCAAGGCGAGGATACGGCGGCGACCGATCGAGCGCGGTCCATCATCGCCGAGTCCGTTCACTTCGCCGCTCAGCAGTGCGACGCCGAAATCAGCACGAGATTGGTCCAAGGCCCACCGGCAACATCACTGCTCGCGCAAGCGTTCAACGCCGACTTGCTTGTCGTCGGCACACGTACGACCGGACACGGAGACGACAAGCCCGGCTCGATTGCCCGAGCCGTAGGAGCGTGCGCCACGAGCCCCACCGTGATCGTGCAACCCGCTTCGAACCTGATCGACCCCCGCTCAGAACTGCGACGTCATGACTGAAAATGGTCTCGTCGAACGAATCGCGCTCACCGACGATCGGCAGCTTCTCGTACGACAGGTCGCGCTGGCTGACGCACAAGCGTTCAGCGTTCTGTATGAGGGCCTCGACGACGAGGACCGCTATCGGCGATTCTTCGGGGATACCGGCCCCCTCCCGAGTTCTTCCAATGCGGTGGCCTCCGAACCGAGCGGCGGTGCCCGGCTCGTCGCGGAACTCATCGAGCATGGCGCTGCGACCATCGTCGGCGAAGCCGGGTATGCCCCGCTGCCCAATGGGATGATTGCCAATCGTGCGATGCTCGCAGTGCTGCGCTCGATGGGAGCGTGTTCATCGGACACGACGGCTGGAACGTGGTGCGCCTGATGATCGGCACCACGGCGCGCCATCGTGGCCGGACGAGCACACCCGACGGTGTGTACTTGTCGAAGCCGCACGCGGGCAATGGGACCTCGAAGACAATGCCCGGGCGGCCGGAATCAACGTGGTCACGTGTCGCGGACCCGCCAGCAACCGAGCCTGCCCCGTCCTCCAGGGGCGACCGTGTCCGCTTGTCGCGGGCGCCGATGCGGTCATCGTCCGCAAGTACCAAGCCGACCAAGAATCGTGGGACCCGGTGATCGAAGCCAACCGAAGACTCAGTCCCGACGTTCAGATCTGGGTCGACTCGCCACAGGACCGCACAAGCCCTAGAACGGTGGATCAGCTGTTCGACCTGCTCGGGCGACATGAGTCGGATCGCGATCTCGAATCTTGACGGTCTCGGCGACGATTCGGCGGCGACTGGTGCTCAAGGGGTCAAAGGGCCCTGTCCGTTCCCCATCCGGGTCGGCATGATCGAGGCATCGCCGACTCAACGACAAGGAGCAGCGCGATGTTCGAAAATCTGGTAGTCCCGGTTGATCTCGAACCGTTCTCGTTCGACGCGGTGCCATTCGCCACCAGCATGGCGGCGCAGGTTGCGGGAACGGTTGATGTCGTCACCGTGGTCGATCGGCTCGCCGACGTTCCCTCGGCCCGAATCGCTCTCGAGCGAGCGGTCGATCGACTCGGACCCCAGCCAGTCGAGACCAACGCCGTAGTGCTCGCTGACCGCTCGGTCGCGTCCGCGCTCGACTCGACACATCGAATCCAACCCCGGTTCGATGCTGCTCATGCGATCACACGGGCACGGCCGATCGGCCGCCATCGTCGGTGGGACCGTTGACGAGATGCTGCGGGCGATGTTCGGGCCCCTCATCGTGGTTGGACCGCGGGCGACTTTGAAGCCCACGCCGCTCGACGGCACGTACGTGGTGCCCGTCGATGGATCGGCACACGCCGAGGGTGTCATCCCGATCGTCGCGGCCTGGGCCATCGAATTCGGGGGCGCCCCCTGCCTGGTCGAAGTCGTGAAAAGCGGTCAGCAGATCGGCACCGACGTCGCCGAGTCGTCCTACGTACAGACCCAAGCAACCCGACTCGAGCGACGCATCGGCAGGCAGATTCAGTTCGACGTGCTCCACGGCACCCACGCGGCCGGCCCAATCGTGGATTTTGCTGTGGCCCGGGACGCCTCGCTGATCTTCATGGCGACCCACGGCCGGTCCGGTTTCGAACGTCTCAGAATGGGCTCGGTGGCTGCGGACATCGTGCGTATGGCTGACGTTCCGGTCGTCGTATTCCGCCCGCCCAACTCCGTTCGCCACAACGCCTACGCGCCGCAACGAGTCGCTGCAGGGTCCTGAAGCAGACGAGAGACCCGCCGGAGTTCAGTCCGGGGGCATGTACGGCAGACGTACACCGGCTGGCACATTGCGGTGGCGTTGGATTGCTCGCCCTGTGACGAGCGTTGGTTCGACCAGCATCCAGCGGTCGCTCGCACCAGGCGCCCACGGGTGCACCATGACGTCATTCCAGCTCGCCGTCGATCGAACATCGGTGACGTCCCACAGGCTGCCGCGCACCATCACACTCCAGCCAGACTCCGCGACGCGATCGATGCGACTCCATTCGGCACGCTGACGCGGGCTGCTTCGTCAACACGCTCGGGGTCCTGAGAATCAGAACATCGTCACGAGCCGTCGATCGAACGGGGTCGAGATGCCGCGCCGAGCGCCCGTCCGCAGGTGTCAATCCGTGCTGGCTCGTACTGAAGATTTGGCGTGATTGCCGGCGCGTGCCGACAAGTTTCCGAAAAAGGTGTGCACCTGGTGTGCACCTGCCGGATTTCCTCAGTCGACGGAGTCGGGCGAAATGGCCTCTGACCAGGACTTTTGGGGTGGGCGATGGGAGTCTCGATCTCCCGACCTCCACGGTGTGAACGTGGCGCTCTTCCAACTGAGCTAATCGCCCTTACGGGGCCCTCAAGTTAGCAGCGCCGCGGCGATTCACTCCACCAGATCGATGCAGGCGACACCCATCCCTTGACGGTCGCGGTGGGGCTCCGTCAGTCCCGGACACGTCGCCCCGAACGGGATGAATGCCCGCACGACGAGATCCGGATCGGCATCGTCGCGGCGGCAAACGACCTCGCGGGCGTCCGTGTTCGGCTCGAGCACCACACATTCGCCGACGTGCAGGATGCCGTCGGGGCCTGCGGGCTCGCCGGGTTCGGTGAACTGCGAGAGGGCGATCACCCCGACGCAGCCGAGTGCCGCACAGAACAGCAGCATCCGCCACGGCACGCGGGCTGGTCCGATCTGGCTCGGATGGATCGCACCCCGCTGCCCGGTCGGGCGCGGTGCGGTCTCGAACCATTCCGTCGTCGACCCGTCGGTCGAATGCGACCAGGCCGTCCGGACCGACGATGGCGGAGCCGAGTCGACGTCGCGGAGGGTGGCGTCGTACAACGCACGCCGGCCAGGGTCGCGCAGGACACGGTAGGCCTCGTTCAGGTCGGCCATCGAGCGCTCGCCGCCGGGACCGCTCGTGCCGGTCCGTCCCTCGCCCTGGCGGTCCGGGTGGGCGACGCGCGCCTGCTCCCGATAGGCGTCACGGATCTGCACGCCCGACGCGTCCCGGGGCACCCCCAGCACGTCGTACAGATTCTGATCGGTCACTGCCCCGAGATTACGGCGACCGGTCCACGGGAGTGTCGGCGCGTACGTCGATCGTGCTCAGTAACCCGCCTCGACGTCGACGAGGCCGAGCAGTTCCTCGCCCTTGCGATATCGACGGACGTTCTCCGTCACCCGCTTCGCCAGGAGTGGCTTGGCCATCTCAGGCGTGTTGCCGACGTGCGGCGTGATGATGCAGTTCGGCAGGCTCCACAGCGCGTGCCCGTCCGGCAACGGCTCGGGATCGGTGACATCGAGCGCGGCGCCACCGATCGTGCGGCGTTGCAGCGCTTCGACGAGGTGGTCCGTGATGATGTGACGACCGCGTGCCACGTTGACGATCCACGCGTGGTCCTCCATCAGCTCGAACTCGTCGCGTCCGAACAGACCGTCGGTCTCCGGGGTCAACGCGAGTGCCAGCACCACCACGTCGGCGCCAGGCAGTGCGTCGGCGAACCGGTCCGACTCGAGCACGTCGTCCACGCCGTCCATGTGTTGAGCGTGGTTGCGGACGACCGTGATGTGGCAGTTCCACGGCTGCAGCAACCGGACCAATGACTCGGTGATCCCCCCGCCGCCCAGGATCGTGACGCGGGCGTCCAGCAGATTTCGACCGGCGGGCCCCGACCATGTGGTCGCCGCCGCGTACTGGCCGATGTTGCGCAGGCCGGCGACGGCGAGGGCCAACGCCATCTCGGCGACCGGCTCGGCGTAGACGCCTTTCCCGCAGGTCCACGTGTACTCGTCGTCGAGGTGGTCGACGAAGTTCTCGATCCCGGCGAACGGGAGTTGGACCCAGCGCAGGCGCGGCGCCTGGTCGATCGCCTCGCCCAACGCATCGGGATTGCGAGCGTCGCTCCACACGATCGCTTCGCACTCGTCGAGTCCGACGAGATGGCCTCCCCCATCGCGGATCGCATCCTCGAGCCATTCGGGAGAGCCGGCGGGGCCGAGGGCGACGGCGAGCGCATCACGTTTCGTCATGTCCTCGCAAACCGTAGCGTCCGACGCATCACCGTTCGATGACAAGATGACCGGATGGCTGCGCCTTCCCCCACGATGCGAACGGTCGGTGTACCGAAGGAGGTGAAGACTGCCGAGCACCGCGTGGCGATGACGCCCGACGGCGTCCGCGAGCTCGAGCGCCACGGCATCGAGGTGATGGTCGAGGCGGGCGCCGGCGAAGGTGCGTCGATCAGCGACGCCGACTACCGCGCGGCCGGAGCCGACATCGTGCCGACGGCCGCCGATGCGTGGGCCCAGGACCTGGTGGTCAAGGTGAAGGAGCCCAAGGCGGAGGAGTTCGGCTTCCTGCGCGCCGACCTGACGCTGTTCACCTATCTCCACCTGGCGGCGTACCCCGCGGTCGCCGAGGCATTGCTCGCTGCCGGCACCACCGCGGTCGCCTACGAAACCGTGCAGCTGGCCGACGGATCGCTCCCGCTGCTCGCGCCGATGAGCGAGGTCGCCGGCCGTCTGGCTCCGCAGATGGGGGCGCACTTCCTCGAACGCCACAACGGTGGCCGAGGGGTGCTGATGGGAGGATCGCCCGGCGTTCGCCCGGCCAAGGTCGTCGTGCTCGGGGCTGGCAATGTCGGGTGGAACGCGGCGTGGATCGCGGCGGGGATGGAGGCCGAGGTCGTCCTGATCGACAAGAACCTCGATCGGCTCCGCTTCGTCGACCAGATCCATCGCGGCCGCATCGTGACGGCGGCGTCGAATCGCGGAGCGATCGAACGGGCCGTCATCGATGCCGACCTCGTGATCGGTGCCGTGCTCGTCGCCGGCGGGCGGGCACCGGTCGTCGTCGCCGAGGACCTCGTCGCCCAGATGAAGCCCCGCTCGGTGATCGTCGACGTCGCGGTCGATCAGGGCGGCTGCATCGCCACGACACGCGAGACCACCCACGACGAGCCGACGTACGTCGCCCACGGCGTCGTGCACTACGCGGTGGGCAACATGCCGGGGGCGGTGCCGCACACGTCGACCTACGCCTTGACGAACGCGACGCTGCCGTACCAGTTGGAGGTGGCGCTGCACGGCGCGATCGGGGCGGCCCGCCGCGACCCGTCGATCGTCCACGGCTTGAACACCGTCGGAGGCGAGCACGCCAACCCGGCCGTCGCCGAAGCCCTCGGCGCCACCGCCATCGACGCCCTCGCCTGACCCCGCGTCCGCGGACCCATCCGACCAAGCCCATCCGAGGGTCCAATCCTCGTTTGCGTCAAGATTTCGGAGGACTGTCGCGCGGAAATCCTGACGCAAACGGTGATCGGGGTTCGGTTCGGGTTCAGTCGTCGTCGATCGAAGGGCGCTGGCGGGCGCGCTTGGTCTCGCCGCGTTGCTTCTTGCCGTCGATCCGGCGCTGCTGCGATCCGCGGGTCGGGCGGGTCGACCGGCGGGGACGATCGACGTGGAGTGCGCCGCGGAGACGCTCGACGAGCCGTTCTTCGGCGAGGGCGCGGTTGCGAAGTTGGGAGCGCTCGTCGTCGGCGACGACGCGGATCACCGGGCCGAGCTTCGATCGCACGCGGTCGCGTTGCGTCGTCGGTGAACGCACCTGAGGCTTCCACGTCGAAGGTCAGTTCCGCCCGCGTGGCCGTCTTGTTCGCGTGCTGGCCACCTGGCCCACCCGATGTGGAGAAGCGCACGACGAGTTCGTGGCGCGGGATCTTGACGCTCGAAGTCACCACCAGCCGGTCGTCGTCCACCTGACGATCCTCGCGCCGGGTGCCGTACCTTGCGGTGATGGGAGACATCAAGCTCGGCTACAACACGGGGTACTGGTCGGCCGGTCCGCCCGCCGGTGCCGCGGAGGCGATCGTCGAAGCCGAGCGGCTCGGGTTCAACTCGATCTGGACGGCCGAGGCGTACGGTTCCGACGCGCTCACACCGCTCGCCTGGTGGGGAGCGAGCACGACGACGCTCAAGCTCGGCACGGCAATCATGCAGATGTCCGCCCGCACCCCGGCCACCGCGGCGATGGCGGCGATCACGCTCGACCACCTCTCGAACGGCCGCTTCATCCTCGGGCTCGGCGCGTCGGGCCCGCAGGTGGTGGAGGGCTGGTACGGCGAGCCCTACCCGAGGCCCCTCGCCCGCACCCGGGAGTACGTCGACATCGTGCGCAAGATCGTCGCCCGCGACGAGCCGGTGGAGTACCACGGCGAGTTCTACGACATGCCGCTCGAGGGCGGTGCCGGGCTCGGCAAGGCGCTGAAGTCGACGGTCCACCCATTGCGGAACGAGATCCCGATCTACCTCGCCGCCGAAGGCCCGAAGAACGTCGCGCTGGCGGCCGAGATCTGCGACGGTTGGCTCCCGCTGTTCTTCTCCCCGAAGGAGGACGGGTTCTACCGCGACTGTCTCCGGCAGGGGTTCGAGGCATCCGGTGATGCCGGCAAGGCGGACCGGTTCGAGGTCACGGCGACCGTCACCGTGATCCCCGGCGACGACGTCGAGAAGTGCGCCGACATGGTGCGCCCGTTCCTCGCCCTGTACGCCGGCGGCATGGGCGCGAAGGGTGCCAACTTCCACTACGAGGTGTTCGCCCGGATGGGCTACGGCGACGTGGCCGACCGGGTGCAGGAGCTGTACCTGCAGGGCAAGAAGGCCGAAGCCGCGGCGGCGATCCCGCTCGCCATGGTGGAGGACGTCGCACTCGTCGGGCCGCCCGACAAGATCCGCGGCGAACTCGACCGCTGGCGCGAGACCTGCATCACCGAGTTCCTCGTCGGCGGGCCGGCCGCGGCGTTGCCGAGCTTCGCCGAACTCATCCTGGGCTGAACGCGCCCAGTTCGCGATCAGGTCGCGATCAGGCGTTCGGGAATCGGGACCACGCGGGCCCGGAGCCATTCGCCGAGCGCCTTGGCCTGCGCATCCTGGCGGGTCGATGCGGCAACGCCTTCCTCGAGCAGCCCGCGGATCACGAAGTTGAGCGAACGGATCTTCGGGAACCGGTACCGCTCGACGACGAGATCCTCCGCCTCGGGCAGCAGCGCGCGCAGCCGCTCGACGGTGAGGAACTCGTCGAGCCACGGCCAGGCGGCGTCGGTGCGCACGAACACACCGAGGTTGGCGTCGCCACCCTTGTCGCCGGATCGGGTGCCCACCAACGCGCCGAGCGGGCGGTCGACCGTCGGACCGGGCGGCGCCGGGGCGCGCTCCGTTGATTCGTCGATCGGAATCGATCGGGTCGCCCGCCGGTGCGACCGAGTCGACCTGCACGGTCGCCTGACCAACGACATGCACGTACTGCGGCACGAGGTCGCTCGGGATCGTCGCCGGCCGGTACACACCGAACGGTGACCCCGGACCCGGGCCGCCACCGAGGCCGTACATGCCCGGAATGCCGGCGAGCGCGGTGTGCACCATCGCATCGGCGAAGGCCCGGCCCACCTTGCGTTCGTCACGATCCTTCACCGTGACGCGCCAGATCGCCGTCGCCTCCTCCTGCGTCGCGGGGTCGGCCTTGTCGGTGCGGATCACCCGGCTGACGATCGAGTCGAAGTCGTCGGGCCCGTACGGGACACGCATCCCAGAACGTGGCTTCGGCGAGGGCGGCCTTCTCGTCGATGTCGAGGCCGGTGAGCGCAACGGTGAACGAGTTGCGGTAACCGCCGAGCTCGTTCGTCGCGACCTTGAGGGTCGACGGTGGCGCCTGCCCGCGCACGCCGCTGATGCGGACACGGTCCGGTTCCACCTGCTCGAGTTCGATCGTGTCGAAGCGAGCGGTCACATCGGGGCCGAGGTACTCGTGGCCGGTGATCTCGTAGAGCAGTTGCGACGTGACGGTGCCGATCGTGACCGCTCCCCCGGTGCCGTCGTGCTTGCCGATCACCGACGAGCCGTCGGCCGCCACCTCGGCCCACGGGAAGCCGAACCGTGCCCGCCCACCGACCTCGTTCCGGCCCTCGATCTCGGTGAAGAACGAGTAGTTGCCTCCGGTGGCCTGCGCGCTGCACTCGATCACGTGGCCGGCGACGACCGCTCCCGCGAGTTGGTCGAAGTCGTCACGCTGCCAGCCGTGATGCCATGCCGCCGGGCCGCAGGTGACGGCGGCGTCGGTGACCCGGCCGGTGATCACGATGTCGGCGCCGCGGTCCAGCGCCTCCACGATCCCGAAACACCCGAGGTAGGCGTTCGCCGTGACGAACCGCCCCGGGTCACCCCCGAACACCGTCCCACCCTCGTTTGCGTCGGGATTTCTGAGGCCCGCCTCTCCGAAATCCCGACGCAAACGGGGATCGGGGACCGCTGGGGTGGAGGGGTCGAAGGGGCGGAGGGCGCCGGATGCGAGGAGCTCGGGGAGGCGCGGCATCAGGTCGTCGCCGTCGACGTAGGCGATCGTCGGGGCGAGACCGAGCCGGTCGGCCACCTCGGCCACGGCGTCGGCGCACCCACCCGGGTCGAGGCCGCCGGCGTTCGACACCACCTTGATGCCCCGGTCGAGGCACGTGCCCATCACCTGTTCCATCTGATCGACGAACGTGCGGGCGAACCCCGCACCCGGCCGCTTGGCCCGGATCCGGCTGAGGATCAGCATCGTCAGCTCGGCCAGCCAGTCACCCGTGAGGACGTCGATCGGGCCGCCCTCGACCATCTCGAGCGCACCGCTCGGCCGGTCGCCGAAGAAACCCGAGCAGTTGGCGATGCGGATCGGCGCGGGCGACGGGCTGAGCGTCACGACCGGCCCTTCACTCCTCCGGCGTGTCCAGCGCCACGAGCAGGTCGCCGGTGTCGACGCGATCGCCGACGGCGAAGCGCACTTCGCTCACCACCGCCGACAGACGGCGCGGTGATCTTGTGCTCCATCTTCATCGCCTCGACGACCATCAGCAACTGGCCTTCCACGACCGAGTCGCCGACCGCGACATGGACGGCGATCACCGTTCCGGGCAGCGGCGAAATCGGCCCGCCACCGCCGACGTCGGCCGACGTGCACGACGAACGCCGGCGCCCGCTCGAACGTTCGTGCACCCGTCGGACTGCGCGCCTCGACCACCGACGGCAACGCGCTGCCCGACGGCTCGATCCGCACGTCGACCGCCGACCGAACACCATCGACCTCGACCACTTGGCGTCCGGACGTGCGATCGAGGAGTCGGACGTCGACCCTGACGCGGTCGTCGGGTGACAGGCTCCCGTCGTCGGTCGGGTGACGGCCATGGGCCCAGATGGACCGTCGCTCGGTCACGCCCGTGCAAGACGAACTCGACGTGGTGCTCGTCGCCGGACGTGAGGTCGGTCCACTGCTCGCGCTGGCCCTGCGTGCGCAGGTTGCGCCAGCCCGACGGGGCGAACCCGAGGACCGGATCGGCCGACCGGTCGTGCTGCTCCAGGGCGAACACCGCACCGAGCAGCAGCGCGACACCACCGCCGGCCAGCGGTCGATGCGCCACGGTGTCGGGGTGTTCGTCGAGGTAGGCGGTCGGCGTCGCCGCGGCGAGGAAGTCGGGCTCGAGCAGGATCGTCGCCATCGCCTCGATGTTCGTGCGAACACCCGACACCTGCGACGTGCGCAGCGCCCTGGCGAGCGTGTGGGCCGCCTGCGTCCTGGTCGGGCGCGTGCGCGATCACCTTGGCCAGCAGCGAGTCGTAGTCGGCGGACACGACAGCGCCGGCACGGAACCCGGTGTCGACGCGGACCCCCTCGCCGATGTCGAACACCGCGACGCGTTCCCGTCGATGGCAGCCAACCGGCGGCGGGATCCTCGGCGACCACCCGAACCTCGATCGCGTGCCCGTCGACGCGGACATCGGCCTGCGTGATCGGCAGCGGCTCGCCGGCCGCCACGAGCAACTGCAGCTCGACGAGATCGAGGCCCGTCACGGCCTCGGTCACCGGGTGCTCGACCTGCAGCCGTGTGTTGACCTCGAGGAAGTTCACCGTGCCGTCGTCGCCGACGAGGAACTCGACCGTGCCGGCACCGTGGTAGCCGACGGCCCCGCGAGCGCCAACGCCCCCTCGCACAGCGCGGCGCGGATGTCGGCCGTGATTCCCGCCGACGGCGACTCCTCGATCACCTTCTGGTTGCGTCGCTGGATCGAACACTCCGCTCGCCGAGGTGCACCACGTTGCCGTGTTTGTCACCGATCATCTGCACTTCGACGTGGCGACCGCGTTCGATGTACGGCTCGACGAACACCGTGCCGTCGCCGAACGCCGACAGCGCCTCGCGTGACGATGCCTCGATCGCTCCGGCCAGCTCCTCGGCCGAACGCACGATGCGCATGCCGCGCCCGCCGCCGCCCGCGGCCGCCTTGACCAACGCCGGGAACGACACGTCCGTCGGGGACCGCGCCGTCGACGATCTCGTGGATCGGCGCGGTCGGCACGCCGGCCTCGACCGCCGCCTTCTTCGCCGCCACCTTGTCACCGAGCAGCCGGATCTGCTCGGGCGTCGGGCCGACCCAGACGAGCCCTGCATCGATCACCGCCTGCGCGAACTCGGCATTCTCGGCGAGGAACCCGTACCCGGGATGGATGGCGTCGGCATCCGGTGCGCTAGCGCGGCGGCGATGATCGCGTCGCCCCGCAGGTACGACTCGGTCGGCGTCGATCCGCCGAGCGCCACCGCCACGTCGACCGAATCGACGTGCAGGGCGTTCGTGTCCGGCTCGGAGTACACGCCGACGGTCTCGATCCCGAGCCGCGACGCGGTCCGCGCGATCCGCACGGCGATCTCGCCCCGGTTGGCGATGAGCAGGCGTTCGATCACCATCAGTGCCTCCACACGCCGTACTCGGTGGCGCCCGACGATGGCATTGCTGTGCGCGGCGGCCAGCGCGATCCCCATCACCGTGCGGGAGTCGGCCGGATGGATGATCCCGTCGTCCCAGACTCGGCCCGTCGAGTAGAGCGCGGTCGACTCGTGCTCGATCTGCGCTTCGAGCGCGGCGGTCTGCGCCAGGATCGCGTCCTCGTCGACCTCGATCCCCCGCCCCGCCGCGGCGTTGCGGGCGACGATCTCCATCACGCCGGCGAGCTGCTTCGGCCCCATCACTGCGATGCGATGGTTGGGCCAGGAGAAGATCAGCCGCGGGTTGTACGCCTTGCCCGCCATGCCGTAGTTGCCGGCGCCGTAGCTGGCGCCGACCATCAGGTTGAAGTGCGGCACCGTGGAGTTCGACACGGCGTTGATCATCTTCGCCCCGTTGACGATGATGCCGCCCTGCTCCGCCTTCGAGCCGACCATGAAGCCGGTGATGTTGTGCAGGAACAGCAGCGGTGTGTTCGTTCGGTTGCACAGCTGGATGAACTGCGAGCCCTTCTTGGCCTCCTCGGAGAAGAGGATCCCGTTGTTGCCGAGGACGCCGACCGGGAAGCCGCAGATCGATCCCCAGCCGCACACCAACTTGTCGCCGAACAGCGGCTTGAACTCCTCGAACCGGCTGCCGTCGAGCAGTCGGGCCAGCACCTCACGGATGTCGAACGGGATGCGCACGTCGGCCGACGCGCACCCCAGCAGCTCGGCCGGGTCGTAGCAGCGGGTCGTCCGGCGGTTCGGTGGGCGCCGGGACCGAGCCGCTTCCAGCGGAGGTGACGGACGATCTGGCGGGCGATGCGGAGCGCCGTCGAGTTCGTCGGCGGCGAGGTAGTCGGACAGTCCGCTCGTGCGCGAGTGCATCTCCGCGCCGCCGAGCGTCTCCTCGTCGACGATCTCGTCGATCGCCATCTTCACGAGCGGCGGGCCGCCGAGGTACGCCGTGCCGCGGCCCTTGACGAACACCGTGTAGTCGCTCATCCCCGGCGTGTAGGCGCCGCCGGCCGTGTTCGGCCCGAACGCGACCGTGATCGTGCGGGATGCCCATCTTCGACATCTGGGTGAGGTCGCGGAAGCTGGCCCCGCCCTGGATGAACAGGTCGGCCTGGCGGGGCAGATCGGCACCGGCCGACTCGTTGAGCAGGATCAGCGGGAGCCGGTTCTCCTTGACGATCTCGTAGAAGCGTTGCTGCTTCCGCCAGCTCGTCGGGTTCGCCGACCCGCCGCGGTAGGTCATGTCGGTGCCGCTGATCGCGACGAGCGTGTTCTCGACGACGCCGATGGCGTTGACCGATGCCCGCGCCGACCATGTCCTGCGTCCCCCACGCCGCGAGCGGGCTCAAGCTCGAGCAGCGCCGTGTTCGGGTCGACGAGCCGTTCGATCCGTTCGCGCACGAGCATCTTGTCGCGGGCGTGATGCCGGTCGACGTAGCGCTGCCCGCCGATCGTCGGCACGCGAGGCCATCTCGGCGGCGACCGTGTCCCACAGCGCCTGCATCTGCGGCGAGGTTCGCCCGGTACTCGTCGACTTTGGTGTCGAGCCGACTGCGCAGCACGGTCCCGATGGTCATCGCATCGCTCACTACCGGCACGCGGGACAAGGTAGGCGATCGGTCGTGCGAGTTCGCCGTTCGGCGTGGCGGTGAGTAGAACGACAGCATGAACACGGCGCTCACGGTCGAGAAGGTGCGCGCCGACCTGCTCGCCGAGCAGGCCGACCTCGACGCGATCGTCGCCGGCCTCACCGTCGAACAGTGGGCGCTGCCCACGCCCAGCCCGGGCTGGACGGTGGCCGATCAGATCGGTCACCTGATGTACTTCGACGGCACCGCGGCGACTCGCGATCACCGATCCCGAGGCGTTCACCGACACGGTCACGCGGCTGCTGGACGGGATGGCATCGGCCCGTCGACCGGGACCGATCCGACACTCGACGCGGCCCGAGCGATGGACGCCGTTCGAACTGCTCCAAGCCTGGCGGGCGAACCGGCTGCACCTCGCCGAGGTGTCGTCGACGCTCGCCGACGACGATCGCGTCGTCTGGTACGGCCCGTCGATGGGCGCCAAGTCGTTCCTCACCGCCCGCCTGATGGAGACGTGGGCCCACGGCCAGGACATCGTCGACACGGTCGGCGCGAGCCGGCCGCCGACCGACCGTCTCCGGCACATCGCGCAACTCGGCTACATCACCCGTGGCTGGACCTACCTCAACCGTCGCCTCGAGATCCCCGACGTTGCGGTGGGTGTCGAGCTGACGGCGCCGACCGGCGGTGTGTGGCAGTTCGGCCCGGACGATGCGACGGAATCGGTCGTCGGCCCGGCCGAGGACTTCTGCCTCGTGGTCACGCAGCGCCGGCACGTCGACGACACCGATCTCCACGTGACGGGCGAGGCCGCCCGCGACTGGATGCTCAAGGCCCAAGCGTTCGCCGGCACCCCCACCGACGGCCCCTCCCGCGCCTGAAACGTTCGGTGCCAGACACCGGGCGCTTCACTCCTACAGTCCGGACATGGCTGACCACGTGATCACTCCGTTCACCATCGACGTGGACGAGGCGGTGCTCGACGACCTGCGGCGGCGGCTGCACGACACGCGGTGGCCCGAACGCGAACTGGTCGACGACTGGTCACAGGGCATCCCGCTGGCGTACGTCCAGGACGTGTGCGCGTACTGGGCCGACGAGTACGACTGGCGGGCGCGGGAGGCGGCGCTCAACCGGTTCGACCAGTTCACGACCGCGATCGACGGCCTCGACGTGCACTTCATCCACGTCCGCTCGCCGCACGAGGACGCTGTCCCGCTGCTGATCACCCACGGCTGGCCCGGGTCGATCGTCGAGTTCCACAAGGTCATCGAGCCGCTGACGAACCCGACCGCGTTCGGCGGCGACGCCGCCGACGCGTTCCACGTCGTGGCGCCCTCGCTGCCGGGGTTCGGATTCTCGGGCAAGCCGACGGAGACCGGTTGGGGCGTGCCGAAGATCGCCGAGGCGTTCGCCGACACTGATGGCCCGATCTCGGGTACGACCGCTACCTCGCCCAGGGCGGCGACTGGGGGTCGGCGGTGACCACGGCGATCGGCGCGACCGACACCGACCACTGCGCCGCCGTCCATGTGACGCTGGCGATGGGCGCTCGCCCGAAGATCGACGGCGAACTGACGCCCGAGGAACAGCGGGCGCTCGCCGGTGCGACCTACTACCGGGATTGGGATTCGGGCTACTCGAAGCAGCAGGGCACGCGCCCGCAGACCGTCGGCTACGGCCTCGTCGACTCACCCGCCGCGCAGGCGGCGTGGATCCTCGAGAAGTTCTGGGCGTGGACCGACTGCGACGGGCACCCCGAGAACGTGCTCACCCGCGACGAACTGCTCGACAACGTGATGCTCTACTGGATCAACGGCAACGGAGCGTCGTCGGCACGGCTCTACTGGGAGAGCTTCGGGCGCGGGCCAGGGTTCACGGTGAACATCCCATCGGGGTTCGCGGTGTATCCGAAGGAGATCGTCCCCCCGGTGCGGGCGTGGGTCGAGGAGAGCTTCACCGACATCCGCCACTGGGTCGAACAGCCGAAAGGCGGCCACTTCGCCGCCTTCGAGGTGCCCGACCTCTTCGTCGACGACATCCGCACGTTCGCCCGGCAGTTCCGCTGACCGTACCGCTGACCTGGCGACGCGGCGACCCGGATCGGACGGCCGACGTCACACGGAACCCTGTCACTCGGGTTCGCGACGGCACGGTAACTTGACCGACGGGTCAAGCTCCCGACCGCCCGTCCACGATGACCACCGCTGCTGAGATCCTCACCCCGCCCGAGCACGGCTACGAGCCGGGTACCGCCCGAGCGGCGCTGTCGTACCGCAAGTTCCGGATCATCTTCACCGGCCTCGCCCTGTCGAACATCGGCACGTGGATGCAGAACTTCACGCTGCCGGCCTACATCGACGACCGCACCGGACGCCCGGCGCTCGTCGGCGTGATGGTGTTCATGCAGCTCGGCCCGCTGCTCGTGCTGTCGATCCCCGCCGGCGTGCTCGCCGACCGAGTGTCGAAGCAGAAGCTGCAGGTCTCGATGCAGGCGCTCTCGGCGGTCTTCACCCTCCTCGTGGCCTACTTCGTCGCCGTCGATGCCGCGATCTGGACGCTGTTCGCGTCCCAGCTCGTGCATCGGGATCGCCAACGCGTTCAATGCGCCGGCGTTCCAGTCGTCGATGCCACTGCTCGTGCACCGCCAGGACCTCCCCGGGGCGATCAGCCTCAACTCGGCGATGATGAACGGCACCCGCGTCGTCGGCCCGGTCCTCGCCGCACTCCTGGCGGCCGCTGGGATGTCGGTGTCGCAGATCTTCGTCGTCAACTCCGTTCACGTACCTGTTCTTCATCGCCGCGCTCCTCTACGTGCACATGCCCGACGTGAAGAGCCTCGACCGACCCAAGGGATGGCGCCAACTCGGCACCGGCATCAGGACCGTGCGCGAGCGCCTCGTGCTCAGGCGGCTGCTCTTCGGCATGTTCCTGTTCTCGCTGTTCAGCCTCGTGTTCATCGGCCTGTTCCCGTCGGTCTCCCGCCTCGCCTTCGGCATCCAGTCGGGCGGCAGCACGTATCGCTGGCTGTACGCCGTCTGGGGCACCGGCGCGTTCTGCGGAGCGATGGCGGTCGGCACGGTGTTCGCGCTGCTCGACCGCAAGATGCTGATCGTCGCGCGGCTTCGTCGGCTTCGCGATCTCGCTCGGCGTGTTCTCCCAGGTGCGCGGCCCGGCGCTCGCCTTCCCGGTGGCGTTCGTGCTGGGCTTCACCTACTTCATGACCGCCACGGCGATCACGACGACACTGCAGCTGAACATGAAGAACACCGAGCGGGCCACCGTGATGCCCCTGTGGTTCATGGTGTTCGGCGGGACGGTCCCGATCGGCAACCTGATCTTCGGCGTCGTGATCGAGTGGATCGGCGTGCGGGCCGTGCTGGGTTTCGGCGCCGTGTTCGCCCTGTTCCTGGCGAGGTGGCTCGACCTGCGCCGCCTCCCGCAGTCGGCGTTCCTGGCCGAAGCGGACGGCGGTGAACGGTTCACTCCGATGAACGCGACCCGCGCGTCTGACCCGTCGACCTGCCCCGTCCCGTCAGCCCCAAATCCACGTTTGCGTCAGGATTTCCGAGGACCGGTCCTCGGAAATCCTGACGCAAACGGGTCAGTTGGTCGGCGATGCGGTCGAGTCCTGCGGCTCGGCTCGCCTTCACGAGGACCACATCGCCCGGACCGAGATCGCCGAGGTCGGCGATCGGATCGGCGGACGGCTCGACGCCGTACTGGTCGGTGCCGACCGCGATCAGCTCGACGCCGGCGCTCGCCACCAAGCGACGCGATCTCCCGGTGCGCGGCGACCGGATCGTCGAGTTCGGCCATCAGACCGAGCACCGCGATCCGTCGCGTCGCCCGCATGGCCGTGAGCGCGTCGAGGGCGGCAGCCATCGAGGTCGGGTTGGCGTTGTAGGCGTCGTTGATGATCGTCGCTCCGGTGGGCAGGACCGTCACCTGCATGCGCATCGCCGAGACGGTGGCCGTCGACAGCTCCGGCGACCATCGCCTCCAACGGAACACCGAGCGCGCCGGCCACCGCGATCGCGCCGGCGGCGTTCATCGCCATGTGCGCACCGCTCGTCGCCAATGCGCACGTGACTCGAACCCCACGGCGTGTCGATCGTGAAACGCGGGCGGGCGAGTTCGTCGAGGGACAGGTCGGTCACCCGCACGTCGCCCGTCCGGCCATACGTGAGCACGTGCGCTCCCGTGTGCGCGGCCATCGCCTTCACGCGTTCGTCGTCGGCGTTGAGCACGGCGGTCCCCGACGCCGGCAACGCCTCGACGAGCTCGCGCTTGGCGACCGCGACGCCTTCGATCCCCCCGACCCGTTCCGTGTGGGAACGACCGACGGTGGTGACCACCCCGATGTCGGGTCGGGCGACGTCGCACAGTCGGGTGATCTCGCCGAACCCGCGCATCGCCCATCTCCAACACGAGCACCTCGGTGTCGTCCGGCGCGTTGAGGATCGTGACCGGTAGGCCCTGCTCGTTGTTGAAGCTGCGTTCGTTCGCCGTGGTCCGTCGTGCGGCGGCGCACGCGGCTGCGATGAAGTCCTTCGTCGACGTCTTGCCGACGCTGCCGGTGACGCCCACGACGCGGGCGGTCGATCGGCGGCGCGCCCATCGGGCGAGCGCCATCAACGCGGCCGCCGTGTCGGCGACCTCGATCGCCGTGCCGTCGCCACCGCCGGTCCGCCGGCTGGCTCGTGAGGAACGCGACCGCTCCGGCCGCCGAGCGCCTGACCGATGAAATCGTGGCCGTCGCGTTCGGCCACGATCGGTACGAACAGTTCGCCAGGGCGGGTCGACCGTGAGTCGAACGATGCCCCGTCGAATTCGACGTCGGGTCCGACGAGGCGCCCGCCGACGGCGGCGGCCGCGTCCGATGCCAGAATCCTCACGAGGTCGAACGGTACCGTTCGGCCGATGGACCACGATGGGATCGCCACCCGATGACCGACGATCGGATCCATCTCGTGGTGATCTTCGGCGGTCGATCGGCCGAACACGACGTGTCGTGCACCACGGCCGCCCACGTGCTGCGCGCCGCCGATCCGACGAAGTACCGCATCACCCCCGTCGGGATCTCCACCGACGGCCAGTGGGCGATCGCCGAGGGTGCCGCCGCGGCGCTCGCCGCCGGCCCCGAGGCCCTGCCGGGCCGGCTCGATCCGTCCGGCCCGGTCGTGTCGCCCACCCCCATGCTCACGGACGCTGCCAAGCCGGGCGGACGGACCGTCGTCCTTCCGCTGCTCCACGGTCCACTCGGCGAGGACGGCACGGTCCAAGGGATGCTGGAACTGGCCGACATGCCCTACGTCGGCAGCGGTGTCCTCGGCTCGGCCGTCAGCATGGACAAGGCGATGGCGAAGCAGGTGGCGCTGGCGGCGGGGATACCGCAGGCCCGGTTCCGTTCGTTCGGCGAACATGAGCTCACGCCCGGCATGCCGGCGGAACTGGCCGACGATCTCGGACTCCCGGCCTTCGTCAAGCCCGCCAACATGGGTTCGTCGGTCGGCGTGTCGAAGGCCCACACGGTCGAGGAGCTGCGCGATGCGATCGATGTCGCGCTCGGCTACGACGAGACCGTCGTGGTGGAAGAGGCGATCGTCGGCCGCGAGATCGAGGTCGGAGTGCTCGGCAACCTCGAGCCGGAGGCGTCCGTACCCGGTGAGATCGTGCCGGGCGAGGAGTTCTACAGCTACGAGGACAAGTACGTCACCGACGGGGCCCAACTGTTGATCCCCGCCCCCCTCGGCGATGCGGCGACGGCCGAGGTGCGCGCCCTCGCGCTTCGGGCGTTCCGAGCCCTGCGATGCGAGGGTCTGGCCCGTGTGGATTTCTTCTACGAGATGGACGAGCAGGGTCGCGGCCGGGGATTCCTCCTGAACGAGGTCAACACCATGCCGGGCTTCACACCGATCTCGATGTACCCGAAGCTGTGGATCCACTCCGGCGTGCCGTACTCCGAACTCATCGACCGGCTCGTGGCCCTCGCCATCGAACGACAGGCCCGCCGCCGTCGCAACACCACCCACTGACCGGGCCCCAATCCTCGTTTGCGTCGGGATTTCTGAGGGGCTGGCCCTCAGAAATCCCGACGCAAACGGGGGTTGAACCGTCGACGGGGTTGGGAGGCGAGATCACGGGTGGTGAGGAGCGGGTGGTGCAATGATCCTGTCGATGTCCTCTGCCGATCCCCCGACATACCAGACGACGCGGGTCCCGCACGGGTCAGGTCGCCGGCCGACTTCCTCCGGCTGATCGTCGCAGCGATCGCGGTCGTCATCGTCTTCCTCGTGGCGTGGTTGTTCGGCGACACCGTGGTCGTGTTCGCCTCGGACTTCCTCGCCGGCATCGACGCGGTCCCCGACTGGCTGCTCACGGCGGTGGTCGCCGGCACCCGCCTGCTCACCATCGTCGTGCTCGTCGGTGGCCTGGCCTGGACCGCCGTCCGCGCCCGATGGGCGGCTCCGGTGGCGATGGCGCTCGGCGGCGTGATCGCGGCGGTCCTCGTCGCCCTGCTCGAGGGTCTTGCCGGCGTCGACGAGGGCGCTCGTGGTCGCCACGCCCGACTCCGGATCTCGGGCCGCTCACGTCGGAATGGTTCCCGACGCCGATCGGCCTCGCGGTGTTCGCCGCCGCACTGACCGCGGGAGCGCCGTGGCTGAGCCGCCGGTGGCGGCAGGTCGGATGGGTCGCCGTCATCGCGCTCATGCTGGTGCGCACGCTGACGTCGGAGATGTCGTTCGGGTCGGTACAGGCCGTGCTCCTCGGGTGGTTCGCCGGCGCCGCCGCGATCGTGATCGTCGGCGCCCCGGCGCGCCGGGCGGGGGCCGAATCGATCGCCTCGGGTCTGGCCACGGTGGGACTCGCGGTCGACCAGATCACGCCGGCGAGCGTCGACGCACGCGGATCGACCCCGTACTTCGCCGTGACACCCGACGGTGAACGACTGTTCGTGAAGGTGCTCGGCCGCGACGAGCGCAGCGCCGATCTCATGTTCCGGCTCTACCGCAAGCTGCAACGCCGCGACCTCGGCGATGAACGTCCGTTCTCGTCGCTGCGTCGGGCCATCGAGCACGAAGCACTCCTCGCGTTCGCGGCGCGTGATCTCGGCATTCGGACGCCGCGCCTGCGGGCATTGGCGGTCGCCGAGCCCGAGTCGTTGGTGCTCGCCTACGACGCGGTGGCGGGCAGGTCGCTCGACCAACTCGATCCGGACGACGTCACCGACGAGGTGCTCGACGCCATCTGGCAGGCGATCGCCGACCTGCGCCGCCACGGCATCGCGCACCGCGACCTGCGCCTCGCGAACGTGTTCCTCGGCGATGACGGGGCGGTGTGGATCATCGACTTCGGCTTCAGCGAGATGGCGGCGTCGGAGCTGTTGCTGGCCAACGATGTCGCCGAACTCCTGTGTTCGTCGAGCGTGTACGTCGGCGCCGACCGTGCCGTCGCGCCGGCCTTGGAAACCGTCGACCGGGCGACGCTGCACCGGGCCGTCGATCGGCTGCAGCCCTGGGCGCTCAGCGGCGCGACCCGCGGGGCACTGAAGACGCGGCCGGGTCTCCTCGACGACCTGCGCGGGCGGCTCAGCGCATGAACCTCTGGTGGCTGATCGTCTCGGCGTGTCGGCCTCGGCGCTCCTCGCCGCGTCCTCGTACGAGGCTCGCCGACCGGCGATCAGCCCGACCGAGGCGCGCGTCTTCCATGCCGTGAACGGGCTGCCGAACTGGCTGTACTGGCCGCTCTGGCTGCCGATGCAGTTGGGCAACCTCGTCGTCGGAACGCTCGTCGGAATCGCCGTCGCGTGGGCCGCGGGCGACTGGTGGGTCGCCGCCGGCGTCGTCATCGCGACGATCAGCAAACTCGGCACCGAGAAGATCGTCCGCCGCGAGATGGCCGATTACCTCGCCGATCCGCCAGCGGCCGGGCACGAGCGAGGTCGGCGCGATCTTGCGGGGAGACGTACCGAGTTCGGGCGCCAGCTTCCCGTCGGGCCACGTCATCCTCGTCGCCGCGATCGCGACGGTGGTCGCGCCGACGATCCCGGTCGGGTGGTGGTGGGTTCCCGTGGTCCTGACGCTGCTCGTCATGTTCGGCCGGGTGTACGTGGGTGCCCACAACCCGCTCGACGTGACGGCCGGCCTCGGGGCGGGTCTGCTCGTCGGCGGCATCGTCGCCGTCTTCGTGCGCTGAGCCAGTCCGCGTTCAGGCTTCAGGGCTCGAGCGCCGAGCGGAGGAACGACCGGATCTCGTCACGGAGTCGCCGCAGGCCGGGCGCGTCGGGAATCCAACCGACGGCGCGCAACGCCTCGGGCTCGGTGGCGATGCCGGTGACCGTGGCGTAGGCGAGGGCGGCCACGAGACCCGGGTCGGCCCGACGAAGGCGACCTCGATCCATCTCCTTGCCCAGGTATGCCACGGCGCGATCGATCAACGGGCCGATCCGAGCGCGGAGCCGATCGGCATGACCCGGGCCCGAGACGGTTCATCTCACGCACCAGACCGAGCAGCGCGGGACGACGCACCGCCGGGCGGAACACGGCGCGCACGACCGCATCGATCTTCTCCAGCGGGTCGTCCGACGCGGCACGCACCGCGGCGTCGATCACGACGAGCAGCTGGGCAGCGACCGATTCGAGCACCCCGTCGACGAGGTCGTCCTTCGAGGCGAACCAGTAGAGCACCGTCTGCTTGCGGACACCGACGTGCCGGGCGATCTCGTCGAGCGACACGGCGTCGACGCCTTTCGTGCCGAAGAGGTCGATCGAGCAGTCGAGGATCCGTTCCCGGGTCGACCCGACCGCGATCGCATCGCGCCGTGTCGGGATGAAGCGGGCGTCCTCGGCGAATTCGACCATCCACTCCCACTTCCACATCCGTCAGACGGAACTCTTCTCTACCAATTGGTAGACGAATCTGCTAGAACTGTCAACCGTGATCGCCGCGTCGCTCTCCGGGAAGAAGATCGCCATCACCGGCAGCACCGGCTTCGTCGGTACCGCGCTCGTCGAGCGGCTCCTGCGTAGCGTGCCCGACTGTCACCTCGTGCTGCTCGTCCGCGACGGCAAGCGCACACCCGCCGCCGAACGCACGCGCAAGGAGATCCTCAAGAACGATGCGTTCGACCGCCTGCGCGAGGAGCACGGCGCCGACTTCGACACTGCGGTCGCCGGCCGGATCACCACGGTGTCGGGCGACGTGACACGTGACGGGCTCGGGCTGAACGACATCGACCTGGCCACGTTCGCCTCCTGCGACATCATCATCCACTCCGCCGCCGCCGTGTCGTTCGACTCGCCGCTCGACTCGGCGGTCGAGATCAACCTGCTCGGGCCGTCGCGGATCGCCGACCTCTGCAACGAGATCGGCATCACCCCCCACCTCGTCGCCGTGTCGACCTGTTACGTCGCCGGCAACCGGCGCGGCAACGCACCGGAGATCCTCGTCAGCGACGGGCCCGTTCGACATCGGGATCGACTGGCGCCGCGAGGTCGCCGCCAGCAGGCGACTCCGTTCCGACTGCGATGCCGCCAGCCGCGAACCCGAACGGCTCGTCAAGTTCCGCTCCGAGGCCCGCGCCGAGCTCGGCGCCGCCGGGGCGCCTGCCCTCGCGTCGAAGACCGAACAGCTCCGCGAGCGCTGGGTGAAGGACCAACTCGTCGAGGCCGGGCGAGCTCGGGCCGCCAGCGTCGGCTGGCCGGACGCCTACGCGTTCACCAAGGCGCTCGGCGAGCAGGCGCTCACCGACGTGAAGGGCGACGTGCCGGTGTCGATCGTGCGACCCTCGATCATCGAGTCGGCGCTCGCCGAGCCGAAGCCGGGCTGGATCCGCGGCTTCCGCATGGCCGAGCCCGTGATCATCTCCTACGCCCGCGGACTGCTCAGCGCATTCCCCGGCGCCCCGGAGGGCACGGTCGACGTCATCCCGGTCGACCTCGTCGTCGCCACGATCATCGCCGTGGCTGCGCTCGGACCCGAGCAGGCGCCGGCGATCACCCAGATCGCATCGGGCGGGATCAACCCGCTGAAGTACCGCACGCTCGTCGACAACGCCAGCGGCTGGTTCCGCGAGCATCCGGTGTACGACGCCAAGGGCCAGCCGATCGTCGCCCCCGAATGGCAGTTCATCGGACGTGGCCGCGTGCAGGGCCAACTCACTCGCGCCAAGACGATGCTCGCCCGCGGCGAGAAGGTCCTGCATCACCTGCCGCTCCGCGGGCGGCAGGCCGAGTGGGCCGCGCAGATCGAGACGAAGCGGATGGAGATCGAGCGAGCGCTCACGTACGTCGAGCTGTACGGCCTCTACACCGAGTGCGAGGCGATCTACCAGGTCGACAATCTCATGAAGATCTGGGACGGCCTCGACGAGACCGACCGCCGCGACTTCAACATCGACCCGCGGAGCATCGACTGGCCGACCTACATCACCCAGATCCACCTCCCGTCGATCATCCAGCACGCCCGCGTCGAAAACGACGCCCGGCCCGTCGACCGGCACCGATCGCATGGCGCGGATGCGCAAGCAGGTGCTCGATCCGAAGCGCCAGGTCGTCGCGTTCGACCTCGAGAACACGCTCATCGCGTCGAACGTCGTGGAGAGCTACTCGTGGCTCGCCACACGCCGCCTCGACACCCCCGAGCGGGTGCGGTACGCGCTGCGCACGATGGTCGAGGCGCCCGGCCTGTTGAAGCTCGACCGGGCCGACCGGACCGACTTCCTCCGCCACTTCTACCGCCGGTACGAGGACGCCCCGGTCGAGCAGATCGAGCAGGACGCCCGCGAGCTGTTCACGCAGCTGATCATCACGAAATCCTTCCCGGCCGGGATGCGACGGGTTCGCGAACACCGCGCCCTCGGGCATCGCACGATCCTCATCACCGGAGCATTGAGTTTCGCCGTCGAGGGCCTTCGTCCGCTGTTCGACGAGATCGTCGCCGCCGAGATGTCGATCCGTCCCGACGGTACGTACTCCGGCGAGATGGTCACCGTGCCGCCGACCGGGGAGGCGCGAGCGCAGATCCTGTCGGACTACTGCGACGCCGAGGGGTTCAACCTCGACGAGTGCGTGGCGTACGCCGACTCGTCGTCCGACCTCCCGCTGTTCGAGGCGGTCGGGTTTCCGGTGGCCGTCAACCCTGAGACGCGGCTGGCGTCGATTGCCCGCAAGCGCGGGTGGCTGGTCGAGCACTGGAGCAAGTCGCCCGGTGGCCCGCGGCCGCGCCTGCCGATCGGCCCGTTGCTGTCGGAACGCCAACGCCGCGAGCGGTTCGACGCGGCGAGCGGATCCGCGCCGTCGATGAGGTCGATCCGATGAAGGCGCTCCAGTTCTCCCGCTCGGTGCCGCGCCTCGGTCTCGCCCGGATCGCCTCGGCCGTGTCACCGACCGGCGCGACGAAGATCGGCCCGCTCGGCTACGTGGCCGTCGACGAACCCGAGCTCCCGGGCCCCGGGTGGCAGCGGGTGCACACCCGCCTCGCGGGCATCTGCGGGTCGGACCTGTCGCTCGTCGAAGGTCACGCATCGCTGTACTTCGACGACTGGGTGTCGTTCCCGTTCATCCCCGGCCATGAGGTGGTCGGCGAACTCGACGACGGCACCCGCGTGATCCTCGAGCCGGTGCTCGGCCACGAGGCCCGGGGCTTCGCGCCGCCGTTCGACGGTGCCGCGCCGGGCGACGGCGACGACTACGCGCACCTCGCCACCGGTCCGCTCGAACCGGGAATCCAGACCGGGTTCTGCTGCTCGACGGGTGGCGGCTGGGCGCCGACGTTCGTCGCCCACACCTCCCAACTCCACGCGATCCAAGACGACATGCCCGACGAGCGGGCGGTGCTCGTCGAACCGCTCGCCGGCGGCATCCACGCCGCGCTGCTGTGCGCCCCGACGATCGCCGCTCGACAGGATCCGTCGGCGCCACGCGATCGTCGCGGTCCTCGGCGCCGGCACGATGGGGCTGGCCGCGATCGCCGGACTCCGGCGGTACGTGCCCGACGTGCGGATCATCGTCGGCGCCCGCTACCCGCATCAGCGTGTGCTCGCCAAGCAGCTCGGCGCCGACACGGTCGTCGCACCATCGGAACTCATGCGCTCGGTGCGCCGCGCCGCGGGGTGCCACGTCATCGGCGACCACCTCAGTTCCGGTGCGCACGCCACGATCGACGCCGTCGGCAACAGCGCCAGCGTCGCCGAGTGCCTGCGCATCACACGCCCGCGTGGACGCGTGGTGCTGCTCGGGATGCCGGCCGACGTGACCCTCGACCTCACCGGTCTCTGGCACCGCGAGACCGAGCTCAAGGGCGCCTACACCTATGGCACCGAGACGCTCTCCGACGGACGGGTCTGCCGAACGTTCGACCTCGCCATCGAGACCGCCGACGCCATCGAGGCCGAGCGACTGCTCTCGGCCACGTATCCGCTCGTCGACCACGTCGACGCCATCGCCCACGCCTCCACCGCCGGCCGCCGCGGCGCCGTGAAAATCGCCTTCGATCTGAGGAACACGTCCTGATGGTCCTCGATCACCTCCGCTCCGCTTCGGCTACTCGTCCGTGCGACTCGTCGCTGGCGCTTCCGTTCACGATGGTCCTCGATCACCTCCGCTCCGCTTCGGCTACTCGTCCGTGCGACTCGTCGCTGGCGCTTCCCTCGTCGCCCGAAAGACAGGATCTTCTCTGATGCCCCGTCCTGGATTCGTACTCGACGTCGACCGTTCGACGCCGCCGACGCTGTTCTGGCACGGCGAAGGGTTCCGCCTCGAGAAGCTCCCCGCCGACCGCAGCCGGGTGATCTACGCCCCCGAACCGCACGACGCGATCGACGACATCGACGGCGCCATCCGCCACAGCCTGCTCAACCCGATCGACATGGACCCGCTGCCGACGTTGTTGTTCCCCGGGATGAAGCTGACCATCGCGTTCGACGACGTGAGCCTGCCGCTGCCGAAGATGCAGCGGCCCGACATCCGTCAGCGCGTCATGGAGCAGGTGCTGACGATGGCCGCGGACGCCGGCGTCGACGACGTCCACATCATCTGCCGCGCTCGCGCTGCACCGGCGGATGCACGAGTTCGAACTGCGCCACGCGCTCGGCGACCGGATCTACGACGCGTTCGAGCCCCGCGGATCCTCTACCAGCACGACGCCGAGGATCCCGACAACCTCGCCTTCCTCGGCACGACCCCGCAGGGTGAGGAGATCGAGATCAACAAGCGGGCCGCCGAGTCCGACCTGCTCGTCTACGTCAACATCAATCTGGTCGCCATGGACGGCGGCTGGAAGTCGACGGCCACCGGCCTCGCCTCGTACCGCTCGCTCCGCCACCATCACAACCCGCAGACGATGGAGGCGTCGCATTCGTTCATGGACCAGCACCGCTCCGAGCTCCACAAGAGCAACTGGCGGATGGGCAAGGTGATGCGCGACCACGGCCCGAAGATCTTCCAGATCGAGACGACGCTCAACACCGACACGTTCCCCAAGCCGTTCGGCGGCTATCCTGTGCAAGCGCGAGTGGGAGTGGAACGCCCGCGACCGGCGCGACCTATCTGGCGACGGCGAAGTCGCTTGCTGCGGCGCCGCCGCGGCTCGACCCGGAAGATCTTCCAGGGCATGGAGGCACCGCACCAGATGACGAGCATCCAGTGCGGCGAGGTCGAGGCGGTGCACAAGGTGACCACCGAGAACGTCTACCGCCAGCAGCTCGTCGAGGTGCAGGGCCAGACCGACATCCTCACGATGGGCATCCCGTACATCTGTCCGTACAACGTGCACTCGATCATGAACCCGATCCTCGTGATGTGCACCGGGCTCGGATACTTCTTCAACCTGTACCGCGGGATGCCGCTCGTGCGCGAGGGCGGCGTGATCATCCTCACGCACCCGACGCCCAACGAGTTCCACCCGGTGCACCATCCGAGCTACATCGACTTCTTCGAGGAGGTCCTCGCCGACACGACCGACCCCCACGAGATGTCGAAGAAGTGGGAGCAGCAGTACGCCGAGGACGACTGGTACCGCCACCTGTACCGCACGTCGAACGCGTACCACGGCGTCCACCCGTTCTACATGTGGTACTGGGGCGCCCACGCGATGAAGCACACCGCGCAAGGTGATCATCGTCGGCGGAGACGCGGCGACCGTGCGCAAGCTCGGCTTCACGCCGGCGTCGACGATGAACGACGCGTTCGAGATCGCCTCCGACACGGTCGGACGCCATCCGACGATCACCCACATCAAGACGCCGCCGCTGCTGATCGCGGACGTGAAGTAGGACCGCGACGTGGTGAGCAAGACCAACCTGCGCCGGGCGCAGCGAGCGACCGCCGCGGTCGAGGATGCCCTCGGCGCCGCGGCACGCGCCCCCTCCGCAACTTCGGGTTCCCGTACCGCGCCCCGACCACGCCGCGCGGCGTCGAGATCCCGCCGGAGGTCAGCGGACTGGGCGCGCACTACGACACCGAGTGGGCCCGCCGGCCACTCGCCAGCGCGGTGCGCACCGTGATCACCGAGGGACCGATCAGGCTCGCCGCCCGCATCGTCACCGACCCCGCGATCCACGGCACCGATCGACTCGTCGGACCTGACCGGACTCGAGGACCCGCCGGCGGTGATCTTCGCCCCGAACCACCACAGTCACCTCGACACCGGCCTGATGATCCGCTCGGTGCCGACCGTGTGGCGGCGGAAGATGGTCGTCGCCGCGGCCGCCGACTACTTCTTCGACAAGCGCTGGAAGGCGGCGATCTCCGCGCTCGGCGTTGAACGCGATCCCGATCGACCGCGAGCTCACGGGCCGCAAGTCGTCCGACCTGATCCGTGATCTGATCGACGACGGCTACAGCCTCGTGATCTACCCGGAGGGCGGCCGCTCACCCGATGGCTGGGGCCAGTCGTTCAAGGGCGGCGCGGCGTACCTGTCGGCGCGCACCGGCGCACCGGTCGTACCGGTGTTCATCGATGGCACCGGCGTGATCTTCGGCAAGGGGATGAAGCGGCCCCGACCGGGCCGCACCACGGTCGTGTTCGGCAGCCCCCTCCGCGCGGAGCCCGACGAGAGCACACGTCGGTTCGCGGCCCGCATCGAAGCAGCCGTCACGGTGCTCGGCGACGAGGCGCTCACCGACTTCTGGACCGCCCGCCGCCGCGCCGCCGCCGGCACCAGCCCCACGTTGTCGGGGCCCGAATACCAGGGTTGGCGCCGCGAGTGGGCGCTCGCCGAACGCCGCAGCATCGGCCACGCCGGGCTCCGCCGCCGCCAGCAACGCCCCTGGCCCGACCTCGGCTGATTTGGGCCGACCTGTCGCGTGGGGTCAGGCACTTCGCGACAGGTTGGACACAACCTGTCGCGAAGTGCCTGACCCCACGCAACAGTTAGCCTCCTGACGGTGCCGTCGATCGAGACCTCGAAATCCATTCGAATTCCGATTCATCGGTACGTCGCCGAATTCATCGTCAGCGCGCTGAGCTTCTGGTTCATCGCCTGGATCCTGCCCGGCATCTCCATCCACGACTGGGGTACCGCGTTCCTCGCCGCCGGGCTCCTGTCGATCCTGAACGCGATGATCTGGCCGGTCGTGGCCCGCTACTTCTCCCGGGCGCTGCTCTGGACGGCCGGGCTGCTCGTCCTCTTCCTGAACGGCGCGCTCCTCATGGCGGTCGACGAGCTGCTCGACGGACTGGTCGTCGACGGCTGGTGGGCGGCGATCTTCGCGTCGTTGTTCATGACCGCGGCGACCATCATCCTCAGCAGTGTGCTCTCGCTCGACGACGACGCCGTGTTCCAGCGCAAGACGATGCGGCGGATGGTCGATCGTCTCGAGCCGCCCACACCGACCGATGTGCCCGGCGTGCTCTTCCTGCAGATCGACGGCCTCGCCGAACCCGTCCTGCGGCGGGCGATCGCGGCGGGCACCGTGCCGACGCTGGCCCGCTGGGTGCGGGGCGGCACACATCAGATCGCTGGATGGGAGTGCGACCTGTCGTCGCAGACCGGGGCGAGCCAGGCCGGCATCCTCCACGGCAACAACGAGAACATGCCTGCGTTCCGCTGGTACGACAAGGACCTCGGCAAGGTGCTCACGTCGAACCGGCCCCGCGATGCGGCGATCATCGAGCACCGCCAGTCCGACGGCCATGGCCTGCTCGTCGACGGGGGCGTGTCGCGGTCGAACGTGTTCTCCGGCGACAGCAAGGATTCGATCCTCACGTTCAGCACGGTCACCGACCGCTCCAAGCACAGCAAGCACACGACGAATTACGTGCTGTCCGACCCGTACGCGGTGAGCCGGCTGCTGGCGCTGACCGTCGCCGACGTCGTGCGGGAGATGATCGACCGACGCAACACCCGCCGCCTGAAGATCGAACCGAGCCTGAAGCGCGGCGGCATCTATCCGGTGTTGCGCGCCGCCACCACCACCATCCTGCGTGACCTCACGCTGTACACGCTGATGAGCGACGTCTACCGCGGGGTGCCCGCGGCGTACGCCGACTTCGTCGGGTACGACGAGGTCGCCCATCACTCGGGCATCTTCGCCAAGACGGCGATGGACACCCTCGGCCGGCTCGACCAGCAACTCGGCCGCCTCGAGCAGGCGATCGGCGAGGCGCCCGCGCCCGTACCACGTCGTGGTGCTCTCCGACCACGGGCAGTCCCAGGGAGCGACCTTCCTCCAGCGTTACGGCGTGACCCTCGAGCAGGTCGTGTCGTCGTTGATCGACGAGCACCACGACATCGAGGTCCCCCAGATGGTGTCGGAGGGCTGGGGCAACCTCAACGGTGCCCTCACCGAGGTCGTCAACGACAAGTCCAGTCGCATCGGCAAGTTGGTCGGCGCCCTCGTGCGCAGCCACACCGTCGACGACGACGTGGTCCTCGGGCCCGGCTACCACGACGAAGTCAAGGCCCGCTCCACCGAGCCGCACGATCCGGCCGATGTCGTCGTACTGGCGTCGGGCAACCTCGGCCTCATCTCGTTCACCAAGATCGAAGGACGCGCCACGTTCGAGACGCTCGGCACGCGCTATCCCGGGCTGATCGCAGGACTGGCCGAGCATCCTGGGAGTCGGCTTCGTGCTCGTGCACTCCGAGCAGCCTCGGGCCACTCGCCATCGGCGGCACGGGCATCCGCTATCTGGTCGACGATCGCGTCGAGGGTGAGGATCCCCTCGCCGCCTTCGGTCCGAACTGTGCCGATCACCTCCGGCGCACGAGTTCGTTCGTCAACGCTCCCGACATCCTCGTCAACAGCTTCTTCGACCCGCACGCGGACGAAGGGGCCGCGTTCGAGGAACTGATCGGCTTCCATGGCGGTCTCGGTGGCGAACAGTCGATGCCCTTCATCCTGCATCCGTCGGTGTTCCCGATGCCCGACGGCCCGATCGTGGGAGCCGCCACCGTGCACCACCTGTTCAAGGGTTGGCTCGCCGGCGTGCACGATGGCGAGCTCGGCGCACCGTGGACCCTGCCGGCCGAAGCGCCGAATGCTCCACTCCCGCAGATCGCGAGCTGACGAGCCGATGGACGCCCGCCCGACCGAGGTCACCTGGATCGGACACTCCACGGTGCTCGTCGACGTCGACGGATACCGGGTCATCACCGATCCGCTCCTGACCAGGCGGGTCGCCCATCTCCGTCGCCGCCGGCCACTCCCGTCGGACGACCGAGCCCAGGTCGACCTCGCGCTCCTCTCGCACATCCATCTCGACCACCTGCACCTGCCCTCCATACGGCGTCTCCCGCCGTCGGCGGCCTTCATCGTCCCCCGCAACGCGGCGCCGCTGCTCCGCAAGGCGGGTTTCGACGACGTCACCGAGGTGGTCGAGGGCGACGTCCTGGAAGCCGGGCCCCTGCGCATCGAGGTCGTGCACGCCGAGCACAAGGCCGGACGCGGTCCGCACACCAGGCTCACCGCGTCGCCGGTCGGATACATCGTCGACACCGATCAGACAGGCGAACACCAGGGCAAGCGTGTCTACTTCCCCGGCGACACCGACCTCTTCGACGGCATGGGTTCGTTCGCCGACGTCGACCTCGCCCTGCTGCCGATCTGGGGGTGGGGTTCGACGCTCGGGATCGGCCATCTGGATCCGCCACGGGCCGCCGAGGCCGCCCTGCTGATCGATCCCGGTCTCGTCGTCCCCATCCACTGGGGCACCTACGCGCCGGAGGACGGGCGCCGCGGCCTTCCGAACTGGTTCACGAACGCTCCCGACCTGTTCATCGAAGCGATGGAGGCGACGGGCCAGAGCAGCCGTCTCCGCGTGCTCTCCCCCGGCGACACCATCACCCTCTGACCCGGCACCCTCTGAGCCCCTCAATACCCGTTTGCGTCGGGATTTCTGAGGGCTGGCCCTCAGAAATCCCGACGCAAACGTGGATTTGGCGACCGCGGCGGGCTGTCGGGTCGTCACCAGGTGTCGATGTTGGGGCGGCGGGGGGCGGCCGCTCGCCAGTGCGTCTGCGGCGCGGCGTCGAGGAGCGTCGTGATCCAGCGCCGGCTGTCGGCCGGGTCGATCACGTCGTCGATCTCGAAGTGCGTCGCGACACTCAGCGCCTTGCCGTGCTCGTACATCCGGTCGACCATCTCCCGGAACAAGGCGTCGCGCGTGTCGTCGTCGACGGCTGCTTCGAGCTCCTTGCGGTACCCGAGGCGGACGGCGCCCTCGAGACCCATGCCACCGAACTCGCCGGTCGGCCATGCGAGGCAGGCGAGCGGGGCCTTCGTCGAGCCACCCATCATCGCCTGCGCCCCGAGCCCGTACGCCTTCCGCGTCACGATCGACACCATCGGCACCGACACGTTCGCACCGGTGACGAACAGCCGGCTGCAGTGGCGCACGAGCGCGGTCGCCTCGACGTCCGGGACCGACCATCATCCCCGGCGTGTCGACGAGCGTGACGATCGGCAGGCAGAACGCGTCGCACAGCTGCATGAACCGCGCCGCCTTGTCGGCACCGTCGGAATCGATCGCACCGGCGAGATGGGTCGGATTGTTGGCGACCACTCCGACCGGACGGCCCTCCACCCGGGCGAACGCGGTGATCATGCCCACGCCGAACTCGCGACGAAGTTCCAGCACCGAGCCGACGTCGAACAGCGCCTCGATCGCGCGGTGCATGTCGTAGGCGCGCAACCGATCCACCGGCACGACGTTGCGGATCTCCTCGTCGGGCGGCGCCTCCCACGACGAGATCCGGCCCTGGAAGTACGCCAGGTACTGCTTGGCCGCGGCGATCGCGGCAGCCTCGTCCGCCACCACGATGTCGACGACGCCGTTGGCCCGCTGCACCTCGATCGGGCCGATCTCGGTCGGCTCGTACACACCGAGCCCGCCACCCTCGATCATCGCCGGACCGCCCATCCCGATGTTCGAATCCTCGGTGGCGATCACCACGTCGCAACAGCCGAGGATCGCCGCGTTGCCGGCGAAGCAGTACCCCGCGTTGACCCCGACGAGCGGGACGGTGCCCGACAGCTCACCGAACCAGCGGAACGCGAGACAGTCCAGTCCGCTGACGCCGATGCCGTCGGTGTCGCCCGGCCGTCCACCGCCACCCTCGGTGAGGAACACGATCGGGAGGCGCAGCTGTTCGGCGACCTCGAACAGACGGTCCTTCTTCCGGTGGTTCTGGGTGCCCTGGGTGCCGGCGAGCACGGTGTAGTCGTACGACATCGCCACCACTCCGGTGTTCACAGGCCCGGTGTGCACCGTCCCGCCGGACGGCGCGTCCTCGAACAGGGCCGCGTTGGCCGTGCCGACGCCACCGACGAGGCCATCGGCCGGGGTGTTCTCGATCAGGTCGTCGAGCGATCGGCGACGGCGTTGCGCGGCGATCACGAGCGGGCCGTACTCCACGAACGATCCGTCGTCGACGAGGTCGGCCAGATTCTCGCGGGCCGTGCGGCGCCCCCGTTGCCGGCGCCGCGCCACCGCCGTCGGCCGGCTCGCGTCGAGGCCTCGCTCGTGGCGCTCGACGACGTCGGCCAGGTCGGCGCGCTCGGTCGGGCGTCACGTGTGCGCCGACCGCGTCCTCGGTGCGCGCATCGGATGCGTCGCCTGCGTCGTCAGCGGCGGACCGGTCTGATTCATCGAGGACCGATTCGTCGAGAACGATCAATCGATCACCGGCGAGTACAGCGGCTCCCATGACGGCGAGCACCTCGTGCACCGTGCCCGCTTCCGGGGCGATCACCTCGTGATGCATCTTCATCGACTCGATCAGTGCGAGTACGTCACCTCGCCCCACCGCGGCGCCCGGCTCGACGAACACACCGACGATCGTTCCCTGCAACTCCGACGTCACCGCAACAGCCATCCGACTGGTCTAGCCGCGGGCCCCGTCATTCTTCTCGTTCGGACCGCCGCTGGTACGAGGTGATCGACTGCTCCCCCATCACGAGTTCGGCGGCGACGGCGGCGAACAGGGCCGGCACGATGAAACCTGGCTGTCCCGTCGTCTCGGCCACGAAGACCACCGCCGCGAGCGGAACGCGATAGCCAGCACCGAGGAATGCGGCCATCCCGAGGATCACGTACAACGTCGGATCGGACGGGTTGACGATCTCGCCCACCGCGCGACCGACGAGCGCGCCACCGACGACGAGCGGGATGAACAGGCCACCGACGCCGCCGCCCGCCGTGATGGTCGCCGTGGCGACACAGCGGATCGCGAACACGGCCGCCAGCAGCCAGATGGCGTTGTCCTTGCCGAGCCAGACGATCGTCGGGTAGCTCCCGAGCGTCAGGCTCTCGCCGGTGAGCAGCCGCGTGATCACGAACAGCACGACCGACACGGCCGCGGCGATCGGAAGGCGGACGGCGATCGGTCGCACCGTCGAGGCCTTCGCCTTGCGGATCAGGAATGCGAAGCCGCGCGCTCCGACGGCGCAGGCGATCCCGACCAGCACGGCGCCGAGCAGGTCCTTGTAGGCGAACTCGGCGCGACGGTTGTCATCGAACAGGAAGATCGGCCGGGTGCTGCTCGAGCGCGGCGAACACGAGGTAGCCCGACGCACTGGCGACGAGCGCCGGCACGAGCATCCGGCGCGCCATCTGGTCGCGGAACGGGACCTCCAGCGCGAAGATCGCCCCGGTGGCCGGCGCCTTGAAGATCGCCGACACACCGGCCGCCGCACCCGCCACGAGCAGCGTGCGGTGGTCGGCGCCCTTGAACGCCGCCGGGAGCCGCCGCTGGATCATGGCGCCGAGCGCCGAGCCGCCGTACATCGACGGACCTTCGAGACCCATCGGGCCGCCGAGGCCCAGGGTGACCACCGCCGCCATGATGCGGCCGACGAAGGCGCGTGGTCGAACCGGGTACTCCGGGTCGTGGAACGCCCGCAGGTACTCGTCCGACGTTGCCGGGGAGGCCCCGCCGCCGAACGTGTGCAGGCAGATCGCGGCGAGCAACAGCCCGATCCCCGGCGCGATCGCGCCGAACCACAACGGCGCCTCCAACACGCGCTCGAGCATCACCTCGGTGACGACGTATTCGAAGAATCGCACCAGCAGCCCGGTGAGGGCGCCGGTGATCGCCGCGAGGAGCACCACTTCGCGTGACCGCCGGACGAGATGGCGAAACTCCTGGGTGCGGGCGTCGAAACTCGTGGAGCGGAACCGCTCCACGCTCCGAGTCCACACGACGCCCGCCACTGTCAGCGTCCGCCTGGGCCGACGCCGTCGCGCCGTAGCCCGTACGATCCACCGCCATGGCACGAGTGGTCGTCACGGGCGGAGCAGGCTTCTTGGGATCGCACCTCTGTCGTGCCCTCCTCGATCGAGGTGACGACGTCGTGGCGATCGACAACCTCGTCTCCGGCTCGGTCGACCAACATCGAGGAGCTGTTCGGTACGAGCGGCTTCACGTTCGTCGAGCACGATGTCAGCAACTACATCTGGGTGCCCGGGGAAGTCGACGCGGTGATGCACCTCGCCAGCCCGGCGAGCCCGGTCGACTTCGAGCGCATCCCGATCAAGATCCTCAAGGTCGGTGGCCTGGGCACGCACAACGGCCTGGGCCTCGCACTCGCGAAGGGTGCCAAGTTCTTCCTCGCGTCGACCTCCGAGGTGTACGGCGACCCGCTCGTGCATCCCCAGCCCGAGGACTACTGGGGCAACGTCAACCCGATCGGCATCCGCGGGGTGTACGACGAGGCCAAGCGCTTCGCCGAGGCGATGACCATGGCGTACCGCCGCCAGCACGGCCTCGACGTGCGCATCGTTCGGATCTTCAACACCTACGGAACTCGGATGAGACCCGACGACGGGCGGGCGGTGTCGAACTTCCTCGTGCAGGCGCTGCGCGGCGAACCGATCACGATCTACGGCGACGGCTCACAGACCCGCTCGTTCACCTACGTCAGCGACGAGATCCGCGGGTTCCTCGCACTGCTCGACTCCGACGTGGACACCCCCACCAACATCGGCAACGACAACGAGTTCACCATCCTCCAGCTCGCCGAGCTGGCGATCGAGGTCACGGGGTCGAAATCGGAGATCGTCCACCTCCCGCTGCCGGCCGATGATCCGACACAGCGCAAGCCCGACCTCACCAAGGCCCGCACGTTGCTCGGCTGGGAACCGACGGTGCAGCTCCGCGAGGGCCTGGAGCTGACCGCCGGAGTACTTCGCCTCGCGGCTCGACTGATCCTCGTCAGCGACGGCCGACGCCGTCGTACTCGAAGCCCGCTTCGCGGACGAGCACGGGGTCGAGCAGGTTGCGGGTGTCGACGATCGTGACGCCGGGCCGAACGGTCGCCGCCAACGCCGCCGAGATCGACCTTGGCGAAATCGGGCCACTCCGTGAACACCGCGATCACGTCGGCACCAGCGCCCACCGCCAGCATGTCGTCGACGAGTTCGATGCCGGCGAGCGTGGCCTGCTGATGGGGCGACAGTTCGCCACGCACGGTCGGGTCGTACGCCACCACCCGCGCACCGAGCCGCCGGAGTTCGGTGATGATCGCCAGAGCGGGTGACTCGCGGAGGTCGTCGGTGCCCGCCTTGAACGTGAGGCCGAGCGCACCGACGGTGATCCCGGCGAGGTCGTCGGGCTGTCCACCATCGACGGCCCGACCGACCGCGTTCGCGATCTTCACGACCATCCGCTCGAGCTGCTCGTCGTTGACGTCGATGACGCCGCGCATCATCGTGAAGTTGTAGCCGTGCTCCTCGGCGATCTTGACGAGCGCGCGGGAGTCCTTCGGGAAACAGCTCCCGCCCCAACCCGGGCCGGGGTTGAGGAACTGCCGGCCGATCCGATTGTCCGCACCGATGCCGTCGACGACCGCGGCGACATCGGCCCCGACCGCCTCGCACATGGCCGCCACCGCGTTGACGAACGAGATCTTCATCGCCAGGAACCCGTTGGCGGCGTACTTGATCGTCTCGGCCGAAGCCGGGTCGGTGATCAGGATCGGTGCGTCGACGCCGGCATACAGGTCGGCGACGCGCTCGGCGGCGCGACGATCGGCACTGCCGATCACCACCCGGTCGGGTGAGAGAAAGTCACTGACCGCGGTTCCCTCGCGCAGGAATTCGGGGTTCGACACGACGAACACGTCGGGGCGCTGCAGCGCCGATTCGACGACGATGGTGGAACCGACCGGGACCGTCGACTTGTTGACGACCACCGCACCCGGCTTGAGCACCGGGGCGATCTGACGCGCGGCCTGTTCGATGTACGACAGGTCGGCGCTGCCGTCGTCGCCCTGGGGTGTGGGCACGCAGAGGAACACGATGTCGGCGTCGCGCGCCGCCTCCGCGGCACCCAACACGAACGTCAGCAGGCCCGCCGTTCGCCCCGCCTCGACCACGCTCGCCAGACCGTCCTCGACGATCGGGATCACGCCGTGGTTCAGCATGTCGACCTTGCGTTGATCGACGTCGCCGCAGGTCACATGGTGTCCGAGATGGGCGAAGCAGGCGCCGGTCGTGAGGCCGACGTAGCCGGTACCCACCACGCCGAGTCGAATCACGGGCTGCTGCTGACATCTGGTCGATCCTACCGGTGCCCGCTCGGGACGACCAGGCTGGAGACGGTCGGCGCACGACCGCGCGAACTACCCTGCGCACCGATGTCTGCCCTCGCGTCGATCCTTCTTGCGACGGTGTCGACACCAGCGCAGATCGATCCCGAGGTCATCGACTGCGTGCGGTGAGGACCCGGCCTGGGTGTGCGAGTGGGTCTACGACCAGACCGGCAACGACACGCTGGCCAAGCTCAGCGACTGGTTGGTCGGTACTCCACTGACCGTGCTGTGCATCGTGGTCGGCGCATGGATCCTCGCCCATGTGGCCCGGCGCTATCTCGGTCGTGTCGTCCGCGGCGTGATGCTGCGCCAGAACTCCTTGCCCGCGAAGCAGCTCAGCCGTGTCGGGATCGGCGACGGCGAGCAGTTCGACCCGCGGCTCGAGGCCCGTGCGGCATCGATCTCCGCCGTCGTCGGGGGCACCGCCGGCGTGATCATCTGGGTGATCGCGCTGATCACCGTGCTCGGCGAACTCGGCATCGACCTCGGCCCGCTGATCGCCGGAGCAGGCATCGCCGGTGTCGCGCTGGGCTTCGGCGCGCAGAGCATCGTGAAGGACTTCCTCGCCGGACTGTTCGTGCTGATCGAGGACCAGTACGGCATCGGTGACACCGTCGACCTCGGGGAGGCGTCGGGAACGGTGCAACAGATCACGTTGCGGAAAACGGTGTTGCGCGCCCAGGACGGGACCGTCTGGCACGTCCCGAACGGCGAGGTGATGCGCGTCGGCAACAAATCGCAGATCTTCTCGGTGGCGATCGTCGACGTGACGGTCGCCTACTCGAGCGACATCGATCGCGTCAAGGAGGTGATCCTGCGCACCGCGACGGAAATCTGTGCGTCCGACGAGTGGCGCGACGACGTCCTCGAACCACCGGATCTGCTCGGCGTCGAGGCCTTCGCCACCATCGGTGTGACCGTGCGCACGTTGATCAAGACGACCCCCGGCAAGCAGTGGGCCCTCCAGCGGGCCTTGCGCGAGTCGGTCAAGTCCGCCCTCGACGACGCGGGGATCGAAATTCCCACGCAGCGCCTGTAGTAGCCCGCCGCACCGATGAATGTCACAATGAGACCATGACGAGAGCAGAGGTGCTTCAGCTCTGATGGTGTTCGCGCCGGCACCGTCGACGGTGCTCCTCGTGCTCAGCTCGCTCATCGTCATCGCCGGGTACGTCGTCCTCGCGGTGGTCGAGCAGCGGGTCGCGCCACCGCGACCCCCCGCCGCCAAGAGCGCCGGAGCACTGCGCTCCGAGCCGCCCGGCATCGTCAACATGCTGACGAACGACGCCACGTTGACGGCCGCCGGCTTTCGCGCCACCGTGATCGATCTGGCCGCCCGCGGGTGGCTGCGCATCCTGCCCCCCGACGAGGAGGACGAACTCGCCCGGGTACGCCCTGCGGCCACCGCCTTCCAGGGCGACTCCCTGCTCCCGCACGAGCGCCTGGTACTCCAGCACGTGCTGGCTCGTTACACCTCCGAACGGGCGATCCCCGCCCGCTATCTCGCGGTCGACATCCGCGGCCCGTGGTGGCGCCGACTCACTCGGCTCGTCGCCGACGAGGCGGTGCGCCGTGACCTGTTGCGGCGTCGTTGGACGTGGAAGCGACCTCGCGGGTCCCGCCGCGCTGGCCGTGGTCGGGCTCCTCGTGTGGTGGTGGTCGGCGGCGAGCGGCGACGATTCGAAATCGCCGTGATCGACTCGATCGGACGTCGTGTCGCGTCGGTGGCCGTTCTGGTTGCGGCGATCGCACTCGCGGCGCAGGTGATCGACCACGTGCGCCGACCACAACTGACGCACACCGACGAAGGAGTCGTCGCCACCGAGCGCTGGCTGGCCGTTCGGGCCCGACTGGTCAAGGCCGACATGGCCTCGATCCCACCGAGTTCGATGGAGCCGGGCGACCGTCGGCTCGCCTACGCCACGGCGATGTGCGTCGGCGAGGCGGCGAGCGTCGAACTCCCGCTCGCTCGCGAGGATCACTATCGGGCCTGGAGCGCGATGGGCGGCGACGCGCGGCTCGTTCGCATCCGCTATCCGCATCGCCTCGGTTACGGGATGCAGCCGTTCTCGGCGATCGGTGTCGGCTTGTTGCTCACGTTCGGGGGCATCTGGGCCCTTCGATTCTTCGGCGACGTCGCGCGTGGCAATGCGCTCGAATCGCTCTACGAGCGATTCCCGGAGCAGACCGATCTGATCGCCGACATCGCGACCGGTTTGGCCGCGCTCGCCTGGCTGCCGATCCTCGCCGGGCTCCTCATCGCGATCGGTGGCGCGGTCGACGGGTTCGCCACGGTCCGGCGGACCGGGATCGTGCTGCGCGCCCGGCGCCCCGTGGAGGTGAGCCCGCTCCCGACGGCGTTGCGGCGCCGGCTCGAGCGCGACCGGTACAGCCTGTTCATCGCCGTCGACGACGGGACGTCCGACACGATCGACGCCTGGCGGTGCTCCGAGCGCACCGCGGTGCCGCAAGGCGCCCGGGCGACGATCACGGCGACACCGTTCCTCGGCCACGTCCGCTCGGCCGCCCCCGTCGGCCACCGCCTCGTCGACTGACTCCCGAGCCGACCCGACGCGACCCTCATCGGGCCCGAAAAATGGAGCAGATGTCGCGGTCGAGCGCGACATCTGCTCCATCTTTCGGATCGGGGAGGCGGTGATCAGGTGGCCAGGTCGGCGGTACGGCGGATCTCGGCGGTCAGGTCGGCCCAGCGCGGCCGGGGCAGGTCGTGGCCCATGTCGGGGTACATGACCAGCCGGGAGCCGGGGACCGCTCGGGCCGTGGCGACACCACCGCTCGGGCGCACCAGCGGGTCGACGAGCCCGTGGACCACGAGCGTCGGCACGCGTGACGCGTCGCAGTCCGGCCGTCCGATCGGGGCCGGCCATGATGGCGGTGGTCTGACGGGCGGCGCCCTTCGGGCGGAAGCTGCGCTCCACGCCGCGTTTCGCGAGCAGACGCTGCTCGGACTCGTCGAAGTGCGGGCCCGACACCAACCGGAACGTCGCGACCGACCGTTCGACGGCCGTCTCGCGGGTCGGCGCTGGGAGCCGGGCGAGCTTCGGCAGCAACTTCCGCGCGATCTTGCCGTGCCGGCGATCGCCGGTGTTCGACATGATCGACGTGAGCGATCGCACCCGTGCCGGCGTGCTCGATGGCCATGGTCTGGGCGATCATGCCGCCCATCGACATGCCGACCACGTGGGCGGACTCCACCTCGAGCGCATCGAGCAGACCGACCGCGTCGGCCGCCATGTCGGTGAGCCGATACTCGGACTTGACCGGGCGCCGGGCCATCGACCCGAGCACCGCCTTGACCTGGCTCGCCGCCTCCCAGGTGAACTCGGTGGAGAGACCGATGTCGCGATTGTCGAACGTGATCACCCGGAAACCGGCGGCCACGAGGCCGTCGACGAACTCGTCGGGCCAGTCGATCAACTGACCGCCGAGACCCATCACGAGGAGCAGCGGCTCGCCGTCACCCGCGTGATTCGTACTCGATGGTGATCCCGTTGGCGTCGATCGCAGTCATGGCCGAAGCATGTCACGGGACTTGCCAGAAACCAGCCTTCAGATAGGCGCCCTCCGGAAACGTGACCGGGTGGTCGATGTCGTGGCCCGTGCGGGTGATCTCCCGCAGCGGACGATCGGCCGCGGCTGCGGCGCTCTCGACCGTCTCGAAGAAGGCGCTCGCGTGGACCCGGCTCGAGCACGAAGCCTGCACGAGCACTCCACCGGGAACCACGAGCCGAACGGCGAGGCGGGTCAGGCGCGAGTAGGCCCGCAGCGCCGCCTCCACGTTCGACTGGCGCTGGGCGAACGACGGCGGATCGACGACCACCAATCCGAAGCGCCTGCTCCTGCCGATCGAGATCGGACAGCACCTCGAACGCGTCGCCGACCCGGATCTCGTGCGCGCAGGCCTGCACCGCCGGGAGCGTCCGATTCCGTTCCATGTTGCGCGCCGCTGCGGCCAACGTCGGTGCCGACAGATCGACGCTGAGCACTGACCTGGCACCACCGGCGGCCGCGTGAACGCTGAATCCGCCGGTCGCCGCGAACATGTCGAGCACGTCGAGGCCGTCCGCCATCGCTCCGACCAGCATCCGGTTCGCCCGTTGGTCGAGGAACCAGCCGGTCTTCTGACCGTGCCGGACGTCGGCCTCGAACGCGAGGCCGCCCTCCCGGAACACGACGATGTCGGTGACCAGCCTTCCGGCGATCACGTCGCCGTCGGCCAGTCCGAACGTTTCGCCGCGCGCCACCGTCCGAGCCAGCCGCAGCACCACCCCGGTCGTCGGCACCGCCTCGCCGGCGACCTCGACCAGCGCGCGCACGACGGCCGCGAGGTGCGGAAACCACGCGGCCGAGTAGACCTTCACGACCAACACGTCGGCGTAGCGGTCGACGATCAGGCCGGGCAAGCCGTCGTTCTCCCCGTTGACCACCCGGTACCCGAGTTCCGGGGCGTCGGCCGCAAGGACGAACGGCGCCCGACGGTCGAGGGCCCGGGCGATCGCCGCTCGCCACCACGACTCGTCGATCGTCGCCGGTGCACCGTGGTGCAGCAACTTGACGCGGATCGGCGATGCCGGATCGAACAGACCGATCGCGGCGAACGCCCGCCGTTGATCGAACACGACGGCGAGGTCGCCGGCACGCCCCCCGTCGGTGATCGAGGTGATCGAGTCCGCGAACACCCACGGGTGGCTGGCGCGCACGTGGCGGAGCGCGTCCGGCGTGACACGAACCGCCAGGCGCCGCTCCGACGGCGCCGGGAGCACGTCGAGCCTGGGATCGACGGGCAGGTCGGGCACGTCCCAAGGACTAGCACGGTTTCGGGTGAACAGGGGCCTCCCCGGCCCGGTGAACGCTCGATGAAGCAGCGCACACCACAGCCGATCGTCACGTACTGTCGGGGCCGATGGAACAGATTCGACGTGTGGCGATCAGCACCGGCGGCGGCGATGCGCCGGGACTGAACGCCGTGATCCGTTCGGTGACGTTGGCGGCCCGCAACCGAGGGTGGGACGTGGTCGGGATCCGCGACGGGTTCAACGGACTGCTCTTTCCCGACGATTACGACGGCCACGGGCTCATCGAGCTCACCCGCCAGTCCGTGCGCGGGATCTCGCACCTCGGCGGCACGATCATCGGCTCGACCAACAAGGGCAACCCCACCGCCTACCCCGTCCTGCAGGACGACGGCTCGTGGATCGAGGTCGATCGCACCCACGAGCTGCTCGGACGGTTCGACGAGGCCGGCATCGACGCGCTCATCACGGTCGGCGGTGACGGCTCGCTCACGATCGGCCATCACCTGTGCCGCCACGGTCTCCGGGTGATCGGGGTGCCGAAGACGATCGACAACGACCTCGACAAGACCACGGCGACGTTCGGGTTCGACACCGCCGTCGGCTTCGCCACCGAGTGCATCGATCGGCTCTTCTCGACGGCCACGTCGCACGGCCGCGTCATCGTCGTCGAGGTCATGGGTCGCTACGCGGGGTGGATCGCCCTGCACTCGGGGATGGCGGCCGGGGCGCATTGCATCCTCATCCCGGAGATCCCCTACTCGCTGGTGCCGATCGCCGCGACGATCAGGACAACGCGAGCTCCGCGGCGCGAAGTTCTCGATCGTGGTGGTGGCCGAGGGAGCGCTGCCCATCGACGGCGAGGTGTCGACGATCGGCCACGCGATCGGCCAGGCGGTGCAACTCGGCGGGATCGGCGGCAAGGTCTCGGCCGAGCTGGAAGCGCTCACCGGCAAGGAGGCCCGCACGGTGGTGCTCGGCCATCTCCTGCGGGGCGGCTCGCCCACGTCGGTCGACCGGCTGCTCGGGCTCCGCTTCGGTGCCGCCGCGGTGCGCGCCCTCGAGGAAGGCCACAACGGGGTGATGGTGGCGCTCGACCCGCCCAACGTCACGTACGTGCCGCTCGACGAGGCCACGAACCGGATGAAGAGCGTGCCGCCGGACTGCGACACGATCCTCACCGCCCGCGACCTCGGCATCAACTTCGGCGACATCATGCCGCCCGAGTGACCGCCCGCCCAGGGATCAGTTCGGCCGTCACCGCTTCCGGTCGAGCATGGCGAGGCGCAGGCCCAGGCCGACCACCACGGTCCCGCCGACGCCGCTGAGCACCTCGAGCCGGCGGGGCGACCGGACGAACCACTGCCGGGCGGTCCCTGCGCCGAGGCCCCAGACGCTGTCGGACACGAGCGCAACGGCGACGAACACCAGGCCGAGCACGGCCATCTGCACGGCACCGGGTGCGCCGCCGTGTTCGACGAACTGGGGCAGGATCGCCGCAAAGAACACGATCGTCTTGGGATTCGACGCTCCGACGACGAATCCGTCGGTCAGCAATGACCTGGTCGACCGGGCGACGACGGGCACCACGTCGATTGCCGCTGCGTCGCGGCGATGCCGAATGGTCTGCACCCCGAGCCACACGAGGTAGGCGGCGCCGACCAGTTTGACGGCGGTGAACACGGCGATCGAGCGCTCGACGATCGCACCGACGCCGATCGCGACGAGGAGCACCTGCGTGTACGCCCCGGCGGCGTTGCCCAGCACGGTGACCAAGGCCGCCCGACGGCCGTGCGATACGGCGCGGCTCACCACGAACATCACGCTCGGGCCCGGGATGACGATGATCGCGAACGCCAGGGCGGCGAATGCGACGAGCGACGAAGCGGGAGGCACCGTCGTATTGAACCCGTTCGGCGGGCAGGAACGACGGTCGATTTCCCCTCTGCCTGGCGATGTACAGTCGGCACGCCCGAGCAACACCCCACCGAGACGTTTGGGCGAGACAGGTCGACATGGTGAAGAAGAAAAATCCGATCCCCGAGTTCCATCATGCTGCGGCCGCACGGGCCCGGCGCGAGGACGGCCAGGACCGGCGAGCGATCGTCCCGTTGGAATCGCACGCCACGGTGCCCTCCGGTCGCGACGACGCGATGGACATCATCACGGCTCAGGACCAGACGCGATTGCCCGAACTCGTTCCGATCCGCCACGGCCGCATGAGCCTGTCACCGTTCACCTTCTACCGGGCGACGGCCGCGGTGATGGCTGCGGATCTCGCCCGCACACCGACGACCGACCTGACGTTGCAGATCTGCGGCGACGCCCACCTGTCGAACTTCGGGGTCTTCAGCGGCCCCGACCGGCGACTCGTGTTCGACCTCAACGATTTCGACGAGACACTCACGGGCCCGTTCGAATGGGACGTCAAGCGACTCGCGGCGAGCATCACCGTCGCCGGCCGGCACAACGACTTCAAGGAGAAGGAGATCCGGCGGGCCACCCGATCCGCCGTCACCGCCTACCGCGAGGGCCTCGAACGGCTGTCACACATCGCGCCGCTGGCGCTCAACTACCGTCAGGGTCGAGATCGAGCCGGTCATCCAGTCGCTCAAGGATCCCGACGATGCGCAAACGCGCCGACAAGGTGTCGCAGAAGGCGCAACTGCGCGACAGCATCGCGGCGGTCGGCAAGCTCACCGAGATCGTCAATGGACGTCATCAGATCGTCTCGCGCCCGCCGCTCATCATCCGTCTCGACGAGCAGCTCGCGGCCACGGGCTCGAAGGAGATCCAGGACTTCTTCGGCTCGTATCTGTCGACGTTGCCCCACCACCGCCAGCACCTGCTGAGCCACTACGCCGTGGTCGACGTCGCCCACAAGATCGTCGGTGTCGGCAGTGTCGGCACGCGATGCATGATCGTCTTGCTCGAGAGCGGCGACGGTCACCCGCTGTTCCTCCAGTTCAAGGAGGCCGGCCCGTCGGTGCTCGAGCCCTACTGCGGCGAAAGCCCGTATTCCGAGCACGGTGAGCGGGTCGTCCAGGGTCAGCGTCTCATGCAGACCACCGGCGACATCTTCCTCGGCTGGTCGCAGCTGCATCGCGAAGGGCGGACGACGGACTTCTACTTCCGGCAGTTGTGGGATGGCAAGGGATCGTTCGATCCGGAAGGGATGCGCCCGGCCGGCTTCGAGATCTACGCAGCCGTGTGCGGCGACACGCTCGCCCTCGCTCATGCTCGATCCGGTGACGCGTCGATGATCTCGGGATACCTCGGAACGGACACGACGTTCGACGACGCGGTCACCGACTTCTCGAGCGGTTATGCCGACATCATCGAGGCCGATCACGGCGTGCACGCCGCGGCGATCGCGTCGGGACGGATCGAGGCGATCCGCGACATCTGATGCGAATGCGTGATCAATCTGCGCACGTGCGCCGCAGATTGATCACGCAGTCACCGAGCACGACATCGGCACGGCTCGACCGTCACAGGTCGCCGAGGATCTCCTGGCGCTTCACTTCGAACTCCTCGGGCGTGACGAGGCCGCGGTCGCGGAGGTCGGTGAGCTGTTCGAGGCGATCGGTGGTCGACGGCACCGAAGGCGGCGGAGGGGTGAGCGAAGTGCCCTGGATCGCCTCGCGGAGGTCGGCGGCGCTGCGCTTCGAATCCGCAACCTCATCCGCTTCGACCTGGGCGAAGATGACGTTGCGCACGTGCTCCGGCTCGGGGATGTTCTCGAAGACCGAGTCGCCCGTCTCGCCCGCCGATTCGATGATGACGACGCCGTTGTTGAGCATCCGGGCCATCAGGTTCTGGTGGAAGTTGACGTTGTTCACCCGGTTCAGCGGGATGGACACGCCGCGGCGGTGGAAGAACCCGCTCTGGTACGCGACGCGTTGGTCGGTGATGGCGAACCGTGTGGTCTGCCACTGGGCGAACTGGACGATCGTGTCGATCACCAGCACGATCACCGCGATCAGCACCAACCAACCCGCAACGGTGCCGAGCGTCCCGTCCCAGATCACCCAGAGCCAGATCAACAACAGCACACCGACGACGCGCGAGAACCTCCTTCCAGAAGAACCACCAGTGAGGGTGGGAGTACAAGACCATCGTCTCGCCGGGCATCAGTTCGAGCTTTGGGCCTGCCATGGACGCAGCGTAGTAAACACTCCGCATGCAGCACTTCGATGTCATCGTGGTCGGCGCCGGGATCTCGGGGATCGGTGCGGCGTACCATCTGCAGCAGAACTGTCCCGGCCGCACGTACGCCATTCTCGAGGGTCGTCCCGACATCGGCGGCACGTGGGACCTCTTCCGCTATCCCGGTGTCCGCTCCGACAGCGACATGCACACGCTCGGGTACAGCTTCAAGCCGTGGAAGGCCGCGAAGTCGATCGCCGACGGGCCTTCGATCCTCGAATACCTCCGCGAGACGGTCGCCGAGTTCGGGATCGGTCCGCACATCCGATTCGATCACCTGGTCGAGCGGGCCGAGTGGTCGACCGACGACGCGCGAGTGGACCGTCAGCGCCACCCGGGCCGACACCGGGGAATCGATCGGGTTCACGTGCAACTACCTGTTCATGTGCTCGGGCTACTACAGCTACAAGGGCGGCTACACGCCGGAGTTCCCGGGCATCGAGAACTTCACCGGGCAGGTCGTCCACCCGCAGGCGTGGCCCGACGACCTCGATTACGCCGGCAAGCGCGTCGTCGTCATCGGCTCCGGCGCCACGGCCGTCACGTTGGTGCCGGCGATGACCGACGAGGCCGCGCACGTCACGATGCTCCAGCGCTCCCCCACCTACGTGGTCTCCCGACCGGACGAGGACGCGATCGCCAACACGCTGAGCAAGGTGCTCCCCGAAGGCCTCGCCTACGACATCACACGGCTCAAGAACACCACGCTGCAGCAGGTGCTCTACAAGCGGATGCGCGTCGCAGCCCGAGAAGTCGAAGGCGCAACTGCTCAAGATGGTCCGCAAGGAGCTCGGCGACGACTACGACGTCGACACCCATTTCACGCCGCGCTACAACCCGTGGGACCAGCGGATGTGCCTGATTCCCAACAGCGACCTCTTCAACGCGATCTCGTCGGGCAAGGCGTCGGTCGTCACCGACATCATCGACACGTTCACCGCGACGGGCATCCGCCTGCAGTCCGGCGACGAGCTCGACGCCGACATCATCGTCACCGCCACCGGCCTGCAGCTGGTGACGCTCGGCGAGATGGACTTCGTCGTCGACGGTGAACCGGTCGACTTCTCGAAGACCTGGACCTACAAGGGCTTCGCCTACTCGCGACGTGCCGAACCTGGCGTCGTCGTTCGGGTACATCAACGCGTCGTGGACCCTCCGCGCCGACCTGATCTGCGAGTACGTGTGCCGCCTGCTCAACCACATGGACGAGACCGGGACTGTGCAGTGCACGCCGCGCCTGCGCGCCGTCGGACGCCGGCATGCCGGAGCGTCCGTGGATCGAGAACTTCACGTCGGGCTACATGCAGCGCATGATGCACCAGTTCCCGAAGCAGGGCGACCGCGAGCCGTGGATCAACCCGCAGAACTACCGGCGCGACAAGAAGATGTTCAAGAAGTCGCCGGTCGCCGACGGCGTGATGCGATTCGGCCGGGCGCGGGACGCCGAGCGGGCCGAGCCTGCCGCCGCCGATTCGGTCGCCGCCGCGGCCGACTGAGCGTCGAACGGCCGCGATCGCCTACGGAACGACGGGCTCGGCGGCCGCCTTCTCGGCGGCGGCCTTCTGCCTGGCGAGCCACGCGGTCGCGGCGACGCGTCCGTTCTCGTAGAGCTGGTCCTGCTGTCGCTTCGTGATCCCGAAATCGGTCGCGCGGACGCCAGTGGTGTCGACGAAGATCGTGCGCTTGATCACGTCGGGATCGTTGATGTGCATGCGGTCGTACCAACTGGTCAGCGTGCCGACGAGCGCCTTGCCCAACGTGATCAGGCCCGGTGACCTTGCGCCCGCCCGTGCCGGTCGACCTCTCGGCGGAGAGCTTGATGCCGATCGTCGGCCAACGGCTCAGTTCGCCATCGGTGCGATCGAAGACATCGATCGGGAAGTTCGAGAGCATTCCGCCGTCGACCAACCACGACGTCTCGCCGCTCGGGCGCTTGAGCTTCTTCGGCCGGAAGAAGAACGGGATCGACGACGAGGCGCGCACGGCGTCGGCGACCAGTTCGGTGTCGGGTGCGATCCCGAACCTCGACTCGTACGCCCAGGGCAATCGCAACAGCGCGGCTCTCGGTCACGTCGGAGACGTGGACGACGAGTTTGTACCGATGGTCGGGTGGGAGTGCGCTGCCCGGGATCCTCACGACGCAGATCGCCCCATGTGGTGACACCCTTCTCCCGCAACCGGTCGGCAACGAACGACTCGACGTACCGGCCCTCGTACACCCCCTGGTGGATGAACAATGAGATCACTGGACCGACGAGCGGGATGCGCGTGAGCAGCGTGGCGTCACGGAAACGGCAATAGTCGAGCGTCGTCATCACGTCGTACATCTCGGCCGACGTCATGCCTGCCGCCACGAGTGAACCGACGATCGAGCCGGCCGACGTGCCCGCGACCCGCTCGAATCGATAGCCCGCCTCCTCGAGCACGCTGAGCGCGCCGACGAGCCCGATCCCCTTCACGCCACCGCCTTCGAGCACGAGGTCGGCCCGGAGCTCCCCGCCCGGCTCGGTCATGTGGCGACAGTACCACCCTCGGTGACGGCGTCTGAGGGGGTCGCGCCGTCGATCCGGTGGTACTCGTCGAGCAGTGCGCGCTCACGATCGTGCTTCGGGTACATGGTCGCGATCAGGACCGCACCACCGGCGATGGCGATGATGCCGGCCAGGTACGCCCACTTCTGACCATCGATGAACGACTGCTGGGCTCCGCTGATGATCTCGCTCGAATACTGGGGGTAGCTCGCCGCTGTGTCGGCGGCGCTGGAGAACGACTTCTCGAGTTCCTGCTGGACCGGATCGGTGATCAGCGCCTGGTCGGAAGCTGGGGCGGACGTGATCAGCGCCCCGACCGCTTTGGCGTAGCCGGCCGTCAGCAGCGCCCCGAACAGCGACTGCATGATCGCGCCGCCGAGGTCGCGTTGCAGATCCGCCGTTCCCGACGCCATGCCGGCCTTCGTCACCGGAACCGATCCGGTGAGCGAGTTCGACGCTGGCGTCCCGGCGAAACCGACCCCGAGGCCGACCAACGCGTACGCCAGCGCCACCGGGGCGTACCCGATGCCCTCGTCCCAGAGGACGAGCATCGTGACGAAGCCGAGCAGACAGAAGGTGTAGCCGAGCAGCAGCGTGAACCGCGATCCCATCGCCTGGACGAGCTTGGCCGACCGTGGGGCGGCGATCACCATCATGATGACGGCGGGGAGGATCGCCGCGCCGGCTTCGAGCGTGTCGTACCCGAGCACGTTCTGGAGGAACTGCTGGCCGATGAACATGGCGCCCATCAGCGAGCCGAACACGATGATCCCGCCCACCGCGGCAACCCAGAACAGCCGCCGGGCGGCGACGTCGAGGTCGTACAGCGGATATCGGGTGCGGCGTTGGCGGAGGTAGAACACCACCCCGAACACGGCCGCCCCGACCAGCAGCAGGGCGGCCGCCGCACCCTTGTCGGGGACCGGGGCGAAGTTGATGCCGAGGACGAGCAGCACCACGGTCAACATCGACAGGAGACCGCCGAGATTGTCGACGGGTTCGGTCGACTCGTTGACGTGGGCAGGAAGGAACAGGACGGCGAGCACCAGCGCCAATGCAGCAAGCGGGAGCGTGATGAGGAACACCGAGCCCCACCAGAAGTGCTCGAGCAGGAATCCCGAGGCGAGTGGGCCGAGCGCCGAGAATCCCCCGCCGATCGCCGACCACAACGCGATCGACTTCGTCCGGCTCGCACCGGGAGCCCACAGCGCGGTGATGAGGGCGAGCGTGGTGGGATACGCCATTCCGGCGGCCAGCCCGCCGACGATACGGGCGACGATGAGCACGCCGAGCGACGGTGCCCAGGCGGCCAGCAGACATGCCGGGATCGAGAGCCCCATCCCGTACAGGACCATCCGTTTGCGGCCGTACCGGTCGCCGAGCGCACCGAGCCAGAGGACCGATCCCGCCAGTCCGAGCGAGTAGCCGATCGCGACCAGGTCGAGGCCGGTCTGCGACGCGTCGAACGCGTCGCCGATGTCGGGCAGCGCCACGTTGGCCACCGCCAGGCCGAGGTTGGCGACGGCGGCCACGAGGATCAACGTGCCGAGGATGGCCGCGGCTCGAGCAGGCGCGCCGGCGCCGTCGTTGCTGGGCGCCCCGGCGCCGTTCGTCGACATGGGGCTTCACCGTACGCGCGTCCTCCCGCCGGGCATCCACCACATTGGACGACGTGCTAGACCGGTCTCGCTACCGAAATGTGGAGCAGATGTCGCGCTCAGCGCGACATCTGCTCCAAATTTCGGGTTTGGGGATGACACGGAGGAGGACGTGATGGACATCTGGAGCCTGATCTCGGCGCTGCTGCTCGGATTCGTGTGCGGCGCCATCGCCCGCGCGCTGATTCCGAATGACGCGTTCCGAGCCTTCGAGGGCTGGCGATCGTGGGCCGTGTCGACCGGGTTGGGTCTGCTCGGCGCGCTCCTCGGCTACTGGATCTTCGCCGGCCTGTTCGGATGGGGCGACGAGGACAAGTTCGACTGGGGCGGCATCGTCGGCGCGCTGATCGGGGCGATCATCGTGGTCGGCGTCGGTTCGGCCATCCTGAAACGCAGGGCCGTCGGTCGACGGGCCTGAGGCCCGCCTCCGTCAGCTCGGCCCCCTCAGGTTGTCGTGGTGACCGTCCGGGCGAGAATGCCGAGCGTCGCCCGCAACGCGCTCTCGGGGATGACGGGGAAGATGCCGCGCTCGCGCCACTCGTCGTTGATCGCCGACCAGTCGTAGTACGACGTGACGAGCGTCGTGTCGTCGTCGCCCGGCTCGAGGCGGTAGCCGTAGATGTGGCCGATCGGCGGTTTGATCAGGCCCTCGATCGTCCAGGCGATCTCGCGATCCTGCTCGAACGTCACGAACTTCACCGTGACGTCGTACTCCCCGAGCGGGAAGTCATTGAGCGCCTCGCGGTCCATGTGGATCTCGAACGTGTCGCCGACCGCCGAGGCCGCGTCGCCCGTGGCGCTCATCAACATCCCCGACGCGTCGATCGACACGTGACCGTCGGGATCACGCAGCACGGCGAAAATCGCCGACGGATCCGCCCTGATGGTGCGCTGCACCTCCATGCGTTCGGTCGTCGTGCTCGTGCCGGTTTCAGAGTCGGTGTCGCTCATGGCGGCAGCATCGCACAGCTCAGAGTGGGGCGATGAGTCGTGAGAAACGCCTCGCGGATGAACGCCTCGTACCCCGATCTCGGCTTGGCCAGGTCGTTGGTGACCTTGAGGTACACCTCGGAACCGAAGATCACCCAGGCCAGATCGATCGTCATCTCGTCGACGTCGACGTCGGGGCCGAGCACGGCCCGCACGGAACGCTCGATCTCGATCCGTCGCCCGCGTTCGAGCTCCTGCCGCCAGCCGTCGATCTCCGCGTCGGCCGCGGCGGCCTCGACGAGCGCCTTCCACACGCCGGCCGCTCGTTCGTGGACGTCGGCGGTGACCTCGGCCGCCGCGTCGACGCGTTCGGTGAACGTCCCCTCCCCCATGCGCTTCGCATACTCCCGGTCGACGAACGGGATCGGCTCGGCATCGCCGACGACGGCGACGTCCATGGCCGCACGGAGCAACGCCTTCTTCGAGCCGAAGCCGCTGTAGATCGTCTCGACGGCGACGCCCGCGTCGGCGGCGATCCCCGCGATCGTCGTGCCCGCCCACCCAGCCGAGCTGAACATTCGAATCGCGGCGGCCAACACGTCCTCGCGGGTCTGCGCGGCCTGGAGAGAGCGGCGGGTGGAGTTGTACTTCCGGCGCGGTTTGTCGGCGTGATCGGCGGCAGCAGGCGAATTCATGCTTGCATCTTACAGCATCGAACCTGTTTCAATACAGTCTCACTCTAGATCAATAAAGACATCAGCAACTCAAAAGGACACATCATGATCCCGATCACGCTCGACACCGACGCCCATCTCATCGCCGCCGACACCTGGTTGATCCCGACGTTCGCTGCCGAGCCCTCGGGAGCGTTCTTCGCTGCGCACTCGCTCGTCATCCGCGGTGAACAACCCGTCATCGTCGACACCGGTTGCTCGCTCGTGCGCGACGCGTGGTTGAACAAGACGTTCTCGATCGTCGATCCGGTCGACGTCCGATGGGTCTTCATCTCGCACGACGACCACGACCACATCGGGAACCTCGACGCCGTGCTCGACCTCTGTCCGAACGCGACGCTCGTTGCCAACTTCGCCATCGTGGCCCGCCTGTCGGGCGACGTCGAGCTGCCGCTCGACCGCATGCGCTGGCTCGATCAGGGCGACGCGCTCGACGCCGGCGATCGGCAACTGCGCCTCGTGCGCCCGCCGATGTGGGACTCCCCTGCCACCCGCGGCTTATACGACCCGACCACTCGCATGCTCTGGGCGGTCGACTCGTTCGGAACACTCCATCAGGGTGAGGTGTACGAGGCGGGCGATGTCGACGCCGGACCTGTACGACGAGAGCTTCACGATCCTCAACGCGCAGAACACGCCCTGGCTCGAACTCGTCGACCCCGTCCGGTACGCGGCGCATGTCGCCACCACGTCGACGTTGCCACTCGAACTGGTGGCATCGGCCCACGGACCCGTCCATCGCGGCCGCCAGATCGCGTCGGCGTTCGAGCGTACGATCGCGCTGGCGAACCAGCCGACCCCGCCCAATCCTGGCCAGGATGTGCTCGACTTCCTCGTCTCGATGATGCTCACGCCGGCGTGAGTGCCCGCACCGACACGCCCACACCGAACAGGCCAATACCGATCAAAAGGGACGAATCATGGGACGACTGATGCATGAAGGACGGGTCGAGGCGACCAGCCGCGCCGACTCCGGAACAGGTCTGGGCGATCGTCTCCGATGTCACCCGGATCGGCGAATGGAGCCACGAGTGCCGGACAGCTGAATGGCTCGGCGATGCGAGGGCCGCCGCACCCGGCGCCCGATTCCGCGGCGGCAACAAGACGGGCAAGATGGCCTGGTCGCGGCAGAACGAGATCGTCGTCGGCCGACGCTCCCAATCTGCTGGCGTGGCGCACCGTGCCGACCCGGCTCTACCGCGATCAGACCGAGTGGCGGATCATCATCGAGCGCGACGGCGACGTCACCACGATCGTGCAGACGTTCGAGGTGCTCAAGCTGGGCCCCGTCATGGAGCGCTTGTTCTACCTGCTGGTCCCCGCGCACCGCGACCGCATCGACGCACTGCGCGACGACATGCGCCGCCTGGCGAGCGTGGCCGAGACGGTCCAACTCGAACCGGCATCGTGACGCCGGCGGATGGCGCCGCGGCTGGTCAGTTCCAGTCGCGGCGCGTCCGGGGCATGTGACTCGTGCCGTCGGGGGCGTTGCGCACGCCGAGCACCTGGTGCAGTTGCACGCCGGCGTCGTCGAAGCCGTTGATCGACCCGGACATGTAGAGCTGCCACACCCGTGCCCGATGCTCGCCGACGAGGGCCACGGCCTCGTCCCACCGGGCTTCGAGGTTGGCGACCCAGCGGCGCAGCGTCGTCGCATAGTGCTCGCGCAGATCCTCGACGTCGCGGATCTCGAAGCCTGCCCGCTGCATCGCCAGCAGTGACTCGCCGACGTCGATCAACTCACCGTCGGGGAACACGTAGCGGTAGATGAACGTGCGCCGGCTCAGCCGGGACCCGCCCGGTGTTGAGATCGCGTGGTTGAGCAGGCGTCCACCATCTGCGAGCAGCCCGTACAGGTGCTCGTAGTAGAGCGAGAGGCGTGCCGACCCGACGTGCTCGGACATCCCGACCGAGCTGATCACGTCGAACGGACCGTCATCGACCTCGCGGTAGTCCTGGATCCGGATCTCGACGAGATCGTCGAGACCGGCGTCGGCGACCCGTCGCCGCGCGTACGCCGCCTGTTCGTCACTGATCGTCACCCCGACGACTCGTGCTCCGTACTCCTTCGCGGCGTGCATCGCCATCGATCCCCAGCCACATCCGACGTCGAGCATCCGTGCCGGGGCAGCCGTCGAGTGTCGCCTCCGAGTGCCCACTCGTGGAGGCCGAGCTTGCGGCAGATCAGGTCGTGCTTCGCCGCTTGCGCGTCCACGAGCGATGTGTCGGACTCGACGAAGCGGGCGCAGGAATACGTCATCGCCGGGCCGAGCACGATCTCGTAGAAGGCGTTGCCGACGTCGTAGTGGTGACTGATCACCTGCTTGTCACGTCGCAGCGAGTGCCGGCGACCTCGGGGGATCAACTCCTCGGCCGGTGGCGGCGGTGGTGTCGTTCCGATGCCTCCCAGACTGCGGACTGCGGCGATGAATTTCGGCAGCGCGGCAGCCTGGATCCGCTTCGCGTGCGGATCACCGTTCTGCATCGCCCGCAGGATCTCGGCAACGAACCGATCACGTCGATGTCACCCATCACGAACGCCCTGGCGAGACCGAGTTCGTCCGGCAACCAGATGACGCGCCGAATCGCGTCGATCGAATTGATCCGCAGACGTCCCGGCCCGTCGTGGCGCCCGATCGTCGACCCGTCCCAGAACTCGATCTCCACGGCTGGTGTACCGAGCAGAGCCTCGAGTGCCGGACCGATGACACCGGCGACGTCGGACAATTCATCTCGAACCGCCGTATCAGCTTGCAACGTGCTCACGCTTCCTCCCAGTCGTCCCACGAACGGTCATGTCGATCCTCCATGTTGGCGTGCGATGCGCGCGACGACGCAACGACCTTGGTAGCCGTCCGCCAGTGGACTCAGGTGCCGGTCGGCACCAGCAGTTCGATCCCCAGCGGGTCGGTCGTCAGACACTTCTCGAACGCTCGCCGCACGAACGGCTCGGTCTCGCCGAGCAGTCGATCGGCGACACCCTGTACCGGTTCGACGATCGCCTCGTGCCAGTCGTCGCGACCCAGCGCGTGCACCGTGCCGCGCGAGGGCGGGGCGGTCGGCGGACCCACCTGCACCGACGGGCGCATACGTCTTGGTGACCACGAGCCGCGTCAATCTCCGCTGCCACGGTTGCAGGCGTCGCCAGGTGTCGGCGGCGACCGACCAGTAGAAGCTCTTGTGCGCCGACTCGTCCGCGCGAAGCCGGCGGAACAGCGTGTGATGGAGTGCCACTTCGTCCCGCTGGCGCAACATCGCGTCCATGCGGTTGTACGCGGCCATGGCGAGGTGCTCGTTCATCGCTCCGGCGAGCGACCAGATGGTCGTGACCACATCGTGCAACGAGTCGGACCGTGCGGCGAGGACGCGGATCAACCGGTTGTGCAGCGGGAGGCCCGGGTCGCCGACGGGGGTGGGCTCCAGACCGAGCAGTGTCATCAGCTCACCGAGCGCTCGCGCATGACCCTGCTCGTCGGTGGTCCACGTGGCGAGGAAATCGTCGATGCGCGGATCACGCCGCGGCATCAACGCCTCGATCCCCGAGGCGACGACCACCGCCTCGACACGCTGGGCGTACTCGAGGGGTGCGGCCAGATCGCGCACCAGACCTGGCGGGTCTCGAATGGTGAAGTCGATGTCGTCGAAGACCAGCGCGGGTTTGGTCTCCACATGGCGGAGGGTGGCGTCGATCGGCGTCACCGATCCATGTTCGCATACTTGCCCGGGCGGCTGCCGCCGGTCCGGGACACGTCGCAGGGCTGTCACCGGGGCAAGATGGCTCGATGAACGATTTCGTCATCCGCCGGGTCCGTCCGTGGGCGCGGTTGCCGGACTCGCCGCTCGTCGACGTGGTCGTTCGCTCAGGGCGGATCGCCTCCCTCGAGCCGGCGGTCGACGGCACGGATCCGTTCGGCGACACGCCCGGCTTACGACGGTGGCGGCGGGCTGCTGCTTCCCGCGTTCGCCGACGTGCACGCCCACCTCGATTCGACGCGGCTCGGACTGCCGTTCCGGCCGCACACCGCCGAGCCCGGGCTGCTCGGATTGATCGAGAACGACCGTCGGAACTGGCGACGTCGACGGATCGGTGGCGGAGCGGGCGATCCGCACGCTGGGCGCGACGGTCGCCGCCGGGACCGTCCGGGTGCAGGTCGCACGCCCAGGTCGACGCCGACGCCGGGCTCGAGCGTGTGGAGGGTGTGCTCGCGGCCCGTGCCGAGTTCGAGGATCGGTGCCGGCGTGCAGGTCGTGGCCTTTCCCCAGTCGGGGATCATCCGCGATCCACCGACCGCCGATCTGCTCGGCGCCGCCGTCGATGCCGGGGCCGACCTCATCGGCGGCATCGACCCGTGCGCCTTCGACCGCGATCCGGTGGCGCACCTCGACATCGTGTTCGGCCTCGCGGAACGCAAGCAGGTCGGCGTCGACCTGCACCTCCACGAGGTCGGCGAACTGGGCGCGTTCACGATCGAGTTGATCGCGGAGCGCACCCGCGCGTTGGGGATGGAGGGCAACGTGACCGTCAGTCACGCCTTCGCACTCTCGTCGGTCGATCCTGCTCGGCAGGCCTCGCTGATCGAACTGCTCGCCGACATGCGACATCGGCATCACCACCGTGGCGCCGGGGAACCGTGAACCGCTTCCCATCGACGCACTCCGTTCGGCCGGTGTCCGGGTCGGCCTCGGACAGGACGGCATCCGCGACTACTGGTCGCCGTACGGGAACGGCGACATGCTCCAGCGCGCCTGGCAACTGGCGTTCCGATCCGGCGTGCGGCGGGACGACGTCATCGAGGACTGCGTCGACGTCGCCGTCCGCGGCGGGCGGGCGATCTTCGAGCGCCGGCCGTGGTCGATCGACGCGATGGTGGATGACACCGCGACGGGGTTGGGAGTCGGCGCGCCGGCCGACCTCGTCGTCGTTCCTGCTGACACGGTCGCCGCGGCGGTCATGGACCATCCGCGCCGATCGGCCGTCTTGTTCGAAGGGCCGGCTCGTCGCCCACGACGGCAACCTGGTGTGAACGTCGACCGCCTCCCCGGCAATGTCACACCCCTTCTCTAGGGTGGTGAGTACCAGCTTCGGCTGGTTTCGTCGGCGATTGCTCCGACCGGTTGTCCCTCTCGTGGGAGGTGAACATGATGGTGAAGACGATGGTGAACTTGGGCGACACCCTCGGGGTGTTGCTCGAGGCTGATGTGGCTGCGGCGGATCGTGATGCGGTCGCCGGCTATGCTGAGACAGTCTCGTGAGTTGCGAAGTTGGCTCGATTCGTTCGACGTGCGTTGTGTGCGGCGGACTCGGAGCTGGCGGGTCAGGGCCGGTCGGAGCCGGCGGAGTCGATGGGCACGGATCACGGGTTGTCGGCGCGTGAGAGCCGGCTGGCGCCGCTTGCGGGCCGAAGCGTGCGATTTGTTCGTGTTGTTCGAGCGGGCCTTGACGCGTGGTGAGATTGCGGCGGGTCATGTCGACGCGTTGGCGATGGCGATCCGTGACCTGAACGACGAGCAGCGTTTCGGGCTGATCGACCGGGAGGAGCGGTTGTTGGAGGCGGCGATGCGGATGCGCGTCGACGACTTCGTGCGCCATTGCCGGGTGCAGGTCGCCGACGTCGTCGCTGAACTCGCCCGCAGCTCGGCGCGCGGCGTCGAGCGGCGCGGCGTCCGATGACCGTCGGCGCCGACGCGTCAGGCACCGATCGAGCGTGTTGAGGTCGCCGGAGGACGTGCCGACGCCGCCGCCGATCGATCCCCAGGTCGTGGAGTATCTCCGTCAGCGGGACGCGTCGAAGGTGCGCCGTTGGCGTGACGTCGAGACCGGGATGTGCATGACGCTGGTCGCGCTCGACCCGATCCGTGACGCCGTGTTCAAGACGGGCGTTCGACGCCCATCTCAACGCGCTGCGCGCCGAGGGGATCACCGGTGGAATGTCGTGGCGGCAGGTCGAGGTCGAAGCGTTCATGCGCACGATCACGGCCGGTGTCCGGGCCACCGGTCCCGCCGCATGGGATTCCTACGCAGCAGCGCCACCGCAGCCGACCTGGATGATCTGCGCGATCTGCGGGCAGCCGCCAACGTCGAAGGTGTCACCGATGCCGTCGATGCCGAGTCCACGGTGCCGGAGATCTGCGTCGTGACCACGTTCGACCGGTTACTCGATGACTGCTGCAGCCACGGGCTGTGTGAGACCAGCGACGGCCAGGCGCTTGTCGGCGGCGTCGTTGCGACGCATGCTGTGCGACGCCGTCGTGTACCCGACGGTGCTCGGCGGTTCCGGCGAGGTGCTCGACTCGGGTCGGGCTCAGCGCACCGTCAACCGCAAACAGCGGCGGGCGTTGCGGGCGATGCACCGCACCTGCGGCCACCCCGGTTGCACGGTGCCGTTCGAGTCGTGCCGCATCCATCACGTCCGCTGGTGGACCCGCGACAACGGCCCTACCGACCTCGACAATCTCCTGCCACTCTGTGAGGCCCACCACCACCTCGTGCACGAAGGCGGCTGGACACTCACCATGACGCCCGACCGGGTCGCCACCTGGATTCGACCGGACGGCACCGTCTGGAAGTCGGTCAACGCCGCCGACCGCGGCACCGAGGTACTCGACTCGGAACGTGCCACCGTCAAACAGGAATCGCGAGACTCGATCGGTCAGTTGGACTTGACGACCGCAGGAAGGAGGTAGGCGCCTCGCAGCGTTCCGCCACCGTCGTCGGCGACGTCCGTAGAGCGCGGCTCGAACGGATAGTCGGGCAGGTGCGGCGAAGGATCGTCGGGGTGCGGAGTACATGCATGATCAGGATCCTCCGCCCGAATCGATCTCGATGCGGTGCAGGTCGTCGCCGAGCTCGACCCGCCCGGCAAAATGTTCGGCGGCGAGGGCCTTCCAGTCGTCACCGCCGCCTGACGGGAACGCCGGCACGTAATGGGTGAGCACGAGCGTGCCGACGCCGGCGCGGGCCGCGGTCTGGGCGGCCTCTGCGGGTGAGGAGTGGTAGTCGAGGGTGTCCTGCAGACGCGGGATCGGGATGTTGGCGATGATGTCCTTGCGGAAGTTGGCGATGATGTCCTTCCGAATCACCGTGTGGACGAGCGCGTCCGATCCCGCACAGAGCGCGTCGAGCCCGGCACACGGCACGGTGTCGCCGGCGACCACCACTGCGGCCCCCTCGTGGTCGAACCGGAAGCCGATGCTCGGGTCGACCGGCTTGTGGTCGGTGGGCCCGGCGGTGATCGTCACCGTCCCTCCGAGTTCGAGCGGGCCTGAGGCCACCTCGGTCACCACGAGGAGCGGGGCTCGATCGAGGTCGTCGTGGTGGGCGATGCGATAGCTGATGTCCGGACCGAGCGAGGCGACGATGTGGTCGACGGTGTCGCGGATGCCGGGCGGCCCGACGATCGTCAGCGGTGTCGGCTCGAACGTGGTGATCCAGTGCGTGGTGATGATGTCGCCCAGGTCGGTGATGTGATCGCTGTGCAGGTGGGTGACGAGGACGGCAGTGATCGCACCGGGTGCGACACCAGCGGCCACGAGACGCATCACGACCCCGCGGCCGCAGTCGACGACGTAGTTCTCGCCACCCGCCTGGATCAGCGTGGCGGGCCCGGCCCGGTTGGGATCGGGCATCGGGCTGCCGGTACCGAGGAGCGTGATGGCGATCACTGGCGGCTCATCTCCGCGACGGCTTCGGCCGCTCGTGTCGCCCGGTCAGGCGGCGACACGAGCTGGATGACCACCTCGTGGAGCTTGCCGGCGAACGGGAACGGAGCGTCGTAACGGTTCGACACCGCCGAGCCGTGGTCGTAGGCGATGCTGGGTCCGACCGACGACATCATCCGCATGTAGAGCGCGAGGTCGGCGGATCCGGCGGGCTGCCCATCGATCTCGATCGCCATCGTGCCGGCGCGGCCCTCCCCGCGTCGGAACCTGGCGACCAGCGTCGATTCGCCGTCCGGGATCGTGATGTCCGACTCGAGGACCGTGTGGTCGTCGAACGCGTTGTAGTCGACGACGAACCGGTCGTCCTGCACGAAGAACGAGATGCCCGAGTTCTGCGTGCCGGTGGCGAAGATCACCCCGTCGTCGCCGGCGGATCGCGTGACCCGCGCCGTCAGGTCGAACGATCGACCGCCGATCGCCGCGGACGCTTGGCCCGGCAGCGGCGACATCGGCGGCCGGTACACGTAGCGGCGGTCCGCGGGATGGGTGGAGTGGGCGCGGAACCGGGCGCCGAACAGTTCGACCATACGGTCGTCGAGCGGGAGCACACCGTGCCGATCGGCCTCGTCCCACCAGAGCTCCACCAGCTCGGCGAGCTTGGCGGGCTCCTGCGCGGCGAGGTCGTGGCACTCGGACCAGTCGTCGCTGAGGCGGTAGAGCTCCCACGGCTCGGTGTCGTAGTCGGCCCCGGCCTGGTGCTTGCACACCGCCTTCCACTCCCCCGCCACCAGCGCCCGGCTGCCGGCCATCTCGAAGTACTGGAGCGTGTTGGTCGGCGCCGCGGCGGGGTCGGCGAGGATCGAGGCGAACGAGTGCCCGGTGATCGGGAGCTGCTCGATGCCTCGGTGGACGGCCGGCGCCGTCACGCCGACGAGGTCGATAGATCGTGGGCGCGATGTCGCCGACGTTGACGAACTGATCACGTCGCCCACCGGCACGCGCGCTACCTCCGGAGCGGTTCGGCGCGTGCACGACGAGCGGCACGTGGACACCGCCTTCATGGGTGTTCTGCTTGTACCACTTGAACGGCGTGTTGCCGCACTGCGCCCAACCCCACGGGTAGTTGGTGTGGCTGTGCGGGCCACCGATGTCGTCGATCCGCTGCACCGCTTCGTCCGGCGTCTCGAAGATGCCGTTGAAGAACTTCATCTCGTGCATCACCCCGTACGGCCCGCCCTCCTGCGAGGCGCCGTTGTCGGCCAGGACCATCACGATCGTGTTGTCGAGCCGGCCGAGGTCGCGCAGTCCGTCGATGAGCCGGCCGATCTGGTCGTCGGTGTGGTCGAGGAACGCGGCGAACGCCTCCTGGAGGCGGCACGCCAGCCGTTGCTGGGCGTCGGGGAGGTCGTCCCACGCCTCGACGCCGGGATTGCGCGGCGCGAGTTCGGTGCCTTCCGGCACGACGCCGAGTTCGAGCTGCCGCGCGAACCACCGCTCGCGCACGACGTCCCAGCCCTCGTCGTAGCGCCCGCGGTACTTCTCGAGGTAGCTCGCCGGCGCCTGGTGCGGGGCGTGCGTCGCACCGAACGGCAGGTACAGGAAGAAGGGCCGGTCGGGTCGGACGCCGACGCTGTCGGACACCATCCGCAGCGCCTGGTCGACCAGGTCTTCGCTCAGGTGGTACCCGTCCGCCGGGCCCGCCGGTGGATCGATCGGGTGGTTGTCGCACACGAGCTCGGGGTGGAACTGGTCGGTCTCGCCTTCCAGGAATCCGTAGAACCGGTCGAACCCGCGGGCCAGCGGCCACTGGTCGAACGGACCGGCAGCCGAGCACTGCTCCATCGGGGCGAGGTGCCACTTGCCGACGCAGAAGGTGGCGTAGCCCTCCTCGCCCAGCACCTCGGCCACGGTGGCGGCGTGGTTCGTGATGTGGCCGAGCTGGTTCGGGAACCCGGTGCGGAAGTTGGCGATCGACCGCATCCCGACCGCGTGCTGGGACCGGCCGGTGAGCAGCGACGCCCGCGTCGGCGAGCACAGCGGGGTCACGTGGAAATTCGTGAACTGGACACCCTCGGCGGCAAGGGCATCGATGTTCGGCGTGTCGATGTCGGACCCGTAGCAACCGAACTGGGCGAAGCCCGTGTCGTCGAGCAGGATGACCACCACATCGGGTGCGTCGGCACCGGGGTGTGGTGGCTCGTCAAACCAGGCCTCCGAATCGGCCAGCGTGCGGCCGATCGTCCCTTCGAAGCGCGATGGGCGTGTCATGGGTGTGCCTCCGTTGGTTGCGTGCGGTATCCGTCGAGCAGGATGTCGAGCGCTCGGATCCACGCCCACGCGCGATCTGTCGCGGCGTCCTGGCGTGCGCGGCGCTCATCACTTCGAACGCCTCGGGCGACGTCGCCGCGTCGACGAGGGCGATCAGATCGGCGGCGCGACCGGACGACAATGCGCTGCGCTCGATGCGGAACTGACGGTGAGTCTGATCGACGAGACGCGACCGCAGACGGGCCACGCCGTCGGCCATCGGCTGGTAGTCGAGCGCTCGCTGCCGAGCGAGATGCATGAGCGGGCCGGCCGACCGGTACAACTCGATCCGCGCCCGAACGTACTGCTCGACCCTCGTCGAGCGATCAGCTGCCGCGTCGGGCGTGGCGTCGAAGAGATGCAGGTACTGCTCCTGGAACCGGTCGAAGGCCCGCCGTTGGAGATCGTCGAGTCCGTCGAAGTTGCGGAACACCGACGACACCGACACACCCGCCCGCGCTGCCACGTCGTCGACGGTCGGCGGCACCTTGCCGTCGAGGACCGCCGCGAACACCGCATCGACGATGGCCGAGCGGTTGCGCTCACGACGCGCCCGACGGCCGTCGACGCTCGAACGCGGTTCGTGATCCCCGGTCACCGGCGCCACTCTAGCCATCACACGAACAAATGCGAGTAGCACTCGCACTACTTCACCCCGACCACCGGCCGGGAAGGGTGTGGTGTAGGTTCGCCGGTCCCGCGGTCCGCGGATGTCGCCCGCAACGGCCAGAGACGAAACACACAGGAGGAAACCCAATGGCCATTGACACCTTCGTCGTCATCGTCGGCGTGTACGCCAACGATGAGGATGCCGAGGCCGATTACCAGCTCGTGAAGGATCTCCACGTCGAGGCCGGGTTGATGGACGCCTACGACGCCGCCGTCATCAGCCGCCGCGACAACGGCAAGGTGAAGATCACCAAGAAGCACGAGACGCCCACACGGGTCGGCGGTGTGCTCGGCGGCGGGTTCGGCCTCGCCACCGGCCTGGTGGTCGCCCTGTTCCCGTTTGCTGCGATCGGTGGCGGGTTGCTCGCCGGCGTGACCGCCGGCGGCGCCGTCTCGGCGCGGTCGCCGGTCATGCGGCGATGGGCATGAGCCGCCACGACCTGAAAGAGCTCGGCGAATCGCTCGACAAGGGTCAGGCCGGCCTGATCGTGGTCGGCATCGCCGACCAAGGCGCCCGGATCGAAGCAGCGATGAAGAACGCCGAGAAGGTCGATCTGAAAGAGCTGCAAGGCCGACAACGAAGCGATCGAAGCCGACGCGACCACGGCCGACTGACCGCCCCGACCATCGACAACCCACCGAACCCACCGCCGAACCACCGAAAAATGCCGGGAATCGTGCGCTCAGCGCACGATTTCCGGCATTTTCGGGTGAGTGGACCGGGGTGGAGTGGACGGGGTCCGGTTGGTCGGCGGGGACGGTGCTCTGCCACACTGAGCCCCTCGACCGACGCCACTCGACCGACGGAGACGCCCCGCCATGCCTGACGCACTGATCATCGACGCCTGCCGCACCCCTCGGGGCATCGGCAAACAAGGGAAGGGCGCGCTCGCCCACCTGCATCCCCAGCACCTGGCGTCCACGGTGCTCGCTGCGCTGGTCGAGCGCAACGGTTTCGACACCGCCGACGTCGACGACGTCGTCTGGGGCACGAGCTCGCAGGTGTGCGAGCAGAGCGGCGATCTCGGCCGCATGGCCGCGCTCGACGCCGGCTACGACGTGAAGGCGAGTGGCGTGACCCTCGACCGGTTCTGCGGGTCGGGCATCACGGCGAACAACATCGCGGCCACAGCGATCATGGCCGGCATGGAGGACCTCGTCATCGCCGGCGGCACCGAGATGATGTCGCTGCCGAAGAAGGGCCTGCTGCCGATGGGTGCGAACAACAAGCACCTCCAGGAGCTGCACCCGCAGCCGCACCAGGGCGTGTGCGCCGACGCCATCGCCACGCTCGAAGGCATCCCGCGCTCGGCCCTCGACGAACTCGCCGCCGAGTCGCAGGCCCGCGCCGCCCAGGCGATCAAGGAAGGTCGCTTCGACCGCAGCCTGATCCCGGTGCTCAACCTCGACGGCACGGTGGCGCTCGACCACGAGGAGTTCCCGCGGCCGGGCACCACGGCCGAGTCGCTCGCCGCGCTGCCGCCGAGCTTCGCCGGCATGATGCCGACTACCGCCACGAGAACGAGCCCACGTTCCGCGAGCTCGTCGCGCAGAAGTATCCCGACCTGGTGATCCAACACGTCCACCACGCGGGCAACTCGTCGGGTGTCGTCGACGGCGCGGCCGCCGTGCTGATGGCGAGCCCCGACTACGCCAAGGCCCACGGCCTCAAGGCTCGGGCGCGGATCGTCGCCACCGCCAACATGGGCGACGACCCGACGCTGATGCTCAATGCCCCCGTGCCGGCCGCCCGCAAGGTGCTGGCCCGCGCCGGGCTGACCATCGACGACATCGACCTGTTCGAGGTCAACGAGGCGTTCGCCGTCGTCGCGGAGAAGTTCCAGCGCGACCTCGACCTCGATCGCGACAAGGTCAACGTGAACGGCGGGGCGATGGCGCTCGGCCATCCGATCGGTGCGACGGGCGCGATCCTGATCGGCACCGTGCTCGACGAGCTCGAGCGACGCGACGGCCAGTTCGGGCTGATCACGATGTGCGCCGGCGGCGGCATGGCGCCGGCCATCATCATCGAACGGACTCTGAGGCCCCTCCTCCAGGCTCGAACAGGCGACTCACGCCATCTCGAGCGCATCCCGATCGTCAGTGAGCGCCATCTGGACGGCCCTCCCGAGATCCGGCAGGACGGCGTCCGCCCAGAGCGCGTGACCTTCCGCCGCGGGATGGAACAGGTCGGCGGCGAACACGCTGCGATCGCGGAAGCCCACGTTCGACGCCGTCACGTCGAGCAGCACCACCCGATCACGACGGGCGGCGACCGTCTCGATGGCGCGGCGGATCGATGACGATCGAACCCTGACGAGAGTCGACAGCGGCCAGACCAGCCGAGCAATGCTGCCGAGGTCACCGATGTTGGCGACGGCGACGACGGTGCCGGACGCTGTGGAGACGAGCGAGCACCGAATCGAGCGTGGCGCCGAAGCGCCGGGTCGGTGTGCTGTGAATCACGTCGTTGCAGCCAACGGCGACCACGACGAGATCAGGGTCGAGTTCGATCGCCTCGTCGATGCGCGACACCAAATCGGCCGCACACGATCCTCCGACCGCGAGCGAGATCAGCTCCACCCCACCGGGCACGTCGAGGTGGGCGAGCGCACGCGGCAGCCAGATGTCGCGCGGGTCGTCGATCCCCGGACCGGTGAGCGTGCTGTCGCCGAGCGCGACGACCCGCAACGGCGTCTGGCTCGACGTCTGCCCGATCAGGCCCGACGCGTCGATGCCCGTCAAGGACGGCAAGGGACGGCGAGTCGTCCAGTAGTACTCGGCGATCAGCCCTGCGAGCGCGCCGCTCGCGAGTGCCGCCAATGACGCTGACGTTCGTAGCGCTGATCTGCCTGGCATGGTTCGACCTCGCCCGCCGAGGGTACTTCACGTCCGTCGCTCGTGCTCTCGACACCGGCATTTCGCCGGGCCGGCTCAATCGGTCTCCGTCGTCCGCGGCGGCGATCTGTGGACCGACCACGACGCCCGTGGTGAGACCCTCGATGATCCTCGTCGGGGCCTCGCGCAGGAGATGGTTGACGAGCAATCGACGCGGCATCCGGACGTGACGCGTGGGGGTCGCCGTGGCATCGACGGTCTTGCGTGCCACCGAGTCGGGCGAGGCCTTCGGCAGCAGGCGGAAGAGCCGCAGTCGTTTGAGCATCGCGGCGTAGTCGGTGGCCGCTTCGAGCCGGTCCCACATCTCGGTGTCGACAGGCCCGGGCGCCACGACGGTGGTCGTGATCGGCGTGTCCTTCAGTTCCATCCGGATCGAAGCGACGAAGTTGTTGAGGCCGGCCTTGGTGCCGGAGTACACGGCCAGACCGGCGAAGCCACTGGTTCCGGCGAGCGAGGACACGAACACCACATGACCTCGACGGCGGTGCAGCATGCCCGGAAGCACCTGCCTGGTGAGCACCATCGGAGCCTCGAAGTTGAGCTCGAGCGACATCGCGGATCGCCGACGGATCGGCCGTGTGGAAGGCTCCGATGTGGTCCATGCCGGCGTTGTTCACCAGCACATCGACCGGCCCGACCGCCGCCTCGACACGTTCGATCAGCCCGTCGACCTGGGCGGGGTCGAGCAGGTCGGCGACGAAGGCGTGGCCGCGGAACTCGATCGCCAACTGATCGAGTGCCGCGCCGTCACGCGCCGCAATCGACACGACTCGCATCGCGACCGCGCATACTCGCGAGCGATGGCGGCTCCGATGCCTCGGGACCCTCCGGTGACCAGCACGTGCGCGCCCGCGAGTTGCATCGGCAGACAGTAGTTCCGGCGCCGGATGGCCGAGACGCGCGCACCGACTCGACCGGCGGTGCCCTACTTCACGAAGTAGACGCCCGCGACCACGATGCCGAACACGACGACGAACGCGCGCAGCCTCTCCGGCGGCAGCCACGACGCCAAACGGCCGCCGACGTTCCCACCGATCAGCGCGGCCGGTGCCATGACGAGCACGAGCGACCAGACGACCTTGCCGGAGAACGCCAGGAAGACCGCGGCGAACAGGTTGATCACGAACGCGAGCAGCAGCTTGACGCTGTTGAGCCGATTGAGGGGAAGGTCCGAGAACATCCCCAGCACGGCGATCAACATGATGCCCAACCCGGCGCCGAAGTAGCCACCGTAGATCGCGGCGAGACCGATGCTGATGGTCTGCAGCACGACATGACTGCCGTGTGTGCTGCCCGGCCTGAAGATCCAGCCCGCAGCTTGTTCTGGACGGCGAGGAGCACCGACGCCAACAGGATCAGATACGGAACGATTGCTCGGAACACGGACTCGCTGGTCACCACCAGCAGGATCGATCCAGCCAGACCGCCGATGGCCGAGGCGACCAATTGCGGTTTGACGGTCGAACTCAGGCCCTCGAGATCCTTGCGTTGCGCCACGATGCCGCCGAAGTACCCGGGCAGCAGCGAGACGGTGTTCGTCGCGTTCGCCTGCACGGCGGGAACACCCAACGCCGTGAGGACCGGGAACGAGATCAGCGTGCCGCCCCCGGCGAGCGAGTTGACCGCACCGGCGCCGCACGCCGCGGCGGCCGCGCCGGCGTGGGCGAGCAGCGAGAGGTCGGTCATCGGAGACCGCGCACGGCATGCGCAGGCTCGATCGACACGCCACGAAGCTACCGGGACGGGAGCGACGCGGACGAGGGTGCTCCCGGACGGCGTCAGCTCCCGAGCGTCGTCTCGATCTGCGGTACCAGGGCGTCGATGGCGTACGGCAGGCTCAAGGTCGTCGAGAACGACATCGCACCGGCGAGGCCTTGATCGACGAGCAGGCTGCGACCATCTGTCACGGCTGGGATGTTCTGCCACAGCGGTAGCGCGTCGACCTCGTCGCGCTACTTCGGTCACGTAGGTGAGCAGATCGGCGTCGACCAACGCCAGGTTCTCGCCGCTGCCCTGGGCGTAGAACAGGTCGCCGGCAAGATCGAGGATCGGCTGCGGGATGGTGAATCCGAGCTCGGTGAGCAGCCGGCCCCGGCTGTCCTGGTCGGTGTACGCATACCAGGTGCCGTCGGCTGCCGGCACCACGAAGTTGGCCGTCTGCCCGCCCAATCGGGGTGGGCGGCCGCTGCGTCGGCGATCTGCGCACCGACGTCGTCGACGATCGCCTGCGCCTCGGCCTCCAGGCCGAGCGCCTTGCCGATCGTCAGCTGCACCTCGTCCCAGGGCGTCCCGTACTGCACGTACTCGTCGGTCTGGGCGACCACCGGATGCGATCTCGGTCAGCCGGTCGTAGTCGGCCTGCTCGATCTCGGAGACCATCGCCACGATGACATCCGGATCGAGCTCGGCGACCTTCTCGAAGTTCAACGAATCGGGCTGGAGCACGACGATCGAATCGTCTGCCGCCGGCGACTCCGCGGCCCACGGCCACAGGCCGCCGGGCTGCTCGCCGTACCAGTCGCGGATCGCGACCGGGGTGACCCCGAGGGCGAGCACGTAGTCACCCTCCGTGTAGCCGATCGACACGACGCGCTCCGGCTTCGACTCGATCACCGTCGTTCCGAACATGTTGTCGATGCTCACCGGGAACGCCCCATCGGACTGCGTCCGTGTCCGCCGGTCAGCGTCCGTCGTGCCGGCGACCGCGTCCGGTCGCGTGCCGGTCGTGACCGATTCGACGGCATCGCGTCGTGACCGATTCGGCCGCGGTGCCCTCTGCCCCCGATTCGGCCGCCCCCGATTCGGCATCGCTGCCACACGCGGCCACGGTGAGCATGGCGCAGAGCGCCACGAGTACGGAGCCGGCTCGGCGGCAGCGGCGGGAGGGGGTCGACATCGGGGAGGTTCCTTTGCAGTGATCAGGGTGGAGTGAACGGGAATGGAAGGCAACCTAATACACACTCTCAACCACGCGATCGTCAACGTCGATCGAGCACGCGTGACGCGACGGGATCACGTGCGCTTCGATGCTGAAGTGACCGTGACCGTCGAGCAGGACGAGCTCGGCACCCGGCACGATGGCCGCGGTGTGTCGGGGGTGAATGACGTCGACCATGCGGTCCTCGGTGCCGTGCAGCACGAGGACCGGGCACCGGATTCGCGAGACATCGAAATCGATCCAGCCGGGCCCGTCGGCGATCGGTCGTCGGCGTAGCCCTGGAGGCCGATCGTGAACATCCACGAAGCCTCCATCGCCGGTCGCTCACGGGGATCGGCGAACAGCTCACGGTCGAGGTCGGCAACGTCGGCTCGATGCCGGCGCCGCGCATCTTCGAGCCGTTCTCACCGTGTGCGTCGGTCGCCGCGGCGATCGCCGCGTCGCGGTCGAAGGCATCCCACAAGGCGTGGCGTGCGGCGGGCTCACCTAGCCCGTCCGGGAGACCTGCATGTCGGTCATCGAGCAGCACGCCACGACGTCGAGCACGGTCGGGCGAGCGTGGCGAGCGCAGCACATACGCACCTCCGGTCGAGACCCCGACGGTCGCGAAGCGGTCGATCGGGATCTGATCGGCGACGTCGAGATGTCTGCGACGACGTCGTTCGGACCGCCGCCGGCTGGAGAGTCGTCAACCGGGTGGTGAGCCCACGCGGCGCGGTCATGCTCGGCTGAGCACGCGCGTCAGGAACGGGACCACGACCTGCTGCCGTTCCGACAATCGAGAGGCAGTGGGGCCTCGGGCGCGCGATGATGTGCGGCGGGCGAAGCACGGGGGTGGAGGTGATGGCAACGGGTGGCCCGGCTCCGGAGTCGGAGGCGGACGACAGCGTCGTCCGGTTCGGTGAGTACACGCTCGACGCGATGCGCTTCGAGCTGCGGCGCGGTGACGATCCGATCCACGTCGAGCCCCGGGTGTTCGATGTCCTCGTCCACCTGGTCGCCCATCGGGATCGAGTGGTGTCGAAGCATGAACTGCTCGACGACGTCTGGGGCGATCGGTTCGTCGGCGAGTCCGCTCTCACGAGCCGGATCAAGGCGGCGCGCCGCGCGGTGGGCGACGACGGGCATCGGCAAGCCGTGATCCGCACGGTCCACGGCCGGGGGTACCAGTTCGTGGCGACCATCGAACCGGCAGGCGTTCCTCTCCGGCGGCGCCGGCCGTCGAGGACGGGCAACGGATCAGGTTCTTCACGGCCGCCGACGGCACCCGGATCGCGTTCGCCGAATCGGGAAGCGGACCGCCGCTCGTGAAGGCCGCGAACTGGTTGACCCATCTGGACCTGGAGTGGGACAGCCCCGTGTGGGGACACTGGTTGGCGGCGCTGTCGGACGGGTATCGGCTGATCCGCTACGACGAGCGGGGTTGCGGCTTGTCCGACGGGACGAGGTGCGAATCACGTTCGACGCCTGGGTGGCCGATCTCGCCGACGTGGTCGATGCCGCCGTGGTCGACGGCCCGTTCACGCTCCTCGGAATCTCGCAGGGTGGCGCCGTGGCGGTGGCGTACGCCGCGCAACATCCCGAACGCGTCGATGCGCTCGTTCTGGTCGGGGCCTACGTGCGAGGCCGGATGGTCCGGGCGGCGACGGCCGACGAACGGGAGGACGCGGCGCTCGACATCAACCTCGCCAAGGTGGCGTGGCGTCGGGGCGAGGACGCGTTCTTCGACGTGTTCGCCTCCCAGTTCCTGCCTGACGCGACCGCGAAGCAGCGGGCCGCGTTCAACGACCTCCAGCGCGAGACCACATCGGCCACCAACGCGGGCCGCTTCCTCGAGGAATTCGCGGCGATCGACATCGCCGATGTACTCCCGCTGGTGCGCTGCCCCACGATCGTGTTCCACGCCCGCGATGACCATCGTGTCCCGGTCGATCAAGGGATCGAGCTGGCGGCAGCCATTCCGAACAGCCGTCTGGTCCTCCTCGACAGCCGCAACCACCTGCTCACGGTCGACGAACCCGCGTGGCCCGTCTTCGTCGCCGAACTCCGTCGGTTCCTCGCCGAGACTGCTGCGCGCTGACCCGTCGGACCACAATTCGCCACGTTTCCGCCACGTCGTCGCCAAGACAGCAACGGTTCGAGCTGCGCACCCTGGTTGGGATGCCGTCGATCTCGACGGATCGCGAGGGCGAGGAGACAGCAGTGGCGAGGATCGTGATCATCGGAGCGGGCACCATCGGGTTGACGGCGGCGATGCTGCTGCATCACGAGGGCCACGACGTGACGGTCATCGAACGCGACCCGGCCCCGGCGCCTGATCCGCAGCGGGCCTGGGAAGACTGGCCGAGGCGCGGCGTCGCCCAGTTCCGGCTGCCGCATCACTACTCGGCCCGGTTCGCTCGAACCGTGTCGAGCGAACTACCGGCGTTGGCGGATCGATTCGTCGACGACGGGCGCGCTCGCGTGGAACCCGATCGACGCGCTTCCGGCGGCGATCACCGGCGGGCGACGTGCCGGCGATGAGCGATTCGACGTGATCACGGGGCGTCGCCCGTTCATGGAAGCGGTCGCCGCGACCCACGCGGCCGACCTCGGGATCGAGATCCGGCGCGGTGTCGCCGTGTCCGGGCTCGAGCACCGCATCCTCGGCGACGGCACCGTCGACGTGACCGGCGTGATCGTGATGGACGGCACGATCCACGCCGATCTCGTCGTCGATGCCGGCGGGCGCCGATCCTCGATGGCGACGATGCTGCGCTCAGTCGGCGCGTACGGACCGATCGAGACCCGTCGCGATTCCGGCTACGTCTACTTCGCACGCCATTACCGGGGCGAGCAGACCATGCCGCCGCTGCGCGGTGCCCTGCTCCAGCCGTACGGATCGATCTCGATCGCCACACTGCCCGCCGAACGCGGCAGCTGGTCGGTGGTCGTCTTTGCGAGCAGCGGAGACCGGGCCGTGGCGGGCCTTCGCCGGGTCGACGCCTGGGAGCGTGTCGTGCGAGCGTGTCCGATCGCGTCCCACTGGATCGACGCCGAACCGATCACCGGCATCGACGTGATGGCGAGCATCGAGGATCGTCGCTGCGACTACCTCGTCGATGGACGCCTGGCCGCGATCGGCGTCGTGCCCATCGGCGATGCGTCGGCCTCCACGAGCCCGTCGCTCGGGCGCGGGAGTTCGTTCGGTGTGATGCACGCCGTGGTGCTCCGCGATGTGCTGCGCGAAGTACCGGTCGCGGATCGCCGCGGCGTGGCCGAGGCGTTCCACGCCGGGACCCGACAACGGATCGCACCGTGGATCGACGACACGACCACGTCCGATCAGCACCGTGTGAGCGAGATGCAAGCCGCGGCACGTGGCGAGCCGTATCGCACGACCGACGTGAACTGGTACTCGTCCCAGCGGCTGGCACGATCCGCCAGCACGGACCCCGACCTGTTCCGCCACCAACTCGCCGTGACGCAGTCGCTGAGCCGGCTCGGTGACGTCCTCGCCGAGCCCGGAGTCGCCGAACGACTGTCCACCTCCGGTGGCGGAAACGCACTGCCGGGGCCCGATCGAGAAGCACTCATCGACCTCATCGGTGGCGCGGCGCCCGCACTGGCCGACCGACCAACCGAACTGGTCGCACGATGACCTCGACGACAACGCCCTATCTGCTCGCGGACGCCCCGAGGGAAGCCGACGAGCGCTTCGCCGCGCTGGCAGCCTGTTTCGACCGCAACACGTTCGAGACGTTGACGTCGATCGGCATCGCCAGCGGCTGGCGTTGCTGGGAGGTCGGTGCCGGTGGCGCGTCCGTCCCCACCTGGCTCGCCGGTCGGGTCGGCGCGACGGGCACCGTGGTGGCCACCGACATCGACATCGCCCACCTGTCACCGGCGCCCCCGGGGGTCGATGTCCGAGAGCACGACGTCGCCACCGACCATGCACCAGGAGAGGCATTCGACCTCGTGCATGCACGCTTGCTGCTCACGCATGTCCCGGAACGCCGACGGGCGCTGCAGGCGATGGCCGACTCGTTGTCGCCCGGCGGATGGCTCGTGATCGAGGACTTCGACGTGGCCATGGGACCAGCCGCGTGCCTCGACCCGCAGTCGGCCGACGAGCGGCGGGCGAACAAGATCCGTGCGGCCTTCATCACCCTGCTCGCCGAGCGGGGAGTCGATCTGACCTTCGGTCGGAACCTGCCTCGAGAACTGCGCTCGCTCGGTCTTGTCGACGTCCGTGCCGAGGCGCACTTCCCGATCTCCGATCCGGCAACCAGGACACTCGAGCGGGCCAACACCAAGCAGGTCGCCGATGCGCTCGTCGCGGGAGGCCACGCCACCACCGCCGAGATCGACGACCACCTCGCCGCGCTCGACCACCTCGACATCGCCACACCCCCGCTCGTCACGGTTCGAGCAAGGCGACCGGAGCGTGACGAACCGCACGTCCCGCGTGGCAGCGATGGACGACACGATGGCGACGTCGTCGGGGGTGGTCAGCGTGCGTCCGGAGGCCGGCACGCTCGAGCGCGACCGGCTCGATGCGTTCGTCGGCCTCTCCGAGCACACGGCGGGTGCACGGTCGATCTCGATGCAGCTCGTCATCGTCCCGCCGGGTGCCCGCGCGACCGCGCACTTCCACCCGCTCCACGAAACCGTCATCTACGTGCTCGGTGGTCGCGTCGAGGTCGAGTCGGGTCCGAACCTCGAGCACCGCCATCTGTGCCAGACGGGGGATTTCGTGCTCACCCCAGCCGGCGTGATCCACGCCCCACGCAATCTCAGCACCACCGAACCGGCCTATCTCATCGCGGCACGGACCGACCCGAGCGAACACGAACAGACCGTGCAGGCACCGTCGTGACCCGCGACGCGGACGTTGCGGACGTCGTGCACGACCGCGGCCGGGCGACGCAGGAGCGCTCCGGTGAACACCCCGGTCGAGCTACGTCATCGACGGAGGCCGGCCGGCCGTGATCGGCTGCGCGGTTGTCGGCCGCTCTGGGCCCGAGCACCCGAGCGTTGCTCCGACGAGCCGGGATGGCGGACGCCTCGCGGATTCTCGATCTCGGATGCGGCGGCGGCGACGTCACCCGCACGATCGCCGAGATGGCGCCCGCCGCGTGGGTCGACGGCGTCGACTTCGACCCCGTCGTCGTCCAACTCGCCACCGACGAGGCCCGACGTCTCGGCGTCACGAACGTGCGTTACCTGGTCGAGGACGCCACCGACCTGCGACCTGGAGCGCGAGCGGTACGACATCGTCTACGCGCGGTTTCTCCTCTCCCACCTCCGCCGACCCGATCTTCTCCTCGACCGAATGTCGTCGTGGACGAAGCCGGGAGGAACGATCGTCGTGGAGGACGTCGACATCCCCGCCGCGGTGTGTTCACCTGAGCTCGCGGCATTCACCCGGACCAACGAATTGATGAGCGACGCTATGCGACGGCGCGGCGGCGATCCCCACGCTCGGCCGACGGCTCGCCGTCCTGTTCCACGAAGCTGGATTCGACGAGATCGAAACCGAGGTCGTCCAACCCGGGACCCTGCACGGCGACGCCAAGCTGATCCAGCACCTCACCCTCGTCAACATCAGGACGACCCTCCTGGATCTCGACCTCGGACGTCAGCAGGAGATCGACGAACTCAGCGCCGAACTCGCAGCCTTCGTGGCCCGCACCGACACCTATGTCACCACCGCACGCGTCTTCCAGTGCCGGGGTCGACGTCCCGCTGTTCAGATGGAGTGATGCCATCCAGTACGGTCTTCCGGACGCGGCGAGTGGGGGTACTCGATGACGGATCGATATCACGACGGGCAACGGGAGTTTCAGGACCGGTTCGACACGCGTCGGCTCGCCGACCGGCTGGCCGAGGCGGCCAGCGAGACGTTCAACGAGGACCTGGCCAAGTTCGTCGAGGCGCGCGACATGTTCTTCATCGCGTCGACCGGCGACGATGGGCGCCCGGACTGCTCCTACAAGGGCGGGGACCCGGGCTTCGTGCGGGTGATCGACGACGCCACGCTGGCGTTCCCCGTCTTCGACGGCAACGGCATGTTCCGGACCCTCGGCAACCTGCGGGTGAATCCGCAGGTCGGGCTCCTGTTCGTCGACTTCGAGACCGGTACCCGGCTCCGTGTCAACGGCGAGGCGAGCATCGATCTCGATGATCCCCTCACGCCTCGTTTCAAGGTGCGTTGTGCGTCGTGCGGGTCCGGGCCCGATCGATCTTCGCCAATTGTCGCCGGTACGTGCACGAGTATCGCAAGGTGTCGCCGTCACCATTCGTGCCGCGCGACGAGGCCGATCCGCCCGTCCCGGACTGGAAGCTCGACCCGTGGTTCGACGGCACGCTCCCGAGCCGACGACCCAGCGCTCGATCCGGAGCCACCCGAACGCGCCCGCCATCCCCGAAGTTCTGAGCCCCGGGCTCCGGCTCTCGGCGGCGGTTTGATGCCTCGGCGCCTCGGGAATCGTTCCTTCCAGCGGGCCGAATCAGAGATCGCTTGCTGAAAGCGTTTGATGAAAGAGGGTGCCCGATGGCGACGTTGAGCGAGAAGGAACGGGCGAAGATTCCGGCGAAGGAGTTCGGTCTGCCGGAGAAGGCACGCACGGCCGAGGCCAAGAAGGAGACCGGCAACTATCCGATGCCCGACAAGGGACACGCGGTGAGCGCCAAGTCACGAGCGAAGAAACAACGCAAGGCCGGCAACCTGACGAAGGACGAGTTCGACCGGATCAACCGGAAGGCGGACAAGGTCATCGACAAGGATTCGGCGGACTGACTGGGTCCGGAGCGTGATCAGAGGCAACGTCTGGCGACCTCGAGGAACTTGAGCGCCGTCGCCGTTGTCGAAGTCACGCATGCTCGCGAGCCCGGTCGACACGCGCTCGATGAAGCCCCACTCCCACACGATCTGCGCGTCGACGGCACACCGATCGGCGAGGAACGCGGCTCGATCCCGGACCAGCCGCGGGGTGTCGCCGTCCAACAGCGGATCGTTGTACTCGCGCATCGCGACACCGAGGTCGTGTTCGGGTTCCGAGCACAGGCCTTCGGCGTCGACGAACTTGTAGGCGCCGGGGCCGGCCGCGAGCGTGTTCCATCCGTGCGCGTCTCCGTGCACGAGGACGGACCGCTTCGGATCGAAGGCCGCCGGCGCGCCGATCACACAACATCAACGCGTGATCGATCACCGGCCGTTCGCACGGCTGGCCGAGTTCGTCCCACGTCTCGGCGATGTACCGGGCGAGCCACCGCGCCTGCTCATCGCCGGTCCGCAGACCGTCATGCACGGTGATCGGCCGCCAGAACGACTCGCAACGTCGTCGTGACGGCTTCGAGGATCTCGCCGACGTTCAGTCCCAACTCGGCGAGGTTGGGGCCGAGACGCTCGAGCAGCATGGCCGGCGCTCCCGCATCGTGCGCGAGGAGTTCGGCGCATCCTCGTCCGGCGGCGAGCCGATGGGCGCGAACGCTGCGAGCGAACGCCTCGCGGTCGTTCATGTCCAGCGGCATCGCCACCTTCAGCACGCACGCCCGGCCCGAGGAGTCCGTCGCGGCGACCACGTAGCTCGCGGTGCCCCCGGCGAACGGCGTCGTCAGGACGAGTCCCCAACGATCCGCGAGTTCGGCGACCACTGCTGGAAGGTTGTCGAGCCATCGCTGGCCCGCCGCGCCGTTTCTCGATCGCGCGCTGCACCACGAGTTCCGGCACGTCCAATTCGCACACACCGGATGTTGTAGCCGGGCGGGCACATCCGCGACGCACACGATTCCCGAGGTTTCGAGCCTGCGCTCCCGGAGGCGACGTGGCGCAGTGTGCACCTGCCCTCGGCCAGGTCGATGCCACTGGAGACGGTCGTGTGTGAGCGTTGACGGTCAGCCCCAGCGGGACCCGGGGTCGATGGTGTGACGCAGCCACTGTGCATCGGCGACGGCGTGGCCGTCGTAGTCGTTGTTGAAGTACGCGTACACGTCACCTCCGGAATCGAGCACGCCGGCCAATTGCGCGGCACGCCCAGCGAGACGCTCCGGGCCGTAGCGCCCTCGATACGGAACGGCAGTCGCCTCCGGCCCGTGGAATCGCACGTAGGTCCAATCGGTCGTGAGGACGAACGGGTGGTCGTCGATCAAGTCGTGGATGCACAACGCGGCCCGATGGCGATGCAGCACCTCGAAGACGTCGTCGTGGAGCCAACTCGGTTCGCGCAGCTCGACCGCCCACCTCATCGTCGTCGGCGCAACCGTGAGGAACTCGTCAAGTCGTTCGACGTTCCGGCGCCACCGGGGCGGCAGCTGCACCAGCGTGGGTCCCTGCGACGCGGCGAGCCGATCGGCACGATCGAGATGATTCGGCAACCACGATGCTGGCGTCACGCAACTTCATCCGGTGTGACCCGAACTGACCCAACTTCAGCGCATACACGAAGTCGGAGGGCGCTTGCGCGGCCCAACCTTCCACCGTTGACTGCGCCGGGAGCCGATAGAACGTGCTGTTCAGTTCGACGGTGTCGAACAGCAGTGTGTAGTAACCGAACCAACGCTTCGCCGACAACTCGTTCGGATACACCACGCCTCGCCAGTCGCGATAGCTCCAACCCGAACACCCCACTCGAGCCGAACCGCGCGCCGCCCGGCGATCAGATTGCTTCGATGTTCGTCCGTTCGACGATCGCATCGATCACCCGTTCCTCGACGGTACTGCCCTGCACTGAGGCCCAAAGCGCCTTGATCGTCACCATGCGCCGACACCTCTGCCCAATCCCGACTGCCGCCAAACGCGCCGGTCGCCGACATCGCGGCGATCGTCTCCGCGCCGCGCCGACGCGGCGCCTCAGGGGGTCAACTGCTCCAGCCACACCTCGACGAGACCCAGGAGGCTCCGCGTGTCGGCGACCGTCCCGATGACGATGATCTTGAGCTGCGCGTGCTCGGCGTCGTAAACCACTTCGGCCTGCACGTCACCGCGCTGGTCGCGGCCGCTGTACAACGCGTTCGTCACCGCGCCCGCAAGCTTGCTCGCGAGTGTTTGTCCGACACCGGGTACGTCGACGATGCTCGTGACTCGAGCGGCGTCAGCGCTGGTCGACGGTCGAACTCGGAGTGCCGGCGAAGGCGTCGAGGTCGGCGCGTTGGATCCGGTACGCCTTGCCGATCCTGGTCGCCGGCAGTCGGCCGTCACGGATGTAGCGGAGCACCGTCTTGCGATGCACTTGGAGGTGCGCGGCGGCGGTCTCGACGGTGCAGAGGTCGTCGTGGGGGAGCCGGTTCGCGGGCGTCACCACGCGTCGAACCCTACGGCACGCATCAGCCGGATGCCGGCTTCCTGAAGGTCTCGTCGAAGCCGTCGGCGGCCAGTCCGCCGAGGAAGCCGGCGAGCTGCATCTTGCCCATCGTGTGCAGCAGGAGCGGCGAACCGAGCGCGAGCCGACCTGACTCCAGCTCGGCGCGGAACGCTTCGACCGTGAGTGCGTCGAGGTCGGTCTCCGGTGGGTGTTGCCCGAGCGGACGTGCTCATCATCAGACAGGCGTAGAACAGCCGGTTCAGCTGGCGCATGAGCGCGAGGCGACTGCGGGTCGGATCGATCCGGCGGCGTGCCCGAGCCAGGCGCGCAGCAGCCATCTCGAGCTGCTTCGGCCGCGCCCGCGGGCGCGGACCGGATCGGCGAAATTGTTGGCGACGCTCGCGACGTCGGCGAAGGGGTCGTTGCGGAACGCGATCTCCCAATCGATCAGCCACAGTCGGTCACCGTCGAACAGCACGTTGAACGGGTTGACGTCGTTGTGGCTGGACACCTGGGCGTCGCGGTCCCACGGGTAGGCCGCGCAGATCCGATCGAATCCGTCGTGCACCGGCGCGAGCACGCCTGGAGCGAACACGGCCGGCTCCTCGATCATCGCCAGCATCTGACCGAGCAGGGCCGGCGAAGTCGTCGAGCAGCGGCGGGAACGTCGCCGTCGCTTGCAGCCGCGCGAGGCGGCCGCCGAGTTCGCGCACCACACCGACCGGCGCCGCCGGGGTACTCGGTGATCGGTCGCTGATCGACGAAGTCCATGACCACGATGCCGGCGTCGGGGTCGGCCACGTGAACCGTCGGTGCGATGCCGGCATCAGCCGCGGTACGAAGGCACACGTAACTGCGGTGCGGATTCCGGAACGGGTCGCGCGCCGTCTCGATCCGCAGGAGCAGGCTCGGCGCACCCTCGATGTCGACGCGGTGGACGAGCGCACCGGACGCCCCGCCACTGACCGGCTCGAGCGACGCCGCGGGCGTTGCCGTCCGCCGCCGCGAGCAGCGCGGCGCGGGCGGGCTCGCGGTGTTGCGCCGGCAACACGTCGAACGAAATCCGGGCGAGTTGTTCCCTATTCATCCCTAAATGGCTAGCACGTGCTGATGATAGGGAACAATGGAGTATCCCCGGCTGCCGGCGCAGCCGGCGTGACGTCGTCGAGCACGTGCTAACTTGCGCGCTTCGCCGATTCTGTTCACGGGGGCTCAGATGGCAAACGAGACCGCCGAGTGAACGACGCCAAGCATCCGGACGGGCCGGAGGTGGACGGGTTCGTCGTCGATCAACGGTTCGAAGCGGTCGTGGCACTTGCCCGTACGTCGATGGTGAGTGCCGGCGGCGGGGCGCTGTGCGTCTACCTCCATGGCGTTCCCGTCGTGGATGTGTGGGCGGGATCTCGCGACGCGTCCGGCGGCTTGCCGTGGGAGCAGCACACGATGGCGATGTCGTGGTCGACGACGAAAGGGATCACCTCGACCGTGTTGCACATGCTCGCCGATCGAGGAGCATTGGACTACGACACGCCCGTGGCCACGTATTGGCCGGAGTTCGCCGTCAACGGAAAAGGCAGCGGTGACGGTTCGACAGTTCATGGCGATGGAGGCGGGCCTGTACGACGTGCGTCACCTGATCGATGATCCGCTCGACCTGCTCGACCACGACACGATGGCCGGCCACCTCGCGGCGACTCGTCCATGCCACGAGCCGGGTCGAGCGAGCGCGTATCACGCGTTCACGTACGGCTGGATCGCGGGAGAACTGGTGCGTCGAGTCACCGGTTCCACGCTCGGCGCGTTCGCGCAGAGCGAGATCGCTGAGCCGTTGGGGTTGGATGGCTGCTTCATCGGGACACCACCCGCCGAGTTCCACCGCGTCGCGGCACGCCCGGTACTGGGCCCGGAACCAGGTTTGGCCCGAGGAGTCGCGAAAGTGATCGATCCATTGACCCGACTCGTCGGGTTCAGTCCTGCACGTATCGCCGCCGCATTCCTGCCCCGCGGCGGTGGTGCGGTGATTCCGACGACGGAGTTCCTGGCGGCCGAGGTGCCGGCGGTCAACGGTGTGTTCACTGCGCGCTCACTGGCGCGCGTCTATGCGGCGCTCGGGTCGGCCGACGGCGTCGACGGTGTGCGGCTGTGGTCGGACGAAACCCGCCGGCGCGCAACCGAGCCGCAGCAGCGCCGCCGCGATCTGGTCGTCCCGATCCGGATGCGTTGGCGCCTCGGCTACCACCAGCCCTTTCCGTCGAAGCGCACCTCACCATCGGCGTTCGGCTTCTACGGAGCGTACGGGTCCGGCGGTTACGCCGACCCGCACCGGCAGCTCGCCGTCGGGTTCGTCGTCCAGCACGCCAAGGGACTTCCGCTCCCCAAGCTGGCGCGATCGATCAGCGCCGCCGTCGACAGCCGGTGATCACGCATCGTCCGGTCGAGTGCGGCAGTACTCTCGTCGATGGCGATCGAGATCAGACGAGCGGTCTGCGCCATGCTGCGAGAACCGCCGTGAACGCCGTCTCACCCCTGTTGCGCGGCCTCGTCCAGCAGCTCGTCCACCGCTCGCACGTGGGTGCTCGACCCGGAACGAATGTGGATGCGTCGCCACCCGGAGGGCTGGTTCGACGGGTTGCGATCGGTGAGGTGCCGGACCATCCCGTGCGCCGTACGCGACGTCCTCGTGGTCCAGAAGGGAACCTGCTGCCTCTGGTACAAGGTGCCCGAGGTGGGCGCGGACGAGACGGCGGCAGACGGGGCCGAACAGACAGACGGCACGCACTACTGCCTGAGCTGTCCGCTGCCCGACGAAACCCTCCAGCTCCCGAAGTGGCGACAGTGGCTCGAAGCCGAGCACCTACACCTGAACCCGGACTCGGTGACGGAGACCTGGGAACACGTCGTCATGGCTTGCCGCGGAACGAGCTACGGAGCACCCGCGTTGGAAGCGTCGGCCGGGAGCGGATGTACGCCTTCGCTCACGGAGGGCCAGGCGACCCGCCGGCGGTTTCCGCTGGTGCCGCTGCTCGGGACGGCATCGGCGACCGCTTCGGCTTCGGCCACGGGCAGACCGAAGATGAGCAAGCGACCACCGAAGGCGATCGAGCACATCGCGAACCAGGCCCAGCCGAGCAGGAGCCCCGCCACGACATCGGTGAACCAGTGGACGCCGAGGAACACCCGCGTCGCGCCCACCATCGTGGCCGTTCCGGCCGCCGAGCGCGGCACCGAACGTCTTCACACGCGGCGACCGCCACCGCGTGGCGAGCAGCGCGATCGCGGCGAGTGTCGCAGCGGCGGCGGTGGAGTGACCGGACGGGAAGGACGTTCCGGCGAAGCCGGTGAGTCGGCTGAAATCGGGACGGGCCCGCTCCACGAGGTACTTGATGCCGTTGGACAGCGCGAACTGACCGGCGACCACCAGCGTCAGGAACATGACCACGGCTCGGGCCTGGCCGCGGCGACACTCGATGGCGCAGGCGACGAGTGCCATCAGGATCACCCCCCGCGTCCCGCCGAGTTCGCTGAGATGGCGGAGGAAATCGGTGGAAAACGCCGTGGCGTGTTCGGCACCGAAGCGGGCGAGGCGCACATCGACCGACTGCAATCCTCTCTTGGTACGGATCATCGCCAGCAGCACCCCGATGCCCACCGCGGCCGCTCCGACGACTGCCGTCGCGACGATCAGGGCGACTCCGGTCTCGGTCTTCGGGTTGAAGTGGTGACGGAGATGACCGGCGAGACCCGGGTGCCTCACGACCTCCTTGGTGATCGTCCCGCCCGACACGTGAGGGTCCGGGGTGGACGGCCAGCGGATGGCGAGCAGCGCGACCACGCCGCCCACGACCACACCGGCACCGATCGTCAACAAGAACACCATTCGCCCCTGGTTACCCCAATCGGCCGCCGGGTATGCCTCGATCCGTGACGCCCTTGGATGTACCAGACCCCGCCCTCCCTCGCGCCGTGGTGGAAGCACCCGAAGAGCGATCGACTTCGCCGGATCCGTTCGCCGATGTGCCCTCCCCGCGCCGCGTCGCGGTCACCTACCTCCTCGGGCTGGTCGCCATGATCGCCACCCTCACCGTGATCGGCGTGGTGCTCACGTCGACGGACGCGTTGGAAGGGGTGCGCGAATGGGACCTGTCGATCAGCTCCGACGTCGCGGACAACCGAACGGCCGACGCCGTCGACCTGGCACGGTTCATCACCAAGATCGGCGACACCCTGGCGATCCTGGGCCTGATGGCCGCGGTCACCATCGTGCTGGCGGTACTGCGCAAGTGGCGAGCGATTCTGTTCCTGCCGATGGCGATGCTGGCCGAGATCACGACGTTCCTGTCGGTCAATCAACTCGTCGGCCGCGAGCGTCCGCCGGTCGAGAAGCTCGGTCCGTTGCCCGGCACGTACAGCTTCCCGTCGGGTCACGTTGCGGCGACACTCGTCTGCTGGGTCGGCATCGGCGTGCTGCTCGTCGCCTACGGGTTCATCAGGTCGGGCGTGCTCGTCGTGATCGCGGGCGCGGTGATGGCGGCATCGATGGCCTGGGCACGCGTCTACGTCGGGATGCACTACACCACCGACGTCATCTTCGGTTTCGCGATGGGCGTCGCCGCGGTGGTCCTCGTCGTCCTCGTCCTTCGCATCCACGTGGTCCGAACACTTGTGACCGGGACGGTCTTGATCGACCTCCGGCACGGACCGGAGCCGGCGGTGCGATGCCGGTCAGATCTCGACGTGGCTGCCGACTTCGAACACCTGCTCGGCAGGAAGTTTGAAGAAGCGGCTGGCGCTGGCGGCGCCGCGGTTGAGCAGCACGAACAGTTCTTCTCGCCACGGGTGCATGCCGGGCGCCTTGCCGGCGGTGACCGACTCGCGGCCGAGGAAGTAGGTCACCTCGGACACGTCGGCGCCACCGAGATCGAGTGCGGCGAGCGCGCTCGGAATGTCGGGGTCCTCCATGAAGCCGTAGTTCAACCGCACGAGTTCGATGCCGTTGCCGAGGTCGGTCACGTTGGCCCGTGACTCCTCGGCGACTCGCGGCGTGTCGGCGGTGTGCACCGACACGAGCAGCACCGGTCGAGTGCAGCACGCGGTTGTGACGAAGGTTCGACATCAGCGCGGGCGGCGCCGCACCTTCATCCTTGAACATGTAGACCGCCACACCCGGCACGCGGACCACACCACGGGCGATGCGCCTCGTCGACGACCTCGCGCATCGGCCGTTCCCCGCGCCGGATGCGAGCGGCGACGAGCTGGCGCCCCTTGCGCCACGTGGTCATCTGGATCACGAGCCGAACCCGACGAGCAGCGGGAACCAGCCACCGTGCGGGATCTTCGGCACGTTGGCAGCGAGGAATCCGATGTCGACGATCAGGAACGGGATCAGGACCACGAGCGCCTTGCTCGCCGACCAGTTCCACCGGTCGCGCGCGAATCGATAGAAGATCAGCGTGGTGATGAGCATCGTCGTCGTCACCGCGATCCCGTACGCCGCGGCGAGTGCCGTCGAGGTCTGGAACACCACGACCAGCCCGACGCAGCCGATCATCAGCAGCCAGTTCACCAGCGGCACGTAGACCTGGCCGATGTGGCGCTCCGAGGTGTGCAGGATCGCGAGGCGCGGGAGATAGTCGAGCTGCACCGCCTGGACGGTGAGCGAGAACGCTCCCGAGATGAGCGCTTGCGAGGCGATCACGGTCGCCATCGTGGCGAGGATCGCCAGCGGGGTGATCGCCCAGTCGGGTGACATCGCGTAGAACGGTGACAGTTCACCGATGTGATCCATCGGCCGGCCCGACAGCAGCGCTGCCTGGCCGAAGTAGTTGAGTACCAGTCCCGGGAGCACGAGCACGTACCACGCCCAGGTGATCGGGATGCGTCCGAAGTGCCCCATGTCGGCGTACAGCGCCTCACCACCGGTGACGACCAGGAAGATCGAACCGAGCGCGATGAACGCCTTCCACGGGTGCTGGACGAAGAGATCGACGGCGTACGTGGGCGAGATTGCCCGCATCACCTCCGGTGCCTGACGGATCTGGTTGACGCCCAGCACGCCGATGACGACGAACCACACGACCATCACCGGGCTGAACACCTTGGCGATACCGGCCGTGCCGCGTTCGCTGGATCACGAACAGCACGACCAGGATCACCACCGCGATCGGGATCACCCACCGCTCGAACGCCGGGGTGGCAACCTCGAATCCCTCGACCGCGGACAGGACGGAGATGGCCGGGGTGATCAGTCCGTCGCCGTACAGCAGCGCGGTGCCGAACACGCCGAGCGTGACGACGCCGGCCGCCACCCTCGACACCGCCTGACCCTCGGGCGGGATCACCAGCGAAGTCAGCGCCAGGATGCCGCCCTCACCGTGGTTGTCGGCCCGCATCACGGTCGCCAGGTACTTGAGACAGATGACGATGACCAGCGCCCAGAACGCCACCGACGCGGCACCGAACGCGGTCGCCTGGGTCACCTCGAGGTCGGCGTGGTGGAACGTCTCCCGGAACGCGTAGAGCGGGCTGGTGCCGATGTCGCCGAAGACGATGCCCAGAGCGCCGAACGCGAGCAGCGCCACACCGCCGGAATGTCCCTCGTGCTGACTCACCCGGAGCGACGCTACCCGCTCATACCGCTCCGAAACGGGGACGCCCAATCGCTCCGATCGAAGAACGTCAGGTGCGAACGAGCGACGTAACAGCCCGACCGAAGAGTTCGGCGATCGTTGCTGCGGTGCGCCGTTCCTCGAACGAGACGATCTCCCGGCCAGTCGATGTGAGTACGAAGTACCCGATGACGGCCTCGTCGACTCGCACGGGGAGCGCGATCTGCTCGGGCAGCGTGGCCCGATCAGGATTCAGGTCCACCAGCCGGCCCATCAGGTTCCCATCGGCGAGCAGCAACGGTTGTGACGGCTGCGGCCCGCCCGGCTGCCACTCGCACCGCTCGAGATGGAGCACCGAGGCGATGTGCGTGCACGCCGCCTCGGTGAGTGGCGCCTCGTCCCGGACGTCGGCCACCGTTCGGACGAATGCGGTGAGATTGCGCAACTCGTCGCGACGAGCCGAGTCGCGGATGCGCGCCCGGACCAGCTGTGCGTTGAGGACACCGACCACGAGGGCGACCACGAACAACGTCGCCGCCGCAACGATCTCGTCCGCATCCTCGATGGCGAAGGTGTAATAGGGCTCCGCAAGGAAGAAGTCGAAGGCGAGCACCGAGCACGCCGCGGCGACGATCGCCGGCCCGGTCGTACCGAGCAGGGCGACGAGGACCACCGGCAGCACGAGCACCAGCAGCGCGACCCGGGCATGATCGACACGAATCGGGATCAGGGCGATCGCCGTGACGACTGGCAGCACGACCGCCAGCACATAGGCCACGACTCGGCGTCGAACCGGAACGATGGTCCGCTCGCCGGGCTGAATCGTCTCGGAGCCCCCTCGACGGCCGACCGAACTGTGCAGCTGTTCCACAACTCCGGTCTACGCCTGCGCGCCCCGGTCGCCGCGTTCTTTGCGGATTCTTCACGGCCGCGGTGCAATCGCTCACGACATCTTCACGACGTCCTCAGGGAAGGTGGAGGATCTCCTCCAGCTGACTCATCATCTGGTCGGCGTGTTCGCCGGCGCCTTCGAAGAACGGGGCCATGAGGTCCTGCCACTTGGCATTGATCGGTTCGCTCGACATGGCCGCCAACGCGTCCTCGAACGAGGCGGGAGTTTCGAAGTAACCCACGAGCAGTCCGTCGGCGCGGAGGAACAGCGAATAGTTGTGCCATCCGGTTCGTGACAGCGCTTCGAGCATCTCCGGCCACACCCGTTGATGGTGCGCTCTGTATTCGTCGAGCGACGCCGGCTTGACGCGGAGCGTGAAACACACTCGGTTCATCTTCGAACTCCTCGAGGTCGACGCGCGGCGGTCTGCGGGATCGGGTCGGACCCGATCCCGCAGACCGACATGTCAGGCTGCGTGTGCGGGAGGCGTCACAGGTTGTCGGCGTTGTAGACGCTGAACGGGCCCATCACGATCCGCAGGCCCTTGTCGCGGGTGGGGTCCTTCTCGATCGTGTACTCCCCCATCCGGCCGGCCTCGAAGCTGGCGCCTTCGGCCGCCTCGATCTGCCCGGTCGCAATTCCGTAGGAGGCGTAGTAGGTGAGGTAACCGAGGTCGACGAACGACCACAGGGCGAATTCCGGAGCACACCCCGCCGTCGTGAAGTCACTCATCTCGTCGGGCAGACCCAGACCCGACACCTTGACCGTCTCGCACAGTCCTTCGTCCTGCATCGCCTTGGCCGCGGCGGCAATGCCAACCGTGGTCGGAGCCATGATCAGTTCCAGGTCCGGATTCGAGTCGACCAATCCCAACGCCTGGTTGTAGGACTCGTCGGCGTCGTCGTTGCCGTACACGGTGTCGACCAACTCGAGGCTGGCGTACTTGGCGTCGCTCGTCAGCGCCTCCTCCATCGCTGCGATCCAGGCGTTCTGGTTGGCCGCGTCGGGCGTCGCCGACAGGATGGCGAACTGCCCGCCATCATCACCGAGGATGTTGAGGGCCATGTCGGCCATCACCACACCGGTCTCGTCGAAATCGACCTGGGCGACGAACAAGCTCTCGCCCTCGCCGGACGGGATGGGTGAGTCCCACGCGACGACCGGGATCCCCGCGGCGGCAGCATCATCGACCGCCGGCTGCACTTGATCGCCGGCATTGTTCGAAATCATGATCGCGTCGACGCCCTGGGTGACCGCGTTCGTGACGAACTCGATCTGACCCGTCGTGTCAGCACACGACGCTGGGGCCGAGAACTGCGGCTCGGCGGCGCCCAACTCCCCTGCCGCCTCGATCGCGCCGTCGTTGGCCTGGTCGAAGACCGCGTTGCCAGTGCACTTGGGCAACAACAACGCGTTGAAATCACCGGCGGCCTCGATCGCCACTGCGTCGCCGGTCGGTGCCGCCCCGGAGTCGGCCGTCGTATCGCTCGATGCTTCGGTCCCTTCGGGCGCTTCGGTGCCCGCCGGTTCGGTGCCGGCCGGTTCGGTGCCGGCCGGTTCGGTGGCGGCTGGTTCGGAGCCGGCTGCGCCTTCGGTGGTGGCAGGTTCGGCGTCGTCGTCGTCGCTTCCACAGGCCGCAATGAACAGCGACGCAGCGGCAACGAACAGCCGCAATTCTGATCGTTCGTGACTTCATTTCTCGGTTCCCCCTTGTACAAGTTGGTTGGTTGGTGTTGCATGAGCTCTGGTGTCAGGCAGTCGGAGCGATCGATGCGAGTTCGGCGGTCGCCTGCTGTCGGTGTCGACGGGTGGTGAGCCGCTCGAGAGCGTTCTGGACGAGGACCGAGGCGATCAGGATCACTCCGATCACGCCGATCTGGGTCGAGCCATCGACGCCCGCGAGCCCGAGGCCGTTGCGAATGTTCAGCACGATGAGGATCGCCAACGCCACGCCGGACATGCGGCCTGATCCCCCGAAGATCGACACGCCGCCGAGCAGCACGATGGTGATGATCTCCAACTCGAATCCATAGGCGAGATCGGCGCGGGCGGTGCCGAGTCGCGCGGCGAACAGGATCCCGGCAAGTCCGGCGACCGTGGACGAAGCGACGAACAGCGAGGTGCGCACCCGATCCACGCGAACGCCCGAGTAGCGGGCGACATCGCCGGCTTGTCACCGATCACGTAGAGGTAGCGGCCGACGACGGTGCGGTGCAGCAGCACCGCACCGATCGTGAGGACTCCGACGAACAGCAGGATGGCGAACGGCAGCGGGCCGATCAGGTCGTCCTGCCCGATGCTGTTGAACCAGTCGGGGTACTGCCCGACGGATCGATCCTCGACGAGGATGCGGGCTGCTCCTCGCCAAGCGATCAATCCGGCGAGCGTGACGACCAGCGACGGCAACTCGAGCAGCGTGATGATCAAGCCCTGCAGGAGTCCGATCAGCGCCGACACGACGAGTGTGATGAGCGAGGATCAGCCAGAACGGCAGCCCGCTGCGCTCGTGGAGCGACGCCATCACGCACGCCGCGAAGCCCATCACCGACGCCACCGACAAGTCGATCTCGCCGGCCACGATCACGAACGTCATGGCGACGACGACGATGATCTTCTCGATCGAGAGTTCGAACAGATTGACGAAGTTGTTGATGCTCAGGTACCCGTCGGACTGGGCGATGTTGAAGAGGACCGAGGCGAACAGGACCGCGCCGAGCAGCGCGTTCCACGACCGTTGCAGGAGCCAGTCACGCATGCGCAGCACCTGACCTGAGCGCTGCGGTCTGCGCCGCCACTCGCCGGCGATACCGCTTGTTGACGACCACGTCGAGGATGACGGCAGCCGACGATCAGCACGCCGAGGATCGCGTCGCGCCAGAACTCGCTGACCTGGGGCACGCGGACGAGGCTGAGGTCGAGGATCTCGATCAGGATCGCCCCCAGCAGTGCACCGATCACCGTGCCGGAGCCACCCTGGATGCTGACGCCGCCGACGACGGCGGCCGCCACCGCGGCCAGTTCGAAGCCGGCACCGGCGGTGACGTTCACGGTGCCGAACTGACCGAGGAACATGAATCCGGCAAGACCGGCCAGCGCACCACACACCGTGAACGCGACGAGAACGGTGAGCGCCTGGGGCAGCCCGGCCTGGCGGGCGGCATCCGGGTTGGACCCGACGGCATACAGGATCCGACCGCCGCGGAGCCGCGCCAGGACGAGTTGGAGCACGAGCGCGGCGGCGAGGGCGACGATGAACATCGTGCGCAGGTCGAAACCGCCCCAGCCGCCGATCGACGAACGCGGCAGGTCGACGAGCCAGTCGGGCAGATCGTTGGTGACGATCGTCGAACCGCCCGCGATCTCGGTCAGAACGGCGCGGTAGATCGCCATCGTGCCGAGGGTGACGATGATCGATGGAACCTTGGCGTAGGCGACGAGCAGTCCGTTGATCAACCCGAGCACGGCGCCGATCGCAAGCGCCAGCAGGATCGCCAGGACCGGGAGCGAGATCCGGTTGCGATGTGAGCACATCACCGGTCACGTACGCCGACACGCCCAGGATCGATCCGACGGACAGGTCGATGTGGCGGGCGATGATGACGACGGCCTCACCGGCCGCCAGGAGTGCCGTGATCGCGACGCTGATCTGGATCCGGTTGAACAACCGACCCTCGAGGTAGCTCTCGATCACCATGTTGAAGAGCACGAGCGACACGACGATCAACCCGACGAGCGTCAACTCCTTCACCCGCTCGGGGCTCAGGCCGCGTCGACGCTTGATCGGCGGTACCGCAGCCGTCGGCGCGAGCTCCTCGGTCGTGGTCGCCGTCATGCCCCGCCCACCGCCGCGGCCATCACTCGTTCCTGGTCGAAGTGCTCACGTTCGATCAACGCCATCCGCCGACCCTCACGCATCACCAGGATTCGATCACTCATGGCGAGGACCTCGGGCAGGTCGGACGAGATCATGATCACCGCCATCCCCTGTGCCGCCAACTCGTCGATCAGTCGATGGACATCGGCCTTGGCGCCGACGTCGATCCCGCGGGTCGGCTCGTCGAGAATCATGATGCGCGGCTCGGTGTTCAGCCACTTGGCGAGCATCACCTTCTGCTGGTTGCCGCCGGACAGGTTGTCGACCGGCGTGTCGAGCGACGGGGTGCGGATCGACAGTGCGACACGGAACCGCTCGGCGACTTCGTACTCCGCTGAGCGATCGACGAGCTGCCCCGGACCCGTGTAGCGGCTCATGACGGGCAGCGAGATGTTGGCCGTCACCGATTGCGGCATGCTCAGGCCGAGCTTGCGTCGGTCCTCGGAGAGGTAGGCGATGCCGAGCTCGAGCGCGTCCTGTGGGGAGCGGATCGTCACGAGGCGACCGGACACCCGGATCTCGCCCGCGTCGGCCGGTGCGATGCCGAACAAGGCGAGCGCCACGTCGGTTCGTCCGGAGCCGACCAGCCCTGCGAAACCGAGCACCTCGCCGTGCCGGACCTCGAACGACACGTCCGAGAAGACCCCGCGCCGTCCGAGGCCTTCGACGCTCAGGGCTACCTCACCGCCCTCGGTGTGGGTACGGGCGAAGAAGTCGCCGAGCTCGCGGCCGACCATTTCCCGGACGACGAGTGCCTCGTTCGTGTCGGGTGTCAGGCGGGTCGAGATGTGGCGCCCATCGCGATACACGGTGATCCGGTCGGCGATCGCGAAGACCTCGTCGAGGCGGTGGCTGATGAACAGCACCGCCACGCCCGACTCCTTGAGCCGATCGACCTGGCGAAACAGACGCTGCACCTCGTGTGCAGACAGGGCGGCTGTCGGCTCGTCCATGATCAGCACGCGCACGTCCTGCGACATGGCCTTGGCGATTTCGATCGCCTGTTGCTCGCCGACCGTCAACGCGCTCGCCGGTGTGGTCGGATCGAGGGGAACATCGAGCCGCGCGAGAATCTCGGAGGCGTCGCGTTGCATCCGTCGCCAATTGACCACTCGACCACGATCGCGATGTCCGATGAAGATGTTCTCGGCAACGGACAGATCGGGGAAGATCAAGCGGTTCCTGGTAGATCGCGACGATCCCCTGCCGCTGGGCATCGGCCGGTGACGACACCACGACCGGCTCGCCATCGATGAGGATCTCACCGCGGTCGGGGTGATGGAGCCCGGTGATGATCTTGATCAGCGTGGACTTTCCTGCGCCGTTCTCGCCGAGCAGCGCGTGGACCTCGCCGGGATACAGCTCGATCTCCGCGTCGTGGAGCGCCAGCGTGCCGCCGAAGCTCTTGGTCACCTCCCGCGCGACGAGCACCGGGCGCGCCGGTTGGAGTTCGGCGGTCTGCGACAAGCGATCCCCCTTCGAATACCCTGTCGTTTTTGAAACGCTTCATATCACCCTAAACAAGGCCGAGCCGTCGTGTCAAGGTGCCCACCCGAAGCGATCGCGCGCCAGGGGGTCGGGTCCGATGGCGCGCCCGGTGGCGCGCTGTGGTCAGCGCCGCACCGCGGTCGACGCCCGGGCGACGAGCTCGGGCGTGAACACCACCTGCCGGTGCGTGTGCGCCGCGCCCCTGCTCGGCTTCCTCGATCAGCAGTCGCGCCGCAGCCTGGCCGAGTTCGTGACGCGGCTGCGCCACCGAACTGAGCGGCACCGCCGCAGCAGCCGCGTACTCGATGTCGTCGTAGCCGATGATGGCGATGTCGTCGGGGACGGTGACGCCCTGTTGCGTCAACTGTTGGAGCAGCCCGACGGCGATCAGGTCATTGGCGCAGAACACTGCGGTCGGCCGCCGTCGAGCCGACATCCCCAGCAGCTTCTCACCGGCCTTGAGGCCGGCGGCGACCGTCAGGTCCGTGGTGGGAATCAGCGGTCAACGCGCTCGCGGGGAGTCCGGCACGCTTCATCGCGTGACCGGCACCCACATGACGGTCGCGGACCTGGGGGATCACGATCGGCCCGCCGATGAAGCCGATCCGCACGTGGCCCCGCTCGATCAGGTGTTCCACGGCCAGGTCACCGCCCGCGACGTCGTCGACTCCGACGGCGCACCACTCCCGCTGCGTCGCCCTCGAGCACTCGATCGACCAGCACGACCGAGGTGCCACGTCGGCGCAGCAGCTCGAGTCGTGGGTTGGTTGGATCGACGGCCGTGATCAGGACGCCCCGGGCACGCAGCTCGGCCAGATCGGCGAGGTAGGCGTCCTCGCGCTCGCTGTCCTGGTTGCTGTTGCAGAGGAACAACGACAATCCCTTGCCGCGGATCGTCTCATCGACACCGTGGGCCACGTCCATGAAGAACGGATTGGCGGCGTCGAGCACGACATAGGCGACGATCCGGCTGCGGCCCTCCCGCAGCTGCCGAGCCGACCCGTTGGGGACGAAACCCAGTTCGGCGATCGCACCTTCCACTTTGCTGACGCGTGGCCGCACGGACCCGTTCGGGGCGGTTCAGGACGTTGGACACCGTGCCGATCGAGACACCCGCCATCGCTGCGACGTCCTTGATCGCACGCGTCGCTCACGGTCGAGCTCCCATCCCTCCATCATCGCACGTGGGTTGACAGCGTCGCACCAAAGGCGTACCGTTTTTTGAAACGCTTCAGAGCGTGATGATGACCTCCTTGCGGCCCGGCCCGGGAGGATGCGGAAGGGGTGATGCATGGAATTGAGCACGCAGGTGCTGGGGCTCCTCGACGCGCAAGCGATCGAGGTGCCGTCGTGGGCGTACGGCAACTCGGGCACGCGATTCAAGGTGTTCGCCCAACCGGGTGTCCCCCGCGACCCGTTCGAGAAACTGGCCGACGCCGCCCAAGTCCACACGTTCACCGGGCTGGCTCCGAGCGTGGCGCTCCACATCCCATGGGACGAGGTCGAGGACTTCGGCAAGCTCCGTGAGCACGCCGAGTCGTTGGGGGTCCGCCTCGGAACCATCAACTCGAACACGTTTCAGGACGACATCTTCAAGTTCGGCAGCCTGGCGCACCGCGACCGCGCCGTACGCCAGGCTGCGATCGACCACCACTTCCGGTGCATCGAGATCATGCACGAGACCGGGTCGGCCGACCTCAAGATCTGGCTGGCCGACGGCACCAACTACCCGGGCCAGGACGACATCCGAGCACGACAGGACCGGCTGGCGGAGGCGCTCGCCGTCATCTACGCGCGGTTGAGCGCCGACCAACGGTTGGTGCTCGAGTACAAGTTCTTCGAGCCCGCGTTCTACCACACCGACGTCCCCGACTGGGGCACGTCGTACGTCCAGTGCATCGGCGCTCGGGGAACGAGCCGTGGTGTGTCTCGACACCGGGCACCACGCCCCCGGCACCAACATCGAGTTCATCGTCGCCCAGTTGCTGCGGCTCGGCCGGCTCGGGTCGTTCGACTTCAACTCACGGTTCTACGCCGATGACGATCTGATCGTCGGTGCCGCCGATCCGTTCCAGCTGTTCCGCATCCTGCACGAGGTGAACCGCGGCGGTGGATTCGACACCGTCATCGGGCGTCGTGTTCATGCTCGACCAGTGCCACAACGTGGAAGCGAAGATCCCCGGCCAGATTCGCAGCGTGCTGAACGTCCAGGAGATGACCGCACGCGCCCTGTCGGTCGACGCCGCTGCGCTGGCCGCGGCGCAGTCGGCGGGTGATGTGCTCGGGGCGAACGCCGTGCTGATGGATGCCTTCTACTCCGACGTGCGGCCGGCACTCGCCGATCGGCGCGAGCAGCACGGCCTGCCACGTGACCCGATGGCCGCCTACGCGTCGTCCGGGTATCAGGCCGAGATCGAATCGACCCGCGTCGGCGGAAATCAAGCCGGCTGGGGTGCGTGACACGGCTGGGTCATGAGGCGAGTACCCCCATCGCGGTGACCACGACGAGGGCGAGGCCGAGGCCCAGTTGGGTGAGACCGAGGCGTCGGGCGGGAATCGGAGGACGCCGCACCCACCACAGCTGCAGCACGGCGAGCACGACGACACCGATCGCGCCGGCCAGAAGATCGGTGTCGACGGCGACCGCAGCGACGGCCAGCAGCACGGCCACCATCTGCGCGACATCGGTCTGGCGGTTGTTGCCGGCACCGCGGCGCAGACGAGAGATCTGGACACGTACGAACGGGATCGATCCGACGGCGCGGGCCGCGAGCACGAGCCAGACTCCTCCTGCGAGCACCGCCGATCCGTCGTCGGCGACGACGATCGCTGCGGCAGCCGCGGCGATCCCAACGGCCCCGGCCAGCTCAGGAATCAGACGGCGACCTCGACCACGCGAGTCGAACGACCACTCGATGGCCACGAGCGGCGCGGCGACCGCGATCGGCAGCATCCAGGACCAACCGGCGAGGGCGAGTGCGGAGACTCCCAGCAGCGCCAGACACGATCAGTTCGACGGCGGCGATGCGTACCGCAAGGCGCGTTCGATCGACCCAGCGATCGTGACGAACGTCGATCGCCACGAGCTTGAGCGGCGTGCGGACCAGAAATGCGATCAGGGCGGCCAACCCGATGCAGGCACCGGCCGGCGACGGCGCGAGGAGCAGACCGAGCAGGACCGGCTCGGCCGTCAGGCCCCATCCTCCGTGCTCGTTGGGGACCGCCACCGATCGCCAGCGCGGACGTTGCGCCACCGCCGGTGTCGCCAGCGTGGTCACGAACCGCACCTCGCGATCGACGGCCGAATCATCGTGACGCACACAGCGTGAAGGTATGAGTTCCGTACGGGACGCGACCAGGGCCGAAAGTCCCGATCGTGCCGTGGGACCGCCGCCGGCACTCCGTGCGATTCGTGCCGGGCAGCGGCGAGCAATGATGTGGTGACTTCGAACGGGGTGGCGCATGGGTCTCGAGCAGATGGCGATGTCGGGAGTCGCTGCCGTCGGGCGTCATCGGCGGGTCTCCGATGCGTTGTTCCGATTCACGAAGTGGGGGAACCCGTTTGCCGACGAGCGATTCTCCTGGCCGTATCCGATGTACGACCGGATGCGGGCCGGCGGGCCGGTCGCGTACGGCCGCCCGTACCGGCAGTGGTTCGTGTTCGGCTACGACGAAGTCCAGGAGGTGTTGCGGTCGCCGCACACCGCGACGGCACCGGTCGGCGAACTGCTGCTGTCGACCTCGCGGCTATCGCAAACTGACACCGACTGCCAGGTCGAACTTCGCCCGATGGCTGTTGATCAACGACGCACCCGACCACACCCGATTGCGTGCTGCGGTGAGCCGGGCGTTCACGCCGCGGCAGATCGATCGCTACGAGCCACTGATCCGACAGGCCGTCGGCGACTTGGTCGACGAACTCGACACCACCGCGAGGTCGACATGGTCGAGGCGTTCACGAGCCGGCTGCCGATCCAGGCGATCGCGGCGATCCTCGGACTCCCGCTCGATCGTCGGCAATGGCTGCTGGACGCGTCCCGGGAGATCGGCGGAATGCTGGAGCCGCTGACCCCGTTCGATCCCGACTCGATGAGCGAACGGTTCGCCGAGCTCGACGACTACTTCCGGACCGTGATCGCTGAGCGCCGCGACCACCCGGGCACGACCTGATCTCGGCCCTCGCCGCCACCGACGAGGGGCACGACCTCGACGACGAAGAGATGGTCGCCATGATCGCCGTCCTGCTGTTCGCCGGACACGAGACGGTGACCGGGCATGCTCGGCAACACCCTCGTCGCGCTGGCCCGCTACCCGGAACAGCGCACGCTCGCTCCGCGACCACCCCGATCTCGTCGAGAACGCGGTCGAGGAGCTGTTGCGCTTCGATCCGCCGGCACAGGTCAGCGGGCGGCAGGCCACCGCAGACTTCGAAGTCGCCGGCGCGACGATCCGCCGCGGCGACAACATCGGGCTCATGATCGGCGCCGCGAACCGTGACAAGCGCCGCTGGACCGACGCCGACGAGCTCCGACTCGACCGGCCCGACCCACGACCGATCTCGTTCGGCTTCGGCGCCCACCACTGCCTCGGAGCCGCCCTCGCCCGCCTGGAACTGCGCATCACCCTCCCAGCGCTGCTCGACGCGCTCGGCGACTACAGCATCGACCCCGGGCGGACCGTGTGGAAGCGCTCCTTCGCGCTCCGCGGACCGACCGTGCTCCCCCTGACCGCGGGCTGACGGCTCCCTCTCGGGAGGTCAAGGCTCATCGGAAGATCAGGGTCCGATCGGGGCGGCGTCCTGGATGGTCAGCGGGGCGACCGGGGTGCCGTCGGACCACAACCCGTTCGAGCGGTGTTCCGGTGTGTCGCCGAGTGCGAACTGCGACATGTCGCCGTCGGATGCTGCGGCGCGCAACGCGTCCCACACCTTCCAGCAGAAGTTCCAGTCGTAGGCGTCGGCGGTTCCTGGCGGGGCGGCGCACACGCCGTGGACGGACGACAGCGCCGGCACACCGTGGTTGTCGGCTCGAGCCATCACCAGGTCCTTGTTCTCGTCGGGCACATGGCCGAGTCCGGGGAAGATGGCGTTGCAACTCGAATTCGGGCTACCGGCGATGATGCCGTCGGCGCTCGAGTGGCATTGGAGCAGCGTGCTCGCCGGGATGCCGCTGAGGTCGTCATCGAGGGCAGGTTCGCCGGTTCCGTCGAGGCCGCCGTCATGGGGATCTTCGAGGAACACGACCTCGGGCTCGGGTAGCCCGAGCGTCTGCCATCGGTTCACCAGGTTGGTGGTGATGATGCCGCCGAACGAGAACCCGAAGTAGCTGGCACCGTCGAGTTCCGGCTGCACCCGCGTGGCGTCGGCGGCGAGGTACTCGAGCGCGCCGTCGATTCCGTTGAGCGCCGACGCCATGCACGGCTCGATGTCGAACGGTCCCGGGCACGGGACGGCGGTGTCGGTCTGCCAGCGGGGGTAGACGACGATCGTTCCGTGACGGACCGTGTGGCGGATGAACTCGTACATCTGGTCGAATCCCGCGAACTCGAAGTACCCGTGCATCACGATGGCCACCGGCGCCGAGGCCGGAGCCGGGTCGATGGGCTCGAACACGAACCACGCGTCGGACCCTTCGCCGCCGCTGCCGACGCGCCAGTCGCCGTGCTCGTAGTCGCTGCCACCCGGACCGGCAAGCGGTTGTAGGGGCTGCACGATCGGCGATCCGGGCGCGCTCGTGGTCACCGGCCCAGCGGCCAGCGACGTGGCCGTCGACGCCGCCGGATCGATCGTCGTCGACGTAGTGCCCGGGCCGGTGGTGGCCGAAATCAGTGGTGGCCGAAACAGTGATGGCCGGTGCAGTGGTTGCAGGCACGGTCGTCGTGGTCGCCGTGGGTAACGGGCGGGCCGATGACGTCGCCGTGGGTGCGCTGCTCGAGACCGCCAGCGGGTCGTTGTCACTGGTCGTGGTGCACGACGTGGCGAGCGTGGCGAGGGCGATGGTGACGGCGAGGGGGACGGCGACGTGGCGGATGCGCAGACGCGCACCGAAGCCGGCGACACGTCGGTCGATCGAAGCGTTGCGAGTCACGAGGAGAAGGATGGCAGGAGCTCGCTGGCGCGGGCGTGAAGCGCACGGGCATGTGTTCGCTGCCCCTCGCGTAGAGTTCTCGCGATGGGGAACGTGATTCAGGATGTGATCCCGGTCATTCCGTACGCGGACATCCGTGCGGGGCACGACTTCCTCGTGGAGGTGGTCGGACTCACGTCCGGTGGCGTCATCGAGGACGGCAACGGAGTCGTGATACATGCCGAGGTCCGTGCGAATGACCGGCGTCTCTGGTTGCACGCGGTAGCGGGTGGGTTGACCACCCCGGCGATCTCGGGCGTTGCGACGGGTGGGATCGTGGTCTTACGTCGCCGACGTCGACGCACACTTCGCGCGAGCCAAAGCCATGGGTGCGACCATCGTGCGGGAACCCACGGATCGAGGACTACGGGCAGCGCGAGTACGGGCTTCGTGATCCCGAAGGGCACGACTGGTACATCGCCACACCCTTCGCCCAATCCGTGTGACGACTCGCGTCCGAGCGGCAATGCCGCTCCTCGTCACACGGCATTCCCTACCTTTGGGTGATGGCTGTCGACAACCGTCGCAAAGCACGGGCCGCGAGGAGACGTCGGCGGCGAATGGCACGCGTCGAGCACGACCTGACCGCTGAGCAGTGGGCAGCGCTTCGGGCGGCGTGGGGCGGGTGCGCGTACTGCGCCGACACGACGGCTCCGCTGCAGCGCGACTGTGTGCTGGCGCTCTCCCGCGGCGGGCGATACACGCTCGCCAATGTCGTGCCCGCGTGCCGTTCCTGCAACGCCAGCAAATGCAACGACGAAGTCACCGGTTGGCTCCGACGCAAGCGGCTCGACGAGCGGTCGTTTCTGCTCCGCCATCTCGAGATCGGCACCGCAACTCGCGCACCGGTTCCAGATCGGCACAATCCGAATAGCGCGTCAGGGCAACGCACTGATCGCGGACTCGACCTTCGCCACGGTGCCGTCGATGTCATCGATGGTCACCTCGACTCGTCGAGCGGATGTCCGACGCTGCACCAGATCCATGTAGTTGTCGTGCATCGTCAGTCAACGCGGCGACACCACCGGCTTCGGTGACAGCCTCGAACGCGTCGCGATGTGCCGCTGACTCGGGCTGAGCACTCCGCCGTTCGAACGCGGCGACGGCATCGGCACGACTGATCATCAGCGCGATCTCGACGAATCGAGCACCGATCGAATCGGCCGACTCGGCGAGCTGGTCGATGAACTCGGCCTTGGCGAGGAACTGAGGCACGATCACGTCGCGGCCAGAACCGAGGTGCTCGCGCGCCATGGCGAGAGCCAGGCGTCGCGCGGCGACGCCGGCCTCGGGAGGTCGAGCCTTCCAGTCACCGAGCAGCGAACGGATGACATCGATGTCGAGGTTCAGCGCGAGCGGTCGCCCGCCAACCAGGCGAGCAGCGATCGTCGACTTGCCGCTGGCCGGTGGTCCGTTCAACAGCACCAAGGTCGCCACCGCATCACCCTAGGAGTCGAGTCCACCCGGGATGTGCTAGGCCTAGCTGTCGAGGTGGTCGCCGTGCCGGAGTCCCCGTACTTGATGAACAACATGCATCCGGAGACGGGTGCACGCTTCGAGGGCCTGGAGCAGACCCTCGATCCGATCTCGATCGCTCACCTGGACCGCGTCGGCGTGCAGCCGGGCGACCGCTGCCTGGAGATCGGGACGGGCGGTGGTTCGATCGCCCGTTGGCTCGCCTCCCGGGTCGGGCGCGACGGTCAGGTGATGGCGGTTGATCTCGACACACGATGGTTCCAGCACGATGGCAGCCCGCAGCTCGAGGTGCGCGAGCTGGACGTCGCGGCCGGCCCGATACCGGAGGGTCCGTGGGATCTCATTCACGAACGGCTCGTGCTGCAACATGTTCCAGCGCGTCTCGAGGTTCTCGACGAACTCGTCGCCCGGCTCGCTCCCGGAGGCTGGTTGGTCCTGGAGGACTTCGACACCGGCGAAGTCCGCACGACCGATCGTGCCGGCCCCGATCACGAACTCATCGTCCGCATGGCGGCGGCATTCAATCGATTGCTCGCCGACCGGGGACGGTGCGAACAACTTCGCCGCCGATGCCTGGCGACACCTCCGCCAGCGCGGGCTGACCGAGACCGGCGCCAGCGGCCATGTCGTGTTCGACCGTGGCGGCGACGGCTTCACCCAGGTGATGGCGGCCAACGCGCGTCAGGTCCGCGATGGTCTCGCCGAACTCGGCATCGCCGCGGACGACGTCGACCAGTTCCTCGAGGTGTTGGCCGATCCCGACACCATCGTCGGGACATCGGTGCTCATCGCGGCATGGGGACGTCGCCCGGCCTGAGTCACCGGCTGGGTCTTCGCTCGATCATTCGTCGAGGAGGAGGCGGCGATACTTCGATCGCAGTTCGTCCTCGGTTGCGCCGAGCGCGTACGCCGGCGACCGGACCGGCCGGGCGATGGTCACGGACACGATCACGATCGCTCGGATGCGCGCCCGCGCTCGGACCACGCCTCGCTGCTCGTAGAACGCAATCCCGGCATCGAAGGTGGCTCCGGCGCGGTGGACGTCGGCCGTGCCGGCGAATCGGTAGCCGCGTCGGATGAGCGGGTCCACGACGTTGAGTTCCACGGCGGCGTTCCGTTCCAGGTTCGCCGAGGTGTTGGGCGAGGCGATGTCGGCGAACACCAGTCGATCGTCGTCCCACACGGCGACGCGTCCCCTTCGGTGACAGGTTCGGCGTTCCATCAGCGTTGATGGTCGCCACGAAGCCGAGGCCGTTGTCGACCATCCGGCGCATCTCGTCGGTGAGCATCACCACCGTTTCAGCATCGCGCTCTCGACGCGCTCGCCGCTGTCGTCCGCCGCCGGATGCAGCGCTCGATCGGGTTCAGGTCACCACGACGCGGACGCGAGCGAGGTTTTCCGCCTTGCCGAACGGCGAGCCCGCGAGCATCCGCACGCTGGGAGGCTGCACGCAAGGTCACGAACCACGTGCCGGGCTCGTCGAAGATGTGCGTCCGTGTCGTCCGTTGCGCGGACCGCGCCTCGGCGACGTCCTCGACGTCGGCGTAGGTCCCGGAGCCGTCGTAGTCCCATTCGGCGGACACCACGACCCCGGCCGCCGGCGGAACCTCGACGTCACCCACCAGTTCGACGGGCTCGCCAAGTGCCACGTCGGCACGGGCGCCGCCGTTGACCGTCAAGCGTGACGACGGGTTGCACGCCACCGCGCTCCGCCGCGGTCGGAGGCACCTCGATCTGCCCGTCGACGAGTTGGTAGGTCGTTTCCGATGGAGGTTCGACGCCGCGCTCCGCCCACGCCGCGACGTCGCGGAGCGCCTGGTGCAGAACGCCCTGGTAGGACACGATCTGAGTGTCGGTCGGGCCGTGCCCGTGGCGTGGCTCGAAGCCCTCGTTCGGCGACAGGTAGCGGCTCGGGTTCACGTGCATCGCCCGGTCGACGAACCAGAGGCGATAGCGGTCGAGGAAATCGTGCCCGTAGTTGGCCATCACCCGCTGCCGGTACCAGTCGGCCTGCCACGGGAACGCCGCCTCGTCGAGCAGGCAGTTGACCGAGATCACCTTGCAGTCGAAGTTGCCGCTCTGCCACGAGTTGCCCTCGCCCACCTGGTCGTAGCCGCGAAGGAGCGGCCGGACCGGGTACAGATGGCTGCCGTCGGCCGCCTTGAACTGGTCCCACACGGCGTACTCGGGTCCGGGGTCCTGGTGGCGGTGGTACGTCTGGGCGGCGAGGTAGTCGGAGTTGTCGATCTCGACCGTGTCGCCGACTTCGATGGTCTCCAGGACCGGGATGCTCATGCCGCCGAAGCCGAGCATGACGAGACCGTCCAACACGCCAGTGATCATCAGGCGCTGGCCGGCCGCGCCGCCACTCGTCGGTCGTGAGGAATGCTCCCTGGAGCCGGCCCTCGGGCAAATCGGCGGGGAGGTCGGCGAAGCGCAGCGCGGCCGGCGCCGAATCGCGGGTACCGGCGGTGATCGACACCGGCAGACCCATCTCGCGCACCTCGGCCGTCGAGACGAGCGCGGTGACCGTCGTCGTGCACTGGATGCGCGCCGTCGAGCAACGACTTCGGCGGGTCGGCTCCGAGGTAGCCGGGGACGTTCCAGAAGTCCTCGAAATACTCGGGGTCACCCACGGCGAGCGTGCCGAAGATCGCCGCGAACACCCCGGTGTACGAGAGCGCGACGCGTTCGTGCGCGAACCAGCGCGCGGCGGGAAGCCCATGCGCGTGACCTCCTCGAGGGCGGCTCGTTGCTCGTCGCCGAGGCCCGCGTACATGTCGCCCCCGCCCGGCTCGACCGCGTCGACGATCTGATCGAACGTCGTCGTCGAGCAGCCGGAAGGCGTGCGCCTGCACCGTGAACACGTTGGGCATCGACTGATGGCTGCCGTGGATGAACGGCACGGCGCCGTCCCAGACGTCGAGCGCGTTCTCGTAGCAGGCCATCGTCTTGTACGCGCCGCCGCTGCCGCCGGTGACGTAGCCGTACGGGCGGTGCTCGCCGTGCGTCTCCCCGTACATCTCCTCGGCCAGCACCCTCGAGTACTGCGCCGTCGCTGCGCTGGCGCGGAACCCGGTGACGTCGGCGGGGCCCATCATCATCGTGGACCCCATGTTCGACTCGATGAGATACCCGCCGAAGTCGAACGCGAACTGGATGGCGTGGTTGCCGAGCCCGGCCAGTTCGCCCGTGACCGCGACGTTCTCGTTCCCCGCGATGTGCATGAGCGGCTGGATGAATCGCCCGTCGTAGCGCTCGACCGGCGGGAAGTACATCGAGAAGAGCAGGTCGGTGCCGGTGAACCCGCCGTGGATGTACCGATGGCGGACCGGCTCGTCGCGCCACTCGTCGACATCGACGAACGGCTCGACGAACAACGGATCTGGATACAGGTCGTTGACCGGCATGAAACCCCCGTAAGTGCGGACGTGAATCCGTCGACCACGTCGACGGCACACCTCCCTCCGACTGGGATCGGCTGGTATGCAACGTAGAGCCGCCGGTCGAATGGAGACGACCCCGACCCGTCGGTGATCTACGGCGTCCCGGTCTGTGATGCCGGCACGACCGACCTGACGCCATCGACCTGACGCCATCGAGCCTGACGCCATCGAGGAGGCGGCGGATCTCGGAGACGCCGGCAACCGCCGTGTCGAGGTCGGCGGCGCACGCGAGGAGGTTGAACGTGCGGCAACCGGCCGAGACGGTACGGGGCCAGGAATTCGGCGATGGTCTCTGGGGAGCCGCACGGGCTGTAGCGCTCGAATCGTTCGAACGGGACGTTGTACAGGCCTTCCATGGTCGGAGCGAGCGCGGCGCGTCCGGCCGCGGGGTCGTTGCCGATGCCGCACCAGACCTGCATCGCGTGTTGCCATTCGACGTTGCGCCGGCCGGCGGTTCCGGCAGCGTCGTCGATGATGGCTGTTGCTTCCTCGAACCGTCGCGCGGAGTTCCAGATGCCGATCCAGCCGTCGCCGAGGCGTCCGGCGCGGCGCAGGGCGACGTCGGACCGACCTCCGATGATGATGGGGATGGGTGGTTGCGGCGCGGGCAGGATCAGCGCTTCGTCCACGTCGAAGAATTCGCCGTGGTGGGTGACGGGTGCTCCCGTCGAGCAACGCCCGCAGGAGCGCAGGGATTCGTCCATGCGGCGTCCCCTGGTACGCGGATCGATACCGCAGACCTCGAACTCGTGCGGATCCTCACCACCGACGCCGACGCCGAATGTGAGTCGGCCGGGGTATCGCTCGGACACGGACGACAGCTGCCTGGCCACGAGCACGGGATGGCGGAGTGGAAGCAGATACACGGCGACGAACGCTCGGAGCGAGGGTGCTGTGGCCAGCTCGTGGGTCGCTCCGATGAGCCCGTCGAAGCCGGCGCCGTTGATGAAGCTGACGTGGTCGCCGAGCACGACGTGATCGAGGCCGGCCGCGGCGATCGCACGAGTCGACGCCGAAGGTGTCGCGTCCGGGGTGAGCGCGGCCATGCCGATCGACATGTGTGGTGCGGGTCTCATGCGACTGCCACGCCACTGATCTGGGGCCACACGGGCACGAACACACCACCGAACCGGAATGGCTCGATCCGCACGTCCGCGAAGCCTGCGGCGGCAATCGAAGACTGCTGTGTCGCGGTCGAGGCAGCAACCGTCGAAGACATATCGCCATGGGCGACGGAGCAGCCGCTGCACTGCTCGGAGCGGACCGGGACCGGATCCCACGTGTTCGATGAACACGAAGCGTCCTCCGGGACGCAGGATGCGGCGCACTTCCGCGAGCGCAGCCGCGGGGTCGTCCACGGTGCACAGCACCAGTGTGCAGATCACCGCGTCGACGCTCGCGCTGGCGAGGCCGGTCGACTCGGCCGGCTCTCCACGAATCTCGAGGTCGATCCCGTACCGCTCGGCGTTGCGGCGCAGTGCATCGTGCGCATGCGGGTTCGGTTCGATGGCGACGAGCCGGCTGCCGGGTGCGAGGTAGCGCATCGAAGCACCCGCCCCCGCACCGAGTCTCCACGACGACGTCGAGGCAGGTCTGCGAACAGGGCCTGCTTGCGGGCGCCGAGGCGTCGATGGAGTACGAGTCCATCGATTCGAAGAACTTGGCGTTGGCCCAGGCGCGTCGTGGGTGAGGCGAGCGTGCGGGCTCGGCGTGCACGAATGGCGTTGTGTCGGTCATTGATGGCTCCAGGGTTCTCGATGGCTTGCCGAAGCACCATCGCGAAAGCCGCTCGCGTCGGCGCTCGCGTGGGACGCGGCCTACGACCGGTTCAAGAGCTCCTCGACGGCGCCGATGATGTCGGCGACGTCGCGGGCATCAGGCAGATGCCACGCACCGTCCTTCGCGATGAAGCGGGCCGATGGCAACGTGGCCGCGAGATCTTCCCCGCCCGCGAACGGGATCACACGATCGCCGCGGTAGTGCAACACCAGCGCCGGCGCCCGAACCGTCGTCGATGAGATCGGTGACGTCGGTGTCGTAGATCGCTTCGAGATAGCCCGCAGCCACATCCGGCGGAGCGCTTTCCCGCAGGATGCGCGCCAGATGCAGCGTCGCGGCGCCCGACGCGCCTGGGCGGTACAGGCCGGCCAACAGTTCGGTCGCGATGTTCGGGCGCTGACGCAACAGGTCCAGGATGGGTCGACCGACGTCACCGAACGTCTTGGGCCCGCTCGCGTACGTCCCGAACAGCACGAGGTGCGACACCCGATCGGGTCGGCGGGCGGCGCATGCCGAGCGCGATCGGCCCTGCTCCCGACATCGCGAAGAGCGCGGCCGGTTCACCGAGATGATCGAGCACCGCCTCGAGCTCGTCGACCGCGGCATCGACGCCGAAATCGCGCACCGTGCCGCCCGTCAAGCCCGGTGCCGCGCCGGTCGTAGGTGATCGCCCGGCGGTTTCGCGCCAGGTGCTCCACCAGCGACGACCGGGGATCGCGGCCGTCGGCGATCAGCTCGAGGCTGGAGACCCACGCCGGGACCACGATCACCGGGGACCCGACTCCGAGCTCACCCCAGGCGAGATCGAGCCCGTCGCCGGTCAGGCGATGCAACGACAAGCCGTCGATGGACGGTGACTGCCGACCGGGTTCGCCGGCCACGGCAACCGACTCGATGACCGGGTCCGCGGCGTCGCCGCGCAGGATCGCCGCTTCCAGACGTCGGAGCCGTGGTGAGGGCTCCAACCCAAGCTCCTCGGCCAGATGACGTCGGTGTGCCTGGAACACGCGAAGCGCCTCGGCATCGCGACCTGTGGTCGGAAGAGCGCGCATCAAGGTGGCGTGCGCTTCGGCGCGCAACGGGTGCTCCAGCACGAACGCGTTCAACTCCGTGATGGCGACGGTTCGGCTCACCGCAGGCCAGCATCGCTGCGGCGTGAGCCTCGATCGCTTGGAGGTGGAGTTCCTCCAACCGGACCTGCTCCGCACGCAACGACTCGACATCCTCGAACCCCGGCGTACGGCGCGCCCCGCCACAGGCCAGCGCGTCGTGCAAGCAGCGAGCGGGCGATCCGACGGTTCGGCCCCGATCGCGGCTCGGACCGCTCGTTCGAACTCGATCGCGTCGACGATCGCCGAGCCCAACTCGAGCACATAGCCCGGGCCTCGCGTGGCTACGGTGGGAGCGCCGGGAAATCGCAGCCGGTTCCGCAGCCTGAACACCTGGGTCTGCAACGCCGCATCCGGGGAATCAGGAAGCCCGTCGGGCCACACCGCGTCGATGAGCGCATCGACGGACACGACGGTCCCCGCCTGCAACACGAGACGTGCGAGCAGGGTCTGCATTCGACGACCCGGCACGTCACGAACCACGCCCGCGCTTCGACCATCTCGACCGCGCCCAACACGCGCACGGTCACCGCGGGCGACACCATCGGCCAAGTATCGCCTCGATCCCTGGCCGACGTACCATCTCCCTGGAGGGGTCACACCCTGGAGGGATCAGCATGAAGGTCTGGATCGATCAGGACTGCTGCACCGGGGCCGGACTCTGCGTCGACCACTGCCCGGACATGTTCATCGTCCTCGACGACGGCATCGGCTACGTGCGTGACGGCGCGCTCGTCATCACCGACCCCGACCACCCGTCGATACCCGTTCCATGGCGCGATGAGCAGGCGGTGATCGACGCGGTCGAGCGCTGCCCCGGTGAGTGCATCTATCTCGAACCCGACTCGCCTCAGGTCGACATCGCCGACGACTCCGACATCGTTGACGCCGAGATCATCAGCCCCTGATGGCCTCGTAGGCGCGGGTGAGTTCGGCCCGCACGCCGTCGTCGCGACGAGGTCGGTGGTGGAGGTGTTCGTCGCGGAGTTCGGCCATGAATCGCTCCCACATCGGTGTCCCGCCGTCGGCGAGCAGTCGGGCGCGGATCGTCAGTTCGGGTTCGGTCGGCAGCCACCGCGCTCCCCACTCACCGAGCGTTGCGATGACGGGCACGAGCTGGATGGCGGGTTCGGTGAGGTGGTACTCGACCTTCTGCTTGTGCGAGGGGTCATCGTCGCGCGGTGAGCAACCCCGCCGCGACGAGCTTGGCGAGCCGGGCCGACAGGATGTTGGAGGCGATGCCTTCGCGGGAGTTGGTGAGCAATTCGCGGAAGTGGGTGAAGCCCCCGAACATGATGTCGCGCAGCACGACGAGGCTCCATCGATCGCCGAGCAGTTCGGCAGTCATGTTGATCGGACATCCCGACCGTCCCGGCGCGACGGGAAGCGACACGTGATCCGAATTGAAACCGGTTGCGACATGCAATCAGTCTAGCTAAGGTTCGAATGATGTTGAAGCTCCATGTGAGTGTGTCGCTCGATGGGTACGTGGCCGGTCCGGACGTCGCGGTGGACAACGCGATGGGTACGGGTGGCGAAGCCCTGCACGCCTGGATGTTCGCCAGCCCGCAAGATCCCGTTGATCGGGAGGTCGCTGCCACCATGTTCTCCACCGACGCCATGGGCGCGGTGCTGATGGGTCGGCGCACCGCTGGACGTCGGTCTCGGGCATTGGGGGGACGACGGCACCTTCGGGGTCCCGTGTTTCGTCGTGTCGCACAACGCTCGCGAACCGATCACCAAAGGGTCCACGACGTTCACCTTCGTGACCGACGGTCTCGAGAGCGCCGTCGAGCAGGCTCGCGCTGCCGCCGGCGGCAAGGACGTGGAGGTCATGGGGGCCGACCTCAGCCGGCAGCTCATGGGCGCCGGATTGATCGACGAACTCGACATCACGCTGGTGCCGATCGTTCTCGGCGGTGGTGCAACACTCTTCGGCGGTCTGCCGGCCGCCGCGGCGCGCTTCGAGCAGCTCGACGTCCGGTCATCCGCGACCGTCACGCACCTCCGGTACCGAGTGGCGCATCGGTGACCTGATCACCTCGTCGCCGCCTCAGGCGGTCGCGTGGCGGAACTGCCGGGCGGCGAGCCACCCGAAGATCGCGATGAGGCCGATCGACCAGGCGATGGAAGCGACGATGTCACCGGTGTTGCCGGTTCCGTTGGCGAGGCCTCGAACGGCTTCGATCGTGACGTTGACGGGTTGGTGGCGGGCGAAGCCCTGCACGGCGCCGTTCATCGTCTCGATGGGTACCCACGCGCTCGAGAGGTAGACGAAGAGCAGCACCGGCGCGAAGCCGATGAAGTTGGCCGCTTGCGGATCCTTGACCGCGAGTCCGGCAGCAGCGAAGATCCAGGTCGCGGCGTACCCGAAGAACAGGGCGATCCCAGCGCGGCGATGCCACCGACCAACCCGCCGCCGAGTCGGAACCCGATCGCGAAGCCGGCGGCGACCATGACGGCGGCGGCGAGCGCATTGCGGGCCAGGTCGGCGGTGGTCCGACCCGTGAGCACGGCGATCTGGGCCATGGGAAGGCTGCGAAAGCGGTCGATGATCCCGTCGCGCAGATCGGTTGCCAGACCGACGCCCGTGGCGCCGGCAGCGAGGGTGACCTGCATGACCAGGACACCGGGGAGCAGGAACTGGATGTAGTCCTGACCGACGACGGTCTCGACCAGGTCGCCGAACACGGCGGCGAGGCCGAGCACGAACATCACCGGCATCACCGCGGCGAAGAAGAGCGACTCCGGGGTACGCAGGAGACGCTTCCAATCGCGGCCGACGAGAACAGCGATGTCACGCGCACGTCGATCGCGTCGTGACGGGACGGGTCCGTGCGGACGTCGGGCTTCCACCGAGCACGACGGAGGAATCGGTGCTCTCATCGCGATCGACCGCCGCGCCCGTGAGGGAGAGGAAGGCCTCCTCCAGGCTGGGACTGCGCAGCGCGAACTCGTTCGGTTCCCGATGCGCATCGATCAGGTGCCGGGCCGCGTCGGCGGCGGCATGGATCCCGTCGGTCGTGGCCGCAGTCACCCGACGCCCGCCACGATCCGGCCGCACGTCGAACCCGGCCGCGCTGAGGGCCTGAGCCGTCGCGTCGAGGTCCTCGGCGTCGACACCGATGTCGAGGACCTGCCCGCCGATCCGGCGTCGCAGGGTTTCGGGACGACCGTCGGCGATCACCTCACCGTTGTCCAACACGATCACGCGGTCCGCCAGCCGATCGATCTCCTCGAGGTTCTGGCTCGTGAGGAGCACGCCCGTGCCGCGCCTCGCGATGTCGGCGATGAGGTCCCACAGTTCCAGCCGACTGCGCGGGTCGAGTCCCGTCGTGGGTTCGTCGAGCAGGAGCAACGACGGTTCGCCGATCAACGTCGCGCCGAGGTCGAGTCGGCGGCGCATCCCTCCGGAGTACGTGCTCACCCGGCGATCCGCCGCGTCGCTGAGCCCGAGCGACACGAGCAGCGCCTCGACACGAACGCGGCAGTCGGTCGTGTCGATGCCGTAGAGCCGGCCGATCAACTCGAGGTTCTCACGTCCGGTGAGCAGCTCGTCCACCGACGCGAACTGGCCGGCGAGCCCGAGGTGAGCGCGCACCTCCCCCGCGGCCGTCGACGCGTCCGCCCCGCACACCAACACCTGCCCCGAGTCGGGCTCGATGAGCGTCGCGACGATGCGCACGAGCGTCGTCTTGCCGGCACCGTTCGGTCCGAGCAATCCCACCACTTCACCGGCGTGGACCTCGAGATCCACGCCACGGAGCGCGTCGACGTCGCCGAAGGCGCGAGCGAGCTGACGCACTTCGAGAACCGGCTCGGTGACGCTCGGTGCACGAGACTCAACCATGGTTTCGGACATGGAGAACACCTCCTGGAATCTTTGTAGTACACTCGTACTATAACGAACGGAGTCGCAGATGCCAAGGGTCGTCGACCACGAGGAACGCCGCCGTCAGATCGCCACCGCGGTCAGCGACATCGCGGCGACACGCGGACTCAGCGACGTCAGCTTCCGCGAGGTCGCCGCGCAAGCCGGGGTATCGGTGTCACTCGTCCAGCACTACTTCGGGGACAAGGCGAATCTGCTCATGACCACGCTCGAGATCCAGTCCGACCACGATGACCGCCTACATCACCGAACGACTCGCCGGCGTCGGACGCCGATCCCGACCCGATCGACGTGCTGCGCATCGTCGCCCGAGCGTTCCTGCCGATCGACGAAGTGAGCCGGCGCTCGATGCTCGTCTACCACGGTTTCGCCGCGGCCGCGCTCACCGATCCGGCACTTCGAGCGAGCGAGATGTTCACCAACGGTCGCGGTCTCATCGGCTTCTTCGCCACGCAACTCGCGCTCATCCGCACCGACGACGCGCGGCCGTCGACCTCGCCACCGCCGATGCGACCGGCCTCCTGTCGCTCCTGCTCGGACTCTCGATCGCCGTCCTCCTCGAACAGACGACCGCCGCCGAGGCCATCGCGGTGTTGGACGCCCACCTCGACCGACTCACGAACTGACGCCCAAGCCGGCCGACACGGCTCACTACGGTGGCCCCGGAGGTGTCCGGCATGACACGCGCAGATGGATCGACGTGGCTCTTCGATGCGAACGATCCGATGCGGCTCGCCCAGTTCTGGGCCGAGGCGCTGCGCTGGGACATCGGGGAGGAGACCGACGACGAGGTCGCCCTCGTCCCGACCGACGACACGGGCTTCGGGATCCTGTTCGGTCTGGTCCCGGAGCGGAAGTCGAGTCAGAACCGAATCCACTTCGACCTGACGACGACCTCGCTGGACGACCAGAACGACACCGTCGCGCGACTCCTCGAGATCGGTGGCGGCCCACGTCGACATCGGTCAGGGCCCGGACGAGGATCATGTCGTTCTGGCGGACCCGGAGGGCAACGAGTTCTGCGTGCTCGCGCCGGGCAACAACTTCCTCGCCGGCTGCCCTCGACTCGGAGCGGTGAACTGCGACGGCACGCGTGAGGTCGGCTACTTCTGGAGCGAAGCCGCTCGGCTGGCCACTGGTCTGGGACCAGGACGAGGAGACGGCGATCCGGGCTCCCGGCCTGACCGGGTCCGATGATCACCTGGAGTGGTCCGCCGCTCATGCCGAAGCCGAGAAGAATCGACTGCACTTCGACATCGCTCCACCCGCCGACGGCGATCAACTAGCGGAAGTCGACCGCCTCGTCTCGGCGCGAAGCGAATCGACATCGGTCAGGGCGACGTCGAGTGGATCGTCATGGCCGATCCGGACGACAACGAGTTCTGTGTACTGACGCCCCGCCCCCCGCTCTACCCGTAGCTCCCTGCTCGAGACGATTCCTGACGTTCTTCCCGTCGTGGGTCCCGGTTTGCGGGACGGAAGACGGGAAGAACGGCTGCGGGCGCGACCGTGCGCGGATCACTCTTCGCAACGAATTCTGTGTCGCTGACTCCCCGCTGACTCAGTTCGGAGCCCGCCGTGCCAACAGCCGCTGAACGACGAGCACGATCCCGCCGGAGACGAGGCCGACGGCGACGCCACCGACGATGTCGAGGGGGAAGTGAGCACCGACGTACATGCGGTTCAGGCCGATCATCGTCGCGGCCACAACACCGCCGACCCTCCACGGCCCGTTGAGCCACGGCCAGGCGCCGACGACGACGGCGACCGCGACCGCCGTGTGGCTCGACGGGTAACCCGGTGCCTCTCGGGTCGGTCGGATAGCCATGAACAAGCACATCCGTGAGGTAGGCGGGCGGCCGGCCACGGTCGACGATGTGCTTCACGACGTTGTCGAGCACATAGGCCAGGATCCCTGCCGCGAACGCGGCGGTGATGAGGCGTACAGAAGACGCCCCGTTCGGTCAGGGCCAGCATGGCAACCGCGACGATGATCAGCAGGGTGAGCCCGACGGGCCGGAGGAGGGGGTTGACGACGGCCATCACCGCACCGAAGGCTCGCTGTGGATCGTTGAACCATCTGAACACCGCGACCTCGGCCGATCCCGGTGCGCCCGCCGCAGCGAATGCGGCCGTCACCACCAGACCCACGAGTCCGGCACCGATCGCCAACCATGGCCCTCTGCCTGCTACATGACGTTCATCGATGGCCAGAGGCGTGAGGGTAACTCCAACGACGGGGCGGCGTCATCGGTCGGCGCCTCATTGAGTCGGGTGCGACATCCACGGGTGCTCGGCGATGAACGTGCGGGCGATGTCGCGCCGCGACACGGGGCCGAGCGTGCGGTTGGTGGCGCGTAAGCCGAGTGGCTCGGTGGTGCACGGACGTGGTCGGCGGCGTGATGCCGAACAGGTCGATGGCGTTGCGGCCGAGGATCCGCCGTTTCACCTCCGGGGTCAGCGCCGGATAGCCGAACTGCTCCTGGAACGACGGGGTGATCTCGAAGGCCCGGAACGCGGCGATCTGGTCCTGCGGCGAGCCGTACCAGATGCTGTCGGTCCCCCACAGGATGCGCTCGGGGCCGAACGCGACGAGCAGCTTGCCGAGTACGTGCGCCGCCTGGTCGGGGTCGCCCATCACCGTGCGCCACGTCGAACCGAGCTCGGCGAAGACGTTGCCGCCCGGCCCGATCCCCGCGTCCGCGACGCTCCGCACGAGCCGATCGACGCCGCCACCGTCGGGGTCGTACGGCCCCTCGGTCACCCCGGTCTCGAAGCCCGAGTGGTACACGAGGAAGCTCAGGTCGGGGTTGGCCGATGCCGCCGGGCCGATGTCGACCGGCGAGGCGAACGGGTTGCCGCCGGAGAGACCCTTGTGCACGGCGACGATCGGCACGCCGGTGTCGCGGGCCGCCTGGAGGAACGGCGCGCCCACCTGCATGGCGGACGGATCGTGGTCGTCGAGGTACCAGCCGCCGGGTGCGTGCGTGTACACCTTCCACGCCGCGAGTTGGTGCGCCGCGGCGACGTCGGCCATCGAGGCCAACGCGACGTCGAGCGGGCCGACGTCGGGAACGGCGTGACCCTGGATCAGCACATGGCCGTCGCCGCACAGCGCGGCCGCCAGTTCCTTGCCGCGCTCCATCGCCTCGATCGACAACGGATCGGCGGCACCGACGACCGGGATCGCCGAAATGATCGCGACGGCCGTGTCGCTCCCGCCGAGCACGAGGTCGCGCCAGTACTCGGCCGAGAAGCAGTCGATCGCCTCCGCCTCACCGCACTCACCCTGCGGGAAGTTGACGCCCCACTCTCCCGACTCGAGGAAGTGCGTCTGCACGTCGACGACGACTTCGACATCGTCGGTCCCCACCGGTGCTTCGGTCCCCGCCGGCGGTTCAGTCGTGGTCCCGTGGATGGTCGTCTCGGCCTCCTCCGGGTCGGTCGCCGCCGACGACGGCACCGTGAAGCGACCACCGGGCTCGGTGCCCTCCGACGCGGACCGCTCGTCGTTGCACGCCTGCAACGCGATGAGACCAGACGCCATGCCGGCCGAGGACAACAAGAACCGCCGGCGTGACCATCGATGGCGGCGAGCGTGCTCGTCGGCGTCCGCCCGCGCCCGGCGCATCGCCTCGCGGCGAAAGTCGTCGAGCGGCGGCGGCAGGTACTCGCCGTTCGAACACGGCCAGAGCTTGAGCGGCAGGCCGGGATCGGCAGTCGTCGAGGTCCGACATGACCCAACGCTATGTCGCGTCGCGGTGACACACGACTTCGAGCATGATTCCGAACGGGTCGAGCCAGAACGTGGCGTAGTACGGCGACGGATACTCGGGGAACTCGCGCGGCTCGTGCAGCACCTCGCTGCCCGCACGCCGAGCCCAGTTGTGCACTTCGTTCACGATGGTTCGGGTTGGAACCATGAACGCGAGATGTTGCAGCCCTGTCGTGGTCTCACGGTCGAAGGGCTGAGCGGAACACGACGGATAGAAGAAGAGATAGGTGCCCGGCTTCGCATCGGCCGGCATGAAGGCGAACTGGTCCTCGTCGTCGAGGAACGATTCGAATCCGACCAGCGGCATCAGGTCGGCGTAGTACCGGCGGGCGATCTCGAGGTCAGGCACGTTGATTCCGATGTGGCCGAGCACCATCGCAGTCTGACGGACTCCGGACGATCACCCGCCGCTGGGCCGCGATGTAGCGTGCCGGCGTGCATCGCTTCGTCGAGCTCGACTCCCACCTCTGCGATCACACGGGAGACCCCGAACATGGCTGACGTCACCTCACCGCTCGACGGTCTGGTCGTGCTCGACCTCGCGGTCGACCGGCCCGGATCGGTGGCGGGAATGCTGCTTGCCGATCTCGGCGCCGACGTGATCCGCGTCGAGACCACCGACGGCGGCCACCGCCGCCCCGACCCCTACGTCGATCCCGACTGGATCTGTTGGGACCGCGGCAAGCGGACGGTCACTGTGGATGCGCTCGATCCGGTGGCCGACCGCTCGTTCGGCGAGCTGCTCGGCGCGGCCGATGTCGTGCTGCTCGATCCCACCCCCGGCGCCGCGAACGGCGCACCACTCGACCCCCGGGCGCTCAGCGGTGCTCATCCGCGACTCGCCGTGATCTGGTTGCCGCCTTACGGCGCGTCCGGCGAGCGCTACCAGGACCTGCCGTCGGACCCATTGCTGCTGTCCGCGATCTCCGGGTTCGCGATGTGGCAGCCGGCCCACGATCCGGAGGTTCCGATCGCGCCGGTCGTACCGATCGTCCAGTACGTGCAGGGTTCGCTCGCGGCGTCAGCCGCTGTGGCCGCCGTGCTCGAACACGAGCGCAGTGGCACTGCGCAGATCGCGTCGATCAGCGGGATCGACGCGATCGGTGCGTTGATCGCGACGCTCGTCAACGACAGCCTCGACGTCGAGAAGGCGTACCAGACCGGCCGCGATGCGGAACTCGGCCCCAGTTTCCGCCCCTACCGCTGTGCCGATGGCGAGATGCTCTTTCTCGCCACCCTGGTCGCCCCACTCTTCATCAAGGCCCTCGACGTGCTCGACGCCCTGGAGGTCATGGTGATCGATGGGGTCGACGGCGAGTACTTCAACCTCTTCCATCCGGTGTACGGCCGAAAGGCGTCGGCGATGGTCGAGGCACGGTTCGCCACCCAGCCTCGTCAGTACTGGCTGGACAGGTTCGAAGCCGCCGGCGTCCCTGCGGAACCGGTGCAGTCACGAGCGGAGTGGCTCGCCAGCGACGCGTTCGCGGCGACGGGCGGTCGACGAACCTTCGACCATCCGGTCGTCGGCCGCGTCGAGACGCCCGGTCATCCTGTGCAGTTCTCCGCGCGGTGAGGTCGGGGGTTCTGAGATCTGGCCGGCGCGGCGAGATGACGATCGTCCAACTCGCGGACCGCTGCACGGCTTGCGCGTGGTCGACATGGCCACGTTCCTCGCCGGACCGTTCGCTCCGGCGTTGCTCGCTTACTGGGGAGCCGATGTCGTGAAGATCGAGGTCGGCGAAGGCGACCCGTATCGGGCCTACGGGATCTCGTACCTCGCGGTGAACCAAGCGAAGCAGTCGTTGCAGCTCGACGTGGCGACGACGGATGACCGCGACGAGCTCGAGCGGGTGATCGGCCGGGCCGATGTGTTCATCGACAACTTCCGGCCCAGCACCCGCGAAGCACTCGGCCTCGATGACGACGCCCTGGCGCGCATGAACCCGCGTCTCATCCACGGGCGGGTCACCGCGTTCGGCGACGACGGAGCATGGGCCGAGCGGCCAGGATTCGATCCATCGATCCAGGCGCTGAGCGGGCTGATGGTGGCGACCGGAGGCCCCGACACGCCGTTGAACACCACGACACCGGTCCACGACGTCGGCGCCGGCGTCTCCATGGCGCTCGGCGTGCTCGCTGCACTCTGGCATCGTCATTCATCCGGAATCGCGTCGACCGTCGCGGGCACGCTGGCCGGCGCGGCGAGCCTGCTCCAATGCGCTGAGTTCACCGACTTCGATGGCCGGCCGCCTGCCAGTGTGGGCGAGGTCGACTTCATCGGAGCGAGCGCGGGCCGACGGTTCTACCGCGCAGCCGACGGCTGGGTGGCCATCGCTACCAGTGACGCCGGCGATGTCGCACGAGCGCTCGGCGGCGATGCGGACGGGATCGACGAGGGGCGGGACGGCTCAGCTGCCAGATCGCTCGCCGCGGCCATCATCGGGCGCCCGGTCGCTGATGTCGTGAACGACCTCCGGGGTGCGAAGATCCCAGCCGCGCCCACCGTCGATCGCGACCTCAGCGTCGACGACTACCTGAACGCCAACCAACTGACGCACGTCGTGGTCGATCCCACGTTCGGCAGATGCCGCGTGATGCGGGGATCCGGCGACTGGAGCCGGTCGGGGACGACGACGGTCGGCGAGATGTCGGCGATCGGTGCGGACGCCGACCGCTTCGCCGCCAATCCGTGGGGGTCGCCGTAACACGCTCCACCGCGAGCCGCCCCTGCCGGTCCGTCCAGAGGAGTCGAATGCGTGTGAACGATCTGCGGCCCAGGTGCGCACATTGTTCACGCGTTCGCCGTCGGAGGCCGGCTGCGGGGTCAGACGATTCGACGTTCGTTGGCCCAAGCGGTGAGTTGATGGCGGTTGGTGAGTTGCAGTTTGCGGAGCACGGATGACACGTGGCTCTCGATGGTCTTCACGGAGAGGTGGAGGCGGGCGCCGACCTCTCGGTACGTGTAGCCGCGGGCGATCAGGCGCAGCACCTCTTGTTCCCGGTCGGTGAGTTGGTCGAGTTCGGGGTCGGCGGGCATCGGGAGGTCACCGGCGAACGCGTCGAGCACGAAACCGGCGAGTCGTGGTGAGAACACGGCGTCACCAGCGTGCACCCGTTCGATGGCCTGTCGCAGTTCCTCGATCGTGATCGTCTTCGTGACGTATCCGCGCGCCCCGGCCCGCACGACCGCGATGACGTCCTCTGCGGCATCGGACACCGACAATGCGAGGAACCGCGCTTCGATGCTGGTCGTCGCGCAACGCCCGGATCACCGTGTCGCCACCACCGCCGGGAAGGTGGACGTCGAGCAGCACGACGTCGGGTTGCGACGCTCGGATGACCGCGATTGCTTCGTCACGGTCGGCGGCCTCACCGACCACGGTGATGGTCGTCGCGTCATCACGATTCAGGTCCGCGAGCTCGCGTCGCACACCGGCGCGGAACAGCGCGTGGTCTTCGACGAGCACGACACGGATCGTCGTCATGTCGGTCGCCTCGGGATACGGATCTCGACCTCGGTGCCGACACCCAGGTTCGTTTCGACGACCGCTGTGCCACCAACCCGTTCGACGCGTCCGATGATCGAGTCGTTGATGCCGTGGCGGTCGGCAGGGACCGTGGCGGGGTCGAAACCGATCCCGGTGTCTCGGACGAAGCCGGTCAGTTCGGTGTCGTCGGCTTCGACGAACACGTCGATGCGATCGACATCGGCGTGGCGCGCCGCATTGACGATCGCTTCGCGCAGCGCCGCGATCAGCGCGCGCGATGCGTCGTCGAGCGGCTGATCCCCCACGATGACGGCTTCGATGCGCGCGTCGTGGTCGGCCTCGAGTTCGGTCGTGAGGACCTCGATCGCCGCGTGCAGCGTCGTCGGGTCGCCGATCGGGACATCGCCGTACAACCAGGCCCGCAGCTCGCGCTCCTGCCGCCGAGCGAGATTCGCCATCTGGCGCGGATTGCCGCTGCGCTGGATGAGCACCAACGACTGCAACACCGAGTCGTGGAGGTGCGCCGACACCCTGGCGCGCTCGTCCTCGCGGATGCGCGTCGATCGTTCCTCGTCGAGGTCGCGCAGGATGCGACCCAGGGCGGGTGCACCGAACATCGCCAGGCCGCCGATGACGACGGCGATCGCACTCAGCGACGCCCCGACGCTGCCGAGGCCACCGGTCAGATCGGCGAGCGACACCACGCCGGCGATGAGCAGCACGACGCCTGCACCGAGACGGACCGCCCGCGGGACGAACGGGCCGTCCGGCCGGCCGGATTCCCCGGCGCGCGACCAGACGATCGCCACTCCGACGGCGACCGCCACGGCGGGGAGCATGATTCGATCACCTGGCCACACGCCGAGGTGACGGGCCGCGACCAGGATCGCCCCGGTCGCCGGTGGCCACGGCAAGATCGCGACGGTGGTCGAGCGGCTCGTCGACGGGCGTCGAGCGTTTCTCGGGTGGGTCCGCAAGCAGGAACATCACGCCGTACAGCACGGCGCCGAGTCCGGCCACGAAGGTCAGCAGTGCCAACGCCACCCGCACGACGGTCGGGTCGACTCCGTACCGTTCGGCCCAGCCACCCGCGGTTCCGGTGATCACCCGATCGGTGCTGCGATGCACCGAGGGGAGTCTGAGCGTGTGCTTCGCCACATGCTCATGCTCGCACAGCGGCACCCTGATCCACATGGGGGATGACCCGGATTCTTCCGCCCCTGGGGCACGAGGCGATCAGGGTCGAATGGGTGACATCCCCGATGTACATCGCGCGACCGATTCCCTACCGTCGAGGTCATGGAAGGACCCCCGAACGTCGTCGACGCGGAGCCAGCGGCACCGAACGATCGGTCCCCGCTGACTCGAGGCCGACCCGGCCGGGGAACCGTCCGACCGAGTGGTGCTCGGCGTCGCCGGTCACATCGCCGATCTCCTCGGCCTCGACGCACTGTGGGTACGTCGTCGCGTTCGTCGTGCTCGCGCTTGACCGGCGGCGTCGGCATCGTGATCTACCTCGCGTCGTGGCTCATACTGTTCGGGCCCGACCGCACCGGCATGGACTGGGTGCGCTACGTCGGCGGCGCCATCGCAGTGATCGGCGTGCCGATCATGATCGCCGACGGCAACCTCGAGTTCTTCGACGGACCCGTCGCCGTGGTGGCGCTCCTGATCGGACTCACGCTCGCGCTCTGGCAGCCACGCAACGTCGCGACACCACGACCACCTGCGGGGCGGCCACTCCCCGGGCCGCTTCACCATCCGCTTCACCGGCCGCTTCCCCGGAGTCGGGGCCGAGTCGATCGTGGCACCGACTGTCGACGTCGACGATCGCGAGCCCGTTGGCGACGTGTCGCCCGCCGAGTCTGAGCCCAGGATCGACTGGAATCGCCGACCGGCCCGTCCCGCCCGACCACGCCGGGAGCCCTCGATGCTCGGTCGCGCGACACTCGGGCTCGCCGTGATCGTCGCGGCCGGCGGATCGCTCATCGATCAGTTCAACGGTGGCCGTCTTCACCCTGAGCAATGGCTGGGCGCCGCCGCGCTCGTGTGCGGCATCGGCCTCCTGGTCGGTGTTCGTGCGAGGTCGGGCGTGGTGGCTCATCGTGCCGGCACTGTTGTTCGCCGGCACCGGCTATCTCGCCGGCCTCATGGCGCGCCTCGGGATCGATGCCGTCGACGCGTTCGGCGATCAGTCGCTGTACGTGTCCGACACCACACCGGGCGGGGCGGCGACGCTCCAGACCGGGATCGGATCGATCTGGATCACCGTCGACGGAGCTCCGGCGGATCCGCTCACGATCGATGCCCGCGCGGCGCTCGGCACGGTCGAAGTACGCGCCGTGGACGACGTGGCGATCGAGATCCACAGCGAGAGCGACAGCGGCGACCTGATCGTCGACGGCGTCGTCGCCTCGGGTGGCGTGACGCGGATCGGCCCCGACCGGGCGCCGGACGTGATCGTCGACGCCCGTCAAGGGATCGGCGACGTCGTCGTGCGGACCTACTTCCCTGGCGCCAAGGACCGCGTCGTACCACCGCGCCGACCCGTGCCCGACGTGCCCGACGTCGCTCCCGTACCGCCCGTGATCCCGAGCGCACCGCCGATCACGTCACCATCGGTGATCGATCCCACGGTGCCACCGAGTCCATCGGCGACCACGGTCCCGCCGACTCCTTCCACCACGATCGGCGATTGACGATGCGTTCCCACCCATTCGACCCTGTCTCGGCCATCCTCGCCTTCGTCGCACTCGTCGCCGGCGTTCTGGTGATCGCCGGCTCCACCCTGCCATTGGAGGCGGATGTCGGCCCCTGGCTGGCCGCGATCGCGATCGTGTTCGGCGTCCTCCTGCTCCCCTGGAGCGTCAGCCGCGACCGCGCACCCGCCACTCCCGAGGGCGAGGCGGACGACGGCCCGGCTGGTTCGAACTCGGTGTGAGCCGGCCGGCGATGGCGCCGACGATGAGGACCGCGGTGCCGGTGGCGATCGCGGCGATCGGGAGTGCCACAGCGAGGGTGAGGCATCCGGCGATTCCGACGATCGCGATCGATCGCGGCCAGCGACGTTGATGTGCCTGCAGGGTGAGGCTGGCGGCGTTGGTGATGGCGTAATAGGTGAGGATGGTGACTCCGGAGAAGCCGATCGCTCCTCGGAGGTCGACCGTTGCGGTGAGCGCGATGACGATGACGGTGATGGCGGCTTCGGCTCGCAGGGGTATCGAGCGGTGTTCGTCGACGGCAGCGAACCAGTGCGGGAGTTCATGCCGACGGGCCATCGCCAGCACGGTGCGAGAGATGCCGGGGATGAGGTTGAGGAGCACGCCGAGCGCGGCGATGCCCGCTCCGATTCTCACGATCGGTGACAACAGATCGAATCGCGAGGCCCGGACGACGAGGTCGAGCGGTGCGTCGCTCGCCGCGATCGCATCGACGGGAACGGTGGCCAGGAGCGTGACACCAACTGCGGCGTAGATCACCAACACCGCACCGAGCGCCCGCGGGATCGCCCTGGGGATCGTGACGGCTGGGTCGCGAACCTCTTCGCCGAGCGTTGCGATTCGGGCGTACCCGGCGAAGGCGAAGAACAGGAAGCCTGCAGCGCGAAGCGCTCCTGCGAGCGTGGTGTCGATCGGTGTGATGCGCGACAGCGATGTGGTGGAGGCGGACCAGCCGGCGATGATCACGGCGGCAAGGGCGGAGATGGCAACGACGAGCAGGCACTTCGTGACGCCGACGGTGCGGGACAAACCGCCGATGTTGACGACGGCGACGACGGCGACCGCGATGATCGCGACGGGCCGGGCGTGTTCCGGCCACAGGTACTCGCCTGCGGTGAGCGCCAACGCGACGCACGACGCCGTCTTGCCGACGACGAAACTCCAGCCGGCGAGGTGCCCCCACGCCGGTGAGAGTTGCCGGCGGGCGAACACGTACGTTCCGCCCGACTCGGGATGCACCGCGGCCAACTGGGCCGACGAGGTTGCGTTGCAGAAGGCGACGACGGCGGCGATCACCAAGCCGACGAGCAGCCCGGCCCCGGCGGCGTCCGCGGCGGGCCCCCAGGCGCTGAACACGCCGGCACCGATCATCGAGCCCGCGCCGACGATGACGGCGTCGAACAATCCGAGCCGTCGCGCGAGTGCCGGTCCCGTCGGCCGAACGGACGGCACGGTCATACGGGGATCGGAGGACGCACCGATTCGCCGAACTCCCAACGCACCGCGGTCAGGCGCCGGCGGGTTGGAAGAGTTCGACGAAGTTGTTGGAAGGGTCCTGGAGGAGGACCTGTTTGCCGCCCGGTCCTTCGACGATGGGATTGCGGAACGCGGCCCCGGCTTCGCCGAGACGCGCGACCTCGCGCTCGATGTCGTCGACGATCAGGTGGATCCGGTTCCAGCCTCCGGGGGAGGGCGTCTCCCCATCGACCATGGGACGGCCTGCCGAACTCGTCGGTCCGGACAGCAGCAGCCGAAGGTTTCCACGCTTGACGTCGGCGAACGCCGGCGCAAAGTTGTTCAGGACCTCGAAGTCCAGGTGTTCGGTGTAGAACGCGACCGACTCGGCGACGTCATCGACGAGGTAGCGGACGCTGACGGTTTCATCGCTTTCCATGTGAGTTTCTCCCTGTCGTTGAGTAGTTCGTGAGCAGGTGGAGACGAAACCCGATGCGACGCTCGAGCTCGTCCGCGGTGCGCTCGAAGGCGGGGTACGTCGCCCGGTCGGTGGAGCCCTCGAGTGACGGATCCGGAACGCTCCAGTGGACGCGTTCGGTTTGAAAGCGGAACGGCGGGCACACCTCGCGAATTCGGTCGCACAGGGTGATCACCGTGTCGAACCGTTCGCCGACGAATTCGTCGACGTGCTTGCTGCGGTTCAGGCCGATGTCGACCCCTCGCTTGCGCAACACGCGCACCGCATTCGGATGAAGCGGCTTGGGATTGCTCCCCGCACTGTCGGCGTCGACCGCACCGTGCTGACATGCGTTCGAGCAACGCCTCGGCGATCTGGGACCTCGCGCTGTTGCCGGTGCACAGGAACAGCACACGCGGCCGCCGCGACGAACGTCGGGGCAGCGGTGACGGAGCCGGGTCGGCCCACATACCCAACGCCGGATGCAGCGCTGCGCCCGCCGTCTGCAACGCTCCCCGGCAGGCATCGAGGTCGATCGCGTAGTAGCTGTCGCGACGGTCGGCCGAGCTCCGATGCGCCGTCACCAGCCCACCGTCGCGAAGCAAGCGCAAGTGATACGACACCAGATTCTGCGGCTCGCCGACGAGCGCGACCAGCTCCTTCACGGCCCGATCGCTCTGCACCAACTCGCGCAACAACCGCCAACGGATCGGATGCGACGCCAACCGCACGAACGCCGGCGGTTCACCAGCCTCGACGGCCATCGACTGAATCGATCCCACGAAACCGACTTTAGCGAAGTTGGCGAATCGAATCAAATGAAATTGATGGAGTTGCTGGCGGCTTGTCGAAGATTGATCGTGCCGGGAGGCTGGTCCAGAATGCGACGATGCGCACGGTGTTCGACGCAGTGGGCGGTACGCCCGGTCTGGTCCGGCTCGCCCACGCGTAACACGAAGGCCTGCGGATCCCGAAGTGGTCCTGGACCGGACTGGTCGACGACGGAGCGTGGCGTCGACGTGATGACCTCGACGTGATGACCTCGACGTGATGAGCAGCCGATTGTCCGTTTCGAGCGGATCTTCGTCCGTTCGCCGGTGGCCGACTGGTTGCCGACCGGCGCATCGTTGGGTCATGACGACTCCCACGCTCATCGCCATCCTCGACTTCTCCACCTCGGCCGCCGATCGGCCGACAGCCGTTGCGCAACTCGAACGCGAGCAGCCGATCGTGCGATCGATGCCCGGCTGCCTCAACTATCGAGTGTTTCCCTCGGTCGAAGTCGAGACGGACATCACCGTCGTGCACGAGTGGGCCGATCAGTCGACGTTCGCCGACTACCTCGCCTCGGACGCCTTTGTCCGTTCCGGTGAAGTACTGCGGCCGTTGATGACAGCGCCGCCGTCGAGCCGCCGATTTCGGGCCGAGCTGATCGCGACGGTTGCCTGATCGACGATCATGGCGGCGTGAGCAGCCCGGCGTTCAGCTTCGTTCGCGACTTCGAGCCGGCGCCGCCGCAACGCTTCTGCGTCGACCGTCATTATCTGCTGTACGCCGTCCGTGGCGCGATGCGTCTCGAGTACGACGGAACCAGCTGGACCCTTCCGCCGGCTCGGGCCGCACTGATCCGCGCCGGCGAGCCGATCGAGGTCACGATTCCGCAACGGATGGCCACCGCATCCGTGCTCTTCGCTCGCGAGTTCGTGGAATCACCGTCGTCGGCGTTGTCGGTCATCGACATGACACCACTGACGCGGGCACTCGTCGCCGAATGCTCCCGATGGGTCGACGAACAGGCAGCGTTGGACGACTATGCGCTGGCGATGTTCCGGGCGCTCGCCGAGGCGACGTGGGCGCTTGCGGAGCGTCCGAGCCGAGCGCACATGCCGACCGGACGATCAGCCGAGGTTCGTCGTGCACTCGCGATCACCGCCGACCGGATGGCCGACGATCCCCGGTTCGATGCCATCGCGGCCCAGGTCGGGCTGGCGTCGCGATCGCTCGCCCGGCGGTTCGAACACGAGCTCGGCATGACCTGGCGAGGCGCATTGCGGCGGCTGCGCGTGCTGCACGCGATCGAGCTCCTCGCCGGCACCGAGCGGACGGTCACGCAGATCGCCATGGACGTCGGATACTCGTCGCTGTCGGCGTTCGAATCAGCGTTTCGCGATCTCGTGGGCAACTCGCCGACCGAGTACCGGGCCGGCTTCGAGCCCTGATGCGGACGCCGATGGACCGACACGACACGGCCGAATTGCGGGGCGGACATAATGGTGCGATGGGCACGCCGGTCAACATCGATGAAGCATTCGATCAGTTCGATGACCGGTGGGCACCACGTGTGCTCGCTCGGATCAACGACTACGACGTACGAATCGCGAAGGTCGAAGGCGACCATGCGTGGCACTCACACCGCGACACCGACGAGTTCTTCATGTGCCTCTCCGGGCAGTTCACGATCGAGATGCGCGACGAAACGGTGGTGCTCGACCCGGGGGACGTCTTCACCGTTCCGCGTGGGACCGAACACTTTCCTCACGCTGCGGAGGGCACGCGGATACTCATGTTCGAACGCGAGGGAACGGCCACCACGGGTGACGACCATGGTGACATCTCCCACCTCCGAACTACTCGCGGCATCGCCCTCGAGTAAGGCGGCCGGCCTGCTGGCATGGCCCCGACACCCGGCCGCCGCGAGGACTGACGGGCCGATCGGTTCACGACCCGGCCGTCGAAGCGATCGGTGCCGAGCCGGCACGAATGTGGTGGACGCCTTCGCGTATGCCATAGACGATGATGACGACGCCGGCGCCGATGTCGGCCCACCACCACCCGAACCAGGCGTTGAGCAGCAACCCCGCGAGAATGCCGGCCGCGAGTGCGCCGTCGACAACCGTGACCTTCGCTTCAGCGGAAAGGACAGGATTCGCCAATTCCCTTCCGGTGCGCGCCTTGCCCCAGGCGAGGCCGAACATGACGATCACGGTGGCGGCGAGCCAGGCGATGCCGAGCGGTGAGGCATCGGGCCGGATGCCGAGGGCCACGGTGGCGACCGACTGGATGGCGATGTAGATGGCGAGCCCGAAGAACGCGAAGCCGATCCGGCGCACCGCTCGCCGTTCGCGGATTGGGTCGGCGTGGCCGGTGAGTTCGCCGATCACGACGATCGAGGCGAAGATCTCGATGAACGAGTCGAGGGCGAACCCGGCCAACGCCACCGATCGCGCCGCCACCGCCGCAAAGACCAGGAATCCGATTTCGACGACGTTCCAGCCGAGGGTCGCGTACTCGAGCCGCAATCCCCGCTGCGTGAGGCGTCGATGTCGCTCAGTCGACAGCACAGCCGGCCGGTCAAGAACCAACAGGTCCGTTGCCGCGACTCAGGTGAGAACCGAGCGCAGCGCGTCGAGCCGTTGGGGTTCGATGCGGTACCAGACCCACAGACCGCGCTTCTCGCGCGTCACCAATCCGGCATCGACGAGGATCTTCATGTGATGACTGACCGTTGGTTGTGATCGCCCCGACAACTCGACGAGGTCGCACGCGCACACTTCCTCACCCCGCTCGGCGGCGATCGCCGACAGCATGCGCAGCCGGATCGGATCGGACAACGCGGTGAACGCACGGGCGAGCGTCTCGGCGTCGGCGGGATCGAGGACATCGGTGCGGACCGATCCGCAGCAGGCGACCGGATCGAGCGTGGCAATTGTGGCGATGGTGGACGCAGCCATGGCTTCATAGTATCGAAGATTGTCGAAGTAGTCCATTGACATCCATCAAACTACTTGGCATACTCAGTGCATCGACGAACGTCAATCTATGGCGTTCGATGTTGCGAAGGAGTTGCCATGTCCCGAGTCCAGCTCGCCCTCAACGTGTCCGACCTCGACGAGTCGATCGCGTTCTACACGAGGTTGTTCCAGACCCCGCCGGCCAAGGTTCGCGACGGGTATGCGAACTTCTCGATCGCCGAACCGCCATTGAAGCTGATCCTGTTCGCTGGTGCGGGCGAACCCGGCAGCCTCAACCACATCGGCGTCGAGGTCGACTCGACCGCCGATGTCGCCGCCGCGATCGCCCGAGCGACCGCGGACGGCTTCGACCAGAACATCCAGGAGAACGTTTCGTGCTGCTTCGCGGTACAGGACAAGACCTGGGTACAAGGCCCCGACAACGCCTGGGAGTTCTACACGGTGCTCGGTGACGCCCCGTCGATGGCGTGCGACGTCTCGGGACCGTCGGGCTGCGTCGGTGAAGCCGAGTCAGCCGATGAAGCAGAGGCAGCCGACGCCGTATCGCGCTGCTGCTGACCGTCGTGGTCGACCTCGGCGCGCAGCCAGAGACGGGTGTCGGTTCCCGAGGCCTCGACCGCACCCGGCGCCTGGTCGCTGAAGGCCTCGGCACCGGGCTGCTCGCGATGGCCGTCGTCGGCTCCGGGATCATGGCCTCCCGCCTCACCGACGACGTCGCGGTACAGCTGTTGGCCAACTCGGCAGCCACGGCGGGAGCGCTGATCGCGTTGATCCTCGCGTTCGCCGGCGTGTCAGGAGCGCACTTCAATCCCGTGGTCACGCTCGTCGACCGACTCGCCGGCACGATCACGACCGTCGAGGCTGTCGCCTACGCCGCCGCACAGACCGTCGGCGCGTGCATCGGCGTCGCCGTGGCCAACGTGATGTTCGAAATCCCGCCGGTCGACATCTCGACCGATGTCCGATCGTCCGGCGCGCTCTGGCTCTCGGAGTTCGTGGCCACCGTCGGGCTGCTCCTCGTGATCAACGGTTGCGTACGCACCGGGCGCGGCGACATGGTCGCCGTCGCGGTCGGCGTCTGGATCGGCGGCGCGGTACTGGTTCACCTCCAGCACCAGCTTCGCCAACCCGGCCGTGACCATCGCCCGCACGCTGACGGACACATTCGCCGGAATCGCGCCCGCATCGGTCCCGATGTTCGTCGTCATGCAACTCGCCGGCGCGCTGGCCGCCTGGCTCCTCATCCGATTGCTGTTCCCGACCCCGACCCCGATCCTGAGGAGCGACCGATGACCGATGACCGTCCCGAAGTCCTCTTCGTGTGCGTCCACAATGCCGGACGTTCCCAGATGGCCGCCGCATTGCTCGCCCGGCACGCCGGGACTGGCATCACCATCCGATCCGCCGGGACGGCACCCGCCGACACGATCAACCCCACCGTCGTCGAAGCAATGCGGGAGATCGGCGTCGATCTCGACGCGGCCGGCGCCACGCCGAAACGTCTGACCGACGAGGCGGTGCGCGACTCCGACGTCGTCATCACGATGGGATGCGGCGACGAATGCCCCTACTACCCGGGGAAGCGCTACCTCGACTGGACGCTCGACGATCCCGCGGGCCAGTCCATCGAGACAGTTCGAGCGATCCGCGACGACATCGACCGCCGCGTGGAGCGGCTCGCGGCCGAACTCCTGCGCGACGGTCGATGACGTCACTCATTCTCGAGGGAAGTGTTCTTCCCGCTCGTGTGGGGCGTGGTACTACCGGGAGGACGTGGCCGCGAGGGTTTTCGACGCTGCCCGCTTCGTGGTGGCGGCCGTCTTCTTCGTCTCCGCCTTGGCGGTGCGGCCTGTCGTCGTCGCCGCCCGCTTGGCGGTCGTCTTCGTCGCGCTCGCCGACTTCTTGGCGGTGGTCGCAGTCGCCTTGGCGCCCGACGCAGCGGTCTTCGCTGTGGTCGTTGCGGCGGACTTCGCCCGTCGAGCTGTCTGGCCGACACCGTCAGTAGCGGTCGACGCGGTGCGCCGAACCTGGTGGGCGCGGTTCCGTGCGACGCTCGAGCCAGTCGGCGACACCTTCGGCTTGGCCGATCCCGTGATGCGGGCAATGAGGTCCTGGACGGCGCTCACGGTGCCTTGCGCGATTCCGCTGACGTTGTCGTTGACGCGGTCGACCACTCCGGCGATCGCGCCCACCGCGGCGGTTGCCGGTCCGACATCAGGCAAGCGCGGATGAGGACGAGTCGGTGCGGACTTCTTGGCCTCGGCCATGACCTCGCCGAGATCGGCGAGCGAGTTCCGGCTGAGGTGCTTGCGCACCTTGGGGAAGAACTCTTGCTCTTCCTCCTTGACGTGGTGGCGAACGTTCTCGATCAGGACGGTGACCTTGGCGTCGAAGCGCTCGTCCTGCGGGTCGAGATCATCCAGCTCCGACAAGACCCACTTCACGATGTGGTGCTCCTCGAGGCTCTCCAGTGCGATGTCCTCGGTGCTCGGAACCGTCTGACGAGCTACCGGGTAGAAAACCTGCTCCTCGATCGCCGCATGCATCGACAGTTCCTCGATGATGCGATCGACGGTCTGCACGCTTTTCGGCGTAGGCCCGATCACCTGCCTTTTCGAAGCGCTTGAACAATTGCTCGACAGTCTTGTGGTCGGCGCGGAGGAGTGAGATTGCATCCATGGAGCGGGCGTCGTACCCACGTCTCGAAGTCTCTAAACGGCTCACGACCGCTGCCGCAATGCCGTCGGTCTCCTTCACCGCATCGCGAGACGCAGCCGGGGCCGCCGGTTCCCGGTCGAGGGATGACGAATTGTTGGGCTCGTGCCCGACTGTAGAGATTTCTCAGATGCTATTGTTGAAGTAATGTCCAACTCATGCGAGGCCCCAGTTGAACCACTCACGGTCGACTTGGTGGGATTCCTGATGGCTCGGGACGGCGCCGGGCGGCTGCGATTGTTCGGCGAACTCGATGCGTGCGAGGTGCGGCGTGTGCGAGCGTGCCTCGTCGGCGTGGACGGTGACGTCGAGCTCGAGTGCTCGGGTCTGCGCTTCATCGATGCGGCCGGTCTGGGGTGGTTGATCGAACTGGAAGCTGATGCCGGGCGCGAGGCGCGAAGCTGCTGATCATCAATCCCTCGCGTTGTGTCGCTCGGCTCCTGGAGCTCACGGGTCTCGACTCGGTGCTGACGGCTGAACCGGGGACTCCGGCTCGATGACGCAGCTCGACGATGACGGTGGGTTGGGCAACCGGCCGATCTATTCGATCGGCGCGGTTGCCAGCATGCTCGGTGTCGAAACGGCGACGCTGCGGGCCTGGGAGGAGCGCTACGGCGTGGTGGTCCCGACCCGGAGTGACGGTGGCCAGCGCATCTACTCCCGGGACGAGTTGGAACAGCTGCGGTTCCTCGTCGACGAGTTGGAGGGCGGTGCCACCGCGGCCGACGCCCACCGGCTGCTCGCCGGACGCCTTCGCGACGCGGACGGGCTCGGCCGTTCCGATCCTGGCGGCGTCACGATCGTCGTCCTGCTCGCCGAACGCGACCGCATATGCGGCCGAACTGCTCGAGTACTTCCTGCGGACCGAGGGCTACGAGGTCTGTGTGGCGTTCGATCCTTCGATCGCCGAGCAGCTCTTCGCCGATCGTCGGCCAGAACTGTCGATCGTCGATCTCATGATCTCGGGTGGCGGGCTCGACCTCTGCCGCCGACTGCGCGCGTGATGGTACCGCGCCGGTGCTGGCGATGTCGGCCGTCGATCTCGCCGACGCCGCCCTCGACGCTGGGGCGAGCGCATTCCTGGCCAAACCGGTCGTGCCGCTGCAGTTCGTCTCCACCGTCCGCGACCTGCTCGGGTCGAGCGCGCTCACACGGCAATCGCGCGAGCCCGTCTACCTGATGGAGCGCCTCTCCACCGGCAACGACCGGCTCGACGAGGTGCTCGGTGGTGGGCTCGTACTCGATGCGATCACGCTCGTGGTGGGTGCTCCCGGCACGGGCAAGACGATCCTGGCCGAACAATGCCTGTTCGCCAATGCCACGCCCGATCGGCCGGGGCTCTACCTCTCGACCGTGTCGGAGCCGTTCGACAAGCTGCTGCGCTACGGCCAGTCGCTCGACTTCTTCGATGTCGCCAAGCTCGGGCGACGCCGTGTTCTTCGAGGATCTCGGTGACGCCGTGCACAAGGATGGCCTCGCCGGCGTGCTCGATCGGATCGACTCCTTGATGAAGCGACACGCGCCAGGCATCGTCGTGATCGACAGCTTCAAGGCCCTCCGCACGTTCGCCACTGACGACGCCGAGTTCCGTCGCTTCCTCCACGACCTCGCCGGCCGACTCAGCGTGCTGGCTGTCTCGTCGTTGTGGGTGGGCGAGTACGAGCCCGGTGAAGCGACCAACTCACCCGAATTCGCGGTCGCCGATGGCGTGATCGGACTGGAGATGAGACGGTCAGCCGAACGTTCGATCCGGTATCTCAGCGTGCGCAAGCTGCGCGGCAGCGACTTCCTCTCCGGCGACCACGTGTATCGCATCACCGCAGGAGGACTGGTGGTCTTCCCGCGCCTCGCCGATCTTCGCGAAAGCGACGCGTGTACGACACCGATCAGCGATCGCGTCTCGACCGGGATCGCGGCCCTCGACGAGGCGCTCGAGGAGGGGTACTGGACGGGTTCCACCACGCTCATCGCCGGCCCGTCGGGCGCCGGCAAGACGATCATGGGCCTGCACTTCGTGTTCGCCGGTGCCGCCCATGACGAGCCCGGCGTGTACGTCACGCTGCAGGAGAACCGAACCCAGATCGCACGCGTCATCAGTCGTTTCGGCTGGAGCATCGACGACCCCAACGTCATCGATCATGGACCGTTCACCGGTCGACCTCTACGTGGACGAACTCGTGTACGAGTTGCTCGACCGGATCGCGGCGGTCGGCGCCCGGCGGCTCGTCATCGACAGCCTGAACGACCTGATCGTCGCCACATCCGACCCGATGCGCCTCCGGGAGTTCCTCTACTCACTCGTGCAGCGCTGCGCGCGGCAAGGAGTCAGCCTGATGTTCACCTACGAGACGATGGAGCTGTTCCGGATCACCCGTCTGAGCGAGCTCGGCATGTCGCACATCGCCGACAACGTCGTCCTGCTCCAGCACTTCCAGGACGGTTCCGACATGAAGCGCGCCCTCACCGTGCTCAAGTCGAGGGGCTCGATGAGCTCGGCCGTCATCCGCGAGTTCAAGATCTCGGTCGACGGCATCACCCTCGGCGAGCCGATCAACCTCGGAGCGTTCGCCCGCTGAGACAGATCACCGTGACACGCAACCAATTGTTGCGCCTCACGGAGTAGGGATCGTCGAGCGGCGTTTGCGTCAGGATTTCGGATGACAGGTGCTCCGAAATCCCGACGCAAACGAGTTTCCTCAGCTCGGCTGGCCGGCGGTCGTGGCGGATTCGACCTCGATCAGGCGTCCGGACGTCACGTCGTAGATGTAGCCGTAGATCGCGATCCCCGCGGGAACCAGCGGATGGCTTCGGATCCGAGCGACGTCGGCCGTGACACTGGCTGCCTGGTCACGAATCGTGAGCCAATCGATGTACTCGCCCTCATCCGATCCGGGACCGGTGCCCACGTCGAAGAAACCGTCGTCACCGAGCGCAGCGGTCTCGAGGCTGTTGGCCAGCAGACCCCGCATGACGTCGTCGGTGAAGAACTCCATGCCGCAGTTCGTGTGATGGATCACGAACCATTCCTTGGTGCCGAGCAACTTGTAGGAGATCACCAACGAGCGGATGGCGTCGTCGCTCGCCCGCCCTCCGGCGTTGCGGATCACGTGGGCGTCGCCCTCGCTCAGACCGGCGTACTTCGCCGGGTCGAGCCGGGCGTCCATGCAGGTGAGGATCGCGAACTGACGCGCTGGAGGCAGGGCGAGCTGTCCCTTGTCACCGAAGTCGGAGGCGTAGGCCTCGTTGGCGGCGAGTACATCGGAAAGGACGGACATTGAACGCTCCTTGCGTGTCGAGACCGGTTGGCCGGTCGATTTTCCCGGACCCTATCTCAGTAAAGCCGACCCGAATAGTCAACAATTGAGCACACCCACCGAAATTCTTCGACGTCGGTGCGCTCAGCGCTCGTTTCGCTCAGAATTTCGGGGTAGTGCGCGCTCACTGGAGGAGTCGGTCGACCGTGGGTTGGGCCCGGTCGGCGACGATCTCGGCGATGCCGCGTGACCGGAAGCGGCTGATCGCGTCGCGGGCGAGGACGTAGGCGGGCACCGCCAGGATGAGCCCGACGATGCCGCCGAGCAGTCCACCGAGCGCCGTCACCACCAGCACGACGAGTGGATGCATGTCCAAGCTCCTGCCCATCACCTTCGGCTCGACCAGGTTCTCCAGCAGCAGATTGGAGGCGAGGACGACGATCAGCATGATGACCGCGTCGGGGAGCCCGCCGTCACCGAGGGCGACGATCACCGCCAGCCCACCACCGAGGAACGCGCCGATGTACGGGATGTATCCGCCGACGAAGTTGACGACCATGATCGTGAACACGAGCGGGAGCCCGAGGAGCAACGCCGCGAGGCCGACCACAGCGGAGACCATGGCGGACATGACGCTGCGCCCCTTGCCGTAGCTCCGAAGGATTTCGACACGAGTCACCGATGAAGCCGTCGACATCACCGCGCAAGGCCGGCCCGAACATGCCAACGACCGCTCGACGGAACTGGTTGCCGTCCTTCAGCAGGTAGTACATGATCAGCGCGCCGAGGATGATGCCGCTGGCGAGCCCGATGATGCTGCCCACACCGTCGACGAGCCTGGTGACGAAACCGCCGGAGATCATCGGTGCCGATCCCTCGACGGCGGTCCTGGCATCGTCCAAGGCTGCAGGATCGACGCCCGCCACATCGAGTTGTTTCGCGGCGTTGGCGATCGCCGCGTCGGCGACCTCACTGATCTGATCGGTCTGTTCGCTGACGCCCCGGACGGTCGCGACCACGACGCCGGCCATCAGCAGGAGCAGGCCGAGGACGATCAGCCCCGCCGCCAGCGCGGGCACGATCTTGCGTCGTTCGAGGACCCCGACGAGCGGCTTGAACACGATCGCCAGCACTGCGGCGAACGTCATCGGCAGCACGATCTCACTCAATGCACCGAGCGCCAGCACCACGATGATCGCGGCGAAGATCGTGCCGACGAAGCTCCATGACCACACGCCGATCCTCGGCACCGGCGTCGTCAACCTCGCCCGTGGCGGTGTGTCCCGGGACTCGGGTGATTCGTCACCGGTGAGCTCGTGCGCGGCGGGCGTGGTGTCGGTCACCGGAATCGGCCTCCTCGGCGTCGGTTCGATGGAACAGGTTCGAGTGGATCTGTCGTCCGTGCTCCCGAGAGCGTCGCGCAGGCTGATTCGCGCATGGGGGATGCGCACTTCTCGGTGCGGTCCGGGCGTATGTCCCCGGCCGGCACCCTCCGCCAGCACTCCCCCGGCGCTCAGGACGGTTCGACTACCCCGTCGCCGCTCGCTTCCCGCCGCCGAACTGCCCTGCTGATGGCAGCCCGAGGTTTCCTCGCAATGTCGTCTCGGTGTACTCGGTCCGCAGCACACCTCGCTCCTGCAACAGCGGCACGACGGAATCGACGAAGCCATCGAGGCCGGTCGGCGTGAGGTGTGGAGCGAGCACGAAACCGTCAGAGCCATCCGATTGGACGAATGTGTTCATCTGCTCGGCGACCTGCGACGGTGTGCCGACGAACGTCAGCCTCCCGGATGTCTCGATGACGAGGTCGCGGATGCTCAGGTTCTTCTCCTCGGCGAGCGCCCGCCATTGAGCGGCGATCTTGAGCGGATCCGAGTGGATGCGAGCGCGGCCCTGGATGATCGACGTCGTCGAGACGTCGGGGTCGATGTCGGGCAGCGGACCCTCGGCGTCGTACGCCGACAGGTCACGGTTCCACACCTGTTCGAGCAGCAGGATCGCGGTCTGCGGACTGAACTGCTGACGCAGGACGATGCGCGCCTGCTCGGCCGCATCGTCGGGAGTGTCGCCCAGCACGAACGACACGCCAGGCAGGATCTTGAGATCGTCGCGGGCTCGTCCGTACCGTGCGAGGCGGCCCTTCGCGTCGGCGTAGAACTGCTGCGCGGGGGCCAGCACGTTGTGACGGCTGAAGATCGCATCGGCAGTCGCGGCAGCGAGTTCGCGTCCGCCGTCGCTGTCGCCGGCCTGGAGGATGACCGGGTGACCTTGTGGACTGCGCGGGACGTTGAAGTTGCCACGGATGTCGAACTGCGAACCGTGGTGGTCGAACTGACCCGGCGAAGTGCTGCGCGTGAAGCGCCCCGCGTCCGCGTCGATGACGAGCTCGTCCTCGGCCCAAGAGTCCCACAGTTCACGAGCGGTGCGGACGAACTCGCCGGCACGCTCGTACCGGTCCTCGTAATCGAGGAAACCGCCGCGACGGAAGTTCTCGCCCGTGAAGGCGTCGGACGACGTGACGACGTTCCAGGCGGCGCGGCCCCCGGACAGGTGGTCGAGCGTCGCCAGCTGGCGGGCGAGTTCGTAGGGCTCGTGGAACGTGGCGTTGAGGGTGCCGGCGAGGCCGATGTGGCTCGTGACCGACGCCAGCGCGGTGAGCACCGTCAGGCTGTCGGGGCGCCCGACGGTGTCGAGGTCGTGGATCTTGCCTCCCTGCTCGCGCAGCCGGAGCCCTTCGGCGAGGAAGAAGAAGTCGAGCTTCCCGCGCTCGGCGGTCTGTGCGAGATGGACGAACGAGTCGAACTCGATCTGACTGCGCGACCGCGGGTCGTGCCACACCGTGGTGTTGTTCACGCCGGGGAAGTACGCGGCGAGGATGACCTGCTTCAGTGGTTTCGTGCTCATCGGGACTCCTTGATCGGGCTGTGCTCGATCACCGTGGTTGCGTATCTGCTGATCGGACGGGGCAGTCCCAGGCGTTCGCGGAACAAGCCGTCCTCGTACTCGGTGCGGAAGGCGCCGCGGCGCTGCAACTCGGGGACGACCTGGTCGACGATGGCGTCGAGGTCGTGGCCGATCACGCCGGGCCGGAGCCGGAATCCGTCGAGGCCGTGGGTCTGCCACTCGAGCAACTGGTCGACGAGTTCGCCAGGGGTACCGACGAACACCGCAGCGTCCGACCGGTAGGCGTGCCCGTCGAGCTCGTCGAGGTGCTCCTTGCGTCGTTCCGCGGCGACGTGATCGTCGTCGAGGAACACGACCAGGTCGGCGAAGACCTTCAGCGGTGCGCCCGGCCGCTCGACGGTTCGTTCGGCGGTCCGGATGTCGGCCACCCACGGTGCGACGCCCGCCGTGTCGGGCGGGGTGACGAACACGAGGTCGGCCGAGCGGGCGGCGAACTCGAAGGGGATCGTCGAGTGCGCGAGCGCGGCGACGACGGGCTGACCCTGCGGCGGACGTGGGACGATCGACGGGCCCTTCACGCTGAAGAACCGTCCTTCGAAGTCGACGTAGTGCAGCTTGTCGCGGTCGATGTAACGCCCGGTCGGTTTGTCCTTGATGATCGCGTCGTCCTCCCAGCTGTCCCAGAGCCGGCGGACGACCTCGACCGAATCGGACGCCTCGTCGAAGAGCTCGCGCACCAGGCGGGTCGCCGCCGGGTCGTCGAGCGCGGTCGGCTCGAACGGCGGAAACGTGCGGAGTCCGACGTGGGCGGCCTCGGACTGCCGCCCGGACACCTGCGGTCGCCACCCGGCGCGCCCCTTGCTGATGTAGTCGAGCGTGGCGAACGCCGACGCGAGGTGGAACGGTTCGGTGTGAGTCGGTACGGCGGTCGGGACGAGACCGATGTGCCGGGTGACCGGGCCGATCAGCGAAGCGATCAGCACCGCATCGAGCCGCCCGCGCACCTGGTCGTTGCGCCCGTCGGGTCCGCCGAACTTCGACGACTGCAACCCGAAGGAGTCCTCGATGGTGATGAAGTCGAGGAGCCCGCGTTCGGCGGTGAGCGCGAGCGACGTCCAGTACTTCGCGGTGAAGATCTCGGCCGGCCGCGCGGACGGATCGCGCCAGCCGGCAGGGTGGAACCCGGTCCCGTCGAGGGCGACGGCGAGATGGAGGGGTGGTGCGGACGCGGCCATCAGGCTGCCGCCGTCAGCTGATCGCCGCGGTGGGCGGGCCGGTTCCACGAGGCGAGCGCACTGAACGAGGTGAAGTCGGTCGTGTCACGGAAGGCGGGGATCGAGTACAGGTCGCGGGCGTAGGCCCACAGGTTCGGGTACTCCCCGAGTCCGCGGTTGATGGTGCGATCGGCGTTCACGGTCTGGTCGTAGCGCACGAGCGTGACGAACAGGCGGATGTCGGCCTCGGTCAGCCGGTCACCGAGCAGGAAGCGACTCGTGCTCAGCCGTTCGTCGAGTTCGCGGAACGTGTCGAGCAGCACGGTGCGGGCCTCGGCTGCAGCCGCGCCGTCGCCGCCGGCGGCGTTGACCCCCTTGTTGACGTTGGGGCCGATCCAGGCGTCGAGCTGCTCGATGTCGTCGGCGAGATCTGCGGGGTACGTGTCGATCACCGCGGTGGCGAGTGCGCCGAACTGCGTGGCGAGGTCGATGCCGATCGTGCGGAACTGGTTGCTGACGACGCGGCCGGTGACTCGGTCCCACAACGTCGGGACCGACACGTGCCCGTCGAACCCGGGCTCGGTCAGCTTCGTAGGCGTCGCGGAGCAGGGTGAAGCCGTTGACGGGGTCGGGTCCGTACGTGGAGCGGAACGCCCAGCCACGGCCGTCTCGCGCGCCGTCGACGTACGACACCGAGATCACATCCTCCAGACCGGCGAGTGCGTGGGCGATCGTCACTCGTTGCGCCCACGGGCAGAACCAGCCCGAGTAGATGTGGTAGCGGCCGGCCTCGGCGGCGTACGGCGTCGAGGCGTCGTTCGAGATGCGGCCTTCGAAGCGGTACAGCGGTCGAGGGTCGTCCGGTTGCTGGGTGATGCGGTAGTCCCCGAAGCGTTCGGTGTCGACGCCGCTGGCGAACGGGCCGCGCTGATCGCTCTTCTGGCCGGTGGCATTGGTGCCGGTGTCATTGGTGGTGCTGGTGTTACTGGTGATGGTCATCGGTGTTCCTCTCGTTGCCGATCGAGTCGGTGATGTCGTCGCTGCCTCTGTCGGGCCAGCGGTCCCACAGTCGGTCGGGGATGTCGCGTTGCAGGTGTGGAAGAACGTCGGAGGCGAAGAGTTCGATCCCGGCGCGGCTGATCGGATCGTCGGGCCGGCCGATGCCGGCGGTGTGCTGGACCTCGTGTCCGAGAGCGTCGTGATAGCGGTACACCTGCTCGGTCACCTGTGCTGGGCTTCCCACGAAGTACGACCCTCGCTCGATCGCATCCTCGAGCGACGTGAACGTCGGGGGCGCGCCGAGCCGGCGCGCGAACGCCTGCTGCGCTTCGTATCGGGGACGGAACTCGTCGATGGCACGCTGCGAATCCCGGTGGACGTGCAGCCCGGCCGAACCGGCGCCGACCAGAGCGTCTGCGGATCGCGGCCATAGTCGACCCATCGCTTGCGGTAGTCGTCGACCAGCGTGCGGTACTGCTCGAGCGGGCCGGACACGTTGGCCGAGAACAGCGGATCGCCCCACTTGGCGGCGAGGTCGGTCGACTGGGTGGACGTCGCGCTGCCGTGCCAGACCCGGATCGGTTGTTGGACCGGGCGTGGGCGCGACGTGAACGACTGGAGCGCGGGCCGATAGACCCCGTTCCAGGTGACGTGCTCCTCGCGGAGAAGACGGTGGAGCAGTTCGTAGTTCTCGCGGTTGCGTTCCCACTGGTCGTCGTTCGTGTAACCGAAGACCTTCGATTGTTCTTCCGTGTTTCCCTTGCCGATGATCAGATCGACGCGCCCGCCCGAGAGCACGTCGACGGTGGCATAGTCCTCCGCGACCCGGACGGGGTCGAGCAGCGACAGCACCGTGACGCCCGTGAAGAGCCGAATCCGCTTCGTCGACGCGGCGAGGTAGCCGAGGATGACGGCGGGCGAGGACGCTTCCGCGTCGTCGATGTGGTGTTCACCGATGCCGTACCCGTCGAATCCGAGTTGCTCGAAGTACGACGCCTCCGCGATGGCGTCGCCGAGCACATCGGTCGCCGAGGCCCGGTGCCCCGTGAGCGGATCCGGTGAATTGGTCAGCAGCCGGATGACGATGAACTTCACGACTCGGCCTCTCCTGGCTCATCGCAGTCGGGGTCGGCGATCGGATGCTTGGCCGGGGTCTCGACCGCGACGAACTCGAGGTCTCGGCGGACCACGAATCCGAGACGCTCATAGACGCGACGGGCCCCGACATTGGTCTTGGCCACGTGCAGGATCGGGGTCTGGCCGCGGGCGAGGATGCCGGTTGCGAGGCGGTGTGAGAGCGCCGCGGCGAGGCCGCGACCGCGAGCCGATGGATGGGTGCACACGGCGCTGACCTCGGTGAACTCGGGCGTCTGCAACCGTTCGCCGGCCATCGCGATCAGTACGCCGTCCTCGTAGATCCCGAAGTAGTGGCCGAGTTCGATCGTCCGCGGTCGGAACGGTCCCGGCTGCGTCAGTTCGACGAGCGCCAACATCTGGGGAACGTCGGTCGCGGTCAGGGGTTGGATCCAGGCGTCGATGGCCGGCGCTGCCGCGAGTCGATCCAGGATCATCTGGTGGCCGAAGCCACCACCGACGCGTCGCCAGTCGGCCGGAGGATCGATGTCGCCGGCACCGGAGAGCATCACGAGCGCACTGGGACCGACGAGGCGCCGCAGGTCGGCCCACGCACACTGCGTCGACTGCTTCACGGCGACGAAACCGGCCACATCGGGATCGAAGCGACGCGCCAATGTGGTCCCCTCCGCAAACCTCGAGTGCGTCGAGGTCAACGAGCGCCACACGAGGTTGTCGAGGACGTCCACCTGTTCGTCCGACAGTTGGATGGCGTGATGTTCTGTGGTGGTCATCGGGACTCCGACTGGGCTAGCGGTTGGTTGATGGACGGATGATGGAGTGCAAGGTCGTGGACGTCGGGAGCGGCGTGCCAGCCGTCAGAGGGGAAAGCAGCTGGCACGCCGTCCCGACGATTTGGAGGACGATCACACCTGGGGCGTGTGTCCTGCGATCAGGTCATGACGCCGGCAGACCCGGCGGGAGGTCAGCGTGGAGCGCGGGGCATTGGTGGACACGGGTGGAGACCATATCCCGACAAAGTTGATCTGTCTAATCATGTTTTCCGTATCGTGTCTATAATCCCACGATGTGAACTCAAACCTCTGTTGATCGATGGCTGGGTCGTCCGCGAGACCGTCCCGGGGCCCGCTGCTGACCGAGCTCGCCTTCACCGGACACACCACCCTGCCGATCGATTCGTTCTCGATCGCCCGCTTCGCACCGCTCAGCCTCCAACCAGTCAGAACAGGAACCCCATGACCAGCACCGCGATCCCGCTGTCCGTCCTCGATCTCGTGCCCATCACGAGCGGATCCACCGCCCGTCAGGCGATCGCCAACACGATCGACCTCGCCAAGCGAGCCGAGTCCGCCGGCTACCAGCGCTACTGGTTGGCCGAGCACCACCTCAACCCTGGCGTCGCCGGCACGACGCCGGCCCTGCTCATCGCACTGATCGCCAACGCCACCCGCACACTGCGCGTCGGCTCGGGAGCAGTCCTGATGGGACACCACACCCCCCTCGCCGTGGTCGAGCAGTTCGGCATCCTCGACGCCGTCCACCCAGGGCGCATCGACCTCGGACTCGGCCGATCAGGCTTCAAACGGTTGCAGGAACGCGCCGGCAGACCCACCGCGTCGCCGACCTCCACGTCGTCGCCGACCGCGACTGCCCCGCACGGCCGGCGCACCGAGAACGGTCTGTTGATCCCGCCGCCGTACTCCTTCGCCAAGCTCATCGGGTCGCCCCGCGCCGCCCTCCAGATCGGCCTCCTCCAGCAGCCGAAGGCGGAGACACCCGACTACGCCGAACAGATCGACGACATCCTGGCGTTGATCGGCGGAACGTACCGAGGCGCCGACGGCACCGAGGCGCACGTCATCCCCGGCGAGGACGCCCGCCTCGACATCTGGATCCTCGGGAGCAGCGGGGGTGAGAGCGCCGAGGTCGCCGGGCGACGCGGGCTTCCCTTCGCGGCCAACTACCACGTCGCTCCCAGCTCGGTGCTCGAGGCGGTCGAGGGGTATCGAGCCGCGTTCCGACCGTCGGCGACGCTGACGCGTCCGCACGTGTCGGTCTCCGCCGACGTGGTCGTGGCATCCACGGATCGGGAGGCTCGCGAACTCGCCACCGGCTATGCACCGTGGGTCCGCAGCATCCGCAGCGGCGAGGGCGCGATCAAGTTTCCGACGCCGGACGAGGCCCGCTCGTTCGAGTGGTCGGACGACGATCAGGCGCTCGTGCAGGATCGGCTCGACACCCAGTTCGTCGGATCGCCCGATCGAGTGGCCGACCAGCTCGGAATCCTCGCGGCAGCGACCGGAGCGGACGAGTTGCTGATCACGACGATCACCCACGACCACCGCGATCGCATCCGCTCGTACGAATTGCTCGCCGACGAATGGGCGGCACGGAACCAACTCGCTCGTGTCGGTTGATGACCGCAGTGTTGACAACCGCGGGCGGCGCCGCGGCACGCGGCGTGCGACAATCGGCCGTGGTGGCTGACGGCGACACAGGCAAGAAGACGGGAACGCAGGCGATCGAACGCGGGATCGCGATCCTGCGACTCTTCGCCCGCACCGACACACCGTTGACACTCTCCGAGGTGGCGCGCGCGGTCGACTTGAGCACCACGACCACGCACCGAATTCTGGCGACGCTCGTTCGCGAACGGCTCCTTGCCAACGATGCAGCGTCCGAGCGCTACCGGATCGGGCCGGATTCGTTGCTGCTGTTCGCCGCCGCGGCACGCCGGTACGGAATCGCCGCTGCTCGCTCGGAGCTCGAATGGCTCGCCGACGTCACCCATGAGACCAGCGCGCTCGGTGTGCTCGACGGCGACGACACGATCATGGTCCTGCAGGTCGAGTCCGACATGCCGCTGCGGTTCTCCCGGGCGCTCGGCACACGCATCCCGTGGCACGTGTCGGCGATGGGCAAGGCCGTCCTCGCGTTCTCCGGACACGACCTTGCGGGCCTCGTCGAAGCGCACGGCGAGTTGCATCGATTCACCGACCACACGATCGTCGACGGCGCTCAGCTCGTCGACGAACTCGAACAGGTCCGCGAACGGGGCTGGGCGATCAACGACAACGAGCGCTACGACGGCGTACGGGCTTTCGCAGTGCCGGTTCTGCACACCGACGAGCCGGCCCGGGCAGCGGTCGGACTGCAGGGGCCGTCGGAGCGACTCCCCGACTCACGTATCGACGAATTGGTCGCTGCGCTCCGGGACGAGCGCCGATCGGCTCAGCCTGCACCTGCAGATCACCACGTTCTGACGCCGCCCCGTTTGCTCGGCGCGCTCAGCGCAGCGTCCGGAGTGCACCGGCGACGCGGCGAGTCGGCGTCCCTGGTGACGCGCCGCCGCCAACGCCGGCTCGTCGGGCTCGGACCCCTTCACCGACACCCAGCTCGACCCGTACGGATTGCCCGTGACCTTGATCGACGTGTCGGTGTACCCGAGCGGCAGGATGATCGAGCCCCAGTGGTACAGCACCCTGTTGATCGCCAGCACGGTCGACTCGAGGCCGCCGTGTTGGGTCGATGCAGAGGTGAAGGCCGTGCCCACCTTGTCGACGAGCACGTTGCGCGCCCACAGCCCGCCGGTCTGGTCGAGGAACTGTTTGAGCTGTGCGGTCGGCAGCCCGAACCGCGTCGGCGAACCCAGAGCGAACCCGTCGGCCCACTCCAGATCGTCGAGCGTCGCCTCGGGCAGATCCGCCGTCGCCGCCCGGTGCGCGACCCAACGGGGATTCGCCGCGATGGCCTCCTCCGGCGCCAACTCGGCGACCCGCCGCAGGCGAACCTCCGCGCCTTCCTCCTCCGCCCCGGCCGCGATCGCGCTCGCCAGAGCGTGCACGTTCCCCGTGGCCGAGTAGTGGATGACGGCGATGCGCAGGCTCATGCTGCGACCGTATCAACGGATGATCCGGTAAAGTCGACAAAGTCGGTCGGAATTAGAGACTTGTCGTCGAAGAAGGAGACTCATCATGGGCGTCGTACTGCATTGGTTCCTGCCGACCTCGGGCGACAGCCGCACGGTCGTCCCGTTCGGACCCGACGGTCACCAGCGTCCACCGACGCTCGACTACCTCGCCCAGATCGCCCGCGCCGCCGACGACCTGGGCTACACCGGGGTGCTCACGCCGACCGGCACGTGGTGCGAGGACTCGTGGCTCGTCACCGCCGCGCTGCTCCGTGAAACGAAGCGGCTCAAATTCCTCGTCGCGTTCCGACCGAACTCGATCTCACCGACGCTCGCCGCGCAGAAGGCCGCGACGTACCAGCGGATCTCGGGTGGACGACTGCTGCTCAACATCGTCACCGGCGGAGACGACACCGAACAGCGACGGTTCGGCGACTGGCTCGACCACGACGAACGGTACGACCGCACGGACGAGTTCCTGTCGGTGCTGCGTGGCGCGTTGAGCGGTCAGCCCTACGACTTCGAGGGGCGCTACTTCCATGTGGCGGGAGCGACGGTGAACCGAGCGCCCCAACCGATCCCCCAGCTCTACTTCGGAGGCGCCTCCGATGCCGCCGAGGTGGTGGCCGCCAAGCACGTCGACGTGTACCTCGCCTGGGGCGAACCGCCCGAGATGGTCGCGCCCCGCCTCGCCCGCATGCGCCAGCTCGCCGCCGAGCATGGGCGAACACTGCGTTTCGGCATCCGCCTGCACGTCATCACGCGAGATCGGGCCAAGGACGCGTGGGCCGAGACCGAGCGCTTCCTCGAGGATCTCGATCCCGCTCTCGTGAAGGCCTCCCAGGCAGCACTCGCCAAGAGCGCCTCGGTCGGTCAGAAGCGCATGGTGTCGCTCCACAGCGGCTCGCGCGACGACCTGGTCATCGCACCCAACCTGTGGGCCGGGATCGGGCTCGTCCGCGGCGGAGCGGGCACGGCGCTCGTCGGCAGTCACGAGGAAGTTGCCGATCGCATCGAGGAGTACCACCGGCTGGGCTTCGACGAGTTCATCCTGTCCGGACACCCTCACCTCGAGGAGGCCTACTGGTTCGGCGAGGGCGTGATGCCAATCCTGCGTCGTCGTGGAGTCCTCGCGCCGGTCGAGCATCGGTCCGACGACGCCGCAATAGCCGTCGGGAACTCAGCGGTCACGAACGCGCGCTGAGCACGTCCACGGCCAACCGCTGCCTGACGACCACTGCCTGACGAAAGCGTTCACTTTCGCCAGGCAGGGTCGACAGCACCCTCGTCAAACTGCCACGTCGCCTGTCGACGGGTCGATGACGGCGCCGACCTGGTGAATCATGTCGACGGGCAGCCCCGCGAGGCTGGCGTGCTCGCGGATGGCGTCAGGGTCATCCGCGAAGTACACGCAGAAGACCTTGTCGTCGGTGACGTAGCTCTGTTGCCACGTCACCCGGGGTGAGAGCGCGGCGAGGGCCTCGTTGGAGACCTTCGATGCGGCGTTGAGTTGGTCTGCCGACAGGTTGCCGGCGCCTGGCATGGTGCGTTCGATGACGTACTTGGGCATGGTGTTGTTCCTTCCGTTTCCCGAGAGATCGGGGTTGGTTTGCTGTGACAGGATGAGTGTCCTGCTGCGGCGCGGTGTTCGTATGACTCCGACGCCGAGGCATCTAGCCGAGACACCGAGATGGGAGCCGAGGTGACCGACACGGCCCCCGCGAACGAGTGGTCGCCTCCGATTCCGCTGCTGACCGCCCTGGAGCAACTTCGTCTCGACGGGGCGATCTTCTTCCGGGCCGAGTTCACCGAGCAGTGGTCGTTCGCTTCCCCGTTGCGCGAGATCACACCGCTCCTGCACCCAGGAGCATCGAGGATGATCCTGTTCCACGTCGTCGCGGCCGGTCGCTGTTGGGTCTCGCTCGAAGGTGGGGAGCGCCATTGGGCGAGCAAGGGTGACGTGATCGTGTTGCCCTACGGTGACGACTATCTGATGGGTGGTACCGAGGCCGCCGAGACGGTGCCGATCTTCTCGCTGCTGTCAGGCCCGCCGTGGGCATCGATGCCGGTCGTCGACGCACGGCGCGGGCGGCGGGCGCACCGACCTCGTGTGCGGTCACCTGCGTTCGGACGACGCGTTGTTCGATCCGGCCATCGGCGCGTTGCCACCGGTGTTCGTCGTGCGTCTCGCTGACAGCCCAGCTGCCGAGTGGGTGGAGGCGAGCATCCAGTACGCATTGGCGAGCACTGGCGACGCAGTCGTCCAGCCGGTGTCGACGCGGCTGCCCGAGCTGCTGCTGATCGAGGTGTTGCGTGCCCACCTCGCCAATGCCCCGGTCGCCGAACACGGTTGGATCGCGGCGTTGCGTGACCCGGTACTCGCCCCGGCGATGGCTCAGATGCACGCGTCGCCGAACCGGAAATGGACCGTGTCGGAGTTGGCTGCGACAGCGGCCGTGTCGCGTTCGGTGCTCGATGAACGATTTCGTCGAGTGCTCGGGCGGTCGCCGATCCGCTATCTCACCGAATGGCGCATGCATGTGGCCGAGGATCTGTTCGCCACCACCGACCTCAGTGTTTCAGCGATCGGTCGCCGTGTCGGGTACGACTCCGAGGAGGCATTCAGCCGGGCGTTCAAACGTGGGCACGGCAGCCCGCCAGGTGTGTGGCGGGCGAAACACCACACCTGAACCGCTGATACCGACATGTGTGGTGTCTTGGCAGGTGCGGTGTCTCGGTCAACTCTGTCGGCGATGCGGTCATATGAGCGAGGCCGCGAGGCGTGAACCTCGACGGGGTCATTCCAACCCCATCAGTCGAGGAGCACCTCATGACATACGCACAAGAACAGACCATCGCCGCCGAAGCCGAATGGCTCGAGCGTTGGAGCACCGGGCCCACCGAGCCGCAAGGCGAATCACTGCGCACGAACGCAGCGGCACCTGACGTCGCCTTGCTCGATCACACCGGACGCGAGCGCACGCTCTCGGAGTTCTGGGCCGACGGGCCGGCGTTGTTGATGTTCTGGAGGCACTTCGGTTGCGGCTGCGGCTTCGAGCGTGCACGCCGCCTCAACACCGAAGTCGCCGGCTATCAGGCCGCCGGGCTCACCCCCGTGATCATCGGACAAGGCGAACCCGCCCGCGCCGCCGAGTACCGAGCCGAACACCACCTCGAATGCACCATCCTGTGCGATCCCGATCACGATGCGTACCGCGCGTACGGGATCGGCCACTGGAGCATCGAACGAGTCCTTCCGGACGCGCCGCCCGAATTCTGGGATCATCCGCGGCAGGCCGGGATCGATTTCCAGACCGAGCGCCGCCGGCAGGGCCGACCGCTCGTCGACGACCCGTGGCGCGCGGTGAGCGAATTCGTCATCGGGGAAAACGGTCTCGTCCGCCTCGCCTACACGTACCAATATTGCGAGGACTACCCGAACCCGCAACTGCTGGTCACCGCTGCCCAGATCAGTCGCGTGCAGATCAGCCGTGTGCAGGCGGACGGAACATGAGTAGACGGCACATGGAGGAATCCCGACAGCACGAGCATCGAGTGGTGAACGTCGATCCGACGGCGGTCATCACCACACGGCACCTGGTGCTTCGCCCTGCCGCCGTTGCCGACGCCGGCGAGATGGTCGAGGTCCTGGCCGACCGGGCCCTGTACGAGTTCATCGGTGGTGAACCACCCACAGTTGCCGAACTCGAACACCGCTACCAACTGCTCGCGAACCGGCCCATCGACGCGGAGGAGATCTGGTGCAACTGGATCGTGCGACTGGCCATCGACCAGCGCGCGGTGGGGTTCGTCCAGGCCACGGTGCATCCGAACGGGGCGATTCTCGCGTGGCTCATCGGCGTCAAGTACCAAGGCCACAACCTCGCCAGCGAGGCGGCGCAAGCGGTCACCACCTGGCTCGTCCGACACGGCGTCGACCAGGACAGGCTGACCGCACACATCCATCCCGACAACCGCGCTTCACAGGTCGTCGCCGTCCCGCATCGGACTCGTCACGCACGGTCAGTTCGATGACGACGGCGAAGCGCTGTGGACGTTCGGCATCCAGGATCGGACCGCGCCGGCGGCCAACTCGAAACGAAGTGTGAGCCTTCGAGGTCGAAACCGACGTGCCCTCTCACACCTCCCGTTCGGGCACATCGCGCAGCCCGGAAGTGTGAGTTCTCAGTACTGAGATCGACGGATCGGCTCACATTTCGTGGTCGACGATCGTCGGGGCGCACGTCAGCCGGGAGACCCGACGAGCGGGCCGATCGTCTGGCGGATGAGGGGGACGCCCGGCCGGTAGGCGAGATGGTGGTGCGTCGGTGCGTCGAGGATCACCGCGTGCCCGGCGGCGCCCGGCGTGAGCCGCCCGACATCGTTGCGGCGCAGTGCGGCGGCGCCCCCGACGGTGACGGCGGCGATGGCTTCGTCGATGGTCATGTGCATCTCGCGGACGGCGAGCGCGATGCAGAAGGAGATCGACGTCGTGTAGCTCGACCCGGGATTGCAGTTCGACGCGATCGCGACCGTCGCACCGGCGTCGATCACCCGGCGCGCGTCGGGGTACGGCTGGCGGGTGGAGAAGTCGGTTGCGGGCAGGAAGGTCGCCACCGTGTCGCTGCCGGCGAGCGCCTCGATGTCGGCGTCACTGAGGTAGGTGCAGTGGTCGACCGACGCACACCCGCACTCGACCGCCAGCTGCACACCGGGGCCGTGGCCGAGTTGGTTGCCGTGCAACCGCAGACCGAGACCGGCGGCGCGTCCCGCCTCCAGCACCGCTCGGCACTGGTCGGCATCGAACGCTCCCGTCTCGCAGAACGCGTCGATCCACTTGGCGTTCGGTGCGGCGGCATCGAGCATGCCGGTACAGACGAGGTCGATGTAGTCGTCGGGTCGGCCGGCGAACTCGGTCGGCAACAGATGTGCGCCGAGGAAGGTGGACTCTGCCGTGTGGCGGCGGGCGATCTCGACCGACCGCGCCTCGTCGCCGACGTTGAGCCCGTAGCCCGACTTGATCTCGATCGTCGTCGTGCCCGGCCTGGTGTGCCTCGACGAGCCGCCGCCGCACGAGACGGTCGAGTTCGTCGGTCGGTGTGTTGCGCGTCGCATCGGTCGTCGTTCGGATGCCACCACCGTCGTACGGCTGACCTGCCATCCGGGCGGTGAACTCCTCGGCCCGATCGCCGGCGAACACGAGGTGGGTGTGGGAGTCGACGAAGCCGGGCAGGACGCAGGCGCCGTCGGCATCGATGCGTTCGTCGGCGACCTCGCCGGCGGCCCCGACGTGTGACACCAACCCGTCGACGATGACGACGCAGGCGTGCTCGAGGATGCCGAGCGGCCCGCGCCCGATCGTCGGATCGTTCGTGATGAGCGAGCCGATGTTGTCGATCACGATCGATCGTGGCGCGGACATCTCACCTTCGTCTGCGGTCATCGGTCCATCAGCTCCGTGATGGCGGCGTGCAGTTCGGCGGCGACGTCGATCTCGACGTGTCGCCCGCTCGGTGACGATCCGTCGGCCGTCGACGACCACGTCGGTGACATCGCCGGCGCTCGCCGCGAACACCGTCGCTTCGATCGCATCCGCGTCGCGAGCGCCCGCCGTGCGCACCGATCCGAGTGACACGGACACGAGGTCGGCGCGATGACCGACCGCGATCGCGCCGGCATCGTCCCACCCGAGGCAGCGGTGCCCATTGACGGTCGCCATGTCGAGCAGGTCGATCGCCGCGTGCACGCCACGCTGCTGGCTGCGGAGGCGTTCGTCGAGTTCGAGCGCGCGACGCTTCCTCGAACAGGTCGATGACCGCGTGCGAGTCGGACCCGAGCGCCATCGGCACGCCGGCCGCGGCGAAGGCGCGGGTCGGGCCGATGCCGTCGCCGAGGTCGCGTTCGGTGGTCGGGCACATCGCCACGGTCGAACCGGCCGCGGCGAGCGCGGCGATGTCGGCGTCGTCGACATGGGTGGCGTGCACCGCCGTGAACCGCGCCGAGAGCGCTCCCGCATCCTCGAGCACCCCGGTCGGTGTTCGACCGTGACGCGCGAGGCACGCCTCGTTCTCGGCGGGCTGCTCCGACACGTGGGCATGGAGCACCGCCCCGGTGTCGGCGGCCCAGCGCGCCACCGTCCCGATCGCGTCAGGGTCGACGGCGCGCACGGAATGGATGGCGGCACCGATCCGCCGGGTGTCGGTGGCGCCGAGCGCGGCGACACGCTCGATCCATGCTCCGACGGTGCCGATCGCTGAACCGGCGCTGCGCGACCGATGGCTCGGCGTACCCCGCGTCGGTGAGACCGCCGTGCAGGTACAGCGTGTCGAGCAAGGTGATGCGGATCCCGGCTTCGGCGGCGGCGCGACATGAGCGCCTCGCCCATCTCGTTCGGGTCGGCGTACGGCGTGCCGTCGGGTTGGTGGTGGAGGTAGTGGAACTCGCCGACGCACGTCACGCCGGCCAGCGCCATCTCGGCGAACGTGGCTCGCGCCAGCCGGTGGTAGCTGTCCGGCTGCAGTCGTTCGGCGGCCCGATACATCAGCTCGCGCCACGTCCAGAACGTGCCTCGATCGGCCTGCGTGCGCGAGCGCAGGGCGCGATGGAACGCGTGGCTGTGGGCGTTGGCGAGGCCGGGGATCGTGAAGCCGGTGAGCCGGATCGCGCCGGCCGGCGGTTCTGCGCCCGCCGTGATCGAACTGAACCGACCGTCGACCACCTCGATCGCCACCGACGGCTGCGGGCGTCCGTCGACGAGCGCGAGCTCGCACCAGAAGTAGGTCGACGATGCCCACGTCACGAGCCGACCCGTTCGACGAACGCGGTGATCCGTTCGACGAACGCGTCGCGTTGGTACTTCTCGAACTCGTCCCAGGTCGCCAGCGTCGACAGGTCGGTGACCCGGTCGATGAACAGCACGCCGTCGAGGTGGTCGCACTCGTGCTGCCACGTGCCCGCGGTGAGGCCACGCTTGACCTCGTCGTGCTCGACGCCGTCACGGTCGAGATAGCGGACACGGATGTTGACGTTGCGCTGCACGTTCCCGCGCAGCGGCACGGAGAGGCAGCCCTCGTTGATCTCGACCAGCTCGTCGTCGATCGGCTCGATCACCGGGTTGATCGCGATCGTCAACGGGATCGGCGGCTTGTACGGATAGCGCGGGTTGTTCGTCACCTCCATCACGGCGATGCGCACGCGCTCACCGACCTGCGTCGCGGCGAGCCCGGCACCGTTGGCGTGGCGCATCGTGTCGATCAGGTCGTCGATCGAGGCCCTGGATCGTCGCGCCGCCGATGTCGTCGACCGGCACGTCGACGGCCACCTCGCGGAGCACCGGATGGCCGATCGACAGGATCGTCCGCACGGTCATGACACGAGCGCGTCCTCGTGGCGGGTCCACAGCAGCGGGAACAGCGGATGGTCCATCGGCACGCCGTCGGCCAGCTCGGCGTCGAGGCCGTCGAACGGCGGCGAGGTGGTCCACCGTCGCGGCGCGTGCACCATGTCGTCACCGAGGAACCGCACCGACAGCACGCGCCGGCGATTCGGACCGGACACGCCGCCCGAGCCGTGGACGGTGAGCATGTTGAAGAACACCGCATCGCCCGGCTCGAGCGCCCAGCCGAGCACCCGCCAGCGATCGGGATCGGCGGCGAAGTCGGGCAGCTCGGCGAGGCTGCCGTCGGGGAACCACTTGGCCTGGTCGTCGAGGAACGTGCGCGGCATGTACCAGGGACCGCGGTGGGTGCCGGCGATGAACTCCAGGGTCGCCGAGCGATCGACCGGGTCGACGGGGAACCACATGCTGGCGTTCTGCACGCCGTCGACGTTGTAGTACGGCTGGTCCTGGTGCCACGGTGTTCGCTGCTTCGTGCCTGGCTCCTTGACCAGTACGTGGTCGTGGTAGAGCCGGATCGAGTCGGACCCGGTGAGCTCGGCGGCGATCTCCGCGCCCGGTGACTCGCGGATGAACCGTTCCATGGCGGGGAGCCGGGTCCAGTTGCAGAAGTCCTCGATGAACGCGCCGTCGCTGTCGGCACTCGCCCGCTTGGCCCGCGGCGAGAGGTCGGCGAGGTTCTCGTCGATCGCCTCCCTGGCCCAGCCCACCTGTTCGGCGGTGAACGCCGACGCACGCAGACCGCGCCGTCGCGGTCCCAGTCGCCCTCGATGGTCCAGCGGCTCATGGCGTCGGTCCCTTGCCCAGCCCCGCATCGACGGTCGAGCCGGCCCGCATCGGGATCGTGACGCCGCGCTCGTCGGCCACCTCGATGGCGCGGTCGTAGCCGGCGTCGACGTGGCGGATCACGCCCATGCCCGGATCGTTGGTGAGCACCCGCTCGAGCTTCTCGGCGGCGAGATCGGTGCCGTCGGCGACGCTGACCTGACCGGCGTGGATCGAGCGGCCGATGCCGACGCCGCCGCCGTGGTGGATGCTCACCCAGGTGGCGCCGGAGCACGTGTTGACGAGGCCGTTGAGGAGCGGCCAGTCGGCGATCGCGTCCGACCCGTCGATCATCGCCTCGGTCTCGCGGTAGGGCGAGGCGACCGAACCCGAGTCGAGGTGATCGCGGCCGATCACGATCGGCGCCTTCAGTTCACCGGAACGCACCATCTCATTGAAGCGCAACCCGAGGCGATGACGCTCCCCGTACCCGAGCCAGCAGATGCGTGCCGGCAGGCCCTGGAAGGCCACCCTCTCCCCCGCCATCGTGATCCAGCGGTGCAGGCCCTCGTTGTCGGGGAACTCGTCGAGCACGGCCCGGTCGGTGGCGGCGATGTCGGCCGGATCGCCCGACAGCGCGACCCAACGGAACGGACCGAGGCCCTCGCAGAACAGCGGCCGGATGTAGGCGGGCAGGAAGCCCGGGTAGTCGAAGGCGCGTTCGAAGCCGCCGAGCTTGGCTTCGGCGCGCAGGCTGTTGCCGTAGTCGAACACCTCGGCGCCGACGTCCATGAACCCGACCATCGCCTCGCAGTGGGTCGCCATGGAGGCACGGGCTCGGCGGGTGAACTCGGTCGGATCGTCGCGCCGCAGCTCGTCCGCCGCCTCGGGCGTGAGATCGTTGGGCATGTAGCTGAGTGGGTCGTGCGCACTCGTCTGGTCGGTGACGATGTCGGCCCCCACGCCGTCGGCCAGGAGGCGCGGCAGAAGATCCGCCGCATTGCCCAGCAGGCCAACCGACAGGGCCGTGCGGCTCGCCTTGGCCTCCTCGACGCGGCGGACCGCCGACAGGTAGTCGGGTGCGATCTCGTCGAGGTAGCGGTGGTCGACCCGTCGTTGGAGCATGTGCTGGTCGACGTCGATCACGAGCGCGACGCCGTCGTTCATCGTCACGGCCAACGGCTGCGCGCCGCCCATGCCACCGGCCCCCGCCGTGATGGTGAGGGTGCCGGCGAGCGATCCGCCGAACCGCTTGCGGGCGATCTCGGCGAAGCACTCGTACGTGCCCTGCAGGATTCCTTGCGTGCCGATGTAGATCCACGATCCCGCCGTCATCTGCCCGTACATCGTGAGACCCTGATGTTCGAGACGACGGAACTCGTCCCAGTTCGCCCAATCGGGCACCAGGTTGGAGTTGGCGATCAGCACCCGTGGCGCCCACTCGTGCGTGCGCATGACGCCGACCGGCTTGCCCGACTGGACGAGCATCGTCTCGTCGCGTTCGAGCGTGGTGAGCGTGCGCAGCATCGCCCGGTACGCGTCCCACGAGCGGGCGGCACGACCGGTGCCGCCATAGACGACGAGCCGGTCGGGGTTCTCGGCCACCTCGGGATCGAGGTTGTTCTGCAGCATCCGAAAGGCGGCCTCCTGCGGCCAGCCCCGACACGTCAGGTCGGTGCCGCGGGGCGCGCTGATACCGGTGACGGGGGTGCCGAGATCGCCGAACGAGTCACTCATGTCTTGCAGTCTGCGCCCGCCAGGCGTACGGTGTCAACCAACGGCAAGACATGTCACCAGCTGACAACTCCGACGGTGCGATGAGCGAACGGTCCGGAGTCGGTCCTCTCGCTCATCGCTTTGGTGACATCGGGTGAGTTGATGAGCGAAGGGTCCGGCAGTCGGTCCTCTCGCTCATCGCTGAGCACGACAACGAGCGAAGGGAGACACCATGACGATCGAATTCGTCGACGAGACCACACTTCCTCGCTCGATCGCCCGCGTGCTCGACCTGTTCGAGATCGTGCTCGCAACGGGCCGCTGCAACCTGACGACGGCGGCGAACGCCTCCGCGCTGACGCCGACCACGACCCTGCGCTACCTGCGGGCGCTCGAAGCCCGCGGCTATGTCGATCGCGACGGCGCCGGCGACTACTCGGCGGGGCCGACGATCCTGCGCATCGCCGCATCGCTGCGCAGCGGCACGGTGCTCGACCGGCTGGCGGCGACCGCGCAACCGCATCTCGACCGGCTCGCCGAACAGACCGGCGAGTCGACGTATCTCGCGGTGAGCGACGGACGCACCGGCACCTACGTCGCCACCGCGGAGAGCAGCAGGGCGATCCGTCACGTGGGCTGGGTCGGTCAGAACGTCGCGCTCACAGGCACCGCGCTCGGCGCCGCGCTCGCTGAACCTGGCGTGGCGGCGATCCGCACAGGCGCCGTGGAAGCCGACGTGACCGCCATCAGCCTCGCCCTGCCGAGCGTCGGCAAGCTCGGTGTCGCCATCTCGATCGTCGGCCCGTCGCACCGCTTCCCCGCCGCGCAACCTGTCGCGTCGGGGTCAGGCACCAACGCGACAGGTTCGGGCGATTTCGAGCGGGCGTTGACGGAAGCGGTCGGGCAACTCGAACGGGAGCTGCGCATCAACGGAGAGGACCTCACCACGTGACCATCCACCTCGACGGGCCGGGCGTCACCATCGACGACGTCATCGCCGTCGCCCGTCGTGGCGAACCGGTCGAGCTCACCGATTCGGCGATCGACCGAATGGCCGCGTCCCGCGCCATCGTCGACCGTCTCGCCGAGGGTGAGCCGAAGTACGGCATCTCCACGGGGTTCGGCGCGCTCGCCACCGTGTCGATCCCGCCAGAACGACGGCGGGCGCTGCAGACCGCGCTCGTCCGTTCGCACGCCGCCGGCATGGGTGACCCCATCGAGGACGAGGCCGTGCGAGCGATGGTGTTCCTGCGCGCCCGCACACTCGCCCTCGGATACAGCGGTGCCCGACCGCTCGTCGCCCGGGCGATGGTCGACATCCTCAACGCCGGCATCACGCCGATCGTGCCCGAATACGGGTCGCTCGGGGCGAGCGGCGATCTCGCACCGCTCGCCCACGGTGCGCTCGCACTGCTCGGCGAGGGTGACGTCGTGCATCGCGGCGAGAAGCGATCGGCGGGCGACGCCTTGCGCGACGCCGGACTCGAACCGATCGAACTCGCCGAGAAGGAGGGTCTCGCCGTCACCAACGGCACCGATGGCATCCTGGGCATGCTGTGCCTCGCCATCGCCGACATCGAACGGCTCCTCGTACAGGCAGACATGATCGCGGCGATGACGATCGAGGCGCTGCTGGCCACCGATGCACCGTTCGCCGCCGACCTGCAAGCCCTGCGCCCGCAACCGGGCCAGGCGGTGTCCGCCACCAATCTGCGCACGATGCTCGCCGGCTCTCCGATCGTGGCCAGCCACGCGACACCCGCCGACACACGCGTGCAGGACGCCTACTCGATCCGCTGCACGCCGTCGGTCCACGGCGCCGTGCGCGACACCCTCGCCCACTGTCGCGGCGTCGCTGAGTACGAACTCGCGTCGGCGATCGACAACCCGATGGTGCTCCCTGACGGTCGAGTGGAATCGTGCGGCAACTTCCACGGCGCCCCGCTCGGGTTCGCCGCCGACTTCCTGGCCATCGCCGTCGCCGAGATCGGCGCGATCGCCGAACGACGGATGGACCGGATGCTCGACCAGACGCGCAGCCACGGACTCCCCCCGTTCCTGGCCGACGAGGTCGGCGTCGACAGCGGAATGATGATCGGCCACTACACCGCCGCCGCCATGGCGTCGGAGAACAAGCGGCTCGCCGCTCCGGCATCCGTCGACTCGCTTCCGACGTCCGGAATGCAGGAGGACCACGTGTCGATGGCATGGCTCGCGGCGCGCAAACTGCGCAAGGTCGTCGACAACGTCCGCCGGATCCTGGCGGTCGAGTACATCTGTGCGGCGCGGGCGATCGAACTGCGCGCCCCGCTCGAACCGTCGGCGGCGACCGGCGCCCTGGTCGAGTTGCTGCGCGGCGAGGTACCGGGGCCGGGCCCCGACCGCTTCCTCGCCCCCGAACTTGGCGCGGCGGAACGACTGCTCGACTCCGACGCGATGGCCGAAGCGCTCGTCGCCGTCGACGTCACGCTCAGCTGACGTCGTACGAATTCGTCAGACGGCGGGCGCGATGACGGCGTTGAAGAACGCCGAGCCCGAGTCGGGGATGTGGGGCTGCTTGAACACGTTCACGGAGTACGACACCAGCACCATCGAATACAGCAGATGGAGGAGACGGTCAGCATCGGCTGGCAGGTCGTTCAGGTCGAGCGCGTCGAGGTACTCGAGGGCATCCTCGGCGCGGGCGGCGATGGCGTCGTAGAACTCGCTGAGCTCATCGATCGTCTTCGACAGGCGCACGGCGTACCGCTCGTCACGACCGGGCTGCACCCAGTCGTCGACCCAGCGTTCGAGTTCCTCGAAGCCGGCAGGCAGGCTCGTGTCGATCACCGTCGATCCGGTGTGCAGGCTCATGACGCTCCGTTCCCGTTCGTGCTGTGTCCGTTGTTGCTGTGTCCGTTGGTGCCGACGCTGACGGGCGTTCCGGCGTCGCGCTCGGCGCGGTAGTCGGCGACGGCGGTGTCGATCGTGTGGTGGAAGCTGCGGATCATCAGCTCCTGGTCGCTGAGGTGGAACTCCTTCTGGGCGCCGGTCTTCACGGCCGAGTAGGTCGCTTCGACGGTGTTGACGTCCTGCATCGCGACCTCGATCACGCTGTTGACGACCAATTCCTGGGCGAGGCGTTGCGTCGCGTTCTCCGGCGGCACGAAGTAGATGTCGATGTCGTAGATGTGCGACCCGACCGACTCGGGCCAGTACGTGTAGAGGATGTAGAAGTTGCGGGCCCAGATCTGCAGCGACACGTTCGGCAGGATCCAGAACTGGTCGTTGCTCCACGACCGCAGCTCACCCGGGTTGAGGAACTCGGGCATCGGCCCGATGTCGGCGACGTCGTCGGGCCCGAACAGTCCGCCGCGGAACAGCTTGTACACCCAGATCATGTCGCGCCGCGCCTCGCCGATCGCGCCCTTCTCACGCGGCCGCAGCGGTGGCGGGCCCGGCACCGAGTTGATGAAGTGCTTGCCGAACAGGTCGTAGTGATATGCGTCGACCGGCGGCACCAGCTTCTCGGCCTCGCGCACATCGGAGTGGATGAACGCCTGGTGCACGTACGGCGGGTGGTACCACTCCTGGATCGTGTTGCAGGCCATCTTCCAGTTGCCGTTGACCCGGGTGGAGAAGCCGTAGCGCTGCGTCATCAGGTGGAACGGGTACTGCTCGATCTCGCACACCCGCTCGCCGAGGAAGTCGCGCAGCGGCTCCGCGTCGTGGTCGAGGTTGATGTAGATGAAGCCGCCGACCTCCTCGCACCGAATGTTCGGCATCGCCAACGTCTCGCGGGGCAGATCGAAGAACTGCTCCTCGTTGGTGACGTGGTCGACCTTGCCGTCGAGGCCGTACTGCCAGCCGTGGTACTTGCAGTGGAACGCCCGGCACGACCCCGACGTCTCCTCGCCCGGAAACTCCTGCCACACGACCTTGTTGCCACGATGGGCGCACACGTTGTGGAAGGCGTGGATCGTGCCCTCGAGATCACGGGCGACGACGATCGACGCCAGGCCAGGCAGCTCACGGGTGAAGTAGGTGCCCGGGCGACGCAACCGCTCGACGCGGCCGACGTACAGCCACCAGCGCTTGAAGATCGCCTCTCGTTCGTCGTCGAAGAACTCCGGCGAGATCGCGTCGTCGTACGACACCGGTCCCGTGCCCAACTCCGGGTATTCGGGCGTCCACTTGCCGCGCCCGGTACTCAATCGCTCCTGAAGCGTCACGTCGCTCTCCTCTGGTTCCTCGACGAATGCTGAACACATGTTTAACAGCTCGGATCGCTCGCGGTCAAGTCTCGTGATGAACAAGTGTTCAGCGTACGGTGATCGGAGCGCACCACGCCGACGGGAGAGAATGCGAGATGTCCAAGCCACGCCGAGTCGGAACCGAGACGTCAGCGACACGCGCCCGACTCCTCGACGCGACTGAACACGTCATGCTCACCGAGGGGTACGCCGCAGTGACCTCGCGTCGGGTCGCCAAGGAGACCGGCGTGACGCCGGCGCTCGTGCACTACTACTTCAGCACGATCGACGACCTGTTCCTCGCGGTGATCCGGCGGCGCGGCGAACAATCGGCGAAGCGACAGGAGCGGGCGCTCGCGGGACCTCAGCCGTTCCACGCACTGTGGGAGCTCAGCAAGGAGCGCGCCGGCACCGGCCTCCTGATGGAGTTCGTCGCCCTCGCCAACCATCGCAAGGTCATCGCCGCCGAGATCGCCGAACAGGCGGCCGCCTCCCGTCAGGCACAGCTGGACACGTTGCGCGAACTCATCGAGCCGACGGATCTCGGCCCCGACGACCTGTCACCGGAAGCGATTCTCGTGTTGATCGCCAGCGTGTCGCGGACCATCGCGCTCGAGGAATCCCTCGGCATGGACGTCGGGCTCGCTCAGACCACGGCGTTCATCGAGGGTCTGCTCACCCGCATCGACAGAGCGGACTGAAGCGCTGCGGAGAGTTTCTCCGCGACGGAGCCGATTGCAATCACGATCTAGGCTGTGCGAACCCAACCCGGAAGGCCACCGAAATGACGGACGTTCTGAGTCCAATCGAAGCGATCATGTGGAGGGTCGGCCAGACCGGATCGTTGAGAATGACCGTCGGCGCCGTGTTGATCGTCGACCGCCTGCCGGACCGCGACGCGCTCATCGAACGGCTCCGGTACGCCGGCGCACACGCCGAACGGCTGACGCAGCGACCGGGAGGGTCCACCTCGTTGCGTTCTCGTCCGTCATGGATCAACGGCCCGATCGCGCCCGAGCACCAGGTTCGGTCGCTCTCCGTTTCGACGCCAGGAACGATCCGCGAGGTTCTCGACCTCGTCAGTCTTCTGGAGTCGGTCCCCTTCGACCCGGAGCGTTCACCGTGGGACATCACGTTGATCGATGGACTCGAGGACGGCAAGGGGGCCATCTACGTGCGGGCCCATCACGTGCTCACCGATGGGGTGGGCGGAATCAGACTGCTCGGGCTCCTCTTCGACGAACCGTCGTGGCCCCATTCTCCGCTGACATCAACGCCACGGCCCGAACCAACGCCGCCCGAGCCGGTCAGCTACCGGCGGCCCGGGACGATCACGTTCTCCGCGACCATCGACGGCCCCGACATCGTCGGCCGAGCTCTTGCTCGGGTCAACGCGGCGCGGGACATCGACGCGCTCGAGTCTGCTGTGCACAGCGTGCAATGGGGGATCGACGTCGCGAACTCGGTGTCCCGGCAGCTCATGGTGACCGGCGGCCCGTTGTCGTCGCGCCCGACGACGCGGTCCATGCTCAGCCGGTTCGAGGTCCTGTCCGTCGATGGGGCCCGCGCCACTGCGCTGGCGTTGGGCGGCAGCAGAAATGATCTCCTCGTGGCCGCCGCCGCCGCGGGCATCGGGCTGTACAACGAACGCCTGGGCGAGCCCTGCGCCGAATTGCGATTAGCGACCCCGGCGAGCACGCGTGGCAGCGACGATGCGGGCGGCAACTGGTTCGCTCCCACCCGCCTCTCGGTGCCAACGGCGATCGGGCGGCCAGGACCGCAGTTCGGCGTGGTGGCCGAACGCCTGAACCGGGCCCGCAACGAACCCGCGTTGCGGGTCGCGTCTGCGTTGGCCACGTCGTTTCGACTCCTCCCGACGCGGTTCCTTTCCACGGCGCTGCAAGCCCAGGCGGAATCGGTCGACTTCGCCGCCACCGCCCTTCCCGGTGTGCGACAGCAACGGCACATCTGCGGCTCGCTGATCGAGGCGACCTACCCGCTCGGCCCTCGCCTCGGTTGTCCGCTGAACATCACCGCGCTCGGCAACGAAGACCGCCTGGACATCGGAGTCGCGATCGATTCGAGCGTGATCCGACAACCCGAGTTGCTGATCGAATCACTCACTGAAGCGTTCGCCGGCTTCGGCACGGCGGTCGCCGACCGTAGCGGCGAAACGGCCAAGCAGACGTCACAAACCCGTACGGTTCCCGACCAAGAGACGGGCTGAAATCCACGGTGGCTCGGGGTCAGCGCCGAGGAGATCGGCCGCGGCGTGAACACACGGGCATGCTCGACTCGGTGTTCGAGACGGCCACCGAGATCGTTCAGGCGGTCGCCTACGAAGTCACGCCGATGGTCGTCGGAGCGCTCGATGTGAACGGCGTCGTCGAACGCGTCGACATTCAGGCCATCGTCGAACGAATCGACGTGGAGCGCGTCATCGACCGGATCGATCTCCAACTCCTCTTGGAGCGTGTCGACCTGAACGCCTTGTTGGAGGAAATCGACCTCAACATGTTGATGGACCGTCTGGATCTCGACCAATTGCTCGCCCGAGTTGACGTCGACGCGATCATCGAACGCACCGACCTGGGATCGATCATCTCCCGATCCGGCTCCGCCGTGATGATTCGAATCGTCGACGGCATACGGAGCCAGGGCATCGGCGTCGACTCGGTATTGCACGGTTGGGTCGATCGGTTGCTCCGTCGGGGCGGGTCTGACAACCACGAAGCCACCGCCAGACTCAGCCCGAGCGCGGAACGATTCGAGTGACACCCACCGAAGCCCGCTTGCCGCAGCGCAACAACCTGTACGGCCATCCAGCGGGGGTCGCGACGCGGTTGTTCGCCTTTTTCGTCGATCTGTTCACGATCCTCCTCCTGTTCACCGTCGGTGGCCATGTCGTCAGCTTCGTGCTGTCGATCGTGCTCGGCAGCGACGTTCACCTCTCCGACTCGTCACTCGCCTCCTCCCTCGCGCTCCTGCTGTGGGCGTTCACGTATTGCACCTATCTGCTCTCGGCCTACAGCTGCACACTCGGCATGGCTGCGTTCGGTATACGGGTCGTTCGCCTCGATGGTGGAATGCTCGACACTCGGCACGCGGTGGTGCGAGTGCTGGCGTTCCCACTGAGCTTTCTCGTCTTCTGCGTGGGTTTCGTACTCATCGTGCTCCGACGCGACCGACGCGCCCTGCACGACGTCATCGCCAGGACTGCCGTGATCTATTCGTGGGAAGCACGCTCGGCCAACTTGGCCTTCCTGGCGAAGCGGGCACCAAACCGGGATCGACACTGACAAGGCGACGCACGGCGACGATGACGTCCACGATCTCGCGGTGATGCAACATCACCTCGGCGGCGTGTTCGATGGGCGAGACTTCAACCGAACCAAGAACCGGGGCGAGCGACGAGTTCTGTCGCCACACTCTTCATCCACGTCAACCCCACCAGTCGGTGGACGAAAGGAATCGCAGTGCTCGCATACATCTACCCCGCCGGCGGGATCTTCCTGTCGATGTTCTATTTCTTCATCTTCTTCATCTGGATCATGCTGTTGTTCCGGGTGTTCGGCGACATCTTCCGCAGCGACGACATGGGTGGATTCACCAAGGCGTTGTGGATCCTGTTCGTGATCCTGCTCCCCTTCCTCGGCATCTTGATCTACGTCATCGTCCGCGGGAAGTCGATGGCCCATCGCGATATCGCGCACGCCCAAGCGCAACAGGATGCGTTCAAGTCATACGTGCAGGAGACCGCAAGTACTGCGAGCACCGCGGACCAACTCGCCCAACTTGCCGACCTCAAGGAGCGCGGCCTGATCACGCAGGAGGAATTCGACACCGCGAAGGCCAAGGCGCTCGCCTGAGCCGAACACGCGCAAGCCCGACGAACACCCAAGAGGAGTAAGCCATGAGTTCACCAAACGATCCAGGCGTCACCTACCCGCCTATGGAATACCCGGCGAGGAGTGGAGTGGGTTGGCTGTTCTTCGCCGGCACCATTCTGGGTCTCGCAGGCCTCTCACGATTGTTCGATGCAGTGTGGGCGTTCCGCACCGACAACGTCGTCCCCGAAAGCCTCGATGGTGCGCTGCTGGGCACCAGTGTTTCGAACTACGGGTGGTTGTGGCTCATCACCGGGGCGATTCTGATCTGGGCATCGTTCGCCATCCTCCGCGCCTCGCAGTTCGCTCGTTGGCTCGGCATCTTCGCCGCCGCGCTGCTCACGGTGACATCGTTCTGGTGGATTCCGTTCTACCCGGTGTGGGCGTTCGCGTACATCGCCATGGGCATCCTCGTCATCTACGCCCTTGCAGCGCACGGAAGCCGCGACTCGGCGAGCATCTGACCACGAGGTACGACATCGATCGGTTCGTCACCGACGTGGGCTTGCTGCACCGCGACTACGCCGATGGCGACGATCGTGACCATGATGCGGCGCTCGTCGCAATCGGCTCCGGAGACCTGCCGGTGATCCATGACCTCTGACGTGTAAGCACGGCACCGATGGATTCCACTTCACTCCGGAGCGGATGGCTGATCGTCGACGGGTATCCGCTGTACCACCGCGAATGTCGCGACGCCGGCGACGACGCGCCGGCGATGGTGCACGTGCACGGCTTCGGGATTTCCGGTACCTACCTGGAACCGACGGCGGCGAGGCTGACGCACCGGTTTCGCACATTCGTTCCCGATCTGCCGGGGATGGGACGCAGCATGCGGCGCGAGCGTGCCCTCGATCTGCCCGGACTGGCGAAGGCGGTGTTGTCGTACTGCGACGAGGTCGGCGTGGAGCGAGCGACGTTCGTCGGCAACTCACTGGGCTGTCCGATCATCTGCGAGATCGCCGCGTCGCATCCGGAACGCGTCGAGAAGGCGGTGCTCGTGTCGCCCGCCGGTGGCCCGATGAACCTCCCGATGCGCCGAGCAATCTGGCAGATGGCGCTCGATGGTCCGCGTGAGCCGCTCGGTATGTTGCCGATCGCGGTGCGTGACTACCTCCATTTCGGCGTCCTACAGGGGTTGCGGCTGTTCAAGTCGATGACGGAATTCCCGACCCTCGAACGGGTTCGCCACCTCGACATGCCGACTCTGCTCGTCGCCGGAGCCCGCGATCCACTCGTGCACACCGAGCGCGTCACGGTGTTCTCCGGCTTGCCCCACGTGTCCGCCGTGCGGGTTCCAGGCGCACACGCCCTGAACTTCAGTGCACCGGAGTTGATCGCCGCCCTCGTCGAGGCCCACGCCGACGACCGGCCGCTGCACACCGACGACGGGCCCCTCTCGGTCGTCGAGATCCTCGAGATTCCGGCCTGACCCGTGACGGCCGAGCGGAGGCACTACACCCGAGCACTGATCGCAGCGACGGGCATCGCTCTCGCGATCCTGAGCGTGATGCCGGGGTCCGTCGTCGAGGGTCGAGCGACGCCCGCGCAGACCTCGCCGTCGCCGGACGACGAGTTGCTGGCCCGCTACGCACCAGTGCTCGCCGTCCGTGACCAGCCGACCGAATGCGAAGCGGGCGAGCCGTATCTGCCGATGTCGGTGGAGGAACTGTTTGCGGTACCCGGCCTCATCCTGCGCGGACCCGACGAAGCCGTCGTCGACGAGCCGACACTCGACGACCTCGCCGCCGTTGCACCAGGTGATGCCTGGCACATCGACGTACCGGGCAACGCGCTCGACCCGGATTGCTCGTACGAGCAGCTGTATGACGGGGCTGGGGCGGCGCCGATGACGTACGGGCGCATCGTCACCGATGCCGACCATCCGGGTTCCCTCGTCGTGCAGTACTGGTTCTTCTACATCTACAACGACTGGAACGATCGCCACGAAGGCGACTGGGAGATGATCCAGATCGTCTTCGATGCGACTGACGCCCAGGCCGCGTTGAACGCCGTGCCGGACCGGGTGATGTTCGCGCAGCACGAGGGTGGCGAACTCTCCGACTGGGAAGGTGGGCCGCTCCAGCGCGTGGACGACACCCATCCGGTGGTGTACGTCGGCGAAGGGAGTCACGCGTCGTACTTCTCCTCCGAGCGCTGGTTCGGCAAGAGCGCGCAGAGCGGGTTCGGGTGTGATGACACCCGCGCACCGATCGATCAGGTGAGTCCGGAGGTCGTTCGCCTGACCGGCGACGAGTCGTGGCTGGCGTACACCGGCCGCTGGGGCGAACAACAGAAATCGTTCAACAACGGACCGACCGGTCCAGCAACCAAGTCGCAGTGGGCGGCGCCGGTCACCTGGGTGCACGAGGAAGGTCGGGTCGGCGCCGTTGAGGTTCCGGGTGAAGGCTCGTTTGCCTCGACCGCATTCTGTGCCACCGTGCGCGCCGGGTCGGTCGCGTTCCTGCGTTTCCTCGACTCGCCGGTCCGCGTCGTGCTGGTCGTGTCTGCGCTCGTCTCTGCCGTCCTGTTGATCGTCCGCCGGACCAGATGGCGTGGCGCCTCGCTGACCCCGGTACTCCAGCACCGGCGAGCTGGACAACACCTCGGTGCGGCGATCGGGCTGATCCGCACGCACCCTCGGTTGTTCGCTCCGATCGGGATGCTCCTGCCATTGGCCGGGCTGGCCGCCGCTGCACTCCAGTGGCTCCTCGACGAACGCACCGAAGCTGGTGACGGATTCGCCCTCGCCGGCGCGGGTTCGCCACTGGGCAGCATCGCGGCGATCGTCATCGGCCTCGCCATCGTGGTGCCGGTCACGAGCATCGTGTACGTCGCCGTCGCAACCGCGGTGCGCGACCTGGCCGACGACGCGGTGGCACCGTCGTGGCAACGCGCCCTGCGAGGTGTTCTCGACCATCCACGCGGCGTCGTGGCCGAGTTGGTGACACGGGCGCTGACCAACGCGCTCATGATGACCGTCGTGCTCGTTCCTCTCGGTCTGTGGCTCCTCGCGCGATGGAGCGTCGTCGCACCATCGAGCCTCGACAGTCCACACCCGGCCCGGCGAAGCGTGGAACTCACCCGTGGAAGCAGGCTTCGCGCCGGAGCGCTCGCAGCGCTCACCACCACGCTGTCGATCGGGATTCCGGCGTTGGCCGCCACCCTGCTGCTCGTGTTGACCGGCTGGTCGTTCCTGCTCGTCAACATCATCGCCAGCGTGATCGGAGCAGTGGTGATACCCGTGGCGGCAGCCACGATGGCACTGCTCCACGCTGACCTGGGTGATCTGCCTCAGGCGAAGAGGCCGTCGCCCATGCCTTCGGCGATCGCCTCGATCTCGAGGCCGACCAGCTCGGCGTAGACGTCGAAGTTGTGCTCACCGATGTACGCGCCCGACAGCACGTACGGCTCGAGGTCGGTGCCGCTCCAGAGCGCGGGAAACCTCTCGTACGGCCGCTCGCCGTACACGGCATGCTCCGTCGACCGCCAGAAATCCCGCGCCACGAGCTGCGGATCTTCCATCAGGTCGCCGGCATCCTGCACGCGTCCCGCCGGTACGCCACTTGCCTGGAGCGCTTCGGCGCCCGCCTCCGCCGTGCGGGTCGAGCACCATGCACTGAGGCGCTCGTCGATCTCGGCGGCCCGGGCGATCCGGCCCTCGACGGTCTGCAGCGTGTCGTCGGCCGCCAGATCGCTCAGGCCCGCCGCAACCGTCGTACAGAGCCGGCGCCAGTCGCCGTCGTCGCGGCAGGTGATCGCCAGCTCCTCCTGGTCACCGCAACGGTAGACCTCGTTCGGGCAGTACTGGCCGAACGGGTCGGCGTTCCCGGCGGGGTGCGCGTCCCGGCCGTTGGCGAAGTGGTCGAGCACGGCCGGGCCGATCAGGTACGTGCCCGTCTCCATCTGCGCGATGTCGATGTGCTGGCCCTCGCCGGTGTGGCGTCGTGCCTCGAGGGCCGCCAGCACGGCGACGACTGAGGCCATGCCCGCGGCATGGTCGTTGAGGGAGAATCCGGGTCCGACATCGCTCCGCCCCGGCGGGTTCGACAGGTACGTCAGGCCGCACAGCGCATGGATCGTCGGTGCGTAGGTGATCACGTTCGACCACGGACCCTCGTGACCCGGTCCGCTCATCGACACATAGACGATCTCGGGGTTCCACTCCCTGACGGACTCGTAGTCGAGCCCCCACCGAGCGAGCACACCGGCCGAGAAGTTCTCCATCAGCACGTCGGACTGCTCGACCACCTTGCGAATGATCGCCAGGGCCTCCGAGCGCTTCATGTCGAGCGACATCAGCCGCTTCGACCGGTTCCACACATAGAAGAACGGAAAATCAGGCGAATTGACCAGTGTCGCCCGCTCGGCGGTCTGGAACTTCAGGATGTCGGCGCCGAGGTCACCCATGATGCGGGTGGCGTGTGGGCCGGCGAGCACCCAGGTGAAGTCGATGACCCGGAGCCCCTCGAGCGGCTTTCCCGCCGTGGTCGAGCCGCGGTGGCGGCGGCCTTCGGGCCGCGGTGTGTCGCTGCGTTCGCTCCACCGCGCGAGCACCTCCTCGATCGAAGAAGTCTGTTCTGGCGGGGGCTGTTGCTCGCGCGACGCCGCTGCCGAGGAATCGGGCGAAGGGGCCGGGCATCCGCACGTCCGCGTACCCCTCGACCGAGCGAAACGACCCGCGATACTCGTATTGCGGATTCGCCGCCACCTGGGCAACGGTCTGGACCTCACCGAAGGCGATGTGCCGACGTTGCGCCTCGGCGAAGAGCTCGCCCGAGTCCTTGGTGAGCGCAAACCGTTTGACGGCCGCCATGATCCGCGGCATCTGGCCGAGCACCTCCTCGATCGGCATGGCAGCGAGCGCTGCACCCTCCTCATCGCCTTCCTCGGCCATCCACTCGAAAAGCAGCGCCGGGTTGGGGGCCGTGGAGATGTTGCACGCACCGGTCCGGGCGTTGGCCACCACGTATGCCCCGAGCCAATGCAGCGACCCCTGACGCAGCGCCCGCTGCGGAAGGGGCAGGAGATCGGAGAACCACCATTGGAAGAACAGGTGCTCGAGCGACGACGTGATCGTCTCGTGCAACGACAGGTCGACGTGTTGGCCGACCCCGGACTCGCGAGCATCCCACACGCCGGCGAGCCCGCTGATGGCCGCCATGAACGAGCCGAAGTTCACGTTCTGGCGGCCCCAGGGGTTGACGGCGTGGTCGGCGGTCCCCGACACGCTGAGCACGCCACCCAGCGCCCCGGAGACGAGATCACTCGCCTGCCAGTGGGCGCGAGGTCCCGTGCGGCCGAACGGGGTGAACGAGACCTGCACGAGCCGAGGGTTGACGTCGACCAGCGTGTCGTGATCCAATCCCAGCTCGGCGAGCCGCCCAGGCGGCGATGATTCGATCACCAGATCGGCGCGCTCGGCCAGCCGTCGATAGGCGCTCTGTCCCGCTTCGGTCGCCAGGTCGTCGACCACGACGTCCTTGCCGCCGTCGAACCACCAGTCCAGCAGCCCACCTCGTGCCGCGACGGCCGGGTCGGTCATCGCCGGTCCACCGAAGGCCGGGCCGAGGCGGACGACCGCGGCTCCGGCTTCCGTCAACATCTTTCCGGCCAGGCGCGCGTCGTCGCCGGTCATCTCGATCACGCGGAGGCCGCTCAACGGTCCCGAAGCCATGTTTTCCCCCTCGACGCTCTTCGACCGGCCGTCCCGCGACGCCGAACGATAACCCGTCGAGTCACCGACCTCGTTGTCGTGAACTTCTCGCGTCGATAGTCCGCAACAAGTTCACGAGAACCGATGATCCGCATGTGCTCCCCGATGCGTGCGGCATCATGGACGAGTGCAGGTTTCGATCACCGGTCACAACCTCCCCGGCCGAGAATTCTGTGCGTCCGACGGATCACCGATGACGAACGTCCACGTCGGGATTCAAGTTCGACGAGATCCTGCGGAACTGGTGCCGGCCGACGCGCGCGATGCGCACTGGGTCGTGGCCATCGATGTCGTGGAACGAGACGGGCAGTTCGACTTCCGGGGACCCGCCGTCCAGGGTTCACGCGGCGACCGCTTTGTGTACCTCACGTGGGGGGAGGTCGACCACGCCGGACACTTCAAGATGTTCCGCCGAGCCAAGCTGATGCTGAATCGAATCGATCAGACGATCGTGCGAACGGCCTTCGAGACAGATCACCTCTCGGCCAAGGTCGACCTGACCGGCAACGACGGCGGCCCCCGATGCGCCCGCGTCGATCCGCCTGCCATCGAATGGTCAGCCTGAGATTGCGGTTACGCGGTGAGCGCGGGCGCCAGGACCCGCCACTGTTCGATGGGGAGCGCGGCGGGGTCGTCGGTCAGCACCTGGATGCAGACATGGTCGGCCCCCGCGTCGCGATGCTCCTGCACGCGGGCCGCTATGGCCGCCTCGTCTCCCCACACGACGAGCGCGTCGACCAATCGGTCGCTGCCGCCATCGGCGAGGTCGTCGTCGGTGAATCCCTGGCGCTTCCAGTTGTTCGAGTAGTTCGGCAGCCCGAGATACGTCTTCAGGTGGAGGCGGGCGGTTGCCCGCGCCCGATCCCGGTCGTTGTCCAGCACGACGCCTTGCTCGCTGGCAACGAGGCCATCGGGGCCGATACCCGACCGGGCCTTCGCCGTGAGTTCCGGGGTGACGAGGTACGGATGGGTGCCAGCGGTGCGGGTGCGGGCCAGCTCGAGCATCTTCGGCCCGAGCGCGGCGAGCACGCGATCCCCCGCGGCCAGGGGCACCTCGGCTGCGTCGAGTCCGTCGAGGAAGTCCGCCATCGTCTCCACCGGATTCTGGTAGGTGCCGGGCGTGTTGACGTGGTCGATCAACGGGCGGTGGCTGATCCCCACTCCGCACAAGAACCGCGGGCCGTGCTCCGCCGACAGCGCCGCGTGCTGAGCAGCCGTCTCGGCCGGGGTGTGCATCCACACGTTGAGGATGCCGGTGGCGATCGTCGCCGTCGACGTGGCGCCGAGGAGGTTTCCGAGGGGGCCGAACACGTCACCGCCGACGTCGGGGATCCACAACGCCGAGTAACCGAGGCCCTCGAGCTCGCCGGCCAGTGTCGCCACCTCGCCAGGGTCGCCGTACCGCAACATTGGGCTCCAGATGCCAGTTCCACTCACGCGAGTCGTCATCGTCGCATCGTGACAGTTTCACCTCCCCGCCGCAGAGTCCGGCCGTGGACGCTCGGTTCGGATCGCCCTCACTCCGTCGGCGAATCGTGGCTCGGGTGGGACGAACGGCGATCGGCGATCTCGAAGCATCGACCCGTCACGACATCGGGCGCAAGGCGAACGAAGATCGGCTTGTGAGTCCCGTGCCACGGATACAGCGGAAGGTCGACCGGATCGGAGTCCTCGTATCGATCGTCGACCTCGACCGCGGTGCCCTTGAGCACGACGCTGAAAGCCAGCCCGTCGGCCTCCCCGTCGGCTTCGAACGCCACCGGCGACCCCTCGGCGATCGCCGCCAGCTTCGACCCCGGCGCGCTGCGGAAGACGATCGATCCGTGATCGACGACGTAGTTCACCGGAAAGATGTCCGGGCGACCGTCGACGACCACGGCGAGTCGGCCCACCTCCAGGGAGCGCAGCCGCGCCCAGCACTCGTGCTCGGCAAGTTCCGCGCCCGATGCGTCGGTGTCCACGATTCGAGTGTGACCGATTCGGGTCGTGGCGTCTACGGGCCAAGGTCCCGACTTCGAGTCTCAGAGCCCTCGACCGTTTGGTGAGATGCCGCTTGTGCCCGAAGTCCCGTCGAGCGGGGACCTTGGGCCCTATCGCTGAGCTGGCCCGCGAGTCGACGATGGAGGCATGGCCACGTGAACGACACGAGGCACCCAATCAAAGGGGAACGACATGAAGAAGCGCTTGGGAATCATTGGAATCGTCTTGATCGTCGCTGGATTCATCGCTGCGATCGCCGGCGGCGTTGCATACGCCAAGGTCCAGGACGGATACGACGCGCTGCAGGCGTTCAGCGCGGCTCAGAACGTCGAACTCACGTATGACGACGAGGGCAACCTGACCGACCGTGGCACGGTCGAAGGTGCACAGGGGATCATGGCGCTGCTCGACGACGAGTGGCAATACCCCGTCGTGAAGGCCGACCTGGACCCGAACGACCCGCTCGTCGACACTGCGACCGAGTACATGTACCAGATGGCCACGGTGGCCTACCACACCCTGCACGGCACCCAAACCGTCGTGCTCGACGAAGCCGTCGAGTACAACGGTCAGACCTACGCGGCGGGGCCCCACGAGTTCGTCGTCGACGGTCGCTACTGGACCGACTTCGACCGTGAGAACCCGATCGAGGGACCGGCTCGTGAGCAGGCCTGGACCGGCACTGTGCACGGACTGGTCGCCGAACTGGGCGTCGGCACCGTGACCCACACGACGCTGCAGATGGGACTGGCGATGGCGGGCATCCTCGCCGGCTTCGGCCTGGTGTTCATGATCACCGGCGGCGGCCTGATCTGGGCCGGACGCGGCCGGATCGTCAACGTGCCCGACACGGTCCCCGAGGCCTTCCACCCCGAACCGGTGGTTGACGTCAACCCGGTCACGGTCGGCGCCCACTGACGCCGAACGAACGGGACCGCAGGCCCGAGCGCTCATCGGAGCGCTCGGGCCTTTTCGCGTCACCAGGAGTTGTCGGGTTGCAGATCACTACCCGTTGCGGCGCATCCCTACGCGAGCGTCGGACTGGCGCCGAGCGCGAGGTCTGTCAGAAACGTCGCGGCGCGAGTGGTGTTGAGCGGGTTCATGAACATCAGGGCCCGGACGTCGCCGACCGCTCGGGCGAGTGGTGTGCCCGCCCGGAAGCCGGCACCACCGCTGAGCAGGAGCGATCGATCGACGACACGCATCGCCGCCGCGCTCACCACCGCCTTCGCCGCCTGCACTTCGCCGAACACGGCGAGCACGTCGTCATCGCCCGCACGCCGACCCTGGAACTCCTCATCGTGCTCGTCGAGCACTGTGCCCGCGCGTGCCAGCGCCGCCCGCGCCGCGTGAAGGTCGACCTCGTTGTCGGCCACCAGCGAACGACTGCTGCCATCGACCGCGCCGCGACTGCGCAGGCGCTCGACCGCCACGGTGTGGGCGGACTCGGCGATACCGAGCGACGCCGCCGCGTGGAACCCTCCGGACGCGAGGTTGGACGACGCGTAGCCAACGGTGGAGCCGCTCGGGAACCCCCCCATGAAGGCCGATGCATCGACCATCACGTCGGTGAAACTCACCGAGTTGCTCCCTGAGGTTCGCATCCCCAGCGCATCCCAATCGTCGTGCACGACGACCCCCGGTGAGTCGGACGGGATCGCGACGTAGGCGTATCGCTCCCCTTTCGGTCCACGGACCATCACGGAGGCCAGGAAGATGTCGGCTGCCGGCGACATCGTGCAGAAGATCTTCGTCCCGTTGATCCGCCAACGGCCGTCCTCTGCGACGGCGACCGTGGACGGTGTGGTCAGATCCTGGCCGGGCTCGCTGATAGCAGCGGCCATCACCACGCGGCCGGCCACGAGAAGCTCCAGAGCGGCGCCCAGCGCGTCCTGTTCCTCCGCGTCCGCGGCGAGGTATTGACGCACCCGGTTGTTGACCACGAGCACGTGCATACTGACGCCGATCGTCGAGGCGGCATCGCCCCGGGCAAGACGGCTGGCCGCCACGAGGAGGTCGTGCATCGAGCGGACCCCTCGTCCTCCGAACTCCACCGGCACCGGTGCCGACAGCCAACCGTGGTCGACCAGCGTGGTCAGGTGGTCGCGGATGTACGTGCCACTGCGGTCGTGATCGCCGACCGTGCCGGCGAACGTATCGGCCAGCTCCTCGGCCAGCTCTACCAGGTGGGCGCCGGGCTTGGTCCGTGCATTGAGTTCCATCGTCGTTCCTCTCGGGTTGGCAGCGTGTGCCGTTCTTGCCTGTCAGCGTGACGGACCACGGCACCGCCGTCTTGGAGAGCACCTGGAGGTTTCGTGGAGATCGCCCAGATTCTCGGAATCCAGCGGATCTCCCTCCGCCCTCCAAGCAGTGCGGGCCAGATCGTGTGATCAATGAGCCCGACACAAACACCGCCCCGATCAGCGGGGCTTCACCTTGGAGAAATCAATGACCACCACCACCGAATCACCCACCGTCGACAACGGCGTGAACGTCGCCGCGTTGCTCGGCGCCCGAGAGGCGATGACCGACATGCCGGAGCTGGCCGAGTTCCAGTGGCGTGCGACGTCGACCTGGGTCGATGGAGTCCACACACGCACCTCCATCGAACATTTCCGCGGCGTCGGCGCCGAACAGTCGCACCAGCACGCATTCACGCTCGACACGGACCACCCGGAGATCTTCGCCGCGACCGATCGCGGTGTGACCCCCGTCGAGATGGTCCTCGCCGGCCTGGCCGGGTGCCTCACGGCCGGGGTCGCCACCGTGGCCACCCGCCGCGGCATCCAGCTCCGTTCCGTGCGGGCGACCGTGGAGGGCGACATGGACCTCGCCGGCATCCTCGGCATCGAGCGCGAGGCCCGCAACGGCTTCGGACACGTCCGTGTCGCCTACGAGATCTCGGCCGACGCCACGAAGGCCGAGATCGAGGCCATCGTGGCCCAGTCGCAGAAGCGCTCCGCCGTCTACGACGTCATCACGAACCCGACGCCGGTCACCGTGACCGTGTCCTGACGCGGGCTCACGAAATGCCGACATCACGTCATGACGTGGTGATCGTCGGTGCGGGACAGGCAGGACTGGCGATGAGCCACTGCCTGTCCCGCCGCGACATCGACCATGTTGTTCTGGAACGTCACGAGGTCGCGTCCGCGTGGACCCGCCAACGCTGGGACTCACTCCGCCTGCTCACCCCGAACTGGATGACGCGCCTCCCGGGCGCCGATGTGTTCGACGGGCCGGCCGATGGGTTTGCACCTGCGTCCGACGTGGCGGTGCATCTCCGCAACTACGCATCGACCATCGGCGCGCCCGTGATCACAAACTGTGCGGTCGAGCGCATCGAACCCGACGCCTTCGGATGGCACGTGTCGACGTCCGCCGGAACATTCAGCTCTCGCGCCGTCGTCCTCGCGACGGGGCCCGGCACGACCCAGCGGACACCGGCGGTCGCGTCCGGGCTGCCGGCATCGCTGCGCACGATCGGTGCACTGGAGTACAAGAACCCCGACGCCATCGAGGAGGGCGGGGTGTTGGTGGTCGGAGCGTCCGCATCAGGGACGCAGATCGCCGATGAGCTCGCCAGGGCCGGCCGGAGCGTGGTGCTCGCAATCGGCGAGCACGTCCGGGCGGTCCGCGCGTACCGCGGTCACGATCTGTACTGGTGGCTCGACCGCACCGGATTGCTGGACGAGCGTTACGACACGGTCGACGACGTCCGCCGCGTCCGGGCGACGCCGTCGTTCCAGCTCGTCGGATCCGATCACGGGCGCCGCGTCGACCTCGATGCCTTGCAGTCGCGAGGCGTGCAGCTCGCCGGGCGACTGGTCGGCACCGAGCGGGAGCGGGTGACCTTTTCCGGGTCCCTCGCGAACGTCTCCGCGTCGGCCGACCTCAAGTTGGAGCGCCTGCTCTCCCAATTCGACCAGTTCGCGTCCGAACACGGACTCGACGACCTGACCGACCCCTGGCGGCCGGATCGCACGATCGTTCCCGAACCCCGCCTCGAGGTCCGAACGGCCGCGCTGCGCACCGTGATCTGGGCGACCGGGCACACCCCGACCTTCCCCGACATCGGCGCGCCAGTGTTCGACCGTCTCGGGCGCCTCGTGCACGACGGTGGCATCGTGGGCACGACCGGCTTGTACGTTCTGGGCCTTCCCTTCCTCCGCCGTCGACGCTCCTCCTTCATCGATGGCGCCGGCGGCGATGCCGAGGCCCTCGCCGAACGGATCGACGCTCACCTCGCGAGCAGGAACGTCGCGTAGTCGCCCATCAGGTCGCGCCCGACGCGGTCCTAGTCACCCGCGACGGGCGCGACGAACATGTAGCCGCGACCGCGGACCGTTCGGATCACCTGTTGCGCTTCACCGTCGTCACCGGTGGCCTGCCGCGCGGCCTTGATGCGCGACGTCAGGGTCGACTCGCTGACGAAGCGGTCACCCCAGATCTCGTCGAGCAACTCCTCCTTCGGCACCAGCCGGGATCGGTGTTTGACGAGATACGACAGCACGTCGAACACCTGTGGCTCGGTCGGTATCCGCGTGCCACGGCGGCGGAGCTCGTAACGACCGAGATCCATCTCGTAGTCGTCGAAGCGGACCACGCAGTCATCGACCGGTCCGACGCTCACGACCTCCTGGGTCGGCGGGGCGGATGGCACGGAAGCAGCGAGCAGTGAGCGCACGGAACGAACCGCGCCGGCGATGTCCACGTCGGGCCCGACACCGTGCGCGTCGGCCAGCTGATGTTCCTCCTCGCCGAACGCAGGCGAGACCACGGAGCGTCCCAGGTGCGTCGGGAACGCCGACCACAGCTGGTCGGCCAGTTGCCGGTTCCCCACGCGAAGGCAGAGCGCGGCGGCCGCCCTGACCACCGTGGCTGCACCGGCGATGTCGCCGTTCGCCATATGAGCGTCGAACGACAAGCGGAAGTGGGGTGCGGCCGATTCCCACCCGTCACGGGCTCCCAACGCGATCGCAGTGGTCTTGTGCGCCGAGCCGACCGACCACGCGTAGCCGGTGTCAGCCGCCAACACGAGCGCGGCCTCGGCATGCTGGAGCGCGGCGTCGATCTCGCCCTGCCGAATGCACAGCTCGGCAGCGATGGTGTGCGCCCACTGAGGGATGAGCGGCGACCGGGAGCCGGTGGGGTCGGACACGGCCCGATCCAGCACCACCAACGCCTCGGCGATCTCGTCCGGCGTGGAGCTCGTCGCCGCTCTCGAGCACTCGATCTCGCGAGCGAACGCTGGGCTGAGGTTCCGGGCGAGCACCAGCGACTGTGCGAAGTGATCACGAGCCGATGCCACGTCCCCGCGATACGCCTCGAGAAATCCGAGGCTGCGATGCGCGAGCATTCGTGGGAGCTCGCCGGCGGTCTCGTCGTCGAGCACCTCATTGACCAACTGCATCGCGAGCGGCGTGTCCCCTCCGAACGTGGCCACACTGCCCATCACCCCCACGGCCTCGAAGTGGAGCGGCGCCCGCGTGTGCCAGGCGGTGGGAAATTGTCGTGCGAGAGCCATCTGCTCGCCACGGTTGCGCGCCGTTCCGAAGAGCGGCAGGAACAGCCGATTCGCCCGAGCCGCGGTTGCGTCGTGGTCGATGCACCGGTCGATGGCATGCACCAGGTGGGCCAACCGTTCGTTGACGCCGACGAACAGATCCGGGGAGAACTCGGTGAGGACCTGCGCCGCGAACGCGTCCGCATAGCCGGCCATGACGTCGACAAACCGATCCACGGTGGCCTCGTGATCGCCGTCGGCCTGCAGCCGTTCGAGCCCGAAGCGTCTGATCGGCTCGAGTATGCGGTACCGGTTGGCCGACCCCTGCGCCACCGTCAGCACGAGCAAGCTGGAGTCGATGAGTTCCGTGATCACCTCGACCGCCTCCAGATCGGAGCGCGTCCCCATGAGTTGATGTGCGAGGTCGAGGTCGAACGGTGCGTTGAACACACACAGCGATCGGAACCCGCTCTGGACGTGGGGCGCCAGGGGCTGGTACGACGCGGCGATCACCGCCCGCATGCTCTGGTGTCGGTCGACGCCGCCGCTGGATCGATGCAACAGGCCGAGTTCGTCGTCGAGCAGGACCGAGATCTGGCGTGGGCTGAGCACGCGGGTGCGGGCCGCTGCCAGCTCGATGGCCAGCGGCATACCGTCGAGCTGTCGGACCAAGCGGGCGATGTCGAGAACCGTGTCGTCGTCGAGCACCGACAACGCCCCCGCACGCTGCGAACGATCGACGAACAACTGCACCGTCGGTGACGATCGCGCGTGGTGCGGGTCGTCGTCCGTGGGCGTGGCAAGTGGACCCACCATGACCACGCGTTCCTCGGGGAGTGCCAACGGGACGCGGCTGGTGACCAGCACCCGGGTGGTGCGATCAGTCTCGATGAGCGACCGGGCGAGTTCGGCTGCACCGGCGAGTGCTGGTTCGCAGTTGTCGAGCACGATCAGACGTGCACGGTCGACCGAGCCGTAGCGGAGCGCGTCGACCGAGGCAAGACCCGCGTTGCGGGCCACGATGTCGGCGACATCGTCCTGTGGGGTGGCTCCCGCCAGCGTCGCAATCAGGATGTTGCCGTCGAGGGACGCCTGCTTCTCGAGCGCGAACTCGCCGGCGAGCCTCGTCTTGCCGATACCTCCTGGGCCCACCAGCGAGATCAGCCGGTGCTCCGCCAACAGTTCGTCGAGCAGACCCAACTCGCTCGAGCGACCCAGGAACGGCGTATGCGTGCGCACAACTCAAGAGTTTGGCACTGCCGCACTGCCCCCGATCTCCACACATTCTCCAGCGAGGCTCCAAGCAACGACGAGGCCCGCCGTTCATGCTCGACAACATGTACGACAGACACAACTCCCGACCCGACGGCCCTCGACGGCCGAAGCACCGGTCTCGTCCCCACCAGCTGGCCGACCGGTTCCACACTCGAGAGCACACGACGCTGCTCGGCGTGTGGGCGCACCCCGACGACGAGGCGTACCTCAGTGCCGCCCTGATGCACCGCGTCAGGAAGGCGGGCGGACGAGTTGTCGTCGCTACCGCGACGCTTGGCGAGGCCGGGCTCGACTCGCTGTCGCCCGACCAGGTCGCCGTGCTTCGTCATCAGGAGCTGCAGGACGCGCTCGCCGTCCTCGACGTCCGAGACCTCCACATCTTCGGATATCCGGATGGTGGCTGCCCGGACGTCGATCACGGGGAAGGTGTCGAGCGGGTGGAGGCATTGATTCGCGACGTCCGCCCGGATGTCATTGTCACGTTCGGGCCCGATGGCATCACCGGGCATCCCGACCACGCCGCGGTGTCCAGGTGGACGATCGAGGCCTGGCGACGTGTCGGTCACGGCGAACTGCTGCTCGCGACGACGACCGACGCATTCCGCATCGAGAAGGACTCCGTGCACGAGCAGCTGGGTGTGTCGATCCCGCAGTCCGTGCCTGACGGCGACGTCGCGCTGCGGGTGACGCCGAACCTCGCCGAGCGTGCCCGCAAGCGGGACGCACTCGACGCACACCACTCGCAGACGGCGCCGTTCGCGGAACTGCTGGGCTACTCGGCCTTCCACGACTGGTTCGTCGACGAGTGCTTCCGTACTCCGACGCCCGACGACCTGGAGTGGGCGGCGCACGCCGAGACAGCCGGTCTCGCGACATGAGCACCACCCTCGTTTCCACCCCACAGCGTGACGGCCTGCACGCGGGCGTCCGTGCCGATGCTCCCACTCGCGATCAGTTGCGCACCGTTCGGGATGGCCGTCGGCGCCACCATCGCCACCTCGAACGTCGACCTCGCGCCGACGTTGTCCGCGGCGCTCCTCATGTTCGGCGGGTCTGCTCAGCTCGCAGCGGTCGAGATGCTCGACGCCGGTGCCGCTCCGCTGTACATCGTCTTGGCCGCAGCGATGATCAATGCGAGGTTCGTCGCGTACAGCGCCGGGCTCGCTCCCCTGTTTCCCACGACACGCCGGGCCGCTCGCGCGCTGATGGCCACCACGCTCGTCGACCAGTCGTACCTCGTCACGTCGATCGACGCCACGAACCACGACCGCCCGGAGCGGGAGCGGGTTCGGTTCTACGTCGGTGCCTCGGCGACGATCGGGCTCATCTGGATCGCGGCGCAGGCGCTGGGAGTCGTCGCCGGCACCGCACTACCGAACGCCGCGAACCTCGGTGCCGCGGCCCCGATCTCGCTCGCCGGCCTGGCGGCAGGGGTCGTGTCTGCCCATGGGTCCCGGCGGGCGCTGCTTGGCGCGGCGGTCGCCATGGTCGTTCTGTCCTCCGTGGCTGGACAGCTCGCCCTGATCGCGGCCATCGTCGTCGGGATCACGATCGCCGCACGGGCGACGAGTGTCGACGCGGAGGTGGCCAGATGACAGCGTGGGCCGTCGTGCTGTCTGCCGCGCTGTGCACGTATCTGCTGCGTGCTTCCGCACTGGTCACCGTTTCCGGTGGGCGCCTGCCGAGCTGGGTCATGCGCCGCATCGAACTGGTCGCACCGGCGGCGCTCGGCGCCCTCATCACCGCGTCGGCATTGCACAACGAACGCGCCGCGGCGGTCGGCCTGGCGAGCGTCGCCGCATTCGCCGCTGCCCGCCGTTTCCGCAGTCCCTATACCGCGCTCGTCGTCGGCTTCCCGACGCTGTGGTTCGCACAGCTCCTGCTCCGCTGAGAGCCCGGCGTTTGTCAACTCTGACGTCAATTTTGATAGTCTTCGCACGTCGAAGCGCGACCGCCGGTCGCACGATGGTTCTGGGGGACGCATGACTACACGACGAACGGGGGCGGGCGCCGACACGTCGAACGCACCGTCAGAGTTCGACGCGGTGGTCCGCGGTCAAGGCATCGTGTTCCGAGTCTCCATGCGAGCTCGATCGGCATGGTGGCGATCGATCCACCAACCGTGCTGGGCACAGGGTGCACTCACCGTTGCGTACGCGTTCGGCGCACCGTCCGCGGCGATCCGCCGTCAGCCACGGGCAGCAACACCGACACGGCGCATCGCTTCGGAGCCGGCACCCACGCAGTAGCGCACGTGCCACCTGCGCTTACGGTCGCGCTGGTGGCTGGGTGACACGTGGCTTGCGGCGCACACGGAACACGAACGTCACCATGCGCGTCCAGAGTCGGTCACAGTTGAGGATCACGATGCCCCGTCCAGAGTGAGACGGACCGGGCCGGCGAGCGTAATGGTGACCGTGCCGTTGCCGATGGCGTCGGCCTCGAACGTGAGGCTGACGTCGTCGCCCTCCGCGTGCTGCAATCGATGGGTGCCGGGGGTCAGACGGGTGAAGTGCAGCGTCGCTTCGGTGCGACCGTCAGCATCCGTTGCGTTGGCGGGTTCGAGCGCCAATTGCATGGTGACGCCGTCGTCGCTGCGGGCCAGGGTGATCAGAGTGTCCGGGCTCGCCTCGACGAGCGGACCCACCGGCTCGACCCAGCCGCGGATGGCGAGCTGGGCGAGATCGAGCGGCGCCGACCAGCGCAGCAGCATGTACGAACCGAAGCCCGACCCGCCGACCGCCACCGGTCGCTCGGGCCATTGCCGGCCCGTCGCGCACTGTCGGGCCGACGCATCGATCGCGGCGTCGATCAGCCGCTCGTCCCCCACCATTCGCGCCCCGCCGATCACCTTGATCCACGGGAGGAGCGAACTCGACGACGTGTGATGACGCTCGGGCTCGGGCGGCATCTCCAAGGGCGAGAGTTCCGTCGACCACCATGCTCGACAGCATCGCCATCTTCGGCGCCGCACCCCGCAGGTCGAGCGCCTGGGCCCGCCGCGCATGGTCGGGCAGGACGTCGGCGAAGCGGTGCGTGCCGTTGGCGTGGTAGTGCCCGCCGGGGACCTCGCCCGTGTCCCACGAGACGCCGATGTGGTTCGAGCGGATGTGCGCGTACGAACCGTCGGGCGTCAGGTACTCGTCGTCGAGCGTCTGCCGCCACCGATCGCCGACCGCTGCCCAGTCGTCGGAGCCATGGATCGTGTCGTGGCCGTGGAGCGCCTGCGCGCCCATCACGTTGCACACGGTGAACGACCATCCCGGCTCGCACGGGAAGAACCCGAGCCGGCTGCGTTCGAAGTTCTTGCGCACGGCGGCCGTGAGCGAATGGTGGTCGTACTCGAACGTGCGGCCGTCCTTCCACACGAACGTCAACGACGCCGGCTCGTCGAAGCGCAGGTCGCCCGTGGCCGCCTCGAAGCTGTTGACGACGTCGCCGAGGAAGGCGGAGAACATGATGTTGTCGCGGCGGATCGGGTCGGGGTTCGGGTCGAAGTTGCCGAGCAGGTTCAGCGTGCGCCAGTAACCCCACACCCGCAGGTCGGTGTGCTTGTGCACCACCTTGGCCAGCGCCTCGGTCATCCGACCCGGCGCGTTCGGGCAGGTAGTTCGCCGCGTACAGCGACATCGCCCAGGCGATGCTGTTGAGCTGGTAGCGCAGCTGTGTGCCGCCGTGGAACTGCTCGCCCCAGTCCATCCCGGCCAGGCCGTCGTCGGGCTGCTCGGCGAACGAGTAGCACCAGCGCAGGAGCTCGGCATCCATGTGGTCGGGCGGGCGCAGGGTGGTCACCCGTTCGGGGATCTGCGCGTCGGCGAGGTAGGCGTTGAGCTCGGGCACCATCGCCCGCTTGGTCCGGAACCGGCGCTCGATCTTCCACACCATCGTCGCCACCACCGCGAACGCACAGACGTAGGCGACCGGGATCGCCCAGTCCCACGTGGTGCCGCGCTCGACCCAGAGTCGCGGCCCGTCGGCCAGCACGGCAGCCAGGACCGCGGTGCCGAACCAGACGAGCGGGATCGAGAAGTGCGTGCTCAGCCCCCACCACAACACGAGCGCGATGAGCACCAGCACCTGGGTGACGACGAACAGGATCGGCGACGCGTCGTACAGCAGCCCGGCACCCGGATAGACGAGCCCCAACCCGAACGCCCGCCACGTCTCGCTGTCGGAGGCGAAGACGAGCACGGTGCCGACGAGTTCGACGAGCGCGAGCGCGACGACGAGGCGGCCCAACAGCCGGCGGCTCGTCGGCCCGAAGCGCCGCGGTCGCTCGGGCAGGAGCAGCGGCCCGGCGTCGACATCGGCAAGTCGGTCTCGGTGATGGTGGCGGTCATCGGTGGCCTCCTCGGTCGGTGCTCGCACGGCCGGGGAACGGTGGCGCCTCGTAGGTCACCTGCGGGCGACGCGGTGAGGCGGCAGACGCCGCGCACGAGGTGGGTCCACACCTTGGCGCAGTTCAGATAGAGCGTGATCATCGCACGCCCTCCGTGTCGACGGACGATGTCTGGACGTCCGCCCGGGACTGTCCCCGGGCGGTCATTCTCGTCGGTGCGAGGACGAGTCGGAGCGGCCGGTCGACGACGAGCGACATCGAACCGGTGCCGTCGGCGCCGGCGGCGACGATCACGATCGACACCGTCGCCGGACAGGCGGTAGTCGGCGCCCGGGCGTGAGCGCGCCGAGCGTGAACTCGACCGCGCTCGTCCGTCGGCTCCGGGCCGGGGCGCACGGCCAGATCGAGCGACGCCCCGTCGAGCGAGCGGGCCAGGGTGATCATCACCTGCGGCCACGGTGCCGACTCGACGATCGGGCCCGACGGCGCGCACGTACCCGCGGACGTTGATCGACGCGTTGTCGAGCGGCGTCGACCAGCGCACCAGCATGAGCAACGCGAGGTTGCCGACACCGGTCGCCGAGCGGCCGCTCGGGCCAGCGCTCTCCGGTCGCGCACTGCAGGTCGTGGCCGCGGATCGCTGCCTCGGCCAGCTCGTCGTCACCGACGGCGCGGGCGCCGCCGATCAACTTGGTCCAGCCCGGCGTCGCCGACTTGCGCGAGCGGTTGCGCTCCCACTCCTCGGGCAGCTGCAGCTGCAACACGCCGTCGCTGATCAGCCCGCGCAACGCGGCCATCTTCGGCGGCAGCCCACGCAGCGACAGGGCCCGGCCCCGGTTGTGCAGATCGGGCGCGACGTCCTTGAAGCTGTGCGAGCCGGTGGTGAAGTACTCCCCGCCCGGCGTCTCGCCGGTGTCCCAGCTGAGGCCGGTGTGGGTGGAGCGGATGTTGGCGTAGTTGCCGTCGGGCAGCAGGTACTCGCGCTCGAGCGTCTCGCGCCACCTCGGCTCGATGTCGGACCACATCGACGTGCCGTGGAGCCGGTCGTGACCGAACAGCGCCTGCGCGCCGATCGTGTTGCAGGCGGCGAACGCCCAGCCGGGTTCGCACGGGAAGAACCCGAGGCGGCTGCGCTCGAAGTTCTTCTGCACCGCTTCCATCCAGCTGTGGTGGTCGTAGGCGAACGTGCGGCCGTCCTCCCAGACGAACGTCAGCGAGCCGGGCTCGTCGAAGCGGGTGCTGCCGGTGGCGGCCTCGTAGAGGTTGATCTGGTCGCCGGTGAAACCCGAGAACATGATGTTGTCGCGCACCAGCGGGTCGGGGTTGGAGTCGAGGTTGCCGACGCGGTTGAGCAGCTGCCAGTAGCGCCACACGCGCAGGTCGAGCTGCTTGAGCACCAGGTTGCGCATCGCCAGCTCGATCGTGCCCGGCGCGTTCGGGATGTAGTTGACGGCGTACGGGGCGAGCGCCCAGCCGAGGTAGTTCAGCTGGTAGCGCACGACGGTGCCGCCGTGGAGTTGGTCGCCCCACTCGAAGCCGTCGAACCGGTCGACCGGTTGCAGCGAGAGCTCGTACACCCAGCGCAGCAACTCGGCGTCCATGTCGTCGCGCTCGCGCAACGCGTGCGACGGCTCGGGCACCTCGGCCGTGCGCAGGTACTCGTTCAGCTCGGGGACGAGCGCCCGCTTGCGGCGGAAACGCGACTCGAACGTCCACACGAGCGCCGCCACGCACGCCGCGGCGAGCACGTAGGCAACCGGCACGGCCCAGTCCCACGTGGTGCCGCGGTCGACGAACAGTCGCGGGGCGTCGGCCAGCAGCGCACTGACCGACCGCGCTCAGCAGCCACACCCCGGGGATGCCGAGGTGCAGGCTCATCCCCCACCAGAGCACGAGCGCGACGCTCATCAGCACCCAGGTGAACACGAACAGCAGCGGATGGGCGGTGTACAGGAACCCGGCGCCGGGGAAGACGAGCGACAGACCGGCGGCCCGAGCGGTGGTGCCACCGAGCACGACGAGCAACGGTGCCGACGAGCTCCACGACGGCGATGCACGCCAGCATGCGCAGCACGAGGAACCGGGTCGCCGGACCCATGCGTCGCGGCTCGGTCGGGCAGCAGCGGGATCGCGCGTCGGGCGTTCGTCGACGGGCGGTCGGACGATCGTGTCGGTCATGCGTGCACCTCCGGGTGCGGAACGGCGTGAAGCCTGAGGGTCGGTGGCGACTACCAGAGAGTCGGTGATGAGAGCCTGGAGTCGGCGGCGAGCCGGGTGGCCACGCGGTCGAGCGCGACCGCGAGCGGGTCGTGCTGGACGGTCGGGCGGGCGAGCAACGGTCGCGGCGCGCGCGTCGTCGACGAACACCAACCAGATGCGAGCCGCGGCGATCAGCCGCTCGTCGTGCGGATGCTCGGTGCCGCGTGCCGAGGCACCGAGCGCCCGGGCGCGGAGCGCCGGCCAGTCGTCGTCGCCGATCCACCCCATCGCTCGGGCGAGCGCGGTGGAGGCGGCGTGCTCCCAGGCCGGCGCCGAGCCGGCCGGCCATCCGAGCGGTGTCCAGTACCAGGCGGCGCGGTGGCCGCGGCGCAGCCCGAACTCGCGCCGCAGCGAGGCCACCCACCGATCGGCCGAACCGCCGCAGCGGTGCAGCGCGATCGCGGCGAGCGTGCCGTCGAGCGGGCGAACCCACGTCGGTTCGCTGCACGGCACACCGAGCGCCGTGCGCTCCGCGTCGGCTGACGAAGCGCGAGGTGAGTCGCCGCGTCGCCGTGACCCGGCGAGCGTCAACGCGGCGCGGGCCGTGCGCGTGATCGATGCGGAACGGGTCGCCGCCGGTCCGCCACCGTGCCCACAACCCGACACGTCGCGCGCGCTGCTCGATCGCTGGATCGGTGGCGATGACGCCGGCGAGTTCGGCGTCGCCCCGCCAGAGCCACGACCGCGGCCGTGCGCGAGCGGTCGACGGGGCGCAAGCGGTCGACGGAGCCGAGACCGTCGGAGCGTGCGGCCGCGGCGGCGGGCGAGGTGCGACAGGCCGGGCATGCGCCCGGCGACGGTGCGCAGCCACGAGATCAGTCCGGCAGCGAGCAGCACGAGCGGGAACTCGTGCGCGGCCGCCACCGGCTCGCGCCATCGCACGCGATCGCCGCCATCGATGTCGTGACGGCATCGTGCGACGTCCGACACGAGTCCGCTGGCCACGACGGCCCCGATGACGACCGCCGCGAGCAACCAGTCCATGCCCCACCGCACCCAGGCCACCGTCGCCGCCGACGGCAGCGAGGAGGCACGCTGCGGCGAGCAGGTTGTTCGCTCCCACGAGGCCGGCGCCCGGGCACCACCATGCTGCGCATCATGTGCACCCCACGGTGTCCGAGCCCGAACACGAGGACGATCGGCACCGCCAGCGACACGCCGAGGACGATCGCCCGGCGCAGACCGAGCCGCGGGGCGCCGGCCATCTACCCCAGCGCTCCGCGTGCGTCGAGGTCGAGCGCGTGGCGCCCGTGACGTTGTGCCATCACCGTCAGCATCTCGTCACCGCGTTCGGTCTGCGCGGCGAGGATCGTGGCGATCACCGTCATCACCACGCCCCACAGCGATCCGAGGCGGTAGTCGTGCCACAGCGTGTCGGCGTCGTAGTCCACCCCGGCGACTGCTCAAGCGGCTGCGATAGTCGTCGAGCAGGCCGCGCTCGACTTCGGCCCGCTGCGCCGGCTGGAAGCCGCCACCGATCATGTAGGCGAGATCCCACATCGCCGAGCCTTCGTTGGCGGTCTGCCAGTCGACGACGACCAACGGCGGCGCGTCGGGGGTGATCCCGAACATGAAGTTGTCGGGCCGATAGTCGAGGTGGATCACGGTGGTCGGTGTGTCGCTCGAGCCGATCCACTTCGGCACGTCCGGAGCCAGCGCACGGATCAGATCGACGATGTCGGCGTCGAGCCCCGGGCCGAGCCGATCGAGGAACGGCTCGACGAACATCGCGTAGACCATGCCGAGCCCGTTGGCCGCCTCGTCGCCCTTCGCGCCGGTGGGAGCCGAATTGCGCAAGGGTCGGATCACCCCAGCGCGGTGCGTGGAGCCCGACCGCCTGCTCGACGGCGAGCGCCGCCTCGTCGACCGTCAGGCCCTCGAACTGGTCGCCCTGCCGAGAGTCGGCGAGATCCTCCATGATCATCACGAAATCAGGCTTGTCGTGGTCGTACGCCGCGAGATGGCATTCGGGAATGCGGATGTCGAGCGTCGGCGCCAGTTCGCTGTAGAACGACACCTCGGTGAGGTAGGTGCCGGTGGTGAACGCGCTCATGCGGGCGTTCTCGTCGCCAGAAGGGAACTTGCCGACGACGCTCGCCGGTCGACCGTCGGGATCGTCCCACGTGAGCGAGAAGCGGGCATTGCGGCCCGTCTGCCCCGTGCCGATGAACGACTCGAACTGCAGATCGACCACCTGCGCGCCGTCGGCCACCCCCGTCGCATCGAGCACTTGGGTCATCCACGCGGCGTCGAGATCGGTGGGCTCCCCTCGTACTTCGATGTCCATTCGTCCCCTCACGTCACTGTTGCTCACAATCGAGCGACCGTACCGCAGGCGTCGTCGCGTGGCTACGAGCGAGCGGCTGGATGGCTGATGTCGAGGGTGCCTCCGACGATCTCCGTGGCGACATCGTGGAGACGGCGGTTGTGGGCCCGGGCGTAGGCGCGGAGTTGGTCGAACGCGTCGGGCATCTCGAGCTGTTGGCGTTCGGCGACCACGCCCTTGGCTTGCTCGATGACGATCCGGCTCGTGAGGGCGTCGTTGAGCTGATCGTTGATGGCGTCGGCTTCGGCGATCTTGCGGTGTTGCAGGATGGCGATCGTGGCGATGTCGGCGAGGGCGCGCGGCGACGAGGGTGTCGTCGTCGCTCAAGGCTCGGGGTTCGGTCTGGAAGAGATTGAGCGCACCGATGACCTGGTCGCGTAGGCGCATGGGCAATGCCGCGGCCGCACTGAAACCAGCCGCCAGGGCGACGGGAGCGAACGTCGGCCAGCGGTCGGTGGCGGGGGCGAGCAACTCGTCGACCGGCTCGCCGCTGCGGTAGCTGTCGAGGCACGGCCCTTCCTGCGATTGCAGCTCGAAGAGTTCGACGATGCGCATGACCTCGCTCGACGAGGCCATCGCTCTGAGTTCGCCCTGGGCGTCCACGAGCATGATCCCGACAGTGGAGACGTCGAGCACTTCGACGCAACGGTCCGACAGTGCAGTGAGCAGGTCGACGATGTCGAAGTCGTCGACGAGGGTGTCGGCAATGTCGACGAAGGTTTGCACGAGGGCGGCTTCTCGGTTCATGCTGATTCCTTTCCAACCCAACGTGGCCGTGCGGCGGTTTCGGGCGGGTGACCTCGTGTCTCATCTTCGCGCAGCATCGGCGCTCGGCGACCGAGCTACTCCGGCCCGTTGCGACCGTCGAAGCGGAGGCGGCGGGCGACGACATCTTCCGCGACATCGGTGACGAGACGCCCGGTGGCGAAGGCATGACCACGGAGCCGAATCAAGGCATCAGCGACGGTAGTGCCGAGTTGGACGGACACCATTCCTGCGGCCTGGTGCACGACGAAGCGAAAGTTCGTACCGGGTTCGGCCTCGGCACCCAAACTTCCCGGCGGCGCGGCCGCCTGCATCTCGATGATCACCTCGGCCGCGGTGTCAGCGAACAGGAGCGCGTCGGTGTGCTGGGCCGGGTTGAGAGGTCCGGGCCGGTCGCGATACAGCGTGAGGGCTCCGAGTCGCACCGTGCCGATCACGATCGGGAACCCGAACACGGCGCGGGCACCCGATTCCACGGCGGCAGGGGCGAATGCCGACCAGTGCGAGAGGAGGGGTGCGGCGAGGTCCGGGTCGCTGACAGGGCGACATTCGCGATGGGCATCGATGCACGGTCCCTCGCCGAACGTGTACTGCAACTGCTCGAGCCGCACGCTCACGCTGTTCGTGGTGCCGATCGAGCCCTGGGCGACGTCATCGGTGATCAGCGAAATTCCTGCACCCATCGTGTCGGTCACCGCGACGCAGATCTGGCACAACCTGTCGATGCCGACCGTGCGGTCGTCGGTGGTCCGCAACGAGTCCAGGATCCAACGACGATGATCGTCGGCTGTCGGCACAACGTCACACTGCCAGACACACGACGACGGACCCCATCAGAGGTTCAACGGCCTAGGTCGCCAGCATCCAGATCGCAACGAATTGCGCCACGGCAGCAACGACCGTCAAGGCGTGCCACACCTCGTGATACGAGAACACCGTCGGCCGCACCGTCGGCCACTGCCTGGCGAAGCAGAATGCGCCGGCGAGATAGACGACGCCACCCCCGGCCACGAACGCAGCCGGACCGGTGCCCTCACGAGCCCAGAGCCATGGGAATGCCAACACGCCCAACGCGATCGTCACGGCGTACATCCCCGTGCCCGCCCGATCGCCGCCATCCCATGTCGAGAGCTTGCAACCGGCGCCGACGAACGCCGCCGCCCAGATCGCGCCGACCAACATGAGACCAGTCGCACCCGGCAGTGCGGCCAGGACAACCGGCGTACTCGACCCCGCGATCGCCGCGAAGATCGCCGCATGGTCGACGCGCCGCCACGCACACCTCGCCCGCAACCCGTGGACCCACCGGTGGTAGATCGCTGACGCCGCAAGCATCGAACACAGACCGACCGCATACACGGCGACGCCGAGCCGCAGCCGCCCGTCGCCGCTCGAGGCGAGCAGCAACGCCACTACTGCGGGGACAGCGACAACGAGCCCGATCGAATGGATTCCGCCACGCCACGTCGGCCGGTGAACATGACCCAACGCGACGTCGTTTCCGTCTCCGGCCCCGAAGCGCACGTTGAGCGCACGGCGCGCTCCGTCTGCCAGCGCGAGCGGATTCAGCGGATCGACGACGGTGGACGTGGTCGGCGGTGCCTCGTTGACAGCGGTCATGGAATCTCGGGCTGGTGGCGCCGCCAGGGTCCGGAGCGACTACTTGTCTGACGGAAGGGTACCAGTACCCACCTGGCTGCTTCTCAAGCCTTGGTCATCTCGATGAATCGTCGCAGTTCACCCGCGATGTCCGGACCGGCGGGTTGATACGCGATCTCCGTCGCTCCCGCTTCTTCGTACCGCGCGAGCTGCTCACGCCACCCAGCAGCGCTGCGAGCACTCCCGAACCTCGCCAGGGTTTCACCCGTGATCACGGCGCGATCGCGCTCGTTGGCGTAGATCAGGTGACCCTCGTGGAGCGCCAGGTGACGTTCGCGTTCGGGCACCTCCTCCAGCGCCGCCAGCCATCGATCGCCATCCGGTAGGGATGTGACGCCCCCACCGAGATGTACCGCGTGATAGGCGAGCGCCGCGGCGTGTCCCGCGGCAGCCATCGCCCGGTCGCTTCCCGGGTCTTCACCCTCGTCCAACACCGTCCCGATGCACAGCACCGACGACCGGTCGAACCCCGCTGTCGCGTTCGTCGCGAGGACCCCGTCGGCCAGCTCACGGGCGACGGCCTCGCCCTTGGGCCCACCGACCCCGAGCATGATCGGAACGCGGATCGGTCGGGGCGCACCGAAGCCATCGGGGTGCATCATGCGGATCGGCGAACCTTCCCACTCCACGGTCTCGCCGGCCAACAGCCCCTGCAGCGCCAGCACGTACTCCCGCACGAAGCTCCATCGCAGCGGCTTCTGGCCGAGCGTCAAGCGTCCCGTGAATCCGGACCCGAAGGCCACATTCACCCGACCGGGCGCGAGATCGACCAGCGTCGCGATGGCAGGCCGCCGTCACCATCGGGTGACGCAACGACGGAATCGCCACACCTGGGCCGATCTCGATCGTCGAGGTCCGCTTCGCGCATTCGGCGAGAATCATCCAGACGTCCGGGTAGAGCGCCGGCGAGTCATAGAGCCATGCCCGTCGATAGCCGAGCTCCTCGGCGATCGCGACATGGTCGGGCGTCGCCATCGACGTCGCAAAGGCGCATGAAATCTCGATCATCAGGTGAGTTCACCACAACGTGGTCCATCGACAGCGCCGCGTCAGGGGGTCGCGCCCGCAGCAGATGTACGTGACCGTCGGATCGCTGGGGATCCCGTCCAGCAGTTGACTTTCCCAGTGGGAAACCGTAGATTACTTTCCGGGTCGGAAAGTAAGGAGCAATCATGTCCAACTCGATCGGAGAGAGCGACGCCCGCTCGGCATTGACGGCGGTCGAGTACAGCCGCCAACAGGTCATCGCCGAGATCGACATGCCCCGCTGGTATTGGCTGGGTCTGGCGGCGGGCTGGATCGGAATCGGAGTCATCTTCGACGTCGGCCCCGGCTGGTTGGTGGTCGCCTCGACGCTGGTATTCGGCGCCGCCCACGCGGCGGCGGCGCAGAACGTGTTGTCGGGAAGGAGGCGATCGGGCGCGTTGAGTGTCCGAGCCGAGCTGGTCGGTACGCACGTCCGCGCGTTGGTGATCGGGTTCCTCGTCGGTCTGGTCATGCTCACCGTCGCGGCAGCATTGCTGATCGATGCGGACGGTGCGGACCACCCGGCCACGATCGCGGGTGTCATGGCCGCGATCGCCGTCGCCCTCGGCGGTCCGGAGCTGATGGCCGCCGTTCGCCGGCGGGCGCTGCGCAATGTCCCGCGATGAGTGCCGAGCCGCGGTTCGATGAACTCATCCACCCGAGCACGCGACTGTCCATCGTCGCCCTCTTGGCCGCGGCGGACTGGGTCGACTTCGCGTTCGTCCGCGACACGCTGGAACTTTCCGACTCGGCACTGTCCAAGCAGTTCACGACCTTGGAAACCGCCGGCTACATCGGGATCGAACGCCCACTGGAGGACCGGCGACGCCGAGTCCGTGTGCGCCTCACCGACACCGGACGCGGCGCGTTCGAGGGACACGTGGCCGCGCTTCGCCAGATCGTGGCCAGCGTGGACCAGTGAGCCGGTGGTGATCGTGGGATTCAGGGCAGCACCATCGGTGGTCGCTCGCTGTCGTCGGGCTGTGTGTGGCGGGCGTATTCACCGGGTATGGGATACCGATGACGACGCTCCAAGAGGTATCCCACGCAGCGACGGACGCTCGAATCGGCGCCGGATCCGACGCCGACGTCTTCCCGAATGTCCTCAGCGATGTCGTCGAATGCCTTGCCGACATCCCGTTCGCCGTGCTCGGCGGCGTCGCCAGCGCTGCGTACGGCCGTCCGCGATGGACGAAGGACATCGACATCTTCGTTCGCGGCGAAGACGCAGACGCGGCGTTGACAGCACTCGCTCACGGTGGATTCGAGACGGAACGGACCAATCCTTCGTGGATCTTCAAAGGCTTCCGTGACGGGGTGATGGTCGACGTGATCTTCAAGGTCAAGTCCGACGTGTACTTCGACGACGAGATGGCCGCCCGGACACGGATCATCGAGTTCGCCGACGTCGCGATCCCCGTGCTCGCCCCCGAGGACATCATCGTCACCAAGGCAATCGCAGCAGACGAGGAGGCGCCGTGGCACTGGCACGACGCACTCGGCGTCATCGCCACCACCGATCTCGACTGGGCGTATCTGGTGTCACGGGCGCGCAAGAGTCCGAACCGCGTTCTGAGCCTGCTTCATTTCGCGTTGTCGATCGACCTCCCGGTGTCCGTGACCGCCATCCGCTCACTCCACGATTCGATTTCGTCGAGGTGGGACTCATGAACGACGACGGCGGCGCAGACGACGACACGTACCTGGTGGGCCACCTCCACGAGGCGCTGCTCGCAGACTCGAGACTCCATGAACAGGGCCTCGAGATCGTGGTGGTGTCGATGCGACGGATTGCGATCCACGGCGAGGTCGCGACCGCGGCTCGTCGCGACGCGGTGCTCGACGTGATTCACAGCCTCGCCCCGGACGCCGACGTGCTCGACGACCTCCACGTTTCTTCGCTCCGAACCGCCGTGCAGACGGAGCACCTGTGAGTTCCAGCGTGCGTGTTGCTGCGGCGGGCGACATTCACATCGGCTGCGACACGGAGGGCCGAATCGCGGCGGCCCTCGCCGGCATCGAGTCGTGTGCCGACGTGTTACTCCTCGCCGGAGATCTGACCCAAGTCGGTTCCGATGATGAGGCCCGTTGTGTGGTCGCCGAACTCGCCGAGGTCCCGATCCCCATCGTCGCCGTGCTCGGCAACCACGATCATCACGCCGGCGAGCCGGCCCGCGTCACCCAGTCGCTTCACGACGCCGGGATCACCGTGCTCGACGGAACCGCCACCACCGTGGAAGTCAACGGCCTCGAACTCGGAATCGCCGGCATCAAGGGGTTCGGTGGCGGCTTTCTGGGCAGAGCAGCCAGTGACTTCGGGGAACCGGAGATGAGAGCGTTCGCACGCCACAGCATCGACACCGCAGCCCGGCTCGAACAATGCCTCGCCGCCCTGGACGGTGACGTTCGAATCGTGCTCCTCCACTACTCGCCAGTCCCCGACACGCTTGCCGGCGAGCCGATCGAGCTGTTTCCGTTCCTCGGGAGCTACCTGCTCGCCGAGGCGATCGATCGCTCTCCGCCCGACCTCGTCATCCACGGACACGCCCACCGCGGCACGGAACGGGGTGTGACTCCCGGCGGCGTTCGTGTCCGTAACGTGGCACTCCCGGTGCTCGGTGCTCCGTTCCGTGTCTACGAACTCACCGCAGGATCGCGCTGACCGCTGGTGCGGGATGGGTGCCCCACCACAGTTCGTCAGCGTTCGTTGTTGAGCGGGAGCCGCCGGCCGAGAGTCGGGATGATGATGGCCGCCGCCAGGAGGTGGGCCCCAACGAGAACGGCTCTCGTGGCGGTGTCGTCGGGAGCTGCGATCGCTGGGATGAGCGACAGGCCGACGAGGACTGCGGTGACCACGACGAACCGTCGGCGCTGGCGAAGGAGTCGGGCGAGCACAACGCCAACGGCGGCACCAATGAGGGTCCACCACGCGAATGCGGCGATGGGAATGGCTTTCGCGTCGACTTCGAGGCTGACATCGGCAGCGCTCGCGATCGCTGCCACGACGGTGGTGCAGACGGCAGCGATTGCGCCTGCGAGCGCACCGCTTCGAACCAGATCACGAGTGTTCGGTTGGTTGGATTGCACGACCGGTGCTTGGCGGGTGGTTTCCATCGCTACGCCGCCGCGTTGAAGTGCGTGGCGAGGTTGTCGAGGATCTCGCCCCAGCCGGCCGCCATTTCGGAGAAGAACTCGTTCTCCCAATCCGCTCCACTTCCGTACGCACTCGCGACGACGCGGATCACGCAACTGCCACCGGACACCGATTCGATGAGGAACTCGGTGGCGACCGGGGTGACCGACGGCAGGTCGCGGTACACCTCCGACAGCGCAACGCCGATCGTTTCGAACCACTCGACCATCCCAGCCGGGATGTCTTCGACCTGGTCAGCGATCGGCCATGGTTCTTCGTACGCGAATCGATGGTTCGGTGTGTAGTCGGTGACGACACCGGTCGACCGGAACGCACCGAAATCGAACGACACCTCGCCACCGATCTGCGGGTCGAGTCGGGTCGGCACCATCCAGGCCGAGATCCCATCAGCGGTTGCGATCGCGTCCCACACCTGTTCGGGACTAGCGGGCACCTCGTAGGTGCGTTCCATCCGATGTTCGACCCGGTCGGGTCGGTCGGGTTGGTTGAGATTGGTCATGATGACTCCTCGGGTCGGGGATATGAAGAGATGGTCAGACGGTGCGGTCGCCCGTCGTCGTGGTGATATCGGGCGACCAGCGCGACGACCGCTGATTGCAGGTCGGTGGCGAACGCGGCGCGATCTTCAGGCGAGCTGAACCCGATCACCGTGTCGACGGTGAGGGTCGGCAGACGCGTTCCAGCCGCTGCGCTGCCGGCGATCGCCCCCACCTCGGACACGGTCCGGGCGTTCACCGCGATCAGATACGCAGCCGAGAGACGATCGGCGACCTCGTTCGGATCGATGGCAGCACTCTGCAACACGTCGGGAGCGACAACGAGGTGGCGCGCCGAACGGCGCACGAATCGTTCGGTGATGCCGCCCCACGCGCGTTCCTCGGCCAACTCGACCAGCCCATGGGCCTCCAGCGCCTTCAAGTGATAGTTCACCTTCTGACGGGTCGACCCGACGGCCGCGGCAACCGTGGTTGCCGACCCCGGTTCGGTCAGCGCGTCGAGGATCGAGGCGCGGATCGGATCGAGCGCCACTTCCACGGCGGCGGCGTCTGCGAGCACTCGAACATCGTCCACGGACCCCAAGATACGCCTTGACAGTAAATGTTGTCAAGGCCGGTTGCGGTCGATCCGTTCAGACGCGATCTGCTCGGCGGCAGCCCGACTCGCAGTCGGACCCGTGATCGCTCCCAGGAAGTCGTCACGCGACAGCACATGCAAACGCAGGGGCGTCGTCGCGACGACCGTCGCCGACCGAGGAACGTCGCGCAGCAACGCGATCTCCCCGAAGCAGTCACCAGCGGCGAGATCGCCGGTGACCGCGCCGTCATGGATCACATCGGCTGCGCCGGCTTCGATCAGGTAGAAGTGGTCACCGTGGTCGCCCTGCGTCACCACCGGTTCGCCGACCTCGAAGGCCTGTACCTCCAGTCGATCGGCGAGCTGCTCGATCGCAGGCAATGCCAGAGGGCGGAACATCGGCAGGCTGTCGAGCAGTCCGATCTCGACGTTGCGTCGGATCACCGTGCGATCGATCGCGCGAAGTCGCGCCCAGGCGACAGCCACATGGGTCGGACCGAGCACGCCGACGAGAACCAACGCCCAACGCACGCCGATCGCATCGAGAATCAGCGGCGTCACGAGGCAGGATGCCCCGACGACGAGCGCGCCGAGACTCTCGAGGGCACCGAACAGCCGGGCGAGGACGGCGTCGGGCACGAGGCGAGGCGGCAAGGTGAAGATCCCGACGTCGACCATCGAGTTCCCGATCCCGAGAACTGCCAACATCAACAGGATCAGACCCGCTCTCGGTACCGCACCGGCGACCGCCAGGGGAAGCCCCCAGAGCACGACACCCACGCCGAGCAACGTGGCGAGACGCCCGCCATCGGCGAACATCGCCACACCCAGCGATCCGACCACGGCGCCGGCACCGACGGCGGCGGTCAGCACGCCCACCCCGGACTCGCCGACGTCGAGCAATTCGATGGCAACGACAACCACGAGCACGCTGAAGCATCCTCGTGTCGCGGCCTGGGAGAGAGTCAGTCGAACGAGGAGGAAGGCATCCGGATGGCGTGGCAACGCGCGGAATCCCTCGACGGCTTCGCGGAACAGATGACGAGTGGCACCCGAGGCAACCGACGCGCTCACGTCGTAGGTCAACCCCAACAGGGCGAGTCCTGCGGCAAACGCCAGCAGGGCCGAAGACGCGAGGGCTACGGCTGGGTCGGCGACGGCCAACAGAAGCGCGGCGAGTGCGGGACCGACCAACATGCTCATGGAGTCCACGAGGCCGCGGACGACGTTGGCGCTCGTCAACTCGAGCGGTGAACCACACAGCGATGGCAACAATGCGGAGTGGGCCGGCCGGAAGACGACGAATGCGATCGTCGCGATCGCCGCAAAGACGTAGGCGACGTACGTCGGCCCGTCGATCGCGACGGTCGCCGCGCAACCGGCCAACGCACCGGCCCGAGACACGCACGTCCAGCGCAGCACCCGGTCGCGGCGGAAGCGATCAGCGAGTGCGGTACCGACGGGAGACAGGATCGCCGCGGGAACCAACCGGAGGAAGGCCACGGCACCGACCGCGGCGGATCCACCGTCTCGGAATGCAACGACCGAGAGGGCCACCGTGAGCACCCACTCGCCGGTCCAGGCCGCGGCGAACGACAGCTGTGCTCGCCGCAGATTCGGGTTCGCGAGGTTGACCGCGAACGACTGCGCCGCGGCGCCGACACTTCGTCGCCAACGCAAGGCTGCTCAGATGCTGCGCGGGGCGCTGTTGATCACGAGGAACAGTCGAACGCGATCCGGTGCGAGCACCGACCAGCGGTGCGGGACAGGCCCGGGATGCACGAGGCAGTCGCCCGGCGCCGAGCGTCGACCGTCGGCAGCCCAGCGAACTCGACGAGCAGCCGTCCCTCGATCAGATGCAGCACGACGTTGCCGGGGTGCTCGTACCAGACGTCGAGGTCGTCGTCGGGCGCGACCAGGTATTCGTAGATCTCGAGGTGGCGATCGGGGTCGGCGAGCAGCACCCGACCCACGGCGGACCCTGGCCGGTCGCTCGACGGCACCCGCTCGCCCTCCCCCGCCCGGATGATCTCGACGCCGCCGCTCGGCCGGCTCGGCAACAGCGCCGACGGCTCGGTCTCGAGCACCTCGGCCATCCGATAGAGCGTGGCGATCGACGGCGTCGACATGCCCCGCTCGACCGCGCTCACGAACGGCTGGCTCAGTCCGCACCGCGTCGCGAAGTCGCGCATCGACATGCCGGACGCATGCCGCGCTCGCCTGATCGACACCCCGACCGCGGCCCGCAGCGGGTCCGCCCGACGTCGCGTCGCGACCGGGCGGCGACGTCGGCATCGGACGTCCACGGCGAACGCGTGGTCGACCTCACGCCACCCGCCACGATGCTGCTGCTCACTCGTCGTCGCTGCCGACCAGGGTCGCGCTGACGAAGTCGACGACGTCGTGGAAGGCTGCGCTGCGGGTCATCTCGGTGGTTCGTGGTCGGGGGAGATCGACCGTCACCGTAGCGACGATGCGCGACGGCCGAGGTGACATCACCACGATCTCGTCGGCGAGCAGCACGGCCTCCTCGATCGAGTGGGTGACGAGCAGCGTCGTCGTCACCCGCTCCATCCAGATCCGCTGGAGCTCGAGGTTCATCCGCGTGCGGGTCATCGCGTCGAGCGCCCCGAACGGTTCGTCGAGCAGCAGCACCGACGGCGACGTCACCAGGGCGCGGGCGATCGCCACCCGTTGCCGCATTCCGCCCGACAGCTGGCGCGGCCGTGCGTTCTCGAACCCGTCGAGCCCGACGAGTTTGATCAGGTCGTCGACCGCGGACTTCGGAACGTCGGCACCGGTCACCTGCAGCGCGAACCGGACGTTGCTGCGCACGTCGCGCCAGGGCAGCAGTGCAGAGTCCTGGAACGCGACGCCGATCTCGTGTCGGTCCCGCGCCTCGCGACGGCGCGAGCCCGTGCACGAGCGCGGTTCCCGACGTCGGGGTGTCGAGCCCGGCGAGGATCCGCAGGATCGTCGACTTGCCGCACCCCGACGGGCCGACCAGCGCGGTGAGGGTGCCGATCGGGGCGCGGTGGTCGAACCGCTCGATCGCCACGAGCGGCTGCCGTTTGAGGACGAACTCCTTGGCGAGGTCGGTGAGCTCGAAGCCGGCTTCGGTCACGACAAGGTGTGTGCCTCTTCGAGATAGGAGCTGTCGAGGAACTCCTCGACGGTGGGCAGGCCCGTCTCGCCGGCCGTCTCGAGGGCGGGGAGGATCTCGTCGCTCATCCGTGCCGGGTCGACCATCAGCAGCCCGTTGGCGTCGGTGAACGGGCTCGTCATCAACGCGATGTACTCGGGGTTGGAGGCGGCCGCTGATTCCGGGTCGATCTCGTTGTCGGCGCCGTAGCGCTCCTGCAGGATCGGCAGCGATGCGCTCGGGTCGTCGATGTTGGCGTTGACGCCCTGCAGCAGTCCGGCGAGGTAGGCCACCACGAGATCGTGGTTCTCGCCGAGCCACGCCTTCGAAGCGAACAGGATGTCGCCGTACGACGGCAGCCCGAGGTCGGAGTACGGCTTGGCGCTCACGTCGTGGCCGGCGAGGCGCAGCTGGATCGGCTGGTTGGTGACGTACGACGCGATGGCGTCGACCTCCCCGTCGGCGAGCGGCTGCGGGTCGAAGCCCATCGGCACGAACGTGTAGTCGGGTTCGAGCCCGTTGGCCTTGAACATGGCGTCGATCTGCACCTGGTCGCCCTGCGGCCCGCCGATCCGCAGCCCGATGAGGTCCTCGACGGTCTCGATGCCGGTCTCGGTCATCCATGTCAGCCCGAGCGGGTTGCGCTGGTACATGGCGCCGATGATCACGAAGTCCTGCCCCTCGTTGTTGGCCTTGATGATGTCGAGCTCGCTCGCGGAGATGCCGATGTTGCCGTCGCCCGACGCCGAGCACCTGCGGCACCGCGGCGGCGTTCGGCCCGCCGTGGATCAGCGACGACTCGACGCCGAGGTCGGTGAAGTAGCCGCGGTCCTCGGCGAGGTACCAGGCCGACCATTCGATGTCGGGCAGCCAGTTGAACACGGTCGCCACCGATACCGAGCGCGGCGGCTGGGCTCCCGCCGGTCGTGCCGGCGGTCGTCGCTCCGGTCGTTGCCGGCGCGTCGGTGCCGGCGTCGGTCGTGGCTGCGTCGTCGCTGTCGGAGCCGCAGGCGGCGAGGATCGCCGACGACGACAGGAACGTCAGTCCGCCGAGTACCCCCGACGTCTTGATGAAGCCTCTACGTGTGTACATGGTGGTGGTTCCTCTCCCTTGTTCGTGGCGGGTGTTCGTGGCGGTTGGTGCGCATGCGCTCAGGCCCATCGTTCGTGGACGGCTCGCTCGCCCTTGCCGGCGAGGGAGAAGATGGCGACCGAGAGCACGATGACGACGATCGCCGCGCCGAAGGCCCGGGGCAGATCGAGCAGTCGGTACGAGTAGGCGAACTCGACGCCGAGGCCCTGCCGGCCGATCAGGCTCTCGCCGACGACGGCGGCGATGATCGCCGAGCCGGCGGCGATGCGGAACCCGCTGGCGATGTGCGGGGCGGCGGCGGGCATCACGACGTACCGGAACCGTTCGCTGCGCTGGCCGCCGAGTGCGCCGACGACGTCGAGCATCGGTTCGGTGGCGGCGTCGAGGCCCGACCGCGTGAACACGAAGATCGGGAAGAACACGAGCATCGCGGCGAGCGCCCAGACGGTGCGTTCGTTGTACCCGATGATCCGGGCGAACAGCGGGAACAGGGCGAACAGCGGCGTGGCCGACAGCAGGACCATGAACGGGACCGACATCCCGGCGACGAACCGGAACCGGGACGCGGCCAGCGCGGCGGCGAGCCCGAACGCGGTGCCGATCATCAACGCGATGAACGCGGTGAGCATCGTGTGGAGCGCGGCGCTGAGGTAGGCGCCGGGCGCGGCGGTCAGGTCGTCGAGCACGGCCGGCGGGGCGGGCACGACGATCGCCGCGATGTCCTTGACCTCGACCCACGTCCACCACAGCCCGACGAGCACGACGACCACCATCAGCACGGCGGCCGATTCGTTGGCGGCATGTCGCGCCCGGCTCCGGTTCGCCGCGGCGGCACCGGGACGACAGACGACGATGTCCCGACGGCTGCCCCGTACCGCCGCGTGGCGAGTGCCCGCAGCCCGGAGCACACGCCGTAGGCGATCAGACCGGCGGCGGCGCACAGCAGGGCGGCGGCCCACAGCCGGTCGGCCCGCCCGCCCTGCATCGAGGTGATCAGCAGCACGCCGAGCCCGCGGTCGGCGCCGTACCACTCGCCGAACACGGCGCCGGCGAGCGCGGCGGGTGCGGCGAGCTTGAGCCCGTCGGCGGTCGACGGCCACGACGCCGGGAGCTGCACCGACCACAACCGGCGGAACCGTCCGACGCCGAGTGCGGTGGCCACGTCGTGGGTGGCGGCCGGTGCGGCGGCGAGGCCGACGGAGGTCGACACGAAGATCGGGAAGAACACGGCGAGCGCGGCGACGGCGACGGGCCCCTGGTCGCGACCGAGCACGATCAGCAGGCACGGCGCCACGGCGACCCACGGCGCGGCGTTGGCGACGGCGGCCAGGCGCACGACGAATCCACGCAGCGGTGGCACCGAGACGGCGACGAGGGCGGCGATGAAGGCGATGCCCCCGCCGATCACGAACCCGCGGGCGGCGGCCGAGATGGTGGAGGCGGCGGCCCGCCGGTACGAGTCGCTGCTGTCGCCGACGAGCGGGCGGATCGCCTCGGCGGGCGTGACGACCATCCCGCCGGCCCACCCGGCGCGGCCGCCCCACCCCCACAGAGCGAGGAGGAGCACGATGCCGGCGGCAGGCGCGGCGAGCGACTGGATCGTCGCCCCCCATCGCCAGCCGGCTGTGTTGCTCACGAGAACCTCCGCAAATCGTCGTCGGTCGTTTGACGAGGCCGGTGGTCGGCCTCGATGGGTGTCGAACCTAAGTGGCGTTTGGGTCAGCAATGATCAGGCGGGATGAACGCCGCGTTACAAGGTGATCAGTCATGACTATCACGCTCGCGCCGAGCGACTAGAACAATTCCATGAGGATCGTCGACGTCCGCGCTCGCCTCGCCGGCTATCGCAAGAGCGATCCGCCGATGCAGCGGAGCTTCGCGCTGGTGCGCATCGAGACCGACGACGGCACGGTCGGCTGGGGCGAGGCGTCGACCAACTGGGGTCATTCGTATCCGACGGTGTTCCGGGCGATCGTCGACGACGTGTGCGCCGGCCACCTCGTCGGGCGTGACCCGTTGGCGATCCGCGACCGGATGGCCGACCTCGGCGTCGTGCTCGACGGCTACCTCGGCACCGAGGGGGCGACGAGCCAGACCCTCGGGGCGATCGAGATCGCGCTGTGGGACATCCTCGGCAAGCACCTCGGCGTCCCGGTCCACCAGCTGCTCGGCGGCAGCGCCTACCCGATCCCCCTGTACGGGACGGGCACGACGATGTTCGAGGAGTCCGGCCGACTGGCACGCGCACTACTTCGACCAGTGCATGGCGCTCGGCTTCGCCGGGGTGAAGGTGCGTCTCGGACGTGACGTGGCCGACGACGTGGAGGTGGTCCGCACGGTCCGCGAGCACGTCGGCCCGAAGATGCTGATCGGTGTCGACTCGTACTGGTTCCACGATCCCGACACGGCGATCGAACTCGCCCGCGAGATCGCCCCGTTGCGCATCCACTTCTTCGAGGAGCCGGTCCCGCAGTACCGCCTCGACGGTCTCGAGCGGGTGCAGCACGCGTCGCCGATCCGGATCGCCGTCGGCGAGCGGGTCTACTCCCCCGCCGCCTTCGCCGAGCTGGCCCGCCGCGACGCGGCCCGCGTGTTCGAGCCCGATGCGACGTTGGCCGGCGGGATCCTCAACTGTCTGCGCATCGTCGACATCGCCGAGCGCCATTCGATCGAGGTGATCCCGCACGTCGGCGGCCCGACGGTGGTGGGGCTGGCGGCGAACCTGCACTGGGCGACGGCGGCGCGGGTGCGGTTGTGCGAGTACGACATCGACGCGCACCAGCCGATGATCACCGACATCGGCGACAACCCGGGCCTGGCGCTGGTCGACCTGCAGGGTGGGACGATCACGGCGCCGACCGGTCCTGGCCTCGGCGTCCACATCGACGAGGATCTGCTCGACGCCCATCCCTACGTGGCGGGTGACACCTACGCCGACCTGTTCCCCGAGCACGAGTCGGGCCGCTCCACCCAGCGCGACATCGGCGCGAGGACACGGTCGAATGAACGACGAACTCGTCGTCCGGCAGGCGAGCGGTGCTCGACCCCGACCGGCCCCTCGCCGTCGCCGACATCCACATCGTCGACGGCGTGATCGCCGCGGTCGGCGACGTCCGCCCGACCGCTGGGCACGCCGGAGATCGACGGCCACGGGATGATCGCCATGCCGGGCCTCGTCAACGCCCACACCCATTCGGGCCAGCACCTCGATCGGGGGATGGCGCCGAACCTGCCGCTCGACCTGTGGTTGATGTGGGTGGTGTACGGCGGCATCCCGTTCAGCCCCGACGACAGTTACACGTTGGCGATGTCGGGTGCGCTCGAGATGCTGCGCACCGGGTGTACGGCGGTGCTCGACCACGCATGGGTGCCGGCCGACGGTTTCGACGACCACGTCGAGGCGATGGCGAGCGCCTACGCCGATGCCGGCATCCGGTGCGGTCTGGCGCCGATGATCCAGGACCGAGACATCTTCGAGTCGATGGCGTTCGGCGACGACGACGCGCCACCCCCGCTCGGTGACCCGGTCGACCCGATGCTGCTCGTCGAGGCGATGGAGCGCTATCTCACCGACTACGCCGGCCGTGCCCGCTTCACCCCGATGGTCGGCCCGTCGGCGCCGCAGCGGTGCAGCGACGACCTGATGGTCGGGCTCGTCCGGGCTGGCGCACACCCACGATGCGCCACTGCACACCCACGTGCTCGAGACCCGCTCGCAGGTGGTGGCGACCCGCGAGCGGTACGGCCGGTCGGTGGTGGAGTACCTCGACGACATCGGTGCGCTCACCGATCGGACGAGCCTGGCGCACGGCGTGTGGATGGACGCCGACGACTTCGCCCGCGTGCAGGCCGCCGGGGCGACGGTCGTCCACAATCCGATCTCGAACCTGCGCTGCGGATCAGGCCTGCTGCCGCTCGCCGGCCTGCTCGACCAGGGCGTGAGCGTGGCGCTCGGCGCTGACGGCGCGGCGAGCGGCGACAACCAGAACATGTTCGAGGCGATGAAGTTCGCCGCGCTGATCCACACCACGTCCGGCCCGTTCCGGGCGTGGCCGACGCCCGAGGCGGTCTGGCGAATGTGCCTCACCGGCGGAGCGAACGCGCTGTGTGCCCCGATCGGTCGGATCGCACCCGGCAACCGGGCCGACATCGTGCTGCTCGACACCGAGCGACACGCCTGCCTCGATCGTGACGCGCTCGTGCGCAGCCTGGTGTTCGCCGAACACGGCGAGTCGGTGCACACCGTGCTCGTCGACGGCGAGGTCGTGGTCGAGGGCCACACGTCCCTCACCGCCCCGCCCGATCATCGGGCGAAGGAGCGGGCGCTGCAGCACCGGATCAACGAGTCGCTGCCGCAGCGCCAAGCGATGCTCGATCGGTACGGCCCGCTGCTCGAGGCGATCCACGAACGCGACACGCTGCGCTGGTGTCGCATGGCTGACGCGATGTGGCTCGACAACACGCACCCGATGTTGCGCCGGTGCTGGCACCCGGTCGCCCGCGTCGAGGAGCTGGCCGACGGCGGCCCGCTGGCGGTGGAGTTGCTCGGCGAGCACTGGTGCGTCGCCCGCCTCGACGGTCAGCTTGCCGCGCTCAAGGACGAGTGCCCGCACCGGCTCGTCCCCGTTGAGCGCCGGCACGATCGAGGTGACCGCCGAGGGCGCCGGCCTGCGCTGCGCGTACCACGGCTACAAGTTCGCCGCCGACGGCACGTGCATCGAGATCCCGGCCCAGTCGCCCGATGCCCCGATCCCCGCTCGCGCCGCCTGCGGCGCGGCCGCCGGCGTCGTCGAGCACCTCGGCCTGATCTGGATCGCCCCGGAGTCTCCGATCACCGACCTCCCCCGGGTGCCCGAGCACGAGGACGAGTCCTTCGTCCAGTGCCCGCTCCCGACGATGACGTGGAACGCGAGCGCGGCGCAGATGGCCGACAACTTCCTCGACCCGGGTCATCTCGGTTTCCTGCACCTCGACACGTTCGGCACGATGGAGGACCGTCGGGTGAGCGAGTACGAGGTGGTGCGTGACGGGCCGAGCTTCTCGGTGCGGTACCAGCACACGACCAAGGCGCTGGCCGATTCGTTCCAGGCGGGCGACGAGTTCCGCACGGTCGAACGTGAGTCGTTCTGGATCTTCACACCGCCGCACCACGTGTACCTGCGGCTCGGCTACGCCGAGGAGTCGACGGTGATGTCGATCACGTTCTTCCACCAGCCAGTCAATGCCGAGAGACCCGCCTGTTCTGCACCGACTATCGCAACGACATCGCCGACGACCCCGACGAGGTCGCCGGCGTGGTCGCCTTCCAGCAGGCGGTCGCCGCCGAGGACAAGGTGCTGCTCGAACGGCTGCGTCGCAAGGCCGTGCCGCTCGACCTGACCACCGAGTTCCACACGAAGGCGGACAAGATCACTCTCGAGATGCGCCGCGTCCTGCGCGAGCTCGTCGACCGGGTGGCGACCGAGACCGACATCACCCACGCTGGAGAACCGACATGACCGACAACGACCTCACTCCCGCCGAATTGGTGCGCACGATGCATCTCGAGCTGTGGGGCAACAGCGACCCGACAGCGATCGACCGCTACATCTCCCCGGATGCGCGCACGATCATGACCGGCTTCGAAGGCTCAACGGTCGACGTCATGCGCGAAGACGTCGAGCGCTACCAAGGTGCATTCGAAGACGTGGAGACCGAGATCGTCGAACTGATCGAAGCGGGCGACAAAGTCGGTGCTGTGGTGGCGCACCGTCGGCACCCACACCGGCCCCTACGGGGACATCGCCCCCGAACCCACCGGTCAGAGGATCACGATGGAAGGCGTCGACATCTTCCGCGTGACCGGAAGTCGGATCGTGGAAGTCCGCAGCTTCTGGGACGCCGCCGAGGTCTACCGCCAGTTCGGGTTGCTGGCGGAAGGGCTGTAGTGCCGACGTGATCAGAAACGGGCGATGACGCGATCAGCGTAGGCGCCGAGCGCCTCGTCGAGACCGGCGGGGTCGAACGTGAGCGGCGGGATGACGATGCGATCCACTCCCAGTTCGGCCAGCCGTTCGACCTCGGCGACGCCCTCGGACCCGAGCGTGCTCGCGCCGGTCACCGTCACCTCGATCGAGGCCGGGTCGCGCCCGGCCTCGTCGGCGGAGCGACGGAGGAGCTCGAGCAACCGCGGCAAGTCCGAATGATCGCCCGGGAAGTAGCCGTCGCCCATGCGGCCCGCACGACGCGCCGAGATGTCGCTGTGTCCGCCGATGTGGATCGGGACCGAGCCCGCCGCCGGATTCGGCCGGCTGACGGCGCGGCTGAAGTGGACGAAGTCGTCGTCGTAGTCCGTCTCGGCGCCCGACCAGAGGCCGCGCATCGCGGCGGCGTAGCTCTCGAGGCGCCGGCCGCGGCCGTCGAACGGCACGCTGAGCGCGTCGAACTCCTCGCGGAGCCAGCCGGCACCGACGCCGAGGATCACCCGCCCGCCCGACAGTGAATCGAGGGTCGCCACCTCCTTGGCCAACACGGCCGGGTTGCGTTGCGGCAGGACGAGGACACCAGTCGCCAGGCGCAGCGTCGTCGTGTGCGCGGCGACCCACGTGAGCCACACGATCGGATCGGGCAGGTCCATGTGGTCGGGCGCCGGCATACGGCCGCTGGCATCGTACGGATAGGTCGACTCGTAGCCGGCCGGGATCAGCACGTGTTCGACCGTCCACACGGACTCGAACCCCGACGCTTCGGCCGCCCGACCCATGGCCACGGCGCCCGCCGGGCCGGCAAAGCCGGCGATGTTGGCGAACGCAATCCCGAACTTCACGATGGCGCTCCTATCACCTCGGCGAGTTGGGCATCGTAATGCGTTCCCTGGTCCCGCCTGAGGTCGTGGATCACGTTCGGAGTGCGACGCCGAGCACGTCGTAGACCGATCGGATGAGGGCCTCGCTGCGGACCCCGCCGATGATGCCCGCCTCCATCTTGTTCATCATGTAGGCGAAGGTCATCCGTCGTTCGAGGTCGTTGATGACCATCGAGCCACCCCAGCCACCCCAGAAGCAGATCTTGGAATCGGGAAGGTACGGGAAGTGCTCCGTGTCGACGAGTGCGTAGCCGACCCCGAACCGCAACGGGATCCCGAGGCACAGGTCGACCCCGTTGCTCTGCTCTTCGAAGATCAGGTCGATCGTCGCGGGCGTGAGCAGCCGCACGCCGTCGACCTCGCCGCCGTGCGACACCACGGATTGGATGCGAGCGACCGAGCGTGCGTTGCCCTGGCCGCCGGCGGCGCCGATTTCCGCACGACGCCATTCAAGTGTGTTGCAGACGCTCGGATCGATGACCGGGCCGACGAAGAAACGGAACCCTGGGCTCGTCTGGTCCATGCTCGCGAGATCGAACTCCATCGGCGGTGGCGGAACCACCGTCGCGACCCTCGCATCGTGTTTCGGATCGAGGCCGATGTGGAAGTCCGCGCCGAGCGGCCCGGCAATCTCGTCGGCGAAGAACGTGCCGAGCGACTTCCCGGTGATGCGCCGGACGACCTCACCGATCAGATGGCCCTGGTTGGTGCCGTGGTATCCGGACGCGGAACCCGGTTCCCACCACGGGGCCTGCGCGGCGAGCCGCTCGACCGAAGCGACGGGATCGAAGATGTCCGTGACCGTCACGGGCTGGTCCCATCCGGCGACGCCGGAGGTGTGCGACATGAGATGCCGGATCTCCACCGCCTCCTTCCCATTGGCAGCGAACTCCGGCCAGTAGCGAGAGACGGGTGCGTGGATGTCGAGTTCCCCACGGTCGACCAGCACGAGCGCGGCGAGCGCCGTCATCGTCTTGGTGGTCGACCACACGTTGGTGATCGTGTCCCGCTCCCACGGAATCGTCTGTGCCGGGTCGGCCCAGCCGCTCCAGATGTCGACGACCATCTCGCCATCGATCACCAGTGCGACCGAGCCGCCGAGGTCGGCTCCGGTCTCCACACTGTCGTGCAACAGGCTCGCCAGCTTCTCGAATCGGTCGTCGTACGTACCGCTCACATCGGTCATGAATTCTCCTCGTGTTCTCTCGGATCCGGTTGGGTGGTCAGGGCATCTCACGCAGAATCATCCAGGGCCTGTGACCCGAGGTAGGTGCTGGCGAGAACGGCGCGATCGCGCTCCAGGAATTCAGCGGTGCCGGCGACGACGATTTCGCCGTGGCTGAGAACGTAGCCCCGGTCGCAGATCGGCAACGCAGCGTGCACGTGCTGCTCGACGATCAACACGGCGGTCCCCTCGTCGGCGATGCGCCGCACGGTCGGCAACAGCCGCGAGACGACGATCGGCGCGAGCCCCATGCTCATCTCGTCGATCATGAGGGCCTTCGGTGCGGCGACGAGTTTGCATGCGAGGCCGAGCATCTGTTGTTCCCCGCCGGACAGCAGACCGACCCGTCGAGACATGAGGCGTTCCAGTTCAGGGAAGTACGACAGCGCCATCTCGATCTCGACGGATCCCGATCGGCGCCGATGCATCCGCAGGTTCTCGCGGACCGAGAGTTGGAAGAAGATTCCCCGGTCCTCCGGGAGCAGCCCGAGGCCACGACGCGGCGAGCAGATGCGGTCCGACGCCGACCGCGGATTCGCCGAGCACCTCGATCCGACCCGCGATCAACGGAAGCACACCGGCGATGGTGAGCAACGTGGTCGATTTCCCCGCACCGTTCGGTCCGAGCAGGGCCACAACCTCACCGTGCTCGACGTGGAGATCGAGTCCGCGCACCGCCGGCACTCCCCCATGGCCGGCGACGAGTCCGTCGACGACGATCGCGCTCACACCATCACCTCGGCCCCCAGATAAGCCGTGATCACGATGGGATCACAGCGGATCTGTTCCGGCGTTCCGTGCGCGATGACACGGCCGAAGTCGAGTACATAGACGTAGTCGCACACGTCGAGGACGAGTCCCATGTCGTGATCGATCAGGAACACGGCGATCCCCGAGTCGGCGATGTCGACGAGGCGATCGCCCAAGATGCGACTCTCGACACTGTCCAGGCCGGCTGCCGGCTCGTCCATCATGATGAGTCGCGGTCCGGCGGCGAGAGCCCGGGCGACACCCACGAGCTTCTGTTGACCGAGCGAGAGCTCGCCCGGTGACCGATCGGCGAGCTCGACGAGATCCAGCAGCCGAAGGGCCGTGTCGACCTCCGCAGCCCCCGACGAACGACGGGGCGGAAGAGATCGCGCACCACGGTCCGAGGACTGGCCGGGTCGTGCATCACCTGCAGGTTCTCCGCGACCGTGAGGTCCGGGAACAGTTCGACGGACTGCCACGTCCGGACCATCCCGGCGCTGCGCCCGGTGATGAGGTGCCAGCGACGACATCTCCTGTCCGTCGAACACCAGACCACCCGATGCCCGGACGAATCCCGTGACCGCGTCGATGAACGTGGTCTTGCCGGCTCCGTTCGGGCCGATCAACCCGACGATTTCGCCGGCCCGGACATCGAGGTCGATGGCGTCGTTGGCGACACTCCACCGAAGCGCACCGAGACGCCCGTTGCGGCAAGCACCGACATCGCGCTCCTGCCGGCCCGCTCGCCGTCGCCGGGTGCGCAGGCGCGGCGCCGTCGAGGAGGGGACCGTGACCGGCGGCTCGACCACTGCGGGTGCGCCGCGGCGCAGGGCACCGATGTGGTCGCGCATCGCGCCGACGATCCCTTCCTGATTCAGGATGGCGGTGAGGATGAGCGTGAAGCCGGCGAAGACGCCGTAGCTGTTGCCCATGTCGAACAGCCGATCGAGGATCACGTAGCCGATGCCGAGCGGCGCCAGGATGCCGGCGACCAACGCGCCCGCGACCGACGAGATCCCGCCCAGATAGGCGAACGCAAGCAGCAACAGTCCGACGACGGCGGTGAAGCTGTCGGCCGACAACTGACCGCGGCTGTAGCCGATCAAGGACCCGCCGAGGCCGGCGAGGAACGATGCGATGCCGAACGCCAACAGCTTGGTGGACGCCACGTCGATCCCGGCCGCCGCCGCTGCTCGTTCATTCGACCGGACCGCGAGGAATCGACGGCCCGTCGCGCTGGCGGCAATGTTGCCGACCACGAGAGCAACCGCCACGAGCACACCGAGGACTACCAGACCGAACTGCCACCTGGCGATGTCGCGGCCGCCGCGAACCGACACGTCGATTCCAATCAGGATCGGCTTGGCGATCGGGTTGCCGGCCGAGGACGTCAAGGCGGGGTTACGGAAGACGAACTTCTCGACGGCGACGCCACCCGCAAGCGTCACGACCGCGAGTTGGGCTCCTCTGATCCGCAGCGCCGGGACGCCGATCACCACGCCGAAGACGGCCGCGACGGAGCTCGACAGGACGATCGAGATCGGGAACGGGACGCCCAGGTCGATCGTGATCTTCGACAGCGCGAATCCGGCGATCCCGGCGATCGACGCCTGCGCCAGCGAGATCTGGCCGACGAAGCCCGTCAGCACGACGAGCGACAGCATGATGATGCTCACAATCATGCTGGTGATGACACCGAAGCGATACGTCCCCGACGTGAGCATGATGACCGCGGCACCGATCGCGGTGACCGCCACGACGACCGACGGGCGGGGGCGGGTCCTCACCACCTCGGGGAGCCGAGCCGTCTCGACCGCACCGCGGCTCGGCAGGCGATCGCCGAGCACGAACAACGCTCCCACGATCACCACGAACGGCAGCGCATCGGCCAAGCCTGTGGCCGCCCATGACGGCCAGTCGGGTCGACTCGCCCGGAACGTGACGATCGACTGGAACGAGCCCAGCGCGAGCGCCGCGATGGCGGTGGCGGCGATCGATCGGAACTGCCCCACCAGCACCGCCGCCAGTGCGGGAACGATCGCGAGTGCGTAGGTCGACGGGTTCATGACCGTCGTCGGTGCGACCAGGATGCCGATCGCACCGACGACCACACCGGACAGCACCCAGGTGGCGGCCGCGAGCCGCTGCGGCGAATACCCCGCCAACGCCGCGGTGCGCTCGTTCTCGGCGGCGGCGATCGTGGCCAGCCCGGTCCGCGTGTACCGGAACCAGGCGGCCACGAGTGCGGTCACGATCCCCACCACTGCGGTCAGCCACAGCCGGTCCTGCGGAAACGTCAGTCCGGCCACCGAGATCGAGTCGGACGGCATGATCGGCGCCACCGGCCGGGATGTGGTGCCGAACTGGAGGGCGGTGAGCGCCTGGAAGAACAACAGGACACCGACCGAGGCGACCACCTTGGCGAGTACCGGCGCATGGCGGAGCGGGCGGAACACCAACACGTGGAGCAGCACCCCGATCAGCGCGGAGGAACCGACGCCGACGCCGAAGGCCAACCAGAACGGCGCCGCCTCGCCCAGGTCGATCCTGTGCGGCAGCCCGACGACGGGGATCACGAGGTCGCCGCTCGAACGCAGTTCGGCGTACACGTACGTGCCCCACATCGCGGTCGCACCGGTGGCGAAGTTGATCACGCCGGTGCCACGGAACGTGATAATCACGCCGACGCCGATCGCCGCGTACAGGCAGCCGACACCGAGACCGATCAAGGCGAAGATGAGATATTGGTTCACAGCGCTCCAGAGATGGAAGTGGCGTCGGAGGTGGTAGATGGTCTATTGCTGGGCCCGGTCGTAGCTGTCGAAGAAGTCGATGACCTGGTTCCGTACCAGCGACCCGTCCTCGGCCTCGGCGACCTGGTACACCGACACCGCCGCACTGCAGTTGGCACTCGATTCCGGCCACGGAGGGGCGCCGCAGTTGATCGACTCGCCGAACCAACCGGGCACTTCGGTGTCCCGGTCCAATGCGGCCTCCACCGATTCCGCGTTCACCTCTCCGTCGATCGACTCGAGGATGGCGCGGAACTCCATCAGCCCCCCGTAGGGCCAAGTGGCGTAGCCCTCGGTGTATTTCGACTGGCCGGCGGCGTCCATGAGTTGGGCGTACTCGTCGAGCCGGCCCGCGATCTCAGCAGGCGCCGACGCCCGGGTCGTCGGCTGCAGCGTGTTCTGCAGGGTGTACGTGCCGACCGCGTCGTCTCCGAGTTCAGCGATGAAGGCGCTGCACTCGCCGGCGACCACGGGGCCGTCGAAGTCGGCGGCACGGGCCGCGGCGACCATGGCGGTGCAGCCGGGTTCGGAGAGTTGCGCCCAGATCATCTCGGCACCGCTCGATTGTGCCGTCGCGACCGCCGGCGGTCCAGTCGGGTGCGGCACCGTCCACCGCGATCGGCTGGATCTCGACGCCCATCTGTTCGGCGATCGGCGGGACCTCCACCAGCGCGAGATCCTCCGCCGACGGGCTGACCTCGTACGGCTGGGCGATCTTGGTGAGCCCGAGCTGCTGTGCCAATGCCGCCGCTCCGACCGCGTAGCCCTGCCCCGGGAGGTGCAGGATGTGCGATCCCTCGGCTTTCGACTGGACCGCCCCCCACGTGTTGGTCGTGAGGTACGGGATGCCTGCTTCCTGATAGACGGGGAGCGCCGCGTCGGAGGCGAGGTCGATGGCGGTGAAGGCGACCGCGACGTCGGCCTCGACCAACTGATTGGCGCAGTCGATCGACGATTCCGGAGTCAGATCGGTGCTGCACGACACGAGTTCGATCGTCGCCCCGTCGATCCCGCCGGTGGCGTTGATCTGGTCGACCGCGACCTCTCCCCCGATGCGGAACTCGGGGAACGCGAACGGACCGGCATCCATGTTGACGAATCCCAAACGGATGGTCTTCCCGGCGGCCGTGGTGGAGTCGGTTCCGCCCAGCGCGGTCTCGTCGGTGACCGGGGCGCCGTCCTCGCTGCTGGACGCCGTGGCCGCGTCATCGGAGCCGCATGCGGCACCGAGCAACGCGAGCGCCACGACGACGACCCCGATCTGTCGGTTCGATCTCGTCGAACTTCCTGGGCGCCTGGATGTGTTGATCATGTTGTCGTGTCCCCCTCGTGAATGTTCGTGGTCTGGTCGTCGAGGCATTGCTCGAGGAGGCTCAACAGCTCCACCCACCCGACGAAGTTCGACCGATCAGCACCGTCGATGCGAATCGAACCGACGACGTTCGAGCGGTTGTCCCGGTTGCGTGCACGCATCAGTTGCAGTTCGATGTTCGCCACTGATGCCCCCTCTCTCGTGCGTGTGCCGGTTGTCCGGCACCCGCTGGTGTATGTTGCAGGAACCTACCAGATTCTCGGTAGTAGGGGATCCCCGACTCGCGCACCCGACGAAATCGTTGCTACGGTCCGATCTCGGGAGGGGTTTCACATGTCGGTGCCGGTTCTGCACGCCTCGTCGTCGCCGTTGGTCGGTCGCTACGTGCCCATTGCCAGGCTCCTGCAGAGCTTCAAACAGGCCGAGAGCGGGCAGAGGCGCTGTCGCACTCGATTCGTGGCGACGGCGGGATCGGCAAGTCCCGGTGACGCGTGATCGTCCACCGAACTGCACGGATGGGGGCCCTGAGCCTCGCGGTCACGCCACATCGTTCGATCGTGGTGTCCCATTCGGCCTGGCCCGCGGGATCGTCGGCGATCTCCCCGTGGGCCTTCCGGATGGACTGGCCGATCGAGTCACCACCGTGCGTTCGCTCCTCGATGTCACCACCCCGGTGGGTTCGGGGGTCCGTCGTGGACAGAACAGGTTCCACAGGACGTGCTGAGCACCATGTTCGACCTGTTGACCGATCTCGTGGACCACGAGACCGTCGTGATGGTGTGGGAGGACCTGCACGAGGCTGACAGCGACTCGATCGCCCTCCTGATGCGACTCGCGTCGGGTCCTTGCGCACACCAGGGTGCTGGTGATAGCGACGACGAGGCCGCGTTCGCGGGCGAGGACATCGTCGGGTTCGAGCGCCTTGTCGAACAACTCGAGCAGGAGGGCCGCGGCGTCATGGTCGACCTCGAGCCCCTCGACCGTTCCGACGTCCGTGCCCTTGTTGCCGATTCGATCGGTGCGGTGCCCGAAGGCGAACTGGTCGACGTGATCTACGACGCGAGTCTTGGCAACCCGTTCTTCGTCACGGAGACAACACGGTCGCTGCTGCGATCGGCCAGTGTCGAGGTCGACGAGCACCGCGGTCGGCTCGTCCGGTTACAGCCGGCGCTGCGCCCGGACCGCCGTCGTCCACCGGTTCTTCCAGATCGGTAGTACCGAGGCGAACGTCGCCAAGGTCATCGCCGTGTTCGGCGTGTGTCGCGCCGCGAGAACTCGATCTGGTCGCTTTCGATCGCCGGGATTCCCGAACGGCGGGTGATCGAGAGTTTCGACCGGCTGGTCAGCGAGCAGTTGATGGTGAAGGTCGACGAGCGGTACGAGTTCGCCCACAGCATTCTGCGCGAGGCGCTCTACGACGACATCGGTCCCGGCGAACGGCGCCGAGTCCACGGCATCATCGCCGAGCACCTGCGACGTCAGCGCGAGGCCGGACTACCGGTCGACATCACCGAGCTCGTGACACACGTCAGTGAATGCGCTGACCACAACGATCCGATCGCGATCGAGGTGTTGTTCGAGGCCGGGCAGAGTCACGGCGTGCTCCGCACCGCTCGTCTCGGCGCGTTGGTTCTCCAAGTGCGCAGAACTCATCGGTGTCGACGACCCACGGGTCACGACGATCCGCGCCCACGAGGTGAGCGCGATGTTCGCCGCCTCGCTCCCCTCCGACGCAGCCCGACTCGGACGGGCGGCCTTGGAGCACATGCCCGCCGGACCCGAACGCACTCGCACCTTGTCCGACACGGTCATCAGCCTGTACATCTGCGGAGCGCTCCAAGAGGCGATCGACGTGATCGAAGCCGAGGAGCGGGAATCCGGTGAACTGAGCCCGTTGCTGCAAGCCCAACGCGCCAACGACGAGGCGCAGCTCGGCCGCGACGTGGCGGGTGCACCGGCCGACCACGAAATCACGTCGCCCGAGCTCGGCACCGAACGCCGCGCCGTTACGATGATCTACGACCTCCACCGAGCAGGCCTCTGCGGGGACCATGCCACCGTTCGAGCACTCACCGAACGCCTGCATGCACTGTCGAGCACCGCGTCGGTACCGACGCAGATCGCGATCCACAGCGCCGATGCCGTCGAGCAGGCCTTCCTCTACGAGGCGACCGCGGCGCGCGAGGCCCTCGACGCCGCCGCCCTCCTCCGGATCGGCGATCGCCGGCTGAGCATCGCCGGCCAGTTGGAGACCGCCGAGATCGTCGTCCGCTACCTCGAAGGCCGATGGGACGATGCGCTCGAACGTGTGTCGGACGTGACGTGGAACCTGCGTCAGAGCCAAACGCGAGTGCTCGAAGGGTGGATGCAGAACGCGGCCTGCGAGATGCTGATCGCCCGCGGTGACGTCAAACGGGCCTCGGCAATCGCCGCCGAGTTCCACGTCGGCACGGAGACGTGCCGCCAGGCGTTCGACGCCACCCGCGGCAAGCTCCTGATCGCACAGGACGAGCCGGCGAAAGCGCGGCACTACCTCGAGCAAGCGCTCGATCGCATGATCGGCAGCGGTCTCCCGTACGGCCTTCACGGCGTACTCGACGTACTCGTCGACGCCTCCGTCGCCATGGGCGATCGTGCGCAGGCGATGCACTACCTCGACCAGCTGGATGCGGTCGCGACGCAGGCAGACCTCATGATCGCCCACTTCCGTCGGCACCACGCGCTGGGCCCGGTTGCTCTGCGATGTCGACGCTGCCCGCACGGCGCACCGGCTGATCGCGGCGACACCGCTGCGCTTCCACCGCGTTGTCGCCCAACTGACCTTGGCCGAGGTCGACGACTCGTCATCGCCGATTCTGATCGAGGCTTATCAAATCTTCGACGAGCTGAATGCCCTTCCGTGGCGTCAACGCGCCGCCGCCCGCGCTCCGACAGGCCGGTCTGACGGTGCCGCGATCGCCGGAGGAGCACGGCGGCCTGAGCGAAACGGAGCGCTGTCTGGCGCGGCTGGTTGCCGATGGACTCACCAACCGGGAAATCGCTGTGACCATGCACTACAGCGTGAAGACGGTCGAGGTGTACCTCACCCGCCTGTACGCCAAGACCGAGTGTCGATCACGGCTCGAACTGGCCCGCGCCGTGGATCGCGGCGACATCACCGTCGAGCGCGCCGTTTAGCTGGTGCCATGCCAGACGAGAGCGACTCGGACGTTGCGCAGCGATTGGGGCGCATGATCAACGCAACGAACCGCGAGATGGTGCTGGTCACCGGGTCGGTCGCACGCGGTCTGTCCGATCGATCATCGGACATCGACCTGTACGTGTACCGGCCTCCCGAAGTGGACTCCACGCGATCCATGGAGAGTTGTCTCGCGGCGAGCGGCGCCAGGCTCGTGTTCGGCGTGACGACCGCGACGGGTCGGTTCGAGAAATTCCGACACGATGGCCGCTACGTCGATGTGGAGCAGGTCAACCTCGACGCCTTGGAGGCCATCGCCGGTCGCGTTCACTCGGCGCAGGTCGAGCCGAACGACATCAAGATCATCGTGGGCCTTCGAGACGCGCCGCCTGTGACCGACGCTGGGACATTGAGTTGGTGGAACGAACGGTTCGTCCTCACCGACCAGGTTGCCGCTGCGGAGGTGGCCCGATTGGGCAGCCGAATTCTGTCGCCACGCGCCCTGTACGACCTCACGTGGGCACGCTCCGACGAACTCAGCTACTTCGCCCGAATAGTGCCGGTGATGTTGGCGGGTCTCGGCTTGTTGGGTGCGGTCAACCGCGAGTGGGTCGGCGTCGAAGACCCGAAGTGGATGCCGTGGCAGATCGAGCGCCTTCCTCTGCAGCCGCCGAGGCTCATGTCGATATTTCGCGACGCGTTGCACAGCCCCACCGAGCAGTCGACGCAAGCCGCGGGCGGCGTGCTCAGAGACATCCTCGACCTCGTCGACGAAAACGTGAACGACGCCGACACCCGAGCGGCGCGCTTCGCCCTCCAACTCGCGTCCACGCCCGAGAATCGAGACCTCAGCCCGTAGTGAGAGCGTCAGGCCGCGAATCGATTCCAGATGACGCACACTGGCCGACGAGTCGGCGCGGCGTCTACCGTCGAGAGGCATGCCCCGCGAAGACATCGACGGCGTCCCAATCTGGTTCGAGGAGCACGGCGACCCCACAGCACCGCCGCTCATCGCCCTCCACGGCGGAGTCGTCACCTTCGGCGGAAGCTTCGGCGAGGTCCTCCCCTGGCTCACCGAGGGCCGCAGGGTGATCGGTGTCGAGCTTCAGGGACACGGCCACACGCCGGACACCGGCCGCGCGATGTCGATCGACCGCTTCGCCGACGATGTCGCCGAGCTGATCGACCGGGTCGCGGGCGGCGGGCCCGTCGACGTCTGGGGCTTCAGTCTCGGCGCCCTCACCGCCACGAGCCTCGCCCTCCGCCACCCAGCCAAGGTTCGCCGCCTCGTGCTCGCTGCCTCGAACATCCGCCCCGACGGCTACCACCCCGAGATCACCGCACCGGAGCAGGACGACCCACGCCTGCCGACCGAGGAGGAGTTCGCCGCCTGGCACGCCGACTACGAAGCGGTGGCGCCGAACCCGGCGGACTTCTTCCCATTCCTCGAGCGCATGCAACCAGTCGTTCACGACTTCGCCGGCTGGACCGCTGACGAGATCCGATCGATCACCGCCCCCACCTTTCTCGTGATCGGCGACCGCGACTTCGTCCGCCTCGACCATGCCGCCGAGATGCTCGACCTCTTCCCCGACTGCCGGCTCGCCGTCCTGCCCGCCACCCGCCACACCGAGGTCATGCAGCGCACCGACGAGCTCCGGGCGCTCGTCAGCCCCTTCCTTTCCTAGCGACCGGCAGCTTCAGTCCGGGTCGCCGACGCCTTCGGGCGACGACGGCTCCGCAGAGATGCCGAGTTCGGATTCCAGCACCGCAAGCCGCGCCTCCAAGGCCGCCACGCGCTGTGCCAGCGACGGGCCGAGGTCGGAGGGTTGAGCAAGCGGCCCGGCGCTGCGTCGTGCACAACGTGTACATCGGGCACTCCATCGCCGAGCAGGTGCGCCCAGCGATCCTGGCTCTGGCCCGAGGCCCGCCCGATGTTCGCCACGAACGGATCGACGCCCTCGGCGAGGCGCGCCAACACCGCTTCGACGTCGTCGATCGACTCGAAACCTGTTCCCTGCGAGGTCGGGTATCGCTCGGTGCGTGTCTTCAACTCGCCCGCCGACTGCGGACCTCTCAACATCAGTACTGCGAGCAGTGCCAGCTGGTCGCGGTCGAGTCCGAGGGCATCATCGAGAATATGGCGGTGCTTGTCGGTGCGGCCGCTGCTGTTCATTCGTGCGAGCCCCTTTTGGCGCACGAGCAGCATCGCGTCCATCACGGTCCGCTCGCTGTAGTCGGTCACCGGTTCGCGGTTCGACTTCTGGTTGCACGCATTGACGAGCGTGTTCGTCGAGAGCGGGTACTGGTCAGGCGTTGTCGCCTGCTTCTCGATCAGGCAGCCGAGCACACGAAGTTCTTCAGCGGTGAACTCCATTTCATCACCGTAACCCGCACCATGTTCGTCCTGGGCCGTGCCTGTCAGCCCGTCGGTTCTGTGTCGTAGGCCGCCTCGATCATCGCCGCGGCCAACGCGGTGTAGGTGATCGTCCACGCGGCTTCCACCTCCGGCGTGAACCCGTCGCCCAGGCCTTGTCCGAGCGTCCAGAGCAGGGCCGCGCCGACCGGCTCGTAGTGCTCGGGGAGCACGCCGTAACCGACGTGCCGTTCCGCGAGCTTGCCGGCGACCGGCAGCAGCTCGCCGAGGTCGTCGAGGCCGCGCGTGACGACACCGAGGGTCGTCATCAGCTTGCGACCCTGCTCGGCCATGTCGCCGGTGAACAGCGGTTGGACCTCGGGCGCGATCTCGAACAGCCGGCCGTAGAAGAGCGCGGCCGCCTGGTCGGAGATGGGGACGACCTGGGCGAACGTCTCTTGGACGAGTTCGATCTGGCGTTGGTCGGGAAGGGTCATGGTCCGCTCGCTTCGTTCGGTTGTTCGGTGGGTGTCGACGATCCGAGCAACTCGGGGTTTCCAGACCGTGTCCGCACGGTAACAATCCGCCTCACGATCTGGTGGGATGGGTTGGTGCATGGGTGACCGCCGGTTTATGTTCTGTGGGGAGGTCTCGTGTCTCGGTTTGCGACCCAAACCATCGGGGTAGCGACGCGCATGGCAAAGCCTGCATCGGCGCGGGGCAAGAGCACGAAGCGCGCCCCGACGTCCACACCAAAGCGGCCCACGGGGACGTCGAAGTCGGCGAAGGAAGCGCACCACCTCGAAGCGCTCGGCGTCGAAGCCCCGAGCGTCGGCAGGCCTCGATCGTCTGACGACGTACCGGCGCAAGCGCGACTTCTCGGTCACTCCCGAGCCGTCGGGCGAACGGACGTCGTCCGCGCCGTCGGCCGCCGCCGGCAACCGGTTCGTGGTGCAGCGCCACCGGGCGACCCGACTCCACTACGACCTGCGGCTCGAGGCTGCCGGCGTGCTGATCAGCTGGGCGGTGCCGAAAGGCCCGACGCTCGACCCGGGCGCCAAGCGGATGGCCGTCCACGTCGAGGACCACCCACTCGGGTACTTCGACTTCGAGGGCGTGATCCCCGCCGGCGAGTACGGCGGCGGTGACGTGATCGTCTGGGACTGGGGCACGTGGCAACTGACCGGTGCCGACGACCCGATCGAAGCGGTCGAGGCGGGCGACCTGCACTTCGACCTGTTCGGCGAGAAGCTGCATGGTCACTTCGCGCTCGTCCGCCGCGGCGCCGCCGGGTGCCCGTGAGCAGTGGATGCTGTTCCACAAGCGCGACGAACACGCCGTCGATGGATGGGACGCCGAGGATCACCCGAAGTCGGTCAAGACGGGGAGGACGAACGACGAGGTGAAAGCATCGCCGGCGGCGACGTGGTCGAGCAGTGCCTTGTGGAACGCACCAGGCGCCGACGAGTTGGCGGCGCTCGACGAACTCCCCGCACGCGGCGGGCAGTGGGAGGTCGGCGACCACACGCTGAAGCTCACCAACCTCGACAAGGTGCTGATACCCGCCAAACGTCCGCACAAGGCGGTCACCAAGCGCGATCTGATCAGGCACTACGCCTCCATCGCCCCGGCGATCCTTCCCTACGTGGCCGGCCGCCCGATCAACCTGCACCGCTACCCCGACGGCATCGACGAACCCGGCTTCTGGCACAAGGCCCGTCCAACGCACGCGCCCGATTGGCTCCCGTCGTGGCGCAACGACGACGCCGACCCGGGTGAGACCGAGGTGTACTCGGTGCTCGACAGCGCCGCGGCGCTGGCCTGGGCGGCGAATTTCGGCGCCATCGAACTGCACCCGTGGACGTCGACCATCGACGCACCCCCACGAGCCGACCTGGGCGATGGTCGACATCGACCCAGGGACGTCGAGCTCGTTCGAGGACATGGTGTTGCTCGCGAGGCTGCATCGCACTGCGCTCGATCAGATCGGCGTGGAGGGCTGCCCGAAGTTGAGCGGACGTCGCGGCATCCAGATCTGGATACCGGTGGCTAGCGGGCTACACGTTCGACGAAACGAGAGCGTGGGTCGAACGACTCTCTCGGATCATCGGTGCCAGCGTTCCCGAGATGGTGAGTTGGGAATGGGTGAAGTCGAAGCGCAATGGCCTGGCCCGCCTCGACTACACCCAGAACGCGATCAACAAGACGTTGGTCGCTCCCTTCAGCGTGCGCCCGGCCGCGGGCGCACCGGTGTCGGTGCCGATCAGCTGGGACGAACTGGACGATCCGGATCTTCGCCCCGACCGCTGGACGATCCGTACGATCGGCGAGCGTCTGGCCGATGCCGGTGACCCGCTCGCTCCGCTGATCGGCAGACAGCAGAAGCTGCCCGATCTCTCCTGAGCCGGCGCGCCGCAGTGAGGCGCAACCGGCCGTCACCGGTCCAAGCGCCAGGTCGGCGATGAGGGCGGCGTGATCGGATGGGCGTTCACCGCCGCGCTCCACATGGTCGATCCACGTCGTGACCAGCCGGTCGGCGAGGGCAGGGTCGGCGGCCAGCACGTCGATCCGCATGCCGAGGTTGCGTGAGTAGTTGAGCCCGTGGTTCCACCAGGTGAAGCGGCGTTCCCGTGGGCCCCACCGGCGCACGTCGAGGTCGACGAGCCCGGCCCCGAGGACGGCCGCCAGCGCTTCGCGTTCGGCCGGGGTCACATGCGTGAGGCCGACGAAAGCGTCGGGATGGAAGATGTCGCTGTCGGTCGGCGCGACGTTGACATCGCCGCCCAGCACGAGCGACCCGGCGGCCAACCATGCGGCGACCTGGTCGCGCAGTGCCGTCAGGAAGCCCAACTTGTAGTCGTAATGCCAGTGCCCGACCTCACGACCGTGGGGCACGTAGACGCTGGCACACCTGATCGGCTCGGGCCCTTCGATCACCGCGGAGATCAGCCGCGGCTCGCGGCCGAGGAATTCGTCGCCGAAGTCGGCCGACATCACGACCTCACCCATTCGGTGGCGGGCAGCGATGGCGACCCCGTTGTAGGCGCCGGACCCGGAGTGCACGATGCCGTACCCGAGGTCGTCGAACAGCTCGGCTGCGGCCGGCGCCACATCGCTGGCCTTCGTTTCCTGCAGCAGCAGGACGTCGGGCCACCGCCCGCTCGAGGAACCGACGCAGCGCCGGCGCACGGGCTTTGAGCGAGTTGACGTTCCACGTCGCCACCCTGAAATGCTCGGGTGCGGGACCGGCGCGGCGACATCTCGGACCGCAGCGCCAGCGCCGCCTCGCGACGCGGCGCCGCGCTTCTTTGACCTCAGCTGTCGTCGCCACCTCGTCCCTCTACCAGCACGGTCGGCACGCCATTCACCTACCCGTTCCGCTGATCGACGACACCCCCACGCCGGGCGAGCCCCTGTGTGTGATTCCAGAAGTTCGGGTAGAGGAGCCGCATGTCTGACGATCTCCTCGCCATCTACCTGACTGACCACCTGGCCGGCGCGACCGGGGGCAGCAACCGCATGCGCAGCCTTGCCGATCACGAACGATCGGCGAGCGACGGTGCCACGCTGGCCACGATTGCCTCCGAGATCGAACAGGACCGTCAGACGCTCATCCGCGTTCTCGACGCAGCGGGCGTCTCCCCACGCCGGTACAAGATGGCCGCCGCATGGCTGGTCGAACACGCCGGCCTGCTGAAGTCCAATGGATCGTTCCGGCGCTCGCCACTCACGAGTGTCATCGAACTCGAGTTCCTGCGCATGGGAGTCACGGGCAAGATCGCGTTGTGGGAGTCTCTGCAGCACACCGATCTCCGCGCCGAGTTCGACTTCGACGAACTGCTCGAGCGCGCCAAACGCCACCTGCGGGGACTCGAGGCGGCCCACGATCGCCGCGCGTCCGTCGTGGGGCAACGATCCGCCGAAAAGCACAATGACCAGGGCGAAAGCCCTGGTCAGGTGGTGTCGGAGGGAGGACTTGAACGTTGACCCCACGCGCTGGGTCGGTCGGTGAGTTCCTCGCAGGTGCGTGAGCCTTGTAGCACCCGACACACAACCCGGATCGCAACCTCGATTCGCGCTCCTGCGCCCAGGCTCGTGCCGTAGGACACTCTCCGCACGATCGTGCTCACCGAGATCCACCGTGCGTTCGGGAACGAACTCAGCAGTCACCCGTCGACAAGCCCCGAGCCTCATCACTAACCGTCTAGGGTGACGCTCCTCGCGGCGAGGACACGAATGTCACGATCAATCCTGATGTATGAAGCGGGCGCTGCGCTGTGGGCGGGACGGTTGCTCGACCGTCTGGTCAATCGGTTCGGTGAGAACGAGGTCGAGGTCCGCTTCCCCGACGACGACGTCGACATCGACGAGTCCGAAGCGGAGTCAACCCTCGTCGCGGTCGTCAGCGGAAACAGCGGCCGTCAGCGGGTCGACACGCACGTCCGCCTCGCGATGGCACAAGCGGCACGCGCCGGAACGACGATCATCGTCGTCGACATCACGAATCCCTCCGCGGGCGAGGGCACGACCGAACCCCGATTTCGCGACGTCGACGCGATCCGCCTAGAGCTCCCGACCGATCACTTCGACGAGCGCTGCGACGACGTCGTCGACGCGATCCAGGCGACGATCGATGACCCCGATCGGCTCGTCGTGCAAGTCAGAGCTGAGACCCGCACCGTGGCAGCGTTCGTCGGACTCACGGCGTCGGTCCCAACCGATCAGGCACCAAACGTGCCACGACAGATCGCGAGTTGGGGGCAGTTCGTCGAGACTCTTCGGTGGGTTCGTCGGCGGTGCGCTGCTACCGCATGCGGTCCACGGCTGGTTCGCGAACGGTGGTCGACGCTGCTACGTCGTGTCGGTGGCGGCCCGAGCTGCGAACGAGCCCGCCTTCGTCGACGGTGAGGCCGCATCGAATATCGCGGTCCTCCGGTCGATCATCGGGGACGCCGACGAACCGACCGGACTTCGGGCACTCGAGGGCGTCGACGACATCGATCTCGTCGCCATCCCCGATCTCTGGACGATGTGCGCCGATGGCAGCGGGTTCATCGATCTGGACACGGGGCGTCACGTGCAGAGCGCAGCCATCGCGTTCGCCGAGCACTCAGGCTCGATCGCCATCCTCGACCCACCTCCCGGAATGTTGCCGGCCGGCGCTAGCGAATGGCGGGCGAACGTCGCGGGCTATGACACGCCGTTCGCGTGTCTTACCACCCGTGGTTGACGGTCGCCGACCCGACCAACGGTTCGGAACTGGATATCCCGCCGTGCGGGCACATGGCGGGGACCTGGGCCGCTCCGCTCGCGAGCGCGGCATCTGGCGAGCGCCGGCGAACCTCCCGATCCACGATGTCGTCGGAGTGGCCGGACGCCCGAACGCCGGCGAGCGCTTCTTGCTGGGCACGATCGGCGTCAATCCGATTCGCACGCTTGCGAGGAACGATGTCCGGGCCTGGGGTTCGAAGACGCTGACATCGGAGGCCGCCGTCGCCGACATCGGCGTGTGCCGACTGCTCCAGGCCATCCGCCGGGCGTGTGGGGACGGCCTCGGGTGGCTCGACTCCGCCCCCGCCACCGCGCAGACCCGCACCACCGCGCGCCGCGCCGTCGAGCGCTGCCTCGTCCGGCTATGGCACGACGGCGCGCTCGTCGGTGACCGCCGGGCCGAGGCGTTCGTCGTGGACTGCACCGACGTGACCACCGCGGACGGACCGCGCATCCGCGTCCAAGTCGGCGTCGCGCCACACCACCCCGGCGAGTTCCGGGTCATGTTGTTCGGTCCCGGACTGGGACGGCTTGGGGCAGTCGTCGATGTCTGAGTTGTTCATCTCGTACTCGCGGCACGACCGGCGGTTCGTCGAGAAGGTCTCGGGCCAACTCGAAGCGGCGGGGATCTCCGTCTGGATGGACATCGCCGGGATCGACGCCGGCGAGCGGTGGCGCAGCGAGATCACGAAGGCGATCGAGCGTTGCCGGTGGTTCCTCCTGGTCATCTCACCAACATCGATGGCCTCGCCCCAGGTCACGCGCGAGGTGATCCTCGCGTCCGAGAAGGAACGCCCGATCGTCCCGATCGTCATCGAACGGTGCGACGTGGCGGAATCACTCGAGTACGCCCTGGCCGGACTCCACCATGTCGACTTCGAGACGGCGACCTTCGATGACGGCATCGCTGAGCTCCGACGAGCGCTCGGCGCGACCGAGATCGCCTTTCCGGTGCGTGCCGCGACCTTCATCGACGACGACCGCGACGCCCGCGTGCTCGGCAGAGGCATCGCGTTTCCACTCGGGGTCGACAGTCGCGGCGGGATCGGGACGGTGGGACCGATCGAAGCGGTCGAGGAGTCGATCCTGATGATCCTCCGGACGCGGCCCGGCGAGCGCGTCGGCCGCCCGGACTTCGGGTGCGACGTGGGCGACCACCTCTTCGAACGTCCCGACGAATCGACGCTCGGCCGCGCTCGCGAACGTGTTGCGCGACTCGATCCAGCGGTGGGAACCGCGGGCCCGCGACGTCGAAGTCAAGGTCTACCCACGGTTCCACGCGACGTTCGACGTGAGCGTCCGGTTCTCGCTCGTCACCACCGACGACCCGCGCGAGCTGCGGATGAACCTGATGTTCTGAAGGAGCGCCCCACGTGACCGACAACTCGCCCACCATCGACGAACGCACGTTTCAGGACCTCGTCGACGAGGCGAAACGCCGGATCCCCGAGTACTGCCCGGAATGGACGAATCACGGGCCCACCGACCCCGGAATCACGCTGCTCGAGTTGATGGCCTGGATGACCGACCGGACGATCAGACACCTCAACGGCATCCCCGATGTGGTCGGCGATCGTCTGGCGTCGTACTTCGCGATCGAGCGCTTCGGCGCGGCCCCCGCCTACGTCCACGTCGACTTCCACACCGCCGGCCCGGTCCCGAACGCCGTCTCGATCCCGGCGGGCACGCTCGTGGGGACTTTTCGACGCGAGGGCGAGGACCCTGTGGAGTTCGAGACATTGCACGACGCGCTCGTCGAACCGGTGTCGCTCATCGCGCTTCTGACCGGCGCGGACGAGGAGCTGCGCGACCGATCCGACGAACTCGTGAGCGGGGGCGACCTCGTGCTGTTCGAGCGGTGCGAACCGGGCGACCAACTCCTGGTCGGTTTGTCCGGCACCGGTGCGAGCCAGATCATCGCAATCGGCTTTCGGATCTCACTCCACGGGATCGGCGTGGATCCGCGGCAATGCGCCCTTGTCGTGGGAGGCCCTGACCGACGACGGGTGGCGACGCGTCGACGTCATCGAGGACTCGACCGGCGGTTTGCAGCGCGACGGCACCATCTCGTTCCGCGTGCCCGACGACGTGCGTCCCAACACCCTCACCGGCATAACAGCACGGTGGCTACGCGTCAGGCTCGTCGAGGCGTATCCGGGTCAACCCATGTACTCCAGCTCACCTCGGCTTCGCAGCATCGAGGTCGGCACTGTCGGCGCGCACGCACGAGCCGTACACGCGCGTCGCTACCAGGACGACTTCCTCGGCACCGGCGGCGGCCGTCCGGGACTGTCGCTGCGGACCTCCGCGGCGCCTCTGGCACCGCGCACCGACGACGAGCGTGTCGTCGTCGAGTCGACCGACGGTGAACGCGAGGAGTGGTCCGAGGTGCCGCATTTCGGAGACTCAGGGCCCGACGATCGCCACGTGACAATCGACGCGCTGACGGGCATCGTTCGCTTCGGGCCGCGGATCCGGTATCCGGACGGGTCGATCGCGCAGCGTGGCGCCATCCCACCCGATGGCGCCCGGGTGTACTTCAGCTATCGCGTTGGTGGTGGCTCACGCGGCAACGTCGGCAGCGAAACGATCAACACCCTCCTCACGAGCGTCCCGCACATCGTCCAGGTCGTGAACCGTGGACCCGCCATCGGGGGCGCAGACGCCGAGACGATCGAGGAATGGCGCGAGCGAGCACGGCTCGCGTTCCACACCGGTGACCGGGCGATCACGCGGGACGACTACGAGCGGATCGCGCGGTGGTCCCACCGCGGCGTGGCGCGAGCCCATTGCACGGCAGGTGCCGTGGCCCACTCGGTGTTGGTGTCGATCGTTCCCCGGACGACCAGCCAACCGCCCACGTTCGAAGAACTCATCCCCCCACTCGAGATGCTCGACACGGTGGTCGCGGCGATCGACGAGCGTCGTGTGATGGGGACGAGCGTGACGGTCGAACCCCCCATGTACCTGGGGGTGACGGCCATCGCGCATGTCGTCGGCGATCGCGGTCGGCGAGCCCGCTCCGTCGAAGACGCGTGTCATCGGGCGATCGTCCGTTGGCTGGACCCGCACATCGGTGGTCAACACGGCGGCGGCTGGCCGTTCGGGCGACCGGTCGACACCTTCGAGCTCGCCGCGGTGCTGCAGGGGGTGCAGGGCGTCGACCGTGTGCTCGACGCGCAGCTGTTCGCGACGAACCCCATCACGATGGAACGTGGTGAGCCCACCTCATCGATCGATGTCCCCGACAACACGCTCCCGTTCTTCGCCTCCACGAACATCCTCGTCGAGGAGCCGGGCGCGTGACGGGCGACTCGTTCGCCGACCACCTTCCCGCGGCGTTCGTCGAGGACGACTTCGCAGGACGTTTCGTCGCCCTGCTCGACTCGATTCACACCTCGGTCACGGATCAGATCGACATGGCCGCCGACATCTTCGACCCGACGACCGCACCACCGCGCGTCGTGCGCCTGATCGGACGGTGGGCCGGGATCGACGTCCCCGACGACTTCGGCGATGACCGTGCGCGTCACCACGTGTGCTCGCTCATCCCGCTCGTCCGACGACGCGGCACCAGGAGGTGGCTCGAAGTACTGCTGTCGTCGCTCACCGGTCAGGTCGTCGTGGTCGAGGAGTCCGCACACGTCCACGTCGGACTCCGAGCCGGCGACGAGTCGAGCCCGGTCGACAGTCAGCCAGGCCACGTGCGAGTCATCGTCGACGGCGACCTGGACCACCGCACGGCCACGATGCTCGCCGACGTCGTGCACCGAGAGGTCCCGATGGGGGTGCCGTTCACCCTGGAGATCGCGGGCGTCGTTGTGACCGGCCAGCCAGTCGCGGAGGAACGTGTCGAGGCTGAGTGATCACCCGGGCGTCGACGTCGTGCCTGGCGTCCACGAGCGTCGGGCGGCTCCGGAGCTAAAGCTGAGCGGGTCCGGGACTCGAGCGGATCTCGCAGGACCGATGCGGTGCATCAAACGAGTAGGTTGCTCGCACGCGTGGGTGGGTCGCAGCGTGTGTTCAGCTCATGCCGACGGGACAACATGCCGGGCCAATCGTCGGCCGAGATGCCTGCCGTCTCGACCCCGCTCGGCACGTCGAGAGCACGCGCAGTTGTTCGAAAACGCACACGCACTCACCGTCGTCAGTTCCCACGCAATCGTCGGACTCGGCATTCTCGACAAGGTCGCGGCACGCAACCACTGCGGGCGCACTTCGCGGAACGGCCTCACCATGACCGGATCGGCATCTCTCACCGCGTCGGCAACCGACGGCGCCGATGTGGCGGTGACGGTGACGGTGCGCCACGGAGGTTTCGACACCGCGAGCTACACGCTGATGATCGGCGTGTACGCCGACGAGGAGATGTCGCGGCGCGGAGCGTTTCCTCGACCGCCAGTTCGCGGAGTTGCTCTGCGGTTGGCGTGACATCGGGCGGTACCCCAATGCTGTGGGCACATCGGTGTTCGCCGAGCCGGGGCGAGACGTTGCCGAGGGATGCGAGCCGGTCGGTGCATACCTCGTCGGACTGGGATCCACGCTGTCGCTGAGTCGACAGCAGGTCGCGTTCGCGGTCCGCAGCGCCCTCGTCGACCGCTGTCTACGTCTGTACACGCAATCGATCGACGAGCACGCCGACCTCCGGCAGGTGGGCGTGTCAAGTGCGCTGCTCGGTGTCCGCAACGACGACGGCCTACGCGTCGAGGACGCGGTCACCGGGATCCTCGAGGGAGTGCGCGACGCCAACCGTCTCCTGGACCGGTTCGAGCGCGAACGGTCGCTCCACACTCGTACCCGCGTGGCGTTTGTCGAGTTCGTCGAGCGGTACGCCGATCGGGCCAACCTGGCGGCGGCCGCCGTTCGCCACGCCGGCCCGGTGGCCGGACTGCCAACCAACTTCGGCGGGCTCGACAATGTCAGCGTCACGGCGGGTGAGGCCGCACAGGGGGCACTGCCGTCGGGTTCGACGTTCCTCGAGAGCGACCGGACGTGGCGTCGATTTGTCATCTCCGAGCAGAAGTCGTCCGCCCGAACGGCGCCCGCTGACTCCGCCGACCGCATCCTCGTGGTGGATGTGTCCCTGCTCGGACGGGACGCACGAGCCGATCGCGTGACGCACCGGATCGACCGAGCTTCGCTCGACGCGCTCATGGCGAGGGTGTCGCGCGATCGTTCCGATGTTGCCGCACTGCGAGCATTGCGCGATCGTCTCGTGCCCAACTCGATGCGGGCGCAGTTCCTGACCACGTCGGCGATCCACCTGATTGTCGACGCGGCGACGGCCAACTATCCATGGGAGTTGCTGGCGGCATCCGCCCTCAGTGCCCCCGAACAGCAGGCCGCGACCGGTACGGGCGCAGTGCTGCGGATGTTCGCCGAGACCGAGTCGAAGCGCGTGCAGCCCGAGCGGGCCCGGGTCGGTACGGCGCTGATCATCGCTGCCGGCAACGTCGAGGGCCTTCCGATGCTCTCCGGCGTGATCCAGGAAGCGGGCGAGGTCGCCGCGGTGCTCGAGAGCCGGCGGATCGAGACCACGACATTGGTGGACAGCGACGCTCCGCTCGACGTCGCCGAATTGAATATCGCGCTGTACGGCGACCATCAGATCCTGCACATCGCCAGCCACGGGATCCACGTCGACGACGATGCCGACGCGACGGGCGCGATCCTGACGAAGGATCTGCGCTTCACTGTCGACGTCGCCGGAGCGCTGCCGACAGTTCCGGAGCTCGTCTTCCTCAATTGCTGCAACAACGGTCGCATCGGGCTGAACCGACTCGCCGCGGGGCTGGCGAGGGAGCTGATGGCCCTCGGCGTGCGGGCCGTGGTCGCCGCGGCGTGGCCAGTGAGCGACGCCGCCGCCGCGACGTTCGCTGTGGTGTTCTACGAGCAGTTGACGGGCGGTCGCACCTTCGGCGACGCCGTTACCCAGGCCCGCACCGCGTGCGCGGCAGTCGGCGGGAGCGCATCGTGGGCTGCCTACCAGTGCTACGGCGACCCCACGTTCGTGCTGCGCGGTCGGTCGGCCGAGGTCGCCGCCGGCCGGTACGCCGGTCAGCCTCTCAGATCTCCAGGCGCGTCTCGGCACACTGCTCACGCAGATCGCCGATCTCACCCAGCCGAAGTACGGCGCGTTGAGGGGACGCCGCGAGAGGCTTCTCGAGTCACGCGCCCAACTGGCGAACTGGGCCGACACGATGGGGTACGCGAAGACGGCGGAAGTGTGCCGCCTCCTCGCAAAGACGGCGCGCGAGCTGGGCGACTTCGAGGAGGCGGCGAACCGGTATGGCGTGTTCGCCACCGGTCCCGGATCGGGGGCCTGGGGACTCGCCAGGAACGACTCGTCGGCCTTCGACCTCCAGCAGGCGGCCAACAGCTTGGCCGCGCCATGCCCAGGAGCTGGCCCGCGATTCGGTCGGAAGCAACGACGAGGCAAGGCTCGCCGAGGCGCTCGCCGAGTTCCCCGAAGCCGTCGTGCTGCCGAAGGGAGCGATCGACGTGCTTCCGGACAACGAAGGACGCTCGATCCTCGCCGGGGTCTACAAGAAGTGGGCGACCGTCGATGACAAGTGGAAGGCGAAGCATCTCGATGCCGCCCTCGCGGCGTACTCTGAGCTGCAAAGCGAGTACAGCGTGGAGGATTCGGTGTGGAGAACGGCGTCCAGGTGAGCGCCATCCTCGACCCGGCTGGGGCTGGCGAACTTCTCTTGCAGTTGGCCGAGCCGTCCGCCGTCAGTGCTCAGCCCGAGGCTCGGACGATCGTCGACGCCGCGCCAGAACGAGTGGTCGACTACTGGGCACGTGCCGCGCTCGGCGATCGGGCAGGTGAACGGTTGATGGTCGCCACCACCGCCCAGAGCGCGCGGCGTGCACGCACGACACGGTCCGTCTTTACATCGGCTGCGTGCAAGAGTCGGTCCACATTCTCGGAGCGATCGAGCTCGTGTCGACGACATCAGGGATCTGCAAGACCTCCTGCGCCGACGACGACGAACGCAAGACCGTACCTGACGGCCGCATGGACCGATTTGAAGCCGTGGAGTCTCTTCGACCCTGTGACGAAGGCACCAATGGGAGCCGCCGAGGGCATCGACGCGCCGATGGACCAGCCGGCGCGTCGGCCTGTGGCTCTGCGGAGGGGTGAGCCTGACCGCTCTGACGGCGGCGTGCGGCGACTGCCTGTTGCTCGAATACATGGGAAACGACGGCCGGCTCTGGCGGGTGCTCATCGACGGAGGTCTCGGATCCGCATTCGACCGCGGGGCTCGGCTCGTTGCTCGGCGCCGCCGGCACACCGACGAAGGTCGACGTCTCGATCGTGACGCACGTCGACCTCGACCATATCGAGGGAACAATTCGGGCGTTGCGCGACGGACGACTGGTCGCCGACGACATCTGGTTCAACGGCCGCGACCAGCTCGAGCGGCTGTTCAACCACGGGGGAACCGCGGTGTTCGCCAGGGCGATGCCTTGAGCGAACTGATTCCCGAGTCGATTCGCAATGTGGCGGTCGACGGACGGGCCTTCTCGTCCCAGCGGGTGCCCACCACCGGCGATCCCGCTGCCGGGCGGCGCGACGGCGGTGCTTCTGTCCCCCACCGAGGAACGGCTGCGCCGATTGCTCCGTAAGTGGCCCGAGCCCGACCGTGGGGACGACGACCGCGGTCGCTTCGATCAGCTCATCGGCCGCGTTCGCCGACGAGGCGGAGCGCGGCGTCGGCGAGTTCGGCAAGGACTCCAGCGTGGCCAACGGCTCGAGCATCGCCTTTCTCTTCGAGTACAGCGGCGCGTCGATCCTTCTCACAGGCGACGCCTTCGCGTCCGAACTGGAGGCGTCGATGTGTGCGCTGCTCGCGTAGCGCGGCGAGACCAAGCTGCATGTCGCAGCTCTTCAAGCTGCCGCACCACGGCAGCCGGCAGAACATCACCGACGACCTGTTGGAACTCGTCGAGCCCGATGAGATTCTCGTCTGCACAGACGGCTCGAAGTTCAAGCATCCCGACGAAGATGCTCTCGACATGATCCGGTTGCACTATCCGAGTAGTGCCTATCCGCTTTACGGACGACACAGACTGATTCGGTCGACGGCGCGCGTCGGGTACGGACACCAAGTCTCCGCGCGGTCGTGTTAGCCTGTCAGGTCCGTTGAGAGGGTTGATACACGAACATCGTGTTCGTAGCATCCGACTACCGGTGTTTCCGGAGTCTGTGACGGTGACGAGCACGTCTTGTGCATTGTTCGTCTTGGTCAACTTCGCTTTGCTCCTCCATCGTGGTGCTCGGCGGCACGATGGCGAACGAGTTCGGCGAAGATCGTCGCGAACTTGAGCGATCCTCGAGGAGTTGCTCGAGGCTGAGCTCCTTGACGTCGTTGCCGCTCATCGCCTGTTGCGCGAGGAACTGGTCGATCATGCTGCGATGAACGATGTACTTGACGCCACCGTTCTCGGCGAGGACCGGTACGCGGCTTCGCTCTTCCTCGTCATTTCCACGACCAGATCGCCGAGCAGGATGGCGGATGCCGAGTGTCGTGCCGATGCGCTTGTGGAACGCATTTCGATCGGGATCATCCTCGTGGAGACCGGGACGGGGGCCGGGCCGATAGCCACAAAGTAGAGGTCGAACTGCATTCCTCCCGATGGCATCGCCCGGCTGCGGCTGACCACCGGGATGTACGACCGCTCCACGCTCGTTCGGTACGGGGCCCACGGGACATCGTTCGGATAGTTGTGGTGATCGCCAGCTTTGCTTGTCGCACGATCAGTCGAACCACAACGGCGCCGAATCCGGAAACTGGCTCGTCCACACGTCCCGAATTCGCCCCAACGTGGTGGGACACGTCCACCTTGATAGCGAATAGCGACGCGCCAGTTCGCTTTCGACGACGAATCCGCGCTCACGAGCACGCGTCGCGACGAGCGCCAATCGCTCGGTGTCCGGCCGGGCGGTGATTGCAGCGACATCGTCATGCGGAAGCTGGATTCGGAGATATGACGTGGCGACAAGGTCAGACTCCTTGCCCGCTTGTGGAGCCGGCATGACCTCGGTGAGCACCTTGTGCAATTCTCGCACGATCTCGTCCAGAATCGCTTCCTCGGCGGCATAGCTGCTGACCTGCTTGCCGAGCCGAGGAAAGAACGTCGGCCCGGTCAGGAACTGCTTGATGAAGGCGATGACAGCGTCTTCGTCGGGGCGTCGACGACCAGGGTGTCTGCGAAAGGCTTCGGCGCTTCGCCCGCTGCCGCACTTCAGAACGACGACACTCGTCAAATGTTCGTCGCGGGGATCTGTTGCAACCCCGCACTCCCACATGCAGTACTGCCAGTCCTCGCCCGCGGCTGTATACACCAGTGAAACAACATCGGACCTCGCGAGCGCTTCCTTCAACTCTGTGTTGACATTTTTCCCATTCGGGGGCTCTCGAAGGAGGAACTCGAGGAGTCGAACACGACGACCTGGTTCGCCGTCGTCCGCTTTATGAACGTCGCTATCGCCTCTGCGATCCGCTTGTCGGTGTGCCGGTGAGAGATGAACACCCGCGCCGCGGCGGTTCCGCCAGCATGAAGCGACGAAGTTCTTCGCTCTCGAGCTGAGCCGGTCGCAGTTCCACACGACGCGGACCCCCAGCGACAGCTAGAACGATGGCGGGGCAGGTGGTTGACCGGCTTGCCGGGATGGAGTGCCGCAGCCTGCTTGAGAATCTGACCCTCGTCAACCGGAGAACTCTCATTCGCCATCGCGTAATCGTGCAGTCCTCGGATTGCTCGGTCACGAAGCTCGGTGACATCGGAGAAGTGTGCAGTGAAGTGCCCTCGTTCCCAGCCTTGCACCTGACTCATGAAGGCAGCTTGACGCTCCTCCGGTTGGACGCCCCGCTGGATAAACACGAGCACCGGCCGAGCTTCACGAGCCTCGTGATACTCCTCATGAGTCGCCGACAGGCCCGAGCGCTGCGTGTGCCCGTAGCGCTCGCCCAGAATAAGCACCAAGGCGTCAGCAGCCCGGACGCCAGCAAGACACGCAATCTGGGGCGCTTCGGGACTGGCACCGAAATCCTCTGCGCGGACCGCTTCGTGGCCAAGCGCTGCGATCGCAGACGCTGCAGCATTTCGAAGATCCTCGTGACCACCAATCGAGCGAGCTGATGAAGATCTTCATGGTCTCGGCGATCGGCAGTTGGGCCGGCGGGCGCGTACCGAAATTGACGAAGCGGCTCGAATGCAGATCACGTTGACAAGCATGCATCACGGGTGTGACACGAGCGGCGATGCCGCGTGCACTGCTCCGCGTGGCCCACGCTGCTCGAGTTCGCTGGATGCCACGAGCTCCGATGACAGAAATTCTGATGACAAATCGCGGACAAATGACCTTCGGAGACCCGAGAATCGGTCCCGAAAAAGCCAATGACCAGGGCAGATGCCCTGGTCAAGGTGGTGTCGGAGGGGGGACTTGAACCCCCACGCCCATAATAGGGCACTAGCACCTCAAGCTAGCGCGTCTGCCATTCCGCCACTCCGACGTGGTGGGCCGTTGACCCTATCTGTTGCTTCGCCGCTACACCACGTCCAGCAAGAAATCGAGCGCCACGAGCGTGAAGATCCAGATCAGCGCGAACACGAACGTGATGCGGTTGAGGTTGCGCTCCGCCGCCGACGAACCGAGAGCAGCTCCTCCGCCCCCTCCGAACATGTCGGACAGGCCGCCACCACGCCCGCTGTGCATCAGGATGCCCGCGATCAGGGCAGCCATGGCGAGCACGTTGATGGCGAGAGTGAGGTAGAGCATGACGTCGCGCACGGCCGGGAATCCTACCGTTCGGACGGCTGGAAGCTCACCGGCGCACCCTGGTCGACGAAGATCGTCTCCGGGAAGTGGCAGGCCACCGGATGGCCCGTCCCGCGTACGATCAGCAGCGGTTCCTCCTCCGCGCACTTGCCCTCCGCCTTCGGGCAACGCGTGCGGAACCGGCATCCGCTCGGCGGATTGATCGGCGACGGCACCTCGCCCTCCAACACGACGCGACGACGCTCGCGCTCGATGAGCGGATCGGGCTCCGGCACCGCCGACAGCAACGCCTGCGTGTACGGATGCGACGGCCGCGCGTAGATCTCGGTCGGCCGGCGCCACCTCGACGAGCTTGCCCAGGTACATCACCGCGATCACGTCGGAGATGTGACGCACGATCGAGAGATCGTGGGCGATGAAGATGTACGACAGCCCGAGTTCGTCCTGGAGGTCCTGCAGCAGGTTCACGACGCCGGCCTGGATCGACACGTCGAGGGCGGACACCGGCTCGTCGAGGATGACCAGCTTCGGGTTCAGCGCCAGCGCTCGGGCGATGCCGATGCGCTGCCGTTGTCCACCGGAGAACTCGTGGGGAAACCGTTGCGCATGGTCGGCCGCCAGACCGACGAGCTCGAGGAGCTCGCCGACCCGCTTGTCGTGGTCGCCACTGATCTTCTGGATCTCGAACGGTTCAGCGATCGCGGCACCGACGGTGCGGCGTGGGTCGAGCGACGCGTACGGATCCTGGAACACGATCTGCATCTCACGGCGGATCTTGCGCATCGCGTTGCGATCGAGATCCATCAGTTCGACGCCCTCGAACTTGATCGAGCCGGCCGTCGGCTCGACGAGCCGCAGCACGCACCGGCCGACCGTGGTCTTGCCGGATCCCGACTCGCCCACGAGCCCCATCGTCTGTCCAGCGTCGAGCGTGAACGACACGCCAGTGACCGCCTGCACGCTTCGCTTCTCGATGTGGAACCCGCTCAGCGAGCGGATCTCGAACGTCTTCACCAGGTCTTCGACCACCAGGATCGGCTCAGACATTCGCCAACACTCCCACCAGCTCGTCGGCGCGTACGCATGCCGTCTCACCCCTGCCGAACGGCACGAGCTCGGGCACCCCGATCTCGCACTTCTCGATCGCGTAATTGCAACGCGGCGCGAAGGCGCAGCCCGGCGGCGGATTCAGCATGTTGGGGGGCGAACCCGGAATGGGGATCAAGCCGGTCGTTGCCCTGCGACGGGAGCGATGCGAGCAAACCCTTGGTGTACGGATGCGAACACTGCTCGAACAAGTCATGGACGGACGCCCGCTCGACGGACCTTCCGGCGTACATCACCTGCACCCGATCGACCACGCGGGCAACGACGCCGAGATCATGCGTGATCAGCACGATCGACGTGCGCAGTTCGCGCTGGATCTGTTGCATCACCTCGAGGATCTGGGCCTGCACCGTCACGTCGAGCGCCGTGGTCGGCTCGTCGGCGATCAGCACCTCAGGCTCGTTGGCGATCGCCATGGCGATCATCACGCGCTGGCGCATGCCGCCGGAGAACTCGTGCGGATACTGCACCGCCCGCTGTGCTGGCTGTGGGATGCCGACGATGTCGAGCAGCTCCACGGCTCGGACGTGGGCCGCGGCCTTCGAGATGTTCTCGTGCGACTGGATCATCTCGACGATCTGCACACCGATCTTCTGGACCGGGTTGAGCGCCGACAGCGGGTCCTGGAAGATCATCGCGATCTTCTTGCCGCGTACGTTCATCATCTGCTTCGAGGTGAGCCCGACGAGCTCCTCGCCGTTGACCGTTCCCGACCCGGTGATCTTCGCCGACTTCGGCAGCAGACCCATGAGACCGAGGAACGTCACGGACTTGCCCGATCCCGACTCGCCGACGATGGCGACCATCTCACCACGACCGACGTCGAGGTCGATGCCGCGAACCGCCTGCACCTTGCCGTTCATCGTGTTGAAGGTGACGCGGAAGTCGCGCAACGCCAGGACGGGTTCGTCCATCAGGCGTCCTCTCCCATCAGCAGCTTCGGGTCGCTTGCGTCGCGCAGACCATCACCGATGAAGTTGATGCAGACGGCGACGAGGACGAGCAGAGCGCACGGGAAGATCACGAGCCACCACTGACCAGCCTGTACCGCGCTCTTCGAGTCGCTGACGAGGTTGCCGAGCGACGTGTTGCCCGACCCGGCGTCGGGACCGAACCCGAAGAACGCCAACGTCGACTCGGCGATGACCGCGGCCACGACGGCGGTCGTGAGCGCCACGAGGATCGGACCGACGGCGTTCGGGCAGGAGGTGCTTGACCACGATGCGACGGTCGGACGAGCCGAGCGCACGCGCCGCCTCGACGAACTCGCGCTCCTTGAGCGCGAGGATCTGACCTCGTACGAGCCGGGCGACGCCCATCCAACCGAAGATGGTGAACAGGAGGATGATGAATCGGAGCGAGGTCTTCGGGCCGACGATCGGTTCGAGGAACCCGAGCGCACCAAGGAAGTTACGAACGACGAGCAGTGCGACGAGGAACGGGAAGGCGAGGAAGATGTCGGTGACGCGCATCAGGATGTCGTCGAACACGCCGCCGCGCAGGCCGGCGATGGCGCCGACGGTGAGGCCGACCACCGTCGCGAAGATCGCCGCGAACAAGCCGATCACGAGCGACACCCGCAGGCCGTAGATCAGCCGGCTGTAGAGGTCACGCCCGATGGCGTCGGTCCCGAACCACGCTTCCGACCGCGGCGAGAGGAACGAGTTGGGATGACCCGCCTCGGCGCGGAAGATGCTGTCGTTGACGCCGTACCTGGCCGTGATCGGGGCGAGCACGACGAAGGTCACCATCAGGAACATGATCGACCGAGCAGATCACGGCACCCTTGTGGTGCATGAATCGCTTGAATGCCATCTGACGCGGCGACAGCGGCGTGATGGCGAGGCCCTGGCTGTCGCCGAGTCCGCCGGTGATCGTGGGCCCGATCGGCGCGTCGACGCCGAGGAGCGCCCGTTCGGTGTTGAGTATCTCAGTCAAGGCGAATCCTTGGGTCGAGCCAGCGGTACGAGATGTCGGCGAGCAGGTTCATGAAAATGACGAAGGCAACGATGAAGACCATGAACGGCATGAGTTGCGGGAAGTCCCCGTTGTCGAACGCCGTCAGGAAGAAATCACCCATGCCGGGGTACTGGAACACTCGCTCGGTGATGATCAGGCCGGCGAGGATCGCTCCGAAGTCGATGGCGGCGACGGTCACGACGGGAATCATCGAGTTTCGCAGTGCGTGCTTCACGAGCACACGACGCTCGCTGATGCCCTTGGCTCGAGCGGTGCGCATGTAGTCGCTGTTCAACACGTCGAGCAGCGAGGCGCGCATGTAACGCGAGTAGATGGCGATGATCTGGATCGCCACCACGGTGACGGGCAGGATCATGTGTTTCGACATCAGTACCGGGTCGAATCCCTTGTGGCCCGGTGGATACACACCGGACGTGGGGAGCAGCGCTTTGCCGAACCACTGGACCCACAGCACGGCGAAGACGAGCTGGAAGATCACGGCCGAGACGTACGGCGGCACGCTGAACCCGAAGAAGGCGGCGCCGTTCACGGTGGAGTCACGCAGGCTGCCTGGCTTCAATGCGGCGTAGATGCCGAGCAGCAGACCGATCGACACACCGATCACCGTTGCGGCGATGCCGAGGCGAAGCGTGTTCGCCATCGCATCCTTCAGTTCGGGCCACACTTCACGGCGCCCGACGATGCTGCGTGGCCAGTCGCCGGTGACGAAGCCGCTGAGCCAGCCGAAGTACCCCCTGATGTAGCCGCCGACGCCGGGATAGAGGTTGTTGAGCTCCTCGTATTCCTTGATCTTCGCAGCGTTGGCACGCGGGTTCGAACGTTGGTACGCCTCGGACGGGTTGGTCCCGATGCGAATGGCGACATAGACGAGGAAGGTGACGAGCAGCAGTGTGGGAACCGCCCACACCAGTCGTCGGAGAATGGTTCTGGCCATGGAGATCGTCTCCGGTGTTCAGATGGAAATCAGCGAGAACGGATGGACAGACGGGTGGGGCCGACCGGCGACGGTCGGCCCCACACCATCAGGCTGACACCAGGGCGAACCTGGAGTCTTCAGTCGTCATGGATCAGAGAACCTCGACGACGGGTTCAGATGCCACGAGCGGTGAGAGCTCGAACAGCTGATCATTGGTGGTGACCCACAGGGCGGGCAGGACCGGGAATGCGACGGTCCAGACGTACCACGACGAGTTGGCGCACTCGGTGACCGGGTTGAGGCACTCTGGCCACTGCTCGGCACCGAGGATGACTTGGCCGTCACCGTCGAGGTCTTGCCACTCGTTGATGTTGTCAAACGCCATGTAGTTGTTCAGCTGGGCACCGACGACTTCCGGCGTGCCGACCTTGTCGGTCAGCCAGGCACCCGACTTCGGGAACTGGAAGAGCGGCAACATCACGTTGTCTGCCTCCATCAGCGCGAGGGCTTCCTTGATGAGGTCGGCGCGGGCCGCCTCGTCAACCGTCTCGTCTGCCTCTTCGAGGGCCGCCGAAGCTTCCTCGTTGCACCAACCAGTGGAGTTCTGGCCGACGAAGCCGTTGGACTCGGTCGGGATCTGGCCGCAGGTGAACGACGAGGTCAGGTAGCTCGGGTCCGGCGGTGCGGTCGAGATGTACATGGCCATGTCGTAGTCGAGGGCTGGGAGCCGTTGCTGGAAGTAGCAGGCCGCGTCGCAGTTGTCGGCGACGACGTTGAAGCCCGCTGCCTGCAGCTCGGGGATGAGGAAGGCCTGGGTGTCCTCACGACGGGTGTTGCCGGTGTTGACGATCCAACGGATCTCCGGAACATTGCCCTCCGCGTCGGCCCAGAAGCCGTCGCCACCCTTGGTCCAACCGGCGTCGGTCAGCAGGGTCTCGGCAGCAGCAAGGTCGTACGCGTTGTCGGCCCATGCGCCTTCGGCGTTGCTCTCGCAGTACGGGCCCGGAACGATCGGACCACACTGCAGCATCTCGGCAGATGACTCGATCGGCACGTAGATCTGCTGGAACACCGCTTCGCGGTCGATCGACAGCGAGAAGGCCTCGCGGAAGATCGGGTCGGCGAACGGACCAGCGACGCTCTCGTCGGTGGAGGACTGGAAGTAGAAGCCCTCGTAGTCACCGCCGAAGTCGACCTGGACGTTGACGTTCGCCTGGGCGAGCGCGTCCTGGATGCCGGCGTAGAACTGCGGGTAGATGAAGTCGACTTCGCCAGCCTTCAGCGCGGCGATCTCCGTGTCGGAGTCGGCGAGCGGCGTCATGACGAGGCGCTCGGTGACCGGAGCGTCGCCCCAGTAGTTCTCGTTCGGCACGAGGACCGAGCCGCTGGTGCTCCACGACTCGAACTTGTACGCGCTGGCCGATTCGGGCAGCGTGCCGTCTTCGTAGTCGAGCGAGACGTCGTTGCAGTCCTCGTGCAGTGACGCTTCGAGAATCTTGTCGAAGATCGTCTTGTACGGGGCGAACACGCTCGAGAACGTGATCACGGCCTGCTTGTCGCTCTCGCCGGCTTCGACGCTGACGATCTTGTCGTAACCGACGGTCGACAGCGATCCGGGCGTGTTCAGGTTCGCCTGCCACGTGCATTCGATGTCGGCGACTGTGACCGGAGTACCGTCCTCCCAAACGGCTTCCTCCGCCAGATCGACCGTGAGGATCATCGCGGCGTCACCGGCCGGCGCTTCGCCGTCGGTGCCTTCCGTGGTGTCCTCAACGGCAGTGTCTGCTGTTGTGTCTGCGGTGGTCTCTGCGGTGGTGCCCTCGGGGGCTTCGGTGCCCTCCGTGGTCCCCGCAGTGGTGTCCTCGGCAGCATCGCCGTCGTCGTCACTGCCGCATGCGGCGATGATCAACGTCGACGCGGCAGCGAGAGCGAGGAGCTTGTGGCTCCGTCGTATCGTGTTCACGTATATGTCCTCCTGGATGGATTACAGAATGGGAGGGCATGCCGCAGGAACCGCCCGGCTGGCCGGCGTTCGACCACAGTCGAGACCCGTTATCCCCCTCCCTGGTGAATAACAGGTGTACGAACACTAGCAGCGACACTTACCGCCCGGTAGGCGGGTCTGATTTCAGCTGTGTGAAAAGTCAAACGCATTTTCGCAACACCCCGTGGAACGAATGTTCCACCCGTTCGCCCGATCGGCGCCGGGGCTCAGCCGCCGAATTGGATGATGCGGGAGAACTCGTCGGGGTCGAGACTCGCACCGCCGACGAGGGCACCGTCGATGTCCGGCTGGGCCATCAATTCGGCAGCATTGCCCGCCTTGACCGATCCGCCGTACTGGATCCGGACCGCCTCCGCGGTGTCCCCGTCGGCCAGCTCCGCCAGTCGCCGACGGATCGCGCCGCACACCGCCTGCGCATCGTCGGACGTGGCCGTTCTGCCCGTGCCGATCGCCCAGATCGGCTCGTACGCGATCACGAGCGCGGCGATCTGCGCCGCGGTGCGTCCGGCGAGGCCGGCCTCGAGTTGGCCGAGCACCTTCGCCTCCGTGTCACCCGCCTCACGCTCGTCGAGCGTTTCGCCGACGCACATGATCGGGATCATCCCGTTCGCCTGGATCGCCCCGACCTTCTTGTTGACCATCTCATCGGTCTCGCCGAACAGCTCGCGCCGTTCGCTGTGGCCGGCGACCACGTAGCGCACGTTGAGCTTGGCGAGAAAGCCGGGGCTGACCTCGCCGGTGAACGCGCCCTTGTCCTCCCAGTGACAGTGCTGGGCGCCGAGGGCGAACGCCATCTCGTCGCTCTCGATCACCGTCTGCACGCTGCGCAGGTCGGTGAACGGTGGATGGATGCTGACGTCGACGTTCTCGAACGCGTCCTTGGGGATGAGGTAGTGCAGCTTCTGCACGGTCTGGATCGCCTCGTAGTGGTTGTGGTGCATCTTCCAGTTGCCGCTGATGAGGATGCGGCGACTCATGACTCTCCTCGCAACGCCTGCAGACCCGGAAGGTCGCCGTTCTCCAACAGCTCGAGGCTCGCCCCGCCTCCGGTCGACACGTGATCGACCTCGTCGTCGAGGCCGAACTGGGCGAGGGCCGCCGCCGAGTCACCGCCACCGACCACCGTGAACGCCTTCGTGTCGGCCATCGCCTGCGCGACGGTGCGCGTGCCGGCTGCGAATCGATCGTCCTCGAACATCCCCATCGGCCCGTTCCAGAACACCATTCGGGCGTCCATGATCACGTCGGTGAACGCGGCGGCGGAACCGGGGCCGATGTCGAACCCCTTGCACCCGTCGCCGAGGCGGTTGCCGAACGTGGCGAAGTTGCCGCCGGGGTCGACGCCGGTGATGTCGTCAGGCAGGTGGATCGTCTTGTCCTTCGCGGTTGCCTCGTCGAGCAACCGCTTGCACGTGTCGACCATGTCGGGCTCGAACAGCGAGTCGCCGATCGGCAGGCCGCGCGCGGCGAAGAACGTGAAGCACATCGCGCCGCCGATCACGATCGAGTCGACGATGCCGAGGAGGGCCTCGACCACGCCGAGCTTGTCGGAGATCTTCGCGCCACCGAGCACCGCGACGAACGGGTGGCGCGGCTTGTCGCGGAGCCCCAGCAGGACGTCGACCTCTTTCTGCAAGCAGTCGCCCCATCGCGGAGGGCACGAACTGCGGCGGGCCGACGATCGATGCGTGCGCGCGGTGCGAAGCACCGAACGCGTCGTTGACGTAGCCGTCGACGCCATCGACGAGCTTCGCCACGAAGGCCGGGTCGTTGGCGGTCTCGCCGGGGTCGAAACGCAGGTTCTCGAGCAGCTCGACGCCCGGCGCCAGTTCGGCGAGGCGCGCCCGCACGGGTGCCATCGAGTACTTCGGATTCGGCTTCGCCCTTCGGCCGGCCGAGATGACTCGCCGTGACGACGTTCGCGCCGCGCTCGGTCAGCCACTCGATCGTGGGCAGCGCGGCACGGATGCGGAAGTCGTCCGTGATCGTGCCGTCATCGTCGAGCGGAACGTTGAAGTCGGTGCGGACCAGGATCCGCTTGCCGCTCAGGTCGCCGAGTCGGCCCTCGAGATCCTCCAGCGTCGGGATCGTGCTCATGCGCGTCAGCGCTTGACGCGCGCTGCCCGTGTACAGCGTGATGTCGATGAGGCGGTTCGAGTAGCCCCACTCGTTGTCGTACCAGCCGTTCACCTTGACCAGCTTGCCGAGGCTCTGGGTCAGGTCGGAGTCGAAGATGCACGAGTGCGGATCATTGACGATGTCGCTCGACACGATCGGCTCGTCCGTGTAGCGGAGGATGCCCTTGAGCTCCTTCTTCGCCGCGGCGGCGAAGGCCTCGTTGATGGCGTCGACGGACGCAGCCTTCCTGAGGTTGGCGGTGAAGTCGGTGATCGATCCGGTCGGCACCGGCACCCGGAACGATCCTCCGTCGAGCTTGCCCTTCATCGACTCCAGGACGAGTGACGTGGCGCGGGCCGCGCCCGTCGAGGTCGGGATGATGTTGATCGCGGCCGCCCGTGCTCGGCGCAGGTCGGAATGCGGCCCGTCGACGAGCGACTGGTCGCCCGTGTACGCATGGATCGTGGTCATCAGTCCGTTGACCACGCCGAACGCGTCGTCGAGCACCTTGACGAGCGGGACGAAGCAGTTGGTCGTGCAGCTCGCGGCCGAGATGACCTTGTGCTGTGCGGGCTTGAAGTCCTTGTGGTTGACGCCGTAGACGAACGTGGCGTCGGCGCCGTTCGAGGGTGCCGACACGATCACGAGCGGTGCGCCGGCCTCCAGGTGCGTCGCGGCCTTGTCGCGAGACGTGAAGATGCCCGTTGATTCGATGACCAGGTCGACGCCGAGGTCGCCCCACGGCAGCTCGGCCGGATTGCGTTCGCTGAGCACCCTCAGCGTCTCGTCGCCGACCTTGATGCCGCCCTTGGTGGCACTGATCTTCTGCGGCAGCACGCCGAGGACCGAGTCGTACTTCAGCAGGTGGGCCATGGTGTCGAGCGACCCGAGGTCGTTGACGGCGACGATGTCGATGTCGGCGCCGAGCTGTGAGGCCGCACGGAAGAAGTTGCGACCGATCCGTCCGAATCCGTTGATGCCGACTCTGACCGTCATGTGTTGTTCCTTTTCGTTGGAGAATCGAGGGGTGGCCGCGGGGCCTCGGGATGTGGAGCGCGCCCGACTGTAGTGGGCGCGTGGTGAAACGTCAGAAGACGCCGATTCGTTCCGGCCCGAGCCGGACGACCCGGGTGTGCGGGTCAGCGGGCCACGTCGCGATGGCTCGTCCGCACGGCGATTCCGCGCCCCCGCAACCGCTCGGCGAGCTCTTCGGCGACCGCCACGGAGCGGTGTCGACCACCGGTGCAGCCGATCGCCACGGTCAGATAGCTGCGACCTTCGGCCTCGTATTGCGGCAGCAGTGACGCGAGCAGGTCGTCGAATCGTTCGACGAAACCCGAGCCGGCGGCCGTCTCCAACACGTAGTCGCGGACCTTGCGGTCGTGGCCGGTGAGCGGACGAAGGTCGTCCTCCCAGTGCGGGTTCGGAAGGAAACGGACGTCCATCACGATGTCGGCGTCGAGCGGCAGACCGTGCTTGAAGCCGAAGCTCTCGACGGCGACCTGCAGCCGCGAATCGCGTGGCGAATCGAACGCTCGGACGACCCGCTCCTTGAGTTGGTGCACGTTGAGGTCGGTCGTGTCGATCACGAGATCGGCGGCACCGCGCAGGGGGTCGAGCGTCGTTCGCTCGAGTTCGATCGACTCGACGAGGCCTGCGGCGTGTTCCGCCAGCGGATGGAGACGCCGAGTGGCGTCGTATCGACGGACGAGTTCCGCCGTCGACGCATCGAGGAAGAGGACGCGCACATCGTGCCCGGCGGCGCGCAGTTCGCCGACCTTGCTGAGCACCTCGACGTGTTGGCGACCAGCCACGAGGGCGAGCCGCTCGATGTCGCTGTTGGGCTTCGCCGCCAGCTCGACGATCGTGCCGATCAGCGCGGTCGGCAGGTTGTCGACGACGAACCATCCGAGGTCCTCCATCACGTCCGCAACGCCCGATCGACCCGCGCCCGAGAGCCCCGTGATCAGGACGATGTCAGCCACGAGGTCACCCTACGCGACAGGGCGATGCGGGACCGGGGAACGCCAGGGGCTCAGGTTCGGCGCAGGCGGAGGTACAGCAGGCGCGGGATCGCCGAGGCCGCCGCGTACTCCGGCGGCACGTTCGAGGAAGCCGTCCGGCGGTGCGGGTTCGACCATCCGCTCGAGCACGAGCCCGGCTTCGCCGAGCGCGTTGACGTACGTCGAGAGCGGCCGGTGGATGAAGCGGATGAAGACTCCGCGCTCGACCTGCTCGACCGAGTCCTGCTCGACGAGGTACGGGCCGATGCGCCAGTACGACTCGGGCGGGTCGAGGGTGTGGTCGCTGATCCACCCGCTGCCGGGCGTCTGGAGCAGCGGGATGGTTCAGGAAGAACGAGAAGCGGCCGCCGGGGCGGACGACCCGGGCGATCTCGTCGATCGCACCGTGCACGTCGTCGATGTGCTCGAACACGAGGCACGCGACCGCGGCGTCGAACGACCCGTCGGCGAACGGCAGCTCGGCCGCTCCGGCCCGAACGTACGCCGGCCCGCCCGCCCGCTCGCCCGCCACCGCGATCTGATTCCAGGTGGGGTCGACGCCGACCGCGTCCGAGCCGGCGGCCGCCATCATCCGGCTGATCTGACCGTCGCCGCAGCCGACGTCGAGCAGCCGGTGGAAACCGGCCAGTTCCGCTCGCGCCAACGGCAGGATCTGCTCCTCGTACTCGGGATCGGCACCGGCGGTGAAGCCGTCGATCCACCAGGAAGCGTGTTCCTCCCACAGGTCGTCGCTCACCGGGGCGAGGCTACGGTCGGCGCCATGAAGTTCTCCGTGTGGCCCAATTCCAGCCGTCCCGTGTCCGAGATCCTCGAACTGGCCCGCCTCGCCGACACCGAAGGTTGGCACGGCCTCTGGTACGCCGACCACTACATGCCGAACACCGGCAGCGAGGAGTTCGCGCCCGGCGACATGCACGAGTGCTGGGCGATGCTGCCCGCGGTCGCGGCGGTGACCGAACGGGTGCGCCTCGGCTCGCTCGTCGCTCCCACGTCGGTGCACCATCCGGCGGTCCTCGCCAACCGGGCCGCGACGATCGACCACATCTCCAACGGCCGGCTGGTGCTCGGCATCGGCGCCGGCTGGCAGATCAACGAACACCACGCGTACGGCATCGAGCTCGAGCCACCCGCCACGCGTGTCGACCGGTTCGAGGAGGCGATCCAGATCGTGCGCAGCCTGTTCGAGAACGAGCGCACCACGTTCGAAGGCACGCACTACACGATCCTCGACGCGCCGATGGACCCGAAGCCGGTGCAGGCGCCGCTGCCGATCCTCGTCGGGACCGCGAGCCCGCGGATGCTGCGCATCACGGCGACACACGCCGACGAATGGAACACGTGGGGCGCGCCCGAGTTGGCCGGCGCCGGCGTCACGAAGTTCCTCGCGGCGTGCGAACGCGTCGGGCGTGACCCGGCGACGATGCGCAAGTGCGCGCAGGCACTGGTGATCGTCACCGACGATGCCGACGCGTGGCGAAGGCGCGCGCCGGCGGGATGGCGGCGCGCACGATCGTCGGATCGATCGATCCGATCGTCGAGGAGGTCGGCGGCTACGTCGACCTGGGGTTCGACGAGTTCATCGTCCCCGACTGGGCGTTCGCCGCCGATCTCGACACCCGTCACGGTCAGCTCGTCGAGCTCTTCGCCGCCCTCACCGCCGCCCACGGCTGACCGTCATCCGTCATTCAATCCTCGTTTGCGTCAGGATTTCTGATGGCCTGGGCGACGGAAAACCCGACGCAAACGGGGATTGGACGGGTGTCAGGTGTCGCTCACGTGTCCGTCGGCCGGCGTGATGCTCGGATGGAAACGTTCGTGGATCGCCTCGGCCACCGCGTCCGGCAGGAAACTGTTGGCGCCGCAGCTCGTCGAGCGACGCTCGCTTGACGGCGTTCACCCCACCCATCGCCGCGACCAGCTTCTTCTTCCTCGTCTCGCCGAGCCCCGGGATGCCGTCGAGCGAGCTCGCCGTCATCCGCTTGCTGCGCCGTTCGCCGTGGAACGTGTTGGCGAACCGGTGCGCCTCGTCACGCACGCGCTGCAGCATGAACAACGCCTCGCTCCCCCGCGGGATCTCGACCGGGTCCGATCGACCGGGGATGAAGACCTCCTCGAACCGCTTCGCCAGACCGGCGACGGGGATCTCGTCGGTCAACTCGAGTTCGTCGATCACCCGCTTCGCCGCGCTCAGCTGGCCCTTGCCGCCGTCGACGAGCAGCAGCTGCGGCGGGTAGGCGAACTTGCCGGGCTTGTCGCCGCGCTCGTTGATCGGCCGGTCACGTTCGGCGAGGTAGGCGGTGAGCCGGCGGCGCACGACCTCGGCCATCGCCGCGTAATCGTCGTTGCCCGGGACGTCACGGATCTTGAAACGCCGATACTCCCGCTTGTTCGGCAGCCCGTCCTCGAGGACGACCATCGAACCGACGTAGTCCGTCCCCTGGATGTGCGCCATGTCGTAACACTCGATGCGCAGCGGTGCTTCGGGGAGGTCGAGGTGATGCTGCAGTTCGGTCAGCGCCCGGCTGCGGGTGTTGTGGTCGCTCGCGCGGCGCAGCCGGTGGCGCGTGAACTCCTCCTTGGCGTTGCGGGTGACCGTCTCGAGCAGCTCGCGCTTGTCGCCGCGCTGCGGGGTGCGGATCTGGACCCTCGATCCGCGCAGCATCGTCATCCACTCCTCGTAGGTCCCGATGTCGTCGGCCTCCCACGGGACGAGCACCTGCTTCGGCACGCCGAGGATCGGTTCGTCGCCGTACATCTCCTCGAGGATGCGATCGATCAGGCCGCCGGGTGACAGGTCCTCCACCTTGTCGAGGATGAAGCCCTTGCGGCCGAGGACCCGACCCTTGCGGACGTAGAACACCTGGACCGCCGCTTCGAGTTCGTCCTCGGCGATGCCGATCACGTCGATGTCCTCGCTGCGATCGCCGACCATCTGCTGCTTCTCGATGGCCTTGCGGACCGCCGTGAGCCGATCGCGCAAGCGCGCCGCCCGCTCGAACTCCAAGTCGCTCGCCGCACGCGTGCATCTCGGCCTCGAGGCGCTTGACGATGTCGTCGGTGTCGCCGTCGAGGAACGCAGCAGAGTTCGTCGACCAACTGCCGGTACGCCACCGGATCGATCTCTCCGACGCACGGCCCGGAGCACTTCTCGATGTGGAACAGCAGGCACGGACGGCCGAGTCGCTCGTGCTGGTTGAACTTCGCCGGGCTGCACGTGCGGATCGGGAAGCTCCGCAACAACAGGTCGAGGGTGTCGCGGATCGCATAGGCGTGGGCGTACGGACCGAAGTACCGGGTTCCCTTGCGCTTCCGGCCGCGCATCACCAACGCCCGCGGCCAGTCGTCGTCCACGGTGACGGCGAGGAACGGGTAGCTCTTGTCGTCGCGGAGCCGAACGTTGAACCGCGGATTGTGCTGCTTGATGAGGCTGAACTCGAGCATGAGGGCCTCGACCTCGTTGCGGACCGTGGTCCACTCCACCGACTCGGCGGTCGTCCACCATCTGCGCGGTGCGCGGGTGCATGTTGCGCGGCGACTGGAAGTAGTTCGACAGGCGCTGGCGCAGGTTCGAGGCCTTGCCGACGTAGATCACCCGGCCGTGGACGTCCTTGAACTGGTACGACCCGGGGAGTTCAGGAATCGTCCCGGTCGGTGGGCGCTTCACCATGACCGTTCCTCCATGACGCTTCAAGCATACGGACAGGCCGGTACGGTGAAGCCTGATGTCCGATCAGATCGCCGCGATGTTCCGACGACGCCCGAACGACGGCTGGTTCAGGTTCAGCCGATTCGACGTCACGACGACCGACATCGTGTGCGCTCTCGCCGTCGCCTCGATGTTCGTCTACGGAACCGGCGTCGACAACTTCAACAAGCTGGTCTTCGTGCCGGCGCTGGTGCGCGATTTCGAGGTGTGGCGCATCGTCACCTGGCCGATCGCCACCGAACCGACCGTCTGGTCACTGTTCGGTGTCGTGTTCTTCTGGCTGTTCGGCCAGCAGCTCGAGGCGCTGTTCGGGCGCGGCAAGTTCCTCGCCTGGGTGCTCACGTGCACGATCATGCCCGCGCTGATCCTCACGGCCCTCGGGCCGCTGAACGAGCGGATCGACTTCTTCGCCCAGCTCGGTCTGAGCACGCTGTTCCTCGGCGGCATCTGGGTGTACGCCGCCACCTATCCGGGCGTCCGCTGGTTCGACGTGATCCCGCTGTGGGCAATCGCCGCGGTGTTCACCGTGCTCAACCTGCTGCAGTTCACGGGCATCGACGCCGACCGGTCAGATGATCTTCCTGCTCGTGTCGGTGGCCGTCGCGCTCGTCGCCGCGCGTTCGCTCGGCCTCGCCACCGGATGGCCGATCCCGCACCTCCCGCTCGACGGCAGTTCGCACCGAACCCGCAAGCCGAAGAAGACGAAGGCGCCGAAGAAGCCCCGTTCGACCGGCGGTTCGCCGTCGACGTCCGGGTGGGTCGACGGTGGTCGACGGACCCTGGCGCTCGGGCCCCCGCCGATGCCGCCCGCGGCCGCTCCCCCGTCGCTCGCCGACCAGGAGGAACTCGACGCCCTGCTCGACAAGATCGGCGCCACACGGCATGGACTCGCTCACCATCAAGCGAGAAGAAGCGTCTGAACGACCTCTGCAAACGCCTCCGCAACCGCTGACCCCACGCGCCACCCCGGCCAGGCGATGGCGATGTCGGGGCGATAGCGCCCCACAACTACATCGCGATCGCCGAGCTGCCGAGGGGCGATGGCGATGTCGGGTCGATAGCGCCCCACAACTACATCGCCCGGGATCTCGAGCAGGCGACGGAGAACTGTGACGGGCGCACACCGTCATCGAGGCCGGTGCCGGACAGGCCGTAGCGTTGCGAGACGCCGACTCTCCCAGTTGATCCGTTCGACGACGGGAGTGTTACCATGGCTCACCTACCGGAGGCCGTCCATCGGCTGCTTCGCTCAGCAGCACGGCATGGCCGCGACGACGCAGCTGCGGTCGTTCATGAGCACCGATCAGATCCATCGGGCCGAGGAAGGTCGGGATCGATCGTCGGCTTCCTCCGCGGCGTGTACCGGTCGCCGAGTTGGCCGATCGACGAGCTCAGTCGGTGCGCCGCGGTGTGTGTCGGCCGCCCGTACGCGGCCATCGCCGGCCCGACCGCCGGCCGCATCTACGGCGTTCCGGCGACTGCCACCGGACTGGCGCGTGCACGTCCTGACGCCACCGGCTCGGAAGCCAGTCGACGCAAATGGGTTGCGGCCTATCGAACGGCGGCGATCCAAGATCAGGACGTCGCGCAACGACCCGACGGCCTCAGGATCACGAGCACGCGCCCGTACCGCGCTCGATCTCGCCCGGTTCGTGCGACCGGACGACCTTCTGTCGATCATCGAGCAGGCGATGCACGACGGCCACCTCACGGTCGAGGAGATGATGGCAGTCGCGGTCGACTTCATCTCGCCGCAGCGGCCGTGGCTCACCACCTACCTGGATCAACTCGTGCGTCGGGCGGGCGGCGCGCCGGCCGAGTCGGACCCGGAGGTACGCGTCGGCGCAGCGCTCCTCGCCGCCGGGATCTCAGGATTGGAACGCCAATATCCGATCGATCTCCCTGGCTACGGCCGGGCGCGGTTCGATCTCGCCGTGCCCTCACTTCGTTGGGCGATCGAGGTCGACGTACATCCTGCCCATCGCGAGACCGCTGGCATCGCGAGCGATCGCCGCCGCGACCGCGCCTCCCAGGCGGTGGGCTGGTGGACGTCGCGCATTTCAGCGGACGATTACGAGCAGGCCTTCGACGCCACCATCGCCGACCTCCTTCGCGTGCACCGGCGCCTTCTCTCCGAGCCGAGGCCACGAAGCGCCGAGGCGATGTAGATGTGGGGCGCTATTGCCCCTACATCGCCATCGCCCGGGGTCCGGCCAGATCGGTGATGTAGATGTGGGGCGCTATTGCCCCTACATCGCCATCGCCTGGCGGTCAGGGGGTGGGGAGGAGGTCGCGGAGGAAGTGGCCGGTGTGGCTGGACTCGACGGTGGCGATGTGTTCGGGCGGGCCTTCGGCGACGATCGTGCCGCCGCCGGTGCCGCCGCCGGGGCCGAGGTCGATCACCCAGTCGGCGGTCTTGATCACGTCGAGGTTGTGCTCGATGACGAGCACCGTGTTGCCCTGGTCGACCAGGCGCTGGAGCACGGTGAGCAGGCGGCGCACGTCGTCGAAGTGCAGGCCGGTCGTCGGTTCGTCGAGCAGGTAGATCGTGTGGCCGGTCGACCGCTTGGCGAGCTCGGCCGACAGCTTCACCCGCTGCGCCTCGCCGCCCGACAGCGTCGGCGCCGACTGGCCGAGCCGGACGTACCCGAGCCCGACGTCGACGAGCGTCTGCATGTACCGCGAGATCGACGGCTGGTTGGCGAAGAACTCGACCGCCTCGGCGACCGGCATGTCGAGCACGTCGGCGATGTTCTTGCCCTTGAACTCGATGTCGAGCGTGTCGCGGTTGTACCGGGCGCCCTTGCACACCTCGCACGGCACGTACACGTCGGGCAGGAAGTGCATCTCGATCTTCAACGTGCCGTCGCCGGCGCACGCCTCGCAGCGCCCGCCCTTGACGTTGAAGCTGAACCGGCCCGGCATGTAGCCGCGGACCTTGGCCTCGTTGGTGGAGGCGAACAGCTTGCGGATGCTGTCGAACACGCCCGGTGTACGTCGCCGGGTTGGACCGTGGCGTGCGCCCGATCGGCGACTGGTCCATGTCGATCACCTTGTCGAGGTACTCGATGCCGTTGATCCGCTTGTGCTTCCCGGGCGCCATCTTCGACGTGTAGATCCGCTGCATCAGGACCGGCAGCAGGATGTCGCGGATCAGCGTCGACTTGCCCGACCCGGACACGCCGGTGATCGCCACGAAGTTGCCGAGCGGGATCTCGACGGTGAGGTCGCGCAGGTTGTGTTCGCGGGCACCCTCGATGACGCAGCTGCTCGAGGCCCTGCGGCCGGCGCTGCTGCGGGCACCGGGATCGACTTCCGGCCCGACAGGTACTGCCCGGTGACCGACTCCTTGACCTTCATGATCCCGGGCACCAGGCCCGAGTAGACGACCTCGCCGCCGTGCTCGCCGGCGCCCGGACCGATGTCGACGATCCAGTCGCTCTCGCGGATCGTCTCCTCGTCGTGCTCGACGACGATGACCGTGTTGCCGAGGTCGCGCAGCCGGGTGAGCGTGTCGATCAGCCGCCGGTTGTCGCGCTGGTGGAGCCCGATCGACGGCTCGTCGAGCACGTACAGCGTGCCGACGAGACCCGAACCGATCTGCGACGCCAGCCGGATGCGCTGCGCCTCGCCACCGGCCAGCGTGCCCGCCGACCGCGACAGCGTGAGGTAGTCGAGCCCCACGTCGAGCAGGAACCCCAACCGGGCGTTGATCTCCTTGGTGACCCGCTCGGCGATCATCCGGTCGCGCTCGGACAGCTCGAGCGCGGCGAGGAACTTGGCCGACTCGCCGATCGGCAGGTCGCTGACCTCGGAGATGTTCTTGCCGTCGACGAGCACGGCGAGCGTGGCCGGCTTCAGCCGCGCCCCGTTGCACGCCGAGCACGGCACCAGCCGCATGTAGCCCTCGTACTGCTCACGGGCGTAGTCGCTGTCGCTGCCCTCGTGGCGCCGCTTGATCCACGGAATGACGCCCTCGTACTCGGTGGAGTACGAACGGGTGCGGCCGTAACGGTTCTTGTACTTCACCGTCATCTTGCCGTTCACGCCGTGCAGGATGACCTTCTGCTGCTTGGCGGTGAGCTTCTCCCACGGCGCCGTCCATGTCGATGCCGTGCACCTCGGCGACCGACTCGAGCATGCGCGTGAAGTACTGCGTGTGGGCGCTCCGCCACGGTGCGATCGCGCCGTCGTTCAGCGACATCTCGGGGTCGGGGATGATCAGCTCGGGGTCGACCTCGAACGTCGTGCCCAACCCGTCGCAACTCACGCACGCGCCGTACGGCGAGTTGAACGAGAAGTTGCGCGGCGCCGGCTCGTCGTAGCTCGTCCCGCACACCGGGCAGGCGAGGTGCTGGCTGAACGTGAGCGTCTCGGCCTGCGCCTCGCCCTCACGCGGGCACGACCTCGATCTCGGCGACACCGTCGGCGAGGCCGAGCGCCGTTTCGAGCGAGTCGGTGAGGCGCCGCTCGATGCCTTCCTTGAGCACGAGACGGTCGACGACGATCTCGATCTTGTGGTTCTCGTACTTCGCGAGCCGCTCGTCACGCTTCAGGAACTCGTCGATGTCGACCGTCTCGCCGTCGATGCGCGCCCGCACGTAACCCTGGCCGGACAGGTCCTCGAGCAGCGTGTCGTACTCGCCCTTGCGGCCGCGCACGACGGGGCGAGCACCTGGAACCGGAGGCCGTCGTCCATGTCGAGGATGCGGTCGACGATCTGCTGCGGCGTCTGGCGCTGCAGCCGGGTGCCGTCGTTCGGGCAGTGCTGGATGCCGATGCGGGCGTACAGCAGGCGGAGGTAGTCGTAGACCTCGGTGATCGTGCCGACGGTGGACCGTGGGTTGCGGCTCGCCGACTTCTGGTCGATCGAGATCGCCGGCGACAGCCCCTCGATGACGTCGACGTCGGGCTTGTCCATCTGCCCGAGGAACTGGCGGGCGTAGGAGCTGAGCGACTCGACGTAGCGGCGCTGGCCCTCGGCGTAGATCGTGTCGAAGGCGAGGCTCGACTTGCCGGAGCCGGACAGGCCCGTGAACACGATGAGCTTGTCGCGCGGCAGTTCGACGTTGACGTTCCGGAGGTTGTGCTCGCGGGCGCCGCGGACGATGATCTGCGGTTCGTCGCGACTGAGCACTCCGCTTGGTGGTGGAGGGCGTGCGGGGGGCCATCGACGACAGACCCTACCGTGCGAACATGTGTTCCGAAAGTGGCCGCTGGCACCACGGCGAGGGCGGCGCGCGGAGCCGCTCAGAGCGTCAGCGGACGGGCAGGATGGCCGAGCAGGAACGACATCGTGTCCTCCGCCGTGTCGGCGGCGCCGATGAGGTCGGCGTAGGGCCGATCGCCGGCGAGCGAGCGCAGGAGGGGCTCGGCCGGCATCGTGTGGCGCCAGAAATCGACGTCGAGGAACACCATCGGACTGAGCGTGGTGAACAATCCGTAGTGGTTCTGGGTGGCGTCCTGGAACACCTCCTGCACGGTGCCCGCCGAGCCGGGAGCGAACACCACTCCACGCGTGCGCGAGGGCGAGCAGGCCGTCCTCGCGGATCGAGTTGGCGAAGTACTTGGCGATGTGGGTGGCGAACTGGTTGGTGGGCTCGTGCCCGTAGAACCACGTGGGCACCGCCAGGCTCGGCGCGCCGCGGGGAAGGCGTCACGAACCGACCGGCCCGCGAGGAGGTAGGCGTCGGGCGACTCGAACTCGATCGCCACCGACAACAACTGCAATGCCGTGTCGAGCGCCGCGTCGTCGGCCGGGGCCAGCCAGGCGCCGAGATTGGCGGCCTCCATCGCGCCGGGCCCGCCACCGGTCGCGACGTGCCATCCCGCCCGAGCCATCGACCGGCCGAGCTCGGCGACCTCGCGGTACATCGCATCGGTCCGCCGCAAGCTGTGGCCGCCCATCACCGCGACCACGTCGGGGTAGGCCCGCAGATGCTCCTCGAGCGCGTCGTCGACGGCGTGGTCGTGGAGGCGCCGCGCAGCGCGTCGAGGATCGACGGCGATGTCCCCGTCGGCGCCCGGCTGGCCCAGCGATAGATCCGCATGTCGAGCGATTCGGCGAACGACCCGGCAACGTCCGGATCCCAACCCGCCAACAGTTCCTCGGACGTGTACAGCCGCGAGCGGTAGGCGTCGAACGGGAGCCCGGGCAGATCCGGGAACACGACCCCACCCGTGTCGATCACATGGTGCATCGTTCCGGGCGCGAGGTCGACGCCGAGGAACGTCGCACCGCGGCACGACACCGATGCGATCAGCTCACCGTCGACGCGTGAGGTCGAGGTCCTTGCACGACCACACCGTCGAGCGACCGATGATCCGCGACATACCGTCGCAGTTCGTCGAGATCGTGGAGTTCGACGGCCATGCCATGGTCATCCTCGCATGGTCATCCTCGCACGGTCATCCTCGCACGCTACGCGAGCGATCGGGACGTCTCGCCGGTCAGCCGGAGCAGACCGGCCCGGCGTCGGTGGACACCTGGCCGGAGTCGTTCATCGAGCGGGCGACGACGCACAGCGCTCGGCTCGGTCGACGGCACCTCGATCGGCTCGCCGGTCCCGACGAACCGCTCACCGCCGGCGCCGTCGTCGGCGCCACCCACGACCTGCACCTCGACCTCGGTCGCGAACTCGGGCATCTCGTAGCTCACCGTGAACCCGCCGCCGGCCGCGCTCGGCGTGACGATCAGCGTCGGACGGCGGCTGCAGGATGGCGAAGAAGTCGTCGGGCGGCACGGTGGTGCTCGGCGACCGACGACGTCGGCCACCGGATCGTCGCTCTCACCGCCACCGATGAGCATCACGCCGAGCCCGATCGCGACGACGGCGACCGACGGCGACGGCCACGCTCAACGACGCCGTACCGGTCCGGCGACGGCGGTCGGCGTCGAGTGTCGTCGTCACCACCCGTCGCGCAGCTCGGGCGCCGACCGAGCGACGCACGGTCGCGCGACGGTGGCGTTGGCGTCGACGCGTGGCGTCGTCGACCGGTCGGCCGAGCGGCCGCACCTGGGCTGCTCACGACCGACGGGCCGGACGTTGCCGACGGCGCACCGCCGCCGACGGTCGGTGCCGGGCGGACGCGGAGCGTGCCGACCCCGCCGGACGCGCCCGTCGGCCAGACGCGGGATCGGCGTGGGCGCCAGGCCGGCGCGGCGCTGCACGTCGCGGAGTTGCTCGGCGAACTCGAGCATCGACTGCGGCCGGGATCGGCGGGCGACTTGGCCAGCACGTCCTGGATCACCCGGTTCAGTCCCGACGGCAGGCCGGGTCGGTCGATCCGCGGAGGTCGGCGCGGTGAGGATCCGGCGCACCGTCGACGCCAGGTCCGGCCCGGCGAACGGCGTCGTCCCGGCGACAAGCTGGTACAGCGTGATCCCCGTCGAATAGATGTCGGAGGCCACCGAGGCGTCGCCGTCTTCGAGCACCTCGGGTGCGGCGTAGGCGATCGACAGGCCGCTCGACCGGCTCTGGCTGCGCTCGTCGTCGATCGTCGAGATGCCGAAGTCGCCGAGCGCCGGCTCGCCGTAGGCCGACACGAAGATGTTGTGCGGCTTGAGGTCGCGATGCAGCACACCGGCCTCGTGCGCGGTCTGCAGCGCACCGCAGATGCGTACCGCCACCTCGATCGCCTCGTCGACCGCCAGCGAGCCGCTCTGCTCGAGACGCTCGCGGTAGTTGGAGTGGTACAGCTCCATCACGATGCACGGGCGGCCGTCGGTGGTGAAGGCGTCGTTGAACACCGTGACGATGTTCGGATGGTGCGACAGCTGGCCGAGCGCGTGGCATTCCCGCTCGAACGTGCGCCGTTCGGCGTCGGAGGAGAACCCGGCGTTGAGCACCTTGATCGCGACGTCGCGGTTCATCGAGCTCTGCCGAGCCCGGTAGACGACCGAGAAGCCGCCGGCGCCGATCTCGTCGAGCACCTCGTACCCCTCGATGGCGACCGGGAAGCCGTTGGTGGAGCGGCGAGAGGGCATCAGGAGGTCGTGACGTGCGATCGGCTGCAGGACGGCGGACGGGTAACAGGCTGGTGGTCGGTGTGACAATTTCGACCGGGGAGTCGTCCCCGATGTCGCTTCCGGAGGAACGTCCGTAGTCTAGGGCGGATGAGGAGCGACCTGGATCAGTGAACCGTCGACTACGCGAAGTGGTCGTCGTCGGCCTTGTCATCGCCTCGCTCGCCTCCGTCGTCGTCGCCGCGGTCCACGCCGACGGACGAACCTCGATCCGCGCCGAGACGAACGACGGCGGCGCGTGGCTCGTGCGCCGTTCCGACGGCGTCGTCGGCCAGATGAACCGCAGTCCGCCGGTGAGGTGACCGGCGCTCGTCCGGGTCGCCAACCCCGGCAACACGTTCGACGTCGAGCAGGCCGAGGACACCATCGTCGTCCACGACACCGTCACCGGCGAATGCAGGTCGATCGACCCGCGCACGTACCAGATCGTCAACACCGTCACCGTGCCGGGCGGCGTCCACGTGCGGGCCGTCGCCGGCGGTGCGTTCGTCTGGCAGGCCGAGCCGCTCCGCGTGTGGGCGCTGTCGCACGACGATCTCGCGGCGATCGTGTCGCTCGACGACGTGGCGCCCGATCTCGAGTCCGAGGGCGCCGGTGTCGTCACGACCGACGTTCGACGGCGGGCTCGGCGTCGTCGACGCCGCCGGCGGGCCAGATCGGCGTCGGCGATCCTCTCGCCGGGGCGCCCTGGGAGTGGACCGTGATCGGTGATGCAGCCGCGGCGATCGACTCCGATCAGCGCGATCGGGCGTCGACGTCGTCGGCCTCGACGACGACGGACACGGTGGTCCGATTCGACGAGACGTCGAACCCGTCGCCGTGCTGCAACCGGACGGCGACGGCAACGAACGACGATGCTGCAGCAACCGGCGAAGCGGGGCGGATCGTCGCCCTCGCCCAGCCGGCACCCGAGGGGCAGCCCGCTCGTCGCCGTCACCGCCGACGGCACGGTGCTCAGCGTCGCCGACGCCGCGGCGACGCCGACCTCGCCCCGCTCGACCGAGATCGGGGCCAGCCGAGCCGCTCGCCCCGATCGTCCACGACGGCTGCATGTTCAACGTCGCGACACGGCGCCACCACGTTCATCCGCATCTGCAACGGCGTGGTCGACCAGACCGAGACCTGACCGGCGCCGACCCGACCGCACTGCGGATCCGCCTCGTCAACGGGTGGATCTGGATCAACGACCTCGACGAGCGGCACGCTCTGGATCGCCGGCACCGACACCGAACTCGATCGGATCGACGACTGGGGCAACACGCTCGGCTCGGAGGGCGACGAGCCCGACGAGAATCCCGGGCGACGAGGAGGACGGCAACACCGAGGAGAATCCGGACATCGGTGAGATCCGCGATCCGGAGATCGACGAGGACGGCGTCAACGAACCCCCGGTCGCGCGCGACGACGTCGCCCGCACCCGCGCCGACCAGCCCGTCGTCGTCGACCTGGTCGCCAACGACGAGGATCCCGACGGCGACGCGCTGATGGTCGCCGGCGCTCGACGGCGTGCCCGCCGAGGTGGCCGTCGACGTCACCGCCGACGAGGGATCGGTGCAGGTCGTGCCGCCGCCGGGATTCACCGGCAACATCGATTTCTCGTACACGGTCAGCGACGGGCGCGGCGCGTCGGCCGACGGCCAACGTCGCGGTCGAGGTCGTCGAGCAACGACGCGTCGAACCGCCCGCCGGTCGCGCAGACCGACATCGCCGAGGTGCGCGGCGGTGCGTCCGCGGCGTTCAACGTGCTGAACAACGACTCCGACCCCGACGGCGACACGTTCGTCCTCGAGTGACGTCGAGGTCCCGAGCGGCCGCGTGATCTTCGACCCGTCCGGCGAGGTCAACTTCACGCCCGATCCCGCGAGCCAGGCCGGCACGATCGAGCTGCAGTACCAGATCGTCGACTGCGTTCGGGGCCACCGCGAACGGAACGGTCCGGGTGGCGATCCGCCTCGACACTTCGAACAACGAGCCGCGCGCCGTCAACGACTCGGCATCGACCGTCGTCGGCATGCCGGTCACGCTCAACGTGCTGAAGAACGACGCCGACCCCGACAACGATCCGCTCACCATCGCCGGGCTCCCCCAGCTCGTCGTCGACCACCGGCAACGAGAACGCGCTCGACGAGATCTCGCTGCTCCGACGACGGCGAGTTCTTCTTCCTGCCCACCGTCGCCGGGCGACTACGTGTTCCTGTACGCGATCATCGACGGCAGCGAACGCGACGCCGCGTACATCCGCGTCCGCGTCGACGAGGCCGACCGAGAACCGCCCGCCGACGGCGATCCGCGACGACGTCACGATCAGCCGTGGCGACACCCGCAACGTGTACGTCCTCGAGAACGACACCGATCCCGACGGCGACGTGATCGGCATCGTCGACTGGTCGGCCGGCGAGGGCATCGAGGTCGAGCAGGTGCTCGGCTTCGCCTTCCGGGTGACGGTGCTGCCCGACGCCCCGGCCCGCACCCAGTTCACGTACACGATCTCCGACGGCAACGGCGACCCGTCGACGGGCACGGTCGTCGTCGCGGTCAGCGACACCGACACGCCCGACCAGCCGCCCGTCGCCACGCCCGGACACCGTCGAGGTGCGGCCGGGTCGCACGGCGTCGGCACGCGTGCTGGTCAACGACTACGACCCCGAGGGCGGCACGCTGCGCGTCGTCGGCGTGTCCGACGTCCCCGGCGCCGAGCTGCGCATCGGGCCGGGCGGTCAGGAGATCTTCGTCTCGGTCGACGCGGCCACCGTCTCGTCGTTCACGTTCGGCTACGACGTCGCCGACGAGGGCGGCAACCAGACCGGATCGCTCGTCCAGGTCCGTCTCGTGCCCGATCGGCGACGTCAACCGGCCGCCGGTCGCCCGACCCGACGTGGCCCGGACCGTGTCCGGCCGAGCCGATCGACATCCCCGTGCTCGCCAACGACTCCGATCCCGACGGCGATGCGATCCAGATCGAGACGATCGCCGCCCAGCCGACGTTCGGATCGGCCAGGTCGTCAACGTCGACGGCACCATCCGCTACTCCCCGCGGCTCGGCGAGAGCGGGTCCGATCGCCTTCGCTACACGATCGTCGACGCCAACGGCGATCGTGCGGTCGGCGAGGTCGTGATCGGCGTGCTGCCCGCCGACGGCGAGAACCGTCCGCCGACGGCGACCAACGACGCGTACACGGTGATCGCCGGCAGCCGACATCCAGTTGTTCGACGTGCTGGCCAACGACTCCGACCCCGACGGCGACCCGCTGGCGATCGCCGAGGTCGACGCCGGTTCCGACGCCGTCGGCATCGACCCGTCCGGCGCCATGAGCTTCGAACCGCCGCTCACGCTCGACGGTGCGCGCCAACCAGAACGTGTCGTTCGCCTACTAGGTCGCCGACGGCCGCGGCGGCACCGACCGAGCGCTCGTCACGGTCGAGGTCGTCGAGTCGAACGTCCCGATCGCGCCGATCGCGGTCGACGACATCGCCGGGCCCGTGTCCGCGCGGGCAGAGCCTGACGATCAACGTGCTGGCCAACGACTCGGACCCCGACGGTCGCGTCGCCGACCTGACGGTCCGCAGCGATTCGACCCGCTGCTCCCGATCGGGCCCGACGGCACGCTCACCATCACCGATCCGCAGGAGACCGTCCGTCTCGGGTACACGATCACCGACGCCGACGGCCTCGAGTGCGACGGCACAGGTGACCGTGATCGTCCTCGACAACGTCGCGCCCGTCGTCGCTCCGCTGCGTGCGACGACGCCGTTCGAGACGCCCATCGCATCTGGACGTCGCCGACCAGGCGACCGACGCCGACGGCGACGAGCCTCACGTTCGCCTGCTGCGAACGGCGTGCGTGGCGGCTCGGTGGCAGGTCGACGCGAGCGCCAAGGACGTGCTCGACGTGCAGTTCACGCCCGACGCCGGGCTTCGTCGGCGTCGGCGAGCTTCTCCTATCTCGCCGACGACCAGCACGGGCCACAACGTCTCCGGCGTCGTCGAGATCACCGTGCAGCCGCCGGCGAACACTGCCCCGACGGCGAACCGACGGCACGGCGACAGGCCGAGGCCGGGGTCGACGACGCCGGTCGACCTCGAGCCAGTTCGTCGTCGACCCCGACCTGGCCGTCGGCGACGAACTGTCGTTCACGATCGACGCCGGCCGTGCGCCGGTGGAGCGATCGGGCGACGCGCTCGTCGTCTCACCGCCGATCGACGCCGCGGGCCGCACGTACGACGTCGGCTACACCGTCACCGACTCGGCCGGCGCCGTCGGCGTCGTCGACGGTGCACGATCACGGTCACCGAGCCGAACGTGCCGGCACCGACCGCCGTCGCCGATCAGGCGCGCACGACCCAGGGCACGGGCGTCGTCGATCCCCGTGCTGGCCAACGACATCGACCCGTTCGGGCCGCGGGCTCACCATCATCGGGGCGAACGTCAGCGACGGCTCGGGCACGGCGTCCGTGTCCGGTACGCAGGTGGTGTACCAGCCGAGCGCCGGCTACTTCGGGGCCACGACGCTCACCTACACGGTCGAGGACGCCAGGCGGACCGTGGCCGGCCAGGCGGTCGGCACCGTCGGCGTCACCGTCATCGGGCGCCCGGGCACGCCGTCGACGCCGCAGGCCACCGCCGACAACGCCACGGCCACGGTCACGTGGGGTCTGCCGCCCGCCAACGGCGCGCCGATCACCGCGGTCGAGTTGCAGGCCGAGGGTCTGGCCCCGATCTCCCTCGGGGCCACCAGCAGCCACACGCTGACCGGCCTCGTCAACGGCCGTCCGTATCGCTTCCAGGTGCGGGCGCAGAACGAAGCCGGCTGGGGCGAATGGAGCGCGTGTCGGCGGCGGTCACGCCCGACACCATCCCCGGCCGGGTCCCGACCCCCAGCGTCGCGTTCGGCGACGGTCAGCTCACGGTCACCTGGCAGGCACCGCCCAACGAGGGCTCGGCGCTGACCGGCTACGAGATCGAGATCGGTGGCGGGACCAACTCCGTCGTCTCCCGCGGCACGGCGACCTCCTTCGTGTGGGACGGTCTGCACCAACGGCACCAACTACCAGTTCCGCATCGTGGCCAAGAACGCCGCCGGGCCGTCCGATCCGTCGCCGTGGTCCGATCCCGAACACCCCTTCCGCCAGCCCGACACGCCCGGGACGCCGAACGTGCAGCGCGGCAACCGCTACCTCGACCTCAACTGGGCGCCGAGCCCGAACAACGGCGACCCGGTCATCGAGTACCAGGTCCGCATGCAGTCCAACCTCAACGTCTGGGTGCCGGTCGGCGCCGGCACCACCTACCGGTGGTCCGACCTGCCCAACGGCGTCGCCCAGCAGTTCCAGGTGCGCAGCCGCAACCGTGACGTCGACTGGAGCGTCACGAGCGGTTGGTCGGTCCCGGTCAAGCCGTGTGCCGTTCCCGATCAAGCCGGCCGCGCCCACGGCGGCCCGAGGCGACCAGCGCGCCGTCGTCACCTACACCCCGCCCGGGCGACCAGGGCTGCGCGATCACCCAGATCCAGATCGAGGCGTCGGGCGGCGGCACGCAGACCGCCACCGGCAGCCCCCACACGTTCACCGGGTCTGGCGAACGGCACCTCGTACACGTTCCGGGTCCGGGCGCTGAACGAGGAAGGGCTGGGGCGCCGTGGAGCGCATGCCTCCAACGCGGTCACCCCGGCCGGGGTGCCGCAGGGCCCCGGCTCGATCACGGCGACCAACGCCGGCGATCGGCCAGCGTCCGACTCACTTGGCCGGCGGCATCGCCGAACGGCAGCGCGCTGCTCCGCTACGAGATCTCGATCAACGACGGCGGCGCCACGAGCGTCGGGCTGGTCACCACGCTACGACCGCACCGGGCTGGCGCAACGGCACCGACTACACGCTTCAAGGTGCGGGCCTGCAACGACGTCGACTGCGGCGCCTGGTCGCCGAACACCTCGATCACCACGTGGGGCGTACCGAACCAGCCCGGCGCGCCGAACGCGTCGGCCGGCGACGGCACCGATCTCGGCGTCGTGGGGCACGCCGGCGGCCAACGGGCGCCCGATCGACCACTACGACGTCGAGCATCAACCCCGGCGGCACCAAGAACGTCGGCGGCACCTCGACGTCGTGGAACGTCACCAACGGCACAGGGCTACCAGGTGCGCGTCCGGGCGTGCAACGACGTCGGCTGCTCGCCGTGGAGCGCATGGAGCCAGACGGTCACCCCACGTCAGCTCCGGTCAACGTCACCGCCTGCGTACGGCCGCAGCGCGCAGGGCGAACCGGACTGCGGGAGTTCGCGCTGCCGTGTGGGTCCAGGCCAGCCGCCACGGGCCTGCAGCCGAACACGACCTACACCGTGTGCTGCGTCGACTCCGCTCGATCCGGCGGCTTCAGCGGCACCAACAGGACCGACCGACGGTCAGGGACGCTCTCGACGCACCCGACGCCTGCTACTACGGATTCGCCCGGGAGTTCTGGATCGAGGTGCGCGGTCCCGGTGGCCCCTACTGCTCGAACCGCCTCGCTCCGCCGCCGCCCTGATCCGCGCCGCGCTCCCGCCCACGTCCCTGACCACCTCCCACGAAAGCCGACTCCATGACGCATCACCGACGAACATGCCGACTGGTTCAGCCACGAGTTCAACCTCGTGCTGGACAACGTCGAGCGCGATCATCCGCGGCAAGACCGACCAGATCGCGACCGCGCTCGTGTGCCTGTTCGCCGAGGGCCACCTGCTGCTCGAGGACGTGCCGGGCACCGGCAAGACGACGCTGGCCAAGGCGATCGCCAACTCGATGGAGCAGCACGTGGCGGCGCATCCAGTTCACGCCCGACCTGCTGCCCTCCGACGTCACCGGCGGCATGATCTACGACCAGTCGCACGGCACGTTCGAGTTCCGGCCCGGCCCGGTGTTCGCCAACGTCGTCCTCGCCGACGAGATCAACCGGGCGTCGCCGAAGACGCAGGCGGCGATGCTCGAGGTGATGGAGGAGCGCCACGTCACCGTCGACGGTGAGAGCCGCCCGGTGCCTCGGCCGTTCGTGGTGATCGCCACGCAGAACCCGATCGAGCAGGAGGGCACCTACCGGCTGCCCGAGGCGCAGCTCGACCGCTTCCTCCTGCGCACCGCGCTCGGCTACCCGGACCACGACGCCGAGGTCGACGCCGTCCGCCGGGTGACCCGGGGCGCGGACCCCGAGGATCTCGCCGCCGGTCATCTCGCTCGAGGACACCCAGCAGATGATCGCGATCGCCCGCAGCGCCCACGTCGACGACACGATCCACGACTACGTCGTGCGGATCGTGGCCGCGACACGCGACCTCGACCAGCTCCGGCTCGGCTCGTCGATCCGTGGTGCGCTCGCGCTCGATCCGCGGCGTCCCGCGCCCTGGCCGTGGCCCAGGGCCGGCCGTTCGTCACCGTCGACGACATCAAGGTGCTCGCCCCGGCCGCGCTCGGTCACCGACTCCTGCTCACCCCCGACTCCGAGCTGCGCGGCGTGCGCACCGGCCGACCTCGTCGAGGACGTCCTCGACCGCATCGAGCCGCCGGCGCCGATCCGTCGGGACGCCGCCGGCTCGTGAACCGGACGCCGGGCTGGCTCGGCCCGTTCACCGTGGCCGGCGCGATCGTCGCCGTCGCTCGGCGTGGTCTGCTACGTCGCGCGGCTGGCAGCTCGGCTGGATCGAGCTGATGGTCGTCGCCGCCGGCTGCCTCGCCGCGCTGCTGATCGCCGTCGGGTTCGTCGTCGGGCGCTTGGCGATCGACATCGAACGGGACGTCGACCCGGCACGGGTGATGGTCGGCGAGCCGGCCGGCGCGCTGCTCACCGCCCGCAACCCGGGCCGACGACCGACACGATCGATCGTCGTCGACGAGCACATCGGCGACGCCGATCGTCCCGGTCACCGTCCCGACGCTCGCCCCGGGCGGCGAGCACCGGACGTTCTACCAACTGCCGACCGACCGCCGGGCCCGGGTCACGCATCGGGCCGGCCGAGGTCGTGCGCGCCGACCCGCTCGGTCTGCTGCGCCGCCGCGTCGGCCACGCCCCGGCGACCGACTCTGTGGGTGCATCCGCGGTGGTCGCTCGTCGACGCGCTGCCGAGCGGATTCGCCAAGGACCTCGAGGGCCCGACGAGCGACGCATCGCCGGCCGGCGACATCGCCTTCCACGCCCTCCGCCCGTACCAGCTCGGCGACGACCGCCGGCACATCCACTGGATGTCGACCGCGCGCTCCGGCACGCTGATGGTCCGCCACTACGTCGACAACCGCCGCCCGACGCTCGCCGTGATGCTCGCTCGACGACGCCGTACGACGCCCGTACGACGACGACTCAGTTCGAGGTGGCCGTCGAGATCGTCGACGTCGCTGGTGCTCAGCTCGCTGGCCCTGCGACTGCCGATCGCCGCTCGCTCCACCTCCGAGTGGCTCCTCGGTCGGCTCCGCCCGCAGGGCCGCGACGGCATGCTCGAGACGTTGACGCTCGTCGAGCGGACGCGCCGAGCACGACGCTCGCTCGTCCTGGCGGCCGCCGAACTGCGTCCGCGTCGAGTCGGCGACGTCGGCGATCGCCGATCGTCACCGGCAGCCGCCCGGCGCACGAACTGCTGCCGATGGTGACGCATCTCCGGTCGACGCGCCCGGGTGATCGTGATCGTCGTCGACACGGCGACGATCGGCGCGACGCGCCGACGCATCCGATCCGCTCGCTGCCGGGCGCCACGGTGCTCAACGTGTCGACGCTCGACGAGTTCCGCGCCGGCTGGAACGGGATCCGCGCATGAACCGCTGGCCACTGCCGTGGCGCTGCGTGGACCGCGCTCGCCGTCGTCGTGGTCCTGGCGATCGCCTCGACGGCCGGGCTGCACAGCATCACCGACGACTGGTCGTTCCTGCTGCCCGCGGCGCTCGGCGCGCTCACGGCCGCCGTGCGCGTTCGTCATCGCCGCACCGGTGGCGCGCTGCTGCCGGGCGAGACGCTCGCCGTCGCCCTCGGCCTGTTCGTGGTCGGTGGCGTCCTCGACGGTGAGCGTGCTGGCCGCCGGCGAGGTCCCGTCGCCGTCGAGCTTCGGCGACTTCTTCGACGGGCTGATCCGGACCTGGGCCGATCTGCTGTCGGCGGTCAGCCCCGCCGACCTGACGCCGCGGCTGAGCGTCGCGCCGTACGCGATCGCCTGGTTCGGGGCCATCGTCGGGTGTTCGCTGCTGCGGTGGAGCCCCCTGCCGACGGCCGCCCGTGTTCGGCCCGCTCGGCGGGGCTCGGCGCTGACCGTGCTGCTGACCGACGAGGACCGCGCGCTGTCGATCCTCGTCGGTGCGGCGATCGCCGTCGGTGCGCTCCTGCTCGGCTTCCTCCTCGATCCGCGCCGGACCGCGTCGGCCGTCGGCGCAGTGCGTCCGGCTCGATCGACCGATCGGGACGTCGATGGAGACCACCACGTCGACCGCGCCCCACGCGCGGACCATCCGTGCCGCGCTGGTGATCGGTGCCGTCGCCGTGCTCGCGCCGCTCGTCGGCCCCCGCCTCCCGCTCGCCGAGGCGCAACGAACGGTACGACCTGCGCGATCAGGTCGTCCCGCCGTGGGACCCGCTCTCGCTGCCCAGCCCGCTCGTGCAGCTGAAGGCCCAGCTCGCGGCCGAGGTCGAGGACGAGGTCATGTTCGAGGTCGACTCCGACGAGCCGCTCGACCCGTTGGTCGACCGCCGTGATGACGTCCTACGACGGCGTCGTGTGGACGGTCGCCGACCCGGACGACGCCGGCTCCGACTTCCGGCCGGTCAGCTCGCGGCTGCCGACTCCCGACGTGCAACCGGCCTCCGACCCGACCGTGACGGCGACCGTCACGATCGACTCGCTGACCGGGCCCTGGCTCCCGGTGCCCGGCGCGGCACGACAGTCGAGTTCGACGATCCGCCTGGCACCGACGGCGGCGATGTCGCCGACGCCGACGCTCGTGGAGAACCAGGAGTCCAACACGCTGGCCGTCACCGACCGGCGTCGACGACGGGCATGGCGTACACCGTCGACCGCGCTCGACACCGCCGGATCCGACCGACGAGGAACTGCGAGCCGACTGCCCTCGACGTGGAGTCGGCGGGCGTCGACCTCGACGCGCTGCCACCACAGATCCGCAACCTCGCCGCCGACGTGACCGAGGGCATCGACCACGGCTGGGGCCAGGTCGCGGCGATCCGCGACCTGTTCCGCAACGAGGGCTTCTACGACAAGACCACCCGGGTGCCGCCCGGTCACTCGTACTACCGGCTCGCGCAGTTCCTCGCCGACCCCGAACAGATCGTCGGCTACGAGGAGCAGTACGCCGCCGCCGCCGCGCTGCATCGCGCGGATCGCCGAGCTCCCCGTCCGGGTCGTCGTCGGCTACGAGATCGAGCCCGAGCGCTACGTCGACGGGACGCGCCGAGGTGCGTTCGGGCGATGCGTCGGCGTGGATCGAGGTGCGGGTCGACGGCGTCGGTTGGGTGCCGGTGTCGGTCAGCCCGCCGCGCAGCCGTGAGCCCGACGCCGAGAACTGCGGTCGCCGTCCGAGGACCAGGTCGCCACCCCGAACCCGCCCCCGCCGCCGCAGGTGCCGCCCGACGTCGACGTGTTCACCGAGAACGAGGAGGTCGAGGAGCCGGTCGAGGACGAAGAGGAGGAGGACGAGGACGAGGACGAGGCCGCCGGCGGCGGCGGCATCGGCACGCTCGGATGGGTGGCGATCGGCATCGGCGAGCGTCGCTGCTCGTCGTGCTCGCGCCTGCGGCACGATCATCGTGTGGAAGCGCCGGCGCACCCGACGCCGGCGCGAGGCAGCCGACCCGGCGACGCGCATCGCCGGTGCATGGCTCGAACTCACCGACCGCTACGAGGAGGCCGGGCGTGTCCACGCCCGACCGGGCGACGCCGCTCGAAGCGGTCCGTTCGATGGCCGAGCGTCGACGCCGCGGCCGCCGCGACCGAGGACCAACTGGTCGGTCTCGCCCGGGAGGTCGACCGTGCCGCCTACGACCGGACGAGCCCGCCGCCCGAGGCCGCCGACACCGCCTGGCGCTATTCTGACGAGGCCGTGGATGCGTTGCTCGCCAACCAGTCGCTCCCCCGCCGCACCCGCATGCGCGTCGACCCCCGCACGCTGATGACGCCGCGACCCGCTCGCCCGGCGTCGGCGACCATCGACCACGAACCGCTGCACACGACGAACCGCAAGAGCGACGATCATGATGACGGATCCTGACGAGATCACGACCGACGTCGACCCGCGTGGGTCGCCTCGATCCGGGCCGGAGCGACGATCCCGCCGAGGCGGCGCCACCGGTCCGGACGCCGCGCCGGCCGATCGCGAGCCGGTCACCGCCGAGCCAGTCAACGCCGAGCCGGTCGACGCCGGCGGCGACTGGCGCGACGTCGAGCCGGCGTGGGATCCCGAGGCGACGGTCGGCGTCTCCGACGGGCTGCATCGAACGCATCCGCCAGGAGATCGGCACGAACGCCACTCCGCCCGAGCCGACCCGCCGTGCGCCGCCGCCTCCGACGCCCGGCTCCTCGGACACCACGCCGACGGGCCGCTGCCACGGCCGCCGTCGCCGACGCCCACGGCGCCCGTGACCGTCCAGTCGACACCGCCGCCGTCACGACGTCCGGAACCGGTGTCAGCGTCGAGCGAACTGGCCTCGACCACCGTGCGGTGGGAGCCACGGCAGCGTCTCACCGTCCACCGCGCCCGTCACCGCGACACCGCGGTCATCGCGCCGCCGACACACGCCCGGTCTCGACCGGACGAAGGTCGCGCATCGCCGTCATCGTCGCGGTCGCGCTGATCGTCGTGGCTGGCTCGTCGTCGGATCACGCGGTGGCGACGACGCCGGCACCGACGATCGACTCCGTGCCGACGTCGGCGGGCGAACGGTGTCGGGGGTTCGACGATCCCGGCCGTCAGCGCGCCGGTGCAGCCGGTCGATCGCCGACGATCGGGGCGGGCGGCGGATGACCGTCGGCGTTACGACGAGGCGACGCTGCCGACAGACATCGTCAGCACGCTGCGCGACCTGTTCGCCGGCGTCTCACCGACTCGGTCGGCGGTCGCCGACTGGGCCGCGGCGCGCCACGGTCGGGCACGGGACGCGCGCGAGAACCAGGACGCGTGGGGTCAACGGGACGGCACGTTCGTCGTGGCCGACGGGATGGGCGGTCGGCCGGGAGGGTCGACCGCGGCGACCGCCGCCGTCGCCGCCGCGCTCGACATCGTTCGGCACCGCCGCCACGCTGCACCCGCTCGACTGGTCGGGCCGGATGGCGTCGGTCAACGACGCGGTGATGCTCGCCGGCCGTCGAGCCGGACACGATCGCGTGGGCGCGGCCATCGCGGTCGTCCGCTGCATCCCGGGCCGCGTCGTCATCTCCCATGCCGGCGACGTGCGCATCTACCGACTCCGCGGCGGCGAGGTCCAGCTGCTGACGCGCGACCACACCGTCGGCACCGAGATCAACTCGGCGGGCCGCGATCCTCGACACGCGTCCCGCCGCGATCGGCAAGACAGCAGCGCTCACGTCGTTCCTCGGCGCGACCGACGTCGTGGCAGCGCCATTCGCTCCGGGTGCTCGACGCCCGCCACGGCGACCGGCTGGTGATGTGCACCGATGGCGTCCACCGCCGGCTCGACCGGCAGCGACTGGGTCGACGTCGCACGAGCCGCCGACTGCCAGCGTGCTCGTCGACGATGCTCGTCGGACCGCTCCGCGGCCGCCGGCAGCACCGACGATCGGACGGCCCTGGCGATCACGTTCGGGTCGGCACGTGACGGGTCCCCGGCGGGACCTCGGTCGTCACGCAGTCGGCGCAGTCCACGTCCGCGTCGCTCCCGGCACCGGGCACGCTTCGTCCGCCGGGCGACCGGCGCTGCTGTTCGTCGACGGCGGCACCGACTCCCGGCGCCGCGACGATGGTCGACGCCTTCCTCGCCAGCGACGAGTCGGCGATCGATCGAGGCCGTGACCGACGCCGTCACGGCCGCCGGGTTCGATGTCGCCCCGTTCGTCCTGTCGCGTGGGACGACAGCTCCACCTCGTCGTGTTCGGGCCGATCGAGGTGCGCACCGACCATGCCAGCCTGCCGATGCTGTCCGGGCGCCGGTTCGGCCACCTGGGTCGAACGGCGGCTGCGGCTCGGCGACGAGACGGTCGTCGTCGAGGCGGGTGCGTGCCGCCGATCCGGCCACCGATCTGCAACTCGGTCGGGTGCGCCGCCGGCGGCTTCGCCGCCACGTTCGCACGCGGTGACGCCTCGTCGACGACGGTGTCCGTCGGCCGCAGCCGACCCGAGCCCGACCGTCGAGCCGACCCCGTCGCGGCGCCCGCCCCGAGTGGCGTCGCCGGAACCGCCGGCGCCCGCTCCGGCGACGACCTCGACCCGCGTCGCCGATCCGACCGGGCCGATCGGCGGCGACCGGCTCGCTGCGCTGCGTGCGGCGATGCGCGTCCACGATGCTGCGACAGGAACCCCGGACGTCGCCGACGCCGACGGCTGCCGACGCGCCGCTCGGAGCTCGAGCCCGTCGACGACGAGGTCACCCTCGCCCCGCACGACCCGCCGCCCGACCGAACGCCTGGGCCGACCGACGGAGCCGACCGCCGGGCACGCCAGCCGATCCCGACGGTCCCGACGAGCCGACGAGCACCCCGTTCGTCCTGGCCGTTCGCTGTGCGCTCGCGGGCACGTCAACCCGATCCACGTCAGCGTGTGCCAGACGTGCGGCGATCTGCTCGATGTCGGCGCTCCCACCGAGACGATCCGCCAGCCGCCGCTGGCGATGCTCGAGCTGCCGAGCGGCGAGGCGATCGCCGATCGACCGGCCACTCGTGCTCGGCCGGCGGCCCGACCCCGAAGCGGCGCAGGCCGATCGACTCGAGCGCAGTCGCCGTGGTCGTGGCCGACGACCCGTCGGTGTCGCGCACCCACGTCCGCATCGACGTCGAGGACTGGTCGCTCACGGTCGACCGACTGCGGCTCGCGGAGCGGCACGGCGATCGTGGTCCGGCCCGGCGAGGAGCCGAGGATCCTCGAACCGTGGGTGACCCACGAGCTCCCGGTCGGCGCCCGCCTGTTCCTCGGCGGACCGACGAGCGTCGTCGATCCGACCGATCCCCACGGCGGCCGGTGGCGGCTGACGTGGCGATCGCCGCCGAGCGGCGGCCACGATCTCGTCGTCGAGTTCGCCGGCGACGAGCGGGTGCTCAGCCCCGGCGACGAGCTCACGTTCGGCCGGTCGGCCGACCTCGTGATCGACGAGAACCGGTACCTGCACCGTCTCATCGGCCGGTTCACCTGGTCCAACGGGATGTGGTGGCTGGTCAACACCGGGTCGTCGATCGCGCTCCGTCTGGCCGACGCCGCCGGGCCGTCGTACGCCAAGGTCGCACCCGGGCACGACCGTGCCGCTGGCGTTCGAGACCGCGTCCTCACGTTCGAGGCCGGGGCCGGCCGTACGAACTGCGACTCGAACTGCTCGTCGACACGCCGTTGTTCGACGTCGACGCCGACGTCGCCGATGCCATGGTCGCGGCCGACGCCGTCGACCTCGAGGCGACGACGACGGCGGGCTCGCTCCCGCTCAACGACGAGCAGCGACTGCTGCTCGTCGCGCTGTGCGAGCCGTGGCTCGACGACTCGGCGGCCGAACGAGCTCGCCGACGAACCGCCAGATCGCGGCCCGGCTCGGCTGGACGATCACGAAGTACAACCGCAAGCTCGACTGGCTGTGTCAGAAGTACGCCAGCGCCGGCGTCTCCGGCCTGCGGGGATCGAGCGACCTGCTCGCCCGCGACCGCCGGGTCCGGCTCGTCGAGCACGCGCTCGACACCGGCATGGTCACCGCGGCCGACCTCGCCGTGCTGACTCACCGGCGTCACGGGCGACCTGGATGACGGTCGGCTCCCGGTCGGCGACCAGCACGCCGCGCCCGGGCGGCATCGCCAGCCCCGGGACGGATCGGCGGCTTGATGCCCGTCATCTGGAGGAAGTCGCCGGCGTCGTCCGGGCGCAGCACGAGCAGCCGCCGCGACCGACGGGCGAGGTTGAGCATCGCGCTCGCCGTGTAGCCGGTCATCGAGCGGTTCTCGATCGTGGCGATCATGCGGAAGTCGTCGTGGTCGGCGAGCTGCTCCCAGAGCGGGTTCAGCGAGGGGTCGTCGAGCCGGTCGAGGTCGTCGACGAGCAGCAGCCGCGGCCGGCCGGCCGGGCCCGAGCACGAGCAGGTTGGCCAGACGTTCGAGGACGGGCGCGAGGTCGTCGGCCTTGCCGACCGCGCCGTCGTGCACGCGGGCGAGATCGAGCGGGCTCGACGACGGTCCGACGGCCCACACCTCGTGGGTGGTCGCCGAGCACGGCGGCCGCGGTGTTCGAGCGACGGTCGAACGGCCCGACCGGGGTGGTCCGGCGACCGTCAGGTTCGACCAGCGTGAGATCGACCACCACCGGCGCACCCGTGATGTCGGCGACCCCGAGCGGCACGTGCAGCGGCGCAGTCGGCGGCCCCGGCGAGCCGGTCGATCGGCAGGTCGTCGGGCAGCGGCGCGCTGGCGAGCACCGACGGGCCGTCCGGTGCCGAGCAGGGCGGCGAAGTCGGCGATCGCGTCGCCCTGCCCGCGCGCCGACGGGTCGCGGGACGACCGCCGCGATCTGCACCGTCGGCACCGCCGTCCCACAGCCCGCGACCCGGCGACAGGTCGAGCTGTCTTGGCCCGCGTCGAGGAGATGCCGTGCTCGTTGTAGCCGGTCTCGTCGGCGTGGCGCATGATCAGCCGGCTGCCGATCGCCGGCGTGGATGCGGGCCGGCACGGCGTTGCGGCGGTCGGCCGTGATCACGGTGTGGATCCCGACCTGGCGGCCGTCGACGACGATCGTGACGAGCCGTTCGATCCAACTCTCCAGCGGCACCGCGCTCGACATCGCCGACCCCGCCCGCGATGCCGTCGCCGAACGTCGACATGAAGCCGCCGAAGCCGTCGATCAGCACGCACGATCCGCGGCAGCGGGTCGTGACGTTCGTTGTACGCGGTGAGGTGTTCGGCGTGGGCGTCGGCCAGCAGGCGGCGGCGGCGGAGCAACTCGTCGTCGAGCACCGCCAGGTGGCGGGTGACCGCCTCGAGGTCGTCGCCGGTCGCCACGTCGACCACCTGGGCGAGCGACGTCGATCGCGCCGAGGCCGCGCGAGGCGAAGTCGAGGCCGAGCAGCACGACCTGGTCGGCGCTGCCCGGCGGCCGCCGCCGACACGGCGATCGTGCGCAGCAGCGTGGTCTTGCCGGAGCCGCCGGCGCCGAACACGAGCCAGCCGCCGCTCTCCTCGAGGTCGACGAGCGCCGGGTACTGGTCCTGGCGCTCGGGGGCGTCGATCATCCCGACGGCGATCGATCCGCCCCGGATACCGGTGTGCCGGCTCGGACGCGGGTCGCCCAGCACGTCGTCGATCGTGACGAGCTCGGGGAGCACCTCGCGCCACGGCCGGATCGGCTCGGGCAGCGTCGAGCGAGTTCGGCCGCCCCGGAGATGGCGGCGAGCACCGCGTCGAGATGGGTCATCGTGCGCCTGCCCGGTCGCCGGCCCACCGCGCACCGACCGACGCGGTCGGCGGAGGTGCCTTCGGCGAGTCGTCGGTGTGCACGAACGGCGCGACGAGCACCGGCTGCACCGTCTCCTGCGACGGTCAGCGGCGCCCCGCCGAACGCACTCTGGAACGCGACGCAGCGCGCTCGGGCCGAGCCGGGCGTAGCCCGCGGCCCTTCAGCGGCACGGGGATGTCGGCCGCCTCGGGACTGCCGATCACGGCCGTCGACTCGGGCCGGTCGAGCATGCGCAGCGAGATGCGCAGGTTCGTGTTGGCCAGGATGTTCTCGTTGACCGACCCCGACGGCCGCTGGGTGGCGAGGATGAGGTGGATGCCGAGGCTGCGGCCGCGCTGGGCGATGTCGACGACGCCGGCGACGAACTCGGGGACCTCCTTCACGAGCGTGGCGAACTCGTCGACGATGATCACCAGCGACGCCGGCGCCTCGTCCGGCGCGACCTCGAGCATCTCGGCGAGGTCCTTGGCCCGGCCCTCCATCACCCGCATGCGCCGGTTGAGCTCGGCCCGCAGCGAGGTGAGCGCCCGCAGGGACAGCTCGGCGTCGAGGTTGGTGACGTAGCCGACGGTGTGCGGCAGTCCGGCGAACACCGTCGAGCTGGCGCCGCCCTTGTAGTCGACGAACAGGAAGTTGAGGCGGGTCGGCGAGTGGTGCACGGCCAGCGAGGCGACGATCGACTGCAGCAGCTCGCTCTTGCCGGCGCCCGACGTGCCGCCGATCAGCGTGTGCGGGCCGTCCTCGACGAGGTCGAGCCAGAGCGGGCCGTCGACGCCCATCCCGACCGGGAACGCCGAGGCCGTACGGACGTGTCGGTCAGCCAGTGCTCGGTCACCCACTCCGGCGACGGCATGCCGACGCCGAGCACGTCGAGCAGCGGAGCGGTGCGCGGGATCGACGTGGCCAGCGACGCCGTCGAGGCGTCGCGGATCGGGGCGAGGGCCCGGGCGACCCGGTCGGCGACGTCGGAGCGCAGCTGCTCGACGTCGATCTCGCGGTCGGGGACCTCGGGGTCGGTCGACCACAGCGTGCCGACGAGCGCGGCGCCCGGGCGCCTGGCGGGTGACGAGGATCTCGCGTGGCCTGGCGGGGCACCTCGGCGGCGGTGTCGGCGAGCCAGATCACCGAGATGCCGACCTCCGGGCACTCGTCGAGCAGCCGGGCCACGCCGGCAGGGTCGGGGCGCGAGGCGGGCGTCGAGCACGGCGACGATCCACGGCCAGCGCCGGCCGGCGACCTCGCGCTCGCCGCCGCCGCCGCGCGGAAGTCGACGCACCTCGAGCAGGCGGCGCAGCAGGGTGTCGGCCTCGGCTGCGCGTCGTCGCCACGTGCGATCCCGGCAGCGGCGACACGACCGACCGCGTGTGGGGCAGCCACTTCATCCAGCTGCTGCAGCGCCCGGTCGCCGACCGCGGCCGACGATCGTGAGATCCTCCGGGCTGTGCAGGCACGCCGCCTGGATGACCATCGACGAGGCGACGCCGTTGACCACGTCGTCGGGGCCGTGCAGCCCGACGACCCCGCACTCGGCGAGGTCGACGGTGATCGGCACGCCGTGCACCTCGTCGAGGCCGACGAGCGCGGCCTGGCGCCTCGGCCCGCAGGTCGTCGTCGCCGCCGCGTGGCAGCTCGGGCGTGAACATCGTCGGCGCGCGAGCCGAGGCCGGCGCGGAGCCGCGAGGAAGTCGGGGCTGTCGCGGCTCCGCGCCCAGAGGTCGACGGTGCGCAGCTCGGCACGGCGGGCCAGCTCGGCGAGGTCCGGCGCCGTCCGGACCCGTTCGATGCGTTCGGCCTCGACCAGCGCGTCGAGCTCGGCCCGCCACGCGACGAGCCGCTCGCGGAACGTCGCCAGTTCGTCGCGGAAGCGCTTCCGGCCCGACCGCCGGTCCTCGATCGAGTTGGCGACCATCACGAGCGGCGACATCAGCGTCAGCGCCAGGAACTGCAGCTGCCGCGAGAACGCGAACAGCGTGAGCCCGGCGGCGAGCGGCGCGAGCACCGCGAGCACCTGGAAGCCGCGCTGGTCGCCACGCTCGGGGATCGGACCGAGGTCGGGCGGCGTCGGACCGTCGACACGACGGGCGGCCGGTACGGCGTGCGCTGGAACTCGATCTGGCCGAGCTGGTCGACCCGCTCGCCCTCCGCCCGCACGAACCGGCGGAACGACAGCCGCGTCCCGCCGAGGCCGATGACGTCGGTCTCGCGGGTCACCGTCGGCTCGGCGATCGTCGCGGTCGTTGACGGTCACCCCGTTCTGGGCCTCGGCCAGCGGGCGTGATCGTGACGGTCCAGTCCGACGTCGACGGTGATCCGGGCGTGGCGGCGCGACACCGTCGGATCGCTCAGGTGGACGTCGGCATCGTCGTCGCGGCCGAGCCGTACGTGCCGGGCAGCAGGATGTAGCTCGACCCGGCGTCCGGGCCGGCCAGGGCGTCGACGGTCACCGCTGCCGGCGGGATCGGTCGCACCGGTCGAACGGCGCGAGGCGGTCCGACGACGAGCTCGTCGCCCGACACGATGCCGACAGCGCCGACGGTCGTCGTCGGTTCGAGCACGGAGCCGGTGCGCTGCAGCGTGATCGACGGCATCGCCTCGGCACGACCGAGCTGGCGGGCGAGGGCCCGGGCGAGATCGTTGACGGTGTGCGTCGTCTCGACGTCGACGACGAGGTCGTCGGGTTCGCCGTCGAGCGGCCGGACGCGCAGGATCAGTTCCATCGGACGCCCGCAGTGTCGCAGAAGATCCCGTGATCGCGGGCGGGCCCGTCCACCCCGGTGGCGTCGAGCGTCGCCGGCGGTTCGACGCACGCTCCGCGAACTCCGAACGGCTCAACCCGTTCATCGTGCCGTTCGCCGCGCTGTCTGAGCACGGGCGGACAGCGATCAGCGAACTGCTGGCGGCACGCGGGCTGCTCCCGGGCTGACCGGCGCGCCGCCTCACCCGTCCGGGAACAGCTCGGCGTGACGGAGGAACGACGTGTTCCCGCACGTCGGGCACGTCGTCGAGAACTCGTGGGCCCGTTGCCGTTGCGACGGTGACGATCGGATTGCCGCCGTCGGCCACCGCCACGCGGTGGTTGTTGTGGCACACCAGGCACTGGGCGCTGCGGATCTCGCAGAAGATCCCGCGCTGCAGATCGTCCGAGATGTCGCCGTCGGCGCGCGCCCGTCGATCGAGCTCCTCGAGATCGGTGCCGTCCGACCAGTGCACGACGCCGAAGTAGCGGTTCGTCGCTCGTCCTCATCGGCATGTCGAGGATCACGCGCCGCAACCGCGGGTGATCGAACGCCGCGCTGTCGTTGCGGAACTCGTAGCCCGCGACGCTCGGCAGACTCGCCGGTGGGGATCTCCTCGCCGGCCGCGAAGTACGTCACGGCCCGGCCGTCGATCGTCGAGCGGTTCACGATCCGGGGCCCGTCGGTTCCATCGCGGATGGAGTGTCGCGCCAGGTACTCGGATTCGTTCGCCCCGGGCAACGTCTGCGGGAGCAGGCTGTCGCGGGGCACCTCGGCTCGGAGGATGACGCCGTCCTTACCGGCGAACCGCTGGGCGACGTCGGGGTCGGTGGTGACCGACACCATCGACCGTTCGCCGCTGACGTCCGAGATGTCGTGGTTGAACGCGCTGTGCGCCTCGACGTAGTCACCTTCCGAACCCCACGTGTTGACGGCGTGCTCGTGCGCCATCTCGGAGTAGTGGATCGCCACATCGACGTCGCCACCGGTGCCCATGTAGGCCGAGCGTGCGGCATCGCTCATCACGAGGCCCCGGTCTCGGTGCGGATGTCGAGCTCGGAGCCGATTCGCGGTGCCGCGATACACCGTCATCATGTCCGGGCTGGTCGCCCCGCTTCGAGCATGAGCCGCTGCGCGTCGCCGCGGGCAGCGCCAACTGCGTCGGCTCGGCGAGCGTCGGCGGGTCGTTCGAGAAGTGATGGTTCGATCGACCCCATCGGCGCCGCCACCGAGCGCCTTGACGCCGACCTGGTTCCAGTTGATGCTCCCGTCGCCGGTCAGGGCCTGGGTGGCGATGTCGGCCGCACCGTCGGTGACCGCGCCGGACACGAATGCCTGGCCCGTCGGTTCTGATCAACGGCGTTGCGTGGTGGCCGGCGCCGCCGGTGACGCCACCGACGAGCGTGCTGACCCCGACGTTGCGCCAGTCGATCGGTTTGCCGGTCACGGCCTGGTTGGCGAATTCCCCACCGCCTCCGAGCGCGGCGCCGGTGGCGACGGCCGCTCGCCATGCTCGAGGTGGCCGCCGCCGACCCCGCCGGAGATGCCGCCGATCACGCCGCCGACGGCGACCTGGCGCGGATCGAACTTGCCGGTGGCGAGTCCGACGCCCGCCGACATGCGCGGCGCCGATCAGGATGCCGGCGCCGATCGCCTGGCCACCCGGCACGAACATCAGCCCGACGCCGAGCGCCACGACGCCGACCATGGCGAGGGTGCCCCACGGGTCTTCCTTGATCGCCTCCCACGCCTGACCGAGCCGGCCCTGCTCCTCGCGCTCGCGGATCGCGTCGTACTCCTCCTGCGACACCGGCCGCAGCCCGGTCGGGTCGACGAAGTTCACCGGGATCCTGCCAGGCGTACGTGTACGCGCTCGCCCCGCCGTTCGATCCGGGCACCGTCATCAGCGGGTCGGCCGACAGGAACTGACGGCTCCGCGGGTCGTACACACGGGCGCCGAGGATCGTCATGCCGCCGACGTGCAGCCCGTCGGGCTGGTCGCGGCGGGTGCGACCCCACGCGCCGTCGTCGGAGCGCCACGAGATCGCACCGGCGTTGACGATGCGGACGTCACCGACGAGGTTGGGCGGCCCGACAGCGGGTCGTAGCCGATGACCTGGTCGTTGATGCGTTGCGGCCGGCCGAGGGCGTCGAGGTCGATGCGCACTCGCGACGTGGTCGCCGTCGGGGTCGGTGCGCCGGATCTCGACCAGCTGGTCGATGGCGTTCCAGCGGTACTCGCGTGACGGTGCCGTCGGGATCGATCTCGTCGAGCGTCGGCCGGCGGCGTCGTAGTCGACCTCCGTCGTGCCGAGCCCGGCGACGGTGATCGACCGCACGCGGCCGGCGGCGTCGTAGGCGAAGTCACGGGTGCCCGCTGGGTCCGACCTCGCGCGACACGAGTCCGTCGCGCCGTACTCGTAGCGGGTCGACGTCCGTGTCCGGTGGCGCGATCTCGGCGAGACGTCCCGAGTCGTCGTAGCGGTAGACCGTGCCGTCGGGGCCGATCAGCAGTCGGCCCGCCGGGTCGCGGACGACTCTCGGACGGCCGGGAGCGGAGCCGGAATTCGCCCGCCTCGCCGTCGACGCACGCCGACGACGCGGCCGTGGTGGTCACGTTCGACGACGGTGCGGATCCCGGCCTGGTTGGTGAACGCGACGGTCCACCCGTCGGCGTCGCGCTCGATCGTGCTCGTGCCCGATGGCGTCGGTGACCTGGGTGAGACGGTTCGTGTCGTCCCACAGGAACTCGGTGAAGAGACCCGTGTCGCGGGGCGATCGCCGACGTCATCCGGCCGGCGATGTCGTACGTGTACGCACCGAGCACGGAGCCATCGAGCGCCGTCCGCTCGATCTCCCGGCCGACGGCGTCGAGAGTGCGGTCCCAGCCGTCGCCGCCGCGGCGCATGCCGGTGACGACGCCACTGGCGTTGCGCACCACGTCGGTGGTGACGCCTATCGGGTCGGTCGTCGAACCGACGCGACCGCCGAGGTCGTACGCCCACGTGGTCGTGCGGCCGCCGGGCATCGTCTGCGCGACAGCCGGCCGCGCTCGTCGTAGGAGTAGCTGCTCACGCCGCCGGCGGCATCCGTGGCGGAGCGCAGCAGACCGCGCTCGTCCCAGTCGAACTCGGTCCGGACACCCGTCGGATCGATGGCGCTCAGCAGGCGACCGGCCGGGTCACGCTCGAACCGGGTCTCGCCGTGCTCGGTGCGGAGCCCGGCCATGCGGCGGTGCTCGTCCCAGATCATCTCGATCCGCTCCGTGCCGCTTTCGATCGGCATCGCCGATCGCAGCTGTCGACCGCGGTGACCTGGCCGCGTGCGTCGAGATGCAGGTCGCGACGGATGCCGTCGACGCCGACCACCGCGACGCAGCGACCGGCGGCGTCGTACTCGAAGTGTTCGGTGCGCCCGGCCGGAGCTGGTGCGCGACAGCAGTCGCCCAGCGGGGCTGTAGGCCCGCGTGGCACGTGCTCCGGTCGGATCGATGACGGCCGTCGATCCGGCCGAACACGTCGATCTCGGTCCGCCACACCCGTCCGTCAGGGCCCGTGACGGTCTCCACCTCGCCGTTCGGGTGGTACGTCCAGGCGGTGACCGCGCCGTCGGGGGCGACGGAACGCTCGGTGCGACCCAGCACGTCGAGCTGGCGGCGCATCACGCCGCCCTCGGGGTCGACGAACTCGACGAGCCGGCCTTCGACGTCGTAGCCCTTGCGCAGCGTGGCGCCCGTCGGGTCGCTCGACGGCGATCAGGCGCCCGATCTCGTCGAACTCGTTGCGGTACGTGGCGCCGTCGGGGGCGATGACGGCCGTGACGTCGCCGAGCGAGTCGTACTCGTAGCGGGCGGTCGAGCCGAGCCCGTCGGTGATCGTCTCCATCGCGCCGTGCGGTCCGAACGTCGCCGACCAGGGCAGTGTCGCCCGGCTCGGTCCCGCCGCGGATGCGGCCGGCCGGCGTGCGCAGGTAGGTCGACACCGCGTCGCCACGCTCGCTGCGCGACCACGCGTCCGCGCTCGTAGTCGAGGCGGGTGTCGACGCCGGCCGGATCGACGAGGCGGACGAGCAGGCCGGCGGCGTCGAACTCGAACGTCGTCATCGCGCCGGTGGCGTCGGTGATCGCGGTGAGCTGGCCGTCGCGATCCCAGCTCGAGCAGCCGCACGACGCCGTCGGCATCGGTGATCCGCGACGGGCCGGCCGGCGGCGTCGAGCTCGGCCGTCGCGGTGCTGCCGTCGGGCCCGATCGACCCGTGACCGGTGTGCGGTGGGCGCCCTCGTACTCGAACGTGGTGACAGCGCCGGCGCGGTCGGTGTCGGTGAGCGGCCGCCCGAGCTCGTCCCACGTCCACGACTGCGAGAGCCCGTCGGGATCGTGGCGGCGCGAGCAGGTCGCCGGTGTCCGTCGTCGAAGTCGTAGCGCCACTCGGCGCCCGACTTGCTGACCACCCGGACGGCGCGATCGGCGTCGTCGTAGGTGATCCGCATCGCCGAGCCGTCGACGTCGATGACGGCGGTCAGGTTGCCACGACCGTCGTGCACCATCGCCTGGCGCACGCCGCGCTCGTCGGAGATCACGGTCGCACCGGGCACCTGGTACGTGTACGACGTGATCCGCCCGAACGGGCTGGTCTGGCGGACGACCCGGCCGGCGTCGTCGTACTCGTTGACGAAGGCGGCGACGCCGTCGTTGTCGGTGACGGACGAGCAAGCAGATTGCCGTCCCACGAGTAGTGCAGGTCGCCGGCGAGGGTCGACACCGTGTTCGAGCTGCCCGGTCGCTCGGCGCTGATACGTCACCGAGCGGCCGTCGGAGGTGACGAGCCCGGCGACCAGGTCGCCGTCCCAGTCGCCATCCCAGTCGACGGTGATCGCGCGCCGGAGAACTGCTCGGTCAGGCGGACGATGCGACCTCCGCTGGCGCTCGACCACGACCGCGGCGACACCGGCCTCCCAGCCGGTCAAGCGCTCCGTCGGAGTCGAAGCGGAGCCGGCGCTCGTGGTCGAGGTGGACGACTGTAGCCGTCGTCGGCCAGTCTCGAGCCGTCCCGATCGACGGCTGTCCGTCTGCCAGACGGTGCCGACCGGAGCGCCGCCGTCCGCTCGGGCAGACGGGACGAACGTGATGACCGCCCCGTCGGACAGGCGCACCTCGATGCGGTCGCCGTCGTGGTCGAGCACCACGTCGAGCGCCGACGACCATCCCGGCCCGAACACGCCGGCACGATCGGCGACGACCGAGTTGTACGTGCGCACGATGTTCAGCGCACCGGCGACCGCCGGGAACGTCGAGGTCGGTGTCCTGGTGGATCATGTTGCCGTTCGCCGCGCAGATCGGGTCGTCGACGAAGCCCGGACGTCTGCGGGATGCCGACGATCGAGATCGGGTCGAACGGCACGACCGGCGGGGGCGTGCCGACGCCCTTGGCCGCCAGTGCGGCAGCCAGCGCCGCGTCGGAGATCGTGATCGGCCCGCCGTCGTGGTTGTCGGCGGCGAGCAGTTCGTCGCGCACCGTCTCGACGAAGAGTCTCGTTCTCGCCCATCGTTGTCGAGCAGCGTGGCGAGCGCGCCGAGGGCGGGGACGGTCACGTAGCCCGTCGCAGGCGGCGATCGTGTTCGCCGACAGCGATGGCGACGGAGGACTGCGTCGGTCTCGGCGCTCGTCCGGGCGGCCTTCACGCCGTTGACGAAGGCGTTGCAGCTTCGCCGGGTCGGCGGATGACGTGGACATGGTGATCAGTACCTCGTGAGCGAGCCGGTGGCGTAGAAGTCGGGGGACGGTGGGAACGTCGATCGTCGGTGGCTCGGGCGGGAGGTCGTCGTGGCCGACGATGCCGCCCCAGATGTCCTCGGCGATGTTGCGGTCGTCCTCGACCCGCTTGACCTCGCGGGCGAAGTTGATGCGGTTCTGCTCGTTCATCGCCTCGGCCCATCGGGCGGCCCACTGCTCGGCGGCGAGCGCGCAGCTCGTTGGCGATGCCGAACGCGGTCTGCGTCACTCGGCGTCGATGCGCTCGGCGAACTGCGTGCCGTACGACACCGAGCCAGTCGGTGAGCGCGGCTCGGCGGCGCTTGTCATGCCGGTTCGATCCGCAGCTCGTTCGACCTCGTCGCCGAGCGCCCAGAGCCGCCGCGCGAGCTGCAGGCTGGCGACGTAGTCGAACCGCACGTCAGCGGCGGCGCTCAGGCCCATCGATTCAGGACGTCCCGTTCGGGTTCGTCGTCGGTTCGTCGGTCGTGGCGACGGCGATCGGTCACCGGTCGGCGGTAGTGACGGCCTCGATCTGCTTGCGGATGTAGTTCGTCACCGACTGCTCGGCGGTGTCGCACTTGGCCTGCGCCGAGGTGGTGAAGCCGGACACCGACTCGACGGCGGCGATCTTGGCGTTGCCTTCCCAGTCGGTGGCCTGGAGCCGGCTGAGGTTGTCCTTCAGGCCGCTGCGCAGCCCGGTGAAGTGCTGCGTGACGACGGGGATCAGCGACTCGAGGGCGCTCGTGTCGACGTCGACGTAGTCGACCGTCTCCGGGCTGGGCGGGCGTGATCGCCTTCGAGTCGATCTGGATGGTGATCGCCGAGCCACCGAGCGAGGCGGCGATGTTCGACGTCGACGTGCGAACGGCGTCGGCCATCGCACCCATGTCGGCGTTCAGCTTGTTGGCGAAGTCGGCGGCCACCTTGCCGCAGTCGGTCTTGAACGCCACGGCGTTCGGGCCGAAGAAGCGCACGGCCACGACGTCGTTGACGAGCGTCACCAGCTCGCCGTGCATCGTGTCGAAGATGCCCTGCGCCTGGCGTCCGTAGTCCCGAACGCTCTGCGGATCAACCCTGATAACTGTCATGTCACTCTCCGAATCTCGAGGCATCGCCCGGCGATCACCGGACTGGCATCGAAAGTATCCACCGACGCCCGATGTGGCACCGGGGACGACTCCCCGTCTCGTCGTCAGTGGGAACCCGGCGCGCCACCGGACCCGACCTCCCGGCGCGCGGCTCCGCGGCCGCCGAGTCGCTACTCGGCGTCGCGGATCTCGCGGCGGAGGTCGTTGATCTCGTCGCGCAGCCGGGCGGCGTACTCGAACTTGAGCGCCGCCGATGCCTCGTGCATCTCCTCCTCGAGCGTCTGCACGAGCCGGGCCAGCTCCTGCTGCGGCAGCGACTTGAGATCGCGCTGCACCTTGTCGCGCTCGCGCTGGCGGCGCTTGTCCTTGCCGGGGTACGGCGCCGTGCCGTCGGGACGCAACAACGACAGGATGTCGCCGACCGCCTTGCGGATGGTCTGCGGGTCGATGCCGTGCTCGGTGTTGTAGGCGACCTGCAGCGGCGCGGCGCCGGTTCGTCTCGCCGATCGCCTTCTCCATCGAGTCGGTCACCTTGTCGGCGTACATCACCACCTGGCCGGCCACGTTGCGGGCGGCGCGGCCGATCATCTGGATCAGCGACGTCTCGGAACGCAGGAAGCCCTCCTTGTCGGCGTCGAGGATGCACACCAGCGACACCTCGGGCAGGTCGAGGCCCTCGCGCAGCAGGTTGATGCCGACGAGCACGTCGAAGTCGCCGAGGCGCAGGCCGCGCAGGATCTCGATGCGTTGGATCGTGTCGATGTTGGAGTGCAGGTACCGCACGCGGAGGCCCTGTTCGAGCAGGTAGTCGGTGAGGTCCTCGGCCATCTTCTTGGTGAGCGTGGTGACCAGCACGCGCTCGCCGTTGACGATGCGACCGTTGACCAGCTCCATCAGGTCGTCGATCTGGCCCTTGGTGGGCTTGACGATCACCTCGGGGTCGATCAGGCCGGTCGGCCGCACGATCTGCTCGACGACCTTCGACGACACGCGCAGCTCGTAGGCCGACGGCGTGGCCGACAGGAACACCGCTTGGTTGACCCGTTCGAGCACCTCTTCGAACGTGAGCGGGCGGTTGTCGCGCGCCGACGGGAGGCGGAACCCGTGGTCGACGAGCATGTCCTTGCGGCTGCGGTCGCCGGCGAACTGGCCGTGCAGCTGCGGCACGGCGACGTGGCTCTCGTCGATCACGAGCAGATAGTCGTCGGGGAAGTAGTCGAGCAGGGTGAACGGCGGTTCGCCGTAGTCCCGACCGTCGATGTGCATCGAGTAGTTCTCGATGCCGTTGCAGTAGCCGAGCTCGCCCATCATCTCGAGGTCGTACGAGGTGCGCATCCGCAGCCGCTGCGCCTCGAGCAGCTTGTCGTTCTCCTCGAACTCCTTCAGCCGCACCTGCAGTTCGTCCTCGATCTTGCCCATCGCCACCGCCATGCGCTCGTTGCCGGTGACGTAGTGCGTGGCGGGGAACACGTGCGCCCGTTGCATCTCGCTCAGCTGCTCGCCGGTGAGCGGGTCGATGCGTGGTGATGCGGTCGATCGTGTCGCCGAACATCTCGATGCGCAGCACCGACTCCTCGTACGCCGGGTGGACCTCGATCGTGTCGCCGCGCACCCGGAAGTTGCCTCGGCCGAGCGCCATGTCGTTGCGGTCGTACTGCATGTCGACGAGCCGGCGCAGGATGTTGCGCATGTCGTAGTCGATGCCGACGTTGAGGTCGAGCAGGTTGCCGCGGTACTCCTCGGGGTTGCCCATGCCGTAGATGCACGACACCGACGCCACGACGATCACGTCGCGCCGGGTGAGCAGCGCCGCCGTGGTCGAGTGGCGCAACCGGTCGATCTCGTCGTTGATCGAGGAGTCCTTCTCGATGTAGGTGTCGCTCGACGGGATGTACGCCTCGGGCTGGTAGTAGTCGTAGTAGCTGACGAAGTACTCGACGCGGTTGTTGGGGAAGAACTCGCGCATCTCCTGGGCGAGCTGCGCGGCGAGCGATTTGTTGGGCGCCAGGATCAGCGTGGGCCGCTGCGTCTTCTCGATGGTCCAGGCGATGGTGGCCGACTTGCCCGAGCCGGTGATGCCGAGCAGGGTCTGGAAGCGTTCGCCGGCATCGAGGCCGGCCGCCAGCGCCTCGATCGCGGCCGGCTGGTCGCCCGCCGGAGCGAAGTCGGACACGACGCGGAACACCTCGTCGTCCTTGGCGGCGTAGTTGCTGAACGGCTTGGCCGCGATGAGCAACTCCTCGGGCGAGACCGCCGGCGACGGCTCGTCGATGCCCGTGCGGGTGCCGTTTTCGATGTCGGTGCCGTTTTCGATGTCGGTGTCGGTGTCCACCGGGTTCGTCATCCTCCACATGCTATCCGGGGGGTGTGACACAAGAACACATGTTCGCCCCCGGCGGCCCGAACACAACCCCAACACGGTTTGCGGGTGTGGGGCCGGGCTGGATTCGGCTGGGACGGGAAGCGGCGTACCATGAGCGGGTGGATGGCGTCGTGGATCCCGCGAGCGATGCGGATGCGCTGCTCGACGACCTCGACGCCGATCAGCGGCGAGCCGTCACCGCCGAATCTCGCCTCGTCGCCGTCATCGCCGGCGCCGGCTCGGGGAAGACACGGGTGCTGACGCGCCGCGTCGCCCACCGCATCATCACCGGTTCCGCCGAAGCGCGGCACACGCTCGTGCTGACCTTCACCCGAGAGGCCGCGGGCGAGCTGCGCCGCCGGCTCAACCGCTCAGGGATCCGGGAACGGGTCGACGCCGGAACCTTCCACTCGGTGATGCTCCGCGTCCTCCAGGACCGGTGGGCCGACACCGATCGTCGCCCGAAGAACGTCGTGGCCGACCGCCGCCGACTGCTCAACGACTCGATCGGCCCCGGCGACCGCCGCAACCTCGACCACTTCCTCGGCGAGATCAACTGGGCCGCAGCACGCGGCATCGGCCCGACCCAGTACGCGGCCGTCGCCCGGCGCTCGCAACGCCGGCCCGCAACCCGGCGTCGAGGCCTGCGCCGCGGCGTACGCCGCCTACGAGCAGCTGAAGCGCCGCCGGGGCGTGATCGACTTCGACGACGTGCTCGCCCACACGATCCGCGAGTTGGAGTACTCCACCGACTTCGCCGATGCGCTCCGCTGGCGCTACCGCCACGTGCTCGTCGACGAGGCGCAGGACCTGAATCCGCTCCAGCACCGGCTCGTCGACCTGCTCCGCGCCGGACGCGACGACCTGTTCCTCGTCGGCGACCCGGCGCAGGCCATCTACGGGTTCAACGGTGCCGATCCTGCCCTGCTCGTCGACGTGGAGACCCGGTTCCCCGGCGTCGAGGTCATCCGCCTGCCGATGAACCACCGCTGCACCCCACAGATCGTGCAGGCCGGGCTGCACGTCCTCGACGTGAGCGGGCAGCCGACGACGCTCGCGTCGAGCCGCGGCGACGGCCCAGCGGTGCTGGATCTCGCCGCGACCGACGAGGCGGACGAGGCGCGCCGCATCGCCCACCTCGTCGCCAGCGGCGACCCGACACTCGTGCGCACGGGGGAGATCGGTGTGCTGGTCCGCACGAACGTCCAGGTCGCCCCGGTCACCGATGCACTCGCCGCAGCCGGCGTGCCGGTCCGGCGCAGCGCGAGTGCGTCCGGCTCGCCGGTGCAAGCAGTGGTCCGCCAGGTCGCCGCACTCGGATCGGCGTCACAACTGCGGGCCTGGGCCCACGACACGCTCGACAGCTACCCGGGCGCCACGGCGTCGAACGACGACGCGGCGCGCGACATCGAACACCGCGTGGCCGGGGCCGCGCTCGACTACCTCCGCGAAGCGCCGCTCGGTGACGGAGCAGGCTTCCGGGCGTGGTTCGCCACGACGAATCCGTTCGACGACGGCAGCCCCGGTGGCGTCGAGGTGCTGACGTTCCACGGCTCGAAAGGGCGCGAATGGCACACCGTGGTGCTCGCCGGGGTGGAATCGAATCTCGTACCGCACCGATCGGCGACCACTGCGGCGGGCCGCGAGGAGGAGGGCCGGCTGCTCTACGTGGCGATGACGCGGGCGACCGATCGGCTCGTCGTCTCGCACGCTGCACGGCGCGGCGGCTACGCCAGGACGCCGAGCCCGTTCATCGAGGGACTGTCCACCGGAGAGCCCGAGCCCGCTCCCCCGCCGCCGCGACACCGCCGTGCTCGTACCGACCCGATGCTCGCGCTCCTCACCGACTGGCGCGAGCAGTGGGCCCGCCAGCTCGACGTGCTCCCGACCGAGTTGTGCACCGACCGTGACCTTGCCGCGATCGCCCGCCATCGTCCGACGACCGCCGCCGAACTGGTCGACGTCACCTCGTTCGGCCCGATGACCGCCGAACGGATCGTGGAACAGCTCGCCCCCGTGCTGGCGGCCGCGCCAACCGACCGCTGAGAATGTCCGTCGGGGACAGACCCCGGCGGACATTCTCAGCATGAATCGTTACAGGTCGAGATCGACGATCACCGGCGCGTGGTCGCTCGGCGATTTGCCCTTGCGCCCGTTGCGGTCGATGATCGACCACGTCGCCTTGTCGACGACCGACGGCGAACACATGAGCAGGTCGATCCGCAGGCCGCGTCCCTGGTGGAAGTCGCCGGCGCGGTAGTCCCACCACGAATAGACGCGGTCGGAGTCGTGCATCGTGCGGAACACGTCGACGAGTCCCCACCGTTCGAGTGCGCCGAGCCGCTCGCGTTCTGGTTCGCTCACGTGCGTCGCACCGACGAACTTCGCCGGGTCGTACACGTCGCGGTCGGCGGGCGCGATGTTGAAATCCCCACCGACGAGCACCGCGGCCGACGGATCGGTGTCGGCGTCGAGGTGGGCGACGAGCCGATCGAGCCACGAGAGCTTGTACGTGTAGTGCGGATCGTCGAGCGATCGCCCGTTGGGGACGTAGACGCTGCTGACGCGCACGCCTCCACAGGTCGCGGTGATGATGCGAGCATCGGGATCCGGGTCGACGTGGCCCGGCGAAGTTCGACCACCACGTCGTCGAGTCCGACCTTCGAGAGGATCGCCACGCCGTTCCACTGCCCCTGCCCGTAGTGCGCGCACGAGTAGCCGAGCGCCTCGAACGACAACGACGGGAACGCGTCGTCGGCGAGTTTCGTCTCCTGCAACATCACGACATCGGGAGCCGCTTGCGCGAGCCATTCCTCCACCCGCTCCTGGCGGGCGCGCAGCGAGTTGACGTTCCAAGTGGCGAACCGCACGTCAGTTGGCACCTTCGGATTCGGTTGCCGGTGACGCGGCAGCGGACGTCGCCTTCCTGGGCCCAGACCTCTTCGCCGGGGCCTTCTTCGCCGGCGCCTTCTTCGCCGGGGCCTTCTTCGCCGGAGCTTTCCGGGCCGAAGTCGATCTGGTCGCAGCCGGTTTGGCCGGGGTTGGATCGGCCGGAGCCGTCTGCGCCGGGGTCGGCTCGGCCGCAGCAGTCCTGGCCTGATCAGTCTTGGCCCGATCGGACTTGGCCGGGGCCCGCTTGGCGGGCGACTTCTTCGCCGCTGCGTTCTTGGCCGGCGCAGCTTCGACGCTGCGTTCTTGGCCGGCGCGTTCTTGGCCGGCGCCCTCCTGGTGGAGTTCGTCGGCGCGGGAGCGTCGGTGACCGGAGCGATCGTCTCCGGACCGACCGTTTCCGGAGCGACCGCGACCGGAGCGATCGTGGCCGGAGCCTGCTTCGCGGCCTTCTTCGCCGGGGCCCTCTCGGCCGCTGCCTTCTTCGCAGGTGCCTTCTTCGCAGGCAACTTCTTCGCAGGCAACTTCTTCGCCGACGGCTTGCCGTCCGTCGTCGCGGCTGCGGACTTCTTCGCCGATGCCCGCTTCGATGCCGGCCGCGGAGCCGGCGCGTCGATCAGCGGCACCTCGGCCTGTGTCGAGGAGCCCCACCGCAGCGAACTCGGGTTCCGGCAGGGCCGGGTGCGAACTGCTCGACGGGTAGGTCGACCACCTCGGGAGTCGCCACCGCCTTCCGACCCCGGCCGCGCCTCGCGGACCTGGGCTGCTCGACCGGTTCGGTGGCGAGCGGATCGGTGTCGACCGGGGCGTGCGCGGCCATGTCGGGCATCGCGCAATCGATGCTTCGGCGGGCTGCCGCGAAGCTGACCACCACGACGGTGACGGCTTCGCCGATCTGCATCACCTTGCGGGCGCTCGGTGGCGGCGGATCGGACATGAGGCGCAGCGGGATGTAACCACGCACGCCGTCGGTCCCGATCGAGATGTACGCGCCGTGCGACGAATACGCGTCGACGATGCCGTTCACGCTGGTGCCGATCGGATGGTGCTCCACGAATTCGAGGAACGGCATCAACTCGTTGACCACCTCGCCGGCACGCGGTGCCGGCGCCGACGCGACTGCCGGGGCCGCCGTGCGGTCTGCTGCCCCGTCCGACGCCGCTTCGGCACCAGCCGAAACCCTCCGCGGCGGTGGCGACTTCGGCACCGGCATCGGTTCGTTGGCGAGCGGGCTGCCGCTGCCGGCAGCCGCCTTTCGTGCACCGCGCTTCGTCCCGCCGCGGATCTTCGCACCCTGCATCGCCTTCCGGCTCACGGGCCCACGCACGGGCGAGCGATTCACGAACACCCAACCGACGTGTGGCACGGGCTTGCCGCCGATGAGACGGCCCTCGTCGAACAGCCACTCGTAGTCGGCATGGAATTCCTGGAAGGAGTCGTTCGACAGGATCGACGCGCCCGCCTTCTGCGCGATCGACAGCACGAACGCGTCGCCGCGCCCGATCGCTCCGGCCGGCGGCGCGACGAGTTCGTTGTTCGAGATACCCGCTTCGAACTCTTCCGCCTCCCGCTTGTCGATCCGGTGGCCGAAGGTCGCATCGACCACCACCGTGATGGTCGCGTCGGGATGCTCCTCCATGAACGACGCCACCGCTTCGCTCAATTGGGCCAGACTTGGGAGCGACCGACCCTCGGTCGCGATGTTCGAGCCGTCGACCACGACGTGGCGCGGCCCGTGCTTCGGATTCATTTCAATTCTCTCGTTCCTGATGTAAAGCAGGACCCAGGATGTCCACGCCGGAATCGGCCTCGACGAGCGTTGGCGACGTCGAGGCGAGACCTGGAGGGGTCCGCGGCAACCCATCGTAGGCTCGCCGGTCATGATCCGAGCGGTACTCTGGGACTTCGGCGGCGTGATTCTCACCAGCCCCTTCGAAGCATTCGCCCATTACGAGCAGACCAACGGCCTGCCGGACTCCTTCCTCCGGTCCGTGAATGCCACGAATCCGCACGCCAACGCGTGGGCAGATCTGGAGCGCAACACGATCGGGCCGGCCGAGTTCGACAACCGATTCGCGACCGAATCCGAGACGCTCGGCCACCGCGTCGCCGGCGCCGACGTGCTCGCGTTGCTGTCGGGGGAGGTCCGTCCGGAGATGGTGGTGGCGTTGGACCGGGTGAAGCAGGCGGGCTTGCTCACGGCATGTCTCACCAACAACGTGGTGGGCGGTGACCCGCGCGCCGACGTCGCCGACGTCATGACGCGGTTCGATCAGGTCGTCGAGTCGAGCAAGATCGGCGTGCGCAAGCCCGAACCTCGCTTCTACGAGATCGCCTGTGAGCTGCTCGCCGTCGAGCCCGCCGAGTGCGTCTTCCTCGACGACCTCGGCATCAACCTCAAGCCCGCGGCGGCCATGGGCATGACGACGATCAAGGTCGTCGACGCCGAGCAAGCCATCACCGACCTCGAATCCGTGCTCGGGCTCGAACTCCGCTGATCGACCAATTCTTTGCCGTAGGCGAGATCAGTTCGCCAGGTCGCAAGGCGCGGAGGACGGAGTTGCCTTTGGGCAACGACCGACGACCGCAACGCCGCGAGATGGTGAACTGGCTCGCCTACGAGAAGGTGCGGTCCATGAGGTCGGAGAGTTCTTGGTCGTGCACGGTCTTCGAGCCGGTGGCCGGGCTGCCCGACTCGACACGGGCGACGTGCTCGATGTCGTAGCCCTGCTCCTTGATCCGCCACGTGTTGCGTTCGATGAACGTCCACGCACCCATGTTCTCCGGCTCCTCCTGGAGCCACCGCAGCTCGCGCGCGTTCGAGTACTTCTTGAGGATCGTCTGCATCTGCTCGGTCGGCAGCGGGTACAGCTGCTCGACACGAACGATCGCGACGGGAGCCTGCCGCTCGTCGCGCGCCGGCGATCGCGTCCCAGGCCACTTTGCCCGAGCAGAACACGATGCGGGTGACCGAGTCGGCGTCGAGGTCGCCGGGATCGTCGAGCACTTCCTGGAACGAGCCGTGCGTCAGCTCGTCGATCGTCGACCGGGTCTGCTTCATGCGGAGGCCCTGCTTCGGCGTGAAAACGATCAGCGGCGTCTGGCGCATCGAGTGCACCTGCCGACGGAGCAGGTGGAAGTAGTTCGCCGCGGTCGTGGCGTTGACGATCTGCATGTTGTCCTCGGCCACGAGCGTGAGGAAACGCTCGATGCGCGCCGAGCTGTGCTCCGGGCCCTGTCCCTCGTAGCCGTGCGGGAGCAGGAGGACGAGACCGTTCTGCTGACCCCACTTGTCCTCGGCAGCGACGATGTACTGGTCGATCACGATCTGGGCGCCGTTGACGAAGTCGCCGAACTGCGCCTCCCACATCACGAGCGCCTCCGGGTTGGCGTGGCTGTAGCCGTACTCGAAGCCCATCGCCGCGTACTCCGAGAGCAGCGAATCGAACACCCAGAAGTGCGCCTCGGCACCTTCGAGGTTGTCGAGCGGGATCCACGGTTCGCCGGTCTGATAGTCGATGAGCGCGGAGTGCCGCTGGCTGAACGTGCCGCGGCGCGAATCCTGGCCGGCCAACCGGACTGGGTGCCCTTCCAACACGAGCGAGCCGACCGCCAAGGCCTCGCCGGTTGCCCAGTCGAGTTCACCCTCCTCGTAGAGCGCGGCCCGACCCTCGAACTGCTTGCTCAACTTCGGATGGATCGTGAAGCCCTCGGGGTAGTCGGTGAGCTTGCCGAAGATGCGATCGAGCGTGGCGCGCTCGACACCGGTCTCGATGTGCGGCAGCACGCCGAGGGGCTGGGGCGGGCGGGCCGCCTTGGTGGTCGCCGGCGCCGACGAGCGCGTCTGGTCGAGGGAGACCTGCAGCTTGTCGTGGAAGTCGACGAGCGCCTGCTCGGCCTCCTCCAACGTGATGTCGCCGCGCTTGACGAGCGTCTCGACGTACAGCTTGCGGACGCTGCGCCGCTCGGAGATCGCCCGGTACATCAGCGGTTGGGTGTAGCTCGGGTCGTCACCCTCGTTGTGACCGTGACGGCGGTAGCACACCATGTCGATCACGACGTCCTTGTGGAACGTCTGGCGGTACTCCCACGCCAGCTTGGCGACCTTCACACAGGCCTCGGGGTCGTCGCCGTTGACGTGGAAGATCGGCGCCTGGACCGTCTTGGCCACGTCGGAGCAGTACAACGACGAGCGGGCGTACTGCGGCGCGGTCGTGAAGCCGATCTGGTTGTTGATGATCAGATGGATTGCGCCACCGATGCGGTACCCACCGATGTCGCTCATCGCCAACCCCTCGGCCACGATGCCCTGGCCGGCGAAGGCGGCATCGCCGTGGATGAGCACCGGCAGCACGCTGAATCCACCGGCCGGCTCGATCTGGTCCTGCTCGGCGCGGACCATGCCGAGCACGATCGGACCGACGGTCTCGAGGTGGCTCGGGTTGGCGGCGAGCTCCACCGCGATCGAGGCGCCCGCCGGACTGACGTACTTGCCCTTCATCCCGAGGTGGTACTTCACGTCACCCGACCCCTGCACCGTGTTGGGGTCGACGTGGCCCTCGAACTCGGAGAAGATCGCCTCGTAGCTCTTGCCCATGATGTTCGACAGCACGTTCAGCCGTCCACGGTGGGCCATGCCGAGCGCGACGCTCTCGAAGGAGGCGTCGGCCGCGTTGGAGAGGATCTCGTCGAGGATCGGGATCGCCGACTCGGCACCCTCGATGCCGAACCGCTTCGTGCCGACGTACTTGGTGGCGAGGAACTTCTCGAACGACTCCGCGGCGTTCAGCCGCTCGAGGATCCGGTCCTTCTGCTCCTTGGTCGGCGCCTGCTGCCTGCGTCTCGACCTTGCTCTGGATCCAGATCTGCTCGTCGGTGTTCTGGATGTGCATGTACTCGACACCGATGGTGCGGCAGTAGGCATCGCGCAGCACACCGAGCAGGTCGCCGAGGCGCATCTTGTCGAGGCCGCCGACGCCGTCGGTGAGGAACTCCCGGTCGAGGTCCCAGATGGTGAGGCCGTACGTGGCGGGGTCGAGCTCGACCGGCGTGTGTGGTTCCTTCCAACGCAGCGGGTCGAGGTCGGCGATCAGGTGGCCGCGGACGCGGTGCACACGGATGAGCTTGGCGACGGCCATCTGCTTGCCGAGCATCGCCTCCTCGTGGTCGATCGGATTCGTGTCCGGCCGCCACTTGACCGCTTCGTAGGGCATGCCCGAGCGAATGGAAGATGTCGTCGTAGAACCCGTGCTCGCCGAGCAGCAGTTCGTGCACCCGCTTGAGGAACGTTCCCGACTCGGCGCCCTGGATGATGCGGTGGTCGTACGTGCTGGTGATCGTGACGACCTTGCTGACGCCGAACGAGCTGAGGTTGCGACGGTCGGCGCCCTCGAACTCGGCCGGGTAGTCGATGCTGCCGACCCCGACGATGACGGCCTGGCCCGGCATCAGCCGCGGTACGGACTGGACCGTGCCGATCGTGCCGGGGTTCGTCAGCGACACGTTGGCGCCCTGGAAGTCCTCGACCGTGAGCTTGTTGCTCTTGACCTTGCGGATGATCTCCTCGTAGGAGGTGAGGAAGCCGGCGAAGTCGAGCGTGTCGGCGTCGCGGAGGACGGGCACGACGAGCGTGCGGCTGCCGTCGGACTTCGACACGTCGACGGCGAGGCCCATGTTGACGTGCTCGTTGACGACCAGGCGCGGCTTGCCGTCGGCACCCTCGAGGAAGGTGTTCTTCATCGCCGGGACCTCGTCGGCGATGGCCCGCACGATGGCGTAGCCGATGAGGTGCGTGAAGCTGATCTTGGTCTGCCCGGTGCGGTCGCGGAACCCGTTGACGACCTTGCGGTTGACCTCGAGCAGCTTGGCCGGGACGTTGCGGAAGCTGGTGGCGGTCGGGACCGTCAGGCTGCGTTCCATGTTCGCGGCGATCGCCGCGCCGGCGCCGCGGATCGGCTTGCCCGGTTCGGGTTCGGCGGCTCGCGGCGCGGCGGGTGCAGCGGCCGCCACCGCGGTCGGCGGCGCCGGCGCGGGCAGCGGTTCGGCGACCGGGACCGGGACCGGTGGCGCGCGAGCCGTGGTCGGCGGCGATCTCGCGGACCCGCGGCGAGGTTGCGGCGGCTGCGGCGGGCGACGGGGCGTCTGCGAGCGGTAGTCGGCGAAGAACTCCTGCCAGGAGTCGCTCACCGAAGTCGGGATCGTGGACGAACTGCTCGTACATCTCCTCGACGAGCCACGAGTTCGCGCCGAACCCAGGACCTTGACCTTTTGCTGCTGCCACGTGCTCCAGCGTACCGCCGCGCCGCGTGGCGACTCCGGCTGATGGCTCCGCTGGCGTTCCGCTGGGTGGTGCTGGTAGCACCGGGCGGGATCAGGCGGGCGGGTTCAGAACCCGGGCTTGAACACCATCAGGTAGAGCATCACGAGGAGCAGCACCGTCAGGATCAGGCCGCCGGTGTCGACACGCCCGCGGGCCGACTCGTCACCCGAGGCCAGCGCCTTCTCGGCGGGCAGCAACATCGTGTGCAGCACCCCGTTCATCGCCACCCACAGGAGCAGCGCGAGCCAGATCCACGTCTGGCTCATCTCCCACACGCTGTCGCTCATCCCCTGGAGGCCGAAACCGAGCAGGCCGGTGACGATCAGCGCCGGGGCATACACGCGCCGGCTGTTCTGGGCGAGGAACCCGAGGACCGCCCCGCGGCTGGCCGCATCGAGCCGAGCGCGACTGGCGCTCGATCAACGGGTGGGCGAACGCGGGCGCGAACGCCACGAGCGCGGACGCGATGTGCAGGACGAGCATCACGTCGTACCCGGTGGAACCGATCTCAGCAAGCATGGGCCACAACGTACGCCGTGGCCGGGGCGCGGGCCGGCATCCTCAAACTCGAGCGTCGCCCGGACGCGCCCGCGCCGCCCCCTGAACTGTTGCGCGGGGTCAGGCACTTCGCAACAGGTCAGATTCGTTCGAGGGTCTCGTTGTCGAACAGCGGTGTGATGCCGTGGTCGACGACGTCGGCGCGCAGCTCGGCTTCGGCCGGCCGGTCCAGGTCGCCGCACGCGGCGTCGACGATCGGCGGCAGGAGGCGGGCGTCACTCGTGGTGTTGAGGAACATTCGCGGGTCCGACAGCACGTAGCGCACGGCGCGGGCGATGGTGGCCGGATCGGTCAACGGCTCGTACCAGCTGAAGTGGCGGTCGCTCCCGTCGTGCCAGCGCCCCTTGGCGATCGCCTTGATCGTCTGGACCGCGATGCCGCGTTCGGTGCACACGTCCAGCAAGCGCTCGACGTCGGCCCGGTAATCGGGCCGATCCAGCAGCACGAAGTTGACCGGGAGGAGCACGGACGCGACGTCCTGACGTTCGATCGTGCGGAGGTGCATGCCGGCGATACGCAAGCCGTGCCCCGTCACTCCGACGTGGCGGACGAGACCTTCGTCCCGCGCAGCGAACAGCGCCTCGAACGCGCCACCGGGTGCCACCGCCACCTCCCACTCGTCGGGCTCCACGAGATTGTGCAGCTGGACCAGATCGACGTGATCGACGCCCATCCGCTCCAACGATCGTTCGAGTTCGGCGCGCGCCGGCCGGGCCGGCCCGCTCGCCCGTCTTCGTCGCGAGGAACACGTCGCGGCGATGGTCGGCCAGCCAGCCGCGCAGGCGGTCCTCGGACGCGCCGTACGACGCGGCGGTGTCGATGTGGTTGATGCCCCATTCGTGCACACGGCCGAGCGTGGCATCGGCTCGTTCCTGGCTCATCCCGCCCAGCGCCGCGGCGCCGAAGATCACACGGGTGGAACGATGTCCGGTGGTTCCGAAGTCGGCCTGAGGGAGCGTCATGTCGGTCATGGTCCATGTGTAGCGCATCGGCGGCCGATGCCGATTCAACCCGGCCGGTTCGTCAGACTGACCCCCATGACCGCCGACGCCGCCGACCTGCCCAACGCCTTCGACAACCGCGTGTCGCGTGACCTCGGCGTGCCGATCCCGATCGTCCAGGCGCCGATGGGTTGGATCGCTCGCGCCCAACTGGCCTCGGCGGTCAGCCGGTGCGGCGCGTGCGGGATCATCGAGACGTCCTCGGGTGAACTCGACACGGTGAAGGACGAGATCCGCAAGATGCGCGATCTCACCGACCGACCGTTCGGCGTGAACATCGCCCAGGCCTTCGTCCGTGATCCCGCGATCGCCGAGTTCGTGATCGACCAAGGCGTCAAGTTCGTCACCACGTCGGCGGGTTCGCCGACCAAGTACACGAGCATCCTGAAGGCAGGAGGGCTGACGGTGTATCACGTCGTACCGACGCTCGCCGCGGCGCTCAAGGCGGTCGACGCCGGTGTCGACGGGCTCGTGGTGGAAGGCGGCGAGGGTGGCGGCTTCAAGAGCCCGACACCGGTGTCGACGATGGTGCTGCTGCCGCTCGTGCGCTCGAAGGTCGACGTGCCGATCATCGCCGCCGGCGGAATCACCGACGGGGCGACGATGGCGGCCGCGTTCGCGCTCGGCGCCGAGGGCGTCCAGATGGGCACTCGGATGGTGTCGGCCGCCGAATCGCCGGTGCACGACAACTGGAAGCAGGCGATCATCGACGCCGCCGAGACCGACACGCTGTTCCTCAACGACCGCCACTCCCCCGCGCTGCGGGCGCTGCGGACCGACCGGACGACCGCGCTCCAGCACGCCGAGCACAACGTGTTCGGCGAGTTCGGCGACGCCAACGCCCTCTACTTCGGCGGCGACATGAACGCGGCCATCGCCCTGTCGGGCCAGGTCGCCGGTCGCATCGAGTCGGTCCGCCCGGTCGCCGACATCATCGCCGACACCGTGACGCGAGTTCGCCGCCACCATCGCCCGCCTCTCCGCCTGACGCTGCCGAACCCGCCCAACCTGAGTCGGGTATTTCCTGTCGTCGGGTATTTCGTTCACACACGTCCTGCACGAAACACCCACAGCACGAAACACCCGACAGATGGGCGCCGGTAGCCTCGGATCCACCATGGCGCACGAATTCATCTACACCTGCCACAAGCTCGCCCGGGTGCATCCGCCCGACAAGACGGTGCTCGAGAACATCTCGCTGTCGTTCTACCCAGGCGCCAAGATCGGCGTGCTCGGCTCGAACGGCGCCGGCAAGTCGTCGCTGCTGAAGATCATGGCCGGCCTCGACGACGGCTACTCCGGCAGGCCCGCCTCACGCCCGGCTTCAGCGTCGGCTACCTCCAGCAGGAGCCGCAGCTCGATCCGACCAAGGACGTCAAGGGCAACGTGATGGAAGGCGTCGCCGAGGTCCAGTCGATCATCGACCAGTACAACGAGCTGATGACGAAGTGGGCCGACCCCGACGCCGACTACGACAAGATCGGCAAGGAACAGGCCCGCCTCGAGGACAAGATCGCGGCCACCGACGCGTGGAGCCTCGAACGCAACGTCGAGATCGCGATGGACGCGCTGCGCTGCCCGCCCGACGACGCCGACGTCACCGTCCTGTCCGGCGGCGAGCGCCGCCGCGTCGCGCTGTGCCGCCTGCTGCTGTCGCGCCCCGACCTGCTGCTGCTCGACGAGCCGACCAACCACCTCGACGCCGAGTCGGTCGACTGGCTGGAGAGGTTCCTCGGCGACTACGCCGGCACCGTCGTCGCCATCACCCACGACCGCTACTTCCTCGACAACGTGGCGAAGTGGATCCTCGAACTCGACCGCGGCAAGGGCTTCCCGTTCGAGGGCAACTACTCGAGCTGGCTCGAACAGAAGCAGGCGCGCCTCGAACAGCGAGGAGCGCGGCAACGAGGCCCGCAAGCGCACGCTCGCCCGCGAACTCGAGTGGGTGCGGATGTCGCCCGAAGGCCCGCCAGTCGAAGGGCAAGGCCCGCCTCGCCGCCTACGAGAAGCTGTACAACGAGACCAAGGCCGCCGACCCCGGCCCGTCCAAGCTCGAGATCACGATTCCCGCCGGGTCGCCGCCTCGGCGACCAGGTGATCGAGGTCGAGAACCTCCGCAAGGGCTTCGGCGACCGGCTGCTGATCGAGGACCTGTCGTTCTCGCTCCCGCCCGCCGGCATCGTCGGCATCATCGGCCCGAACGGCGCCGGCAAGTCGACGCTGTTCAAGATGCTCGCCGGCCGCGAGGAGCCCGACTAGCGGCTCGATCAAGATCGGCGACACCGTCGATCTCTCCTACGTCGACCAGGATCGCGACGACCTCGATCCCGACGCGACGGTCTACGACGAGATCACCGGCGGCGCCGAGGTGCTCGAAGTCGGCGGCCGCGAGATCCACGGGCGGGCCTACGTGTCGAGCTTCAACTTCAAGGGCACCGACCACGGCAAACGCGTCGGCGACCTGTCGGGTGGTGAGCGCAACCGCGCTCCACCTGGCCAAGCTGCTCAAGTCCGGCGGCAACGTGCTGCTGCTCGACGAGCCGACCAACGACCTCGACGTCGACACGCTGCGCGCGCTCGAGGCCGGCCTCGAGTCGTTCCCCGGCTGCGCCGTCGTGATCTCCCACGACCGGTGGTTCCTCGACCGCATCGCCACGCACGTGCTGGCGTTCGAGGGCGACAGCCAGGTGCGCTGGTTCGAGGGCAACTTCTCCGAGTACGAGGAGTACCGCAAGAAGGAACTCGGCGTCGGCGCCGACCAGCCGCACCGCATCAAGTACAAGAAGCTCGCCTGAGTCACGATGGGGTCTGACCCCAGATCGTGATCGCCGTCCGCTGCTGGCAGACTGACCCGATGTCAGCGCACGGAGACCGATGCCCAGCTCGCGCACGCGGCTGGCGACCCAGGCCGGGCACGTGCTCCTCGAACTGCGGGCGGAGATGTTCGCCGCCGGCGCGTCCACCTGGGACGTCAAGGACGCCGGCGACGCGCTCGCCCAGAAGTTCCTGGCCGAGGAACTCGGTCTGCACCGCCCCGACGACGCCGTGCTGTCCGAGGAGGGGCTGGAGGACCCCCGCCGCTTCACGTCCGACCGCGTCTGGATCGTCGATCCGCTCGACGGCACGCGCGAGTTCAGCGAGCCCGGCCGCACGACTGGGCGGTGCACGTCGCGCTCTGGACCGACGGAGCCGTTCGGTGGATCCGCGGTCAGCCTGCCCGCCGTCGGCCTGACGTTCGGCACCGACCCCGCCCCGTCGTGCCGCCGATGACGCGGGACCGGCCGCGGGTCGTCACGTCGCGCACGCGAGCGCCGTACGCCACGGTGCTCGTCGCCGAGGCGCTCGGCTGCGACGCGGTCCGGCTCGGATCGGCCGGCGCCAAGGCGATGGCGGTCGTGCTCGGCGAAGCCGACATCTACGTCCACGACGGCGGCATGTACCAGTGGGACTCGGCCGCACCCGCCGCCGTCGCGCTCGCCGCGGGCCTGCACGCCAGCCGCCTCGACGGGTCGCCGCTCGTCTACAACGATCGTGATCCGTGGTTGCCCGACTTCATCGTGTGCCGGCCGGAGCTGGCCGACGCGGTGCACAAGCGCGCTCTGGGGGTGACCGGTGGACTCGAGCGATCTCACCGTCGATCACGGTTGGAGGTCGAGCGACCGCGTCGCCACCGTCTGGCTCGCATCGTCCGCACCGCCACAACGCCTGGACCGGGCACGATGCACGCAGGAAGTACCGGTCGGTGATGGCCGACGCTGGAGACACCGTGACGACGTGCGGGCCGTCGTCGTCACCGGCACGCCGCCGGCGTTCTGCGTCGGCGGCGATTCCAAGGCGCTCGAGGGGCACGCCGACCGCGGCGGCTACGACAGCCGGTCTCCGGCCGAGCGCCGGCCAGCCCGGGCGGCGGCGACCGCCTCGACGCCGACTTCGTCTGGCAGCTCGGCTACCGCCTGCCGATCATCGCCGCGGTGAACGGCGCCTGCGCCGGCGTCGGGCTGGCGCTCGTCGCGTTCTGCGATCTGCGATTCGTCGCGGCCGACCGCCAAGATCACCACCGCCGCGCCGAAGCTCGGGCTGCCCGCCGAGTACGGACTGAGCTGGATGCTGCCCCGGCTCGTCGGCGTCGACCCGCGCCAACGACCTCCTGCTGTCGGGCCGGGTGGTCACCGGTGCCGAGACGGCCGACTGGGGTCTGTGGAACGCGGTCAGCCCGACGGCGACGCCACGCTACGCTGCCGCGCTCGGCCTACGCCCGCCGAGCTCGCCACGTCGACCGGCCCGAATGCCGTCGCCGCGACGAAGCGCCAGCTCGCGGCCGACATGCTCCGCCACGATCCGGCCGCCTCGGTGGCCGACTCGCTGCGCCTGCTCGACGAGCTGATGGGCACCGCCGAGTATCGCGAAGGCGTCAGCCGCGTTGGTCGAGAAGCGACCGCCGAACTTCTGACCGTCAACGCCCGACCGTCACTGCCAGATCGTCGCGGGGCTGATCGTTACTGGTGAACGGCGATCACGTCGGGCGGGGCCTGGATCAGTTCGATCAGCACGCCCTCGCCGCTGCGCGGGGTGTCGTCGTTGCCCTTCGGGTGGATGAAGCACACGTCGTGGCCCGCGGCCCCCTTGCGGATCCCTCCCGGCGTGAAGCGCATCCCCTGTTCGGTCAACCATTCCACGCACGCCGCCAGATCGTCGATCCACAGCCCGACGTGGTTCAGCGTCGGGACGTGGACCTTCGGCGAGCGCTCGGGATCGAGCGGTTGCATCAGATCGATCTCCACCGAGTGCGGACCCGTGCCCAGGCGCAGGATGTCCTCGTCGACGTTCTCCGACTCGCTCACGTAGTCGCCGACCTTGTCGACGCCGAGCAGACCCGTCCACAGGCCGCTGAGCGCGTCCTTGTCGAGGCCGCCGATGGCGATCTGTTGGATCCCGAGGACCCGGAACGGTCGATTAGTCGTGTCGCGGTTCGTGGGGGCGTTCGTGCCAGTCACGTTCATGACGGCGATGTTGCCATGTGTGCGCCCGACGACGGATATCCACGAATTCCGGCATCATGACGTCATGTCATCCCCAGCCGGCGACGGACCCGGCGACCGACCAGGCGATCTCGCCTGGGCATCGTTCACCGACGAGGCGCCCTGGGAGGTCGATCGGAACGAGGTCCGTTGGCTGAATCTCGCCGTCACGCTGCGACGACAGGCCCAGGCCGAGGTGCCGGCACTCACGAGACCGTCGCGCCTGCCGCCCGGCGCGCGAGTCGTCACGGTCGCCGTCGCGGCTCACCGCCGCGGTCGTGCCGTGGATCGTTCGCAAGCGGCTCGGCCGCTACGGCGGCGATCCGAGCCGCCAGTCGGGCCGACATCTCGAAGCGCCTGCGGCTCGCCGCCGAGGTGCTCGGACCCACCTACATCAAGCTCGGCCAGATCATCTCCTCCGGCGAGGGCCTGTTCCCGACCGAACTCGTCGAGGAGTTCAAGAAGTGCCGCGACCAGGTGCCGCCCGAACCCTTCGAGGCGGTCCGGCTCACCGTCGAGCAGGATCTGGGCGCCCGGTTGGAGGACGTCTTCGAATCGTTCGACGAGACGGCGCTCGCCTCGGCGTCGATCGCCCAGGTGCACGCCGCACGGTTGAAGACCGGCGAGCAGGTCGTGGTCAAGGTCCAGCGCCCGGCGGTGTCGACGCTCGTGCGCCGCGACCTGCGGGTGATGGCCTGGCTCGCTCCCCACCTCGTCGGACGGATCCCGGTCGCCGCGCTGGCCAATCCGCCCGCACTGGTCGAGTTGTTCGCGGAGACGATCGTCGAGGAGCTCGACTTCCGGATGGAGGCCGCCAACATGCTCGACATCGCGGCGATGCTCCACGACCTCGACCAGCACCGCTACGTCGTCCCCCGGCCCCACCCGACGCTCGTCACCCGGCGCGTGCTGGTGATGGAGCGCGTCTACGGCTTCAACTTCGACGACGTCGCCGGCATGAAGCACGCCGGCATCGACACCGAGGACGTGGTGCGCACGGCGATGATCGCGTTCATGGAGGGCGCCATCGTCGAGGGCATCTTCCACGGCGACCTCCACGGCGGCAACCTCTTCGTGATGGCCGACGGCCGCACCGCGCTGCTCGACTACGGCATCGTGGGGCGCTTGTCCGATCCGCGGCGGAACGCATTCCTGCGCCTCATGCTCGGCGCCACCGGCAACGACGTCCGCACCCAGATGGCGGCGCTGCGCGACCTCGGCGCGTTGCCGATGGACACCGACCTCGAAGCGGTGATCAAGGACCTGCGGCTCGACGACGACGTCATCGACCCGACCACGCTCTCGGGCGAGGAGATGGTGAAGGAGGTGCAGCGCGTCGTCAAGGCGCTGCTCGGCTACGGCGCCAAGCTCCCCAAGGAGCTGATGCTCTACGTGAAGAACATGGTCTTCCTCGACGGCGCGATCGCCCGTCTGGCGCCCGACCTCGACATCCTCGCCGAGGTCGCCAACATCTCGATGGTGTTCGCCCAGAAGCACGGCGAACGTCTCGGGCGCGAACTCGGCGTCGATCCGACGGCGGTGGAGTTCGACATCGAGGGCGTGAAGGCGGGCTTCGGGCTCGACGCCGGACGTCGACCGGATCACGTACCGCGAGCTCCAGCAGCGCCGCGAACTGATCCAGAAGCGGATGCGCGAGCACGTCGAGGGCGGCCGCGGCGCCGACGGCACCGCGCGATAACGTCGCCCGTCGTGCGTCTGGTGATCGCCCGCTGTTCGGTCGACTACTCCGGGCGACTCGACGCCCACCTTCCCGAAGCGACCCGGCTGATCATGGTGAAGGCCGATGGCTGCGTGGCGATCCATGCCGATGGCGGCGCGTACAAGCCGTTGAACTGGATGAACGCGCCGAACATGCTCGTCGAACGCGGCGACCAGTGGGTGGTGACGAACCCGAAGCAGGAGACGCTGACGATCACGCTCCACGAGGTGTTCAGCGACATCTCCCAGGAGCTGGGCGTCGACCCCGGGTTGCAGAAGGACGGCGTGGAGGCCCACCTCCAGGAGCTCCTGGCGGCCAGCCCGCACGCCATCGAGGTCGGCCTCACCCTGGTGCGGCGCGAGTACCCGACCGCCATCGGGCCGATCGATCTGGTGTGTCGCGACGGGAGCGACACGGTGGTGGCGATCGAGGTGAAACGACGCGGCGACATCGACGGCGTCGAGCAGCTCGGCGCGCTACATCGAGCGTCTGCACCTCGATTCCACGTTGGGTGCGGTGCGCGGCGTGTTCGTGGCCCAGGTCGTCAAGCCCCAGGCCCGCGTCCTCGCCGAGGCCCGCGGGTTCCGCTGGGTCGAGGTCGACTACGACGAACTCCGCGGCATGCGCCCCACCGATCTCCGCCTGTTCTAGCCGCAGCTGCGTTGCGGCAGTTGCTGCACGGCGGTCACCTGGTAGATGACGCCGCCGTCGTCGAAGTACGTGAGCTGGTCGGCGTTCGTGAACAGGTCGCCGACCGCGTCTGCAGCGACAATGGCGCAGTCGGCCGCATCCGCGAGCGCCACGCCGGCGGTCGCCGGCCAGTCGACGACGGTCGGCACGATTCCGTCTTCGCCCGTGGTCACCGGCGTGGCGGCTTCGGTCGCCTGGATCAGGTAGTTCACCGGCACGAAGGCGTCGACCGGACCGAGTTGGTCGGCCCCGACGGTGCCCGCGAGGTCCGAGAGTTGGGCGGTGAATTCGCGCAGCGCGGCCCGCTCGGGCGACACCGGCTTGCCGGGCTCGTCGATACCGAGGGCATACGCCGAGTGGACCCACGGTCGCGCCATCGACGTTCATCGTGACCGTCGCCGTCGAGGCGTCGGCGACCATCGACTCCTCGGTGTAGTCGATGTCGGCGAACAGCCCGGCGGTGTCGGCGATCGAGAGCAGCTGCTGCACCGCTTCCTCGGTGATCGTTCCCACCTGGATGTTGGGCAGCGCCGGACCCGGATAGATCTCGATCTGCGGACCGGTGGTGAACACCCGACCGTCGCCGGAGATGATCACCACCGGCGGCTGCTGGAACGCATACTCCCGCGTCGTGAAACCGCTGAGTTCGCTGTACTCGATCACCACGTCGTCGGGTCCGGTCGGATGGGCGTACCCCTCGGGGGCCGGCAGCGTGTCGCAGTTGGGCCAGTCGGGGCAACCGGCGGGATCCGTTCCGATCGTGTCGGGCGACCCGGTGTCGTTCGAGGCGCTCCCATCGCTGCCGCAGGCGGCGACCGCGACGGTGAGCGCGGCGATCGAGGCGAGGTGGACGAGGCGGCGTCGGTTCATACACGTCTGACGTTGCCACACCCGACACGGTTCCCGACGACGCCGCGACCGGGCTACCGACGCTCGTTCGGGTCCGGTGCGCCGCGCTACCGTCGGCGACCATGAGCCAACAGGTACGCGGTGTCGTCGCGATGAAGAAGGGTGCGCCCGTCTCGCTCGAAACGATCGTCGTTCCCGACCCCGGCCCCGGCGAGGTCGTGGTGGCGATCCAAGCGTGCGGCGTGTGCCACACCGACCTGCACTATCGGGAGGGCGGCATCAACGACGACTTCCCGTTCCTGCTCGGCCACGAGGCGGCCGGCACGGTGGAACTGGTCGGCGAGGGCGTCACCGAGGTGGCCCCCGGCGACTACGTGATCCTCAACTGGCGGGCCGTGTGCGGCGAGTGCCGCGCCTGCCGCCGGGGTCAACCGCAGTACTGCTTCAACACCCACAACGCCACGCAGAAGATGACGCTCCTCGACGGCACCGAGCTGTCTCCCGCGCTCGGCATCGGTGCGTTCTGCGACAAGACGCTCGTCGCCGCGGGGCAGTGCACGAAGGTCGATCCCGCCGCACCGGCCACCGCGGCGGGACTGTTGGGCTGCGGCGTGATGGCCGGAATCGGCGCGGCGATCAACACCGCCGGCGTCACCCGCGGCCAGTCGGTCGCGGTGTTCGGCTGTGGCGGCGTCGGCAATGCGGCGATCGCCGGATCACGTCTCGCCGGAGCGTCCACGATCATCGCCGTCGACATCGACGACCGCAAGCTCGAGTGGGCGAAGGGCTTCGGTGCCACGCACACCTGCAACTCGGCGAGCACCGATCCGGTCGAGTTCATCCGCGAGGCGACGGGCGGGTTCGGCGCCGACGTCTGCATCGAAGCGGTCGGGAACCCGACGGTCTACCGGCAGGCGTTCGACGCCCGCGATCTGGCGGGCACGGTGGTGCTCGTCGGCGTGCCGCGGCCCGACATGACCATCGAACTGCCCTTCCTCGAGGTGTTCGGACACGGCGGAGCGCTGAAATCGTCGTGGTACGGCGACTGCCTCCCGAGCCGGGACTTCCCGATGCTCGTCGACCTCTACCTCCAGGGCCGCCTCGATCTCGACGGCTTCGTCTCGGAGACGATCGGCCTCGACGCGATCGAGGCGGCGTTCGAGAAGATGGAGCACGGCGACGTGCTCCGCAGCGTCGTGGTGCTCTAGCCGATGGGGATCGAGCTGGTCACGACCGACGGCATCTTCGCCCTCGACGGCGGCGAGTGGGAGGTCACGAACAACATCTGGATCGTCGGCGACGACCGTGAGGTGGTGGTGTTCGATGCGGCCCACGATCACCGGCCGATCGTCGACGCGGTGAACGGTCGGCCGCGTCGCGGCGATCGTGCTGACGCACGGCCACAACGACCACATCAATGCGGCGGTGCCCCTCCGGGACGCCGTCGACGCGCCGATCCTGCTGCACGACGACGATCGGATGCTGTGGGACGCCGTGTGGCCCGACGACACACCCGACCGTGCGCTGTCGCCCGGAGCGACCATCGCCGTCGGCGGCCACGATCTCCACGTGCTCCACACGCCAGGCCACTCCCCCGGTTGCTGCAGCTTCCACGACGCCGGCAGCGACGCGGTGTTCAGCGGCGACACCCTGTTCTGCGGTGGCCCCGGCGCCACCGGCCGCAGCTACAGCGACGAACCGACCATTCTTCGCTCGATCATCGACGTGCTGCTCGCCCTGCCCGCCCACACGGTCGTCCACACGGGCCACGGCGAGTCGACCACGATCGGCGCCGAACGCCCCGGTGTGATGGCCCGCGCCGCCGAACTCGGCCTCTGACCCTGCCTTGGACCCGGTCCGAAAGGGCAGGGTTGCCGAACGGCCGCTCGTTCAGCGGTTGGGCAGGCCGGGGAGGCCCGGCATGTTCGGCATCCCGGGGAGGCCGGACAGGTCCATCCCACCGGGCTGGACGTTGAAACCGGGCGGCAGACCCCGCGGCTTGCCGCCGGTCGGCTTGCCCTTCTTGCCCTTCTTCGCCCGCTTCGACGGCTTGGCGGTCATACCGAAGCTGCTTCATCATCTTCTGCATCTCGCCGAACTGCTTGACGAGCCGGTTGACGTCGCCGACCTCGGTCCCCGATCCGACGGCGATGCGCGTCCGCCGGCTGCCGTTGATGATCTCCGGGCGGGCCCGCTCGTCGGGGGTCATCGAGCGGATGATCGCCTCGATCGGCTTGAGGTCGTCGTCGTCGATCTTGGCGTCCTTCAACTCCTTCGGCATGCCGGGCATCATGCCCATCAGGCTGCCGAGCGGCCCCATCTTCTTCAGCTGTTGCATCTGGGCGAGGAAGTCGTCGAGGGTGAACTGACCCTCCATCAACTTGGCCGCAGCGGCCTCGGCCTCGTCGGTCTCGAACGCCCGCTCGGCCTGCTCGATCAGCGTGAGCATGTCGCCCATGCCGAGGATGCGGCTCGCCATGCGGTCGGGATGGAACTGCTCGAACTCGCTCAGCTTCTCACCGGTCGAGGCGAACGCGATCGGTCGGCCGATCACTTCCTTCACCGACAACGCCACGCCACCGCGGGCGTCGCCGTCCATCTTCGACATGATCACGCCGTCGATCTGCAGCGTGGCGTGGAACGCCTCGGCGGTCTGCACGGCGTCCTGACCGGTCATCGCGTCGATCACGAGGAACGTGTAGTCGGGCTGGACGGTGGCGGAGATCTGACGGACCTGCTCCATCATCTCCGCGTCGATCGACAGCCGGCCGGCGGTGTCGACGATGACCACGTCACGACCGAGGCGCTTGGCCTCCTCCATGCCGGCCCGGGCCGCACCGACGGGATCGGACGGGTCGGAGAACACCGGCACGTCGATCTGGCGGCCGAGGGTGCGCAACTGCTCGACGGCGGCAGGCCGTTGCAGATCGGCGCCGACGAGCAACGGCTGGCGGCCCTGCGTCTTGAACCAGGATGCGAGCTTGGCCGAGTTGGTGGTCTTGCCGGAACCCTGGAGGCCCGCCATCAACACGACCGTCGGCGGCCTGGAGGCGTAGGTGATCGACAGGGTTTCGCCGCCGAGGGCCCTGGTCAGTTCGTCGTTGACGGCTTTGACGACCTGCTGCGCCGGGTCGAGGGCGCCGGATCGGGTGGCGCCGATCGCCTGCTCGCGGATGCGGTTGCAGATCGAGCGGACGACGGTGACGTTGACGTCGGCCTCGAGCAGGGCGGTGCGGATCTCCCGCATCACCTCGTCGACGTCGGCCTCCGTCAGGCGGCCTTTGCCCTTGAGCTTCTTGACGATCCCGTCGAGTCGGTTGGACAGCGTGTCGAACATCAGGATCCAACGCTACCGGTGCGGTGCGAGCCCATGCAGAGCTGCGCTCCGTTCATCCGGGGACAGATCCCGAATGGGGCGTATGCGCTCAGTTGCGAGGGACTTCGTTCCAGGGGACGGACTTGTCGACGCGGGGCTCGCCGGGAAGGCCGAGCACCTGCTCGCCGAGGATGTTGCGCATGATCTCCGACGTGCCGCCCTCGATCGAGTTGGCCCGGACGCGCAGGAACGAGTAGCGGGTGCCGTGCATCGACCCGGTCACGTCGAGGTCGCCCGGGCGGCGGAACGTGTAGTCGTACCCGATGAGCGCCTCGGCGCCCATCAGGTCGATGCAGAACTCGTAGAGCGCCTTGTTGAGCTCGGAGAACGCCAGCTTGGCGATCGACATCTCGGGGCCGGGGTTGCCGGCCTTGGCCCGCTCGGCGGCCCGGCGGTTCGTGAGGCGGCCCACCTCGGCCTGCGCCCAGAGCTGCATCAGGCGGTCCTTGCGCGGGCCGGTCTGCTCCGACGGGTCGAGGTCCTTCCAGATCGTCGACCGCATCGTTGGCCTGCGCGCCACGCTTGCCCACGTCGCCGCTGCCGGCGCCGCCGCCCGATCCGATGGCGTTGCGCTCGTTCATCAGCGTGGTGAGACTCGCCCGCCATCCCTCGCCGATGTCACCGACCCGGGACGAGTCGGGGATGCGCACATCGGTCATGTACACCTCGTTGAACTCCGCCTCGCCGGTGATCTGGCGCAGCGGGCGCACCTCCACGCCCGGAGCGTGCATGTCGAGCGCGAAGTAGGTCATCCCCTTGTGCTTCGGCGCGTCGGGATCGGTGCGGGTGACGAGCATGCCGTAGTCGGCGATGTGGGCCAGCGTGTTCCACACCTTCTGTCCGTTGACGATCCACTCGTCGCCGTCCTTGATCGCCCGTGTGGCGAGGCCGGCGAAGTCGGAGCCCGGCGCCCGGTTCGGAGAACAGCTGGCACCACACCTCCTCGCCCGTGAACATCGGGCGCAGGAAGCGGTTGCGGACCTCGTCACTGCCGTGGGTGACGATCGTCGGTCCGGCGAGGGCCATGAAGAACGTGGCCGGGTTGGTCGGCTGGGCACCGGCCGCCCGGACCCGTTGTTCGACGAGCTTGTTCAGTTCCGGCCGCACGCCGAGGCCACCGAAGCCCTCGGGGAAGTGCACCCAGGCCAGCCCGGCGTCGTATCGGGCGCCGCGGAACGGCGACGTTGTCGATCGCCTTCGGATCGTTGGCGGCGAGGAGCGCATCGAGCGCCTCTTCGACCTTCCGGGTCTCGGGATCGGTGCTTCCCAGCCGACGGGCGCGTCTCGGTCATCGTCATGCGACCAGCGTGCCAGACCCCTCCCCCCACTCCCAAGCCAGCGCCAACCGAACCGCCACGCGCCGGCCAGCTGCCCGTCAATCCACGTTTGCGTCGCGGATTTCTGCGCCACAGGGCGCGCGAAATCGCGACGCAAACGGGGAGTTGGGGCGGTCTTACTGGTCGAAGAGCGCGGCGACGAACTCGGTCGGGTCGAACGGGACGAGGTCGCCGATCGTCTCGCCGGTGCCGACGAGCTTGACGGGGATGCCGAGTTCGGTCTCGATGGCGAACACGATGCCGCCCTTGGCCGACCCGTCGAGCTTGGTGAGCACGACGCCGGTGACGTCGGTCGCCTCGCGGAACTCCCGCGCCTGGGTGAGGCCGTTCTGACCGGTCGTCGCGTCGATCACCAGCAGCGTCTCGGTGACGCGCCCCGCGCCCTTCTCGGCCACCCGGCGGACCTTGCGCAGCTCCTCCATCAGGTTCGACTTGGTGTGCAGGCGTCCGGCGGTGTCGGCCATCACGAGGTCGATGTTGCGGGCGGCCGCCCGTTCGACGCCGTCGTAGATGACCGAACTGGGATCGCCACCCTCGGCCCCGCGGACGATCTCGGCACCCGATCGCTCGGCCCACGTCGTCAGCTGTTCGGCCGCCGCAGCCCGGAACGTGTCGCCCGCGGCGAGCAGCACCGTGCGGCCGTCGGCGATCTGCTGGTCGGCGAGCTTGCCGATCGTGGTGGTCTTGCCGACGCCGTTCACCCCGACGAACATCCAGATGTTCGGGCTGCCGGGCTCGCCCTCCACGAACGCCAGCGTGCGGTCACCGCCCTCGAGGCGGGCGGTCATCTCACGCTGCAGTTCGTCGAGCAACTCCTGCGGCTCGGTGATCTCCTTCGCGTCGACCTTGCTGCGCAAGCCGTCGATCAACTCCTGCGTCACGTGCACGCCGACATCGGCACGGAGCAACGCCTCTTCGAGGTCGTCGAACGAGCCGTCGGTGATGGCGCCACGGCCGAGCACGCCGGCGAAGGCGCCGGTGAACGCCGAGCGCGCCTTCGAGAGTCGGTCGCGGAACGAACGCGGGACCGGGATCGACTTCGGGTTCGACGACCGGCGGCTCGACCAGGTCGGTCTCGAGCGGACGTTCCTCGACCGCGGTGCCCGCGCCCGTCCCGGGAGACCGGGGCGGCGGCGTGGACGGCGGGATCGGCCGTTGCCGGAGGGCCGCGCCGGCGGCGGTGCGGCGGCGGTTGACGACCACCACGCCGATGCCGAAGGCGACCACCAGCACGGCGAGGATCAGGAAGACGACTTCGATACCCATCGCGCGACGACGCTACCCCGGCGTTCTCGTGAACTTCTTGCGCACGCGGGTACGCAACAAGTTCACGAGAACGGCTTGACGAGTCGTCAGGTCGTGGCGTGCGCGGCGGTGCTGGCGGCGGTCACGCGTTCGGTGACCACCTTGCTCGAGCCACCGGGCTGCATGGTCACGCCGAGGAGGCAATCGCCCGCCTCCATCGTCCGCTTCTGGTGCGACACCACGATGAGCTGGGCGTCCTTGCGGAACTCCTGGACCAACCCGAGGAAGCGGTGCAGGTTCACGTCGTCGAGCGCCGCCTCGACCTCGTCCATCACATAGAACGGCGACGGCCGCGAGCGGAACACGGCGAACAGGTAGGCGAGCGCGGTGAGGCTCCGTTCGCCACCGGACAGCAGCGACAGCTTCTTCACGTTCTTCCCGCCCGGCTTCGCCTCGACCTCGATGCCGGTGTTCAGCATGTCGTCCGGCGCGGTGAGGACGAGCTTGCCCACGCCACCCGGGAACAGCAACGAGAACAGCTGCGAGAAGTTCGTACTGACGTCGGCGTAGGCGGCCGCGAACACGTTCTGGATCTCCTGGTCGACCGCGGCGATCACCCGGGCCAGATCGCGTCGCGTCGTGCGCACGTCCTCGAGCTGTTCCTCGAGGAACTTGTGGCGGCCCTGCAGCTCGTTGAACTCCTCGAGCGCGAGCGGGTTGATCGGCCCGAGCAGACGGAGTTCCCGATCGAGTTCGCGCACCCGTCCGGCAGGGCTGGCGCCCTCCGGGAGCTCCGGCATCTCGGCCGCCTCGGCGACCGCTGGTTCGATGTCGAGCTCGCGGCGCAGCGTCTCGATCGTGGTCTCGAGCCGCAGCTTCGCCTCGGCCTCGCCCAGTTCGGCCTGTCGGGCGCGTTCGCGGGTCGATTCCAGGGCCCGCTCCAGCTCGGCGCGCTCACGACGGAGCCGATCGAGATCGGCGCTCAGCGCCCGCACCTCGTCGGTCTGCCGGCGACGCTCCTCGGCGAGCACCGCGTGCTCCACCTCGACCGTCGCACGGTGGCGATCGACGATCTCGACCAGCTCGGCGATCACCCCGAGCGACCGGTCGACCTGCTCGCGCTTGGAGGCCGCAGCCGCCCGCGCCTCGACGTCGGCCGCCAGCCGGCGATCGGTCTCGGCGAGCTGCTGCTCCAGCAACTGTCGCCGCTCGTGCAAGCCCGGCGCTGCGGACCTCGACGTCGGTGCGGCGCGACGACAGCGCCGCGGCTCGCCGATCGAGTTCCGCCCGCAGCTCACCACGGGCACGGGCCGCGTCGACCTCCGCCTGCTCGTCGGATTCGAGACCCGGCAACAACGCAGCCAGCTCATCGGCGCGGCGCTGTTCACGCTCCACCCCTCCTCGGCGTTCGACCAGCGTGGCGTCGAGCGCTTCCCGCTCGGTCACGAGTTCACGCAGTTCGCGCTGCGCCCTGGCGAGCCCCTCTGACGCGGCACTGAACTTCGCGTCGTTGGCATCGAGTGCCTGCACGAGGTCGGCCTCACGGCGCTGCGCTGCGGCCAGCGAGTTCTCCGCCTCGGCCAGCGTGCACGTCGAGATCTCCAGCGACGCGGGCCGCTTCCTCGGAGGCAGCGATCGCGTCGTCGAGCGCGGCGGCCGTCGCACCCGAACTGCCGGCCCCGATGCGCCACCCGCTGAGCCCGAACCGGTCGCCATGCCGGGTGACGACGACCGCGTCGGGATGGTCGAGGGCGACATCGACCGCGGTGGTGATGTCGCTCACACAGACGGCGACACCGAGCAACCCGTCGAGCAATTCCGCAACGCCTGGCCTCGACGACCTGACGTGCGGTCGAACAGCCTCGCCGAGCCCCGGGTTCGCCGGTGCGAACGGTCGTGCGCCGAGCGCGATCACCGCTCCGCTCGTGGCCGAGTCGCGCAGCGCATCGAGCGCGCGGCGACCCAGCGGTCGGATCGTCCACCACGACGGCGGTGAGCGACTCACCCAACGCGGCCTCGACGGCCGGTCCCCAATCGTCGTCGATCTCGACGAGGTCGAGCAGCGTGCCGAGCACACCGTCGATGCCGACGAGCCGTTCGGCGCCGGCGCGGGCGCGAGCGGCGTCGAGTGCGAGTTGGAGCGCATCCATCCGGGCGGCCGCCCGAGCCGCGACGTCGGCATCGTCGGCCCGCAGCGAACGCCGGGTCTCGGTGAGCATGGCGGCCGCTTCACGAGCGGATTCGGCGGCTTCGACCTCGGCGACCAGTGATTCCTCGACGCTGCCGGCCGCGTCGCACTCGCCACGGAATCGCTCGGCCGACTCGTGCAACGCCGCGATCCGCTCGGCGAGCGAGCTCGAGCGTCCCTCGTGGCGGCGCACCTCGTCGAGCAGACGATCCAGTCCCGTGCGCACGGACCGCAACTCGCCACGAACCTCGGCCGCGGCGCTGGCCGCGCGTGAACCCGAGCGGTCGCTCGGTGCCACCGCCTCGAGCGCTGTCGTGCGTTCGACTCTCGAAGCGGCGCTCCTCGATCTTCGAACTCGTCGACCTCGGCCGGACGGCGACGATGTCGAGTGCCACGACCTCCAATTCCTCGCGCAACCGGGCTGCCTCGGCTTCGAGATTGGCGACGAGGTCGGCGTCGAGCAGCTGGCCCCGGTCACGTTCGAGCGAGCGTCGCCGTTCCGCGAGCACGGCGGCCAGCCCGCGGGCCCGCTCGCGCAACTGCTCGACACGGGCCAGCCGATCCCCGGTGTCGCTCTGCCCGCGTGCCGACAGTTCGGCCTCGATCGACATCACCGACGTGTCGAGGCCGGCGAGCGACGACTTCAACTCGCTCTCGGCCGTGGCGCTCTCGAGGCGTGTCGTCGACAACGACTTCGAGCCGCACCCGCCACGAAGCGATCTCCCGCCCGGCGACGAACGTCTTGAGCGCGGTGAGTTCGGCGATCAGCGACCCGTGCCGTTCGGCGGCCGCGGCCTGCCGTTCGAGCGGGCGCAACTGGCGGCGCACCTCGCGCAGCAGGTCCTGCACCCGCAGCAGGTTCGCCTCGGTGGCGTCGAGCCGGCGCTCGGCCTTCTCCTTGCGCCGCCGGAACTTGAGCACTCCCGCCGCCTCTTCGATGATCGCCCGGCGCTCCTCGGGACGAGCGTTCAGCACGGCGTCGATCTGCCCCTGGCTGACGATCACGTGCTGCTGGCGACCCACACCGGCGTCGGACAGCAGTTCCTGGACGTCGAGGAGACGGCACGACACGCCGTTGATCGAGTACTCCGAATCGCCGTTGCGGAAGAGGATGCGCGTGACCGTGATCTCGCTCAGGTCGACGCCGAGCGTGCCGTCGGAGTTGTCGATCGTGATGCTCACCTCGGCGCGGCCGAGCGCGGGCCGCTTGGCCGTCCCGGCGAAGATCACGTCGTCCATCTTCTGGCTGCGCACCGACTTCGGCGCCTGCGCGCCGAGCACCCAGGCCAGCGCATCGACGACGTTCGACTTGCCCGAGCCGTTCGGCCCGACCACCACGGTGACCCCGGGCTCCAGGACCATCGTCGTGCTGTCGGCGAAGGACTTGAAGCCCTTGAGGTTGAGACTTTTCAGGAACACAGCAGTGGGAGAACCTACTCGCGCGACCGCCCGTTGACCCGGATCTCGCCAGCGGATGTCACTGGCGACCTCAGCGCTGGCACACGGGACAGAAGTGGGTCGAACGCCCTCCCGACACCGTGTGGCGGATCCATCCGCGGCCACAGGTGCGGCACCGCTCACCGGTCCGGCCGTACACGTGGTGGTCGTCCTGGTACGAACCCGACGACCCCATCAGGTCGACGTACTGGGCATCGCCCAACGTCGACCCACCTGCTTCGATCGCCGACCGGAGCACGTCGACGATGGACGTGTGGAGGCGGCTGATCGCCCGGCCGTCGAGCGAGCGACGCCTCGCGATCGGGACGCAACCGGGCGGCGTGGAGGATCTCGTCGGCGTAGATGTTGCCGATGCCGGCGATCGCATGCTGGTCGAGGAGCAACGGCTTCAAGGCCCTGCGGGTCGACCGGACGATCAGCGCGAGGTCGCCGACGCTCGAACCGCTCGGCGATCGGATCGATCCCGAGCCGCGCCAGCTCCGGCACCTCGACGGCGACGTGGTCGGGATCGAACACCACCATCTCGCCGAACGTGCGGGGGTCGACGAACCACAGCTCGCGTCGGTCGTCGAGCGTCAGGGCGACATGGGTGTGCGCGGGGCGCGGCGCGTCCCGGCGGCGAGCAGCACCTGGCCGCTCATCCGCAGATGGATCATCGCCGAGTCGCCCGAATCGAGCGGGAGCAGCAGGTACTTGCCCCGCCGATCGGCCGCGAGCACGACGGCGTCGGTCAGGCCGTGGATCAGCGCCTCGCGCGACGTCCGTCGCACGACCCGCTCACGACCGACCTCCACCCGCACGATCCGCCGTCCGGCGACGTGTTGCTGCGAGACCCCGCCGCACCGTCTCGACCTCGGGCAACTCTGGCATCGCGGCGGCGCTCCGGACTCAGTCGAACACGGCGCAGGCGGCTGCCGCCGCGAGCTGTTCGGCGGCCTTCTTCGAACGCCCGGTCCCCTGCCCGAGCAGCACGTCGTCGACGAACACCGACACGACGAACGTCTTGGCATGATCGGGGCCCGTCGAGGCGAAGGTGTAGACGGGAGCGCCGCGCCCGGCACGCGCGGCACGCTCCTGCAACAGCGTCTTGTTGTCCAGTTGGTCGAGTTCGTCGATCGTGTCGGGGAACCCGGGGGCGACGAGCCGGGCGACCATGTCGTATGCCGCCTCTGCGCCGCCGTCGAGATACACCGCGCCGAGCACCGCCTCGAAGGCATCGGACAGGATCGACGGCTTCTGGGCCCCTTCGGCTGCAGCCTCACCTCGCCCGAGGCGGACATGGTTGCCGAGCCCGATCTCGCGAGCCACGTCGGCCAGCGCCACCGCGTTGACCACGCTCTTGCGGAGGTCGGTGAGCTGGCCCTCGGGCGTGTGCGCGAATCGCCGGTAGGAGAGGTCGGCGATGGCCCAGCCCAACACGGCATCGCCGAGGAACTCCAAGCGCTCGTTGCTCTTCGACCCGTGATGTTCCGGCGACCCACGAACGATGGTTCAGCGCCTGACGGAGGAGCTGGCGGTCAGCGAAGACATGACCGATCCGGCCTTCCAGGACGGCGAGCTCGTCGGCGTCGTCGACCGGCATGGAACGGTTCAGGCGATCGCCCGCTCGTGCACGTAGTCGACGGCGTCGCGCACGGTCTTCAGGTCTTCGAGGTCCTCGTCCTCGATGCGGAAGCCGTCGATGCGCCCCGACAGCTCCTCTTCGAGTGCTTCGACCAGCTCGATCAGCGCCAGCGAGTCAGCGTCGAGGTCGTCGACGAACGCCTGCCCCTCGGAGATGGAAGTCGGCTCGATCTCGAGGATGTCGGCGAGCCGGTCCCGCACGATCTCGAAGATCTCGTCGCGACCGATGGGAACTTGGTGAACGGACGTCTCAGCTGGCACGGCGACAGTGTAGTGGCGGCGGTTTTGGTCAGGCGTTGGCTGCGATCGCGGCGCGAATTTCGCTCACGACGTCACGCTCGACCATTTCGGCGGCGACGCCGATGCCGTTCACGATGGCCTCGGACGTCGAGGATCCGTGCGCGATGATGCACACCCCGTCGACCCCGAGCAACACGGCGCCGCCGTACGTATCGGGGCTCAACGTGCGATAGAGCCGCGAGCAACGCCGGCATCAGCGCCTCGGTGTGGGGCTGGTAGTGCGCCTCGGCGTTGAACGCGTCGAGCAGCGCCGCCACGATGACCTTCATGGCACCTTCGAGCGTCTTCAGCACGACGTTGCCGGTGAAGCCGTCGGTGACGCACACGTCGAGGTGCTTGCCCATCACGTCGCGCCCCTCGACATTGCCGATGAAGTTCAAACCGTCGGCCGCCGACAGCAGTTCGTAGGTCTCCTTGCGCAGCGAGTCGCCCTTGCCCGGCTCCTCCCCGATCGACAACAGGCCGACGCGGGGTTCGGCGATTCCGAAGCGATGGCGGGCATACACCGAACCCATCACGGCGAACTGCACGAGCCAGTCGGCCTGGACCTCGGCGTTCGCGCCGGCATCGAGCAGGATGGTCGGCGTCGAGCCCGGAATGGGGATGGGCGTGGCGATGGCCGGGCGCTTCACGCCGCTGATGCGTCCCATGCGCAACAGTGCGGCCGCCATGGCGGCGCCGGTGTTGCCGGCCGAGATCATCGCGCTGGCCTTGCCGTCGCGCACGGCCTCGGCGGCGCGCACGAGGGTGGAATCCTTCTTGCGCCGCACACCCTGGGCGGCGTCGTCGTGCATGCCGATGACCTCGGACGCCTCGATCAGGTCGAGCCGGGCACCGGAGACGGGGTCGACGCAGTCGAGATCCGCCGGCCCGACGAGCACGACGGGGAGTCCCGCGGCGGCTGCGAGGTGCGCCCCGGCGACAATCGAGGCCGGGAGCGTCGTCGCCGCCCATGGCGTCGACGACGATGGGGAGCATGTGTGGAGCGTTGCTCGGTTCAGCCGACGTCGACGACGACGCGGTCGCTGTACCAGCCACATGACCCGCACACGGTGTGCGGCAACTTGGCCGACCCGCAACGCGGACAGAGGCTGCGAGGAGGTGCGTCGAGCTTCCACGAGCTCGCCCGACGGCTACGCGTCTTCGATTTCGATGTCTTCTTCTTCGGAACGGCCATCGTTCGCTTTCCTCGTCCATTGACCGCGGACCTGTGCAGGTCGCGGTCCGATCGTGTGGCGGGCGCCCGGTTCGGCGCACCCGTGCCCCAAGGGCCGCATCACGTTATCGGCCCGCGCCCCGGTTCACATCCGGTCACCGGCGCCATGTCATCGGTGGAGGCTCACCGGTCGAGTTCGAGACCGTCGAGCGCCGCCCAGCGTTCGTCGCGGATCTCGACGCCGCAGTCGCACGACTCCTCGTTGCGGTCGATCCCGCACTGCGGGCACAGCCCGGCGCAATCCGGGCGGCAGAGCCGCTCGTCGTCGAGCTGGAGCAGGGCGGTCTCGCGGACGAGAGGAAGCAGATCGAGCTGGCCGTCCTCGATGAGGTACGCGTCGGGATCGATGACGACCTTCTGGTACAGCTCGTCGACCAGGGCGATGTCGACGCCCGAGAGCGGCGCGAGACAGCGCCGACAGACGCCGCGTCCACGGCGTGGCGATCGTTCCGCCCACCGTGATGCCGTCGTTCAGCGTCTCGAGTTCGAGTCGCAGCTCGATCGAGCCGGCGAGCGCGTCGTGCACGACCGACACGGCGTCGCCCGGGACCTCGAACTCGAATTCACGGGTCGTGCCGGGTTGACGCAGCATCTCGACCGCGTTGAGACGCAGCTGGCGGGCGATGTCGACCATGGGACAAGAATACCGGCGGCTTCCCAGGGCACCGGGCCGACGACCGGGGGGCCCTCAGCCGTCCTGGTCGAAGAAGCCCATCGTCGGGTCCTCTTCGTCGATGCTGGTGGTTTCGTCTCGGATCCCACCGATCGACAGGCGCTGGCGGCCGGCGTGCACCGTCTTCGACAGCTTGTCGAGCAGGATCTCGAACGACCCGAGACGCTGGTCGAGGAAGTCCTCGGTCTCGTGCTTCAACCGCCGCGAGTCGGCCTCGGCGGTCTCCATCACCTGGCGGGCCCGTTGCTCGGCGGCGCGCACCACCTCGGTGCGCTGGACCATCCGCTCGGCCCGGACGCGGGCTGCCTCGAGGAGTTCGTCGGCCTCGCGCCGCGTCTTGGCGACGAACTCCTGACGCTCCTTCAACATCCAACGCGCCTGGCGCAGCTCGTCGGGCAACCGGTGGAGCGACTCCTCCAGGAGCTCGATGATCTCGTCACGGTCGATGCGCGGCGACGACGACAGCGGCATGGTCGGCGCCGTGGCCACGATGTCGATCGCCCGGCGCAGCAGGGTCTCGGCGTCGCCGACGTACCCGCCGGGAGTCCCCGGATCGGGGTACTCGTCGTCGATGTCGTCGTAGTCGTTCGGCTGGTTTGCGTAGGTGTCGTCGTAGCTCATTCTGCGGCTCTGCTCGGTCCGGTGTCGTCTGGATTGGCGAACCGATCGAGCAACGCGTCCGCGACCGGCGCCGGAACGAGATGCCCGATCGCTCCACCGTACTTCGCGATCTCGCGTACGAAGCGGCTGCTGATGTAGCTGAACTCGGGCGAGCAGGGCAGGTACACCGTTCGAATGCCCGTGACGGCATGGTTGTTGTGGGCCATCTGTTGTTCGATCTCGAAGTCACCCGCGGTCCGCAACCCCTTGACGATGAAGTCGGCATGGTCGGACGCGGCGGCCTGGACAGCGAGTCCTGTACGGGACTCGACCGTCACGCGACCCGTGCGATCGGGATCGAGATGGGCGAGCGACGCCCGTGCGAGTTCGACGCGCTGCTCGACGGGGAAGAGGCCCGAGGGCTTCGACGGATTGTGCATCACCGCGACGACGACCGAGCCGAACAGTTCGACGGCCTGGGCGATCACGTCGACGTGACCGAGGTGCAGCGGATCGAAGCTGCCCGGGATACAGCACACGCAGGGACGGAGTGCTCTCGGTCACGGGAACGGAACCTAGTTCGTGGTCGGTGCCGCAACACGTTCAAGGTGCGTCACGGTGGCGCGGCCGTACCGCTTGGTGCGCAGCTGCTCCCAACCGTCCGCCGGCTCGATGGCGCGGCCGGACTCGGCGATCAGCACGTCGACGGTGAGGAGTTCGAGCAGCCTCGGCCAGTCCTCGAACTCGTACGGAGGGTCGGCGAATGCGATGTCGACGTCGATCGAGTTGGCGACCGAGAACACGTCGAACGAGATGACCTTGCTCCGCGACCGCAGATCGAGCGCGTCGAGGTTGGCCTCCAACGCGCGCAGGGCGATCCGGTCGCGTTCGACGAACGTGCAGTGTTCTGCTCCGCGAGACAATGCCTCGATGCCGAGCGCGCCGCTGCCGGCGTAGAGATCGGCCACGAGCGCGCCCTCGATCAACCCTGCGCTGCCGAGCGAATTGAAGATCGCCTCGCGCACCCGATCGGTCGTCGGGCGCGTGCTCGTGCCATCCGGACTCACCAGCCGGCGTCCACCGAGTTCTCCCGCTACCACGCGCATCGAATCAAGGCTATGGGCACAACGGCGACGGGGGCAGACTGGTGTCATGATCCGCCCATCACCTCAGATCGTGTGCGTCGACTGCGGTGGACGCTGCTTCCTCCTCACCGCCGAACCCGAGGACGCGTTGTGGGAGGAAGGCGAGATCGTGGCCTACCGCTGCGAGGACTGCCTCGACCGCTGGGACATCGTCCTCACCGAAGATGACGACGACGAAGCCGGCCGCGGCGACGACCCGTCCCCCGACCGCTCCTCCAGCTGGTAGCCCCCAACATCCACGTTTGCGTCGGGATTTCGGAGACCCGGTCCTCAGAAATCCCGACGCAAACGTGGATTGAAGGGGGCCGTCAGCTCTTGGCGAGGAAGGCTTCGTCGTCGTCGCTGAGGAGGAGGTCCAGCTCGTCGGCCAGGAGCGGGTTGTCGGCGAGGGCCGGATCGGCGTCGACGATCTCGAAGGCTGCCTCGCGGGCCAGCTTCACCAGCTCGCGATCGCGGCGCAACGACGCCAGCTTCAAGTCGTTGCGGCCCTTCTGCGCGGTCGACATCAACGTGCCTTCGCCCCGCAGGTCGAGGTCGACCTCGGCCAGCTCGAAACCGTCGGTCGATGCCACCAGGGCCTCGACGCGCGGGTTCCCGACGGGTGTGTCGGGATCATCGCTCTGCTGCGTGACCAGCCAACAGGTCGACGGGTGCTCACCACGACCGACGCGGCCACGGAGCTGGTGCAATTGGGCGATGCCGAAGCGGTCGGCGTCGAGGATCACCATGATCGTCGCATTCGGCACGTCGACGCCGACCTCGATGACGGTCGTCGCCACCAGCACATCGAGTTCGCCGCGGCGGAATCGATCCATCGTCTCCTGCTTCTCGGCCGGCGACAGCCGCCCGTGCAGGAGCCCGAGACGCAATCCGCTCAGCTCCTGGGCGGCGAGCCGCACGAATGTCTCCTCCGCCGAGGCGACCTCGAGCTTCTCGCTCTCGTCGATCAACGGACACACGACGTAGGCCTGTCGTCCGTCGGCGACCTCGGCCCGGACGTCGGCCCACACCTCGACCTCGAGGAGCGGGCCTTCCGCCCACCGGGTGACGATCGGCGTCCGCCCCGGTGGCATCTCGTCGAGCACGCTGACGTCGAGGTCGCCGTACACGGTCATCGCTGCGGTCCGCGGAATCGGTGTCGCGGTCATCACGAGCACGTCGGGCACGTGCCCCGAGGATTTGTCGCGCAGGGCCGCCCGCTGCTCGACCCCGAACCGGTGCTGCTCGTCGATCACGACCGCACCGAGGCTGGCGAAGTCGACCTTCTCCTGGATCAGGGCGTGGGTGCCGATGGCGATGTCGATCGAACCATCGGCGAGCCGGCCAGGATCTCCTTGCGTGCGTTGCCGGTCACCCGGTTGGTCAGCAGCTCCACCCGCAGCGGCCGGTCGCCGAACAGGTTGCCGGGGTCGGGCACCTTCAGGTCGCCGAGGAGTGCCCGTACACCGGTCGCGTGCTGCTCGGCGAGCACTTCGGTCGGGGCCATCAACGCTCCCTGGTGACCGCCCTGCACCGCGGCCAGGAGCATCGACACGGCGACGACCGTCTTCCCCGACCCGACGTCACCCTGCAGGAGACGATGCATCGGGTGAGGCGACGCGAGGTCGCGGTCGATCTCGGCGATCACGCGTTGCTGGGCGCCGGTGAGCGGGTACGGCAAGGCCTCGTGGAATCGATGCACGAGCTCGCCGCCGATCGTGTGGACCAACCCCTGCGCCGACCGCTCGAGCTCGCGTTTGCGCAGCACCAGCACGAGCTGCACGCGGAGCAGCTCGTCGAAGGCCAGGCGACGCCGCGCCAACTCCTTTCGCGCATCGACTCCGGCGCGTGGATCGAACGAAGTGCGTTCCCGCGGGCGACCAGACCGAGACGCTCTCGAACGACGGCCGGCACCGGATCGGCGATGCCGCGTTCGTTGCACCGCCGGAGCGCCTCCTCGACCCATCCCGCCAGTTCCCAGGTGGAGATCTGCGCCTTCTCGCTCTGCGGGTAGATCGGGACGATGCGCGCCGTCCGATCACCGATGAGGTCGACGATGGGGTTCGCCATCTGCAGGCCGCCGCGATACGTGTCGGCCTTGCCGAACAGTGCGATCTGCAGGCCCTCCTTGAGCTGACGCTCACGCCAGGGCTGGTTGAAGAACACGACGTCCATGCGGCCCGACCCGTCGCCGACCGCCACATTGACCATCGAGCGCCGGTTCCGCGTCATCCGTTTCGTCACCGATCGCACCGTGACGAGAACGAGGGCTTCCTCGCCGGGATGCAGGTCGGCGATCCGGGCCTCGTTCGTCCGGTCGACCCACCGCCGCGGGTAGGTGGTGACGAGATCGAGCACGGTGTGGATTCCGACGACGTCGAGCGACGCCTGCTTCTTGTCGCCGACGCCCTTCAGTCGCTCCACCGGGATGTCGGCGAACTCGCGCAGCGTGATCGGGTGAACACCGCTCACTCGACTGGCCTCACTCGACTCCGAACAGGTACGGGTAGAGCGGCTGACCTCCGTAATGCACCTCGCGGGCGACCGAGCCGTGGTGATCGGCGAGCCAGCCCTCGATCGCCGCGGTGATCCCGCCGTCGGCCCCGTCGCCGGTGATGATCGTGATCAACTCGGCATCGTCACCGACGATCGATTCGAGCAACCCGATGGCCGCGCTCTGGATCTCGTCGCCTTTCGAGACGATGCCGTCGCTCGCGCCGGCACGCGGCGCGACAGTCCGATCCAGTCACCCTCGACGATCTCGCCGATCGACGAGTTGGTGGCGCGAACCGCACGGGTGATCTCGCCGGTCGTCACCGAATCGGCCGCGTCGCCCATCTCGGCGGCGTTCTCGGCGGCGTCCGCTTCCGGGTCGTACACGACGAGGGCGGCCAGCGCGTCGGGCATCGAACGGGTCGGCACGACGCTGACGTTCTTGGTGGTCAGCGCGTTGACCTGTTCGGCGACCGGGATGATGTTCTTGTTGTTCGGCAGGATGACGACCTCATTGGCGTTCACGTGCTCGACCGTGTCGAGGAGTTCCGCGGTCGACGGGTTCATCGTCTGTCCACCCGTCACCACGCCCTGCACGCCGAGCTGCGCGAACAGCTCCACGAGCCCGTCACCGCTGCACACCGCCACGACAGCCGTCGTCACCGGTGGCAGCCCGGCACCGGCGCGCGGCCGGTGGGGGCCTGCCCCGCCGCAGCCGTCATCGCCCGCTCGCGCTTGGCGTGTTCCTCGTCGACCTCCTCGAAGAGGTCGGTCACACGGATCTGGCGCGGCCGACCGTCGAGATCGAGGGCGACCTCGATCGCCGCACCGACGTCGTTCGTGTGCACGTGACAGTTCCAGAGGCCGTCACCGCCGACGACCACGATCGAGTCACCGATCGATCCCCACCCCTGCTTGAAATCGTGGATCCGGTCGTCGAGCAGGTCGAGAAAGTACATGACCTCGTAGCGCTGCTCGCTCACGTCCAGTTCGCCCTCGACAGCCGATGTGCGATGGGCGACCGCCAGGAATGCTGCGCCAGCCGGATCATCGTCGGAATCGGGGCCCGCCTCGGGCAGCGCATCGCCGGCGACGACGTGGAGCGCCGAGTCGAGCATGAGCAGGAACCCCGCCCCACCGGCATCGACCACGCCGGCCTCCTTGAGCACGGGCAGCTGCTCGGGTGTGTTGTCCAAGGCGCGCTTTCCCGCCTCGCGAGCGGCACGGACCACATCGGCGAGCGAACCCCCGTCGTCGGCCGCGGCCCGCGCTCCCTCCGCACTCTCGCGGGCGACCGTCAGGATCGTTCCCTCGATCGGCTTGAGCACCGCCTGATAGGCGCCCACCGCGGCCGCCTGCAGCGCTTCGGCGAACTTCGGACCGTCATCCTTCTCACCGTCATGATCTGGAGCGTGCACGTCGGCCTGCTGCTTGAGGGTCGAGGCGAACCCACGCAGGATCTGGCTGAGGATGACACCACTGTTGCCGCGGGCGCCCATCAGCGAGCCATGGCTGATCGCATCACACGTCGCCGCCAGGTCGTCAGGATCGGTGGCATCCATCTCCGAGACCACCGCATCGAGGGTGCGGGCCATGTTCGTGCCGGTGTCTCCGTCGGGAACCGGGTAGACGTTGAGCCGGTTCAATCCCCCGGCGTGTGCCCGAACCGTGTCACGGAACGTCCGCACGGTGTCACGCAACGCCTCGGTGTTCAACCGTTCCAATGTGGGCACGACGCAGAATCCTATGGGGCCGCAGGTCCCGGACGGATCACGCACGACTGCGCCGACAGGCGGTGGGCTCTGGCAACAGGCTTGGTAGCATTGCCCGTCGTTGTTTCGAGAGTCGTTTCAGCCCGTTGCAGGAGAATTCAATGGCATCCAAGTGTGAACTGTGTGGCAAAGGCCCGTCGTGGGGCATGTCCGTGTCGCACTCCCATCGTCGTACCAAGCGCCGTTGGAATCCGAACATCCAGCGTGTCCGGGCGTCGTTGAACGGCTCCACCAAGCGCGTCAACGTCTGCACGAGCTGCATCAAGTCCGGCAAGGTCGTCAAGGCCGGCTGATCATGCAAGGCGTCATCAAGGCTTACGACCCGGCCAACGGCGTCGGGCTCGTCATGTGTGACACCGATTTCGCCGACTACGAACTCGCCTCGGACGCCCTCGTGGGTTCGATCTTCCGCATGCTGCGGCAGGGTCAACGAGTGATCTTCGACCTCGATGCTGCCGGACGGGCCACCGCGCTCCGCCTCGGCTCCGAGGTCGACATGGCCACCCCGGACGTCTGAACGCCGTCGCCAGGTCGACTCCGGACCGGTGGGCAGATGACCTCCCGGGCTCGTGTCGATCGATGGTTCGTATCGGTTGGTGACGATCGCTCTGGGCGATCCCGGGAATCGGTCGATTCGATCGGCTCGTTTTCGTCGCCGGGCAGTTCGGCCCCTACGCTTGAGAACAAGTTCGGACGAACCTGACCGGCCTCGTCATCGAGGCCCGGCACACACGATCTCACATCGACTCGACGAGGAGCCCAGATGAGCGGCGTCACCAGCAACCAGCGTCTCAAGGATTGGGTTGCCGATTGGGCATCCATCATGCAGCCCGCCGAGATCTACTGGTGCGACGGGTCCGCCGACGAGTACGAACACCTGTGCCAGACGTTGGTCGACTCCGGCACGTTCACGAAACTCGACGAGGCGAAGCGTCCCAACAGCTATTGGGCCCACTCCGATCCCGCTGACGTCGCCCGCGTCGAGGATCGCACCTTCATCTGCTCCGACACGATCGAAGAGGCCGGCCCGAACAACAACTGGCGTGACCCTTCCGAGATGCGCGAGGAGATGCGCAAGCTGTACACGGGCGCCATGAACGGCCGCACCCTGTACGTGGTGCCGTTCTCGATGGGCCCGCTCGGCTCGCCGATCGCCCACATCGGTGTGCAACTGACCGACTCCGCGTACGTCGCCGCGTCCATGCGCATCATGACCCGGATGGGCCAGCAGGCGCTCGACGTGCTCGGCGATGGCGAGTGGGTGCCGTGTCTGCACTCGGTCGGCGCTCCGCTCGCCGACGGTGAGGCCGACGTGCCCTGGCCGTGCGACGGTGACAACAAGTACATCGTCCACTTCCCCGCCACCCGCGAGATCTGGTCGTACGGATCGGGCTACGGCGGCAACGCCCTGCTCGGCAAGAAGTGCTTCGCATTGCGCATCGCATCGGTGATGGCGCGCGACGACGGCTGGCTCGCCGAGCACATGCTCATCCTCAAGCTCACCAACCCGGCCGGTGCGTCCAAGTACATCGCCGCCGCGTTCCCGTCCGCCTGCGGCAAGACCAACCTGGCGATGTTGGTGCCGACGATCCCCGGCTGGAAGGCCGAGACGATCGGCGACGACATCTGCTGGATGAAGTTCGGCGACGATGGCCGCCTGTACGCCATCAACCCGGAGGCCGGCTTCTTCGGTGTCGCCCCCGGCACCGGCTATGACACGAACGCGAACGCGATGGAGACCCTCTGGGGCAACTGCATCTACACCAACACGGCGCTCACCGACGATGGTGACGTGTGGTGGGAGGGCATGTCCGACACGCCCCCGGCGCGGGCCATCGACTGGCGCGGCAACCCGTGGAACCCCGAGAGCGAAACGCCGGCCGCGCATCCCAACGCCCGCTTCACGGCGCCGGCGTCGCAGTGTCCGTCGATCGCTCCCGAGTGGGAAGATCCCGCCGGCGTGCCGATCTCCGCCATCCTGTTCGGTGGCCGCCGGCGCACCACGGTCCCGCTCGTCACGGAGGCCAACGACTGGGAACACGGCGTGTTCCTCGGCTCGATCATGGCGTCCGAGACCACCGCCGCCCAGCAGGGCGCCGTCGGCAACCTGCGGTTCGATCCGATGGCGATGCTGCCCTTCTGCGGCTACAACTTCGCCGACTACTTCGCCCACTGGCTGACGATGGAGAAGCAGACCGACCCGGCCAACCTGCCGCGGATCTTCTTCGTCAACTGGTTCCGTCGCGACGAGGACGGCCGCTACCTGTGGCCCGGCTTCGGCGAGAACAGCCGCGTCCTCAAGTGGGTGTTCGAACGGATCAACGGCGAGGCCGAGGCGATCGACACGCCGATCGGGAAGCTGCCGACGAAGGACGCGCTCGACACCGACGGTCTCGACATCGACGACGCCGACCTCGAGGCGCTGCTGTCGGTCGACGTCGCTGGATGGAAGTCGGCAGTGCCGCAGATCCGGGAGCATTACGCCGCGTTCGGCGACCGGCTCCCGGCGTCGCTCACCGTCGCCGTCGACACCCTCGAATCCAACCTCACCTGATTTTCTGGGCCTGACGCCGCGCCCGCAGTAGCGCTGGCCCGTCTATTCGACGGGGAGGCCGAGGTGGCGGGCGATGACGAGGCGTTGGATCTCGCTCGTGCCCTCGCCGATCTCGAGGATCTTCGCGTCGCGGTAGAACCGGGCGACCGGGGTCTCCTCCATGAAGCCCATACCACCGAACACCTGGGTGGCGACGCGGGCCGCGTCCATCGCCGCCTCGGTCGAGTAGAGCTTGGCCATGGCCGCGGCCTGACCGATCGGACGGCCCTGGTCCTTCAACCACGCCGCCTTGTACGTGAGGTTGTGCGCGTTCTCGACCTGCACGGCGAGATCGGAGAGTTGGAACGCGAGGCCCTGGAACCGGCCGATCGGCCCACCGAACGCGTTGCGCTGCTTGGCGTAGTCGGTCGACAACTCGAGACACGCGCGAGCTGACCCGAGGGCGAGCGCCGAGATCGCGATCCGCCCGTCGTCGAGGATCGACAGGAAGTTCCGGAATCCCTGGCCCGGCTGGCCGAGCAGGTTCTCCGTCGGGATCTCGCAGTGCTCGAAGGTGATGCCGTGCGTGTCGCTGGCGTGCCAGCCGAGTTTGTCGTACGGCGGCTCGATCGTCATGCCGGGCGTGCCCGCCGGGACGACGAATGCCGAAATGCCGTCGTCGGTACGTGCCGTCGCCGTGACGATCGAGGTGATCTCGGTGCCACAGTTCGTGATGAACGCCTTCGACCCGTCGAGCACCCACGAGTCGTCTGCCTGCACCGCACACGTCCGCGTGGCGCCCGCGTCCGACCCGCCGTCGGGTTCGGTGAGCCCGAACGCTCCCAGCGACCGCCCGGCGACCAGGTCGGGCAGCCAACGGTCGCGCTGTTCGTCGGTCCCGAACCGGAAGATCGGGTTGGCGCCGAGGCCGACGCCGGCCGACAGGGTGATCCCCATCGACTGGTCGACCCGACCGAGTTCTTCGATCGCCACGCACAACGCGGCGAAGTCGCCGCCGCCGCCGCCCCACTGCTCGGGGAACACGATGCCGAAGAGTCCGAGGTCGCCCATCTGCCGCACGACGTCGACGGGGAAATGATGTTCGCGGTCCCACTGTGCGGCGTGCGGAGCGATCTCCCCCTCGGCGAACTCGCGCACGGTCGCCCGCAGGAGGTCGTGTTCAGCCGACAACTCCCAACTCACTGCTGCACCTCGCTGCGCTCGCTCACCGGCTCGACCCCCGCAGATCCCACTGCTGCTTGGCCGCGGCGATGGTCGGCAGACCGATCTCGCCGTGCGATGCCGATTCGGGTCGATGGTGCTGGCCGATCATCGCCGCGAGCACCGCTCCGGTCGACATCGAGAGCGCGTCGAAGTCGTAGCCGCCTTCCAACACGACGACGGTACGCCGGGCCGGGACGAGCGACTGCAGGCGCACCGCGAGGTCGGCGAAGTCGGCCGAGGTGAGTTCGAGGCCGGCGAGCGGATCGTGGCGATGGGCGTCGAAGCCGGCAGAGATGAACAACCAGTCGGGGCGATGCGACTCGACGATCGGGGCGACGAGTTCGTCGAAGGCCTGGCGATACACGTCACCGCGGGTGCCGGCCGGGAACGGCAGGTTGCAGTTCGACATCGGTGCGTTCGGTCCGCCCGTCTCGGTGGTCCTCCCCGTCCCCGGGTAGAGGGGCGACTCGTGCGTCGAGACGTACAGCACGCGCTCGTCGTCGTAGAAGATGTCCTGGGTGCCGTTGCCGTGATGCACGTCCCAATCGACGACGGCCACCCTGTCGCCCCGCTCCGCGAGCTTCGCCGCGGCGACCGCGACACCGTTGAAGAGGCAGAACCCCATCGCCCGATCGGCCACGGCGTGATGCCCGGGCGGCCGGCTGGCAGCGAACGCCACGTCACACTGGCCGGTGTCGAGCGCCGTGACGGCGTCGAGCACCGCTCCGACCGCCCGGAGCGCGGTGGGCCACGAACCTGGGACGACCGATGTGTCGGCATCGAGCTCGCCACCGCCGGCGGCACAGAACTGCTCGAGCCGGTTGACGTAGCCGGGCGTGTGCACACGCTCGATGTCCTCCCGCGGGGCGATCGACGGCTCACGGAGTTCGTACGCCCCGTCGAGTCCCGCCGCCGGAAGCCCGGCGAGCGCCGCCTCGACCCGGCCGCGCCGCTCGGGATGCCACGGAGGAGTGAGATGCTCGTCGAGGTCGGCGCTGGCGAAGACGTGGATGGGGTTTGCCACGGCGTCACCCTACGCACTCCCGGCCGGCGCAGAAATGCGATGCTGGGACGATGCCGTCACCCGCCGACCCATCGCCGTGGGAATCGACGGTCGTACTCGGCAACGGTGACGTCGCGGTGATCCGTCCCCTCACCCCGCACGACCGAGACGCACTCGCGTCATTCCACCGCCGGCAGTCCAAGGACAGCATCTATCGCCGGTACTTCTCGCCGAAGCCCGAGCTGAGCGATCGCGATCTCGACCACTTCACGCACATCGACATGACCGACCGTGTCGCCCTCGCCGTCGAGTCGCACGGCGACTTCATCGCTTGGTCGAGCTACGAACGGTGGCCCGGCCGCTCCGAGGCCGAAGCCGCGTTCATGGTCGACGATGCCCACCAGGGTGAGGGCATCGCGACCCTGATGCTCGAACATCTCGCGGCGATCGCCCGGTCCAACGGGATCAATCGGTTCACCGCGGAGGTGCTGGCCGACAACCGGCCGATGCTCGCCGTGTTCGCCAAGGCCGGATGGCCCCTCCAACGCCGCTTCGACTCGGGTGTGGTCGACCTCGACTGGGAACTCGCCACCACCGACGAGTTCCTCGACAGCGTGGAGCGCCGCGAACAACGCGCCGATTCGCGCGCCGTCGTGCGGCTCCTGATCCCGCGGGCGATCGCGGTGATCGGCGCATCAGACCGTCCCGGATCGGTCGGGGCCGCTATCTGGGACAGCGTCACCGCGAACACGAGCTTGCCGGTGCATGCGGTCAACCCGGCACGGACCATGCTCGGCGACCACCCGTGCCACGCGTTCGTCGCCGACCTCCCCGAAGACGTCTCACTGGCCGTCGTCGCCGTGCCGGCGCAACACCTCGACGACACCATCGACGCCTGCATCGCCAAGCGCATGCGCGGCGCCATCGTGATCACATCGGTCGACGGCACCGACGTCGACGTCGCGGCGATGGTCGCTCGGGCACGCCGCAACGGCCTGCGCATCATCGGACCGTCGAGCATGGGCGTCGCGTCGGCACGGCCCGACGCCTCGCTGCAGGCGGCCCTCGTGCGGTTCACGCTGCCTGTCGGTCACGTCGCGATCTCGATGCAATCCGGGTCGCTCGCCAGCTCGTTGCTGCGTCGCGCCCGCGACCTGGATCTCGGCATCTCCTGGTTCGTGTCACTCGGCGACAAGGCCGACGTCTCGGCCAACGACCTCCTGCAGTTCTGGGAGGAGGACACCAACACCAGCGTGGTGGCCATCTACACGGAGTCGTTCGGCAATCCGCGCAAGTTCGCCCGGATCGCGCGTCGGGTCTCCCGGACCAAACCGATCGTCGCGGTCCGTACGGGATCGGCGTCGGTCGGTGTGGCGAGCAGCGCGCTGTACCAACAAGCCGGCGTCATCGAGGTGCCGACGGTCCCGGCGCTGCTCGACACCGCCCGCGTGCTCGCCACGCAGCCACACCCGCGTGGACCGAACATCGCGGTCATCAGCAACTCCCGCAGCCCGACCGTGCTCGCCGCGGCAGCGCTCGAGCATGCCGGACTCGTCGCGGTCGACCCACCCCGTCCACTCGACTGGCGGTCATCGGCCAACGACTACGAGGCCGCGATCGAGTCGGCCTTGGACGACGAGCAGATCCACGGAGTCCTCGTCATCCACGCGCCCGCGGTCGAAGGTGACATCGACGTCGCCGCAGCGCACATCCACCGGGCGGCAGACGGCACGGGCAAGCCGGTCGTCGCCGTGCTGCTCGGGGGAGCCGACGGCCCAGTCGTGCCCGGCTCGGCCGTGCCGGCATTCGCCTTCCCGGAGCAGGCGGCCGCGGTCCTCGGTCACGCGTATGCGTACGGGCGTTGGCTGGCGAGCGATTCAGCGATCGCCACCGGACCGGTGCGTCCGGTGGATCCGGACGCCGCCCGCCGCGTCATCGATCACGTGGTCGAGGACGGTCGATCCGAACCTCGACTCGAGGAGTGTCGCCAACTTCTGGAGGCCTACGGAGTGGCCTTTCCCACCGCCGTCGAGGCGTCGCCGGCGACGGCGGTCGAGACCGCGAATGCGATCGGTTATCCGGTCGCCATCAAGGCCGTCCGGCGGCGCCCGGGCCGCTCAGCACGATCCGGTGTGGCGCTCGACATCGCCTCGGCCTCGGCCGCCCACCGTGCGGTCGACACGATCGTCGAGGCACTGGGCACGGATGCCGACGAGCTGATCATCCAGTCGATGGCCTCGCCCGGCGTCGATCTCCGCGTGCACTGTGAGTACGACGAGCGGCTCGGCGCGATCGTGAGCGTGGGGCTGGGAGGCGCCCAGGCGGAGGTGATCGCCGATCGGACGAGCCGTCTGGCCCCGGTGTCGCCCGCTGTGGCGCGCACGATGCTCGGCGAGACGCGCGTGCTGGCGGCGCTGGTCGAGGCCGACATCGACCCGTCCGCAGTGGTCGACATCATCGTCCAGGCCGCACAGCTCGCCTCGGACCACCACCGTGTTCGCGACCTCGACCTCAATCCGGTGATCGCGTCGAGCGACGGCATCGTCGTCACTGATGCGATGATCCGCCTCGACGACGACGATGCAGACGGCGACTCGCTGATCCGCAAGCTCGTGTGAAGCCCGCCCTGCCTCCGGCCCCACCGGTCGCTACCGTGGCGGCATGGCGTCCCCCGATGAGTTCACCGGCCCGACCACGGAACTGCTGCAAGCGCTGATCCGCAACGAATGCGTCAACGACGGCACGCCCGACTCCGGCGAGGAGACGCGGAACGCCGACCTGCTCGTGCAGTACCTCGAAGGTGCAGGGCTCGAGGTCGAAAGCTTCACCCCGCGACCGGGACGTGACTCGCTGGTCGCCCGGATCGAAGGGTCCGATCCGGACGCGCCATCGCTGTGCCTCATGGCCCACACCGATGTGGTGCCGGTGAACCCCGACGGGTGGCGGCACGATCCGTTCGCCGGCGAGGTGATCGACGGCGAGGTGTGGGGCCGCGGGGCGATCGACATGCTGAACCTGACCTCGTCGATGGCCGTCGCCTTCCGCCGCCTCGCCACGGAAGGCTTCCGGCCCAAGGGCGACCTCATCTACTTCGGCGTGGCCGACGAGGAGGCGGGCGGCGTCTGGGGAGCCGACTGGATGGCCGAGCACCATTGGGACGTCATCGACGCCGACTACGTGCTGACCGAACTCGGCGGGTGGTCGACCGTCGATCCGCACGGCGAACGCGCCGTCACGATCAATGTCGGCGAGAAGGGCCTGGCCTGGCGCCGACTCCGTGTGAGCGGAACGCCCGGGCACGGATCGATGCCGTACGGGAGCGACAACGCGCTCGTGAAGGCCGCCGAGGTCGTGCGCCGGCTCGCGTCGTACCGGCCGGCGGCGCACATCGACGACCTGTGGAACGCACAGGTCGACGCGATGAACCTTCCTCCTGACGTCCTGGCCGGGCTCCGGTCGCCCGACCACATCTGGGAGACGCTCGAAGCGCTGCCGACGCCGTCGCCCGGACGTGTCATGCCCACACCCACACGACGTTCTCACCGAACGTGGCGCACGGCGGGCAGAAGACCAACACGATCCCCGACGCCATCGACATCGACGTCGACATCCGCACCGTGCCGGGAACGACGCCGGACGACGTCGATCGTCATCTCCGCGAGGCCCTCGGGGAGTTGTACGACCACGTCGAGATCAGCGTCCTGCAGCACTCCGACCCCACACGTTCCGAGTTCGGCGAAGGAAACCCGCTGTGGGACACGCTCACCACGCACACGCAAGTGGCCTATCCCGGCGCCAAGCTCATCCCTGGTTTGATCGTCGGAGGCACCGATGCCCGGTTCTACCGCACCCGTGGCCGGGTGGCCTACGGTGCCGGGCTGTTCTCGCCGTCGATGGACTTCGCCTCGTTCGGCACCCGCTTCCACGGCAACGACGAGCGCATCGACACCGAGTCGCTCGGACTGTCGGCCAACTACTTCTACGGCATCGCCAAGGAACTCCTGACCTAGCTGTCACGCGGGGTCAGACACTCCCCACGCGACAGGTTCAGCGGAAGAGGTCGCGTTCGGAGTCGCGCAGCACGGGCGCCATCGACGCCGTGTCGTCGGTGGTCCAGTCGTGGCCGCGGATCACGGCCACCGGCACTCGGCTCGTGTTGCCCTTGACCAGTTCGGCGGCCGCGGCGAGTTCGTCGACGACGCAGATCTCCTGCACCCGGAACTCGTGGCCGTGCGGGTCGAGCTGGCCGATGTAGCTGTACAACGGTGCGATGCCGGCGACACCGATGGCGATGTCGGTCTGCCCCTCGCGCCATGGCCGACCGAACGTGTCGCTGACGACCACGGCGACGTCGACGCCGAGTTCGGCGAATCGTGCACGCAGAGCCGCGAGCCGACGCGTCGGGGTCGGGTGGCAGCACGAGCACCCGGCCGTGTGCGCCGCTCGACGACTGGTCGACGCCGGAGTTCGCGCAGATGAAGCCGTGATGGGTCTCGGTGATCAGCACCGGGCCGATCTGGCGAACGATGCGCTTCGACTCGCGCAGCACGACCTCGACGACGCGCGGATCCTTGTCCCAACGTCGCGCCCACGATCGCGGCGAAGGCCGACGGCTCGACGTCGTCGAGCTCGATCGCACAGCCCTCGGCCTTCGACACGATCTTCGACGTCACCACGACGACGTCGCCGCCCTCCGACGGAGCGGCCGGCACCGAGCGCGGCCTCGACGACGATCAGCGCGGCGAGGTCGGCACCCGGCTCGATCTCGGGCAGGCCGGGGACGCCGAAGATCTGCAGACGCCACGCGATCAGTTGCCGAGCGATGCGAGGAACTCGATGATGCGCCTCGTTGACCGGACCCGGGTTCGTGAGGTTGGCGGCGTGCGCGCCGCCGACCTTGACCACCGGTCCCGCACCGGACAAGCCCTCCGCCAGCGTCTCGGCCCGATCCATCGTGATCGCGGTGTCCTCGGTGCCGTGGACACGAGCGCCGGACACGTGATCTCGCCGAGCCGATCGGTGACGTCGTCGCGCGAAGCCAGCGTGATCGTACGGGCTGGGCGAAGAGCTCCTTCGGGCGCGCCTGCCACTTGGCGATCCAGACCGGGTTGACCGCGGGGTCACCGATGATGATGTTGGCGACGTCGTCGGCGAGTTCGTCGACCGGGCCGACCGACAGCCACATGTCGCGCATCTGGTCGTAGCCCGCGACGATCGCCGGATCCTCGGCGCCGGCCTGGGTGTCGAGCAGGATCAGCCCGCGAACCCGCTCCGGCGCCAGCAGCGCGACGCGCAGCGACACGAAGCCGCCCTGGCTCATCCCGCCGACGACGGCTCGGTCGATGCCGAGATGGTCGAGCAGGCCGAGGCAGTCGCTCGGCGGAATCCCAGTAGGTGAACGGCTCGCCGTCGAACTCGGTCTGGCCGAACCCACGCTCGTCCCACGTGATCACCCGGTAGTCCGGCGCCAGCGCGCTCGACCTGAGGGGCGAACATGTCGGCGTCCATCAGGAAGCCGTGCGCCAGGATCACCGCCGGCCCGTCGCCGCCGGAGTCCTCGAAGTAGATCCGTTGACCGTTGATGTCGGCGTGGGGCATGGGCGCAACGTACCGGATCGGCCAACATGGGCGGATGCCGAACGATCCGTGCCGTCCACACATCGGCCAGCTCGCCTGCTACCGGCCAGGACGGTGTCCGAGATCTTCGACCCCGACGCCTGGAACGTGGTCGCCGGGTTCGACTTCACCGACATCACCTACCACCGCGCCGTCGATGCGGCGGTCGTCCGCATCGCGTTCGACCGCCCGGAGATCCGCAACGCCTTCCGTCCGCACACCGTCGACGAGCTCTACACCGCGCTCGATCACGCCCGGATGTCGACCGATGTCGGCTGCGTCCTGCTCACGGGGAACGGCCCGTCGCCGAAGGACGGCGGCTGGGCGTTCTGCTCGGGCGGCGACCAACGCATCCGCGGCAAGGACGGCTACAAGTACGCCGAGGGCACCGATGCGGCCTCGATCGAACCCGGCCGCGCCGGCCGTCTGCACATCCTCGAGGTGCAGCGCCTGATCCGGTTCATGCCCAAGGTGGTGATCTGCGTCGTGCCCGGCTGGGCCGCCGGCGGCGGACATTCGCTCCACGTCGTGTGCGACCTCACACTCGCCAGCACCGAACACGCCCGCTTCAAGCAGACCGACGCCGACGTGGCCAGCTTCGACGGCGGGTACGGCTCCGCGTACCTCGCCCGCCAGATCGGCCAGAAGTTCGCCCGCGAGATCTTCTTCCTCGGGCGCGAGTACACCGCCGATGATGCCTACCGGATGGGCATGGTCAACGCGTCGGTCCCCCACGCCGAACTCGAGGCGACCGCGCTGCAGTGGGGCCGCGAGATCTGCGCCAAGAGCCCGACTGCGCAGCGGATGCTCAAGTTCTCGTTCAACCTGATCGACGACGGCCTGGTCGGCCAGCAGGTGTTCGCCGGCGAGGCGACCCGGCTCGCCTACGGCACCGACGAGGCCCAGGAGGGCCGCGACAGCTTCCTCGAAAAGCGCGACGCCGACTGGTCGCCCTACCCCTACCACTACTGATGGCCCACTCCTGATGCCGTCATTCCACGTTTGCGTCGGGATTTCCGCGCACCGTCCCTCCGAAATCGCGACGCAAACGTGATCTCGGAGGGCCGCGACGGCGGGGTCGGGGTCGGGATCGTTCCGATCGAGGATCCGGACGATCCACGGTTCCGGCAGTTCCGGCTCAACGAGCGCGGGCTGGCGAGCCGCGCCGAGAAGCGCGACGACGCCGGCGCCGGGCTGTTCCTCGCCGAAGGTGACCTCGTGATCGAACGGGCAGTGGCCGCCGGCTGCGTCCCCGTCGCCGCGCTCGTCGACATCGACGACGTGCCGGCGCTCGCCGTCGAACTCGGCTGTCCCGTCTACGGCGGCGGCATGGACGTACGCCGAGTCGTGAGCGGTCTCGGGTACCCGCAACGCATCGTGGCACTGTTCGAACGGCCGGCTCGTCCGACGGTCGCACAGGTGGCCCACTCGGCCGATCGACTCGTCGTGCTCGAAGCCGTGGACAATCCGGTCAACGTGGGCTCGATCATCCGCAACGCGGCGGCGTTCGGGTGGGACGGCCTGATCCTCGATCACACGAGCGCCGACCCGCTCGCCCGACGATCGCTGCGGGTGGCGATGGGGACCGCGTTCGCGCTCCCCCACGCCCGGACCCGTCATCTGGCCGACGAACTCCGCTCCCTCGACGAATTCGAGATCTTCGCGTTGACACCCGACGCTGACGCGGCGTCGATCGACGACGTGGAACGCCCTGATCGGGCAGCCATCCTCATCGGGTCGGAGCGCGCCGGGCTGAGCGACGAACTCATGGCGCTGGCCACCCCCGTGCGGATCCCGATGGCCCCAGGGGTCGACTCGCTGAACGCCGCGGCCGCGACCGCCGTCGCGTGCTTCGCCCTGCGCCGATAGAACGAGCGCCATGTCGTCGGTCCTGCTGCTCTCGTGTCCCGACCAGCCGGGCATCGTCGCGGCCACTGCCGGGTTCATCGCCGCGGCGCGCGGCAACATCGTCCATGCGGAACAGCACGTCGACCGCATCGGTGAGTCCGGCGACTCGGTGTTCTTCCAGCGCATCGAGTTCGACCTGCCGGCCGACGGCGCCACGCCGCTACGGTTCCTCGAACAGTTCGACGAGGTGGCGCGGCGATTCGACATGCAGGTCGATCTGCGGTCGACCGACGTCGCGATGCCGACCGCGATCCTCGCCTCGCGCCAACCGCACTGCCTGTTCGACCTCCTGAGCCGCTGGCGCAGCGGCGAGCTCCCGATCGACGTGCGGCTGGTGATCTCCAACCACGCCGATCATGGGGACTTCTGCCGGCACCTCGGGGTCGAGTTCGTCCACCTCCCGGTCGAGCCCGGCCGCAAGCAGTCGCAGGAAGCGGAGATGCGGCGCCTGCTCGATGCGGCGCAGGTCGACCTCGTCGTCCTCGCCCGATACATGCAGATCCTCGGTCCGACCGTGATCGATCGGTTCCCGATGCGGATCATCAACATCCACCACTCGTTCCTGCCGGCGTTCGTCGGCGCGAACCCCTATCGGCAGGCCCACGATCGCGGCGTCAAGCTCATCGGCGCCACCGCCCACTACGCGACGGCAGAGCTCGACGAGGGACCGATCATTCAGCAGGACACTGCCCACGTCACCCACCGCGACGACGTGAAGCGACTCACAGCGAAGGGACGCGACCTCGAGACGATCGTGTTGGCACGCGCCGTGCACGCCCATGTCGAGCACCGGGTGCTCGTGCACGGTCGCAAGACCGTCGTGTTCTCCTGACGATGAACCTCAGGTGGTGGCGCTGCGCCGAGCACGACGACCGCGAGGTGCCGTACCACTCGGCTCCCAACGGAACCGCTTGAGCGCCACGGCGAGCCCGCCGAGCCCCCACAGGGCCACGTATCCCATCTTCGCCCATTCGAACGCGGGCGCCGAGACCGTCGGATTGAAGCACGCCTGGAAGGACTCCACGAACGGCTTGAGCGGAAACACATCGCCGACGATCTCGAGCCACCGCGGCGCGTCGTCGAGTTCCACGAAGACGCTCGACACGAACGCCAGCGGGAGGATGATCGCATTGGCGGCCGCTGATGCCGAGCTCGCGGATTTCACCACGGCGGCGAGCGCCATCCCGAGAGCGGCGAACGCCGACACGCCGATCAGGAACGTCGCGACCGCCGCCGGGACCTTCGCCGCGTCGACGTCCAGGTCGTAGACGACCACACCGAGCGCGAGCATCGCTGTCGCGCCGGCCACCGCGATCGTCACCGCCGAACAGATGAATCCGCCCAGATACACCCAGGTGGGAAGGGGCGTGCCGCGCCATCGCTTCAGCACCCCTTCGTCACGCCGGAGCGGGACCATGTTGGCGAGGTTGGTGAACGTGGCCGACACCGCCGTGAAGGCGGCCAGTCCACCGGTGTAGAACTGCGCCGTCGACCACGATCCGGTGGGCGTGTCGACCGGGTGTGATCCGAACAGTGCGTTGAACAACACGAGCATGATCAGCGGCAGGCCGAGCGTGAAGAACACCGCGATCGGGATGCGGCGGAACGATCGGAGCTGATAGACGGTCTGGGTCCACAGCAGCCTGGTCGTCGACGGAAAACCCGCCGCCCTCACGACGACTCCCCCGCGATCGACTTCACGATGCTGTCCGACGTGCCTGCATCCGACGTGAGCGACAGGTAGACGTCTTCGAGTGAGGCCCGGTGCACGGCGAGCGACTCGAGTTCGACGCCCGCCTCGAGCGCCCATCCGGTCAGTCGATGGACGGCCGCCGTCGGGTGATCGATCGACGCCTCGACGAGGCGACCCGCGATGCGGACATCGGCGTCGAAAAGCGGCGCGAAGATCGATGGGGCGTCGGCCGGCGCGACCGAGTCGGGCAGGAGGAAACTGACGACGGTGCCGCTCGTGCGATTGATGAGTTCCTCGGGCGTCCCTTCGGCGATCAGCCGACCGGCGGCGAGCACGCCGACCCGGTCGGCCAGGTGCTCGGCTTCGTCGAGGTAGTGCGTGGTCAGCAGCACGGTCGTGCCGTCGTCACCGAGCGACTCGATGAGGTCCCACGAGCGACGGCGCGCCGCGGGATCGAAGCCGGTGGTCGGCTCGTCGAGGAAGAGCACCTCGGGCCGTCCGAGGATGCCGAGCGCGAGATCGACCCGTCGGCGCTGGCCGCCCGACAACGACCCGATCCGGGCATCGACCTTCTCGTCGAGTCCGGCGAGCGCTACGACCTCGTCGAGCGACCGTGGTGATCGATAACACCCGCCGTACAGCTCGATCACCTCACGGACCGTGAACTCGGTCTCGATGCCCGACGACTGCAGCACGATCCCGATGCGATCGCGGAACTCGCGCCCGGCGTTCCAAGGGTCCCGCTCCAGCACTTCGACGATGCCCGAGGTCGATTCGCGATGGCCTTCGAGGATCTCGATGGTCGTCGATTTGCCGGCGCCGTTCTCGCCGAGCAGGGCATACACCTCTCCAGCAGCGACCGCGAAGGAGAGGTCGTCGACGGCCCAGGTGTCCGCGTACTGCTTGCGCAGTTGCTCGACTCGGATGACCGCCATGGCTAGCGCCCGTTGCCGTAGGAGGCGGACGTGATCGGGAGTCCGGTGTCGTTGCGCAGATGCTCGGCCGCGGTGACGAAGTACGCCATCAGCTCCTCGGCCACCGCTGGGTCGTCGCACACTGCGGCGACCGCGGCGCCCATGTGATGAAGCCACCGGTCCCGCTGCACCGGACCGAGGTGGAACGGGAAGTGCCGCATTCGCAGGCGGGGATGACCGCGCTCGTCGGAGTACGTCGTGGGCCCGCCCCAGTACTGGACCAGGAAGAGCGTCAGCCGGTGCCGCGCACCCGTCAGATCGGGCTGTTCGGGATAGAGCGGGAGCAGCACATCGTCGGTGGCGACGCCGGCGTAGAACGCATCGACGAGGCGTTCGAAGAACGGCATGCCGCCGACCCGGAAAAACAACGTGGGCGCCGTGTCAGACACGGCGCCCACGCTAGGGGGAGTTCTGCGGAACGGTAGGGGAACCGCTCCGGGTACTTCCGGCCCCGTTTCTTCAGGCTTCGGCGAACATCGCCTCGGCGTCGAACTTGCGGTACTCGGTCAACTCCTCGATCCGGAGCACGAACGGGGTGTCGTCGTTGCACGGGTCGAGCACGAGCGCGTCGTCGGTGGCGAGCAGGACCAGCACGGTGATGATCTCGCCGCCGGCGGTCGCCATCTCGATGACGTCTCCGGTGTGCAGTTGCTCCGCCAGGCTCGTGGTCATTGCTCGCTCCGCTCGATGTTGTCAGGACACGAATCTCGTGCCCCCGCTGTTCATGACATCGGTGACAACCTCGTGATACTTGAACAATTCCCGACAACCCGCGTGCCAGTTGGCACACTGCAGGCCGCGCCGCCCACAAGCCTGGCCGGAGCGACCAGCCCGGCGGGAGCGATCAGTGGGACGCTCAGTTGGAGTCGTGCTCGTGGTGGATGCCGTAGTACTCGCGCAACTCGCTCTCGGTCGCCGGGTCGATCGTGTGGGACCGATCCGCCTTGGGAGCGGACGTGACCGTCTGCTTGTCGAACGGCACGACGAAGGCACCGTCGTCGGCGGTGTAGCCGACCTCGATCGGCACGTAGTGCGACGCTCGCAGCAGTCCGACGTCGACGATCGCCCATGTCGGCGATCCTTCCGCGTCGTACAGCACGTCGTCGATGGTGCCGATCATGCGCTGTTCCTGGTCGATGACGGTGTGACCCCGGTACTGGATGGACATGATTCGCTCGATTCTCCGCCCGCAGCTGTTGGTGGTGCTTGGGGTGTGGTGCTGGGTGTGTTGGGGAACGCGTACCCGTCCGTCATCGAATTGTAACATTGCTCTGCCCGCCGCGACAGGCGGATTGTCAGTGGAAATGCGGGTTCGGTGTAGTCCGGGAAGATGTCCGGCAACCCGTCGCTGACCTTGACCGGATACGCCGCCGGTCGCTTCTCCAGGAAGCTGTCGACCCCCTCGCGGGCGTCGGCGCTCGCTCCCCGACTCTGGATCCCACGCGAGTCGACGCGATGGGCCTCCATCGGGTGCGCGGCACCCAACATCCGCCACAACATCTGCCGTGTCAAGGCGATCGAGACCGGCGCCGTGTTGTCGGCGATCTCCCGGGCGATCCCGTTGGCGACACCCAGCAGTTCGTCGGCGGGGTGGACGCTGCGCACCAACCCGCCCTCCAGCGCCTCGTCGGCCGGAAAGACCCGACCGCTGTAGCACCACTCGGCGGCGCGGCTGATGCCGACGACACGCGGCAGGAACCACGACGAGCACGCCTCGGGCACGATCCCCCGACGGGCGAACACGAAGCCGAACTTGGCCTGGTCGCTCGCCAGCCGGATGTCCATCGGCAGCGTCATCGTCACCCCGACGCCGACGGCGGCTCCGTTGATCGCCCCGATCACCGGTTTGGTGCACTCGAAGATGCGCAGGCTGACCATGCCGCCGCCGTCGCGTGGTACGCCTTGGGGCGTCTGGATGTCGCTGCCGCCCCGGGAGAAGGTCTCACCCCCTCCGCCGAGATCGGCGCCGGCGCAGAACGCCCTGCCCGCAGCCGGTCACGATGACGGCACGGACATCGTCGTCGGCGTCGATCTGATCGAACGCGTCGATCATCTCGTACATCATCGTGCCGGTGAACACGTTCATCCGGTCGGGGCGGTGCAACGTGATCGTCGCGATGTTGTCCACGACGTCGTACAGGATCTGCGTGTACTCCATGCCGAGGACCGTACCGACGGCCCGACGTGCGCGAAGAACCGGCTACACGTCCAAGAATCTCGACGCGGCGATGCCGGAGCCGATCGCGCCGGCGAGCGCACCGATGGCGATGATGATCAGCATCACGGTCTTGTCGTAACCGTCGACCACGACGAGCGCGGCGAACCCGCTGTTCTGCGGGAAGTCCTGCACGCCGCTCGTCCACTGGCTGTTCCACGCCCACAGCCCGACACTGGCGAGAGCTCCGCCGATGATGCCGTGCAGCAAGCCCTCGAGCATGAACGGGATGCGGATGAACCAGTCGGTCGCCCCGACGAGTTTCATCACCTCGATCTCGCGCCGGCGGGCGAAGATCGCCGTTCGGATGGTGTTCCAGATCAGCAGCACCGCGGCGAACAGCAAGAACCCGGACAGCAACAGCAGCCGGAAGCCGAAGAAGCTCTGGAGTTGAGAGATCAGACTGATCTGGTCCTCCGCGAACTTCACCTCGAACACGCTCGGCAGCTCCTCGAACGCGGTCGACAACTGGCGCAGCAGCTCGACGTCGGTGCCCTCGGTGGGGACCGCCTTGAACTGGGTGGTGATGTTGGTCTCGTCGAGGAGGTCACGAACGCCGGGCTCGCCGGCGAGCACCCGGTCGGCCTCGAGGAGCGAACATGCCGCATCGCAGTAGGTGTAGCTGTCGATGAACTGATCCTGCTCGTCGAGCGTTTGCTGGACGATCGCCCGCTGCTCGTCGCGTGGCGGTCGGCCGCATGAAGACGATCATCTCGACACCGCCTTCCCACCGCGGACAGGAGGTTGTCGAAGCGCGTGCTGGCTGAGGAGGGTCAGTCCGACCCCCAGCAGCGAGATCGCGGCGGTGATGATCGCGGCCACGGTGAGGGTGGCGTTGCGGCGGAAACTGTCGAACGTTTCGCGCAGGGTGTATCGGAGGCGGGACCACATGGTTTCGATCAGCTCACTCGTAGACGCCGCGCGCCTGGTCACGCACGATCACACCGCGATCGAGCTGGATCACCCGCTTGCGCATCGTGTTGACGATCCGCTGGTCGTGGGTGGCCATGACCACGGTCGTGCCGGTCTTGTTGATGCGGTCGAGGAGGCGCATGATGCCTTCGCCGGTGCCGGGGTCGAGGTTGCCGGTCGGCTCGTCGGCGAGCAGGATCAGCGGACGGTTGACGAACGCCCTGGCGATCGACACGCGTTGCTGTTCGCCACCGGACAGCTGGTGCGGCAGGCGATCTTCCTTGCCGGCGAGGCCGACGAGTTCGAGCACGGCGGGGACCTGCTGGTTGATCACGTGCGACGGGCGGCCGATCACTTCCTGGGCGAACGCGACGTTCTCGAAGACGCTCTTCTCGAGCAGCAGCTTGTAGTCCTGGAAGATGTTGCCGATGTTGCGACGCAGGTGCGGCACCCGCCCCGGCGGCATGTCGACGATGTTGCGGCCGGCCACCCAGACCGCACCGCGCTCGGGACGGTCCTGGCGGTTGAGCATCCGCAGCAGCGTGCTCTTGCCGGAACCGGACGGGCCCGACGAGGAACACGAACTCGCCCTTGGCGACGTCGAAACTGGCGTCGCGAACCGCGACGACCTCGGTCGAATAGCTCTTGGTGACGTTCTCGAGTCGAATCATGGTGTACCGCCCGATGGGCCAAAGCAGGGTATCGCCGAGCCCCGTTCACGGAACGTCACCCTCGGGTGACCGATGACCCGAGGCGTCAGCTCGTCCGACGCACGACTCACGTCGTCGTTTCCCTGCGCCGCCAGCGGAGGTAGCCCTCGACGAGTTCGTCGATGTCGCCGTCGAGCACGCCGCTGCACGTTGCTCGTCTCGACCTCGGTGCGCAGGTCCTTGACCATCTGGTACGGCTGCATCACGTAGCTGCGGATCTGGCTCCCCCAGCCGACCTGCGCCTGCTGGCCGGCGATCGCGTCGAGTTCGGCGGCACGATCCTCCTCGGCCTTCGCCGCGATCAGCGACGTGAGCCGTCCCATCGCCCGCTCGCGGTTCTGCAGCTGGCTGCGCTCCTCCTGCGAGCTGGCCACGAGGCCGGTGGGCTCGTGGATCAGGCGGACGGCCGACGACGTCTTGTTGATGTGCTGGCCGCCGGCGCCCGACGCCCGGAACACCTCCATGCGGATGTCGGACTCGTCGATCTCGACGTCGACGTCGTCGAGCAGCGGCCACACCTGCACCGCGGCGAACGACGTCTGACGGCGGCCCTGGTTGTCGAACGGGCTGATGCGCACGAGGCGGTGCGTGCCCCGCTCGGCGGTCATCAGGCCGTAGGCGTAGCGGCCGGTGATCGTGACCTCGGCCGACATGATGCCCGCCTCGGCTCCTTCGGACACGTAGTTGAGGCTGATCGTGAAGCCACGGCGTTCACACCAGCGCTCGTACATCCGCAGCAGCATCTCGGCGAAGTCCTGGGCGTCGACGCCGCCGTCCTTCGCGTTGATCTGCACGATGCAGTCGCTGTCGTCGTGCTCGCCGGTGAACAGGCTGCGCAACTCGAGCTGGTCGAGCGTGGTGCGGATCGCGGCGATCGCGTCGGCGATGTCCGGCTCCTGCGACTCGTCGTCCTCGTCGCGAGCGAGCTCGTGCAGCACCTCGACGTCGCCGACCCGTTCGGTCAGGTCGTCGAACGTCGACAGGTCGTCGCGGACGTTGGCGTATTCGGCGTTGAGCTTCTTCGCCCGCTCCTGGTCGTCCCACAGCCCGGGTTCGGCGACCTCGGCCTCGAGCACCGCCAGCCGCTCGCGGTTGTCGTCGATCGCCAGATAGCTCGCCGCTTCGTCGAGCGCGGCGCTGCACGTCACGGATGTCCTGGGTGAAGTCACGCATGATCGATGGGCGCGGCCGCGCGCCGCTCAGGTGGCGCCGTGGCACTGCTTGAACTTCTTGCCCGACCCACACGGGCAGGGCGCGTTGCGCGGGGTCTTCGAGAAGTCGTCCTTGACGATCGTCTGCTGCTTCGCGGTCCGCTGCGGCGGCAGCGCCTCCGCGGGGAGCTCGCCCTCGGCGACCGCGGCCCGAGCGGCGCGGTCGAAACCGCCGGCGTCGTCGTCGTCGGACGAACTCGTCTGCACGTTCTGCACCGCCGGCGCCGCTCGGCGGGCGCCGCCTGCTGTTCTGGACGACCTGCACGTGCATCACGTACTTCACGAAGTCCTGCGCGATGCCGGTCATCATGGCGCCGAACATCTCGAAGCCTTCACGCTGCCACTCGACGAGCGGATCCTTCTGCCCCATCGCCCGCAGGTTGATGCCGCTCTGCAGGTAGTCCATCTCCTCGAGGTGTTCCCGCCAGCGCTGGTCGATGATGCGCAGCATCACCTGGCGCTCGACCTGGCGCAGCACTCGGAACCGAGTTCCTCCTCACGACGCTCGTAGTGGGACGTGGCATCGGCCATGACCAGGTCGTAGATCTCGTCGGTGCTGCCGCAGTCGAGCGAACTGCTCCTGGCTGACCGAGTTCGGCCAGTACAGCGTCAGTTCGGTGGCCAGGCCGTTGAGATCCCATTCGTCGCTCGCCGCCGACGCGCAGTGCGTGGTGATGAGTGCTTCGGCGGCTTCGGCGAGGTACTCCATCGCCGCCGTGCGCAGGTCCTCGCCGTCGAGGATCTGATCGCGGCGCTTGTAGATCACCTTGCGCTGCTCGTTCATCACCTCGTCGTACTTGAGGACGTTCTTGCGGATCTCCGCGTTCTTCGTCTCGACGGTGGTCTGCGCCCGCTCGATCGCCTTCGTGACCATCTTCGCCTCGATCGCCTCGTCGTCGGGGAGCGCCCGACCCATCACGTAGCTGAGGGCACCAGTGGCGAACAGGCGCATCAGATCGTCGTCGAGGCTGAGGAAGAACCGGCTCTCGCCGGGGTCGCCCTGGCGGCCGGAACGGCCGCGGAACTGGTTGTCGATGCGACGGCTGTCGTGTCGCTCCGAACCGATGACGTAGAGGCCACCGAGCTCGCGCACCTCATCGCCTTCGGCCTTGCACTGCGCCGAGTACTCGGCGAGCAAGCTCCTGGTAGCGGGCGAGCGCCTTCTTGCGCCCCTCCTGGAAGTCCTCGGGCATCTGGTCGAGCGGCATCGGGAGCTCGTAGTCGTCGACGAGCAGCGCGGCGTCGTAGCCCTCCTTGAGCACATCGGCGCGGGCCAGGCCCTCCGGGTTGCCGCCGAGCTGGATGTCGACGCCGCGACCCGGCCATGTTCGTGGCCACCGTGACCCGGCCCAGGCGCCCGGCCTGGGTGACGATCTCGGCCTCGCGGGTGTGCTGCTTCGCGTTGAGCACCTCGTGGGCGATGCCGCGTTGGGCGAGCAGACGACCGAGGTGCTCGCTGCGGCCGACGCTGGCGGTGCCGAGGAGGATCGGCTGGCCCTTTTCGTGGCGCGGTTCGATGTCGTCGATGATGGCGTTGAACTTCGCCTCTTCGGTCTTGTAGATGAGGTCGGCCTGATCGATTCGCTGGACCGGACTGGTTCGTCGGGATCGGCACCACGCCGAGCCCATAGGTGTTCATCAGCTCGGCGGCTTCGGTCTGGGCCGTCCCGGTCATGCCGGCGAGCTTGTCGTACATGCGGAAGTAGTTCTGGAGCGTGATCGTGGCGAGGGTCTGGTTCTCCTCTTTGATCTTGACGCCCTCCTTCGCTTCGACCGCCTGGTGGATGCCCTCGGACCAGCGCCGACCTTCGAGGATGCGGCCGGTGAACTCGTCGACGATCTTCACCTCGCCGCCCTGCACGATGTAGTCCTTGTCGCGCTTGTACAGCTCCTTGGCCTTCAGAGCCACGGTGAACTGGTGGACGAGGTTGGCCTCCACGCTGTCGTACAGGTTGTCGATCTCGAGGGCAGCCTCGACCCGCTCGATGCCCGGCTTCGAGCGGCACGACCACGCGCTTGTCCTCTTCCACCTCGTAGTCGACGTCGCGCTCGAGGCCGCGCACGATCGAGGCGAACCGGTAGTAGAGCTTGGCGGCGTCGGCCACGCGCCGGAGATGATCAGCGGGGTGCGGGCCTCGTCGATGAGGATCGAGTCGACCTCGTCGACGATGCAGTAGTTGTGGCCGCGCTGTTGCACCTTGTCGGCCTTGGTCTGCGCCATGTTGTCGCGCAGGTAGTCGAAGCCCATCTCGTTGTTGGTGCCGTACGTGATGTCGGACTCGTAGCTCTTGCGCTTCTCGGCGGGAGAGTTCCGATACCCCGGGATGATGAGGCCGACGTCGAGGCCGAGCCAGCGGTGGATCTCGCCCATCCATTCGGCGTCGCGTCGTGCGAGGTAGTCGTTGACGGTGACGAGGTGGACGCCCTTGCCCGTGACCCCGTTGAGGTACGCCGGCAGTGTCGACACGAGCGTCTTGCCCTCGCCCGTCTTGGCCTCGGCGACCCAACCGAAGTGGAGGGCGGCGCCGCCCACGAGCTGCACGTCGTAATGCCGCTGCCCGATCACGCGGGTGGCGGCCTCACGCATGACGGCGAACGCCTCGATCAGCAGATCGTCCACGTCCTCACCGTTGTCGAGCCGCTGGCGGAACTCGGCCGTTTTGGCCTTCAACGCGTCGTCGCTCAGTGCCTCGATCTCCGGACCCAGCGCGTTGACGTCGGGAACGATGCCTTCGAGGGCCTTGACCTTCTTACCTTCTCCGGCGCGGAGGATGCGATCGAGGATGCCCATGCAGCGATCGAGCCTATCGGCAGGCCCATTGCGGTGGTGATCGGTGCGGCGGTGACCCGTGCGGCGCCGTTCGCATCGATCAGGCCACGGCCGCGAGACCACGTTGGCCGACCGCGGCCGGCGTGGACGCCACCGCGTAGAGCAGGACCGTCGGCGGCCCCCGCCGCTTCGAGGGCGTGGGCCGCGTGCGTCATCGTGGCGCCGGTGGTGACGACGTCGTCGACCACCAGCACCCACCGGTCGCGGACGTCGGGACGGGCCCGGAACACGGAGCCGGCGAGTCGTTCCCGGCGGGTCCGCCCGGTCTGCGGGCCATCCTCCGAGGTGCGATCGAGCAGACGCCGCACGGGCAGCCCGAGCTGGGCGCCGATGTGACGGGCCAGCAGTTCGCCCTGGTCGAAGCCGCGCTCCCGGCGCCGGGCGGGGCTGGTGGGAGCCCACGTGACCACGTCGATCCGCGTGTGATCGCCGCGTTCGACGATCTGGTTGACGACGAGGCCGGCGAGGTGCCGGCCGACGCGACGCCGGTTGCGGTACTTCAGACCGAGGACCACGTCGCGCGCCCGTCCGGTGAACGGCACGGCCGCATGGACACCATGGGGCTGGGGTCGGGGCACCCGCCCGACGAGGGCGAATCGACAGGTGATGCACACCGGTGCACCCGGGGCATCACATCCGGCACAACGTGTCATGAGCAGCATGTGCTTCATCATGACGAGGGGGTGTGACAGCCATCATCTGAGCGGTGCGTGTCAAGCGGTGTGAGACAGATTTGGTTCGGGTTGGTTGATCCAGGTGATGTCGGGGACTTGGGGTGCGCGGGGTGGTCGGCGGAAGCGGTGGGGTTGAGGGTGTAGGCGTGGTCGAGGACGGCTTGGCGGTGTTGGCGGATGGCGTGGTGGTGGCCGTGGTGGACGCTGGCGGGGGTGTGGTAGCCGATGCCGGAGTGGCGGTGGTGGTGGTTGTAGTGGTTGAAGAACTCGTCGACGAAGGTGCGGGCGTGGGCGAGGCTGGTGAAGCGTGCGGGGAACCGTGGGTGTGTTCTTCAGCGTCTTGAACTGGGCTTCGGAGTAGGGGTTGTCGTTGGAGACGTGGGGTCGGTGTGGGAACGGGTGACGCCGAGGTCGGCGAGGAGTTGGGCGACGGTTCGAGGTCATCGAGCTGCCGCGGTCGGCGTGCAGGGTGAGCTGGCCGGCGGGGATGTGTTCGGCGGTGGCGCAGGCGTCGATGAGTTCGTGGGCGAGGCGGTCGGATTCGCGTGGTGCGACGAGCCAGCCGACGGCGTAGCGGGAGTAGACGTCCAAGATGACGTAGAGGTGGAACCAGGTCCATTTGTGTGGGCCGGCGAGTTTGGTGATGTCCCAGGACCACACCTGGTTCGGGCCGGTGGCGACGAGTTCGGGTTTGAGTGGGCGGGGTGGCGGGCTTGGCGGCGGCGTTCGCGGACCTGGTGTTGGGAACGCAGGATCCGGTACATGGTTGACACCGATGCCAGGTAGCGGCCTTCGTCGAGCAGGGTGGCCCAGATCTGGGCGGGTGCCTGGTCGCAGAACCGTTCGCTGTTGAGCACGGTCGAGGATCTCGTCGACTTGGTCGTCGCTGAGCGCCCGTGTGATCGGGGTCGTGGGCGGGTGGGCCCGGCGATGGGTGGCGTGCGATGCCGTCGGTAGTGCGTTGCCCGGGATCGGCCCAACGCGCGCGCAGGCCCGGACCCGGCGATGCCGCGGTCGACGAGCTCGTCGATAGCGGTGTCGACGATGGTGTCTACGTGTCGTCGGTGTCCGCGCTCTTGGAGAGCTCTTCCAAGAGCGCCTGCACTTTTCCCTGGACCTCGATGATCGCTTCGGCCTTGGCGAGCTTGGTCTTCAACCGTTCGTTCTCGGCGCGGAGCTTGTCGATCTCGGCGCGGGTCGGGCACCTGGCGGCCACCCGTCGGAGGCGCGTCCATCGCTCACCACCAGGGTCCCTTCGCGGTGTTGGCGGCGCCAGTCGGTGATGATCGAGGAGTACAGGCCCTCACGGCGCAGCAGGGCGCCTTTGTCGCCGGACTCGCTGCAGCGGTCGTACTCGGCCAGGATCGACAGCTTGTACTCGTTGGCGGAAACACCCGCCGGACGGACATCTGCCCGCGTGATGACTTCGGGGACCGCAACGACTTCCGATTGCACCTCACCCGGATTCAGTCTTACCGACCCGAACCGGACTCTCGGCCGCCTGCTCGCTCACCACCTCTCACTCCGATCGGTCAGACCCCGAACCTGTCTCACCGATCATGGACACAGAGGGGAGGTGCGGTGATGGCCTTCCGATCGTTACCGTGCCGGGCGTGCACCGCTTCGTCCCCACCGACCGACCCGCGGAGCGGATCGCCCGGTGCATGGCCGGGTTGGCGATGTTCGGGCTCGGTATCGCCCTGCTCATCGATGCCAACCTCGGCGCGGCGCCGTGGGACGTCTTCCACACCGGGGTGAGCGAACTCACCGGCATTCCGGTGGGCACCGTCATCATCATCACCGGCGTGCTCCTGCTGCTCCTGTGGATCCCGCTCGGCGAGTCGCCGGGCCTGGGCACCATCCTGAACGCGTTTGCCATCGGCCTGTTCGTCGACATCTTCCTGCCCCTCCTTCCCGAACCCGAGATGCTCGTGCCGAGGCTGGTGATGATGCTCGCCGGCGTCGTCGTGATCGGTGCCGGCTCGGGGCTGTACATCGGCGCCGGCCTGGGTCCCGGCCCCCGCGACGGCCTCATGACGGGGCTCGGCCGGCGCGGCGTGTCGATCCGAGTGGCGCGCACCGGCATCGAACTGCTCGTGATGCTGGCGGGTGTCGCCCTCGGCGGGTCGATCGGGATCGGCACCGCCGTGTTCGCGCTCGGCATCGGCCCGATGGTGCACATCTTCCTACCGCGCCTCAGCATCCGCGAACGTCCGCTCGCGACGAGCATCGACGCCCCGACCGCTCGATGAGCGAACGGGCCGAGGGATGGTCCGTTGGCTCACCGCAACGTCGGGCAGTGTCCCACCTGTGAGCGAACGGACCGACAGGTGGTCCGTTCGCTCATCGCAGGTCAGTAGCGGTAGTGCTCGGGCTTGAAGGGGCCTGACGGGTCGAGGTCGAGGTACTCGGCCTGCTCGTCGGTGAGCTTGGTGAGCTTCACGCCGAGGGCGTCGAGGTGCAGGCTGGCGACCTTCTCGTCGAGGTGCTTGGGCAGCACGTACACGCCGAGCGGGTAGTTCTCGGTGCTGTTGTACAGCTCGATCTGGGCGATCACCTGGTTGGTGAACGAGCACGACATCACGAAGCTCGGGTGGCCGGTGGCGCAACCGAGGTTCACGAGGCGACCCTCGGCGAGGATGATGATCTGGTGGCCGTCGTCGAAGCGCCACACATCGGTGCCGGGCTTGAGCTCGTCACGGGTGGCACCGGAGCGGGACAGGCCGGCCATGTCGATCTCGTTGTCGAAGTGGCCGATGTTGCAGACGATCGCGTTGTGCTTCATCTGCTTCATGTGGTCGATCGTGATGATGTCGGCGTTGCCGGTGGCCGACACGAAGATGTCGGCGGTGTCGACGACGTCCTCGATCGGCAGGACCTGCAGGCCCTCCATCGCCGCCTGCAGCGCGTTGATCGGGTCGATCTCGGTGACGATCACGCGGGCGCCCTGGCCGCGCAGCGACTGCACGCAGCCCTTGCCGACGTCGCCGTAGCCGCACACGACGGCGGTCTTGCCGCCGATCATCACGTCGGTCGCCCGTGAGATCGAGTCGACGAGCGAGTGGCGGCAGCCGTACAGGTTGTCGAACTTCGACTTGGTGACCGAGTCGTTGACGTTGATCGCCGGGAAGATCAGCTCACCCTGCTCCATCATCTTGTAGAGCCGCTTCACGCCCGTGGTCGTCTCCTCGGTGACGCCCTTGATGTGGCTCGCCATGCGGGTCCACTTGGTCGGGTCGGTGTTGAGCGTGCGCTGCAGCAGGCCGAGCACGATCGCCAACTCGGGGTTCGAGGCCTCGGTCGGGTCGGGGACCTGGCCGGCCTTCTCGTACTCGACGCCCTTGTGCAGCAGCATCGTGGCGTCGCCGCCGTCGTCGAGGATCATGTTCGGGCCGTCGTAGACCGTGCCGTCGGCGGCGTCCGGCCACGTCATCATCTGGTCGGTGCAGAACCAGTACTCCTCGAGCGTCTCGCCCTTCCAGGCGAACACGGGGACGCCCTGGGGATCGTCGACCGTGCCGTTCGGGCCCGACGACGACGGCCGCGGCAGCGTGATCCTGGGTGGAGAAGATGTTGCAGCTCGCCCACCGCACCTCGGCGCCGAGCGTCGGTGAGCGTCTCGATCAGCACCGCGGTCTGGATCGTCATGTGCAGCGACCCGGAGATGCGGGCGCCGGCGAGCGGCTTGGACTCGCCGTACTCCTTGCGCAGCGCCATCAGGCCCGGCATCTCGTGTTCGGCGAGGATCATCTCCTTGCGACCGAACGGGGCGAGCGAGATGTCGGCGACGCGGTAGTCGCGCCGGGCGGCGAGCGTGCTCCCGGTGCCGGGAGGCGTGGCGGTGGCGGGATTCGTGGTCGTGTCGGTCATGGGTTCCCTCTGGAATGGCGCGAATGGGCGCAGCTGGTTCGATGGACGAACCGGGCAGGGGCCTTCAGGCACCGATCGAATCAGCCCGGCGATTCGGTGGCGCGCAGCCTACCGTCGCTCACGGGCTCAAGCGAGCACCGGTCGACCGACCGCACGCTCGGCCGACCTCGATGGTCGCGACGAGACTCGCCGTGAGGCCGAGCAAACTAGGCGAGGATGACGGCGTACACGTCGAGCAGGTAGTGCACCGACCCGTTGAAGTTGTACGCCTTGATCACGTTGTCGTCGGCGCCGACCGTGCCGTAGCGCAGCAGCGACATGTTCGGCACCGTCTGGCCCTCGACGAGGTTGATGTTCGAACTCTCCGGCGGCGGTGCGCCGCCGGGGTACATCGTCATGTAGGTGGTGACGGGCTGGCTGAAGCCCGGCAGACGGGTGAGACCCGTGCCGGTGAGGTTGCCGATGAACCCCGTCTGCGCGCCGAGTGGCACACCACCGAGCTGCACCGAATCGGTGAAGTCGGCGAAGCTCCAGCTCTCGCTCGTGGCGAAGCCGAGCGGGGCCGCACCGAACTCCGGCTGGCGGGTGTCGAAGACGCGGAACGGCGCGTCGAGCGGCACCACGCGACCGGTCGTCGTGGCGGGGTCGGCACCGCGGTAGAGGTAGCCGAGCACGTCGACGATCAGGTGGGTGTTGCCGTACGCGTTGTAGAGCCGGATGTTGCCGTCGGGGCCGACCGGCACGATCGCCATGTTCGCCTTGACCTGGCCGCGGGACAGGTTCGTGTTCGACGTGGTCGGCAGCGTGCCCCGGGGACGTCGCCCGGCGTGGCGGACACGAACGTGTTCTGCGTCTGGGCGACGGCGGTGATGTTGACCATCACGCCGGTGACGTTGGGGTCGTTCGGCACGATGTCGGGGACCGACGGGAGCACGCGTCGGCGCCGCGGATCGGCAGCGTCAGCCGACCGTCCGGGGACAGCGGGGTGCCGCCGGCCCAGCCGCGGCACGGGGCCGGAACGGGTGTCGAGGATGCGGCCGGGACCGACCGGCTGGAAGCGGGCGCCACTGTCGTCGGCGTCGGGGTAGTCGCTCTTGGAGATCCAGCCGAACACGTCGACGATCACATTCGCCGTACCGGCTCCCTCGGGCATCACAGGGTCACCGAAACCTCGCCGTTCGTGCCGGCGCCGACGACGGCGAGGTTGGGCACGTTCTCGCCGGCATTGAAGTTGACGAGCGACGAGGTGCCGGCGGCGCGATCCCGCGGGCGAGATCGACAGGTAGCCGGCCCGTGACGGGTGGTCGACGGTGACGTTCAGCACGACGGCGAGCACGTCGCGGTTGGCACCGGCGATCGGCGGGGATGCCGCCCTGCCCGAGCGCATCGAAGGTGAAGCTCTGGCCGGTCGGGTTGGCCGGTTTCGGCCCGAGCGGCGTGTGTCGAGCGCGAGGCGCGTGTCGAAGATGCGTGTCGGCGTGACCGGGTGGTACTCGCCACCCGACGCGAGGCTCGTGACCTGCGCCGATGCGATCGGCGTGCCACCGCGCGGCACCGACCGCGACCAGCAGCGGTCGCGCGACAACGACGGCGAACGCGGCAGCACCACGGAGCGATCGGAGCGAGATCATCGGACGGATCGTAACCCAACCGTCATGAACGCGACCATCACCCGGCGTCGAACGTCGGCGCGATCGAATCGTGCTCGACGATGCGCCATCAGACGGTCGTGTTCGCCGTCGTCGACGACGGTCGACTCGTCGATCAACATCACCGGGATGTCGTCGCGGATGTCGTAGCGGCGATGCAGACGAGGGTTGTAGAGGACCGACTCGCCCTCGAGGTAGTACAGCGGACCCTTGTCGTCGGGGCACGCGAGGATTTCGAGCAACTCGGTCGCCAGCGCCATGTGATGCTTCCCTTACTTCGTTGGCTTACGTCGGTGGGTCGATCTGGTCAGTCGGTGATGGCGGACAATAGTTCCGCCACGTGATCGTCGCAGGCGCTGCGGTCGGACGCCTCGAGGTTCAGGCGCAGCAGCGGTTCGGTGTTCGACGGGCGCAGGTTGAACCACCAGGTCCCGCAGTCGACCGTGAGACCGTCGAGGCGATCCTGCCGCGCATCCGCATACTGCCGCGCTGATCCGCTCGATCACGGCCGTCCGCGTCGTCGACCTGCGTGTTGATCTCGCCGCTCGCGGAGTAGCGCTCGAACGGCTTGCGCACGATCGACAACGGCTGGGCTGAACGACCCACCTCGGCCATCACCATCAACGAGGCGATGAGGCCGCTGTCGGCGTTGAAGTTGCCGGGCGAAGTAGTAGTGCGCGGAATGCTCACCACCGAACACGGCGCCGGTCTCGGCCATGATCTGCTTGATGAACGAGTGACCGACCTTCGTACGGATCGGTGTGCCTCCACGCTCGGCGACCACCTCGGGCACCGCTCTTCGAGCAGATGAGGTTGTGCAGGATCGTGGCGCCCGGATTGGTGCGCAGCACGGCGCCGGCGAGCAACGCCGTGGTGGTGGATCCGCTCAGGCCATGGCCGAGACTCGTCGACCACGAACACGCGGTCGGCGTCGCCGTCGAACGCCAGGCCGAGATCGAAACCGCCCGTGACCACACGCGCCCGCAGGTCGCGCTGGTTCGCCGGCTGGAGCGGATCGGCGGGGTGGTTCGGGAACGTGCCGTCGAGTTCGGGGTACATCACCTCGAGTTCGACTCCCGGGAGCCGCTCCATCACCGCTGGGACCACGAGACCACCCATGCCGTTGGCGGTGTCGGCGACGACCTTCATCTCGCCGATGTCGGCCGGATCGACGAAGGACAGCACATGGTCGGCGAAGCGGCTGAGCAGGTCCTGCTCGGAGCGCGTGCCACACTTGGCCGCGGGCCGCGGTGCCCGCCCGTCGAGGACGTCCTGAGCCACCCGCTGCACCTCGGCGAGACCGGTGTCGACACCGACCGGACGGGCCCCCGCCAGGCAGAGCTTGATGCCGTTGTACCCGGCCGGGTTGTGCGACGCCGTGAACATCGCCCCGGGAGCGTCGAGGCTGCCCGGCGCCGAAGTACATGAGGTCGGTGGAGGCCAGCCCGAGGTCGATGACGTCGAGACCGTGTTCGAGCAGGCCGTCGGAGAACGCCGCCAGCAGCTTCGGGCCCGACGGGCGCATGTCGCGTGCGACGACGACCCGCTCCGCGCCGACCGACTTCACGAAGATCGCGAATCCGACCCCGAGGGCATGGGCGATCTCGACGTTGAGCTGATCGGGGACGGTCCCTCTGATGTCGTAGGCCTTGACGATGGTGGGGAGCGGTGACATGACGGCCGAGACGCTAGCGGCCCGACGCCCCTACTGGCCTCGGGATTCACTCGACCGGACGATCGACGGGCTGGTCGATGGGCTGGTCGATCGGGACCCTCGACGAGACGAGCGACGGGCTCGTCGTCGCGCCGCACATCAGCATCGATGGCGTCGGGGTAGACCATGTCGCCACGGCGGCGCCAGTAGAAACACAGCGCGATTCCACCGAGCGTGAGGGCGTAGAAGAACCAGTCGAGCGACGAGCGTTCGTAGGTGAGCGTCACGTCGTTCGACGTGGGGACGACGACCATGAAGTTGGGGGCCACCCGGTACGGGCCGTCGGCGCCGCTCACCTGCCAGTTCGGGAAGTAGCTGACCCGGACCAGCACCGGGACGCCGATCTGGTCGACGTGGAAGCTGACGGACTCCTCACCGACTTGCACGTCGGTCACCGCGATCTCGCGGGGAGGTCGACGACGTCGATCGCCTCGGCGGGGACCACGTAGTCGACGTTCCGGCTGCGTTCACCAGGCTCGCCGACCCGCGCGTCGAGGTCGACCTCCACCGGGATGCGCTGCCAGGAGTCGGGGCCGTCGTTGGCCGGCCGCGCCGCCCAGTCCTCCTGGCGTTGGAACCAACTCGTGCCGACCTCGAGATTGCGTTCACGCTGGTCGCCTTCGCGAGGTTCGACGACCACGGGCTGCACCTGCAGCGCCTCGACGATCCGCGCCTCGGCGAGCTCGTAGATGTCCCACGGACCCGAACTGGTGACCAAGTCCAACTCGATCGTTGCCGGCGGCCTCGGCCTTCGCCTCGTCGGTGCGCACCATCAGGTACCGGACGCCGAGGTCGGCCATGTGCTGCGCACCGATGGTCGCGTCGTTGTTCTCGTAACGCAGCTGGCGCACCGGGTTCGACGAGCTCTTGGACATCGCTGCCGCGGTGAGGAAGTGGTACGGCGTGGTGCCCGACGCCTCGAAGAACAGGCCTTCCATCGACGCGATGCAGCCGTCGGTCCAATGCGGCAGCAGCATCAACGCCATCGTCGTGCCGTACTGGCCGTTGTCCTCGTTGTTCTCCCACAACGCCCGTCCGCAGCCGCGCTCCTGGCCGATCTCGTCCATCGTCTCCACGACGTCGTGGTACTCGGGGTACGCGGAACGCCCCTCGTAGCCGACCATGTTGTAACGGGTCCACCCGTCGGCCACGGCCCGGCCGGCGTCCGGGGTCTTCCGGAACGGGCCCCAGGCGTACGCGGTCGTGTCGCCGTCGAGTGACCCGGCCGTCGAACGGCAGCACCTCGTACATCCATCCGAACACGACGAGGCAGGACAGGGTGATCATCCCCGCCGCGATCGCCCCCTCGTACACGGTCATCTGCTCGGACGCCAGCCTGCCGCGGACGGCGTTGACCACCCAGCCGATCACTTCGAGCGCGCCGATCATCATCAGCAGGTACCGCAAGAGGTAGACGAACGGGAGCAGCCGAGGGTTCCACAGCAGGCCGATGAGCGGCAGGCTGTCGCGGGTCAGGTACACCAGCCCGACGAAGGCGATGGCGATCAGCCCCAACGCCGTGCCGGTGAGATGGCGGCGCATGATCATCGCGATGAATCCGACGATCGCCAGCGTCGTGATGATGATGTCGAGCGGCGTGGTGAGCGGGAAGAACATGTCGAAGAACGAATCGCTCGCGCCCTCCGGACGGAATCCGTACTTCATGTCGGTCATGTACTGATGGCCGAACAGGAACGGACCGACCCACCAAGCCGACAGCAGCAACGTGGTGGCCCCCGTGGTGACCGCGTAGACGAACCGTTTCCGGTCGATCCACACCAGGCACAGGATGATGGCGCTGACGGCGACGAAGATGAGCACGATGCCGTGCGACACCGCGGCCAACGACAGCACGATCGCCGCGGAGACGCGGTACTTCCCGTCCGCAACCCGGCAGCGAGCAGTCCGAGCCCGAACATCGCCAGCGTGAGGGCGATCGAGAACGAGAACTCCCCCGCCATCGTCGACTTCACGTTGCCGCCGTAGATCTGGTAGCTCTCGTCGAGCAGGAAGCAGAGCCCCGCGATCGCGAACAGTTCGGGAATCGGGTGCCGGAAGGCGGCGAGCCGGCCGAACGCCCAACATGCGATCGGGAAGAGCAGGAGTCCGGAGATCGCCACGAGCTTGAACGCGACCCCGTACGGGAGGATCACGTCGAGGGCGACGATGGCCAGTGCGGGCACGACCATGTAGAAGCGGTAGATCGGCAGACCGCCGTACCAGTCCATGCTCCAGCCGGACAACTTGAAGTGCGGGAGCAGGTGGTCGCGGAGATAGGCGGGCGCCCACACGTGGGCACCCATGTCGCCGCCGGTGGGCGTGGTCTGGTCGAACACCAGGTCGCTGCTCGGCGAGAACGGGTTGAGGTGGACGATCATCATCATGATGACGGTGGACGTCACCAGCACCGTTGACGTGACGAGCACCCGCACGACGCGTTCGTTGGTCCACGGCCGTCGCCACCATGAAACGGGGCGCCGCACGACCCGTCGCCCCGCGCGGCGGTACCACGGCGATGCCACCGGCGGCGTCGGATCCTCGTCGGACACGACCGGATCGCCGGCGGTCCCGATGTCTGCTGTGGCGTCAGGCGTGGCGGCGCGATCGTCGGGGTACTCGCGGTCGTACCAGTCGATCGGGTCGCCCTCGACAGGCGACCCCGGGGCCTTCAGATCGTCACTCATCACATCCATCCGCGCTCGAACGCGTCCACCATCATGGCCGGTGATGCGCCCGACGCATCGTCAGGTGAATTCGTGCTCACCAGACCAGTACCAGACCGGTCAGGTTGAATCCGATGTGGGCGAAGATGGACATGCCGAGTCGGCCTGTGCGCATCGCACAGAAGCCGAGGATCAGGCCGAACACGAACAGTCCGGGGTACTCCACCACCCGGAAGTGCACGAGGGCGAACATCATGGCCACCCCCACCACGACGAGCCCGTCGCTGTACCGGGCGAGCAACGACCGCTGGAGCAGGCCGCGGTAGAACAGTTCCTCGACGATCGGCGCCCCAACGCCGACGAGCAGCACGAGGAGTACCGCGGACGCGCCCGTCGCCCGGTCGATCAGGTCCTTGGCGTTCTCCTGCAGGCGGTCGTCCGTGAACGTGTCGGGCCAGAGCCCCTGCAACAGCAGGTAGATCAGGTTGACCACGACGAGCTGGGCCAGCACGCCGATGCCCACGCCCAACAGATCGATCGGTCGGAATTCCAACCCGTAGTCGTCCGCGAACCGGCCCGTGCCCACCTGGTCGGACGCGATCCACATGCCGACCAGGTAGCAGACCCACGCCGCAGCCAGCGATGCACCCAACACGCCCATCGACACGTCGGCGACGTCCGAGCCTCCACCGAGCGCGGTCAGCACGATCGACGACACGACCTGCGCGACCGCCCACGACACCACGAAGGTGATCAGCGCGATCCGGAGATCGATCGGGGGGGCCGCGGCGGCTCGGATCGGGTTGCCGGTCGGGCGGAACGCGCCGCGTGACGTCGGATCGGCCACGACCCGTGACACTACCGGCGCGTCATCGCGACGGAACGTCGGAGTTCGCGTTCTCCCGGGCGACTCACCAGTCAGATGATCGGACCGGTCAGACGGCGACCAGGATCGGATGGTCGGCGTGGCGGCGATCGTCGAGCGACCAGCCGTGCGGTACCGACAACCGCGCCGCGTGGCGCAGGCACAGGTCGTAGGCGTGCGGATCGCGCTCGGCCAGCAGCTCGTCGAGCCAGACGTGCGAATGGCCGTAGTCGTACGTGAGCGTGACCGCAGCGCGTTCGGAACATCCCGGACGTGAGCACAAGCGACGACTCCCGACCGATGCGATTCCCGCGACCATCGTGTGAATCTATGACGTGGTCGAGTCGCCCCGGGTGGATGGTGGGGAGGACGATGTGGGTGATCGCTGACCGGCCTGTCATCGATCCGCCGGTCCCGTAGCATGTATCCATGAGCAATCTGCCTCCGCCGCCGCCTCCTCCCCCACCGGGGCGCGGCCAGGGCCAGCAGAACGGCCAGCAGCAGCGGCGGGGCGAGCCGGATCGGCGTCCCGAGCGTGGTCACGGCGACCAGCCGTCGACGGGTACGGGCAAGGGTCCGGGGAGCTGGCCGAAGTGGACGATCTGGCTCCTCGTCGGTGTCGTCGCGGCCGCTTTCCTCGTCCCGAGCCTGTGGCCGAGCGACAGTGGCGAGTCGCTCGAGTACTCCGAATGGCGCGAGCAGGTGATCGAGGGGAACATCGAGACCGCGGTCATCAACAACGGGTCCGGCAAGATCACCGGCGAGTTCACCAACGGCGACGAGTACAGCACCACCGGCGACGGCTCGACGGGAGTGTCCGATGCCGACCGTGAGTTGCTCGACGAGCACGACGTCCAGTACGAGTTCGAGGCGCCCAGCAACAACTGGCTGCTCGGCATCCTGTCGATCTTCCTGCCGGTGGCGCTCATCATCGGGTTCTTCATCTGGATGCAGCGGCGAGCGCAGGGCCAGATGGGCAACGTCATGTCGATCGGGCGGAGCAAGGCCAAGGCCTACGACGCCGACAAACCGTCGACCACGTTCGACGACATCGCCGGCTACGCCGGCGTGAAGCAGGAGATCACCGAGGTGGTCGACTTCCTGCGCATGCCCGAGCGGTTCAAGGAGATCGGCGCGCGGGTCCCCAAGGGCATCCTGCTCGTCGGCCCTCCCGGCACCGGCAAGACGCTGTTCGCCCGCGCGGTCGCCGGTGAGGCGGGCGTCGGGTTCCTCAGCGTCACGGGTTCCGACTTCATGGAGATGTTCGTCGGCGTCGGCGCGAGCCGTGTCCGCGATCTGTTCCAACAGGCCCGCCGCATGGGCCGGGCGATCATCTTCATCGACGAGATCGACTCGATCGGCCGCAAGCGCGGCGCCGGCCTCGGCGGCGGTCACGACGAACGTGAGCAGACGCTCAACCAGATGCTCGCCGAGATGGACGGCTTCGAGACGTCCGAGGGCATCGTGATCATGGCGGCCACCAACCGTCCCGACATCCTCGATCCGGCGCTGCTGCGTCCCGGTCGGTTCGACCGTCAGATCGTCGTGCCGTTCCCCGAGGCGAGCGAGCGCAAGGCGATCCTCGAGGTGCACAGCCGCGACAAGCGCATGGGCCCCGACGTCGACATGGAGACCATGGCGCAGGCCACGCCCGGCATGTCGGGCGCCGACCTCGCCAACCTGGTCAACGAGGCCGCACTCGTCGCGGTGCGCCGCGGGTCGAAGCAGATCGAGCGGATCGACTTCGAGAACGCCCGCGATCGTGTCGTGCTCGGCGCCCAGCGCGAATCGCTGATCATGTCGGCCGAGGAGAAGCGGGCCACGGCCTATCACGAGGGCGGGCATGCACTGCTCGCCACCGTGCTCCCCCACGGCGACCCGCTGCACAAGGTCACGATCCTGCCGCGCGGCATGGCCCTCGGTGTCACGTGGTCGCTCCCGCAGGAGCGTCACACCTACTCCAAGGAGTACTTCGAGGACACGATCTGCAAGGCCATGGGTGGACGAGTCGCCGAGATGATCGTCTTCGGCCATCTCAACTCCGGTGCCGCCAACGACCTCGAACAGGCCACGGGTATCGCCCGCCGCATGGTGCGCGAATGGGGCATGTCCGACCGGGTCGGCCCGATGGCGTGGAGCAGCCAGCAGCAGGTGTTCCTCGGCGAGGACCTCATGTCGTCGGGTCGCGAGTACTCCGACGACACCGCGAAGCTCCTCGACGAGGAGATCGCCCGCATTCTCACCGACGAGGAGGGCCGGGCGACCGACATCCTCACCCGGCACCGCCGTGGGCTCGAGTTGATCGCCGAAGCGTTGCTCGACCGGGAGACCATCGACGGCCCCGAGGTCGCCCGCCTGATCCACCTCGGCATGACCGAGTCGGGCCAGCCGGCCAACGACATCATCGCCCGCTGACAGCGGGCACGGGTCAGGGCCGGGTGCGGCCCAGGTCGGGCTCGGGAGACGTACCCGGTTGCCGGGCTTCCGCCACGGCCGCCCACAGATCGGTGGCCGACATCGGCCCGACGAAACCGGCCCGGCTGACGCCTTGGGCGTCCGCGACGACCAACGTCGGCACCGCCGCGATCGCATAGCGCTCGTGCAACGACCGCGCCGAGACGTACTCGACGTCGACGACGGCGACGTCACGGCACTCGAGCACCCGCGCCTTGTCGATCACGCTCTGGCACACGTCACACGTCGACGAGCTGAACACGGCGACCAGCCACGGCGCGTCCGGACGATCGAAGTCGGACCGGTCGAGTTGGTCGGGAATCGGGGCGGTCCGCTGCGTCGGAGCATCGGGGTTGCGCCGCGACCGGGCGACGAGCGCAACGACGGCGACCACCACGATGATGGCGACGGCGATGACGACGCGATCCACGAGCGCAGGCTAACGAATCGTCACGATGCGGCGGACGAGGGCACCGCCCACGAGTTCGAGCGACCCACCAGGTCGTCTCCTCGCGGGAGTGAGCGTTCGACGAACACCCGATTGGATGCCGTGAGGATCAGTTCACGGTTCAGCGCGTCGGGTGCGGTGAGGTCGATCGTGATGACGGCGCCGGGCCCGATGGGGATCTCGCTCAGCCCCTCGATCGCGGTCGGTCCACCCGGGCCGACGGACTCGACGGTGACGGTTCCCTCGACGTTGTCGACGTTGTAGACCACGAGTGCGGCGGTCGTCGGGTCGCTCGGCCCGATGCCCAGGTGCCACTGGGTGGCGACGAACCCGTCCTCGCGCGGGGGCGCTCCGAGCACGACCGAGGTGGCCACGGAGTCGTCCGTAGGTCGCGTCAGGACCCGTTCGACGACGATCGAGGGGTCGGCGAGCGTCGAGAAGACGACGGCATGACGCCCGTCCGTCACGGTTCCGGCGTACTGCTCGTCGGTCGGGTCGAACACGACCACGCGGCGCGAGGGAACGGTGATCGTCGGAATCCCACCGAAGTTCGCTTCGACCGGCAGGCCGAGGAACACGGCGTCGACCTCGACGTCGGCATCGGTCGGGTTGTAGATCGCGTACGTCTCGGTGATGCCGTCACCCTGCTCGCCGTCGGCAAACCAGAACTGGTCCCGCGGAGCCGGTGCGGCGAGCGAGACCTCGTAGCCGAGCCGCCCGCCGCCCAGGTAGTGCTGGGCCCGGCCGAGCACGATCCGGCCGCTCGTCGTGGTGACCTCGACAGCGATGACCGGTTCGTCCTGGGCACCGAGTTGGGGATCGGCGAGCGGGATCACCTTCACCGAGCGCGGTGGGATCGGAAATCCGCGGAACGCCGAAGGTGACGACTCGCCCGACTCGGTGGCGAACGTCAACTGCGCGATCGCCACGTCGTCGTACGGGTTCGACAGGATGAGCGACTCCACGCTGCCGTCGACGGTGAACCCGTCGGCGAGGTACCAGGTGTCGGACGTGTCGTTGGAGCACGGAGCGACCGAGTTCCCGGCGGGGTGGAGGGCGCGCTGCTCGACGAGGCCGCCCCCACCGTCGAGTTCGACCACGACACTCACGAACGGGGCCGTGGCCAGTGCCGAGACATCGATGGTGTTCCGCGACCACGGCTCGACCGTGAAGTCCTGCGTCGCCGCCACGCCGTCGGGTGAGAGCACGCTGAACCGTCCGACCAGCTGCTCGCCCGCACGGTTCGACACGACCACCTCGCCACCCACGCCTTCCTCGCCGGACGCCGGCAGGCCGGGGCAGAACCAGCTGCCCGTCAGCTTGGCGGTGTCGTTGACGTGCGGCATCCAGCTCCCGGCCTGCAACGCGAACGTGGCCGGAACCTCGGTGGGCGCGTCACGGCCGACGGCGAACAGCGCGGCGAACCCGAGGATCACGACGAGCAGGGCTGGGATGGCACGACGGATCACGGTGCCACCCCCGTGCCGCCAGTGCCGCCGGACGCGACGAACGGTGGTGGCCCCGGGACGTCCCCGTCCGATGGCAACACGATCAGGGTCTCGTCAACGGCATACGACCGGACTCGACGCGGCCCGCGGGACCCGGATCTTCAAGGCGATGAAGATCGCTGCGGCCCACAGCGCCACCTGGAGTCCGACGAGGAGCACCCGCTCGGTCGGCGTGTCGTAGCGAAGCTGAGCGACACCCGGCGCGGCGACGTCGAAGCCGGTACTGATGCCGAACGACCGGCGGGCCGCGATGTCGGCGCCGTCGACGGACAGGACCCAATTCGGGTCGTAGGGCACCCCGAGCTGCACCACACCGGCGGTCACGTCGGCGGTGGCCACGTCGAACTGATCGGCGCCCGGCATGATCGGCACGGCGTCGGTCAGATCGGCGCGGAGCAGGGCTTCGGTCCCGGCCGTCTGGCTCGCTGCGGCCGTCGCGCCGCCGAGGAGGCTGACGCTCGGGAGCCAGGCGCCGTTCTCGTAGATCTCCAAAGTCGGGAATCCGCCCGTCACCGAGGACAGGTCGAGCTGATCGTCGAGCGCTGCCGGGAGCCCGTCGGCGATGGCGATCGGCTCGTCGGTGGTCGAGTTCACGCCGTCGAACTCGGGGATGACGATGTAGCGGATCCCGAGCGGAGCGAGCAGGCGCCCGGCGCGCAGCGTCGACGACGACGAGATCTGGTCGAGGGCTTCGGTGACGATGTCGGCGGCCGGAGTCGAGGGGGCGGTCCACCGATCGCGGACGTCGAGGTCGCCGTCGTCGATGATGGCCCACGACAACCCGTCCCGATACTCGGTCGACGGAACCGGCAGCACCCGCGAGTCGCCGAGCAGCAGCACCCGATAGTCACCGTCGGCCGGCTGGTCGACCAGCCACGCGTTCATCAAGCGGCCGAGGGTCGTGTCGGGCGTGCTCCACCGACCGTCGCCGATGGCCAGGATTCCGGGGACGACGCCCACCACGACGGCGATCATCGCCAGGATCCCCAACGGCTGACGCCACCCGAATCCGGCGTCACGCACGTCGAGCTCGAATCCGGCGAACAGGGCGCCCGCCGACACCGACACGCCGAAGGCCACCGGCACCAGCAGCACGCCGGCCTCGGGCACGTCGAACGGCAGCGCCCCGCGATCGCCGAGCACCGCCAGTGCCCCGAACACGATCACCAGCACCGCGGCACGCACCGCCCAGGTCAAACGCCACGCCCTGGCGAGCGCGATCGCCACGACCACGGGCACGAACAGGGCGACGGCGAGCACCGCGAGGTCGGTCGGCCCGATCTCGAACGATGCCAGGGCCAGCAGTCCCCGACCGGGATCACCGAGCGGTGGTGCGCCGGCGAGTTCGGCCCACGACCACGTGGTGACCCACGGTGCGTTGAGCAGCACACCGACCAGCGCGGCACCGACCCCGCAGATCGCGAACCAGCCCGCCACGCGCCACGAGGCCAGCGCCAACAGGGTGCCGAGCGCGAGGCAGAGGGCGATGACGATCGTGAGCGGGACCGTGACCGGGGCGAACGCCGCGGCGAGCGCGATGACGAGCCCTGCCACGACGACCCGTCGAACACGCTCGGCCCCCGTGATGCGGGCCACGCCATCGGTGAGATCGACCGCCGCGGACGCTGGATCGGCCGTTTCGAGACCGGCAGCACGTCGCAGCAAGTGGATGATCCAGGGCGTCGCCGCATACACGACGAGCACGGTCAGCCGTCCGCCGGCCATCGCACCGCCGATCAACGGGGTGGCTGCGAAGACGATGAAGGCACCGACGCGAGCCCGGGCCGACGGGAAGATCGTGGCGAACTTCCACATCCCGGCCACGCCGGCGACGAGCAGCCCGACGGTCAGCAGCGTCTGCAGCAGGCCCATGCGGAACAGCGTGAACGGCGCGAAGCCGGCGAGGCTCGCCCAGCCCGTCGGATTCGACTCGGTGGCTCCGGCGCCGGTGCCGTTCCAACCGGAGAGGAACGAATCGAGCAGCAGTCGCGGGCTCCGTGGGAACGGGAGGAACTCGCCGACCGCGGGAACACCCTCGGTGAAGAAGGTGCGGCTGCCGATCAGGAGCCCGGCCAGCACGCAGAACCACGCGATCACCGGGGCGGTCGTGCCGTCGCGCCACCGGCGGACGGTGGTGTCGTGCGACACGTACGTGGCGACGTCGCGATTGCGCATGTACGACGAAAGCCGGGCACTCCCCCGGACCTGCAGGCCGGCGACCTCCCGTTCGGGCACGCGGCGCAGCGGCTTCACCGCACGTCGGCGGGCCAGCAGCGACGAGGTCCGCGGGACGAGGCCCACGAGTGCCCGCAACGATGCCCACGCCTGCCCGAAGGTGGCGGTGAACACGCCGACGACGAGCTCGGCCATCGTCAGCACCACCATCTCGACGGAGCGACCGGGAAGGCGGGACCCACCTGTGAGTGTCGCGACCGCCCGCATCCGATGCTGCGCCGCGAGCCGGACGTGGTTCAGGTCGGGCCGACGCCGTTCCAGTTCCTCACGATGGCGGACCCGGGCCGATGGCGCCACCACGACCCGCGCCCCGCTGTGGTGGATCCTCCAGCACAGCTCGACGTCCTCGCCGTGGAACGACAGCGACTCGTCGAAGCCGCCGAGCTCACGGAACAGGTCGGCGCGGATCAGCATGCACGCGCTCGGCACCGCGAACACGTCGCGGACACCGTCGTGCTGTTCCTGATCGAGCTCCCCCAGTTCGATCGTGTGATCCATCTCACCGAACCGGTCGACGCCCATGCCCACGGAGTGCAGGACCCGGGGATCGACCCAGTCGACGAGCTTCGGCCCGACGGCGCCGGCATTCGACCGATAGAGCTCCTCGACCATGAGCCGCAGTGCGCCGGGATCCATGGCGATGTCGTCGTGGCAGATGAGGAAGAGGCCGTGCTCGCCTTCGACGAGACGGAGCACCTCGTTGGCGACCGCACCGAATCCCGGATTGCCGGCGGCCGGTCGGACGAAGGCCTCGGGCAGGCGAGCCGTGATGCGCGACTCGACGGACGCGAACGAGCCCGCGGCAGCATCGTCGGTCGCAGCAACCCCATCCACGGCGACCCCATCTCCGGCAACCCCATCCCCCGCAACGAGGAACAGGAACCGCAGGTTCGGATAGTCCTGGCGGGCGAACGACTCGATCGTGTCCTCGAACCAGGGCTCGGGCTCGTGGACGACGACGACGGCCACCACGGGCGGCGCCTGTGCTGCCGCCCCCTCCGGCCAGAGGGCGCGTGCTCGGTTGCACCGACGTGCACGGTCTCCGGTTCCACGATTGATCGAGGCTAGCGGTGTGCCGTGAAAGCGACGGGTCAGCTCGCTGCGACGCCTGGCACCGCTCGCTACGCTGCCGCTCGATGGCACAGCGGCCCCGGTTCGACCCGACCAGTCTCGATCTCACCGATTTCGATGTGTCGGCGATGCTCGATTCGGACGCCGGGCGTGCCGCCCGCACCGCCGTCGGAACCGCTGCAGTCGGCCTGCGCGAGGTGACCTACATCACCGTCGGATTCACCGTGCTCGGGCTGCGACAGCTGCGGGCAGGACGCCGCGCGCTGGCCAACGTCCTGCATCGTTAGTCCGACGACGCCTCGCTAGGCTTCGGCGGTCGTGTCGTCGTCCGTCGTACCCCCCGCGCCCGTTCGCACACCGCTGCCCGAGGGGACGATTCCCGTCGGCATCGCCCTGTTGCTCGCCGGATTCGCAACCTACGCCTTCTTCCGGGTGGGCACGGTGGCCGTCGGAGGCGCCGAGGAGTTCGAGCCGCTCGCCTCGCTGTGGTTCGTGACGTTCGCCCTGGCACCCGGGCTCTTCCTGCCGCTCGAACAGGAGCTCGGTCGGGCCATCTCGCACCGCCGGGCCCTCGGCCAGGGCTCCCAACCGGTCATCCAGAAGGTCGTTCGCCTGGGGGCGATCATGGTGGGGATCGCGGTGCTCTGCACGGCGATCGCCGGCCCGTTCCTCGCGTCGTCGTACTTCGACGGCGACTGGTTCATGGTCGTCGCCCTGGCGTTGACCTTCGTCGGCTACGCCCCGGCCCACCTGGCTCGCGGCATCTGCTCGGGCAGCGGCCGATTCACCGAATACGCCATCATCATGGGCTCCGACGGCATCGTCCGCATCGTGCTCTGTGTCGTGCTGGCCGTGATCGGGATCACGGCGGTGGGGGCCTACGGCCTGGTGATCGCCATCTCGCCGCTGTTCGCCGTGGCCTACGTCTACCGCCGCGGCGGCCTGCAGAGCGATCCCGGCCCCGAGGCCGACTGGAACGAAGTCACGCCAAACCTCGGTTGGCTGCTCCTCGGCTCGATCTTCGCCGCCACCCTGCTCAATGCCGGGCCGATCGCCGCGAGCGCGCTCGCCAACGAGAACGAAGACGCCCTCGTCACGGCCTTCTCGTACGGCGTGCTGCTCGCCCGGATCCCGCTGTTCCTGTTCCAGGCAGTCCAAGCGGCACTCCTCCCGCGGCTCAGCCGTCTGGCGGCCCGTGGCGAGATCGAGGAGTTCCGCGCCGGTCTGCGGCGTCTGATCGTCGTGGTGATCGGCGTCGGGGTCGTCGGTATCGCCGGGTCGTTGCTGCTCGGTTCCTGGGTGATCGACCTCGTGTACAAGGTCGACCTGAGCGGGCGGACGTTGGCGATGCTCTCGTTCAGCAGCGCCTGCTACATGATGTCGCTGGCGATCGCCCAGGCGGTCATCGCCCTGAAGGGCCATGCGCTCGTCGCCGTCGGGTGGGGAATCGGTGTCGTCACGTTCCTCCTCGCGATGTGGGTCGGCGGTGACGAGGTCTTCCGTCGCATCGAGATCGCCCTGGTGGCGTCGTCGCTGGCCACGGCGATCGTCTTCGCGATCGCACTCCAGTTCCGGCTGCGCTCGGGCGTCGTGCCCGACCGCGGCTCGATCATGGAAGCGATCACCGACATGCCCTTCGAAACCTGACCTGGCCCCTCTGGGGTCTGACCCCGAAAGGGGCCAGGTTGGTCAGCCGGGGAGGGGGAGGTTGTGTTTGGTGGCTTCGAGTTGGAGGTCGTGGGCGACCATCATCTTGATCAACGCCGGGAAGTCGACCTCGGGTTCCCAACCCAGCACGTTGCGGGCCTTGGACGGATCACCGATCAGCAGGTCGACTTCGGCGGGGCGCAGGAACTTGGGGTCCTGGCGGACGTAGTCACGCCAGTTGTCGATCCCCACCTCACCGAAGGCCCGCTCGACGAGTTCTTCGATCGAGTGGGTCTGGCCGGTGGCGACGACGTAGTCGCCGGGTTCGTCCTGCTGCAACATCAACCACATCGCCTTCACATAATCCCCGGCGTAGCCCCAGTCGCGCTTGGAATCCAGGTTGCCGAGCACCACTTCGTGCTGCAGGCCGAGTTTGATGCGGGCGGCGGCGTTGGTCACCTTGCGGGTGACGAACTCCATCCCCCGCCGCGGGCCCTCATGGTTGAACAGGATGCCGGAGGAGGCGTGGAGCCCGTAGGACTCGCGGTAGTTGACCACGATGTCATGCCCGAACACCTTGGCGCACCCGTACGGCGAACGGGGGTGGAACGGGGTGAGTTCGGTCTGCGGGGTCTCACGGACCTTGCCGAACATCTCCGAGACTGAGGCCTGATAGAAGCGGATCGGGTTGTTCTGCGAACCGCCGACCATGCGGATCGCCTCCAACATCCGCAACACACCCAGACCCGTCAGGTTCGCCGTCAACTCCGCCTGCGAGAAACTCAACGCCACGAAGCTGATCGCCCCCAGGTTGTACACCTCATCGGGCTGCGCCGCCTCGAGTGCGGCGACCAGTGACGGCAGGTCGGCGAGGTCACCGGAGACCAGTTCCACATAGGGGAACTCCTCGGCGACCTGCTGGGCACGGGGGTTGTTCTGCCCCTTCACCATCCCCAACACGTCATAACCCTGACCGTGCAAGAACTCGGCCAGATGCTGACCATCCTGACCCGTGATACCCGTAACGAACGCTTTTGGCATAAGGGAGACGAGTCTACGATGCGGTCGCCGGGAGACCACCGGTACGCTCACGCCCCACATGGTCAAGGCGCCCCCGACGATCAGCGTGGCGATCGATGTCGCGCCGCTCCATGGGCCCCGCACCGGCATCGGGCACGCGGTGGCCGGTCTCGTCGGTGCGCTCAGCGCCTCCGAGCGGGCGGTTTCGCTGAAGCCGTACGTCACGAGCACCCGGGCCAAGCGGGAGGACTCCCAACGGCGGCTCCCCCTCCCCGCGGCCGCCGCGATCCGTCTGTGGTCGCGGACCTCACCGCCCCTCGACCGGTTCCTCGGCCGGCCCGACGTCGTCCACGGTACGAACTACGTGGTGCCGCCGTCGCGGTGCGCGTCGGTCGTGTCCGTGTACGACTGCTGGTTCCTCGAGCACCCGCGCGATGTGAATCCCGACGTCCGTCGCGCCGCGGCCGTACTCCGCCGCCGCGTCGCCGAGGGCACGTACGTGGTCACCTCGTCGAACGCCACCACGGTCAAGGTCCGTGAGTTGCTCGGAACCGATCGGATCCGCACGGTCCATCTCGGCCCACCACCGATCCCGCCGATCCCACCCGACGACCGGCCCGCCGGGCTGCCCGACATCGACGGCGCGCCGTTCATCCTGTCGTTGGGCACGCTGGAGCGGCGCAAGAACCTGCCCACGCTCGTGGCCGCGTTCGGCCGCCTCGCCCACGAACACCGCGACGTCCGCCTCGTGATCGCCGGTGCGGACGGGAACGATCGACCCAGCGTCGACAAGGCGATCCGCCGTCTCGATCGCGGCGCCGCGTCGCGGATCATGATCGTCGGATCGGTCGACGACGTCGAGAAGAACTGGCTCCTCTCGACGGCCCGCGCCCTCGCCTATCCATCGCTCGACGAGGGCTTCGGCTTTCCGATCCTCGAGGCCCAACAACTCGGCACGCCGGTGGTCGCCAGCACCGCCGGTTCCATCCCGGAGATCGCCGGTCCCGCCGCGCTGTTGAGCACCCCCATGGATGCCGAAGCGCTCGCGGCCAACCTCTACTGGGTGGTGACGAGCGACGACATGTACGACAAGCTGGTCCGCCGCGGCCAGGCCAACCTCCGCCGATTCGGCTGGTCCCGTACCGCCGACCGCCTGATCGACCTGTACGCGGAACTCGTGGAGCAGTGAGCACGCCGTCGATCGCAGTCGTGTCCGGTGGAGTCGGGGCCGCCCGATTCCTCGCCGGGCTCGTCGGCGCCGTCGACGACCCGTCAGCGATCACGGCCGTCGTGAACACTGCCGACGACTGTGAGATCCACGGGCTGTCGATCTCACCCGACCTCGACACGGTGACCTACACCCTCGCCGGGGCGATCGACCCGGACCGGGGTTGGGGGCTCGTCGACGAGCGCTGGATCGCGATGGAGTCGCTGGCACGGTACGAAGCGGTCCGCCCAGCCGGCTCGAGCGCCGCCAACCGCTGGTTCAACCTTGGCGATCGCGACCTCGCCACCCATCTGTACCGCACCGCTCGCCGGGCGGAGGGGGCCACGCTCACCGCGATCACCGACGAGGTGCGCCGGGCGTGGGACGTCCCGATCTCCATCGTGCCGATGACCGACGATCGCATCGCGACGACCGTCGACACCGTGGAACACGGGGAGATCTCGTTCCAGGACTACTTCGTCCGTTTGCGCCACGACGTCGCCGTCACCGCGGTGCACTTCCGCGGCGATGCCCGGCTGAGCCCAGTCGGCCCGTCGGTCAATCGAGCACGCCGACGTGGTCGTGATCGCACCGTCGAACCCGTTGGTGTCGATCGGGCCGATCCGATCCCTCCCGGATGTCGACCACATGCTGGCGGCACGTCGTGACCGTGTGGTCGCCGTGTCGCCGATCGTCGGGGGTGCGGCACTGAAGGGTCCCGCCGACCACATGATGGTCGAGTTGGGCCACGAGGCCAGCGTCGTCGGCGTCGCTCGGCTGTACCGGCCGATCGCCTCCGTCCTCGTCGTCGACGAGGTCGACGCCCACCTCGCGGACGCTGTCGAGGATGCCGGGATGCGCTGCGTGGTGGCGCCGTCGATCATGTCGACACCGGCCCGGGCACGAGCACTCGCGGCCGCGACGCTCGCCGCAGCCACTGACCGAATGCGCTAGCTGACCACTCGCGCCCGCGCCAGACCCTCGTCGAGCGGGGTCCAGGGCGACCACGCGAGGTGGATCCGGGCGCGCACGGGCGACACGGCGAAGCGAACCAGGTCGTCGGGCCGGGCCGGCGCGGCTTTCGACGGCAGGCCGGTCGCACGACCGACATGGTCCCAGAGCTCGCGCATCGAGGTCTGCTCGCCCGTGCCGATGTTGATGACGAGGCCACCACCTCGCTCGCAGGCGCGGACGAAGGCATCGACCACGTCGTCGACGAACACGAAGTCGCGGGTCTGCCGTCCGTCACCATGCACCACTGGCGCGGTGTTCGAGTCGACCGCGGCCAGAAAGGCCGCCACGACGCCGCCGTCGGGTCGTTGCCGCGGGCCGTACACCGACGCGAGGGCCAGGACCGTGAACTCGATCGACGCCCGGTCGCGGTAGATCTCGAGCAGATCGATCGTCGAACGGGCCACGACGCCGTTCACGCCTCGTGGGATCAGGGCCCCTTCCTTCACCGGGATCGTCTGCGACGCGGGATGCCCGTAGAGCACCGCGGCGGGAACGGCTGCCACCACCTTCGTCACGCCGTGGTGCCGGCACGATTCGAGGATCGTCGTGACCATGCCGAGCGCCGGACCGACCTGTCCGCTGCCCCGGTCGGGACGAGGCAGCAGCGCGAGCAGCACGATCACGTCGGGCCGGCGGATGCCGATCACCGTGTCGACGTCGGCGCTCCCCGCGTCGAGATGGTGGATCTTCAGCCCTCCCGCGGCGCGGGCTTCGGCGAGGTTGGCCAGGCTCCCGGTGGAGAGATCGTCGACGACGTCGACCTCCTGGCCTTCGGCGAGGAGGCGATCGACCAGGTGGGAACCGATGAACCCGGCTCCCCCGATGACCATTATTCGCATCGGTGCCCGCACTGGCATCTCATCGGCCGCATCCCATCAGCCTCATCAGATCAGCCCATCAGATCAAGGACGGGTCGGTGGGCACGGCATCATCGACGAGACGAGCACCGTCGTCCACGCGACCATCCACGCCGATCATGCTCCCGATGACCGTGGCGTCCGCGCCGACGACGCCCATCACGAGCGACCGTTCGACACAGGCTCCCGCTTCGACAGACGCCCCGGGAAGGATCACCGAGTCGATGACCCGGGCGTCGCCGGCGATGCGGGCGCCGGCGCCCACGATGCTGTTGCGGACCAGAGCTGAGGCGGCGACGTGGGCCGTGTCATCGATCGGCGCGCACTGGTCGAAACGGCGAACACCGCTCAACAGGTCGAGGTTGGCCGCCAGGTACAGCTCCGGGCGTCCGGCATCGATCCAGTAGTCGTCCGTGGCCACACCGTAGAGGGCGCCGCCGGCGACGATCTTCGGGAACACGTCGCGCTCGATCGACGATCTCACGCCTCGGGGCATCAGGGTCAGCACCGACGGTTCGAGCACGTAGGTACCCGCACTGATGAAATTGCTCGGCTCGGTTCCCGGCGCCGGCTTCTCGACGAACGCCCGGACCGGGCCCACGCCGTGTTCGTCGACCGCGATGTCGACGACTCCGAAGCTCGACGGATCGTCGACGGCGATCAGGTGGATCGTCGCCTCGGCCGCCAGTCGGCGATGCGTGGCGATCAGGTGCGACACGTCGAGGTCGGTCAACACGTCACCGTTGGCCACGATGAACGTGTCGTCGATGCCGGCCTGGTCGGCGGCGAAACGGATCGCGCCGGCCGTGTCGAGTGGTTCGGGTTCGACCGCGTACGTGAGCGTCACGTCGCCACATCGCCCGTCCGGGAACGCCTCGATGAACGGCTCGGGCTTGAACCCGAGCGCCAGGACCACCTCGGTCACCCCACCGCGGGCGAGACGATCGATGAGACGGGCGATCATCGGCCGGCCGCCGATCGGCAGCATCGGCTTGGGCGTCGAATAGGTCAGTGGGCGCAGGCGTGTGCCGAACCCACCGACGAGTACGACGGCGCGCATCACCCGCCCGTGGTCACCGGCGTGGTCGCCGGCACCGTGGTCGCAGCGGCGCCAGTACTCGCCGAAACGGTGGTCGCCGGAGTGGTGTCGGTCGTTCCTTCGACCGCCGCGGCCGGCGCAACGGTGCCCGGGACCGTGGTCGCGCCGGGGACTGTGGTCGCGCCGGGGAGCGTGCTGGCCGTCGGAATGACCTGTCCGTTGTCGGCGCTGGCCAGGTCGGGCAGGTTCTGCGCCCACGGCGGCATGCCGACCTCGGTGTCCGGCGGGACGAACGCGATCGAGAACACCATGGCGTCCTGGTCGACGGCGATGTTGTTGAAATCGGCGACGTACGTCGTGCCGTCGTCGGTGTCGGAGAAGTTGTCCCACACGATCACCTTCAGCTCGGCGTCCTGCTCATCGCCGTCGATCGTGCACTTCGTCTCGTCCTCTTCGAAGGTGCCGTCCTCCTGGAACGCCTCCGGCAGCTGGGTCCGCTGGTCCTCCGGGAACACGAGCTTGTCGTCGTCGAGTTCGACGCCGTACACGTCGAGGAACAGCGACAGTTTGGCCCGCGTGCCGACCGACGCCGAGGTGAACGGATGCCAGTGGATGACGCCGTCGTCGTGGCTGTGGATGCCGGTTCGCTGGAACTCCTCGAAACCGGGGGCCGCCGCGTCCTCCTTGTTGCCTTCGAGCTGCACCCATGTGTCACACATGTAGAACCCGTACGCCTGGTGCCAGTGGTCGTCGATGGTCGGCTCGGACGCATCGGCGGCCGGTCGGCTCTGACGTGCGTACACGACCAGGGCGAGGCCGAGGACGACGATGATCGCGACGATCAAGGGGAACGTTGTCCCGCCCTGGAAGCGGACCTTCTTGCCCTGGCCCGACTTGGCGAGCTTGGCGGCTTTCTTGGTGGATGACGAGGAGGGTGCCACGAGCACGCGAGGCTATCGGCGGCTCGTGTTGAAGCGGGGTCAGCGGGCGAGCGAGTCGATGAGCTGGTGGTATGCGGCGCCGACGGCCGCCGGTGAGGCCTCGCGCTCCACCCAGGCGCGGCCCCGTCGCCCCATGGCCTCGGCGGCGGCCGGATCGGCGAGCAGCTCGCGCACGGACCGCACGAACGCGACGGGTTCGTCCGGGGCGACCGCCAGGCCGCCACCGGACTGCTCCAGGATCTTCGGCACGGCGGTGGCCGGATCGATCGACGCGAGGACGGGACGGGCGGCGGCCATGATCGAGTACGTCTTCGACGGCACGCTGACACGGGCGAGGCCGCGCTTCAGCACGACGACGTGCACGTCACCGGTGGCGAGCAGTTCCGACAACCGCGATGGCTCGATGTAGCCGGCGAACCGGACGTTGGCCAGGCCCGCCGCGGCACGTTCGAGCGCGGGTCGCGCCGCGCCGTCGCCGTTGACGAGGAACGTCGCCTCGGGGATCTCACGGGCGGCGGTGAGCATCAGGTCGAGCGACTGGGAGAACCCGACGTTGCCCGCGTAGAGCACGATCGGCCCGTCGCCGAGGCCCAACTCGGCGCGATAGGCCGTGTGCCGGTCGCCGGGGACGATCGCGTCGGTGTCGACGAAGTTCGGGATGACGTGGACGCGACCGCCGGCCGACGGTGGCAACTTCCCGCGGACGTTGTCGGCGAGATCGTCGGAGAGCACCGTGACCGCATCCGAGCGGCGGTAGCTCATCCGTTCGAGCCGGCGCGCCGCCGAGACGACCCAGCGGTTGGTGATCGCTCCGGTCTCCACCGCCGCATCCGGGAAGACGTCCTGGATGTTGAAGATCAAGCGGCCACGTCGCAGCCGGCTCACCAGCCAGCCGGTCAGGCCGAGGGTGATCGGTGGCGACATCGCGATGACGGCGTCGACACGGCTGAGGGGCCCACCGATGCGCAACGCCTCGAGGCCGGCGAGCGCCGTGTAGCCGAGAAAGCCCAGCGCCCGGCGCGGCAGATCGGTCTTGTCGTCGCCGGGAAACGGATGCACACGGGTGATCGACCCCCACGGCGTGACGTCGCGACGGACGAGGCGCCCCGTCCAGCCGGCCTCGATGGCGTGGGTGCGGTACCAGGGCAGGGACGTGACGACGTGCACCTCGTCACCGAGCGCGACGAGCTCATGCACGATCCGGGACATCACGACCCCGGTCGGCGCGGTATCGGGATCGAAGTGCGGGCAGATCACCACCACCCGTCGATTCGGCACCCGCCGGTCCGTGGGGTGCGGGACGATCATCGGCGCTGCTCAGACGCGGCTCGGTACGCCTCGGCCAGTGCGGCGCCCGACCGGGCGATGGTGAAGTCGGCGGCGCGGGCACGGCCCGCAGCGATCAGGGAGGACCGTTGGCGGGCGACCTGGTCCAGCGCATCGGCCCAGGCGTCGACGGTGCGCGGCAGCACGATCCCGGCGTTGCCCACGACCTCGGCCAACGCCGCCTGGTCGCTGCACACGACGGGCGTACCGAGGGCCATCGCCTCGACGACCGGGGCCCCGAACCCCTCGTACTCGCTCGGGAAGACCAGTGCGTCCGCCAGCGCGATCAGACCGTCGCGGTCGGCGGCCGGCACACGGCCGGGGCGGATGATGCGCTGTTGGAGCCCGAGTTCGACGATCGCTCGATCGACCTCGGCGGCGACCGCGCCCGACCCGCCGAGCAGTACGAGCCGGAGATCGGGGTCGGTCCACGTGCGTGCCATCACCTCCAGGAGGAACCGATGACCCTTGTGAGGATGCGTGATGGCCGGGAAAACGAGCACCGGGCCGAGACCGAGGCCGTAGTGGCGCCGCAGATCGGACTCGCTCGGGGCGTCCCGGCCGAGATGCGGTTCCACCCCGTGCGGCACGACAACGATCGTGGCCGGATCGGTGCCGAAGTGCTCGACGACGACCGACTTGACGTACTCGCTCGGCGTCGCGATGACCGTTGCTCGGCGGATCGACCGCGGGATCGCCGTGCGCAGGTATCGACGCTTGACCGGCGTCAGGTACTCCGGATACGTCAGGTACTGCAGGTCGTGGATCGTCAACACGATCGGCCCGCTGCCGATGGTCGGCACGGTGCCGCCGCCGTGGTGCACGACGTCGGCGGCTCGCGCCTGCCGGGCCAGCCACGTGTTCTCCGCCAGCACGCGACGCGGTCGGTCGGTGCCGGTGATCCGGGCCGCGACGACCGGGTACACCGCCACGAGTTCGGGATGGGCGTCGACGAAGGCCGGCAGGCAGTACAGCGTGGGCACGAAACCCTCCGGTCGATCCGCCAGGCCGAGGAGCTGGCGCACCAGGTACTCCTCGGAACCGCCGACGTCTCCCGGCACGCACCACGTCAGGTTCACCGCGACGCTGGTCATCTCGCCAGCTCACGGTAGACGTCGAGTGTCCGTTCGGCCGTGGAACGCCACGTGCAGTTGCGGGCCCGTTCCCGCCCGCGGTCGGCCAGTGTCCGGTCCCGACCGGGCTGCCTCCCGGAGGCCCTCGGCGATGCCCTCGACGTCGAACGGATCGACGAGCACCGCGGCGCCGCCGGCCACCTCCTCGGTCGACGTGCCACGACTCGTGACGACCGGCGTGCCCTGCGCCATCGCCTCGAGCACGGGCAGCCCGAAGCCTTCCCGCTCGCTCGGGTACGCGAACAAACGGGCCGCCGCGTAGAGCGGCGCCAGATCCTCGTCCGGGACGAACCCGACCAACAGCGTGTCGGGGCGGTCGAGCGCGGGTTGATCACCCCAGCCGTTCATGCCGACGACGACGAGAGGCAGATCACCGACCCGCTCCACCGCCTCGATCAGACGCGCCAGGTTCTTCCGCGGCTCCAGCGTGCCGACGAAGAGGATGAACTCGGCCGGGAGGCGATAGCGACGACGCACACGTTCGACGTCGGCCTCCCCGACCTCGACGATGTCGACACCCAACGGAACGTGGCGCAGCCGGTCGGCGGCGAGGCCGGCATCCACGCAGCGTTCGACCGTCGCATGGCTCGAGCAGATCACCAGATCGGCGCGCCGTTCGATGGCGCGCAGACTCCTCGTCATCAGGCGTGCGCCGTGGCCGGTGTACTGCTCGGGATGGTCGAGGAACGCGAGGTCGTGCACGGTGACGACGAGCGGCGACCTTGTCGCGGCCGGCACGAGCCCGGTGGCATGGACGACGTCGACCTCGCCCGTGACCGATTCCACCTTCGGCCAGCCCAGCCTGGTCCACGACTCGTAGAGCCACGGCCGCGCCAACGGGAGCATGACGACGGAACCGTCGGGACGGTACGGCGGCGCCGGCGGTTCGGGGTGCCGGCCGGCGACGTAGTGCAACTCGACCAGGTCTGCCATCGTCCCGAGTTCACGACCGATGCGCACCGCGGCGACCGCCGTGCCACCCGGAACGGGGTGCCAACTCTGCTCCACGGTGTACGCGACCCGGATCGGCGGGTCGCTCGCGGCGGACATCGCCTCAGTCTGACGTGAGCACGGCGACAAGTTCGTGCAGTGGCTCGCGGAAGTGACGCAGGGGGGCCATGCCGGCCGCCCGCCACCTCGCGTTGTCGAGCACGCTGTTGGCCGGCCGGGGTGCCGGACGCGGCGGATCGAGCTCGGCGGACGTGATCGGTCGGACCATTTCGACCGGATGCCCCGACGCCCGGAGGATCTCCTGCACGAACTCGAACCACGTCACGACCCCGGCGTTCGTGAGGTGGAAGATGCCCGAGCTGCGTTCTGCAGCGATCGCACGGAGCGCCGGGGCGAGGTCGGCCGTGAACGTCGGGCAGCCCCGTTGGTCGTCGACGAAGGCCAGGTCGGCGCCCGGCGCTGCGAGGCGCAGCACGAGCTTGACCATGTTGTTGCCGTGCTCGCCGCAGACCCACGACGTCCGAACGACGGCCGCCTCCGGCCCGGCCAACCGCTCACCGGCGAGCTTCGTGATCCCGTACACCGATTGCGGGTTCGTCGCGTCGTCTTCTCGGTACGGGCGATCGAGCGTGCCGTCGAAGACGTAGTCGGTGCTCACATGGACGAGATGGGCGCCGACCTCTTCAGCGGCCGTCGCAATGTTGCCGACGGCGTCGGCGTTGATCGCCCTGGCGACCTCGACGTTCGTCTCACACGCGTCGACGGCGGTGTACGCCGCGGCGTTGATGATGGCATCCGGACGGGCGGCCCGGATCGCCGACCGGACGGCCGGCAGATCGGTGATGTCCAGTGCGGAGTGGTCGACAGCCACCACGTCGTCACCCGCCTCCCGCGCGGTCGCGACGACGTCGTGGCCGAGTTGCCCGCCCGCTCCGGTGACGAACAACCTCACCGCGTCACGCTCGCAGCCTCACAGGCCGGCTTTGGACTTCAGCGGCTCCCACCAGTCGCGGTGCTCGCGGTACCAGTCGACCGTCGAGGCGAGTGAGTCGTCGAAGCTCCGGCTGAGCGACCATCCGAGATCGGTGATCTTGTCGATGTTCACGGAGTAACGACGGTCGTGCCCGAGACGGTCTTCCACCGGCGTGATGAACGATTCGTCCCGCCCCGTCAGCTCGAGGAGCCGATAGGTCAACTCACGGTTGGTCAACTCGTTGCCGGCCCCGATGTTGTAGATCCCGCCGGTGGTCCCCTGCTCGAGCACGAGGTGGGCGGCGATGTTGTGGTCCTCGACGTGGATCCAGTCGCGCACGTTGAGCCCGTCGCCGTAGAGCGGGACCTGCTTGCCGTCGAGCAGGTTCGTGGTGAACAGCGGGATGACCTTCTCCGGGAACTGATAGGGCCCGTAGTTGTTGGAGCAGCGCGTGACGACCACCGGCAATCCGTAGGTCGAGAAGTACGACAGGGCGATGAGGTCGGAGCCGGCCTTGGCCGCCGAGTACGGCGACCGGGGAGCGAGGACGTCGGTCTCGACCGACGACCCCTCCTCCACCGATCCGTAGACCTCGTCGGTCGAGATGTGCAGGAACTTGCCGATCCCGACGTTGTTGGCCACGTCGCACAGCACGTTGGTGCCCATGCAGTTCGTGCGAACGAACTTCGATCCGTCCTGGATCGACCGGTCGACATGGCTCTCGGCCGCGAAGTGGACAACCGCGTCGTGGCCGTCCATCGCTTGCGCGACATCGTCGGGCTCGCAGATGTCGGCGTGGACGAAGTCGCAGCGCTTGTCGTCGAGGACGTCGCGGATGCTCTCGAGGTTGCCCGCGTAGGTCAACGAGTCGTAGATGGTGACCTCGTGGTCGGTCGACCCGAGCACGTAGCGGACATAGTTCGATCCGATGAACCCGGCCGCGCCGGTGACGAACAGCTTCATGCTTCTTCCTTCAGGTACGCATCGGCCAGTAGGGCCGACGATTCGACGGGACATCTGCACGCAACGGGTTCTGCTGGTCACGCTCGGACAGGATCGGCTCGGCCATACCCCATTCGGCGCCGATCACCGGATCGTCCCAGGCCACGCCGAGCTCGTCGGCGGCGTTGTAGTACCCGTCGACCTGATAGGTGATCACCATGTCGGTGACCGCGGCGAAGCCATGCGCCACGCCGGGTGGGATGTAGACGCCCAGGTGGTTCTCGCCCGACATGTCGAGGCAGTGAGTGGCGCCGTCGGTCGGTCCTCCCTCGCGGAGATCGTGCAACACGACGCGGGCCTCGCCGAAGGGCACGTACCAGTAGTCGGCCTGATGGAGGTGGTAGTGCAATCCGACGAGCGCGCCCTGCTGACGGTTCGCCCGGTTCGCCTGGATCATCTCGCGGGCGCCGGGGATCCACTCCCGCCGGTACGTCTCGATGAACAATCCCCGTTGGTCGCCGTGGATTGTCGGCTCGACGATCCACACCCCTGCGATCGTGTCGGACTCGCGGACGTCAGGCATGGGTGCACCGGCTCATTCGATGTCGATCTGGCAGTGGTCGCCGACCATCAGGCGGACGGCGCGGGGCTTGGTCTTCGTGCGGGACACGATCGCGTCGCTGCCGATGAGGCTGTCCTCGAGGCGAGGGATGTCGATGATCTGGCTGTTCTCCATCACGACGGAGTGCTCGACCTCCGAGTGCTGGACGACGCAGCCGGCGCCGATCGCGCTGAACGGGCCGATGAAGCTGTCGATCACCTTCGTGCCGGCACCGATCGCCACCGGGCCGCGGATCGTCGAGTTGACGATCTCGGCCCCGGCCTCGACGATCACTCGGCCGTCGATCACCGAGTCTTCGTCGACGCAGCCGTCGATGCGGGTCTCGATCCGCTCGAGGATCAGCCGGTTCGCCTCGAGCAGCGGGGTGAGCTTGCCGGTGTCGATCCACCAGCCGGTGAGGATCTCCATCCGGACACGGTGACCCTGGTCGATCAGCCACTGGATCGCGTCGGTGATCTCCAACTCCCCGCGTTCGGACGGCTCGATCGCCTCCACAGCGGCGTGGATCAGCGGATCGAACAGGTACACGCCCACGAGCGCCAGGTCGGAGGGCGGATCGGCGGGCTTCTCCACCAGGTGCACGACGTGCCCGGACGCGTCGAGACTGGCGATGCCGAACCGGTGCGGATCGGGAACCTTCTTCAGCAGGATCTGGGCGGCCGGGGGATCGTCGCCGTCGCGGGCGGCCTGAAACGCGTCGACGAACGCGGCGAGGTCCTGTTCGAGGAGGTTGTCGCCGAGATACATCACGAAGTCGTCGTCGCCGAGGAAGTCGCGGGCGATCAGCACGCAGTGGGCGAGGCCGAGCGGTTCGTCCTGTGGGATGTAGGTGATCGTGGCGCCGAATTGCGAGCCGTCACCGAGACCGGCCATCACCTCGGCGCGGGTGTCGCCGACGATCACGCCGAGTTCGGTGATGCCCGCGTCGACCATCGAACGGATGCCGTAGTGCAGGATCGGTGTGTTGGCGACCGGCACGAGCTGCTTCGCTCGTGTATGTGTGATCGGTCGCAGACGGGTGCCGGCACCGCCAGCGAGGATCAGGGCCTTCATCGGGGCCGGACGATACTCGCTGATCACTCTTCCGGGACGGGAGGCGCCGGGCCGACACCGCGGAAGTAGTCGAGGATCGGCGCGGCGCCGTCGCCGACCAGGAGCACGGCGTTGCCGTCCTTGGTCGCTCCGACCACCGGGAGCTGATACTTGTTGACGCCGGCAGAGAACGCCTTGCTGAGCGTGCCGGCCGCGGCGACGGGATCGAGACCAGGGTCCATCCGGACCGCACCGGTCGCCGCGCCAATCGTCTCGGAGGCCAGGAACGGGTCGGAAAGGACCCGCGTGATCACGGCCTGCGCGGTCTTGTCGATGAAGTCCTGCTGACGCTTGATGCGCCCGAGGTCACTGCTCGGATCCTCCTGCCACTGTCCGTCGCGGAACTCCTCGAAGTGGCGGCTGCGAGCGTACTGCAGGGCCTGCAGGCCGTCGAGGATGTGGCAGCCTGGCTGCTGGTCGAGGCCGGTGTTCTTGTCGCGCGTGACATACAAGAAGCAGATCTCGGTGCCCCCGACGGAGTCGATGATGTCCTTGAAGCCGGAGAAGTCGACCTCGACCACGTGATGGATCGGGATCCCGAACGCCTGCGTGATCGTGGAGGCGAGCACGTCGGTGCCGTCGCTGTACGCCGAGTTGATCCGGTTCTCGGATCCCCGACCGGCGATGGTCACCCACAGGTCGCGCGGCAGGCTGATCAGGGACGCGCCGTTGCCGTCCTGCTCCTGACGCAGGATCATGATCGTGTCGCTGCGCTGGCCCGACACCTCGTTCGTGTCGCCGATCCCGCCGTAGTCCGGATCGTTCGGGTCGGCCGTGGCTCGCGTGTCGGAGCCGATCAGCAAATAGTTGAGCGCGGGACCGTCCTGCGCCTGGAGGACGTTCTCGAGCCCTTCGATCCGCTGCACGTCCTCGGTGCGGGAGTTGGCCGCGCTGATCACCCCGGCAGCGCCGCACACCCCGACGATCACGGCGAGGAGCGCGGCGATGGAGGCCGAACTCCGGCGCCGGCGCCGGCGCGTCGGCGTCGAGGGCGCGACATTCATGCGGGCCAAGGATAGTGGCGGCCCCACGCTCCTCCGTGGCACCGCCGCGAGACGTTGGTCTCACTGCTCCGGCGGGGCTATCGGCGCGACGATCGGTGGTGTCAACGCGGCGTGCCGGGCGTGCACCACGTCGCCGACATCGAGATGGTGAACCGTTCCGTCGCGCGGGCCACGATGAGTCGCCCGTCGTCGTCGACGTCGGTCGCCCGACCCTCGAGCGTCGTCCCGTCGGGCAGTTCCACCCGGACGTCGGCACCCAGCGTGGCCAATTCGCGTCGGTAACGCTCGCCGACGTCGACGCCGAGCGCGTCGAATGCCACGAGGGTCTCGCGCAACACGCTGGCGACGCCGATGCCGTCGCCGAGGCGCGCCGCGCCGTCGGGCGCCCAGCCGATGTTGAACCCGAGGCCGACGACCACCGCCCCGGTCGTGGCCGATCGCTGGGCGAGGATGCCGGCCACCTTGCGGCCATCGAGGAGGAGGTCGTTGGGCCACTTCAGCATCACGTTCACACCGGGCACCACGGCCCGGGCCGCGTCGAGCGCGGCGATTCCGGCGCGCTGGGTCAATGCGGCGGGCGGCCGCGGCACGTCGAGGAACAGCAACGACACGAGCAGGTTCGTCCCCGCCGGCGCCTCCCAGCGTCGATCGAGACGGCCGCGGCCGGCGACCTGGTGGTCGGCGACGAGGACCGTGCGGTCGTCGGCCTCGCCCGACTCCACCGCGGCGAGCAGGTCGGCGTTCGTGCTGCCCGTGACCGGCAGCCGGCGAACGGTCCAGCCCGGGGGCCATGGTTCCTCGTGCCAGATGCTTCCCGGTGCGGCCATCACCCCTACATTGTCAGCCGTGCTCAAGAAGATCCTGATCGCCAACCGTGGCGAAATCGCCGTCCGAGTCATCCGCGCCGCTCGGGAGATGGGTGTTCCCACGGTCGCGGTGTACTCCGAACTCGACCGCGACGCCCTCCACGTCCGCCTCGCCGACGAGGCGTTCGCACTCGGCGGGCAGACGGTGGCCGAGAGCTACATCAACGTCGATGCGGTGCTGGGTGCGATCGAGGCGAGCGGTGCTGACGCAGTCCACCCCGGCTACGGGTTCTTCAGCGAGAACGCCGACTTTGCCCGTCTGGTGACCGCGAAGGGCGTCGAGTTCATCGGTCCGCCGGCCAGCGCGATGGACGAGATGAGCGACAAGGTGTCGAGCCGCCAGGCTGCCATTCGCGGTGACGTCCCGATCGTGCCCGGCACCACCGAGTTCGCCAAGGGTCCCGAGGAGATCCGCGCCTTCGGAGAGGAGTTCGGGTGGCCGGTGTGCATCAAGGCCGCGTTCGGCGGCGGCGGCCGCGGCATGAAGGTGGTGCAGTCGGCGGCCGAGGTCGACGACGCGATGGCGAGCGCCCAACGCGAAGCGAAGGCCTTCTTCGGTCGCGACGAGGTCTACGTCGAGCGATATCTCACGTGGCCGCGCCACGTCGAGGTGCAACTCGTCGGCGACAAGCACGGCAACGTGGTGTGGATCTCGACGCGCGACTGTTCGGCGCAGCGCCGGCATCAGAAGCTGATCGAGGAGGCACCGGCGCCGGGCCTCGCGCCGGGCGTCGAAGTCGCGATGGGCGAGGCGGCGGTCAAGGCCGCCAAGGCGGTCGGCTACGTCGGCGCCGGCACGGTCGAGTTCATCTACCAGGACGAGGAGTTCTTCTTCCTCGAGATGAACACGCGTCTTCAGGTCGAGCACCCGGTGAGCGAGATGATCACCGACATCGATCTGGTCGAATGGCAGATCCGGGTCGCCGCGGGTGAGAAGTTGCCGATGACCCAGGACGAGGTCAACGCCGCGCGCCGCGGGCACTCGATCGAGGTCCGGATCAACGCCGAGGACCCGACCGACGGCAAGTTCCTCCCGTCACCCGGTCCGATCACAACACTCGTCGCACCCGACGGGTTCGGGGTGCGCTTCGACACCGGCTACCTGTCCGGCGACTCGATCAGCCAGTACTACGACAACCTGGTGGGCAAGCTCGTCGTGTGGGGCCGCACCCGTGACGTTGCGATCGCCCGGACCATCCGCGCCCTCGAGGAGATGACGGTGGAGGGGGTCGCCACCACGATTCCGGCCGACCTCGCGATCCTGCGCCACCCCGACTTCGCGGCCGTCGAGCACTCGACGAAGTGGGTCGAGGAACGGCTCGACCTGAGCGGCATCACCCCTCCTCCGCCCGTGACGAGCACCGAGGACGACGCGCCGCCGCTCGTCAAACGATCGACGACCGTCGAACTCAACGGCAAGCGCTTCGAAGTCGACATGTGGGTACCGGAGCAGATCGGTGTGGCGGCCGCCGCGCCGGCGGCGAAGAAGGCCAAGCGGGGTCACTCCGGTGGGGGGGCCGGCGCGGCCGGCACGGGCTCGATCGAGGCCCCGATGCAGGGCACGATCGTGAAAGTGCTGGTGGAGGTCGGCCAGGAGGTCGAGGTCGGCGCAGGCATCGTCGTGCTCGAGGCGATGAAGATGGAGAACCAGATCAACGCCGAGCATGGCCGGCACGGTGAAGGAGATCCGGGTGGCGGCCGGCGACACCGTCGGCGGCGGCGACATCCTCGCCGTGATCGAGTAACCATCCCAGCGTAGGCGATGGCGATGTCGGGGCAATAGCGCCCTAGAACTACATCGCCACCCTGCGCGAACACGGGGCGATGGCGATGTCGGGGCAATAGCGCCCCATAACTACATCGCCACATCAGGCGGACCGCGGCCGGCGCGCGGGCTATTCGGCGGCTTCGGCGAGGGCTTCGCTGAGGGCGGGGTGCACGAGGATGCTCTCGGCGAGGTCACCGACGCTGAGACCGGCGGTGACGGCGACGGCGAGGACCGAGATCAGCTCCGCGGCCTGGCGGCCCACGATCGACCCGCCGAGCACCACCCCGGTGGCCGGATCGGAGATGATCTTGACGAAGCCCTGCGTGTCGGCGTTGATCATCGCCTTGGCGGTGGCCGAGAACGGCACCTTCGTCACCCTGATCTTGCGCCCGGAACTGAACGCCTCGGCCTCGGCGATTCCGACATCGGCGATCTCGGGCTCGGTGAAGATCGCGGAGGCCGCCTTGTCGTAGTCGAGGTCGCGCTCGATGCGGGTGTGCCGGCCCATCAGGTGCTCGGCGACCTTGCGGCCTTGCATCGACGCCACAGACGACAGCGGCAGCTTGCCGCTGATGTCGCCGGCGGCATAGATGTGCGGCACCGACGTGACGCAGTGGCGGTCGATCGGCACATACCCGCCATCGACCTCGACACCGGCCAGGTCGAGGCCGATGCCCTCGGTGTTGGGGATCGAGCCGATGGCCAGCACGGCGTGGGTCGACTCGATCGACCGGCCGTCGTCGCAGCGCACGACCACGCGGTCGGTGTCGGGCACGCGCTCGATGGCCTCCGCCCGGCGCCCATCAACAGCTTCACCCGCGCCGCATGAACTCGGCCTCGAGCACCGCCGCCACCTCGGGATCCTTGCCGGGCAGCACCTGCTGGCGGCTGACGACGAGCGTGACGGCGGCGCCGAACATCGAGAACATGTGCACGAACTCGACGCCGGTGACACCGGACCCGACGATGGTGACGCTCTCCGGTAACACCTTGGGCGGGTAGCAGTCGCGGGTGGTCAGGATGCGGTCGCCGTCGGGCTGGCACCAGTCGGGGATGCGCGGGCGCGAGCCCGTCGACACGAGCGCGGCGTCGAACTCGATCGTCTCGACCCCTTCGGCCCCGTCGACCTCGACCGTGTGCGAGCCGGAGAACCGCGCCGTGCCCTTGATCAGCCGCACCCCTTGGCTGCTGAGGAGTTGCGTCGTGTTGTCGCGCATCTTGTGCTCGATCGACAGAATGCGGCTGGTGAGGCTCTCGACATCGACGGTCGTGTCGACGTTGGCCAGGCCGAGCCCACCGATCGCCCGCGTGCGGCTGATCGCCCGCCCGGTGGCGATCATCGACTTCGAGGGGATGCAGTCCCAGAGGTGGGCGGCGCCGCCGACGACGTCGCGCTCGATCATCACGACCTCGGCCCCGAACCGGGCGGCGTAGGTGGCCGCGGTGTTGCCGGCCGGGCCGCCACCGATGATGACGAAGCGAGTGCTCACCGGGCGCAGGTTACTCGGGGGTCAATCCGGCGTCTTCGAACAGCGTGGCCCGAAGGGTGTCGCCGTTCGTGAGCGGCGCGGCGTCGGACGCCGGGTTCGGGCAGAACCGCGACGGGTACGAGTACTGGTCACGCGGATCGCCGACCCATTCGAAGTGCATCCCGTCGGGCACCAGGAAGTTGCCACCCCAGGCGAAGCCGTGCTTGCGGAAGATCCGTACGGTCGCGCAGTTCATGTCGGGCGGCGCACAGCCCTGGCACGAGCCCTGCGTGTTCGTGTCGATCGCCTGTCCCCAGCTGTGGCGGGAGAGGAACCCGACCGACGAGTCGGGGGTCAGCCGGTTGAACCGCGGCCCGAAGCAGCCTCCCGCCGAGTTCGCGTCGGCGTAGTTGATCGTGCCGGCGAGCCCGGCGGCGACGACTTCGTTCATCGCGGCCTGCAGCGCCGGCCGGACCTGCGCGTTGCATCCCGACGACAGGCGCAGCCCCTGGATGGCGCCGTAGGTGATGTACGTGCTCAGCCACGTGGAGTCGAGCGTCACCGATCCGTCGCCGTTGACGCGATACGCGAACTCGCCGAGCGCCCGCTTCGTCTGCGCCATCCCGATCGTCGAGTCCGGGTCGAACGGTTCCCAGCTGCGCCGGATCCTGACCGTGGTGTTGACCAGCCCGTGGGCCGACAGCGCGGCATCGATCGCGGCCCGCGACGACGGATTCCACATCACCACGCTGCTGCTCTGCACGACACCCAACCGGTCGGCGGCGGCCGGCGACATGAGCAACTCCGTGCCGCCGATCGTGGCGTCGTCGGCGACGAGCGCCACGGTCATGGTCGTCGGCGTGCCGTTCGCCGCCACGAGCGGTGACGGTGTCGCCCGCGGCGGCGCCACGCAGGCTGGCCGTCAACTGGCCCATCACCACGGTGTCGGCGGTCATCAGTCCCGAGATCGACGGGCCCATCGTGCTCGCCACCATCTCGAGCGGCAGCACGGTGACGCCCATCGGATAGGCGAAGCCGGCCGGAGCGATCTGCACGGCGTTGCCTCCCCGTCGCACCTCGGTCATGCCGATGCTGGCGGATCGACCGATCGCCGCCGCGGCGCCGGCATCGCGGGCCGCGGCCAGCGGCAGCGGAGGCGTTCGCCGCCGTGAGCTCACCGGAGTTGTTCACCGTGACGATGTCGATCACGGGTGGCCGCAGGCGCACCGCCCGGGCGGTCGCCGTGGCGCCGGACGCGATCGTCGGAACGGTCGGGCTCTGGGCGACGGCCTGCATCGAGAGCAGGGCCGCGCCGAGGAGCAGGAGGGCCGTCAGACGTCGCACGGCACAGGATCGTAGAGAGTCGACGGCGCCGGCGTGCATCGGGCGCGAACCGGATAGGCCGTGGCGGCGAGAACTCGCTACCGTGCTGCCACCGTGGCAGATGACGTATTCGACCGATGAGGAGACTGGGGAGGCGGCTGCGGAAGGGCGGCAGCGGCTGCCGGCAGCGGCCTGGCAGCCGAACGCACCCGCCGGCTGGGCCTGGTCGCCGGGATGCGGGCCAGCGGGCACCGATCCGTACCCGTACCGGTTCGACCGCACGCACGACCTCAGCGAGTTGCGGTCCACGTGGGGCGGGCTGCAGGCGGGTACCGAGACCGACGACCGGGTCCGCGTCGCTGGGCGCATCATGCTGCTGCGCGATTCCGGCAAGTTGATCTTCGCCACGGTCCGCGACCGTTCCGGCGACGTGCAACTGTTCGTGTCGAAGGCCGTGATGGGCGACGATGCGTTCGCCGCGGTCAAGGAACTCGACCTCGGCGACTGGGTGGGCGTCACCGGCACCGTGATGACCACCCGCAAGGGCGAGCTGTCGGTGAAGACCGAACAGGTCGAGCTGCTGGCCAAGGCGATCCGGCCGATGCCCGACAAGTGGCACGGGCTCACCGACACCGACACCCGGTTCCGGCAGCGCTACGCCGATCTGATCGTCAACGACGAGGCGCGGCGGGCCTTCGAGATCCGTCACGCGGTGATCGCCAGCTTCCGTCGCACCTTGCACGAGCGCGGCTTCATCGAGGTCGAGACGCCGGTGCTCCACGTCGAGGCCGGCGGCGCCCACGCCCGGCCGTTCGTCACGCACCACAACACGCTCGACCTCGACCTCTACCTGCGCATCGCGCTCGAACTGCACCTCAAGCGGCTGATCGTCGGCGGCATGGAGCGGGTGTTCGAGATCGGCCGCATCTTCCGCAACGAGGGCATGTCCACGCGGCACAACCCCGAGTTCACGATGATGGAGCTCTACCAGGCGTTCGGCGACTGGAACGACGTGATGGACATCTCCGAGGTGTTGATCACCAGGGCCGCGCTCGACGCGACGGGCACGAGCATCGTGTCGATCCGCGGCGTCGACGTCGATCTGGCCGAACCGTGGCCACGGGTGCGCATGGTCGACGCCGTGTCGGCCAAGGTCGGACACGAGGTGCATCCTTCACAGCCGATCGACGAGCTGCGGGCGCTCGCCGAGCAGCACGGCGTCCGCTGGGAGGCGCGTTGGGGCGGGGGCAAGATCGTGGAGGAACTGTTCGAGAAGCTGTGCGAGGCCGATTTCGTGCGCCCGACATTCATCACGGGCCATCCCACCGAGATCTCCCCGCTCGCCCGTGTCGACCGCAACGACCCGTGGCTGACCGAGCGGTTCGAGATCTTCGTCGACGCCCGCGAGCTGGGCAACGGCTACTCCGAGCTCAACGATCCGGTCGAGCAGCGGCTGCGGTTCGAGGAGGAGCAGGTCGCCAAGGAGGCCGGCGACGTCGAAGCGGGCACGGTCGACGAGGACTACCTGCGGGCGCTCGAATACGGGATGCCACCGACCGGTGGACTCGGCATCGGCATGGACCGGGTGGTGATGCTGCTCGCCGGGGTCGACTCGATCAAGGAAGTGATCCTCTTTCCAACCCTGCGACCGGAGGTCTTGTGATGGCTCGGATGGCATGGGGTGCCGGTCTCGCGACGATCGCGTCCGACGACACGGTGCTCGACACGTGGTACCGCTGGCTCGGTTGGGGCGAGTTCGGCGACGACGACTGTCCGACCGATGAGATCGAAAATGCACTGGGCATGCGCGACACGACCGATGCCACGCGCCGCGTGACGATCCGGCCGGTACGCATCTCGGTCGACGTGGATGCACCCCCGGCGTCGCCTTCCGACGCATATCTGCGACTGCACCTCCTGTCGCACCGGCTCGCCGCAGCCGCGGACGCTGAACCTCGACGGCATCTTCGGCGTGTTGAACAACGTGGTGTGGACCGATCGTGGGCCCGGTCGCGGTGTCCGACATCGAGGATGTGCGGCTGGCGGTCCGCCTTGCCGGCGGCACGCTGACCGTGCACGGGATCGACAAGTTTCCGCGGATGACCGACTACGTGATCCCCTCCGGCGTGCGCATCGCCGACGCGTCGCGGGTTCGCCTCGGCGCCCACCTCGCCGTCGGGCACCACCGTGATGCACGAGGGCTTCTGCAACTTCAACGCCGGCACGCTCGGCACGTCGATGGTCGAAGGACGGATCAGCGGCGGCGTGATCGTCGGTGACGGCAGCGACATCGGTGGCGGCTCGTCGATCATGGGCACGCTGTCGGGCGGTGGCACGGAGCAGGTCACGATCGGCGAACGGTGCCTGCTCGGCGCGAATGCCGGTATCGGCATCAGCCTCGGTGACGACTGCGTCGTCGAGGCCGGCCTGTACGTCACGGCCAGCACCCCGGTGCTCACGCCCGACGGTGTGGTCAAGGCCCGTGAGCTCTCGGGGCAGGACAACCTGATGTTCATCCGCGACGGCCAGACCGGCAAGGTCATCGTCCGCGCCCGCACGGGCGTCTGGGGTGAACTCAACGAGGCCCTCCACGCCAAGCAGTAGCCGCGGAGAATGTCCGTCGGGGACTGTCCCCGGCGGACATTCTCGCAGCGGTAGCTTCGGCGGATGGCCAAGAAAGACGAGTTCGGCGAGCCGGTCGAACTCGAGGCCGCCGGACGGATGGTCGAGATCACCAATCCGGGCAAGGTGATGTTCCCGTCGGTCGGCCCCGGCAAGGAGGAGCGCACCAAGCTCGACCTCGCCAATTACTACGTCGCGGTGGGCGACGCGCTGATGCGCACAGTCCGCGATCGGCCAGTGCTGCTCGAGCGCTACCCCAACGGCGTACGCGAGAAGTCGTTCTTCCAGAAGCGGATCCCCGATTCGGCGCCGGACTGGCTCGCCACGACGACGGTCGAGACGATCAACGGCACCCCGTCGCGAGCCCTGGTCATCGCGGATCTCGCCCATGTGCTGTGGGCCGTGAACATGGGCGTGCTCGGCCTGCACGTCTGGCCGTTCCGCGCATCCGATCCCGACGACGCCGACGAGATGCGCATCGACCTCGATCCGTCACCCGGCGTCACGTTCGACCAGGTCCGCGAGTCGGCGGCCCACGTCCGGGACCTGCTCGCCGAGCACGGGATGCTCGGGTTCGCCAAGACCACCGGCAGCAAGGGCATTCATATCTACGTGCGGGTCGAGCCGGGTTGGGATTCCTTTGCCATCCGCGGTGCGGTGATCGCGCTCGGCCGAGAGCTGGCGGCCCGCCATCCCGATCTGATCACCGACAAATGGTGGAAGGAAGAGCGCGGCGAGCACGTGTTCATCGACTTCAACCAGAACGCGCCGCACAAGAACATGTTCGGGGCGTGGGGCGCTCGACCGCGCGTGGGCGCCCAGGTGTCGACGCCGTTCGGGTGGGACGAACTCGACTCGATCGACCCGGACGCGATGACGATCGACACCGTGCCCGACCGGCTCGAGCAGCTCGGCGATCCGTGGGAGCTGATGGACGACGCGCCGTGCACGATCACGCCGCTCGTCGAGCGCTTCGCCGCCGATCTCGCCGACGGCATCCCCGACTCCCCGTGGCCGCCCGTGTACCCGAAGATGCCGAACGAAGCCCCGCGAGTGCAGCCGAGCCGCGCCCGCAAGGCCGACCCGTGACCCGTCACCCAACACCTCCGATCGTCGTTTGCGTCGGGATTTCTGCGGACCGGTCCGCAGAAATCCCGACGCAAACGGGAAATGGGGCGGGAATAATGTTGCCGCGCGCAAGGGTTATCACTGTCATGACCACGACTTCCTCCGCTCCCGTTCGCAGTCCGAGCGTCGACGTGCGACGGGCCAGCGACCGGTTCGCCACCAACATCGGGTGGCTGGACTCCCACCATTCGTTCAGCTTCGGGCATCACTACGACCCCCGCAACACCGGCCACGGCCTGCTGCTCGTGAACAATGACGACATCGTCCGCGGCGGGTCGGGCTTCGACACGCACCCCCACCGCGACATGGAGATCGTCACCTGGGTGCTCTCGGGTGAGCTGGAGCACAAGGACTCCGAGCGAAATCGCGGCGTGCTGTACCCCGGCCTCGCCCAGCGCATGTCGGCCGGGCGCGGCATCTGGCACTCCGAGATGAACAACTCGGGCGCCGACGACGTGCACTTCGTCCAGATGTGGGTCACGCCCGACACCGAGTCGATCGATCCGGGCTACGAGCAACTCGACATCAATGGGGAACTCGCGAAGGGCGGGCTCGTGCCGATCGCGTCGGGCGCGGCCACGATGCGGCCATCTCGATCCGCCAGGCCGGGGCCGTCCTGTACGGCGGCCGGCTGCACGCCGGCGAGACCGTCTCCGTGCCGGACGACCGCCACGTTCACGTCTTCGTCCCCGTCGGCAGCGTCGATCTGCAGTCGGCGGGCGTGCTCGGGCAGGGTGACGCCGCCCGGCTCACGAACGCCGGGGCGCTCGATCTCACGGCCGGCGAGGCAGGCGCTGAGGTGTTGATCTGGGCGACTGCCTGACATCCTGACGCGATGACGTCCCCCGTCGGCTTCGACGACTTCGCCCGCCTGGTCCAGGACCGTCGCACCTCGATGTTCGTGGACCAGACGCGGCCGGTTCCGCCGGCGATCGTCGAGCAGTTGTGCGAACTCGTCACGTGGGCGCCGAATCACAAGAAGACCTGGCCGTGGCGCTTCGCGCTCTTCACGGACAACGGCCGCGCCCGCCTCGGCGACACGATGGTCGCCGACATGGTCGAGGCCGAATTCGGCGACGAAGGCAAGCGGCTCAAGACGCGCACCAAGTATCTCCGCACGCCGGCGGTGCTCGTGGTCGGCGCCACCGCGCACGACAACTCGATGCTCGATCTCGAGAACCGCGACTCGGTGGCCGCCGGCATCCAGAACCTGCTGCTCGGCGCGACCACGATCGGGCTCGCCAGCTTCTGGTCGACACCGGCGCTCACGAGCCCACCGCGCGTGCTCGAACTCTGCGGCTTCGACGCCGCCGACCGCGTCGTCGCCATGATCTACCTCGGCTGGGCGAACGAACCTGCGCCGGCGCAGGAACGACCGCACGATCGAGATCAAGCGGATCAGCGACTGAGATTTCGGTTCGGCCATTTCGGTGAGGCAGGTCCGGTTCAGCGAGACTGAGCCGGTGAGCGAGACGCGGCCGACGATGATCACTCTCGACCTCGAGGGTGTCCTCGTGCCCGAGATCTGGATCGCCGTCGCGGAACGGACCGGGATCGACGAACTGCGCCGCACCACCCGTGACGAGCCGGACTACGACGTCCTGATGAAGTACCGGCTCGCCCTGCTCGACGAGCACGGACTCACGATGTCGCTGATCGACGACGTGATCGGGGGACTCGAGCCACTTCCGGGCGCCGTGGACTTCCTCGACGACCTGCGCAGCCGCACCCAGGTGATCCTCCTGTCGGACACATTCGAGCAGTTTGCCCGCCCGCTGATGCGCCAGCTCGGCTGGCCGGCGATCCTGTGCCACCGCCTCGTCGTCGAGAACGACAGGATCGTCGACTACCGCCTCCGCCAGCCCGACCAGAAGCGCCGTTCGGTCGAGGCGTTCCACTCGCTCGGCTACCGCGTGATCGCCGCGGGCGACAGCTACAACGACACCTCGATGTTGCTCGAGGCCGACTGCGGCTTCCTGTTCCACGCGCCGGGCAACGTGATCGCCGAGTTCCCGCAGTTCCCCGCGCTCGACACGTACGACGAACTCGCGGATCGCATCGTCCGACTCCTCTGACGCCGGTGCTCGCGAACGACGGCTACTCGGGGCACCGAGCGATGTCCGGCGTACCGGCGATCGGCGGGCAGAGCTTCGCGTTGAACGTCGCGAATTTGCCGTCTTTGTTCTCGTAGCCGGCCACCGGCCAGGCGTGCAGCATCCACAGGTCGCCGCCGGCGAGGAAGGTCTCGGCACACGCATCGGGACCCGCCGCTCGCTCGCGATCGGCCCAGCCGTTCACGATGCACAGGCCGTCATGCTGGTGCCAGTGGTCGTTCGAACCAGCGAATCCCTCCGGCTCGGCCGGCGACTGGAGCCAGTACGAGAATCCCACCAGGCGCGCCGGTTGCCGTGACTCGTCGAACAGCAGCATCGACGGCTGTGCCGGGTCGAACGGCTCCGCCAGCCCGCGCCACCGCACCCAATGCGATCCGATGCCGGCGATCGGTGCCGACGAGCGCACGTAGCCGAGCGCCTCGATCTCGCCGAGGCTGTCGAATCGGTCGACCGCACGCTGGGCCGCGAGCCATTGGTGCTCGAAGATCGCCTTGTCGCCGGTGAACAACGGCGCCTCGGCGACAGCCCCGTGTTCGTGACCTCCGCCGTCGGACGGCGCGCCGGCCGCGGATGTTCCGAGCAACTCGATCGCCGCCCGATCTTCGGCGGTGATCCGGTCGGCGTCGTGTGGCGTCAGCGGCCCGATGCGCACCGATGTCACTGGAGTGGCGTCGACCGGCGGCAGGCTGGCCGCGGGAGCGACAAGCGGTAATGCCGCGGCGTCCGGCCGCTCGTCGGTCGCACACGATGCGAGGAGCATGCCGGCAACGACCAGTGCGACCGTGGCGCGCGCCCTCATCGGAACTTCACGTGCGCATCGTATTCTCCACCCGTGGGCGGCCGCCGCCGCGAGCACCTCTCGTCCATCGGGACGCACTTTGCCGATGAGTGCCCGAACGCGGTTGACTTTGCGTCATGACTGAGTCGCGCACGGATGGCCCACCCCGGACCGACGGCCCGATGCCGACCCGCGACGCCTGGCTGCGCGCCGTGCGCGGTGTGGTCCTGAAGTCGAATCCCGACGGCGACGACACGGCGTTCGCCGAGGCATTCACCCGCCAACTCGTGAGCGAGACCGAGGACGGGGTCGAGATCCAGCCGCTGTACGACTCCTCCGAGCCGATCGACGTCGGCCTCCCAGGCTTCGCTCCGTACGTGCGCTCCACGCACGCCGCGCCGTCACCGTGGGAGGTCCGTCAGCGCGCGTGGCCGGCGGTCGACGGATCGAGCGCACGCGGCGAGCTCGAGGGCGGGGCGACCGGCGTCCTGGTGGAGATGCCCGCCGATGCCGACGCGACGGTTGTCGCAGAAGCGCTCGACGGCGTGCTCCTCGACCTCGCTCCGGTCTCGCTGTCGACACCCGCGAACGACGTCGGGCTGACCGCCGCTCGGGCGTTGGCCGATCTCTGGGAGACCGCCGGGATCGACGCCGAGGAGCGACGCGGGACGCTCGGCGTCGACCCCGTCGGCACCTGGGTGCGCACCGGCGGCGCCATCGACCTCGACGCCGGCCTGGCCGACGCGGCCAGCCTCATCGGGGAGTTGACGGGGAGCGCCCCGCACGCCCGGGTGGTGGTCGCCGACGGCACCGTGTGGCACGACGCCGGCGCGACCGACGCGCAGGAGATCGCCTGGAACGCCGCCGCCGCGGCGCACACCGTGCGCGCGCTCGTCGCGGCCGGTGTACCGCTCGACCGGGCAAGCCGCCAGCTCGAGTTCCGATGGGCCGCGACCGCCGACCAGTTCGAGACGATCGCCAAATTCCGCGCCGCCCGCCGGCTGTGGGCGCGGGTCGGCGAGATCGCCGGTCTCCCGCCGGCCGACCGCACGTCGTTCCACCACGCCGACTGCTCGCGGGTGATGATGACCCGCTACGACCCGTGGGTGAACGCCCTGCGTTCCACCGTGGCGTGCTTCGCCGCCGGCATGGGCGGCGCCGACGCCATCACCGTCCTGCCTCACGATGTCCTCATCACCGAAGGGGGCACGAGCCTCGGTCGGCGGATCGCCCGCAACACCCAGACCGTCCTGCAGCTGGAGAGCAACCTGGCCCGCGTCGTCGACCCGGCCGGCGGCTCGTGGTACGTCGAGTACCTCACCGACGAGCTGGCGGCCAAGGCGTGGAGCGAACTGCAGCGCATCGAGGCCGCTGGTGGCATCGTCGCCGCAGTCGAGGCCGGCCTCGTGCACGACGCCCTCGGCGAGGCCCGCACCGCCCGGGAGCGACGGATCGCGACACGCCGGCAGCCTCTCACCGGCCTGAGCGAGTTTCCCGACATCGCCGAGCCACCCCCGCCCGCGACGGAGCCCGCGACGGTTTTCGGCGACGGCACGGGCACGTTCGAACCGCTCGCCCTGCACCGGGCGAGCGAGCCGTTCGAACGCCAGCGGGGGCGCGCCGACCGCGCCGCGATGCTGGCGCCCGGCCGACCGTCTTCCTCGCCACGCTCGGAACGATGGCCCAGTCGACGGCACGGGCCACGTTCGCCAAGAACCTCTTCGAGACCGCCGGGATCGTCACGGTCGCCGGTCCGGTGGACGAGTTCGCCGCGTCGGGTACGAGCGTCGCCTGCCTCTGCTCGTCCGATCCGGTCTACGCCGAAGCGGGCGAAGCGGCCGCCGCCGCACTGCGCGCCGCCGGCGCGGCATACGTGTTCGTGGCCGGCCGCAAGCTCGATCTGGCCGGGGTCGACGAGGAGATCGGCGTCGGTAGCGACGTGCTCGCCGTCGTGACCCACACGCTCGACCTGCTCGGTGTCGAGCCCGACCATGCCGACGTCGGCGTGAAGGAGCCAGTGCAAGGAGAGATGGCGTCATGACGATTCCCGACCTGTCCGGATTCGACCTCGGAGACGTCGAGGCCATCGGCACCGAGAGCGACTGGGCCGCCGCGGTGGCGGCCGAGACTGGCCACACGCCGGGCGACCTGACGTGGAAGACACCCGAGGGCATCGACGTGCCGATCATGTACGACGGCTCCGACCTGAAGGGACTCGACTTCCTCGACTCGTACCCCGGGTCTGCCGCCGTACGTGCGCGGCCCGTACCCGACGATGTACGTCAACCAGCCGTGGACGATCCGGCAGTACGCCGGCTTCTCCACCGCGGAGGATTCGAACGCGTTCTACCGCCGCAACCTCGCGGCCGGCCAGAAGGGCCTGTCGGTCGCGTTCGACCTCGCCACCCACCGCGGCTACGACAGCGACCATCCGCGGGTCGCCGGCGACGTCGGGATGGCCGGCGTGGCGATCGACTCGATCCTCGACATGCGGCAACTCTTCGACGGGATCCCGCTCGACGAGATGAGCGTGTCGATGACGATGAACGGGGCGGTGCTGCCGATCCTCGCGCTCTACATCCTCGCCGCCGAGGAACAGGGCGTCGCACCGAAGCAACTCACCGGGACGATCCAGAACGACGTCCTCAAGGAGTTCATGGTCCGCAATACCTACATCTACCCACCCGAGCCGTCGATGCGGATCATCTCCGACATCTTCTCGTTCACCTCGGCGGAGATGCCGAAGTTCAACTCGATCTCGATCTCCGGCTACCACATGCAGGAAGCGGGAGCGACCGCCGACCTGGAGCTCGGCTACACGCTGGCCGACGGCGTGGAGTACCTGCGGGCCGGCATCGCTGCCGGGCTCGATGTCGACGCGTTCGCGCCGCGGTTGTCGTTCTTCTGGGCGATCGGCATGAACTTCGCCATGGAGGTGGCGAAGATGCGCGCCGGCCGGCTCCTGTGGGCCAAGCTCGTCGAGGAGTTCGGGGCGAAGAGCGCCAAGTCGCTGTCGCTGCGCACGCACAGCCAGACGTCCGGCTGGTCGCTGACCGCCCAGGACGTGTTCAACAACGTCGTGCGCACGTGCGTCGAGGCGATGGCGGCGACCCAGGGACACACGCAGTCGCTGCACACGAACGCGCTCGACGAGGCCCTCGCCCTGCCGACCGACTTCAGCGCCCGGATCGCCCGCAACACCCAGCTGTTCCTGCAGCAGGAATCGGGTACGACGCGGGTGATCGACCCGTGGGGCGGTTCGTACTACATCGAGCGGCTGACCGGTGAGCTCGCCGCCGCCGCGTGGGGACACATCCAGGAGATCGAGGCCGCCGGGGGGATGACCGCGGCGATCGAGGCCGGCATCCCGAAGATGCGCATCGAGGAGGCGGCGGCGCGCACCCAGGCCCGGATCGACTCCGGTCGCCAACCGGTGATCGGCGTCAACGTGTTCCGTCCCGACACGCCCGACTCGATCGACGTGCTGAAGGTCGACAACACCTCGGTACGCAACCAGCAGCTGGCGAAGCTCGAGCGCCTGCGCGCCGAGCGCGACGAGGCCGCCTGCCAGGAAGCGCTGCGCCGGCTGACCGAGGCCGCGGCCGCGTCGGTCGAGGGAACGCGGGCGCCCGGGCTGGAACAGAACTTCCTCAAGTTGGCCGTCGATGCGGCGAGGGCGAAGGCGACCGTCGGCGAGATCAGCGATGCACTGGAGGTCGTGTTCGGGCGCCACACGGCGGCGATCCGTACGATCCAGGGCGTGTACCGCAACGAGATCGGCGAGACGCCCAATGTCGCCCAGGCTCGCGAGCTCGTCGACGCGTTCATCGCGGGGCACGGACGCCGGCCGCGCATCATGGTCGCCAAGATGGGCCAGGACGGCCACGATCGCGGCCAAAAGGTGATCGCCACCGCGTTTGCCGACCTCGGCTTCGACGTCGACGTCGGCCCGCTGTTCCAGACGCCTGCGGAGGTCGCCAAGCAGGCGGTCGAGGCCGACGTGCACATCGTCGGCGCATCGTCATTGGCCGCGGGTCACCTCACACTCGTTCCCGGGCTGCGCGACGAGCTGGCGAAGCTTGGCCGTGACGACATCATGATCGTGGTCGGCGGTGTCATCCCGTCGCAGGATTTCGACGAACTCCGCGAGGCGGGGGCGTCGGCGATCTTCCCGCCGGGGACGGTCATCGCCGATGCCGTCATCGACTTGCTCGGTGATCTCGAACGCCGCGCCCGCTGACGTATGGCGCGCCGTATCGACCTCGACGCCTATGAACAGGGCGTCGTCGCCGGAGACCGCCGCTACCTCGGCCAGGCGATCACGCTCGTCGAGTCGACGCATCCCGACCATCGCGATCTCGCCGAGGAGCTGCTGACGCGTCTGCTGCCGAAGGCGGTCGCCAGCCATCGGGTGGGCATCACCGGCGTGCCCGGTGTGGGCAAGTCGACGTTCATCGATGCGCTCGGCACGAAGCTGACCGGGGAGGGGCGCCGGGTCGCCGTGCTGGCGGTCGATCCGTCGTCGACGAGGACGGGCGGGAGCATCCTCGGCGACAAGACCCGCATGGACCGCTTGGCGGTCGATCCCGGCGCGTTCATCCGTCCGTCCCCGACGTCGGGCACGCTCGGCGGGGTCGCCGCGGCGACGCGGGAAGCGATCGTCATCGTCGAGGCAGCCGGCTACGACGTCGTGCTCGTGGAGACGGTCGGCGTCGGCCAGTCGGAGACGACGGTGGCCAATCTGACGGACACGTTCCTCGTGCTGATGCTCGCTCGCACCGGCGACTCGTTGCAGGGGATCAAGAAGGGCGTCCTCGAACTCGCCGACGTGGTCACGGTGAACAAGGCCGACGGCAAGCACCGCGACGAGGCGCGGTTGGCGGCGAGGGAGCTGGCGACTGCGCTCGAACTGCTCCATCCGCACGGCGCCACGTGGATCCCGCCGGTGCTGACGTGCAGCGCGACGACCGGCGAGGGCCTCGACGACGTGTGGGCGCAGGTGTGCCGTCACCGCTCGACGATGGAGGCCGACGGAGCGTTCGACCGCGGCGCGCCGAGCAGCAGGTGTCGTGGATGTGGTCAGCGGTCGACGACGCCCTGCTGCGGTCGTTCCGTCGGCGCCCCGAGGTGCGCGACCTCGCCGCCGCGGCGGAAGCCGAGCTGCGGGCGGGCACGATCACGCCCGAGCATCGCCGCCCGCCGCCTCCTCGCCACCGACTGAGCCCCCTTCAATCCACGTTTGCGTCGGGATTTCCGAGGGGCGGTCCTCCGAAATCCCGACGCAAACGAGGAGTGGAGTCCCCGTCAGAAGCGCCAGCGGGTGGCGCGTGGGGCGAATTCGTCGTCGCGTTCGATGATGCCGAACGCCACACGGGGTGTCACCTCGAAGAGCGCGTGGCCGCGCAGGAACGCCTCCATCTCGGGATGGACGGCGGGGTCGTCCCAGTACTTGCCGAGGTAGGCGGCGACCACCTCGTCCACGGCGGCGGGCTCACCGGTCGGGTCGACGAGACGGGCGTGGCCTTCGACCGACACGCATTCCACGGTGTCGTCGACGGTGAGGGCGCACTGCGGGTTGGTGGCGATGTTGCGTGCCTTGCACGCGTTCGGCGAGCACGAGAACCAGAAGCGGTCGGTCGTGGGCAGCCACACTCCCCAGACCGGCATCGACGAAGGTCGAGCCTTCGACGAGGCGGTCACGACCCAGTAGTTCCGGTTGGCGACGAGTCGCTCCTCCGCCCAGCTCCAGGGCAGTGCACCCTCGAGATCGGAGGGGACGCCGTAGTCCGACATCGCCGGGCGTTCGACCGCAGGCATGGCGCGACGCTAACCCAGCAGCCTCGTGCGAGCCAGGGCCGGCACGACGCGTTCGAGTTCGAAGAACGGAAGGAAGGCGACCAGGAACAGGGGATACGGGAAGGTGACCAGCATGAGCGCCGCGATGGCGACGTGCATGACCCAGGCCGCGATCACCCAGCCGTTGCGCCACCAGCCTCCGAGCAGCGCGAGCGGTGCGGCGAGCTCGATCGCCACCGACGCCGCGGCCATCGGTGGGAGCATCCATGCCTGATCGACCACTGGCCGTGCGAGGCGGTGATGGCGTTCCACCGAGCAGATCGAGCCGCGCCGCCGAGTACGCGATGTGGTTGCGCAGCGTGTCGCCGACGATCCAGTCGGTGCCGCCGTACCGGAGCTTGGCGATGCCGGCGATCACGTAGGCGACGACCACGACGATGCACGACAAGCGCAGCGGCGACGTGTAGTCACCCGATCGGTCGATCGCCGCACAGCTGGCGGTTGTCGACGACCACACATCGGCGGAAGCGGCCAACCCGACGATCAGCAGATGCAGCACCATCAGGTTCTCGAAGTGGAGCGAATGCCCCCGCGACGAGCGGTAAGTCGTGAGGACGAGCATGGCCAAAGCGAAGATCGGCCAGCAACGCGGAACCATGCGCCGACGGTGAACCCGACGCCGGCGACGATGGCAACGACGACCAATCCGGTGACCAGCCGATCGTCGATCGGTTGGTCGAGCCACGCCAGGACGCCGACACCGGCGAAACCACAGGCACTCCGATCACGGAGCTGGAGCAGCACCGGGCACCCGCAGGACGAGGTTCGACAACGCGGACACCCCGAGCGCGACGGAAATCCCCGCGAGGCGCTCGGCGACGCGGTCACGGTGAGGACGGCGGCCTCTCATCGCTGCTCCGTCGTGCATGTGGCGTGGACGGTGCGTTCGAGCGGCTCGGATTCCCCTCGACCTGGGCGACCACGTCGTGGCGCTCCATCACCACGGCGACCGCTTCGACCGACGGATCGTCGACCCGGCCGGCGATCTCGGCGCACCGTTCCGGGGCACGGCCGTCACGGATCGCCGTCCAAGTTCACCCGCGACGATCAGCGGATCGCTGCTCGCACCGATCACGCCCAGGGTCAGACGCTGCTCGGTCCCCTGGTCGGTGAGGCCGAGCGCGGACGGAATGGTCACCTCGCGCCCACGCGACCCGAGTACATCGGGTACGTCGACAAGGGATGGCTGTCGTGATCGAACACGACCGGTGCGACCATCAGGCCGACCACCGCCACCGTGGTCC
>CAWHJP010000022.1:0-87855 GCA_963829675.1 Ilumatobacteraceae bacterium
GCGGCGCTTGCGGGCGACGCGGGTGCCTGCGGTGACGTCCTTGCCGGGCTTGTGCTCGACGTCGAACTCCATCCACTCACCGCGGTACGGATGGATGGTGCCCTTGACGAGCTGGTGCTTGGTGAGGTTGCGGAGGCGGAACCGCTCGCCGGGCTCGAAGATGACGCCGGGGCTGCGGACGAGCTGCGACACGACGACGCGCTCGGTGCCGTTCACGATGAACGTGCCCTTGTCGGTCATGATCGGGAAGTCGCCCATGAACACGGTCTGCTCTTTGATCTCACCCGTGTTGCGGTTCATGAACCGGGCGCGCACGAAGACGGGTGCGCTGTAGGTCATGTCCTTTTCCTTGCACTCCTCCACCGTGAACTTCGGCGGCGGGCGCAGGTCTTCGTCGAACGGGTCGAACTCGAGTTCGAGTTGGAGCGACTCGGAGAAGTCCTTGATCGGGCTGATGTCGCGGAACGTGTTCGCCAGGCCCTCGTTGAGGAACCATTCGAAGCTTTCCCGCTGGATCGCGATCAGGTCAGGGAGCTCGAGCGGCTCCTTGAGGTTGCCGAACGAATAGCGTTCACGGGACACGGGACGAGTCGCCACGGATCACCCTCCAATTGCTGAGGTAAGACGAAAGCTGACGTCGGGCCTGCGACGACCAGCCGCCGAGCGCGCAGCGGCCACACCGAAAGTACGGAGGGGACACAGGAGACGCACGGCAACCATCGATGCTATCGCGGCAGGGCGACGAATATCAACCGCTACCGACGTCGTTTCGTCGGACGGGACAGCCTCGGCATTTTCGAGGCGACTGAATTGGGGGTCAAGGTAAAGAAACTCGGCCCCGATGTCAAGCATCCGACCGCGATTTCACCCGCCCCTCACCCATTGCGATGAGCGAACGGACCGACACGTGGGCCGTTCGCTCATCGCAAACACGTCGGACGGGGCCGACTCGGCCTGAGCCGGACGCGCAACGGCGGGCGGGTACAGACCCGCCCGCCGTGGGGCTTGTTCGGGGTGGGACGCCTCAGCGTCCCGGGCTCACTTGAGTTCGACGGTTGCGCCGACGTCTTCGAGCTTGGCCTTGGCAGCCTCGGCGTCGGCCTTGGTGGCCTTCTCCAAGATCGCCTTCGGTGCGGCATCGACGAGGTCCTTGGCCTCCTTGAGGCCCACGCCGAGCAGATCCTTGACGGCCTTGACGACCTGGATCTTCTGCTGTCCGGCGGCGGCGAGCACGACGTCGTACTCGTCCTTCTCCTCCTCGGCAGCGGCGTCGCCACCGCCACCCGCGGGGGCAGCAGCGGCCACGGCCACGGGGGCCGCAGCGGTGACTTCGAACTTCTCTTCGAAAGCGTCGAGCAGTTCCTTGAGCTCGATGACCGTCATGTTGCTGATGGCCTCGAGGATGTCGTCTTTGGTCAGTGTTGCCATGATGGCGTTCTCCTTGTTACGATTTTCGTTCTGTGTGAATTCGTTCGTTCCGAAATTCTGAGCGGAACGAGCGCTGAGCGCACCCGGGCCGAAGAATTTCGGGTTGGTCGTGGTGATCAGGCGGCTTCAGCCGTCTGCTTCTCGATGAGGGCCGACAAGCCGTAGGCGAAGTTCCGGGGCAGAGCCTGGAGCAGACCAGCGGTCTTGACGAGCGGGGCCTGGAACGCTCCGGCAATCCGGGCCAGCAGTTCCTCGCGTGAGGGCAGGCTGGCGAGGGCCTTGACGTCAGCGGCGCTCATCGGGCTCGAGCCCAGCACGCCGCCGCGGATGACGAGCAGCGGGTTGGTCCTGGCCAGATCGGCGAGTGCCTTGGCGGCCGCCACCGAATCACCGGTGACGAACGTGAGGGCGGTGGGGCCGGTCAGATGCTCGGTGAGCGAGTCGTATCCCGCGGAGGTGGCGGCGAGACGAGCGAGGGTGTTCTTGTACACCTTGTGCTCGGCGCCGGCTTCCCGCAGCGGGGCCCGCAGGTTGGCGAGGGCGCCGACCGACATACCCCGGTACTCGGTGACGAAGACCGAGACGCTGTTGTTCAGCTTCTCGGTGATCTCCTCGACGATCGCGACCTTCTCGGGTCGCGGTGCAGTGTCCGTTGTCATGTGTGCATACCTCCTTTCGCTTCAACTCGTGGTGCTCGCAGTGATGCGAACACCGACGAGGAGCGCATCGCGCCGGTCGTGCGACCTGACGGATGGTTCTTCGGCGATATGCACCTCGGTTGGCGTCGCTGTCACCGATTGTCTCGGTTCTGGCGGCATTACCCACGTGAGTGGACCAACGGTCTTCGGCGAGCGACCGATTGCTATGTGACGGTCGGACAGCGTACGGCGCTGTCCGACCAGATCCTCGTTGCCGGAGTACCGGGCGGAGGGATCCCGGGCGCAGGCCGTCAGGACTCCGGACGAAGGCGACCGGTGTCGACGTGGACGCCGGGGCCCATCGTGGACGACACGGTGATCTTGCGCAGGTACCGGCCCTTGGCCGATGCCGGCTTGGCCCGCTGCAGCTCGTCGATCACGGCGCGGAAGTTCTCCTCCAGCGCAGGAGGCTCGAAGCTGGCCTTGCCGAGCGGCACGTGCACGTTGCCGTACCGGTCGGTGCGGTACTCGACCTTGCCGCCCTTGAACTCGCCGACGGCCTTGCCGACGTCGGTGGTCACGGTGCCGGTCTTCGGGTTGGGCATCAGACCGCGCGGTCCGAGCACGCGACCGAGCTTGCCGAGCAGCGGCATCATGTCGGGGGTGGCGATGACGAGGTCGAAGTCCATCTTGCCGGCCTCGACGTCGGCGGCCAGGTCGTTCGAACCGACGATGTCGGCACCGGCGGCGCGGGCCTCGTCGGCGGCGTCACCGGTGGCGAACACGGCGACGCGCACGTCCTTGCCGGTGCCCGACGGGAGCGCAACCGTGCCGCGCACCATCTGGTCGGCCTTGCGGGGGTCGACGCCGAGGCGGATCGCCACGTCGATGCTCTCGTCGAACTTGGCCGAGGCCATCGTCTTCACGAGGCCGACGGCCTCGGTGGGGGTGTAGAACTGGTCGCGATCGAACTTCTTCAGCGTGTCAGTGAACTTCTTGCCGGACATGGTGTGTCTCCCTCAGTGTTGAGCCCGCCGAGCGAGGTGATCTCGGTCGAAGCTTGGTTGTTTTCGATGAATCGTTGGAACTTGTTACGGCACGCACGGAGTGCGTTCGGTGCGAAGCACCGAGAAGGATCGGGCGCCGACGCAGTCGGCGCCAGGCGCCGAAGGCGCCAAGGTCGTCGTCAGACGACCTTGATCCCCATGGAGCGGGCGGTGCCGCGAACCTGCAGCTTGGCTGCCTCGAGGTCGTAGGCGTTGAGGTCGGGCATCTTGATGGTGGCGATCTCTTCGAGTTGGGCCTCGGTGATCGAACCCGCAACTTCGGTGCCCGGATTGTTGGCGGCCTTGTCGAGGCCGGCCTTCTCGCGGACGAGCACCGCGGTCGGCGGTGTCTTCAGGACGAACGTGAACGTCCGGTCCTCGTAGATCGTGATCTCGGTCGGCACGACGGTGCCGACCTGCGACTCGGTCGCGGCGTTGTAGGCCTTGACGAAGTCCATGATCGCGATGCCGTGCGGTCCGAGCGCGGTACCGACGGGCGGTGCCGGGCTGGCCTTGCCTGCCTCGATCTGGATCTTGACGACCGTTACGATTTTCTTCTTCGCCATGGCGTTGTCTTTCTTGATGTGCGGATGATGTGCGAGCGGTGCAGCGCAGCGCTCAGAGCTTGGCGACCTGGCTGAAGTCCATCTCGACGAGGGTCTCTCGTCCGAAGATGTTGACCAGCACCTTGAGCTTCATGTGGTCGGCATTGATCTCGGCGATCTGGCCGGTGAAGTCGGCGAACGGGCCTTCCTTCACGCGGACGCTCTCGCCCTCTTCGTAGTCGAGCTTCGCCTTGCGACGCGGTGCCGCGTCGACGCCCTCGGTCTTCGGCGACAGGAACGTCTTGACCTCGCGGCGCGACAGCGGGGTCGGCTTCTGGCCCTGGCGGCTCTGGCCCACGAAGCCGGTGATGCCCGGCGTGTTGCGGACGCAGTACCACGACTCGTCGTCCATGACGCACCGCACCAGCAGGTAGCCCGGGAACACCTTGCGCTCGACGGTCTGCTTCTTGCCGTTCTTGAACTCGTCGACCTCTTCGGTCGGGATGACGATCTCGTAGATCTTGTCTTCCATGTTCATCGACTGGATGCGCGCCGTGAGGTTGGCGGTGACCTTCTTCTCGTAGCCCGACTGCGTGTGCACGACGTACCACTGGCCCGGCCGCATGGTCGGGTCGTCGTAAACGGCAGGCTCGACGTCCGCTGCGCCGCCATCGGCGGTGGACTCGTCGACCGCGTCGACGTCGTCGGTGGCCGCCTCGTCGTCGGCTTCGCTTTCGTCTCGCGCTGCTTCCAGCTCGTCGCTGGCGCTTCCCTCGCTGGCTGCGTCCGAGTCCTCGGCGTCGTCGATCGACCCGTCGGTCGTGCTGGTCTCGACCTCGTCGGTTGCTTCGATCTCGTCGGGGTCGTCGAGGGACAGGTCGCCGACGGGGAGGAGGTCGGCGGGGTTCAGTGCCGGCTCGGTGGTCTCGGCTTGCGCTTCTTCGGCGATCTGGTCGCTCATCGTTTCGTCACTCATCGTTTCGTCGCTCACGTCGAATAGAACCATTCGGACCAGATCCCGAAGACGTAGTCGAGGCCGCCGACGAGCGCCGTGTAGACGATGATCGTGATGATCACGATGATCGAGTAACGCTTGACCTCCGGACGCTTCGGCCAGGCGACCTTGCGCATCTCGTCGCGAACCTCGCGGAGATACTGCCGTGGGCCCGTGCGTTCGGTCTTCTTCGCCGTGCGCGGGGCGCGCTGGACCTTGCCCTCCTCGTCGAGGGCACCCATCTTGCGAAGCTGACGCTTCTGCTCGCGGTTCAGATCGTCCAATGACACGGTGTGACGTGATCTCTCATTCGGGAATTCTCGTTCGGGTGGTGGGCAGGGCAGGAGGGATTCGAACCCCCGACCGTCGGTTTTGGAGACCGATGCTCTACCAGCTGAGCTACTGCCCTCGGTTGGGACACGCCAGGTTACCAGCGCATCCCGAGAGGTGGCCCCGGGTCAGACCCGGGGCGCACGCGGGTTGTTCAGCGGGTCTCCTTGTGAAGGGTGTGCTGGCGCTCGTGGGCGCAGTACTTCTTCATCTCGAGACGCTCGCGGTCGTTGATCTTCGACTTCATGGTGATGTAGTTGCGTCGCTTGCACTCCGTGCACTCGAGCGTCACCTTGATGCGCTTTTCACTCTTGGCCATGATGGCTCTCTTCTCTCGTTGACTTCCGTTTGACCCTTGTGCCGATTCAGCAGGTCACTTCAGGATCTTGGTGACACGGCCGGCACCCACGGTGCGGCCACCCTCACGGATCGCGAACCGCAACCCCTCATCCATGGCGATCGGCTTACCAAGCTCCACAGTGATCTCCACATTGTCACCAGGCATCACCATCTCCGTACCCGACGGCAACTCGATCGTGCCCGTCACGTCAGTCGTACGGAAGAAGAACTGCGGACGATAATTGTTGAAGAACGGCTTATGCCGACCCCCCTCGTCCTTGTTCAACACATACACCTGACCCTCAAAATTCGTGTGCGGAGTAATCGAACCGGGCTTGCACAACACCTGCCCACGCTCCACATCCTCCTTACCCGTCCCACGCAACAGGGCACCGATGTTGTCACCGGCCTGGCCCTCATCGAGCAACTTACGGAACATCTCCACCCCGGTACACGTCGTCTTCTGCGTCACCCGCAACCCAACGATCTCGATCTCATCACCGGTGTGAATGATCCCCTGCTCCACCTTGCCCGTCACCACCGTGCCACGACCCGTGATCGTGAACACATCCTCGATCGGCATCAAGAACGGCTTATCGAGTTCACGGACCGGCTCGGGGATGAAGCGAGTCAGCAGCAGCCATCAACTCCATGATCTTCTCCTGCCACTCCGCATCCCCCTCAAGGGCCTTCAGAGCGGACACCTGGATGACCGGGGCATCATCACCCGGGAACTCATACTCATTCAACAACTCGCGAACCTCGAGCTCCACCAACTCCAACAGCTCCTCATCATCGACCATGTCAGCCTTGTTCAACGCCACAATGATCGACGGCACACCAACCTGACGAGCCAACAACACATGCTCCCGGGTCTGAGGCATCGGACCATCCGTCGCCGCCACCACCAAAATCGCCCCATCCACCTGAGCCGCACCCGTGATCATGTTCTTGATGTAATCCGCATGACCCGGCATGTCCACATGCGCGTAATGACGATTCTCCGTCTCGTACTCGATATGCGCGATCGAGATCGTGATACCACGAGCCTTCTCCTCCGGCGCCTTGTCAATCGTGTCAAACGCCGCGAACTCCGCCAACCCACGCTCCGACAACGTCTTCGAAATCGCCGCCGTCAACGTCGTCTTCCCATGGTCAATATGACCCATCGTCCCAATATTCACATGAGGCTTATTGCGCTCGAACTTCTTCTTACCCATGGTTGCGTCTCACTCCTGCGATGAATTCCGATTGACTGTTCGACCGATTCTTGGTCGATTGTTCTGAATTTCTGGTGTTCTTGGTTCTGGTAGCGGCGATCGGACTTGAACCGATGACCTTCCGATTATGAGCCGGATGCTCTGACCAACTGAGCTACGCCGCCAGGGGTTTGGCTCGCGCCCGGGCGAACCCGACCGCTTGGTCGAGCCCTCGGCGGGGATTGAACCCGCGACCCCCTCCTTACCATGGAGGTGCTCTACCACTGAGCTACAAGGGCGAATACAGCACGGTGCCGAGGCACCGCGCGTTGTGCAGTGCCGGAGCACCGTTTCCGAGCCCGCCGGAGCGAACTCGGACCCAGGCGCCGGGGCACCCTTCGGGGCGCGGCACCGCCGCGACCAAGCGGGAAAGTGTAGCGGGAGCGGCCAGACATGCACCGCGCGAATGTGGTCACGAGGCCCAATCACACCCCCATCACACCCCCCATCACACCAGGGCGCGGTGACCGATACGATCGCCGTCCGATGCCGGTCGACGCCACGCCACGGTCAACGGTGAACGTTCGACTCGCGACGCTCGCCGACGCGCCCGCGGTCCGGGCGATCTACAACGTCGAGGTCAACGAGTACACGAGCACGTTCGACCTCGTTCCGCGGACCCTCGACCAGCAACGGACCTGGCTCGCGGAACGGTCCGGTGCGTTCTCCGCCGTCGTCGCCACCCTCGACGCCGACCCGGGTCAGGTCGTGGGTTTCGCCGCCCTGTCCCCCTACAAGGAGCGGGCGGCGTACCGGACCACGGTGGAGAACTCCGTCTACGTGTCCCGCGAGCACTCGGGGCTGGGGATCGGGTCGACCCTCATGCGTCACCTGATCGACGTGGCGCGCGAGTCGGGGTTCCACTCGGTCGTGGCGCGGATCGAGGCATCGAGTGCCGCCTCGCGAGCGCTCCACGCGTCGGTGGGGTTCGACCTCGTCGGCGTCGAACGGGAGGTCGGCCGCAAGTTCAATCGGTGGCTCGACGTCGCCATCATGCAGTTGATGCTCTGAACGACGAAACGGCCTCGGGCTGCACGGAATGCAGCCGAGGCCGTCGTGGTGGGCCGGGAAGGATTCGAACCTTCGAAGGCTACGCCGGCAGGTTTACAGCCTGCTCCCTTTGGCCGCTCGGGCACCGACCCATGCTCCGTCCGATCCGAGGAGCAGACGGGGCGCTGAGAGCGTAGCGCTGGCCGTCTCGATCCCCACTGCCCGACCCTCAGTGTGCGACCCCCACTGTGATCCCACTGGCCGATCGGGTCCGGATACCCTCGCGACCATGCCAAGTTTCGATGTCGTTTCCGAAGTCGATGCCCAGGAAGTCAAGAACGCGGTCGATCAGGCACAACGTGAGATCGGCACGCGCTTCGACTTCAAGAACACCAACTCCACGATCGAGCAGAACGAGATGGTCATCACGTTGCGCACGATCAGCGAGGATCGGCTCACCGCGCTGCGCACGGTCCTCGAGGAGAAGCTCGTGAAGCGTGGCGTGTCGCTGCGGGGCATCGACTACGGCGACGTGCAGGAAGCCACCCAGAACACCGTGCGTCAGATCGTCACGATCCAGGTCGGCATCTCCTCCGAGAAGGCCCGCGAGATCAACAAGCTGATCAAGGAGAAGGCCGAGAAGGGCACGTCGAGCCAGACGCAGGGCGATTCGATCCGGGTCACCGCCAAGAAGCGCGACTCGCTGCAAGGAGTCATCGCGATGCTGAAGGCCGAAGACGTCGGCATTCCGCTGCAGTTCCAGAACTTCCGCGACTGACGCGACCGTGGCCGCGTTCAGCCGGCCGGACGTCAGTCCTCGGATTCGGTGGCCGCCGCCCTGGCCTGCAGCTCGTCGACGATCGACGAGTCCGCGAGCGTGGTGGTGTCGCCGACATTGCGCCCTTCGGCGACGTCGCGCAGGAGCCGCCGCATGATCTTGCCGCTCCGTGTCTTCGGAAGATCGGGCGTCAGGTAGATCTTCTTCGGCTTGGCGATCGACCCGATCTCGGCGGCCACGTGATCGCGGAGGTCTTGCTCGGTCACGTCCTTGCCGCCGCGCAGGATGACGTAGGCGATGATCGCCTGACCGGTCGTGGCATCGGTGGCACCGACGACCGCGGCCTCGGCGACCGACGGGTGCGACACGAGCGCGGACTCGACTTCGGTCGTCGAGATCCGGTGGCCCGACACGTTCATCACGTCGTCGACCCGGCCGAGCAGCCAGAGGTAGCCGTCGTCGTCGAGCTTCGCGCCGTCACCGGCGAAGTACCGGCCGGGGAAGCGCGACCAGTACGTCTCCTGGAACCGCTCGGGGTCGCCCCAGATGCCGCGCAGCATGCCGGGCCACGGCCGCGTCAGTGTGAGATACCCGCCACCCACATCGACGTGGCGTTCCTCGTCGTCGACCAACTCGGCCGACACGCCCGGGAGCGGGAACGTTGCCGAACCGGGCTTGGTGGTGGTGGCGCCCGGGAGCGGGCTGATCATGATCCCGCCGGTCTCGGTCTGCCACCACGTGTCGACGATCGGGCACCGGCCCCCGCCGATGTGCTCCTGGTACCACATCCAGGCCTCGGGATTGATCGGTTCGCCGACCGATCCGAGGAGACGGAGTGACGACAGATCGTGCTTGGCCGGCTCGGCGTCGCCCCATTTCATGAACGTCCGGATGGCCGTCGGCGCGGTGTAGAGGATCGTCACGCCGTACTTCTCGACGATCGCCCAGTTGCGGTCGTTGTCGGGATGGTTGGGCACGCCCTCGTACATCACCTGGGTGGCACCGTTGGCGAGCGGTCCGTACACGATGTAGCTGTGGCCGGTGACCCAGCCGACGTCGGCCGTGCACCAGAACACGTCGGTGTCGGGGTGGAGGTCGAACACGTACTTGTGCGTGAAGGCCACGTGGGTGAGGTAGCCACCGGTGGTGTGCATGATGCCCTTGGGCTTGCCCGTGGTGCCCGACGTGTAGAGCAGGTACAGGAGGTGTTCGGCCTCCATCGGCTCGGCCGGGCAGTCGGCCGACGCGTCGGCCATCAGGTCGTGGTACCACTGGTCGCGGCCCTCGACCATCGCGACGTCGTTGCCGCCGCGCCGTACGACCACGACGTGCTCGATCGAGGGTGCGGAGGCGCAGGCCTCGTCGGCGGCGGCCTTCAGCGGGAACACCGAACCACGGCGATACCCGCCGTCGGCGGTCACGAGGACTTTGGCCTCCGCATCGTTGATCCGGTCGGCGAGGGCCTGCGCCGAGAAGCCGCCGAACACGACGCTGTGCGGGGCCCCGATCCTGGCGCAGGCGAGCATCGCCACGGCGGCTTCGGGGATCATCGGCAGGTAGATGTTCACCCGGTCGCCCTTGGCCACGCCGAGCGAGGTGAGCACGTTGGCGAACCGGGACACCTCGTCGAGGAGCTCCTGGTACGTGATCGTGCGGGTGTCGCCGGGCTCGCCCTCCCAGTGGATGGCGACCTTGTCGCCTTTGCCGGCGAGGACGTGCCGGTCGAGGCAGTTGTCGCGCGACGTTCAACGTGCCGCCGTCGAACCAACGCGCGTTCGGGATCTGCCAGTCGAGCGTGGTGTGCCACGGCTCGGCCCAGTCGAGCAGATCGGCGGCCTGCCGCGCCCAGAACCCCTCGTCGTCCTCCGCCGCCTCGTCGTAGAGGAACGTGCCCGTGACGAGCGAGTTCGCCTTGAACTCCTCCGATGGTGGGAACCGGCGATTCTCGGCCATCAGCGCGTCGATCGTGTCGTGGTTCTGCCCGCCGGTCGGTTCCTCAGCCATCCCGCCGATGGTAGATCACGCCCCTCGCGTCCCCCCACCCGCCCGTTGCGATGAGCGAGCGGCCCACCCCTCGGACCGTTCGCTCATCGGTCGGGTCAACTTCCACGTTGCGATGAGCGAGCGGCCCACCCCTCGGACCGTTCGCTCATCGGTCGGGTCAACTTCCACGTTGCGATGAGCGTGCGGCCCACCCGCTCCGTTTCCTTGCGGGTCCGTCCGCTCATCGATTCGGGGGAGATCGCCATTCTGCGACGAGGAAGGCGCCGAGGCCGGCGGGGTCGAGCAACGCCTCCGACTCGGAGACCCGGCTGCGCATCCGCATCGCCTCCAGACCCGGTCGGGCAGCCTGCTCGGTCCACACCCGTACCCCCTCTGCCACGAGATCGTCGATGCCCCAGCGTTGGAGGAACTGCGCCTGCGTACGGAGCGCGTCGGGCTCGGGCAGCTGGTCGAACGGCACGTCGATGGTGACGTCCTGCGACCCCGGTTCGGCGAGATAGTGCTTGCCCCGCTCGTTGTTCCGGTACGTCCGGAGCCACTCTCGCCACGGCCGCATCGCGAGCTCTGCGGTGCGGGCGACGCCGTAGTCGACCGTGAGGACCGAGCCGGCGGCGCACGAGACGGCGGGCATCGTCGACGAACGCCGCGGGCGCGTCGATGAGCGGCGCACGGGCACCGACGCGCATGCCGGTGGACGGGATCGCGAGGTCCGTCACTCGCTCGCCGAGCACTTCGACGAACCGACCCTCGCGATCGACGTCGACATGTGCCTCGCGCCATCCGTCGTCGAACACGACGAGGCGGAACGGCAGGTTGTCGAGCAGTTCGTTCGCGATGACCACGCCGTCGAACGGTTCGGTCGGGAGGTCCGCCCGCGACTCGATGCCGTCGGGATGTCGTTCCCGCTGCGCCGGCGACAGTTCGACCGCGACATAGCGCAGCGCTTCGGCGCAGGCCGGTCGGGCGCGAGCGACCGAGCGGGCGAGCGTCCCCGGGCCGGCCCCGGCGTCGACCACGGTGAACGTCGCCGGCCGGCCGATCCGCTCCCACTCCGCATCGAGGTAGCGGGCGAGCACGGCGCCGAACAGCGGTCCGACCTCCGGTGACGTGATGAAGTCGCCGCGCCGTCCCGCAGAGCCCCCGTTGGCACGTACGTAGAAGCCGTCCGAGCCATAGAGCGCGAGATCCATGAACCGCTCGAACGTGATCGGCCCGTTCGCCTTGATCTCGTCCCTGATCTCGTCAGTCACGAATCCCTCACCTCGCTCAGTCTCTCGGACGTGATGACCTGAGCCGGTGCACGGAATTGACGAAATCTTCAAAGGTGAGTCGGGATCAGTTTCGTCGGTCGCCAGGCGCGTGACGGCGACGTTGCCTTCGGGCAACGAGCCGTTCACGGAACGCCGCGAGCGGCGAAACTGGCCCGACTCAGGCCGACTACGGCGACAAGGCGCCGGTGAGGTCGGGAAGATTGCCGAACCTGGCCACGAGGTTCGGGAGCACCCCGAGCAGGACCGTGCCGAACGCCGTCATCACCAGCGCAGCCGCGACCGGAGCCGGCGTGCGGATCGGGGTGACATCGCCGTCGGGCACGTCGTCCATCCAGATCACGCGCAGCACGCGCATGTAATACGCCGCCGCGATCACGGTGTTGACCGCGGCGATCCCGGCCATCACGTAGGCCGAGGTGGTGCCCGCGTCGAGCACCGCCTTGAACGAGTTGAACTTGGCGAACCAACCGGCGAGCGGCGGGATGCCGGCGAGCGAGGCGAGGAAGATGGTCATCGGCCATCGCCAGGCCCGGTGCGTAACCGAACAGCCCACCGAACGACTTGATCTGACCGCTGTGGGTCTTGCGTGACACGGCGATGATCACCGCGAACGCCCCGAGGTTCATCACGGCGTACACGAGCAGGTACACGATGACCGCGTTCATCGCCGCCGCACTCGACGCCGGATTACCGGCGAACGCGAGCGGCATGAGAATGAAGCCGCCCTGGCTGACCGAGGAGTAGGCGAGCATGCGGACGATGTTCGTCTGGCGCAGGGCCATCACGTTGCCGACCGTCATCGTGAGCACCGACAGCACCCAGAGCAGCGGCCCGTAGATGTCGTCGACGCCGGGGAAGGCGAGGAAGATCAACGTCATGATCGCCACGAAACCGGCCGCCTTCGACGCGACGGAGAAGAACGCGGTGACCGGCGTCGGTGCGCCTTCGTACGTGTCGGGCGCCCACTGGTGGAACGGCACCGCCGAGATCTTGAAGCCGAACCCGCACAGGATGAACACGATCGCGACCACTTCGAGAGCGATCGCATCGCCGTCGCTCAGGGCCGCGCCGATGTCGACGAGCTTCGTCGAGCCGGTCGCCCCGTACAGCAGGCTCATGCCGTACAGCAGCACGGCCGACGCGAACACACCGAGCAGGTAGTACTTGACGCCGGCCTCGTTCGACTTCACGTCACGCTTGCGCCAGGCGGCGAGCATGTAGGCCGGGATCGACAGGAGCTCCGAGCGCGATGAAGATGCTCACGAGGTCGCGCGCCGAGGCCATCATCACCATGCCGAGCACGCTGCACAGCATCAGGACGTAGAACTCGCCCTGGTAGTAGCCGCCCTCTTCGAGCTCGGTCTGGCTCATCAGGATCACGACGTAGGCGATGAGCAGGAACAGCGCCTTGAGGATCAGCGCGTAGTCGTCGACCACGTAACGACCGTCGAACATCGAGCGGGAGTCGTCGCCGACCACGGCCAGCGTCACGACCGGGATCAGCGCCGCCAGCATCACGAGGCCGGCCACGGTGGCGATCGCCCACTTCTTCGACTCCTCGATCATCAGGTCGATGAGCAGCACCAGGTTGATGCCGAGCACGATGATGATCTCGGGCGCGAGGGCGTGCCAGTCGATCGTCGGCGACGTGAAGTCGGTCGCTTGAGCGAGGAGCGCGGCGATCATTTACCGAGCGACACCTTCATGCGATCGAGCATCTGGATGACGGCCGGATCGAAGATCTTGAACATCAGCTGCGGGTAGACACCGAACACGACGATGGCGATGAGGAACGGTGACCACGCGATCCACTCGGTCAGGCCGACGTCGTGGATGTCGTCGTGTTCATCGGCATGGACGTCGTCGTTCGCGGCGGAGCTGAGCGAGTGGGCGACGTGCCCGTGGCCGCCGCCGAGGGACTCGTGCTCAGCGTCGCTGTGGCCGGCGAACTCCTCGCTCGGTGTGCCGAACGCGGTGCGCTGGTAGAGCCACAACAGGTACGCGGCGGCGAGCACGGTTCCGAGGGCGGCGATGACCATCAGCGTGCGGAACAGCGCCTCACTGAGACCGAATCCCGGGCTGTAGGCGGACAGGATCGCCGGGAACTCGCCCCAGAACCCGGCCAGGCCGGGCAGGCCGAGCGACGCCATCGCCGCGAAGCCGAGGATCCAGCCCATCCGCGGCATCTGGATGAGCATGCCGGAGAGGCGCTTGATCTCGAGGGTGTGATAGCGGTGCTTCACCGACCCGGCGACGAAGAAGAGCATGCCGGTGATGAGGCCGTGGGCGACCATGCCGAACAATGCGGCGTTGATGCCGAACGTGGTGAGCGTGGAGATTCCGAGCATCACGAAACCCATGTGGGCAACGGACGAGAACGCGATCAGCCGCTTCATGTCGGTCTGCGCGAGGCAGCCGAGCGCGCCGTAGATGATGCCGATCACGGCGAGGATGCCGATGACGGGCGCCCACTCGACCGCACCCTGGGGCAGCATCGGCAGGGCGATGCGCACGAAGCCGTATGTGCCGAGCTTCAGCAGGATCGCGGCCAGGATGACCGAGCCCTGGGTCGGCGCCTGGGTGTGGGCGTCGGGCAGCCACGTGTGGAACGGGAACATCGGGACCTTGACCGCGAACCCGAGGAACATGCCGGCGAAGATCCAGACCTGCACGTCGTGGGGAATCGTCGAGCTGGCTTCGATCAGGTGCTGGAACCCGAAGCTCTCGGCACCGGTCTGGAAGAACAGGGCGAGGAAGGCGACGAGCATGAACGCCGAGCCGAACATCGTGTAGAGGAAGAACTTCAGCGACGCGTACTGCCGCTCCTCGCCGCCCCACACACCGATCATGAAGTACATCGGCAGCAGGACGAGTTCGAAGAACACGAAGAACAGGATCAGGTCCTGGGCGACGAACGTGCCGGCCATGCCGGTCTGCAGCACGAGCATCAGGATGAAGAACGCCTTCGGGTTGCCGGCGTCGGGCATGTTGTCCCACGAGTAGATCATCACGAGGAACGTGACCGCCATCGACAGGAAGTAGAGCGGCAGGCTGATGCCGTCGAGACCGATCGTGTAGTTGGAGTGGATGACCGGGATCCACTCCGCGTCGACGAAGAACTGCAGCTTCTGTGCCGCTCCGTAGTCGAAGTTCACGAGCGTGACGACGCCGATCGCCAGCGTGGCACCGGCGGCGACGATGCCGACGGTCTTCACGAGGGCTTCCTCGGCGCGCGGGATGAACAGCATCACCAGCACCCCGAGCATGGGGAGGAAGACCCCGACGCTCAGGAGCCAGTTCTGATCAGTGAGTGTTTCCATGGCTCTTCAACAGCACTTTCAGTTCACGTTGACGATGACGAGGACGACGGCACCCACGGCGACGGCGCCGAACAGCAGCGCGCCGTACTGGTTGACCTTGCCGGACTGCACGGGTTGGAGGCCATGACCGGTCTCGGAGGCCACGGCACCGGAGGCATTGACGGCGCCGTCGACGAGGCGCTGGTCGATGTTCTGGTAGATCCAGTCGCCGGTCTGTTTGGTGTTGCGCCCGACGCCGTTCACGACGCCATCGATCACGTGCTGGTTGAACCAGTACGCGGCGTTGGCGATCGGGTGGGCGATGGCACGAACGATCACGCTCTCGTAGAGCGCGTCGAGGTAGTACTTGTTCTTGAGGAACAGGTAGCCGCCCCGCATGATCCGCGAGCGTTCGGTGAGGCCGACGAGCCGCCTGTTGCGGCGGCCGTAGAAGGCGACGCAGAACGCGATGGCGACGGCGTAGGCACCGGCGACCACACCGATCGAGAGCAGGATCTTCGGAAGGGTCGGCTCGGCGTGGTTCTGCGTCGGCATGAAGCAGACCGTGCCGGCTTCGGGTGTCTCGAAGCCGCAGCCCGCGGCCACGAATTCCTCGCCCTCCTCACCCTCGACCGTTTCACCCTCGACGGGCTCGCCCTCGCCCTCCACTGGGTCGCCTTCGCCCGACCCGCCATCTCCGGCCGACAACACGCCGGGTGCGACCACCATCGGGTTGCGTAGTTCGATCGACTCGCCGGGCCCGGTGGCGATCAGGTAGTCCTCGATCTCGACCGCCGCCGATCGCGGCTCGATGTAGGTCTTGAAGCGTTCCCAGTCCTCACCGATCGGCGTGGCGTTGAGGAACCCGACCGTCGCCGACAGCACCGCGAGGATCACGATCGGCACGAGGAGCAACGGCCCCGACTCGTGCGGCTCGTCGTGGTGGTCGTCATGGCCATCGTGGCCGTCGTGGTCGTCGTGGTCGTCGTGGTCGTCGTGACCAGCGTCGGCTCCGTCGCCGCCACCCGGTGCGTGATCGTCGAGCACGTTGACGGCGGCGCCGAGGGAGGCCGGTTGGGCGCCGACGGTGAGCGTCTCCATCTCGTGCTCCTCGGCGTGATCACCGAACACGTGGTGACCACCGGCCGCCGCGCCGCGCGGCTCACCGAAGAACGTCAGGTACGTCGCCCGCGTCATGTACATCGCCGTCAGGGCCGCTCCGGCGAGCGCCGTCCAGAAGAAGAACGTGTACCCGAGGTGACCGACGTTGTCGATGATCTCGTCCTTCGACCAGAAGCCGGCGAACGGGAACACACCGGTGAGCGCGAGCGTGGCGACGATCCAGCACCAGAACGTGACCGGCATGCGCTTGCGGAGCCCGCCCATGTCGCGCTTCATGTCGAAGGAGTGGTGTGAGCCCGAGTGGGCGACCGAGCCGGCGCACAGGAACAGGCAGCACTTGAACATGGCGTGGGTGAAGATGTGGAACACCGCCGCGACCCAGGCGCCGGTGCCGAGGCCGAGCATCATGTAGCCGAGCTGCGAGACGGTGGAGTAGGCCAGCACCTTCTTGATGTCGTCCTGGACGAACGCGAGCACGGCCGCGATGACGATCGTGATCGCGGCGATGATCGAGATGAACGACAACCCGCCCTGGCCGATGTTGAAGCCTTCCCAGAACACCGGGTAGAGCCGGGCGACGAGGAACACCCCGGCCACGACCATCGTCGAGCTGTGGAGCAGCGACGACACCGGGGTCGGCCCGGCCATCGCGTCGGGCAGCCAGGTGTGCAACGGGAACTGGCCCGACTTGCCGATGCAGGCGATGAACAGCGCGATCGCGCTCACCAACAGGATCGTGCTCGACGCTTCGCCCGACATCGCCCAGGCCTGGATGGCCGAGATGTTGAAGCCGTTGCTGTCGAGGTTGTCCTGCGCCCACTGGTTGGCGCCGAAGAAGATGACGATCGTGCCGACGAGCAGCCCGACGTCGCCGACGCGCACGGTGAAGAACGCCTTCAGCGCCGCTCGAGCGTTGGCCTCCTCTTCCCACCAGTGCCCGATCAGCATGAACGAGCACAGGCCCATGATCTCCCAGCCGAGGATGACCTGGATCATGTTCTCGGCGAGAACCATGATGAGCATGCCCGACGAGAACAGGGTGAGGGCGGCGAAGAAGTGGGTGTACCGACGATCGCCCCGGACGTAGTCGAGGCTGTAGATCTGGACGAGCAGCGAGATGAACGCCACGGTCCAGAGCAACATCATCGACAGCCCGTCGATCCGCGAGCCGATGGCGAAGTCGAAACCGTTGCTCGACCACCACGTCCAGGTGCGCACGACCGGTTCGACGAACGGTTCGGCGCCGTGGCCTTCGGCCTGCTGCGGTGCAAGGGCCCTGGTGATGCCGTGCACGAAGCCGTGGGCGGCCTCCGCGTCGTCGGCCGAGTTCGTGCGCTGGACCCACTGGATCGCCGTGCCCGTGGCGAGCACCACGGAGGCGGCCATCGAGGCGATGCCGATCTCGGAGCCCTTGAACGGCATCCGCTTGCCGATGGCGATGATCAGCGCGAACGCGATGCCCGGGATGAGGGCGATCAGCCAGGCGTTCTCGAGGAACCACCCGGAACTGAGCTCGTGTGCTTCTTGGGCGAGCATGTCAGCCCTTCATCTCGGACAGTTCGTCGAGCGAGATGGAGCGGCGGTTGCGATAGATCATGAGCACCATCGCCAGCCCGACGCCGACTTCGGCTGCCGCGACCGCGATCACGTAGAGGGCGAACACCTGGCCGTCGGCCGCGCCGTGCATGAGCGAGAAGGCGATGAGGTTGAGGTTGACGGCGTTGAGGATGAGCTCGATCGACATCAGCACGAGCACGGCGTTGCGCCGGGCGATCACGCCGTACACACCGATGCTGAACAGCACCGCGGCCAGAAGGAGGAAGTTGACAGCAAGCATCAGATCGACCCACGCGCGACGAGGGAAGCGCCAGCGACGAGTCGCAACGGGCGCGAGGCGGAAGCGAAGCGGACGACGAGCCCCGCACCAGAACGGAAGTTGACTGCGAGCACGTCGGCTCAGTCCTTCCGGGCCAGGACGATGGCGCCGATGGCGGCGGCGAGCAGGACGAAGGCGAGCGCGAAGAACGGGATCAGGTACGGCGACAGGAACTGGTCGCTGATCGCGGAGGTCGGGGTCGGACCGCTGGGATCGGGCAGCGTCGTGTCCTCGAACGCGTCGATGCTGACATAGGCGAGCAGGCCGAACAGGACGACGGCGACGGGAATGCCGAGCGCCCACCCCGGATTGTTGAGGCCCTGCTCACCGCCGATCTTGGCCCGGGTGAGCATGATGCCGAACAGGAACAGCACCATCACGGCGCCGATGTACACGAGCACCTGGGACACGGCGACGAACTCGGCGGCGGCGAGGATGTACTGGGCGGCGACGCCCGCCAGCACCATCACGAGCCACAGTGCGGCATGCACGACGTTCTTGGTGGTGACGACGCACACCGCGGCGAAGATCATGACCGCGGCGATGATGCCGAACGCGATGTTCTGCGCGACGTTGATGTCGTCGGCCGCGAGGAGAACGATGCCGCTCACTTCTTCGCGCTCATTTCTTCTGGGCTCCCACTTCGAGCTCCGGCGCCTCGGGCACCGTCTGCATCCATTCGCCGAGCTTGTTCTTGTCGTGCAGCAGGTCGGCGATGCGCGGTTCGGAGTACTCGTACTCGGGGCTCCAGAACAGGGCGTCGAACGGGCACACCTCGACACAGATGCCGCAGTACATGCACAGCGCGTAGTCGATGTCGAACCGGTCGAGATGGTTGACCTGGCGCGGCTTGCCGCCGGCGCGACGCGGCGGCGCGAGCTGCTTGTGGCCCTCGATGTAGATGCACCAGTCGGGGCACGAGCGGGCGCACAACATGCAGGCCGTGCAGTTGCCCTCGTGGAGGGCGATGACGCCGCGCGACCGGATCGGTGGGGTTTCCTTCTCGTGCGGGTACTGGACGGTGGCCGCACCCTTGGTGACCGTGTCGGCCATCGTCCCGAGCGTGACGCCGAGACCCTTGATCAGACCAGGAATCTTCATCAGACCGCCACCCTTCTCGACGCAGGCGACGATGCGGCTGGCGCCGCCGTCGTCCTGAACCGGGAGATCCGGTCCTGAATTCGGGACATCAGATCGCCACCTTCAGAATCGCGGTGATCGCCGTGTTGAAGAGCGCCAACGGGATGAGCACCTTCCAGGCGAACGTCTGCAGCTGGTCCTCACGGAAGCGGGGGTAGCTGAATCGCACCCACATGATGATGAACGTCAGCACCAACATCTTGGTGAACATGATGAGGGGACCGGCGAGGTTCATCCAGTTGGCGACGTCGTCGATGTTGTCCCAACCGAACCATTCGAACGGCACTCCCCAGCCACCGAGGAACAGCACCGACGCGATGAGGGCGAACACGCCGGCCGTGGCGAACTCGGCGATGAAGAAGATCAAGAAGCGGAAGCCCGAGTACTCGGTCATGTAACCCGAGACGAGTTCCGACTCGGCGATCGGCATGTCGAACGGGGGCTGCGTCAGTTCCGCCTGCACCGCGATCATGAAGATGACGAAGCCGAGAAACTGGGTGAAGATGAACGGGTTGCCGAGCCACTCGAACCCGAACATCTCGCCGGTGTTCTGGGCCACGACGATGCCCTGCAGGTTCATCGTGCCGGCCTGGATGACGACGCCGAGCGTGGCGAGCACCAGCGGCAGTTCGTAGGCGATGAGCTGGCCCGCGGCGCGCAGGCCACCGAGCAGGGAGTACTTGTTGGCGCTCGCCCAGCCGGCGATGAGGATGCCGAGCACGCTGATCGACGACACGGCGAGACCGAAGAAGATGCCCGTCTCGAAGTTCGTGAAGTACACGTCAGGGCCGAACGGGATGATGACGACGAGGAGGAACGTCGACACGAGCACGATGAGTGGCGCCATCCGGAAGATGCGGACGTCGGCATGCTCCGGGGCGAGGTCTTCCTTCTGCAGCCATTTGCCGACTTCGGCGAGCAGCTGCATCGAGCCGTACGGCCCTGCCTCCATCGGTCCGAGGCGGCTCTGCATGAACGACATCATCTTGAAGAGGAACAGGTAGACGATCGTGCCGGCCGGCAGCAGCACAGCGACGAGGCCACCCAGGACGCGTAGCAGCGACTGGCCCCAGTACGGGACGTCCACGGCCAACGAGGAGATCATGAGATTGCCGCCAACATCTGCATCACCTGTCGATGTCGCCGAGGATGAAGTAGAGCGAGGCCAGGATCGTGATCACGTCGGGGACGTACACGCCCTTGAGCACCCACGTTCGCGATCGAGATGTTGTTGAAGCTGGCGGAGCGGATCTTGACGCGGAACGGTCCGAGGTCACCCTTCGAGATGACGTAGTAGCCCATCTCGCCGAGCGGGTTCTCCGTCGACACCCAGGCTTCGCCCTCGGGCACCTTGATGATGCGCGGCACCTTGGCCATCACGGGCCCGGCCGGGATCTGATCGAGCAGTTGCTCGACGATCTTGCAGCTCTCGCGGGTCTCCTGCAGGCGGACCCAGCAGCGGGCCCAGCTGTCGCCGTCGGGATGGGTCCAGACCTTCCAGTCGGCCTTGTCCCACGCCAGCGGCAGATCCTGGTCGCGGCGCAGGTCGTAATCGACGCCGCTGGCGCGCAGGTTGGCGCCCGACAGTCCGAAGTCCTTGGCGACGTCGGCCGGGATCACTCCGATGCCGCGGGTTCGGCTCTGGAAGATCTCGTTGCCGAACAGCAGGTCGTCCATGGTGTCGCAGAAGCCCTGCAGCTTCCTCATCACCTGGCGCGTCTCGTCGATCCAGCCCTTCGGCAGGTCATCCTTGAGGCCGCCGATGCGGTCGAAGTTCGGGTGGAACCGGCCGCCGGTCGCGCCCTCGATCAGGTTGAGGACGTACTCACGGTCGCGGAAGGCGAGGAACACCGGCGTGACCGCTCCCATTTGCACGCCGAGATCGCCGAGGAACAGCCCGACGTTGGCGATGCGGGAGAGTTCGAACAGGATCGTGCGGATCACCTGGGCGCGCGGCGGCGCCTCGATGCCCATCAGCTTCTCGCCCGCCAGGATGAACGGCACCTCGTTGGCGAAACTGCCGAGCCAGTCGATGCGGTTGACGAGCGTGGTCACCTGCGGGAACGTGCGCACCTCGGTGAGCTTTTCGTAGCCGCGGTGCATGTAGCCGGGAACGGGTTCGGCCCACACGACCTGCTCACCGTCGAGGCGACAGATGATGCGCAGCGTGCCGTGCGTGGCCGGGTGCTGCGGGCCGATGTTGAGGGTCATTCCCTCCGTCTCGAGCTCGACGTTCAAGCGCGCGTCAGCCGCCTGGCTGGCGATGTAGCTGAGCTGCTGTCGATCGGTGAGATTGGTCACGAGGTTTCACCGTTCTCCGTGGCGGGCTCGCCGTCGGATTCGGACCCGCTTTCCTCGACGCTCACTTCGGCGGCGGCGGGCATCGGCTCGACGTCGACGATGCCGGGCCACGGCTTCACCATGCGGGCGAGCAGGGGGAAGTCCTTGCGCAGCGGAAAGCCCTCGAATCCGGTGGGGAGGTACAGGTTGCGCAGGTCCGGGTGGCCGTTGAAGCCGATCCCGAACATCTCGTGGCACTCCCGCTCGTGCCAGTTGGCGCCGGCGTACACCGTCGACCACGAGTCGACGACCGCGACGTCGTCGGGAACGTCGGCCTTGATCGTGACGCCCACGTGACGGTCGAGGTCGACCACCCGGGCGAATACCTGCAGGCGCGTGTCGCCCCCGGTGACACCCTGGCGGATCTCGGTGTCGGGCTCGACCGGCTCGGCGGTCGGATCGTCCTCGCCTTTGCCGTACGGCGAGGGCAGCCAGTCGATGGCGGACAGGAAGCTGAAGAACGTGAAGCCGGCGGCCTTCAAGGCCTCGCCGGTCTGGCGCCACGCGTCGGTGCGGACGCGCACCCACAGATCGTCGTTCGGCGTGATGTGGGTGTCGACGAGGGCGTCGCCGATGCGCGACCGCAGGTCGTCGATGATCCCCTCGCGGAGACCGTCGCCCGGGAGCGCGAGCGTTTCGTCGGAGACGGCTGCGTCGGCGGCCGTCTCAGGGGCCTGATCACTCAATGGGGCCACCACCCACCACGATCGGCTCGCGTGGCGGCAGCGCCGCCGGGATCGGATCGGCCGACTCGCCCTGGGCCACCGCACGACCGGCGTCGGTGTTCGCCCTGGTGGTCTGGTTGCTGCGGTACGGGTCGCCGCGCCACTTGGCAGCCATGTCTTCGTTCTTGATGCGCTGCTGGAGCAGGACGACCGCTTCGAGCAGCGCCTCCGGGCGGGGCGGGCAGCCAGGTACGTAGATGTCGATCGGGATGATCTGATCGACGCCCTTGGTGACCGAATAGCTGTCCCAGTAGGGCCCGCCGCAGTTGGCGCACGAGCCCATCGAGATGGCGTACTTCGGCTCGGGCATCTGCTCCCACAGGCGGCGCACGGCCGGTGCCATCTTGTCGGTGACGGTGCCCGACACGCAGACGAAGTCGGCCTGACGGGGGCTGGCGGGGAGGGGGATGACGCCGAGACGCATCACGTCATACCGCGGTGAGGCGAACGCGGCGCCCATCTCGATGGCACAGCAGGCGAGGCCCCACTGGTACACCCACAGCGAGTACGACCGGCTCATGTTCAGCAGTTTGGTGAGCGGCGCCGGCATGCGACCCTTGTCGACTAGACCCATCGGAGGAGCCCTCGCTTCCACGCGTAGACGAGCCCATCGAGCAGCAGCACGATGAAGATGAGCATGGCGACCAGCCCGAAGGTTCCGTAGCGCTCGATCGATGCCGCCCAGGGGAAGAGGAACACCGCTTCGACGTCGAAGATGACGAAGAGCAGGGCGAAGACGTAGTACCGGATCTGACTCTGCGACCAGCCGATCCCGACCGGGTCGACGCCCGATTCGTACGCGATCGATTTGTCGTAGTTGGGGTTCGACGGCCTGATCAGCGCGGCGATTCCGAGCAGCAGCCCACCGATCAGGAGAGCCGCCACGCCGAACCAGACGACGGTCAGGTAGTCACGAAGGAACTGCGACATCGGGGCCCGAAGATACCAGGGCCCAGGAAATCCGACCCAAATGGGGGCCGGATCTCCGGGCTCGGTGCGGTTCAACTCACGTGGACGTGACGGCGCCGGCCTCGCCGCGCAGGACTTCGGGCCCGACGATCATCCAGAGCGCCCCGGCGACCGCCGCGCCGATCACCGGGAACACGATGAACGCCCAGACCTGTCCGAGGGCCCAGTCGCCCTGGTACACCGCCGTGGCGATCGAACGGGCGGGGTTGACCGAGGTGTTCGACACCGGGATCGAGACCATGTGGACGAGCGCCAGCCCGAAGCCGGCGGCGATCGGGCCGAATCCCTTCGGGACGCCGGACTCGTCGGTCGTTCCGAGCACGATCAGCACGAAGACCGCGGTCACGACGATCTCGATGATCGCCACCGACATCAGGTCGAATCCGGCCGGCGAGTGGCTGCCGTAACCGTTCGACGCGAAGCCGGCGTTCTGCGCCAGATCGAGATAGCCGTTCGTCCCGCTCAGGATCAAGGCGAGGAGTCCTGCCCCGACGATGCCGCCCACGACCTGGGCGATGATGTACGGGGCCGCCTTGGCCGGTTCGAGCTTCTTGGTGATCACCATGCCGATGGTGACCGCAGGATTGATGTGGCAGCCCGAGATGCGGCCGATGAGGTAGGCCATGGTCATCAGGCTGAGACCGAAGGCAAGAGCAACGCCGAGGATTCCAACGCTGAGCCCCGCGTTGAAGGTGCCGGTTGCGAAGATCGCCGTGCCGGGTCCACCGATCACGAGGATGGCGGTGCCGATGCCCTCGGCGAGCACGAGTCGGGTGGTGTTGTTCATGCAGTCCCCTGTCTGATCGCGCCCCTGGACGAAGCGACGGTCATGACGCTATTGCACCGCTCGGAGCCGATCGTGGACGCTCGACATGGGTACCGTCGCCCGCATGACCACCTCGCCAGCACCGGGTCCGGAACTCCGCCTCCTCGTCGACGGCGTCGACTTCGGCGAGGGCCCGCGCTGGCATGACGGCCGCCTCTGGTACTCGGACTTCTACCAGCGGGCGATCTACTCCGTGACCACCGCCGGCGAGCGCACCGTGATGTTCGGCGACCTCGACGATCGACCCTCCGGACTCGGGTGGATGCCCGACGGCAGCCTGCTCGCGGTGGCGATGACGAGCCGGTCGGTGTGGCGCGAGGTCGACGGAACGCTCGTGCGCCACGCCGACCTGTCCGCGGTCGCGGCCGGTCACTGCAACGACATGGTCGTCGATGCTGGCGGGAACGCGTACGTCGGCAACTTCGGTTTCGATTTCGAGGGCGGTGGCACGTTCGCCGCCGCCGATCTCGCGCTCGTGCGGGCCGACGGATCCGTGGAGGTCGCAGCCGAGGGGCTGGCGTTCCCGAACGGTTCGGTCATCACGCCCGACGGCTCGACATTGATCGTGGGCGAATCGTTCGGCGGCGATTACGTCGCGTTCGACATCAACGACGATGCGACGCTGTCGAACCGTCGGGTGTGGGCCACGACCCCGGGCGCTGCCCCCGACGGGTGTGACCAGGACGCCGACGGCGCCATCTGGTTCTCCGACGCACTGGGGTCGCAGGTCGTACGCGTGCTCGAGGGCGGCGAGGTCACCCATCGGGTGGCCACACCGATGCCGACCTACGCGTGCGCGCTCGGGGGCGACGATCTGCGGATGCTGTTCGTCCTGTGCGCGCCGGCGACGCATCCCGACGACGTCGCGGGCAAGGCCCTCGGCGCGATCTTCACCCTTGATCTCGGTCGGCTTGGCGATCTGGGTCGGCTCGCGTGATCTCGTCGAGGTCGGCGGTGATCTCGTCGAGGTCGTCACGGCTGACCTCGTCGAGATCGGCGACGACGATGACCGGGGCCTCGAGGAGTTCGCGCCCGACCCAGTAGGGAACGATCTGACCGACCGCGATGACGATCGCGATGATCACGAGCAGCAACCGGCTGAGCGCGAGCTGGTTGCCGATCTCGCTCAAGGTCGACTCGGCGAGCTCGTGGGCCGCGTCGCTCGACGCTTGCGCCTGGGCGAGCACCTCGGAGGTGCCGCTGACCGCCGTTCGCACGTCGTCCACGCTGTCGACCAGAACGACGAGTTCGTCGTTGAGATCGCCGCCGCTCGCGGAGAACGTGTCGAGGTCGTCGGTCGCCGCCCGGATGTCGTCCGCCAGTGGCGCCAGGTCGGCACGCAGATTGCTCACCGCCTCGTTCAACGGAACGCTGGGGTTGTAGTCGGGTGCCAGCGGAATGCGGTTGAGCGCACCAAGGGTGGTGTCGATCGTGTCGGCGATCGACTCGATCGAGCCCAGGCCGTTGTCGATCCGATCGATCGTGTCGGGCAGCGTCGCCCCCAGCTGAGCGGTGGACGAGGCGACCGCCGTCGTGGCGTCGATGCTGTCACCGACGGCGACGATCGTCGAACTGAGCGCGGCGAGGGCGTCGTCGACCGCCTCCACCACGTCCTCGGCAACGACCAGCGACGAGTCGACCGCGGACAGCGTCTCCTCCGCCAGCACGAGACCCTGCTTGTTGGCGTCGGACAGCTCGCCGAGGAACTGCCATCCGACGACCGCTCCGACGAGCGCGCTGACGACACCGACGTACGCGATGACGACCATGATCCGCCCGGCCGACCGCTTGGTCAGGCCCAGGTGGCTCGGCTCATCGCTTCGATCATCGGTCATGTCGTCGGCTCAAAACTCGTTTGCGTCAGGATTTCGGTGCACCGGTCCACCGAAATCCTGACGCAAACGTGGATCTCGGACTGCTCACTTCGAGCGCAGGCTCCGGCGAAGCGCGAACACGGCGATGGAACCGTAGACCACCACGAGGGCGGCGAGGCCCACGACGTCCTCGGTGGCCGGGCGCTCGCCCAGCAGCATCACCGTCTGGAACGACCGGATGCCATAGGTGACGGGCAATGTCCAGGAGATGTACTTGACCGGGTACGCCAGGTTGTCCAGCCCGAGGATGAACCCGCTGAAGAACATGCCGGCGAGCAGCGTCAGCATGGCGAACTGCACCGCCTGGCTCTCCGTCGACGAAATCGACGACAGCACCATGCCGAGCGCGAGCGACGCGAGCAGCACGCCCACGACCATCGCCGCGTACCACGCCACATCACCGCTGAACGGCACGCCGAGCCACAGCGTCGCCGACGCCGTGAGTGCCGCCGCGACCGCCGAGCCCACGATCAGGTAGGCGGCACACTTGCCGAACAGGATCTGCATCGACGACAGCGGTCCGATGCGGAGCAGCTCGAACAGGCCGGTGCTGCGATCGCGGACGAGCGACAACGCGGCGAAGGTCAGCGCGAGGTGCTGGAGCAGCAGCGCCAGTGCCGCCGGCGTGAAGTAGTCGGTGGGGTCGATGTCGGTGGGGATCACGCTCTCCGTGTCGACGGTGAACGGCCGCACGAGGACATCGGGATCGATCGTGGTGAGCTGCTCGGTCGAATCGGCCATCGCGCGTGCATCGGCGACGAACGTCGCCGAATCGAAGTCGTCGGCCGACGCTGCCTGCTGACGCAACGAGTCGACCACCTCGCTGGCCTCGGTCAGCGACGCCGTGTCGGCGGTGTCCGGCGCAAGACGATTCAGCAGGTTGACCGAACCGTTGATCGCCGAGCTGAGATCGTCGAGCTGCGCCTCGGCGTCGGCGAGCAGACTCTCCACCTCCGGGTCCGCGGGATCGCGGGCATCGAGGTCCTCGGCGATGGCCAGCACGCTGCTTGCCATTTCAGCGGCGGGCGCGAGCCCCTCCTGCGCCTGGCTGGCGAACGTCGACAACACGGTCGCGTTCACCTCCTGCACGGCGAGCCGTGCGGCGATCGCGATCGCCGTCCGCTGGATCGGGTCCATCTCGCGGTCGAACACCTCGATGGTGGCCTGCTCGCCCGCCAGCACTTGGGCCAGCGGATCATCGGGGAACACGACCACCAGGTCCACGTCGCCGTTGTCGAGGGAGCGCAACGCTGCGTCCTTGTCGTTCACGAACCCCTCGTTGTCGACGAAGTCGTCCAGCTGGTCACCCGACTCGTTCAGCGTCTGTTCGTAGATTGATCCCTCCTGGCCGACGAACAGCGTGTGCAATCGCACCGTGTTCTGCGAATAGCCGGTGCCGAACAGCAGCAGCAGCACGAACGGTCCGACCACGAGCAGGACGAGCAGGCGCGGCTGGCGGAGGATCTCCACGAGTTCCTTGCGGACGAACGTCTGAGAACGGATGGCCCAACGCCATGGTCCGTGCGCACGACGCAGCCTCGTCGCCACGACCGGATCCACCGGGAGGTGTCGCGGCTCCGCGAACTCGTCCCCGGCCAGCTCCGCCTCGGCAAGCTCCGCCTCGGACAATTCCTCCGGGGACCACTCCTCCTCGGCCAACTCCTCCTCGGCCGACTCTTGCGGTTCGGCTTCGCGGTCGACGGCGGATTGGTCCCCCGCCTCGACAACGGTGTCGACGTCGGGACCGTCGCGCCGGGTGCCGGGATCAGGAGCGGCCAAGCGGGTGGGTGTGTGACGGATCTTCATGATTCGGCTCCGACCAACGACTTGCGGTGACGTTCGACCACGCGCACGAAGGCCTCGTCGTAGTCGACGACGTGCTCGGTCGCTTCCACGAGTTCGAGCCCGACGGCCTCGAGCAGTGCGTGCATCTCGGGGAGCGCCTGGTCGGCATCGCGCACCACGATGCGCAGGGTGACCCGGTCGACTCGATCGATGTCACCGATCACGATCGGTGCATCGCGGAGTCTGGCGATCTGCTCCCCTGAGGGCGGTTGACGTACCTCCACGTCGATGACCTCCCCCTCGAAGGCGGCTCGCCGCAGGTTCTGGGGGGTGTCGAACATCAACAGTTCACCGTCGGACAGGAGCCCCACCATGTCGCAGTACGACGCCTCGCCCACGTACTGCGTGGTGACCAGCAGCGTGCGCCCCTCCGCCCCGAGGGACCGGAACTGGTTCCAGAACTTCTCCCGCAGGATCGGGTCGATGCCGGCCGTCGGCTCGTCGAGGAAGAGATAGGTCGGATCGTGGACGAAGGTGGCCGCCAGGGCGAGGCGGCGCTGCATCCCGCCGGACGTGTCGCGCACCCGCTTCTTGCGATCGTCCGTGAGCTCGACCCAGTCGAGCAGCTCGCGCAATCGCTTGCGGCGGCGCAGCGGGAGCCCGTACATCGAGGCGTGGAAGTTGAGGTTCTCACGCACCGACAGGTCACCGAACAGCGCCGGACTCTGCGGCAGGTAACCGATCGCCGACCGCTGCTTCGACGACAGCGTTGCCGCCTCCACGCCGTCGATCGTCGCCGAGCCGCTCGATGGACTGAGCAATCCGGTGAGCATTCGTACGGTCGTCGTCTTGCCGCACCCGCTCGGCCCGATCAACCCGACGATGGCGCCGGGCTCGATCGTGAGGCTCAGTCCGTCGACGACATCGGTGTCGTCGAACGTCATCGTGACGTCGTCGGCGACGATGCCACTGCGCTTCGGGCGCGTCCGCGTACCACGTGTTCCAGCCTCTCCGGATCTGTCCGGCCGGAGTCGGTTCTCCCAGCCGAGTCGACCGTTACCCCGTGGCGTCGGGAGGCAAACGATGTTGCGATGAGCGAACGGACCGACAGGTGGACCGTTCGCTCATCGCACAGCAGGGGTCAGCCGTTGCCGTCGAGGACCGGCACGAGGTGCTGCTCGGCCTCCTCGATCGTCCACCCCTTACGGGCGGCGTACGACTCGAGTTGGTCGCGGCGGATGTGGCCGACTCCGAAGTATCTCGACTCGGGGTGGGCCAGGAACAGGCCCGACACCGACGAGCCGGGCCACATCGCGAACGACTCGGTCAGTTCGACGCCGACGGTGTTCGGCGCGTCGAGGAGCTCGAACAGCGTGACCTTCTCGGTGTGGTCGGGCTGCGCCGGATAGCCGGGCGCCGGACGGATGCCGCGGAACGACTCGGTGAGCAGGTCGGTCGGAGCGAAGTGCTCGTCGGAGGCGTAGCCCCACAGCTCGGTGCGCACGCGCTCGTGGATCCGTTCCGCGAATGCCTCGGCGAGCCGGTCGGCCAGCGCCTTGAGCAGGATGGACGAGTAGTCGTCGTTGGCTCGTTCGAACGCCTCGGAGAGGGCGATCTCCTCGGGCCCGGCCGTCACCACGAACGCGCCCACGTAGTCGGCGACACCGGAGTCGATCGGGGCGACGAAATCGGAGATGCTGTAGTTCGGCCGGTCGCCGGTGCGTGCTGCCTGCTGGCGGATGCCGTGCAACGTGGCGAGCACGTCGGTTCGAGATTCGTCGCCGAACACGACGATGTCGTCGATGTCGTCGCCGGTTCCGGCGTTGGCCGGCCAGATGCCGACGACCGCCTTCGGACGGAACCAGTGGTCGCTCACGATCTTGTCGAGCATCGCCAGCGCGTCGTCGTACAGCGGCCGCGCTGCGTCGGCGAACTCGGGAGCGGTGAGCACCTCGGGGAAGCGCGAGCGGATGCCCCACGTGCGGAAGAACGGCGTCCAGTCGATGTACGGGACCAGTTCGGCGACGGGATAGTCGTCGAACACGCGCAGGCCGGTGAACGTCGGGGCGGTGACCGTGGAGGCGTCGAACGTCGGCCGGAAGCGGTTGGCCCGCGCCTGGTCGATCGAGATCCGGTCGCGCGCGACGGTCGCCCGGTTGTGCGACTCGACGACCCGGGCGTAGTCGACCTCGAGGTCGCGGAGGAACCCGGCGCGCAGGTCGGGCGACATCAGACTGCCGATCACGTTCGAGGCGCGGCTGGCATCGGCCACGTGGACGACCGGCCCGTGATAGGCGGGGTCGATCCGCAGGCTCGTGTGGAGCCGGCTCGTGGTGGCGCCGCCGATCAGCAGTGGCACCTCGCATCCCGTGCGTTCCATCTCGCCGGCCACACGGACCATCTCGTCGAGCGACGGGGTGATCAGACCCGACAGACCGATCACGTCGACGTTGCGCTCGGTGGCGGTCTCGAGGATCTTCTGGACCGGCACCATCACGCCGAGGTCGATGATCTCGTAGTTGGAGCACCCGAGCACGACGCCGACGATGTTCTTGCCGATGTCGTGCACGTCACCCTTCACCGTGGCGAGCAGCACCGTGCCGGCCTTCGAACCGGCGTCCTCGCCGCCCTCGGCCTCGATGAACGGCGTGAGGTAGGCGACCGCCTGCTTCATGACGCGGGCCGACTTCACCACCTGGGGCAGGAACATCTTGCCGGCACCGAAGAGGTCGCCGACGGTGTTCATCCCCTTCATCAGCGAGTTCTCGATGACGTCGACCGCGCGTGCCGCGGCCTGCGCGCGCCTCTTCCACGTCGTCATCGATGAACGCGGTGATGCCGTTGACGAGCGAGTGCTCGAGGCGCCGGTCGACGTCCCACGAGCGCCATTCGGCGGCCACCGGATCGGCGGCCTGCTCGCCGGTGCCGGCGAAGCGCGCCGCCGCGTCGAGCAGCCGTTCGGTGGCGTCGGGGCGACGAGCGAGCACGACGTCCTCGCACAGCTCGCGCAGCTCGGGGTCGATCTGGTCGTACACCGCGAGCTGGCCCGCGTTGACGATGCCGAGGCGCATCCCGGCTTCGATCGTGCGCAACAGGAACACCGAGTGCATCGCCTCGCGCACCGGTTCGTTGCCGCGGAACGCGAACGACAGGTTCGACACGCCACCGGAGATGTTGACGTACGGCAGTTCGTCGGTGATCAACTTCGTCGCCTCGATGAAGTCGAGGCCGTACCGGTCGTGCTCCTCCATGCCGGTGGCGATGGCGAAGATGTTGGGGTCGATGATGATGTCGTCGGGCGGGAAGCCGACCTCGTCGACGAGGATGTTGTACGCCCGGCGGGAGATGTCGACCTTCCGCTCGACGGTGTCGGCCTGGCCCAGTTCGTCGAAGGCCATCACGATCACGGCCGCGCCGTAGTCGAGACAGATGCGGGCCTGCTCGATGAACTGTTCGACGCCTTCCTTCATCGAGATCGAGTTGACGATCGGCTTGCCCTGCACGCACTGCAGGCCGGCCTCGATCACGCTGAACTTCGACGAGTCGATCATCACCGGCACGCGGGCGATCTCCGGCTCGCCGGCGATCAGGTTGAGGAACTTGGTCATCGCCTCGACGCCGTCGATCAGGCCGTCGTCCATGTTGACGTCGATGATCTGCGCACCGTTCTCGACCTGGTCGCGGGCGACGTCGAGCGCGGCGGCGTAGTCGTTGTCCTTGATCAACCGGCGGAACTTCGCCGAGCCGGTGATGTTGGTCCGCTCGCCGACGTTGACGAACGGGATGTCGTCGGTGAGGGCGAACGGCTCGAGCCCCGACAGTTCGAGGCGCGGCGTGCGGGTCGGCACCACCCGCGGCGTGAGCCCGACGACCGCCTGGGCGATGGCGCCGATGTGGTCGGGTGTCGTGCCGCAGCATCCACCGACGATGTTGACGAGCCCAGCCTCGGCGAACTCGTGCAGGAATCCGGCGGTGGTCGATGGCCGCTCGTCGTACCCTCCGAGCTCGTTCGGCAGGCCGGCGTTCGGGTACACGCAGACGAGGGTGTCGGCGATCGTCGACAGCTCTTCGACGTGTGGCCGCATCTCCTCGGCGCCGAGCGCACAGTTGAGCCCGACCGTCAGCGGCTGCGCGTGGCGGATCGATTGCCAGAACGCGGCCGGGGTCTGGCCCGACAGCGTGCGACCCGAGCGATCGGTGATCGTGCCCGAGATCATCAGCGGCAGTTGTATACCGGCGCGGACGAGGGAGCGCCGGGCGGCGAGGATCGCGGCCTTGGCGTTGAGCGTGTCGAAGATCGTCTCGATGAGCAGTGCGTCGACCCCGCCCTCGATCAAGGCGTCGATCTGCTCTTCGTACGCCGCGGCGAGGGCGGCGAAGGTGATCGAGCGATAGCCGGGGTCTTCGACCCGTGGCGAGATCGAAAGCGTCACGTTGGTCGGTCCGACGGCTCCGGCGACGAACCGCTTGCGTCCATCGCGACTCTGCGCTTCCTCCGCGGCCTCCCGCGCGACGCGGACCGCGGCGAGGTTCAACTCGACGATGATGTCGTGCGTCCCGTAGTCGCCCTGCGCGATGCGGGTGCCCGAGAACGTGTTCGTCTCGACGATGTCGGCACCGGCGAGCAGGTAGCGCAGATGGATGTCGCGCATGGCGTCGGGTTGCGTCAGCACGAGCAGGTCGTTGTTCCCGCGGAGGTCGTGCGAATGGTCCTCGAAGCGATCGGCGCGGAAGTGGTGCTCCTCGAGGTCGAGCGTCTGGATCTCTGTGCCCATTGCGCCGTCGAGCACGAGGATGCGTTCACGGGCGAGTTCGGCGATCGGATGATCGGCGAAGGGATGGGTGCGGGAAACGGTCATGCGACGCCTTTCAGCGTGGACGAATTGTTGCTGGATGGTGCGGTGCTCGCAGGTTCGGCACTCGCGGTGTCGTTCGTCTGGGTGCGATCGGATCGGTCGTCCCGATCGACGCCGAGCCAGACGGTGACGGTCAGGCCGTCGGTGCCCGCGGGCGGCGCGAGGTCGCGGATGTTGGAACAGTGGAGACCGGCCAGGTCGAGCCAATGGCGGACCTGGTCGTGGTCGAAGCCGAGACGGCGATGGGCCTGCGCGTCGCGCAGGAACTCGTGGCGGTGCGGGGCGAAGTCGACGACGAGCAGCCGCCCGTCGGGCGCCACGAGTCGCGCCGCTTCGAGGATCGCCCGAGCCGGATCGTCGAGGTAGTGGAGCACCTGGTGGATCACGACGAGGTCGAAACTCGCGGCGTCGAGCGGCGGGCTGTACACGTCGCCCTGCCGGAGTTCGTAGCCGGTGACGCCACTGCGTTCGAGGTTGGCCCGGGCCACCGACAACATCGAATGGCTCGCGTCGACCCCGACCGCACGGACCGCCCGTGGGCCGAGCAGTTGGAGGATGCGTCCGGTGCCGGTGCCGAGATCGACGAGCCGGCCGACGTCACCGTCGCCGATCACGTCGCCGATCGCGGCTTCGACCGCGGCTTCGGCGGCGTGGAGCGATCGCTCCTCGTCCCAGATCGGCGCGATCAGCTCGAAGTACCCGAGAGCGTTGAGCGCCCGGCGTTCCTGCACGCTCGCCAACCGGCTCCGATCGGCGACCAGTATCGGATCGGTGTCGTCGAAGGGGCCCAGCACTCCGGCGAGCAATCCGGCCGTCGGCCCGCCGTCGACGAGCCGGAAGAAGACCCACGTGCCTTCCCGATGCTTGGCGACGATGCCGGCATCGACGAGCAGCTTGAGGTGCCGTGAGACCCGGGGTTGGGACTGGCCGAGGATCTCGGTCAGGTCGGTGACGGTGAGCTCGGCGCGCCCGAGCAGCGCCACGATCCGCAGGCGCGTTTCCTCCCCGATCGCCTTCAGCGCATCGAGCACCACTCCGACCGACGCCATCGGTCCATGGTACACCAACTACATAAGGATATCTACATGTTCACAACTCTGGAGATGGGCGAGGTCGCTACGAGAACGAGTGGTGCGGGCGCCATCGGAGAGGCGCTGGGCGAGCCAGGCGAGCGGGATCGACAGCAACATCACCACCGAGGCCACGACCGTCACCAGCGGCACGTTGTTCGGCCGCGTGAGGTTGTTGAGGATCCACTGCGGCAGCGTCTCCACACCCGGACCCGACGTGAACGTGGTGACGACGATCTCGTCGAAGCTCAGCGCGAACGCCAGGATCCCGCCGGCGAGCAGCGCCGAGCGGATCAGCGGGAACGTCACGAGCCGGAACGTCTGCGTCCCGCCGGCACCGAGGTCGGCCGAGGCCTCCAACAGGTTCGGTGACATCCGGCGGAGCCGCGCGACCACGTTGTTGTAGGCGATCACGACACAGAACGTCGCGTGGGCGATGACGACGGAGTGGAATCCGAAGCCCACTTGGAAATCGAAGATGCCGAGATCGATGCGCCGGCTGAACGAGTTCTGCAACGCCACCGCGGTCACGATGCCCGGCAGTGCGATCGGCAGGATGAGCAGGAACGAGATCGACGTCTTGCCGAAGAAGCGGTAGCGCTGCAGCGCGAACGCGGCGAGCGTGCCCAGCACGAGCGCGATCATCGTGGCGACGAGGGCAATCTTGATCGAGGTGACGAACGCCTCCCGCGGCCCGTCCGCCTCCCAGGCCCTGCTCCACCAGTCGAGCGTGAAGCCCCGCGGCGGCCACGACAGCGACGACGCCGTGTTGAACGACAGGATCACGACGACCACCAGCGGCAGGTACAAGAACGCGAGGCCGAGCCACGTGAAGATCCGCAACGCCCCACTGCCGCCGACACGGCATCGGAGATCCTCACAGGTCCTCGAAGGCGTGCAGCTTCGACATCGACAGCAGGTAGACGACGATGATGATGATCGGCCAGAGGGTGAACGCCGCGGCGAGTGGTTGGTTCGGGGCGAGCAGCGTGCGGGCGATCAGGTTGCCGATCAGCTGGGTCGTGCCGCCGACGATGTTCGGCATGATGTAGTCGCCCAGCGAGAGCGAGAACGTGAAGATCGAGCCCGCCGCGATCGCCGGCACGATGCTCGGGATCACCACCGACCGGAACGTCCGCAGCGGCCGACCACCGAGATCGGCCGAGGCGTCGAGCAGCGATGCCGGAAGCCGATCGAGTCCGGCGTAGATCGGCAGCACCATGTAGGGCAGCCATTGGTACGCGAGGGTGATGACCAGTGCGGTCTGCCCGAATCCCGGCGTCCACCCGACCGTCGACTGCAGCACTCCGCCGGAGCCTGACGACGGCGAACTGGCTACCCGGGCTGAACATCGCCCGCCACGCGTACCCCTTCACGAGGTAACCCGCCCACAGCGGGAGGAGTACCGCGATGATGAAGCCACGGCGCGCCCACGGCTTGGCCACCTTGGCGATGTAGAACGCCATCGGCAGCACGATCGCGAGACACAACAACGTGACCGCCAGTGCCACGCCGAGGCTGCGGATGACGGTCCAGATGTATGTCGACGTGGTGAACGCGGTGTCGAGATTGCCGAGCGTGAGTTCGTTCGTCGGCTTCTGCGACGACGCCGTCGAGCGCGAAGAAGGCGGTGACGACGAGGAGCACGAGGGCGCCGAGGTAGACGACGACCAACCAGGCGACCGGCGCCGTGAGCGTGCTGACGAGAGCGAGCCAGGGATGGCGCGTGAAGGTGCGACCGAGCCGCCACGCCGGGCCCGCTCGCGGGCCGGGCGACGACGCGGCAGCGACGGCTGTCGCACTCATCGGGGCCGCATTGATCGGAATGGTCGGCGCCTGTCGCATCGGGGACGCGCTCAGCTGCGGAGCTCGCTCCAGGCGTTCACCCACTCGGTGTACGGCACACACGCGACATCGGTGCGCCCGTCGAGGCACTCCTCGGTGGCGGTGGTCCAGTACCAGACGTCGGTCCAGTAGTCGGTCTCGGAGGCATGGAAGGTCGCACAGTGGTCCGGATCCGCGGTGAGGTCGCAACTGACGCGTTGCTCGGCGCCTCACCGAAATACTCGGCAACCGCGGCGTTGGCCTCCGGCCCCGCGATGTGGTCCATCCACATGTACATGCAGTTGGGGTTCTTGGCCTGCGACGAGATCATCCACGTGTCCGACCAGCCGGTGGCACCCTCGACCGGCTTGACGGCGTCGATCTTCGCGCCGTTGGCCTGGGCGAGGTTCACGATCACCTGCCAGGTCGTGCCCGTCAGGACGCTGCCGTCCTCGAGTCCGGCCTGCTGGTCGGTGAACAACGACCAGTACTGGCCGACGAGTTCCTGCTGCTGTTCGAGCAGCGCGATCGACGCGTCGAACTGGTCCTGGTCGAGGGCGTACGGATTCGTGATGCCGAGGTCCGGTTGCGTGGCCATCAGGTACAGCGCGGCGTCGGCGATGTAGATCGGCGAGTCGTACACCGACACCGCACCCGGCGCGGCGGTCGAATCCTCGAACACCTCGGCCCACGAGTCCGGAGCGGTCGTGTAGAGCTCGGTGTTGAACACGAGGAGGTTCGCCCCGCGGCCGTGCGGTACCCCGTACGGCACGCCGTCGACGCTGTTCCACGGTTGGAGCTTCAGATCATCGAAGACGTCGGCGTAACTCGGGATGAGGTCGGGGTTGATCGGCGCCACTTCACCGCCGGCGATCAGGCGTTGCGTCGCGTCACCCGACGCCGACACGCCGTCGTACTCGCCGGTCTGCATCAACTGCACCATCTCGTCGGAACTGTTGCCGACCTTGACGTTCACCTCGCACCCGGTGTCCGCTTCGAAGTCGCTGACCCAGTCGACGGCGGGATCGGTCGAGCCGTCCTCCACGTACCCCGCCCACGCGATGAGGTTGACCTGACCCTCACCCTCACCGAGCTCCGTCGGAACGCCCTCGGTGGGCGCCGTCGCGTCGCCGGTCGTGTCGCCCGTCGTGTCGCTCGTCGCGACCTCCGTCGTGTCGGTGCTGCCGGCCGTGTCGGTCGGCGCCTCCGTCGCCTCCGTCGTGCCAGCTGTCGTGCCGGCGGTCGCTTCGGCGGTCGTGCCGCCCGTCGTATCGGCCGTGCCCGAGTCGTCGTCGCTGCCGCATGCGGCGAGCACGACCACCATCGCGGTGGCGACGGCGAGGAACTTCCGGTTGGTTCTCATGTTGCCCTTCCTTGTTCATCTTCGGGTTGTTCATGGGTTGGATCGATCTCGGCGAGCGACGCGCCGCTGGGTCCAGCCAGCGCGAACGCAGCCCCGGGCGGCCAGGTGAGCCGGACCGCGGAGCCGACGGCGAGATCGGCGAAGTGCGCGCTCGGCACGCCGACCAACAACGGGACGACCTCACCGACGTCCACGCGCACCCGGCACTCCGCACCGACGTACAACACGTCCGACACCCTGCCCGACACGACGACATCGCCGGCCTCCACGGCATCGGAGTCGCGCTGGAGCACCCGGATCCGCTCCGGACGGATCACGCGGGGCCCCGGGCCGCCGAGAATGCGTCGCGACATCTCGTCGTCGATCAGGTTCGAGGCGCCCACGAAACCGGCGACGAACGCCGTTGCCGGATGGTCGTAGATCTCCTGCGGTGTGCCGACCTGCTCGAGCCGGCCCACGTTGAACACCGCCACCCTGGTGCTCATCGACAGCGCCTCACCCTGATCGTGGGTGACGAACACGAACGTCACGCCCACCTCGCGTTGGATGGTGCGGAGCTCGATCTGCATCTCCTCGCGGAGCTTCAGGTCGAGAGCTCCGAGCGGTTCGTCGAGCAGCAGCACCCGTGGGTGATTGACGAGTGCGCGTGCCAGCGCGACACGCTGACGCTGCCCTCCCGAGAGCTGATTCGGCCGCCGGGAGCCGTACTCACCGAGGCGGACCGTGTCGAGCATGGCCGCCGCCCGCCGGCGACGGTCGGCGCGCCCGACACCCTTGACCCGCAGGCCGTACTCGACGTTCTCCTGCACGGTCATGTGGGGGAACAGCGCGTAGTCCTGGAACACGGTGTTCACGTCGCGGTCGTACGGCGCGAGCGACGTCACGTCGCGCCCCCCGAGCATCACCGAACCCGAGTCGGGTCGCTCGAAGCCGGCGATCATGCGCAGGACCGTGGTCTTGCCGGAGCCCGACGGCCCGAGCAGCGAGAAGAACTCGCCGTCGTCGATCACGAGGTCGATGTCGTCGACCGCGACGACCGGGCCGAACGTCTTGCGCACGTGTTGCAGCTCGACCGCACGCGGTTTCACGTTGTCGCCCACATCGGAGATGGTCATCGCATCGGCCACATCCGCCGGCCTCCCCCGGCTTCCGCAACCGGCCCGGCCGGCAGCTTGGGCGACACCATACATCTGACCCGGACAACCGACCCGAGCGACCAGGCTCGTGCGTCGCAGGCCGTGCGTTTCACCCGCGGAGCGGGCGCGTCTACCGTGCGTCCGATGAGCGGTGTCTTCCACCTCGGACTGGAACACGACGATCTCCACGGCGCGACGTTGGCGATCGTTCCCGGCGATCCGGCGCGGGTCGAGCGGATCGCGTCGGCGATGGAACGGGCGATCGCGCTCGCCGCTCACCGCGAGTTCACGTCGTGGCTCGCGTGGGCCGGCGACGTTCCGATCGTCGTGTGTTCCACAGGCATCGGCGGGCCGTCCACGTCGATCGCCGTCGAGGAACTCGCCCAGCTCGGCGTCCGCACGTTCCTGCGCGTCGGCACCACGGGCGCGATCCAACCGTTCATCGAACCCGGCGACGTGATCGTCACGACTGCCGCGGTACGGCTCGACGGCACGAGCGGCCACTTCGCGCCGATGGAGTTCCCCGCCGTGGCCGACTTCGACTGCACGACGGCGCTCGTCGGCGCCGCCCGCGCGACCGGTGCCACGCTCCATGTCGGGATCACCGCGTCGAGCGACACCTTCTACCCGGGGCAGGAGCGCTACGACACGTACTCGGGGCGGGTGGTCGAACGGTTCCGCGGCAGCATGGCGGAGTGGCGGTCGATGGGGGTGCTCAACTACGAGATGGAAGCGGCGTCGCTGTTCACGATGTGCGCCAGCCAGGGCCTCCGCGCGGGCTGCGTCGCCGGCGTCTTGGTCAACCGCACCAAGCAGGAGACCCCCGACGAGGAGACGGCGAAGCGGATCGAGTCGACCAGCGTGGCCGTCGTTGTCGACGCCGCGCGGCGGCTCGTTGCCACTCCGGCGTGACGGCCGTCGATCCAGACGGCTCGGCCACGCTCAACTCGGCGGAGTGCCGGCCAGATCGTTGGCCGCGATGAACGCCCGATAGACGTCGAGCAGCGACTGCCTCTGCGCCGCCGACAGCCGCTCGTCGGTGGCGATCACCGACTCGGTCGAGCGGGTCGCGTCGCCGGGGTCGGTGTGCCCGAGGAACTTCAGGAGGCGCTCGGTCGGCACATCGAGCGCGTGCGCGAGGCCGGTCACCACCCGCACCGACGGCTCGTGGAGTCCGCGTTCGAGCTGGCTGAGGTACGCGTCCGACAGGTCGGCCAGGCGGGCAAGCTCGCGCTGGGACAGCTCGGCCAGATGCCGTTGGCTCTTGATGAAGTCGCCGAGCGCCTTCACGCCCGGCGCAGCCAGATGACCGCGGCCGTTCGGCGGCTCGTCGGGACGGGTGTTCATGACACGATGATGCCGCCCACGTCGTTCCGCCGAGAAGTTGGTGGAAGTCGGTGGGCGGCGATCGATCAGCTCGAGGTGGTGCTCGTGGAGTCGGCCGGCGACTGCTTCGCGGCGACCTTCTTCGCGGTGGCCTTCTTCGGCGGTGGCCTTCTTGGCAGTTGCCTTCTTCGCGGTGGTCTTCTTGCAGTTGCCTTCCTCACCGGCGCCTTCTTGGCCTGCGCCTTCTTGACCGGGGCCGTCGCAACGGTGGCGGTCGAGGCCACAAACTCGGCGACCGCTTCATCGATCGTTCCGGAGACCGGTTCGACGACTGTTTCGGCGGCTGGGGGGGCGTCGACCACGAGCCTCGCCAACACGCGCTGGTTGAACTCGCGATTCACGGCGACGGCGCGCTCGACGAAGTCGAGGTAGCGCTCGGCGCTCTCGGTCGGGGTCGGCAGCTTGTCGGCGAACGGCACGGCCACCGGCAGCGCTTCGGCCACGCGGTCCGCCGAGGTCACGGCGAAGTCGGCGAGGCGACGGTTGGTGTCGACGACGTAGGCGAGCACCCGCTCGTTGGCGGCCTCGACACTGTCGGTGATCGCCGCGATCTTCTCCCTATCGAAGGTTGGTCGGTCGAGCGTTGGGATGTTGAGCGATCGGGTGAACTTGAACTGGGCGCGCATGGCGTTCCTCCTGTGCGTGATGTTTCTGACAATGCGTAGTTTACCTCGCATCCTCCACCATGCAACGCTGCTGCGTGATATGTCTCGCAACCTCAGAGCGGCTGGTTGAGCTCGATCGAGTTGCCGGTCGGGTCGGCGAGAAACGCCTGACGGCACACGCCAGGGATCTCCGCCACACGCGACACCCGCACCCCGCGCTCGTTCAAAGTCGCGATCGTGGCGTCGATGTCACCGACCTGTACAGGCGAAGTGCTGGCCAACCGGAGGGATGAAGTCGCTCGCCTCGATGAGGTGCAGCTGTTGTTCGCCGAGCCCGAACCACGCGCCGGCGAAGTCGAACGCCGGACGCTCGAGCACCGGCAACTCGAGCACGTCGCGGTAGAACGCAATGGCAGCCTCCACGTCGACCACGTTGATCGACACGTGGTGAACCCGGCGAAACGTCAACGGTGACTGTGACACTCCTCCCGATCGTAGACGGCCCCCACTGCCCCGACGGCACGCCCCTTGACCTGGCACAACGTGTTACATCGGGAGGCGCTGTGACGCACTTCACCGCCACAAACGGACGATGAACGCCGCATTGCGTCACGCTCCGCGTCTTGACGACCGATCGCCGATTCGTCACGGTGCCCTCCATGAGCGACTCACTCATGGTGACGCTGCCGGACAGCATCCGACCCTCCGCGACGATGGCCGCGCCGGCAGCCGGACGCGGTCGGGGTCGTGTCGACCACACGAGCCTCGCCACCCTCGCGATGCTCGGATTGTGCGCGGTCGCCGGGGCGGTGCTGCTCCGCGAACGCGCGCCGGCATCGGACGACGGAGCGGGATCCGTGCCCGTGATCGCGCTGATCGGGATCGCCGTCGCCATCGCGCGATGGCATCCGCGCTCCGGTGAGATTCCCGTACGCGGGATCGCGCCGAGCCTCGCCCTGGCGATCGGCGGCGCCGGGGGGATCCTGCTCGCTGGTCTCGTCGTCGCCGGCGGTGATGTTGGCGGCCCCGGGTTGGCGGCCGGAATCTCGATCACGCTCGGACTCTCGGGTGGGTATCTGCTCGCCTGGGGATACCGCTCGATCGCGCTCCTCCGGACCGTCGTGCTGCTCAGCCTGCTGACCTGGCCGCCGGTCGGTGACCTCACCCACGTCATCGTGCGGTCATCGCTCCAGCAACCCTCGGACCTCATCTACCGGCGGCTCGCGCAGTTCCAGTTGTTCGGAGTCCGGGACGAACCGTGGCGTCTGTTCACGGCGTCCCTCCATCGAGGGTCACTCGTGGTGATCGCCACGCTCGTGCTCGCGATCGCGGCCAGCCGCTGGAGGGTGTCGGCCCGGGTTCTCCTCGACCTGGCACTCACGGCGGTCGCTGCCCTCGTGGTCCACCACGTCGTCGTGATGCTCAGCCCCATCGACAACTACGAGCCGACGAGCGCCGGTCAACTCGCCACCGACCCGGGCATCGAGATCGCCCTCGCGGTCGGTGCGGTGGTGGCGCTCGGGCTGGTGCGATCGAGACGTCGCATCGCGACCGGATCCCTGACGCCGGCAGGGCCGGAACGCCAGTACGTCGCGAGCACCGCGACCCGGTGATCTTCTCGTCGAGCGAATGGGTCCAGCGACGTTCGACGACGGCGCTCGTGGCCTGCGGCGTCGCGCCGCTCCTCGTCGGTCTGTTCATCTGACCGTCCCCTCACCCGCATTCCGGATCACCCCCCGAACCCGGAGGTCATTGGCATGCCCGTCGTCCCGATCACCGAGCGCGTCGCGCGCATCGCTCCACCTGACGATCACGAGATGTGGTCATACGTGGCCGGCGACGGACGACGCTTTCTGCAATTCTCCGCCCTGTCACGCATCTGCCTCGGCGGTGCGCTCATCTTCCTCGGACTGCGCGGCGACTGGCTGATCCTGCTCCTGCCGTTCGGGATCGGCATCGTGCTGGGCGGGATCATCAACGTGATCTGGTCGACACAGATCGAGCCGTTCGATCACGAGGCTCACCGCTCACGCGTTGCCATCGGTGCGAACCGGACCTGGAGCGTCGACGTCTTCATCTGCACCTGCGGCGAGGATCCCGCGGTGGTCGAGAACACGATCATGCACGCCACCGGACTGCGGCACACCGGCCACGTCGAGGTGTACGTCCTCGACGACCGCGGCATCGAGGAGATCCGCTCGGCGGCCGGGTTGTGGGGGGCCAACTATCTCGCGTCGTCCCAACCGCGGATGGATGAAGAAATCGGGAAACATGCGATACGGGTACGAGCGGTCGGCGGGCGACATCGTCTTCGTCCTCGATGCCGACTTCGCGGTCCGGCCCGACTTCCTCCAACAGCGCTCCCGTACTTCGACGACGAAGAAGCTCGGCATCCTCCAGACACCGCAGTTCTTCCGTACGTCGCGTCGACAACTGGGTGGAGCGAGGCGCCGCCGCACAGCAGGAGCAGTTCTACCGCATCGGTCTCCGGGCCCGTGACCGTCACGACGGTGCGATCTGCGTCGGGACGAACGCCCTGTACCGCCGCTCGGCCCTCGACGAGCGGGGCGGCATGGCGCTGCTCGAGCACTCCGAGGACATCTTCACCGGCATGAAGGTCGTCGATGCCGGTTACAGCGTCGACTACCTGCCATTGCCGCTCGCATCCGGCTCGACTCCGGACAACACGGCCGCGCTCGGCGTCGCAGCAGTACCGCTGGGCGCGCGGCAACTTCGCCCTCGCCGGCACGCCGCTGTTCAAGCGCATGCGGCTGCATCCGATGCAGCGGCTCGGCCTCTGGGACGGCTGGATCTTCTACGTCACGAGCGCGCTCAGCCCGCTCGTGGCGCTGTTCGTGCCGATCGTCTCGCTGGCGCAGGCGCCGGAAGCGATCACGCTCGCCCCGTCCGCCATGGTGTTGCCCGCGCTGTTCACCGAGTTCTACCTCCAGCCGAGATGGTTGCAGCTGTCCGACGGACGGGCTTCGCGACGTGTCGGGTTGATCTCCCAGGTCGCCCACCTCCACGCGCTGCGCGACCACTTGACCGACCGCGATCAGGAATGGATTCCGACCGGCGGCGACCGCCCCAGCGAACGCAGGGCCGGCACCGACCACATCCCCGACCAGATCGCCACGTGTGCCGTCTGGGGATTCACCATCACCTTGGTGTTGCTCGGCGTGCGCGTCGCCACGGGCTGGGCGTTCATCGATCTCGCTCCCGTCGGACTGCTGGCGGCGATCGCCCTGCCCGCCGCGCTCGGGACGACGAGGCCGGCGGTCGACGTGCCGCGGCGCCCCGCCGCACCCCCGGTCGACGAGGGTCGTGACGCCTTCCTCGACGTCGTCCGGGCGATCTCGATCGTCCGGGTGATGTTCTGGCACGCGCTCGGCTTCTGGTGGATCTCGTGGACGTTCGCCGCGATGCCGGCCGTCTTCTACGTCGCCGGTGCGGTCCTGGCGAAGAGCCTGCGCAAAGCCAGTTGCTGGACCGTCGTCAAGGCGCGCCTCCGCCGGTTGATCCCGCCCTACCTCGCGTACGTCGGCATCGCGATGGCGGCGATACTGCTCGCCGACCCGGCCGCGTGGTCGAACCAGACGGCGAACATCGTCTCATGGTTCGTTCCGTATCGCGCCCCCGCCCCGATCGCCTGGGAGGAAGGCTGGTTGTCGACCCCGCTGTGGTTCCTGCGGGCACTCGTGGTGGTGCTGCTCCTCACGCCGCTCCTGCGTCCCCTCGGCCAGCGTCTGCCCGGTCGCCTCATGTTCGGCGCCTGGATCGGCTCGTTGTTCGTCCTCGATTCATGGGTGGATCACCAGTCGAGCGAGCTGTCGACCGGGATCGTCCGCGGGATCGCCGACGTGGTGTGCTTCGGCGGTTTCTTCGCGCTCGGGGCGAGTGCCCATCACCTGCGCTACCGGCTGTCACGGAATCGGCGTTGGGTACTCGCCGTGGTCTGCCTGGCTACGGCGGGCGCATGGGCGTACGTGGCGCCACCCATCGACTGGGTGGTCAACATCTCCTACGTGCTCTCGGGACTTGTCGGCCTCGGTTGGCTCCTCGCGATGTTGGCGCTGGAGGACCAACTCCGCCACGTCGGCGAGATCGCCGCGATCCGACGGTTCGTCGCCTGGATCACCGACAATTCGATGTCGATCTACCTCTGGCACACGCTGGCGCTCGTGCTGGCGTTCTACGTCGTGGGCGTGCCGAGTTCGCCCGGTCAGTACATCATCCTCGCCGCGGTGTTCGCGGTGCTGTTGGCGTCGATCGTCGCGGCCGTGCGCCCCCTCGAGTCGCTCGGCTCGACACGCCGGGGCGGGCACCGTCCAAGACTGCGCGGCGTGCCGATCGTGCTCCTGATCCTCGCGTTGGCCCTCGTGACACAGCAATCGACGCTCTTCCCCCGCTCGGGAGAGCTCTCTGGTCCGCCGACCCCCTCGGGCCGTCCGTTCGGCGGCGGCGGAACGAGCGCCGGTGACGGCGACCTCGCTGGACGAGACACGGCTGGACGCGACCCTTCTGGATGAGACGACGGGGGAAAAAGCCGTCGTGGACAAGTCGGACTTGGCTCGGAGTGGCGACGCCTGGTTGACAGGACACGGCGTCGCCGCCGCGGCCGTGGTCGAGATCGGGCAGCCGACCAACGGACAACCGGTCCTTGTCCAATACGGGGATGCCGAGACACTCGACCCCGATGCCGAGTTCGAGGCATTGAGCATCACCAAGACCATGGTCGCCGCGGTCGCACTGCAGCTCGTGGGCGAGGGAGAGCTCACACTCGACGGACGGCTCCCGTCCATCGAGGGCATCGCGACCGAGGTCACCGACGCGCTCACGCTGCGGCGATTGCTGAGCCACTCGACGGGGCTCCAGGACTATCGCGAGCACGCCGACTATCGCGACGACATGATCCTCACCCCCCTCGAGGCCGTCAACCTCGCCGTGTCGGGCAGCGATCTCACCTCGACGCGTACCAGTTACGCCGCACCGAACTACCTGTTGGCGGCGTTGGCGATCGAGACGGTCACGGGGCAGCCGCTCAGTGAGGTGCTCGACGAGCGGCTGTTCACTCCGCTCGGCATGGACCACACGCGGGTCGTCAACAACACGCGCGCCGGGTTCGTCGGGCACGGCTCCGGCGGCGTCGTGTCGACGGTGGCGGACCTCGCTCACTGGTACGACGCCTTGATGCGTCAGCACCTCGTGCTCGCCGACGAGACGTTCCAGGAGATGGTGTGGGGTGGCCGAATGTTCCAGCGCAACGCGGGACTCGGTGCGTGGCGGCACTGTCCGTGTGGCCCGCCGTCCGAGGAGTATCCCGAGCCCTACCTGTACACGTTCCACGACGGCGGCGACATCCGGGTGGTCTACATCCCGTCGCGCGATGTCGTGCTGGCGATGCGCTTCTCGAAGCCGTTGTACGACGCCGATCAGATCGTCGGCGACATCGACGACTTCGTGTTCGCTGTCGCCGATCGGCGGGGACGGCCGGCGATCAACGACGACTGACGCGAACCGCTGTGCGGCTCAGCGAGTGCGTCCGCGCAGCCGGTCGAGTTGGCGGCGGTCACGTTTCGTCGGGCGGCCCGCGCCACGGTCGCGCTCGAACAGCGGCACGTACTCGTCGCGAGGCGGGGGCGGCGGGCTGTAGTCGACGAAGCACGTCTCGGCCACTGGCGCGCCGACCCGCTTCAGCACGAGCGTGGTCACTTCGCAGATCCGCTCCCGGTCGTGCAGCCGGGCCTCGACGCGGTCGCCGACCTTGAGCGCTGTCGCCGGTTTCGCCGTCTTGCCGTTCACCTTCACGTGCCCGCCGCGACACGCCGCCGCGGCATCCGCGCGCGTTCTTCGTCAGCCGCACCGACCACAACCACTGATCCACGCGCACCGATTCGATCCGCCCAGCCTGCCAGAATGTCCGCCGGGGTCTGTCCCCGGCGGACATTCTCACGGGGCGGGGATCTGTTGCGTGATGCAGTGGATGCCGCCGCCGCCGTAGGCGAGGGTCGCGCCGACCTCGACCGCGAACGTGTCGCGGCCCGGATACAGGTCGCCGATCATCGCCACCATGTCGTCGTCCGCTGGGTGGCCGCACGTCGGCACGACGACGAACCCGTTGCCGACGTAGTAGTTGAGGTACGGCACGACCACTCGCTCGCCGTCGACCTCGGCGAACGGGAGGACCGGGATCACGGTCACGTCGAGCCCCCGCCCGCGCGCATCGATCGCGCCGATCGCGATGCGACGGTCGATGTCGAGCCGCAGCCAGTCGTCCTCGTCGGTGTCGTCGCAGCCCTGGAGCACCAGCTGGCCGGGCGCGGCGAACGCCGCGACGTTGTCGACATGGCCGTCGGTGTCGTCGTCGAGCGCCAGCCCGTGGGGTAACCAGAGCAGCCGCTCCGTGCCGAGCTCGGCGCGCAACACGGCCTCGATCTGCGTCTTCGTCATCGTCGGATTGCGGTTCGGATGCATCAGGCACTGGGTGGTGGTGACGACGGTGCCCTCGCCGTCGCCCGTGATCGAGCCGCCTTCGAAGACCATGTCGACCGAACGCACCGGATCACCCGCGGCGTCGGCGAAACGACGGGCCGCCAACGCATCGTCGTCGTACGGCACGAACTTGTCGCCCCAGGCATTGAACTGCCAGTCGGTCGCCACCCGCCCGCCACCGTCGTCGGTCACGTAGATCGGGCCCGAGTCCCGGAACCACGAGTCGTCGATCGGCAGCTCGAGGACCTCGATGCCGGCACCGCACATCGCGGCGGCACGCTCGGCCGTGCGCGGTGCGGCGATCATCGTGACGGGCTCGAAGCGGGCGATGGCCTCGGCGACCTCAGCGTGGGCCCGTTCGGCGGCCGCCAACTGACCGCGCCACATCTCGGCCCGCACCGGCCAGCACATCGCAGTGCCGGCGTGAGGCTCCCACTCGGCCGGCCAGCGCGGCATCAGGCTCGGCCGTCGAGCGTGGTGATCGGCCCGTACAGGTCGGGTCGACGATCACGGAACACACCCCACGCGGATCGCTGCTCGGCCAGTTGCTCGCGGTCGAACCGCGCCACCAGCACCGCCTCGCCGTCGCGGCCGGCCTCGGCGACCTTCTCGCCGGTGGCGTCGGCGATGAACGACGAGCCGTAGAACGTGATCTCGCAGGTGCGGCCGATCTCGTGGCCGACGCGGTTCGCTGCCACGAGCGGCATCAGGTTCGCTCCGGCGTGCCCCTGCATCACCCGCTGCCAGTGCCCGGAGGAGTCCCACGACGGGTCGGGCGGCTCACTCCCGATCGCGGTCGGGTACAGGAGCACCTCGGCACCGAGCAGCGCCATGCAGCGCGCCGATTCGGGGAACCACTGATCCCAACAGATGCCGACACCGATCGTGCCGTGCGCGGTGTGCCACACCCTGAATCCGGTGTCACCTGGCGAGAAGTAGTACTTCTCGGTGTACCCCGGACCGTCGGGGATGTGGCTCTTGCGGTAGGTGCCGAGCGTCGAGCCGTCGGCATCGACGACCACGACCGAGTTGAACCGCGCCTGGCCGGCGCGTTCGTACAGGCTCAGCGGAAGGACGACACCGAGGTCGGCCGCGACCGCCGCGAAGTGCGCGACGGTCGGATGACCGTCGAGCCGACGGGCCCGGGCGAGATGCTCGGGCAGCTGGTCCTTGCAGAAGTACGGCCCCTCGAACAGTTCAGGGATCAGGATGATCCGCGCTCCTTGTCGAGCGGCATCGCGCACCAGCCGCTCGGCCGTCGCGATGTTGTCGTCGAAGTCGTCCGTCATGGCCATCTGGATCGCGGCGATCGCGAGCTCGGTCATGCCGACGACGCTAATGGGATCCGACGAGCGGACAAGCCGACCCGCGCCCGCCAGGGGGTCGGATCCGGTGGCGCGCGGACGGCGCGGTCATTCGTCGATCAGGGCGTCGGTCGCGCGCCACAACGACTCTTGACGATCGAGGCGCTCGGTGGCCCGGTCGCGGTCCACGCCCGCCACGCCGACGACGAGGACGTCGAGCAGGGCCAGCGTTCCGACATGGCTGTCGAACGGCCCCGGCGACTCGGCGGCCACCAGGTAGGCGTGATCGGCCACCGAGGCCAGCGGCGAGAGCACGCTGTCGGTCACCGCCACCACCCAGGCCCCGCGCTCGGTCGCCAGCTGCAGGGTGTCGACGACCCAGCGGTCGTACCGGCGGATGTCGATCGCCACGATCGTGGGCCGTGCACCGGCGAGTGCGAGGGCGCGTGCCGCATCGACCGGGTTGCCATCGAGCAGCGAGACGCCATTGCGGAGCTGCGACAGCTCGATGACGAACTGCAGCGCCACACCGCGAGGCGGCGCCGGAAAGTACCAGCACGTCCGACCGCTCGTCGGCGAGGCGAGCGACGACGACGCGCGTGGCGGCCGTGTCGATGTCGGTCAACGTGATCGCGACGTTCGCCTGCTCGATCGCCGCGTGGTCGCGCACGTGGTCGAGGCCCTGGCGCTGTTCCCGGATGCGCTCGGCGGCAGGCCGGAGCTGGCCGCTGAGATCGCGGCGGACGGCATGTTGCAGCCCGACGAATCCGTCGTAGCCGAGTTTGTTGGCGAACCGCACCACGGTCGCCGCGCCGGCGTCGGCTTCGTCCGCGAGGTCGGCCACCGTGCCGAATCCGACGATCTGTGGCGAAGCGAGCACGATGGTCGCGATCCGCCGTTCGGTCGGCGTCAGCTGGCCACCGTGTGCTCGGACGGTTTCCGCGACGGTCATCGCCGCAGCACAGTAGCGGTCGCTGTGCCGCCAGGCACGCTCGAGACGATTGACATCGTTCCACGGACCAGATATTCTGGAACAGATATTTCAACCACGACCGGATCGAGCGACCGACCGAGGGAGGAAGGGCTGCCGGAATGACAACACTGACCGATCGCCTTCCGATCGCCCCCCTACCGATCGAAACGGTCGACGCCGCTTCGTGGGACGCGGCACCGATCGGTGCCGACCGTGGCCGGCTCGACGAGGCGCTCGTGCACGAGGCTGCGATGCGGGGCCGCAGCCTGCCGATCGCCGTCGACGATGCCCTCGCCCGGTTCGCTTCGCGCTCGAACCGCGCCGGAGCGTTGCTCATCCGCAACGTCCCGATCGGGGCGCTGCCGCCAACTCCCGGCGCGCCGGGTGAACCGACCGACAAGGATCTGGCCACCGAACTGGCGTTGCTCACCGTGGCGCGCCGCCTGGGAGAGCCGGTGGGGTACGTGCCGGAACACGGCGGGCGCATCGTGCAGAACATCGTGCCGACGCGCGGCGACGCCGACCGTCAGACCTCCACGTCGTCACGGTCGAATCTCATGTTCCACACCGAGACCGCGTTCCACCCGCACCGCCCGCGCTACCTGTTGCTGCTGTGCCTCCGCGGTGACCCGACGGCGAAGACCACCATGGCCAGCGTCCACGACCTGTTCGACGTGCTGCCGACCGCGGCCGTCGAAGCGATGTTCGAACCGCGCTACCGCACCGCGGTCGACGCCAGCTTCCTCGGCGACCGAGCCAACGAGCTCGGCCCGATCATGCCCCTCGTGACGGGCACGACCGAGTCGCCGACGTTCGTGTTCGATGCCGACCTCACGATCGGCATCGACCCCGATGCCCAGCTCGTGGTCGACACCGTGCGCGACGCCATCGACCAGTGCCAGCGCGACCTCGTGCTCGAGCCCGGCGACCTCCTCGTGATCGACAACAACGTGGCGGTGCACGGGCGTTCGCCGTTCACGCCTCGCTTCGACGGCCACGATCGCTGGCTGCAGCGCAGCTTCGTCGTCGCCGATCTCGCACCGAGCGCCGGCGAACGGAGCGGCCGGATCATCACCACCGAATTCGGTGCCCGTCCGTCGAACTGACGCGTTCCGAACGGACCGTTCCGAACCGACCGGGCCGAACTGACCATTCAGGCCTGGCCCGTTCCGAACTGACCCGTCAGGGCGACGACGTCAGGAGTCGAGCAACCGCGACCGGACGAGTGCCTCTTCCGGTGAGGTCAGTGGCCGGTTCGACCTGACCCGCACCGTCATCGTGTCGGAGTCCTCCGGCTCGTGCGTCTCGATGTCACGGAGGAACACCACCCCGGTGAGCCCGATGTCGTTCGAAGCCGACGCCAGACGTGCCGCGGCTGCCTGCCCGTCGGCCCGCTCCCACGCCTCGACAGGCACCTCGATGTCGCTCACCGCGGGCAGTTGCGACAGGTTCGTCACCGACTCGATCGACGCGTGGCCGGCATGCCACGTGGCGCCGTCGGTCGTCCGGAGCCGCAACGACGCCGATCCGATCAGGTCGACTGTTCCCCGCACCTCGGTCCCACCGATTCGCAGGATGACGTCATCGCCGGCGGCGTAGCGGTCCTCGAGGAGGGCCCGGGTGCCGGCGATCACGTCGTTGGCGACGTGCTGACCGCTGATGGCGATGGCGAACCCGACGAAGCCCGCACTCGAGATCGCCAACACGGGTGACACGCCGAGCACTGCCAGCGAAGCGAGTGTTGCGATCGCGAAGATCGCCACGGTCACCGTGTGGCCGAGCATCCGGGCCACCGCATCCGCCCGCTGGCGCTTGCGGGCGTCGGCCTGACCGTTGTCGCCGAGCCGGTCGAGCCGGACCCGCCAACTCCCCTGCGACCGTTGTGCCCGACGAACCGCCCGGCGCGTCAGCGAAGTGATCACCCGCCGGGCCATCCACGACGCGACGAACGCGACGGGCAGGAGGACGAGAGCTTCGGCGATCGATGTGAACCAGGAGACCATGCCGTCGAGCCTCGCAGCCCGCCCGGCGGTACCGACGTCGGGCGGCCACTTCCCGACGTGACATCGCTCACGTCGCGAACTTGTTGCGTGGAACCTGTTGCGCGGGGTCAGGCACCGCGCAACAGGTACGTTCGGGGCGGTGGCACGGCTGAGCGCGAAGCGTCGAGAGCTCGACCGGCCGTGTCTCGGATGGCGCGAGTGGGTCGCGCTCGAGGAGTGGGGCGTCCCGTACATCAAGGCGAAGCTCGACACCGGGGCGCGGACATCGTCGCTGCACGCCTTCGATCTCGAATCGTTCGAGAGTGACGGCACCGAGTGGGTGCGCTTCGAGATCCATCCGTGGCAGCGCTCGACGAACGATCCCGTGACGGCCACCGCCCCGGTCTTGACGTGGCGGTCGATCAAGAGCTCGTCGGGGCGGACCGACGACCGGCCGGTCGTGCTGACGACGGTGACGCTCGCCGGCGCCCGGGTCGACGCCGAGATCACCCTGACGCGGCGGGACGAGATGGGCTTTCGGATGCTGATCGGCCGCGAGGCAATGCGGTCGCGCTTCGTCGTCGACCCCGGCGTGTCGTACCGGGGCGGCCGACCGTCGCGCGAGATCCGGCAGCGGAACCGTGGACTCACGTGATTCCGACGCGTCGCCCGAGCCGTGATCCGTTCCTGATCGGCGAACTGCTCGTCCCGCCCGGCCGCTCGGCAACGGGCGAACTCCCGATCTCGCGGCTCGTCACCGGCACGCAGATCTCGTTGCCGATCCAGATCGTGCACGGGCGCAAGCCGGGCCGCACGATCTGGCTCAGCGCCGCCGTGCACGGCGACGAGATCGGCGGCGTCGAGATCATCCGGCGCGTGACGAAGAGCCTGAACGCAGCGTGATGTCCGGCACGGTGATCGCCGTGCCGATCGTCAACGTGCACGGCTTCCTGCAGGGCGACCGCTACCTGCCGGACCGTCGTGACCTGAACCGTGCCTTTCCCGGTTCTCCCAACGGGTCGCTGGCGGCGCGCATCGCCCATCTCTTCATGACCGAGATCGTCACGCGCTGCGATGTCGGCATCGACCTGCACAGCGGCTCGGACCACCGCACGAACCTGCCCCACGTGCGCGGTGACCTCGACGACCCGACGACGCGTCAGCTCGCCGAAGCGTTCGGTGCGCCCGTGATGGTGCACGCCCGGTTGCGTGACGGATCGTTACGCGCCGCGGCCACCGAGAACGGTGCGACGATGCTGCTCTACGAAGGAGGCGAAGCGTGGCGGTTCGACACAACGGCGCTCGACGTCGGCGTCCGTGGGATCCGGCGCGTGCTCGGTGAACTCGGCATGATCGACCGTGACGCCGACGACGGCGGGACGACGGTGCCGTTGGAGAGCCGGCGCACGTCCTGGGTGCGGGCGCGTCGCAGCGGCCTGGCGCTCCTCCAGACCGGGCTGGGCGCCGAGGTGACGCGGGGGCAACTCCTCGGGGTGATCCACGACTCGGTGGGAAAGCGCCTGAGCAGGATCACCGCGACCACATCCGGTGTCGTGATCGGACACATCCAGCACCCGCTCGTCCACCAGGGTGATGCGATCGCCAACATCGCCGAGATCACCGCCCCCACCGCCGGCGACTCGAGCGACAGCAGCGACGACAGCAACGGAAGACGGCATCCGTCGCGCCAGATGGACGACGATCCGACGATCGGGATCGCATGAAGCTGGCGATCCTCTCCCGCGCGCCACGGTCGTACAGCACGCAGCGACTCAAGCTGGCGGCGATCGACCGCGGCCACGAGTGCAAGGTCCTCGACACCCTGCGCTTCGCCATCGACCTGTCGGGCTCCGAACCGGACCTCCAGTTCCGTGGCAAGCCCCTGTCGGACTACGACGCGATCGTCCCCCGGATCGGCGCGTCGATCACCTACTTCGGTTCGGCCGTCGTCCGCCAGTTCGAGCAGATGGACGTGTACACGCCGAACACCGCGAATGGGATCGCCAACTCGCGCGACAAGTTGCGCGCCATCCAGATCCTGTCGCGCCACGACATCGGCATGCCGCGCACGGCGTTCGTCCGCAACCGGCAGGACGTGCTGTCGGCCATCGACCGCGTCGGCGGAGCTCCCGTGGTGATCAAGCTGCTCGAGGGCACGCAGGGCATCGGGGTGATCCTCGCGCCCGACAACAAGGTGGCCGAAGCGATCATCGAGACGATGCAGAGCACTCGTACGAACGTGCTGATCCAGCAGTTCGTGGCGGAGAGCAAGGGACGCGACATCCGTGCGCTCGTGGTCGGCGACCGCGTGGTCGCGGCGATGCGCCGCACCGCGCAGGGCGACGAGTTCCGCAGCAACATCCATCGCGGCGGCACGGTCGAGGGCGTCACGCTCGATTCCGCGTACGAACGGACCGCGGTTCGGTCCGCCCAGATCATGGGACTGCGCGTGGCCGGGGTCGACATGCTCGAGGGCCGCGACGGGCCGCTGGTGATGGAGGTCAACTCGTCGCCCGGGCTGGAGGGCATCGAACAGGCCACGGAACTCGACATCGCCGGCGCGATCGTCGATCATGTCGCCAACCAGGTCGCCTTCCCCGAACTCGACGTGCGCCAACGGCTGTCGGTGAGTACCGGTTACGGCGTTGCGGAGATCCTCGTACGTGACGGCGGCGACTTCGTCGGACGTTCGATCGCCCAGGCCGGGTTGCGTGACCGCGACATCAGTGTGCTCACCCTGCACCGCGACACCGAGGTCATCCCGAACCCCCGCGAGAACCGGGTGCTCCACGCCAACGACCGGCTGCTCTGCTTCGGACGGCTCGAATCGATCCGCGACATGATCCCGGCGCGTCGCCGTCGCCGGGCGAAGGTCCGCAAGCTCCCCGAACATCCGCTGCTCGACGACGCCTGACCGGCACGGTCGGGTCGGCACGGTCGGGTCGGCACGCTCGGGTCGGCACGGTCGGGTCGGCACGCTCGGGTCGGCACGGTCGTCGGCACGCCCCGCACGGCGATGGCGACCGCAGTACGGTTCGCTCGTGGACGCGGTCGTCGATCTCGAGTCGATCCGGGCGGCACGCACCGCGATCGCCGGCGTCGTCAAGCGCACCCCGCTGATCACGTCGCTCACGTTGTCGGGTCGACAGGCCGGTGGCGATGTCGTGTTGAAGGCGGAGAACCTGCAACGCACCGGCTCGTTCAAGATCCGCGGCGCGATGAACAAGGTGGCGTCGTTGGGGTCGGGCACGCAACGCGGCGTCACCACCGGCAGCGCCGGTAATCACGCCCAGGCGCTCGCGTTCGCGGCGGCGCACTTCGGTGTGCCCTGCGAAATCGTCGTGCCGGTCGGCGCGCCGATCAACAAGATCGAGGCGTGTCGGAGCTACGGCGCGACCGTCATCGAACACGGCGCGGCGTTGAAGGAAGCCGTAGAGCTGTCGATGGAGCACGCCCGCGAGCGCGGCACGACGTTCTGCCCGCCCTTCGACGATGTCGCCGTGATCGCCGGACAGGGCACCATCGGCCTCGAGTTGGTCGACGACATCGAATCGCTGTCGTGCGTCGTCGTACCGCTCGGCGGTGGCGGGTTGGCATCCGGCATCGCCATCGCGGTCAAGTCGCTGCTCCCGCACGTGCGCGTCGTCGGTGTGCAGGCCGCGGCGTGCGCGCCGTACTGCGGCGGTGCGGTGGCCGACGGTCCGGTGTTGACGTTGGCCGACGGGATCGCCGTGAAGTACCCCGGAGAGATCACGGGACCCCTCGTATCGACGTGGCTCGACGAGATCGTCAGCGTCGACGAGGACGCCATCGCCGACGCGATGGTTCTGCTGATGGACCGGGCCAAGCTCGTGTCGGAGGGCGCCGGCGCGGTCGGCGTGGCAGCACTCGGTGCCGGGCTCGTGCGGGCGGCCCACGATGGCGTCACATGCGTGGTGGTGTCGGGCGGCAACGTCGACCTCGGGCTCGTGCCCGGTCTGATCCGGCGACGGGAGAACCAGGCTGGCCGGCGGTTGTCGATCTTCGCCCGCATCGGCGACCGGCCCGGCGCGCTCGCCCAACTTCTGTCGGTCTTCGCCGATGGCGGCGCGGATCTGATCGAGGTCGAGCACCTGCGTGAGGGACTCGACCTGCACGTCCGCCAGACCGGCATCCACGCGACGTTCGCGGTGCGGACACGTGAGCAGGCGACCGCCCTGGTCGAGGCGGCGCGCCGGCAAGGGCTCGACGTGTCGGTCGAGGGCCCCCGGTCAGTGTGACGCATCTCCATCGCCCCGTCGAACACTGCAGGGCGGGGTTGACTGGCATTCCTACCTGCCGGTCGGTAGGGTGAGTTCCGTGAACGAGCAGGACATCCTCCACGACCTCACGCCCACCGCTGAGCGGTTGCTCGAACGGCATCTCGCGACCACCAAAGAGTGGTTCCCGCACGACTACGTGCCGTACGGCCGGGGCCGCGACCACGAGATCGGTCACCAGTGGACCGAGGAGGACGCCGACCTCGCAGGTGCCTCGATCGGCCCCGAGGTGCGCAGTGCGCTCCTCGTGAACCTGCTCACCGAGGACAACCTCCCCTACTACTTCCGCTCGGTCGAGAAGATGTTCGGCAAGGACGGCGCCTGGGGCACCTGGGTGCGTCGCTGGACGGCTGAAGAGGGTCGCCACTCGATGGTCATCTACGGGTATCTGATGACGACGCGGGCGGTCGACCCGGTCGAGCTCGAACGGGGACGTATGGCCCAGGTGTCGGGCGGGATCACGCCCGACCCCGAGAGCCTCTTCGAGGGGTTCATCTACCTCGCCCTACAGGAACTGGCCACGCGTATCTCGCACCGCAACACGGGCGCGCAGATCGGCGACCCGGTGGGCTTCGAGGTGATGAAGCGGGTGTGCGGCGACGAGAACCTGCACCAACTCTTCTACCGCGACCTCGCCGCGGCGGCGATCGAGGCCGCTCCCGACGTGATGATGGTCGCCATGGAGAAGCAGGTGCGGAAGTTCGCCATGCCGGGTGTCGGGATCCCCGACTTCGACCGCCACGCCGCGCTCATCGCCAAGGCCGGCATCTACGACCTGCAGATCCACCACGATCAGATCCTCGCCCCGGTCGTGCTCCGGCAGTGGGACGCGGCGAACATCACCGGCTTGACCGGTGAAGGTGCCGCGGCACAGGAGCGCCTCATGAAGCGCCTCGCCACGAGTGAGCGCGTCGCCCGCCGCTACGCCGAGCGCCGCGACGCCGCCCTCCAACCCGCCTGACCCCGGCCCACCGGCCCACCGGCCCGACCTCAACCAACCGGCCTGACCAACCGGCTCAAATCCTCGTTTGCGTCGGGATTTCTGAGGGACGTCCCACAGAAATCCCGACGCAAACGTCGGTGGAAGGGGCCCGGGGGTGGCTCCGGAGCGAGTCGGTGCGGCAGCAGGTGGTACGAATACGCCCATGACCGACCTGCTCACGGGGTACGCAGCCAGTCAGCCCGACAAGATCGCGGTGATCGACGACCGGGGCGGCGGCGACGTGCGACAGTGCACCTACGCCGAACTCGAAGCCCGGGCGAATCAGGTCGCCCACGTCCTCACCGATCTCGGCGCCGGGCCTGGCAGCAAGATCGCCTGGTGCGGCCAGAACTCGACGGGCATCGTCGAGGCGATGAACGCGGCGCGCAAGATCAAGGCCACCGCGGTGCCGATCAACTACCGGCTCTCCGACGACGAGGCGGCGTACGTGGTCGACCACTGCGACGCCTCGGTGGTGGTCGTCGATGCCGAGTTCGCCGCACTGTTCGCCCGCATCCGGCCGGAGATCCCCAAGGTGTCGTCGGTCGTCGTGTTCGACGGCGCCCCGCTCGACGGCATGGAGTCGGGCGACGACCTGATCGCCGCCGCACCGACCAGCGAATGGATCGTGCCGGAGGACGGCGACCCGGCCGCCGCCGGCGCCACGATGATCTACACGTCGGGTACGACCGGGAAGCCGAAAGGCGCGTTCCGCCGCAACGCCGCCGATCCTCGGCAGGGCGCTGGCGCTCTGCCAGTTCATCGGCTACCGGGTCGACGACGTGTACATCACGACCGGTCCGCTGTACCACTCCGGGCCCGGCGGCTTCATGGCCAGCGCGCTGGCGATGGGCCAGACGATCATCCTCCAGCACAAGTTCGACCCGGAGGACTGGTTGCGCCTCGTCGACACGTACAAGCCCACCTCGACGTTCAGCGCACCGACGCCGATCCGGATGATCTGCAACTTGCCCGACGAGGTGAAGGCGAAGTACGACCGGTCGTCGATCCGGATCATGATCGCCAACGCCGCGCCGTGGAGCTTCGCGCTGAAGCAGCAGTACGTCCGCGACTTCCCGCCGGAGTCGTTGTTCGAGGTGTACGGCTCGACCGAACTCGGTGTGAACACGGTGCTGCGCCCCGAGGACCAGATGCGCAAACCCGGGTCGTGTGGCAAGGAGTCGCCACTGGTCGAGATCCGCCTGTACGACGACGACGGCAACATCGTCACCGGCACCGGCCCCGAGGCCACGGGCGAGGTGTACGTCCGATCGCCATCGGTGTTCGCCGACTACTACAAGCAGCACGACAAGTTCGAAGAGGACCGTCGCGACGGCTTCCAGACCGTCGGCGACATCGCCTACCGCGACGACGAGGGATTCCTCTACATCTGCGACCGCAAGAAGGACATGATCATCTCGGGCGGGATGAACATCTACCCGGCCGAGATCGAATCGGCGCTCGAGGCCCACCCCGACATCTTCGAGGCCGCCGTGTTCGGCATCCCGAGCGACGACTGGGGTGAACTGGTCCACGCCGTGATCGTCAAACGGCCCGGCGCGGACCTCGACGAGGACGGCGTCAGCACCTTCGCGCGGGCCCACCTGGCCAGCTACAAGGTGCCGCGTTCGATCTCGTGGATCGACGAGCTACCGAAGACGGGGTCTGGCAAGATCCTCAAGCGCGAGCTGCGAGCCCCGTTCTGGGCCGGCCGTGCCACCAACGTCTGACGTCCTCACCATCCACGCCAGCGCGCCGACGCGCATCTGCGACAACGGCGGATGGACCGACACGTGGTTCGCCGAGTACGGCACGGTCTGCAGCATCGCCGTGGAACCGCGGGTACACGTCGACATCGTTGCCCGAGCCGACGACGGGTCGGGCCCACCGATCGTGATCGATGCCCGCGTGTTCGGCGATCGCTACGCGCCCGAAGGGCTCGGGGAACACTGCTGGGGCCGGCATCCACTGCTGGAGGCGACGCTCGTGGAAGTCGGCATCCCACCGGGCCTCGCCGTCGAGATCACGATCGACTCCGCCGCGCCCTTCGGCGCGTCGATCGGCACATCCGCCGCGACCTGCGTGGCGCTGATCGGTGCGCTCGACGCGCTCCGATCGCGACGGCGCAGCAACCTCGACGTGGCCCGCGCGGCGTGGCGCGTCGAGACCGAACACCTGGCCCAGCAGAGCGGGGTGCAGGACCAGATCGCCGCCGCGTTCGGCGGGATCAACCTGATCCACGTCGACGCGTACCCGCACGCCCACGTCGAGCCGATCGACGTCGCACCGGACGTGCTCGCCGAACTCGAACGACGGCTCGTCGTGGTGTACCTGGGTGCGCCGCACCGGTCGTCGGAGATCCACGACACCGTGATCGGCGACATGATCGACCGGGGGCCGCAGGCACCTCCGCTCGAGGCGCTCCGCCGGGCGGCGCGCCTCGCCGCGCAATCACTCGCCGCCGGCGACCTCGAGGCGTTCGGACGAGCGCTCACCGCCAACACGCAGGCACAACGGGAGCTGCACCCCGATCTGGTGGGCCCACTGGCCCAACGGGTGATCGACGTGGCCGACGAACACGGCGCGCTCGGCCACAAGGTCAACGGCGCCGGCGGCGACGGCGGAGCGATCACGTTGTTGACCGACGGCGATCCCGATCGGACCCGGCGCCTCCTCGACGAGGTGACGTCGATCGGCCATGGCTGCGCGGTGCTGCCCGTACGCCTGTCGGGCGACGGACTGCGTGTCCGCCGGGTCGAATGGGGACAGCAATAACGTTGCGAAACGGTTACGGTGAGGTACAGACGGGCACCCTGTCTGCACGCCAGGACCAACCGTGACCACACCCCTTCCAACCATCGAGCGAGCGAAGCCATCGCCGACCGGCCGCGCCGCGATCGGGCTGCTGGCTCCGACCATCGCCCTGGTGCTCGGCGCCGCGGTGGCACTCTCGGGGGCGCGCGGCGCCGACTGGCCGGGCCACATTTTCCGCATCGAGCTGTTCCGGCAGGCCGGAATGACCCTGTGGAACGGGCAGTGGTACAGCGGCCACTACACGCTCGGCTACAGCGTCATCTTCCCGCCCCTCGCGACGTGGTTCGGCCCGATGGTGATCGGCATCGCCAGCAGTGTGATCGCCGCCGCAGCGTTCGCCGACCTCCTGCAGCGACGCTTCGGCACGGTCGGTGCGATGGCCGCGTGTTGGTTCGCCGTTGGCACCGCGGTCAACCTGGCCGTCGGTCGGCTCCCGTTCGCGCTCGGACTCGCGTTCGGCCTGGTGGCGCTCACGGCCTACGAGCGGCGATGGCTCGTGGTCGCCCTGGTGGCCGCTCCCTTGACGTCGCTCGCCAGCCCCGTCGCCGGTGCGTTCCTGGCGATCGGGCTCGGTGGCATCGTCGTCGACGCATGGCTGCGCCGGCGCAATGGCGAGCACGTGTGGATCAAGGTTCCGATCACGATGGCGGTTCTCACCATCACCCCGATCGCCGCAACTTCGGCGCTCTTCCCCGATGCTGGAGTGTTCCCGTTCCGCGGCGCCGGATTCATCGGCGTGATGGCGTCGTGCATCGGCCTGGTGCTCGTGCTGCCGTCATCCGAACGGGTGCTCCGGCTGTCGGCGGGGCTCGCGGCGGCCGCCGCAGTCCCATTGTTCTTCGTCGCCAATCCCCTGGGCGGCAACATGACCCGGATGGTCGTCTTCTTCGTCCTGCCGATCCTCGCCGCAGCGATGTGGAGGAGCCGCCGACAGCTGGTGATCGCCGCGGGGATCCCGCTCGCAGTGTGGATGGTGTTGCCCGGGGCGGCTGCTGCCGGCCATCTCGACGATCCCGCCGCCGACGCCGAGTACCACCAGCCGGTGATCGATGTGGTCACGGAGGCCGGAGGGCAGCCCGGGCGGGTCGAGATCCCGTTCACCGCCGGCCACTGGGAGGTCGCCCACATCGCGTCGCAGGTGCCCATCGCCCGGGGGTGGGAGCGCCAGATCGACATGGACCGCAACGCCGACCTCTACGACGAGGAGCTCACCGCGGCGCAGTACCGCCAGTGGGTCGACGATCACGCGGTGCGGTGGATCGCCCTGCCCGATGTCGACCTCGACGAGGGAGGGGAGGCGGAAGCCGCGCTCCTCGAGCGTGGCGTGCCGTGGTTGCGACTCGTCCGCACGACCGAACACTGGCGCATCTGGGAGGTCATCGATGCCACGCCGATCGTCGACCCTCCGGCGCGGCTCGTCAGCGAGACGCCCGACGAGATCGTGATCGTGGCTGACGCTGCCGGCTCGGTCCTGGTGCGGGCCTGGTACATGCCCTACTGGTCGGCCGACAGCGACTCGGAGGGCGACGAGGGCGCGTGCGTCATGTCGTCGGACGACGGGCTGCTCGAAGTCGTCGTCGCCGCGCCCGGCGTGGTGCACCTCCGTCCCGAGTTCTCCCTCGATCCGCTGCTCACCGCGGAGTCAGCCGATGCCTGTAGCTCGGCCTCATCCGCCGCGGTGCCCGGTTCCTCCGCGGACCCGTCCGCTCCCCGCTGACGAACCGACGTCGCTAGCCGACGGCAAGCTCGGCTTGCGATGAGCCAACGGACCGAACGGTGGGCCGCTCGCTCATCGCACGGGTGGTGCGGGTCGGGTGGGCGAACGCGGCGACGTTGCCGATCACGAGGACGGTCGGCGCGGGGAACGGGCAGCCGTGCTCCGCGAGGTGATCGAGCCGCATCGTCGCCACGTCCATCTCGGGTGTGCCGGCGTGATGGATCGCGGCGACGGGCTCGTCGGCCGGTCGGCCCTCGGCCATCAGGCGGGTCGCGACCTGCACGGCCGTGCTGGCGCCCATCATCACGACGAGCGTCGATCCGCTCCGCGCGAGCGCTCCCCAGTCGTGATCGGCATCGGGGATCCGATGGCCGGACAACACCGTGAACGAAGCCGACATGCCCCGATGGGTGAGCGGTATGCCGGCGAGCGCCGGAGCGGCGAGCGATGCACTGACTCCGGGAACCACCTCACACCGGATGCCTGCCGCTTCGACCGCGGCGCGCTCCTCCGAACCCCGGCCGAACACGAAGGGGTCGCCACCCTTCAGACGGACGACGTGGTGGCCGCGCAATGCCATGTCGACGAGGATCGCGTTGATGTCGTCCTGGTCGACCCCCTCCCCCTTGGCCTTGCCGACGGCGATCCGTTCGGCGCCGACCGGGGCGAGATCGAGGAGTTCCGGGTCGGCAAGCCGGTCGTAGACCACCACGTCGGCGGCGGCCAGTGCGGCGGCGCCGCGGATCGTGATCAGGTCGGCTCCCCCGGGCCCCGCACCGACCAGAGTCACGCGACCGAGGCGTTCCGGCGTCGTCACGGCGCGGCCGATCCGGCGAGCGCTGCTTCCGAGTGGTCATGCCGCCGCAGCGGGCTGACACGGATCGGGGTGTACTTGAACCCGGGGATCCCGCTCGTCGGGTCGAGGTCGGCGGCGACCAGCACGTTGCATTCCCTCCAGTGGTACGGCATGAACACGGTGTCGGTCCGCAAACGCTCGTTCGGCCGCCACGGCACCGTCGAGCGACCCTGACGGCTGGTGAGTTCGACGCGATCCTCGGCGGTCAGGCCCAGCGCGGCTGCGGTGTCGGGGTGCAACTCGACATACGGCCCCGGAGCTTTCTGTTGCTGCGCCGGGATCCGCTTGGTCTGGTTGCCGGAGAGGTAGTGCGCGAGCAGGCGGCCCGTCGTGAGGACGAGCGGATACTCGGCGTCGACGATGACCGGAGGCGCCGCGATCTCGACCGCATGGAAGCGGGCCCGCCCGTCCGGGATGGGCGAACCGATCCTCGTACAGTCGCGGGGTGCCCGGGTGTCGCTCGGTCGGGCACGGCCAGAACACACCGGCGCGAGCGCGCTCCCACGTGATGCCGGCATAGTCGTTCGGCCCGCCGGCCGAGACGGCCCGCATCTCCTCGTACACCTCACGGCCGCGCACGAAGTCGAACTGGTGGCCGACGCCGAGGCGCCGCGCGAGGTTCCGGATCACGTCGATGTCGGCGCGCCGTGGCACGGGCGCCACCGCCTGGTCGCAGCGCACGACCCGCCCTTCGATGGTGGTGACGGTTCCCTCCTCCTCGGCGAAGGTGGTGCCGGGCAGGACGACCGTCGCGTGGCGCAGCGCCGACTCGGACAGGAACGGGTCGATCATCACACAGTGTTCGAGCGTCGCCATCTGTTGCTCCACACGGCCGAGGTCGGGCGCCGAGATGCTCATGTTGTTCGAGATCGACAGCAAGCCCCTGATCTCACCGCGGCCCGCCATCTGCAGGATCTCGACGTACGTCGCACCAGCCTCGGGGAGTGCGTCGGCGTCGACGCCCCACCGCTCGGCGACGATCGCCCGGTGTTCGGGGTTGGCGATCGATCGGCCGGCGGGCAGCTGGTTGCAGCGCTGACCCCATTCCCGGCCACCCTGACCGTTGCGCTGGCCGGTGAGCATGTTGATGCCGCAGCTCGGCTTGCCGATGTGACCGCAGGCGAGCGCGACGTTGATCATCGCCAGCACGTTGTTCGTGCCCATCGTCTGCTGCTCGGGTCCGCGAGCGTGGAGGATCATGCACCGGTGGGCCGAACCGATCAGCCGGGCGAGTTCGCGCACCGTGGCCGCGGCGACGTCGGTGACCGCCTCGACGCGCTCGGGCCGCCACTCACGCGCGGCTTCGATCGCCGCGTCGAACCCGACGGTCCGGTCGCGGACGAAGTCGGTGTCGATCAGACCCTGCGTCTCGATCTCGGCGAGCAGGCCGGTGAACAGTGCACCATCGGTACCCGGACGGATCGCGATCTGCAGGTCGTCGTCCTGCACCCAGCGACCGAACCGAGGGTCGATGGCGACCACCCGGGCGCCGCGCTGGCGGGCCTTGTTGATCGTGGTCGGCAGCATGACCGGGTAGGCGTCGGACAGGTTGGCCCCGACCACGACGATCACGTCGGCGTCGACGAGCTCGTCGAGCGGTGTCATCGCCCGGTCCATGCCGAACGCCATCATGTTGGCGCTTCCCGCCGACACCATGCAGAAGCGTCCGTTGTAGTCGATGTGCCGGGTGCCGAGCGCGAGCCGGGCGAACTTGCCCATCAGGTAGGCCTTCTCGTTGGTCAGCGAGCCGCCCGACAGGACGGCGTTGGCATCGGCGCCGTGACGGTCACGGATCTGGAGGAACCCGTCGGCGGCGATGTCGAGCGCCTCCTCCCAACCGGTCTCCACCAGCACACCGTCGCGCCGGACGAGCGGCTTCACGAGCCGGTCGGGATGGTGCACCTGCTCCCATGCCGTCGACCCCTTCGAGCACACGGCGCCGCCGGTGAGCGGTGAGCCCTTCCACCGCACGAGACCGGTGATGGCGTCGTTCGCCACGCCGAGCCCGATGCCGCAGTTGAGCGCGCAGTACGGGCAGTGCGTGAGCGTGGTCTCGGACGTCATGAGGGGCTCGCTGTCGCCGCAGCGATGGTGGCGGGAACGGGGATGCCCGACGGGAGTGGACGAACCGCGGCGGGATGTGCATCGCTGCTCGGCTCCGTGTCGGCACCGACGTGATCGGTCTGCAGTTCGGTGGCAAAGCTCTCGGCGGGCTCGACGAGGAACAGGCTGGCGATCAGGGCCACGACCGCCGCACCCGCGATCGTGAGGAAGAACACCTGCGTGCTGACGAACAGTCCGACCGTCAGGAAGGCCACACCGCCGATGTTCCCGTACGCCCCGGCCATGCCGGCGATCTGGCCGCTGACCCGCTTCTTCACGAGCGGGACGACGGCGAACACGGCGCCGGCGCCCGCCTGGACGAAGAACGAACAGACCATGCAGGCGACGACGGCGAGCGCCCAGGGCCAGGCCGCCCCCATCGTGGAGAGCAGGACGTAGCCGACGAGCAGTCCGATCGTGATGAGGGTGAGCGTGTGTCGACGCGACCCGAGCCGGTCGGACATGATGCCGCCCGCCGGTCGGGCGGCGAGGTTCACGAATGCGAAGCCCGATGCGGCGATACCGGCGGCGCTCGGTCCGAGGCCCCAGGTTTCCTCGAAGAAGCCCGGCAGCATCGACACGACCGCGAGCTCCGAGCCGAACGTGGCGAAGTAGGCGATCGACAGCACGGCGACCGACCGGAACGGATACTGATCCTCGGGGGCGTACGAGTCGGCCATCGCCGGCCGATTCACCTTGAACACCGTGAGTTCCTGGACGACGAGGAGCGCCATCACGGCGACGAGCACCGCGACGAACAGCGGTGTGCTGATCACGTCGACCCGCCACAGGCGCCATGCGATGAGCCCGAGCGCGGCGTTCACCGGAATCGTCATCGCCGCGAGCCCGAACACGGCCTTGCGGTTGGTGACCTCGAGCGCACCCTGGCGCCGTGGTTTCACATAGCTGACACCCTCCGGGGTGTCGGTGACGGCGGTGAGGTAGTAGGCGCCGTAGGCGGCGGCGATGATGCCGGTGAGCAGGATCGACCAGCGCCACCCGTCGTCGCTCCCAAGCAGGGTGGCGAACAGACCGGCGAACAGCGGGAGCGAGAAGGCGGCGGCCGCCGCGCCGAAGTTGCCCCAGCCGCCGTACACACCCTCGGCGGTGCCGACCTCGCTCGGCGGGAACCATTCGGACACCATGCGGATGCCGACCACGAACCCGGCGCCCACCACCGACAGGGCGAGCCGGCTGAGCACGAGCGTGCTGAACGAACTGGACAGGGCGAAGATCGTGTTCGGGATCACGGCGAACATGAGGATCGCGGCGTACACCCGGCGCGGGCCCCAGCGGTCGAGCGCCATGCCGATGAAGATGCGGGCCGGGATCGTGAGCGCCACGTTGCACAGGGCGATCGTCTTCTTCTCGGCGTCGGACAGGCCGAGCTGGGTGGCGATCGTGTTGGCGAACGGCGCGTAGTTGAACCACACGACGAAGCTGAGGAAGAACGCGATCCACGTGAGGTGCAGGATCCGGTACTTGCCCGTGAACGACCAGAGCGCACGGACGCCGGTCGCGGCGCCAGGTCGGGAGATGTCGACGGGCGGAGTGACGTCGGTGGGGGGCAGCGCATCGGTCATGGGATCGATCGAACTCCATCGCCGTTGCCTCGTGACGACAGCGCAGTGAACGGATCGTGCACACCACCGCAATCGGCGAGTCGGCGATCGTGCGGGGGCTCACACGCCCGCCGGTCGGCTGTGCGTTCCGTGAAACCGCGCGTCATACCGCGCTGACGCGGTAGCCGCGGCGAACGACGGTCTCGATCCCGTCCGATGCCGGGCCGAGGCGCTGGCGGAGCCGGGCGACGGTGACCTCGACGAGGTGTTCGTCGGTCTCGGTCCCGCGCCACACCCGCCGGAGGAGTTCCGGCTTCGACAGCACCGCGCCCTGCCGGTCGAGCAGTGCGGTGAGCAACGCTCGTTCCCGGTCGGTCAACCACGCGGCCTGAGATCCGTCGATCAGGGCCAGTCGACCCTGCACCCGCACGGAGGTGCCCGCCATCTGGACGTCCTCGCCCTGTGTCGCGAAGTACTGCGCGACCTGCTGCACCATCGCGCCGAGGCGATGCCGCACGGGGACGAACGGGTCGGGCAGGCCGGCCTCGGTCACGCCCGTGGCGCACACCGGCCCCACGCAGAACACCCTGACCTCGCCGCTCGCCAACGCATCGGTCACCTCGTCGTGCAGGCCCACGAAGCCGGCGATCTCGAGGAAGTTCTCCACTGCCGGTTTGGCGGTGAAGGTGAGCGCGTCGACGCGCCGCTCGACCACCGCTCGGATCAGACGCTCCGCATCCGTCGAGTCGGCCGGCAACGACCACCGGTAGACGGGGACCCGCACGACGTGGGCACCCATGGCCTCGATCTGGTCGCACAGGTCCTTGGCGCCCGCACCATCGAGTTGCACAGCGACGCGCGTGCCCTGCATGTCGCCGCGTTGCGAGGAGATCGGTGATGTCGTCGTACCGAGCCGCGGGGCGGTCCAGGCGACCTCGTATCCGACCGTGACGAGCGCACCGGTGGCCTTCGGGCCCCGGGCGAGCAGTTCGGCCTGCCCGAGCACATCGCGGAGATCGTCGCCCAGTTGGATCGCGTCGGCGGCTTCCAGCCATCCCCGTACACCGAGGCCGGTCGTGAAGATCACCAGGTCAGGCGGGTTGTCGAGCACGAACTGGGTTGCGGCCCGCAGCTCGTCCTCCGAGCCGACGGGGTGCGTCTTGATGACCGGACCGTGCAGGCATTCGGCACCGCGGCCGGCGAGCAGCTTCATCTGTTCGTCCGCGCGCCGGTCGGCCGTGACGCCGATCGTGTAGCCCTCGAGCGGTCCTCGATTCACCCTCCCGAGTCTCGGGGCAGATCGTTTCCACGAGGTTTCCGCTGTGGATACGTTCCGGTCGTTCACGTTCCGGCCGTCACGCTGCGGCCGGCCGCCGACCGCCGATCGTCACCACCCCGTCGACCACACTGACCGCCCACGTGCCGACCGCGTACGCCGCGTCATCGAGGCATCGTCCGGTGTCGAGATCGAATCGCTGCTTGTGCAGTGGAGACGACACCGTGGCGACGTCGCCGACCGAGCCGACCAGGCCGCGAGCGAGCACCGGCACATGGGTGAAAGGTTCGATGTGATCGATGGCGAAGATGGCACCATCCGCGAGACGGAAGAGGGCGACCGGGTAGCCGTCGACGAGCACCGCGACGCCACGGTCGATCGGGAGCTCGTCGACTCGGGCGACCGCATGACCCGCGGCGTCAGTGCGAGGCGATTCGATACGTTCGATCTCCACGCTGGTCATGCCGGCACCCGTTGTCCCCGCTCGGTGACCCAGACCGGCGTCGTGTTGACCTCGGGCGCATTGACGAACTCGACGAAATGGGCGAGCCGCTCGGGATCGTCGAGCGTCGCCTTCCACTCACATTCGTACACGTCGACGTGGCTGGCCATGTCGGCGTCCATCTCGGCGGCGAGACCGAGGGTGTCGTCGAGGAGTACCGCCCGAAGATGGTCGAGACCGCCGTCCAGGCTCTCCAACCAGGTGGACGTGCGCTGGAGCCGATCAGCCGTGCGGATGTAGAACATCAGGAACCGGTCGATCGCGGTGATCAGTTGCTGGTCGGTGAGATCGGTCGCCAGCAGATCACCGTGGCGGGGGCTGCGGCCACCGTTGCCCCCCACGTAGAGGTTCCAGCCATTCTCGGTGGCGATCACACCGACGTCCTTGCTCTGCGCCTCGGCGCACTCGCGAGTGCACCCGGAGACGCCCATCTTGATCTTGTGGGGCGAACGCAGGCCCCGGTAACGCTCCTCGAGCAGGATGGCCATGCCGACCGAGTCCTGCACGCCGTACCGACACCACGTGGAACCGACGCACGACTTCACCGTGCGCAGCGACTTGCCGTACGCCTGGCCCGATTCCATGCCGGCGTCGATCACGCGGCGCCAGATCTCCGGGAGGTCGTGCATCTGTGCCCCCAGCAGGTCGATGCGCTGGCCGCCCGTGATCTTCGTGTACAGGCCGAAGTCCTTGGCGATCGTCCCGAGGGCGATCAGCTGATCCGGGGTGATCTCACCGCCGGGAACGCGGGGCACCACCGAGTACGTGCCGTTGCGCTGCATGTTGGCCAGGTGGTGGTCGTTCGTGTCCTGCAGCGACGCCTGATCACCGCCGAGCACGTAGCTGCTCGACAGCGACGCGAGGATCGACGCGACCGTCGGCCGGCAGATCTCGCAACCACGCCCACGCCCGTGGGCCTGGAGGACATCGGCCCACGAGCGGTGGCCGTGGTAACGGATCACGTCGTAGAGCGCACGGCGGGACAGGTCGAAGTGCTCGCAGAGTGCGTCCGACACGTCGACGCCGAGCGCCGTGAGCTCCTTGCGGATGAGCGTCGTCACGGCGGGAACGCAGCCGCCACAACTCGTGCCGGCGCAGGTGGTCGATTTCACGTCGCCGAGCGTCAGGCATCCCTTGCCCACCGCGTCGTGGATGGTGCCGACGCTGACAGCGTTGCAGCTGCAGAGCAGCGCGGCGTCGGGGAGCGATCCCTGGTCGGGTGGGCGCACCGACGCCGGGAGGAGGTACGCCGGCAGGTCGTCGGGCTGGGTGGCGAGACCGAGCGTGATCGCCGTGAGCAGTTCGTAGCCGGACGTGTCGCCGACGAAGGCGCCGCCGATCAGGGCGCCGGTGGTGGCGTCGAGCGCGAGCCGGCGGAAGACCTTGTTGACCGGGTCGTTGTAGACGAGCTCGTCCACGCCGTCGCCGGACGCATTGCTCTGGCCGAATGTCGCCACGTCGACACCGAGCAGCTTGAGCTTGGTCGACAGGTCACTCCCCCGATATTCGTCGTCACCACCGAGGAGGCGGGAGGCCAGCGCGGCCGCCATCTCGTACCCGGGTGCCACCAGCCCGTACACCCGACCCCCGTGGAGCGCCACCTCACCGATCGCCCAGACGTGCTCGACACTCGTCTGCAGCGTGTCGTCGACGACGATGCCGCCGCGCTCGCCGACGTCGATTCCCGATCGGCGTGCCACCTCGTCGCGGGGCGCACACCGGCGGAGAACACCACGATGTCACTCTCGTAGATCGTCCCGTCGGCCATCTGGAGGCCGGTCACGTTGCCGGACGCATCGGACAGGAACCGGTCGGGAGCGACACCACAGTGCAGATCGACGCCGAGCGAGTCGACCCAGCGGCCGAGCATGCGGCCCCCGCCCTCGCCGAGCTGCTGCGGCATCGGGTACGGCGCCATCTCCACGACGTGGACGTCGAGGCCGAGTGCCTTCAGTGCATTGGCCGCTTCGAGGCCGAGCAGACCGCCGCCGATCACGAGGCCGGTGGTTCGGCCGGGCGCGGTGGCCCAGGTGCGGATCTGGTCGAGGTCGTCGAGCGTGCGGTACACGAAGCAACCCTCGAGATCGTGGCCCTCGACCGGAGGGACGAACGGGTACGAACCGGTCGCGATCACGAGTTCGTCGTAGGCGACGAGTGAGCCGTCGTCGAGGATCGCCTTGCCGGTCGTGTGGTCGATCTCCTCGACGAGCCGCCCGAACCGGTAGTCGACACGGTCGCCGGTCAGCAGTTCGGGACGGACGAGGCGCAGATCCTCCTCGGACTTGCCGTTGAACCAGCTCGACAGCGCGACGCGGTCGTAGGCCGGACGGCTCTCCTCGCCGATCACCGTGATGGCACACGTCTGTTCGATGTCGGCCGCGACGAGCTGGTCGACGAAGCGTTGACCGACCATGCCATTGCCGACCACGAGAATCTGGCGTGTGTCCATGCGACCACTCGACCAGATGCGCGTTACCCGATGATTCCTCCGACATGACGGCTGAGCGTCCAACACATCGCCACCGTCCGACTGGCACCGTGCGTTCCCTCACAACCCGCGACAGGCCGCTGTGAGTCCCCCGTCACACGCCGGCACCATCCGCCATCCACCATCCACCCACATCATCCACGAAATTTGGAGCAGATGTCGCGGTCGAGCGCAACATCTGCTCCAAATTTCGGGTCGGCGGGGCTGCGGAAGGACCAGCGGGAGGACGCGATATCCTCAACTCCTGATGACCGGTTGGGGCAAGGCGGTGCTCACCTACCCGCCGACGTGGCTGGCAGCGATCATTCTCGGCGCGACCGTATGGCTGATCCTCGAGGTCATCGACCCCCCGGCGTTCATGGTGATCGTGCTCCTGGTCCTCGCCGTGTTGGCGGTGGCGGCGTGGCCGTTCACGATGTCGGCGACCGGCACGCTCGCCAAATTGCAGTTCGAGGTCCCGCGCGTCGAGGAGGTCGACCCCGCCGAGATCGCCGCACTGCGCACCGAGCTCGGGGCGCTCACCGACACGCAACCGACCGAACAGCTCGAGGCGCTCCTGCAGAAGCGGGCGAGCCTGATCAACGTCTTGCAGCGACGTCTCGATGCCGGCGAACTCACCTACGCCCGATATCTCGCCACGTCGCAGCAGGTGTTCTCGTCGGCGCTCGACAACCTGCGCGAGGTCGCCGTGGCGTCCGAGAGCATCAGCACGATCGACGAGACCTACATCGACCGGCGCCTCGCCGAACTCACCGCCGACGACAGCGACGCCGACGCGGAGGCTCGCGAACGGGCGACACTCGAACGCCGACGCGAACTGCGCCACACCCAACGCCGCCGGATCGCCCAGTTGCTGGCGCAGAACGAGTCCGCGCTCACCGCGCTCGACCGCACCACCACCGCACTCGCCGACGTGCCGATCGGCAGGAAGCCCGAAGACGCCGACGCGGCGATGGCGGAACTCGAAGCGCTCGCCGACCGGACCGGCGACTATGCGACCTGATCCGACCAAGCGACCTGATCAGGCGCACCGAACCCCCAGAAGGACCCGACGATGACGAACATCCCCACGCCCACCGGCACGACCACCGCGCTCACGCTCTCACTCGACGTGCCGACTGCGGCCGCCGAGCTCGCACTTCCCGAGCCCGAGCCGACCGACGCCTTGCGGGCGCAGGCCGACGCGCAGGTCGCCCAGCTGCTGTCGATCGACCCGGCCGATGACGACGCGCGCACCGCGGCCCGCGCCTCGGTCGACGCCATGGGCCGTGACCTCCAGACCCGTTCGGCCACCCGCAGCCGGATGCTGCAGACCCCGCTGAAGGATCTGGCGCACGGCACGGAGGACGGCGGCGAGGTCGCCAGGTCGTTGTCCGACCTGCGGATCGAGGTCGAGAAGCTCGATCCGTCCGGGCTCGACACCGAGGCCGGTTGGTTCAGCCGGTTGGTCGGCAGCATCCCCGGCGTCGGCACCCCGCTCAAGCGCTACTTCATGCGCTACGAGAGCTCCCAGACCCAGATCGACTCGATCGTGCAGTCGTTGGAGAAGGGGCGCGATCAGCTCAAGCGCGACAACGTGACGCTCGGCGACGACCAGAAGCAGATGCGCGAGCTCACCCATGCGTTGACCGACCAGGTCGCGCTCGCCCAGGCCCTCGACGCATCCGTGGTCGACAAACTCGCCACCGAGATCGGCCCGGACGACCCGCGCCGCCAGTTCGTGGAGGAGGACATCCTCTTCGCGCTCCGCCAGCGCACGCTCGACCTGCAACAGCAGCTGGCAGTCAACCAGCAGGGCGTACTGGCGATCGAGATCATCATCCGCAACAACCGGGAACTCGTCCGCGGTGTCGACCGCGCCCTCGACGTGACCATCAGTGCGCTGCAGGTCGCCGTCACGGTGGCGCTGGCGCTCGCCCACCAGAAGATCGTGCTCGACAAGATCGAGGCGATCAACACCACGACGTCGGCGATGATCGCCGGGACCGCCGAGCGCCTCAAGACGCAGGGCACGCAGATCCACGAGCAGGCGTCGAGCACGATGCTCGACATGGCGGCGCTCAAGCAGGCCTTCGCCGACATCGATGCGGCGCTCGACGAGATCTCGCGTTATCGCCGTGAGGCGCTGCCCACGATGGCGGGGACGATCCTCGAACTCGATCAGCTCACGGCCGAGACCGAGACGGCGATCCACCAGATGGAGTCCGGACGGTCGGCCACGACGAAGCTCGAGGGATCCGGCACGATCGACATCGGCGAGATCAAGTCCCGACCGACCCGCGGGGAGACCGAATGACCCGCTCCACGCGCCCCGGCCGCATCGCTCTCGCCGCCATGGCGGTCACCGTCGCGCTCGTGGCGGCCGCGTGTGGTTCGGGCGACACCGACGAGCCGCTCGACGCGGCACAGGCGTCCGAACGGCTCGACGAGGTGGCCGACGACATCGACTGGGTCGACATGCCGGTCACCCGCAGCGCATCGATCCCGCCACCGACCGGCGCCAACCTCGCCGACACGTTGCCGCCCCTCGACGAGTTCCCGATCACGGCGCAGGCGCCGGCGAGCGCCGACGAAGTGATCGAGGTCTGGTCGTCGACCGAGAAGTCCGGCCAGGACAGCGACGGCTGGTACCGCGAAGTGGCCGAGGACTTCAACAACGCGGGGATCACACTGAGCGACGGATCGGTCGCCGGTGTCGACCTGCGCTCGATCGCGTCCGGTACGGGCTACCAGTTCATCGCCCGCGGGGAAGAGCTCCCCCAGGCCTACACGCCATCCAACGAGCTGTGGGTGCAGATGGCCAGTGAGTTCCAGCCGCTGTCCCAGGTGCGGCCGAGCACGGTGTTCAACGTCGCCGGCATCGTCATGAAGGACGAGACCGCCGATGAGTTGCGCGCCAAGTACGGCGAGTTGACACCCGAGGTTCTCGTCGAGGCCGTGATCGCCGGCGACCTCGTGATGGGCTACACCGACCCGTTCGCCTCGAGCACCGGGTTGAACTTCCTGCTCACCGTGCTCGACAGCATCGCCGACGGCGATCCGCGCGGCTGGCGTCACCCGACGTCGCCAGCGTGTTCGAACAGTTCCAACGGCAGGTGCCGTTCGTGGCGCTCACCACGCTGCAGATGCGCGATTCGGTCGCCAACGACACGGGCACGCTCGATGCGTTCGTGATGGAGTGGCAGACCTACGCCAACACCGAATCGCTGCAGAACGGATACGAGTTCATCCCGTTCGGCGTCCGCCACGACAACCCGCTGTACACGGTCGGCGACCTGACGCCGTCGCAGTCGGAGGCGCTCGAAGCGTTCGCCGCGTTCGCCGAGCAGCCCCAGTACCAGCAGTCCGCCGCCGAGTTCGGGTTCGACCCGCCGGCGTTCGAACCGACGGTCGAGGTGCCGCCGGGATCGACACTGATCGACGTCCAGAACGTGTGGAAGGACAAGAAGGACGGCGGTCGTCCCGTCGCTACGGTGTTCGTCGTCGACACGAGCGGCTCGATGGAGGGCACCCGGATCCAGGCGGTCCAGAACGCCATGCTGTCGGCTCGCGAGTTCATCAAACCGTCGACCGAGGTGGGCGTCGTGGAGTTCAACGACGTCGCCGCCAAGCGGCTCGACATCGCCGAGTTCGACCTCAACCAGCAGGCCCGGTACGCGGCGATCGCCGAGGATCTCACCCCGGGTGGCGGCACGGCGATGTACGACGGCATCGCGTTGGGCCTGAAGATGCTCGAGGACAAGCGTGCGCTCGATCCGGAGGTCAAACCGATCCTCGTCGTGCTCACCGACGGGCAGACGACCGACGGCCTCACGTTCGAGGACGTCGACGACGTCGTGGAGGGATTGCGGATCCCGATCTACACGGTCGGGTTCGAGGCCGATCTCGAAGAACTCGGCCGCGTCTCGTCGCTCGTCGAGGCGGCGAGCATCGATGCCAGCGAGGAAGATGTCGAATTCAAGATCGCCGCGCTCTTCAACGCCGGCGGCTAGTCGATGAAGCCGCTCGCGATCTGGCTCGCCGTCGTCGCCATCGTGTTCGGTGGGTACGCCCTGATCACCTCCGCGACGCGTGACACCAGCCAGGTGTTCGTCGTCGTCGACTCGTCGTTCCAGATGCGGCCCGTGTGGACCGACGTCCAACTCGAACTCGACCGCATCGACGATCAGGACCACGCCGAGTTCGCGCTCGCCACCGAGAAGGCACCGGTCCATTCGTGGAAGCCTGAACTCACGTTGGTCGGGGTCGACGCGTTCGCACCCTGCACGTTCGACGGGATCGGCGACTCACCCGAGGCGACGGCCGCCGACGAGCGGATCCTGATCACGACCTCGGCCAACACCTGCGACACCACCGCCCTCACCGGCTGGGAGATCATCGAACTCGACCCCTGACCCGACCCGGGGTTCTTCCCGAAATTTGGAGCAGATGTCGCGCTGAGCGCGACATCTGCTCCATTTTCGGCCGGGTGGAGGCTGGGGCACCTCACAGGATCGGGGTGTGCAACGTTGGTCAGGTATGGACAGCGTGATCGACGAGCGACCGGGGCGGGCAGCGGTGAGCCTCCCGCCGTTCGAGGTGGTGGTCGACGACTACGGGACGATGGTGATGCGCGTGTGCCGGGCCGTGCTCGGCTCCGACGACGCCGCCGAGGACGCCTGGTCGGAGACGTTCATCTCCGCCCTACGCGCGTATCCCGACCTGCGCCCGGACAGCGACGTGCGCGCCTGGCTCGTGACGATCGCCCACCGCAAGGCGATCGACCAGATCCGCGTGCGGAACCGGGCGCCGCTGCCGAGCGGGGATCGGCTCGACGTACCTGCCGCCGACGAGGCCATCACCGATCAGGCCGTCATCGACACCGACCTGCGGACGGCCTTGAACCGGTTGCCGACGAAACAACGTCATGCGGTGGCCTATCGGTACCTGGCCGATCTCTCGTACGCCGAGATCGGCCGACTCCTCGATTGCTCCGAGGCCGCCGCTCGTCGTAGCGCCGCCGACGGCATCGCCGCCCTCCGATCCGTCGACCTGCACGCCTCCCGCTCCACCACAGGCCGCTCCACCACAGGCCGCTCCACCACAGGCCACTCCACCACACGCCACTCCACCACAAGAGGGACACTCACATCATGAACACTCGAGACGCACTGATCACCACACTGACCGCCACCCTCGACACCGACGACGCCGAAGTCGCCGCTCTCCGTGCCCGGCTGGCCGAGCGCGCCGAGCAGGAGGCACTCCTCGACGTCGCCTACCGCATCGTCGACAGCCCGATCGGTCCACTGCTCGTTGCGACGAGCCCGGCCGGCCTCGTGCGGGTGGCGTTCGAACGCGAAGGCCACGACGCGGTGCTCGACCAGCTCGCCGGGCAGATCAGCCCGCGCATCATGCGCATGCCTGCTCGCACCGACGACGTGGCCCGGCAGCTCGACGAGTACTTCGCCGGCCGGAGGCACGCATTCGACCTGCCACTCGACCTGCAGCTGGTGTCGGGGTTCCGGCGCACCGTGATCGCCCATCTTCCCGACATCGCCTACGGCTCGACGGCCACGTACAAGGCAGTGGCGGCCATGGCCGGCAACCCGACTGCGGTTCGCGCCGTCGGGAGCGCGTGTTCCCACAACCCGATTCCGATCGTCGTGCCGTGCCACCGGGTGGTGCGCAGCGATGGCAGCATCGGCAACTACCTCGGTGGCGTCGATACCAAGGCGACGCTCATCGCCCTCGAGTCGGCGGCGTGACGGCCGCGTCGATCGCGCGACGCGTCGACCATCTCGACTGGGCGGGCGTCGGAGCCGGCCTCGACGACGTCGGCGTCGCGCCGATCGGTCCGCTCCTCGGCCCGGAGGAGTGTTCCGCCGTCGTCGAGCAGTACGACGAGGGCGAGACGTTCCGTTCGACCATCGAGATGGCCAGACACCGGTACGGCCGGGGCCAGTACCGCTACTTCGCCTACCCGCTGCCTTCGATCGTCCAGCACCTCCGCGCCGCGTTCTGGCCCCACCTCCTGCCGATCGCGAGGGACTGGGCCGGACGGCGCGGCGACGACGCGCCGTGGCCCGACGACTTCGACGAGTGGATCCAGCGTTGCCACGATGCCGGCCAGCCGCGGCCGACCCCGTTGATGCTGCGCTACGGGCCAGGCGACTGGAACGCGCTCCACCGCGATCTGTACGGCGACCTCGTCTTCCCGCTGCAGGTCGTGATCGGGCTCGAGGACCCGCACGTCGACTACACGGGCGGGGAGTTCGTCGTGGTCGAGCAACGGCCACGTGCCCAGTCCCGCGCCACCGCACTGAGCATCGAGCGGGGCCACGGCCTCGTCTTCACCACCCGCGACCATCCGATCCGCAACAGTCGCGGCTGGTCGAGATCACCCGTGCGCCACGGCGTCAGCACCGTCCACACCGGGCGACGAACGACGCTCGGACTGATCTTCCACGACGCGGCCTGAGCTGCGACGCTGTCGACATGCCGCGCCCGAACCGGGTCGATCCCTGGGGGGACTTGCACGCGTCGCCGGAGCGCGGCCTCTTCACCGGCAACCGCGGTTGTCTCGTCGACGACGACCGGACGATCGTGCGCCACCACCGCGGGTCGCTGTGGATCGTGTGTCGGACGGAGTTCCGCGGCTGGAGACATCCACTCGATGCGCCTCGCCGCTGGACGCCATTGTTCTTCCTCGACGACGCAGTGGCTCTGGCGGCCGGACATCGTCCGTGTGCGTTCTGTCGCCGTGACGACTATCTGGCGTACCAGGCGGCAGTGACGACCGGACTCGGCCACACGACGCCGGTGTCGGCCGTCGAACTGAACCGCCGGCTGAACCGGGAGCGGTTGCGTCGAGGCCACGGACTCCGCCGCGCCCGTGATCGCATCCTGTGGGAGGCGCCGCTCGAGGAACTCCCGACCGGCACCGTGATCGTCGGTCCGCACGACGGGTCGGCGCACCTCGTGACCACGGGCGGCCTCCGGCCGTTCGGCTTCGAGGGCTGGGGCGACCCGATCCGCACATCCGCCGACCGCGTCGATGTGCTGACGCCACCGACGTCGGTGCTCGCTCTCACCCACGGCTTCGTGCCCGTGCTCCACGCGAGCGCTGTCACTCCGCCGGCTTGAGCGCGGTCACCTCGATCTCGATCCGCATCTCCGGCGTCATGAGACCGACGACGATCATCGTCGCCGCCGGCCTGGCCTCGTGGAAGTAGGCCCTCAGGAGGGGCCAGCACGGCTCGAAGTCGGCAGCGTCGGGCACGAGGTAGCGCACCCGCACGACGTCGGCGGCGCGTGCTCCGGCGGCCGTCAAGCGCCTCGTCGATGTTCGCCAGCGCCTGCCGACACTGCTCGACGACGTCGGGATCGATCGTCATCGACGAGTAGTCGTATCCGGTGGTGCCCGACACGAACACCCAACGCCCGTCGACCACCGCCCGGGAGTAGCCGACCTGCTCCTCGAACGAACTGCCCTGCGAAATCCGTTCTCGTGCCATCGGCCGATTGTGTCGCAGTCCGGCGTTCAGCGCGCGCCGAGTTTGCGATGAGCGAACGGACCGAGGGGTGGACCCTTGGCTCATCGCAACGGCGTGGCCACGATCTTCGATGAGCGAACGGACCCCAGGAATCGAAAGGGGGTGGACCCTTGGCTCATCGCAACGGATGGGCCGGGCGCGTCAGCGGGCGTACTGGGTGACGGTGTCGGCGGCGTCGATGAGCCAGCCGGGGAAGATGCCGACGGCGATGGTGAAGACGGCCGCGGCAACGATGGCGAGTCCGGCGGAGAACGGCACGTTGAGGGCCCCGGCATCGTCGTCGGCGGGCGACAGCCACATGCTGACCATGATCCGCAGGTACAGGAACGCCGCCACGACGGCGGCGACCATGGCGATGACGGCAATGGCGTAGCTGTGCTCCTCGACGGCCGCCTGGATCACGCCGAACTTGGCGATGAACCCGGTGGTGAACGGCACACCCGCCTGTGCCAGCAGGAACACGGTGAACGTGACCGCCAGCAGCGGTCGACGTGCCAACAGTCCCTTGAACGCGTCGAGGCTCGTGTCGCCGCCGGTCTGACGGCCGACGATGCTCACCACGCCGAACGAACCGACCACGAGGATCCCGTAGAGCATCAGGTACAGCACGACCGAGGGCATGCCCGGACCGGCGTCGGCCTCTCCGGCCTGGTGCGCAGCGGCCTCGACACCAACGAGGATGAAACCGGCGTGGCTGATCGACGAGTACGCGAGCATCCGCTTGACGTTGGTCTGCACGACGGCGAGGAACGACCCGACGAGCAGCGACAGCAGCGCCAGCACCCAGATCACCGGGCGCCAGTCGTTGCGGTAGAACGGCAGGGCGATCACCAGCACTCGCAGCATCGCCGCGAACGCGGCGGCCTTGCCCGCCGAGGCCATGAACGCCGTGACCGGCGACGGTGAGCCCTGGTACACGTCGGGCACCCACACGTGGAACGGCGCGGCCGCGACCTTGAAGCCGAGGCCGACCAGCATCATGGCGATACCGGCGAGCGCCAGCGGGTTCGGGCCGGAGACGTCGACCGTGGTCTGCATCGCCAGCACCATCTCGGAGATGTTCGTGGTGCCCACCGACCCGTAGACCAGTGCGATGCCGTAGAGGAAGAACGCCGACGAGAAGCCACCGAGCACGAAGTACTTGATGCCGGCCTCGGCGCTCTGGGAGCTGCGACGGTTGCTCGCGGCGAGCACGTACAACGCGAGCGACAGCGTCTCGAGGCCGAGGAAGAGCACGATGAAGTCGTTCGCCGACGCCATGACCACACCACCGATGGCGGCCACCAGGTAGAGCGCGTAGATCTCGGGCCCCTCGTTGGGCGTGCCGCGCAAGGACTCGTCGGTGAGGAGCGACACGAGCAGCACGGCGATGCAGATCGTGATCGTGAGGAACATCGCCAGCGTGTCGAACGCGATCGTGCCGCCGACGAGCGTGGTCGGCCCGTTGTCGGTGATGTCGTCCCACTGCACCATGGCGAACGCAGCCGCCGTGCCCGCGGTGATCGCGCTGAACATCGCGTACCACCCGTTGGGCCACTTGGGGGTGAGCGCTCCGAGCAGCATGATGCCGAGCGAGCCGGCGAGCAGCGTGAGCATCGGCGACAGGGCGAACCAGCCGACCTCCGGACCGACGAACGTGTCGAGTTGGGCGAGCATCAGTCGCCCTCTCCCTCGGTCGGTTCGGTGTCGGACTCGGAGACGACGCCGATCTCGATCCTCGGCACCGGCTGCACGTAGTCGGTGTGGTCCTCGACGTGGCCGATCAGCTTGTCGATGCTCGGCTGGATGCGGTCGAGGACCGGCTTGGGATACACGCCCATGAACACGATCGCCGCCAGGAACGGCAGCAGGACCGCGCCTTCCTTCAGGGAGAGCTCACGGAAGCTCTTGTTGGCCTCGTCGGGCTCGCCGTGGAACACCCGCTGGTAGGCCCAGAGGAGATACAGCGCGGCGAGGATCACGCCGGTCGCGGCGACCACGGTCCACCAGCGCGCGGTGAGGAACGACCCGATGAGGATCAGGAACTCGCCGACGAACCCGTTGAGCCCCGGCACGCCGATCGACGAGAGCATGACGAGCATGAAGCCGGCGGCGAAGATCGGGGCGACCTGCTGGATGCCCTTCAGCTCGGAGATCTTGCGCGTGGACCGCCGCTCGTAGATCCACCCGACGAGGAGGAACAGGGCGCCGGTCGACACACCGTGGTTGATCATCTGCACCACGGCGCCGGACAGCGACTGTGTGGTGAAGGCGAACGTGCCGAGGATGATGAAGCCCATGTGCGCGACCGACGAATAGGCGACGAGGCGTTTGAGGTCCATCTGCATCGTGGCCACGACCGCGCCGTAGACGATCCCGATCACCGCCAGGGTCAGCCAGAACGGCCGGCTCCAGTACGCCGCCTCGGGGAACAGGCCGAGGCCGAAGCGCAGGAAGCCGTAGGTGCCGAGCTTGAGCATCACACCGGCCAGCACGATCGAACCGGCCGTCGGTGCCTGCGTGTGGGCGTCGGGCAGCCACGTGTGCAACGGGAAGATCGGCACCTTGACGGCGAACGCGATCGCGAAGGCGAAGAACAGCCAGCGGCCCGTGGACGCGGCGAAGCTCGCACCCTCGGAGATCTCGACCAGGTCGAACGTGGTGTGGCCCAGCTCGCTGCTGGCGATGGCGACGGTGGCGATCAGGCCGACGAGCATGAACGCCGAGCCGAACATCGTGAACAGGAAGAACTTCGTGGCCGCGTACACGCGGTTCTCGTAGCCCCAGCCGCCGATCAGGAAGTACATCGGCACGAGGACGATCTCGAAGAAGATGAAGAACACGAACAGGTCGAGGCTGAGGAAGCTGCCCATCACACCGGCCTGCAGCATCAGCAGCCACGCCAGATACGGCCGCTCGTCGTGGTGCGGGTCGACGCCGACGATCGCCAGCGGGAACAGCAGACCGGTGAGCACCACGAGGAACAACGAGATGCCGTCGACACCGACGTGCCACGAGATCCCCCACGGCTCGATCCAGCTGTGGATCGACTGGAACTGGTAACCGGCGTCGCCGGTCTCGAATGAGGCGAGCAACCACAGCGTCAGCGCGGCCGTGCCCACCGACGACAGCAGTGCCACCAACTTGGCGAAGTCGGGCCGCGACCGCGGTGACAGCGCGACGAGCAGGGCACCGATCACCGGCACGACGATGATGGCGGTGAGGATCGGGAACCCGAGCGCGAGGCTCGTTTCCTGGGCGAGCATCACAGGATCCCCCGGATCACCACGAACCAGCCGAGCAGCAGCACCACGCCGAGGCCGATGAGCGACGCGTACTGACGCACGTATCCGGTCTCGGCCTTGCGGACCTCGGTGGCGGTCTCCCGGACGATGACCGACGTCCCGGTGGCGGCGCCGTCGATGACGGTGGCGTCGAATGCCGCGGTCGCCTCGAAGCCCTTGCGGCCGGGGTTGCCCATGAACCAGGTGACCGCGGTGTCGTAGTACCAACCCGCGGCGAACAGCTTCGGCTCGAACGCCTTGACGCGCTGCTTCTGGTAGATCAGCCAAGCGATCACGATGCCGACGAGCGAACAGAGGATGGCGAGGATCAGCAACAGCACGAGATGGTCGTCGGCCCAGGTGTTGCTGATGTCGGCCTCCCCGAAGCCCACCACCGGCTCGAGGAAGTGCTCCAGACGGTGCTCCCACTCGTCGGGGATGATCCCGAGGTGCGGCAGCTGCATCAACCCGCCGAAGATGGCGAGGATCCCGAGGATCACGAGCGGGATGAGCATCAGTGGCGACGACTCGTGCGGCTTGATCTCGCCGTGGGCGCCGTGCTCGTCGGCGTGGCTCTCCCACCGGGCGGTACCGAAGAAGGTCATGATCACCTGACGGGTCATGTACAGCGCGGTGAGGAGAGCGGTGGCGTAGATCAACACGTACAGCGCCCAGCTCTCGGCGCCGGCGAACAGGAGGATCTCGTCCTTCGACCAGAAGCCGGCGAACGGCGGGACACCGGCGATGGCGAGCCAGCCGACGATGAACGTGCCGCACGTGATCGGCATGAGCTTGGCGAGCTTGCCCATCTTGCGCATGTCCTGCTCGTCGTGCATCCCGTGGATGACCGATCCCGACCCGAGGAACAACAGCGCCTTGAAGAAGGCGTGGGTGATCATGTGGAACACGGCCGCCACGTACGCGCCGGTGCCGATGGCGAGGAACATGAACCCGAGCTGCGACACGGTGGAGTAGGCGAGGACACGTTTGATGTCGGTCTGCGCCAACGCGATGGTGGCGGCGAGGAACGCGGTGAGCACGCCGACCCAGGCGATCGTCGGGCCGATCCAGTCGTTGGCCACCGTGAGCACGGGGTTCACGCGCACCATCAGATAGACGCCCGCCGTGACCATCGTGGCCGCGTGGATCAGCGCCGACACAGGCGTCGGGCCGGCCATGGCGTCGGGGAGCCAGATGAACAGCGGCAGCTGCGCCGACTTGCCGACCGCACCGACGAACAGCAGGGCGGCGATGGCGGTCGCCGTGGTCGCCGACAGCAGGCCCGACTGGGCGTTGTTGTTCAGCACGCCGAAGCTGAGGGAACCCACGGTCGAGAAAGCGAGGAACATCGCCATCATGAATCCCCAGTCACCGATGCGGTTGGTGACGAAGGCCTTCTTGCCGGCCGTGGCCGCCGACTCGCGGGTGTGCCAGAAGGCGATGAGGAAGTACGAGCAGGTACCGACGCCTTCCCAACCGAGGAACGTGACCAGCATGTTCTCGCCGAGCACCAGCAGCAGCATGGCGAACACGAACAGGTTCAGATAGAGGAAGTACTTCGTGAACTTCGCATCACCGTGCATGTAGCCGATCGAGTACATGTGGATCAGCGCGCCGACGCCGGTGACGAACAGGCACATGATGATCGACAACGGATCGGCCAGCAGTGCGAGATCCACCTGCAGGGCGCCGACCGGGATCCAGCTGAAGATCACCTCGACGTGCGAACGCTCCTCGGCGCTCAGGCCGAGCATGTCGAGGTAGACGCCGACCGACACCACGAACGACGCGGCGACCATCGCCGTGGCGATCCAACCTGCGAGCGGTTCGCCGAGGCGGCGGCCGAGGAGCAGGATGATGAGGAACCCGGCCAGTGGGAAGGCAGGGATCAACCAGAGCACGTCGAGCACGGCGGATCAGCCCTTCAACTCGGCCAGGTCGTCGGCGGTGGCACCGGGGCGGGCGCGCAGGATCGACACGAGGATGCCGAGCCCGACCACGACCTCGGCGGCGGCCACCACCATCACGAAGAACACGGCCGTCTGGCCGTCGATGTTGCCGAGCTGCACCGACAGGGCGACGAACGTCAGGTTCGCCGCGTTGAGCATCAGCTCGATGCACATGAACATCACGAGCGGGTTGCGGCGCACCAGGAGCCCGAAGGCGCCGATCGAGAACAGCAGCGCCGACAGCAGCAGGTACCAGGTGGGTTCGATGACGGCGATCACGAGGTCGTCCCACCATCTTCGAACCCGTCCGACCCCAGCGCATCGGAGCGGGGCCAGCGGCGCGTCACGAGGACGGTGCCGGTGACGGCGACGATCAACAGCACGGACGCCAGTTCGAGGGCGAACACGTAGTCGCCGTACAAGCTCGTGGCGAGCTGTTGGATGTTGGCATCGTGACCGGCGTTCTCGCCGGCGACATCGAGGCCGCTGCCCGCGTTGATCACCAGCGCGTCGCGCGCCCGCACGATCGCCGCCGAGAGCAGGCCGACGAGGCCGACGCCCATCACGAGTGCCAGCGGACGTTGGAGCGGAATCGGTTCGATCTTGAGGTCCATGGTGCGATCGATGCCGAGCAGCATGATGACGAACAGGAACAGCACGACGATCGCGCCGGCGTACACGATGATCTGCACCACCGCGACGAAGTGCGCGCCGAGCGCCACGAACTGCACCGCCACGCCGAACAGCGTGAGCACGAGCCCGAGTGCGGCGTGGACGGGGTTCTTCATCGCGATCACGCCGATCGCCCCGCCGAGGATCATGACTGCCGCGGAGAAGAACACCACGAGTTCGAGGAACGTGGCGTCACTCACCGCTTGACCACCTTGACGCCCTTTTGGTCGGTGCTGGTTTGATCGGTGGATTCGGCGTCGCGCACGGCCTGCTCGGGCTCGGGGGCGCGCACGCCGTAGCCGAGCTCGCCGCTCCAGCCGACCTGCCCCTCGAACGTGGCGTCGCCCGACGGCGACGTCGCCCGCATCCAACCACTGGTCAGCACGTCGTCGCCCTCACGCCAGTCCTCCCACGGCAGCTTCTGCGGCTTGCCGTCGTCGTCGACGAGGAGTTCGGCTTTGGTGTAGATCGCGTCCTTGCGGTTCGTGAACGAGAACTCGAAGAGCTTCGATTCGGTGATCGCTTCGGTCGGGCACGCTTCCACGCACATGTCGCAGTGGATGCAGCGCAGGTAGTTGATCTCGTAGACGAATCCGAAACGCTCGCCGGGCGACGTGGGTTGCTCGGGATCGTTGTCGGCACCGCGGACGTGGATGCAGTCCGCCGGGCAGACGCCGGCACACAGCTCGCACCCGATGCACTTCTCCATGCCGTCTTCGTACCGGTTGAGCACGTGCCGTCCGTGCAGCCGCTCGGGGCGCGCCAGCTTCTCGTCGTGCTGCACGTCGCGGGCGTCGTCGCCCTTGCGCTTCCGCGGCGGCCGCCCGAGTACTCGGTCGTGACCCGCTGACCACCGAAGAGGCGATGCTGACGGATCGTGACGCCGAAACCCTCCAGGTAGCCCATCAGCCCTCCACACCGTTCATCAGTTCACCCGGCATCAGTTGGCCGCTCCAGCTCGATTGGCCGCGTCACGGTTCGCTCGGCTGACCCGCAGCGCCGCGGCGAACAATCCGACGCAGATGACCGCCACGACAGAGCTGATCAGGACCACGCGGAGGCTGTCCTGCCACTCGCCGTCGGGTGAGAATTCACGGAGTGCGGCGAGCAGGAGGAACCATCCGAGCGAGATCGGGATGAGCACCTTCCAGCCGAAGTCCATCAGTTGGTCGTAGCGCAGGCGGGGCAGCGTCGCCCGGAACCAGACGTACATGTACAAGAACGCGAACAGTTTGAGCACCAGCCAGGCGGTGCCGCTGAGCGGTCCGAGGAACCCGAGCACGTTCGTGTCGCCGATCTCGACCGGTTGCGGTCCGCCGAGGAACAGCGTGACGATCACGAGTGACATCGTGATGACGTTCATGAACTCGGCGAGGAAGAACAGGGCGAAGCTGAAGGCGGAGTACTCGGTGTTGAAGCCGCCCACCAGTTCCTGCTCGGCCTCGACGAGGTCGAACGGTGGTCGGTTGAGTTCGGCCGTGGCGGCGATCACGAAGATCACGAACGGCACGATGCCGGTCAGGACGACGTTCCAGTCCTGGAGGTCGTTCTGGGCCCGCACGATGCCCGATGTCGACAACGTGCCCGACGTCAGCAGCACGGCGGCCACGCTGAGCCCGAGCGCCGCTTCGTACGAGATCATCTGCGCCGAAGCACGGACCGACCCGAGCAGCGGGTACTTCGAACCGCTCGACCAGCCGGCGAGCATGATGCCGTAGACGGCGATCGACGACAGGGCGAGCACGACGAGGATGCCCATCGGCGGATCGGCGAGTTGCACCAGCGTGACGTGGCCGAACCATTCGACCGAGCCGTCCTTGCCATCGCTGAAGTCACCTCCGAGCGGGATCACCGACCACACGAGGAACGCCGGTACGAAGGCGAGGAACGGGGCGATACGGAACACGATGCGATCGGCCCGCGCCGGCAGCAGGTCTTCCTTGAAGATCAGCTTCATGCCGTCGGCGAGGGTCTGCAGCATGCCGAACGGACCGGCCTTGTTCGGGCCGACGCGGTTCTGCATGCCCGACACGACCTTGCGCTCGTACCAGACCATGAACATCGTGCCGACGAGGCCGATGACGAAGACGATGACGACCTTGAACAGTACGAGCAGGATCGGCGTCCACAGCAGGCCGCCTTCGACCAGGGGATCGATCGCGAGCAGGGAGGGCGCCGACATCAGACGCGCTCGATCCGGACGTCGGTGACCGCGGCGGTCGCGTCGATGATCTCCTCGAGCGTGCCGCCGGGCTGGTTGAACGGCGACCAGACCGTGCCTCGCGGGACCGCGGTGTTGGCGACGATCGGCAGGACGGTGGACCCCTTCGCACCGACGAGTTTGACGTCGTCTCCCGCGGTCAGGCCGAGCGAATCGAGATCGAGCGGATTGACGTGGGCACCCGAACCGGGGGCGAGGTTGGCGAGCGAACGCGCCATCGCGGTGCCGACGGCCCGGTCGTAGAGTTTGCGACTCACCACGAGTCGATAGTCATAGCTGTTCCGCGGCGGCGCGGTGAAAGACACCGCCGGGAGTTCGACCGATTCGTGGGCGAGCACGACGCCGTCGGAAGCGGCTTCGACGGCGGCCGACGTGGCCGCGGCGAACGCGGTGACCGTGCCGGCGAGGAGATCGGTGACCTCGCCGACGGTCGACACCGAACGCAACGGGTGGTCCGACGGCAGCGACCGGTCGCCGAGGCGCAGGCCGAGTTCGATGGCGATCATCCAGTCGGGCCGGCTGGTGCCGTGCGGCGTCACCTGCTGGGCGAGCGTGCTGACGCGGCCCTCGATGTTGGTGGTGGTGCCGGCCTTCTCCCCGAACGCCGACGCGGCGAGCACGACGTCGGCGAGTTGCGACGACTCGGAGGGGAAGGTGTCGACGGAGATCACCCGGCGGGCGCCGGCCAGCGCGCGGCGGGCGAGATCGGCGTCGGGACAGTCGTTGATCGGATCGGCGCCGACGAGCACGAGGAGGTCGATCTTGCCGTCGGCGGCGGCGCGCAACGTGGCCAGCCCGTCGTGATCGCCGTCGGCCGGCGCGAGACCAGCCGACAACGCGCCGACGACGTTCCCGCGACGGAACGCCGGCAGAACGGTGGCTTGCGGGAGACCGGCGCGGAGCGTCTGCAGCGCGCCGACTGTCGCCGCCGCCGGCACGGCGAGGTTCTGGCGACCGATCACGATGACGACGGGTCCGCTCGCCAACTGCTCGGCGATGTCGGCATCGCCCAACGCGGTCGAGATCGCGGTGTTCGACGTGCCAGGTTCGTAGCGCACCGACTTCCAGGCGTATTTCGACAACCCGGACTCGACCGACGTGAACTCGACGATCTTGGTGCCCTTCTTCTCTGCGGCGTCGCGCAGACGCAGGAACAGGACGGGCAGTTCCTCTTTCAGATCGGGACCGAGCAGGATGATCGTCGAGGCGGCGGCAGCATCGGCGATCGTGGCCCGCGGCAGTCCGAGCACCTCGGCCGGCAGCCCGTCGCCGAACTGTGCGTCGCGGTACTCGACACCGAGCGCATCGGCGAGTTGCGCCCAGGCGAATGCGTCCTCGTTCGACCCGCGGGCGCCCCCGAGCACGGCGATCCCAGACGGTCCGCCCGAGTCGAGCGCTTCACGGACGAGTCGACCCGCGGCCTCGAGGGCGGTGTTCCACGAGGTCGGCGACAGGCCGGACTCGCTGCGGACGAGCGGCTGCGCGAGTCGTTCGTCGGACTTGTTGGCCTCGAAGTTGAAACGGCCGCGGTCGCACAGCCAGCCCCAGTTGACGCGGGTCGTTGTCGACGCCCTGCAGTCGCAGCACCTCGTCGCGGCTCGACTGGATGACCGCACGGCAACCGACCGCGCACGTGGTGCACGTGGTCTCCTGCTGCGACAGGTCCCACGGGCGGGCCTTGAACCGGTACGGCGTGGCGGTGAGCGCGCCGACCGGGCAGATCTGGACGGTGTTGCCCGAGAAGTACGAGGCGAACGGTTCGTCGGGGAACGTCATCACCTGGGTGTTGTTGCCCCGGCTGACGAAGTGGATCAGCTTGTCGCCGGCGACCTCGTCGGCGAAGCGGGTGCAGCGGTCGCAGAGGATGCAGCGCTCGCGATCGAGGAACACCAGGTCGCTGATCGGGATCGGCTTTTCGTAGTGGCGCTTCTCCTCGACGAACCGGCTCTCGCCCGGACCGTGGCTGAACGCCTGGTCCTGCAGCGGGCACTCGCCGCCCTTGTCGCACACTGGACAGTCGAGCGGGTGGTTGGCGAGCAGCATCTCGAGCATGCCCTCCTGGGCCCGCTTGACGCCGTCGGTGGCGGTGTTGACGACCTGGCCGTCGGCGACCGGGGTCATGCACGACACGACCATCATCGGGCCGCGGGGGCCCTCCACCTCGACCATGCACTGGCGGCACATGCCCACCGGCGACATCCGCGGGTGGTAACAGAAGTGCGGGATGTACTCGTCCTCGCGCAGAGCGGCGGCGATCACCATCTCGCCCTTGCGGGCGGCGACGGGCTCGCCGTTCAGGACGATCGAAACCGCGTTCGGATCGGGTTCAGGTTCGGCCTCGACCTCTTCTGGCTGGTCGGGACTGGCCTCCGCTTCGCTTTGGCTGCTCCCTCCTCCGACTCGTCGCTGGCGCTTCCCTCGTCGGTCACGATCAAGTCCGTCTGCACATCGGTGTCGTCGAGCACGGCGACCTCGGGGTCCGGACCGTCGGCCTCGGTCGGCGTGGGCGTGTCGCTCATACCGTCACCACCTCCGCCGCCTGCACCGGGATCGTGCGACGTTCGGCGCGGGGCGTCACGAGCGCGGCGAAGTCCTCCGGGAACAGCGTGAGGGCCGAGTGGATCGGCACGTACGCCGACGGGCCGACGAAGCAGATCGTGGTCATCTTGTACGGGAACGGCACCGCGCTCAGCCCGAGCCGTTCGCTCGACGCGTGGGGCATGTCGCCCGGACAGATCGTGGCGCCGACCTCGAGGATCGTCTGCAGGTCGGCATCGGTGCCGTTGCCGGCGACGATGCGCTCGACGATCCGATACAGCCAGGTGCCTCCTTCGCGGCACGGCACGCACTTGCCGCACGACTCGTGCGCGTAGAACTTCACGAGCGTCAACGCTGCGGCGGGAATGTCGGTGGTGGAGTCCATCACCATCACCGCGCCCGATCCGAGCATCGAACCAGCAGCTCCGGCCTGCGGACCCTCGAACGGGATGTCGAGCTGTTCGGGCAGGAACCATGGTGCCGATCCGCCGCCCGGGACGAAGCACTTGA
>CAWHJP010000023.1:0-125025 GCA_963829675.1 Ilumatobacteraceae bacterium
ACGAGGCCGTACTTGCGCGGCGTCGACGTGAACTCGTCGCCGGCGTACTCGGCGTTCTTGCCGGCGAGCTGCTTGCTGATGAACTCGGTCGCGTGCACGTTCATCTGCCGTGCCGAAGCGGTGATGCCGAAGTTGTACGGATCGCGGTCGGCGTAGAAGTCGGCCGGCTGGACGGGTTGCAGCGCGATGCACAGGATGCCGCGTGACGAGAACTCGTCACCGAATGCGGCGGTGAGAGCGGTCCGCCGAGCACGGCGAACGGCTGGATCTCCTCGGCGATGCGCACCGCGTCGGCACGTGCCGCGACCTCGTCGGAGGCGATGCCGCTGCCTGGAAGAACTGGAGGTCGACCTTGCGTCCGTAGAGCTCGTAGAACTGCTCGTAGTAGTCGCGGATCGTCGTCAGCGTCGCTTCGCGTCGGCGTTGGTGTCGTCGATGGCGATCGCGGCGGTGATGAAGTTGATGATCGGGTCGTCATCCGGCCCGAGGTAGTAGACGACCTTGATCGAGTCGGCGGTGACACCCGACGCGGTCTCGCCGCCGTTGTCGCCCTCGAACGGTGCGTAGCACTCCGGTGCGAAGAAGTCCCGCACGGCGAGACGCCCGGTCTCGGGGTCACAGTTCTCGCCCCATGCAACATCGATGCCCTGCTCCTCGGCCTGGCGTGAACGAGAGCGGGAACGTGACCTCGCCGCCCTCCGGCTGCGGCCTCCGTGCTCGTCGGCTCCGTGCCGGTCGCCGCGGTGTCGGTCGGCAGCCGTGTCGGCGACTGTCGTCTCGGCCGCGGTCGGTGTCCGCCGGTGCCTCCGAGGCAACGGGTGCTGTCGTGTCCGTGGCGTCGTCGTCGTCATCGCCGCCTGACGTGGCGACGAGGACTCCGACGACGATCGCGATCACCGCGACGATCGCGCCGATCGGACCCCACTTCTTGAGCGCTCGACGAGGATCCCCCGTCTTCGGCCTGTGCAGGTTGCATGATTCGCTACTCCGTTCCCCCTGAGCGGGCGATGGCGGCACTGGATGTGCCGAGGTATGACTCGATGACGTCCGGGTGGGCCAGGACGTCGGATGGCGAGCCGGTCGTGACGACCCGGCCCTGATCGAGAGCGATCAACCGGTCGGCCACGCCGGACACGAACGGGATGTCGTGTTCGATGATGACCAGACTCGCTCCCATCTCGTCGCGCAGACGCTCCACGACGGGAGCCAGCGCTTCGACTTCACGTTGGGCGATGCCGGAACTCGGCTCGTCCAACAGGATCACGGCCGGCCGGTGGGCGACCAGGCAGGCGAGGTCGACGATCCGGCGGGTGCCGGTCGACAGCTCGCGGACGAACGAGTTGCGGTATTCGACGAGACCCATGAACTCGAGCAGCTCGTCGACCCGGCGGTGCGACTTGCTGCTCGGAGTCGAACGACCATCGGCAGGTGGAGCGCGGCGACGAACACGCTGCGGCTCTGCACGAACCGCTCGAGCGAGATGGCGAGCGTCTCGCTCACGGTCAGTTCGGGGAACAGCAGCGCGTCCTGGAACGAACGGCCGAGCCCGGCTCGTGGCGCGACCGGCGGGGCCGAGCGACGTGACGTCCTTGCCGGCCAGCATGATCCGCCCCGCCTGCAGCGGCGTGAACCCGGAGATGAGGTCGAACATCGTGGTCTTGCCGGCACCGTTCGGCCCGATGATCCCGACGATCTCACCCGTGCCGATCTCGAACGTCACGTCGTCGACGGCTCGGATGCCGCCGAAGGTGACCGACAGTCCGTCCACGGCAGAGGATCGGCGCGTGCATCGACCGGCTGCGACGTACTCGGCCCGCGTCGCGGCGGCATCGGCGTCGCCGTCGGTCAGCTCGTCGCCGCCGGAGAGGAAGACCGACCGCAACAGGTCGGGCCGTTCGAGCAATTCGGCGGTCGGGCCGCTGAAGCGGATCTCGCCGCGCTCCATGAAGTACGCCCGGTCGGCGACGGTGAGCGCCACGTTCACGCTCTGCTCGACCAACACCACGGTCACGCCGTCGGCGCGCCATCCGTTGGACGATCGGCAGCAGCTGGCCGACGATCACCGGCGCCAGCCCGAGCGACAGCTCGTCGATCAGCAGCACCTTCGGCCGCATGATGAAGCTCATCGCCAGCGCCAGCATCTGCTGCTGGCCGCCGGACAGGTTGGCCGCGGGGGAGTCGAGTCGTTCGCCGAGGATCGGGAACGTCTCGAGCGCCTCGGCGGTCGCCGCCTTGACGCCGGCCGGATCGCGGCGGTTCGTCCATCCGGCCAGTTCGAGGTTCTCCTTGACGGTGAGCGAGCCGAACACGCCCTTGCCGCCGGGCATCTGCACGATGCCGAGCGCGGCGATCTCGTTCGGCGGGGCGTGCGTGATGTCGCGCCCGTCGAGCACGATGGCGCCGCGGTCGGCCTCGACGACGCCGCTGATCGACTTCAGCAGCGTCGACTTGCCGGCGCCGTTCGTGCCGAGCAGGGCGACGATCTCGCCCTCGTTGAGTTCGCAGGTTGACGTCGTGCAGCACCGGTCGCTCGCCGTAGCCGGCCTCGACGCCGCGGAGAGCAGCAGGGTGCGTGTTGCCCTGCCGACGGTCGTACAGCACCTCGGAGCGGGCGGCCGCCGACTGCCAGACCTGCGCGATGTCGTCGTCGATGACGTCGGCGACGACTGCGCAGGATCGACGCTGCCGATGAAGAACATCGGGGATCATGACGAGCATGCCGATCCGGATGGTCCACGTGTCGGCGACCCATCCGATGAACGGGCAGGACGAGCAGGCCCGGGATGACCCACAGCGAGCCGACCGAGAATCCGGTCGCTCGGGCCCGCGGCGGGATCGCCAGCGAGAGGGCGGCGAGCATGCCCGGCCCGATGATCGCCAGCGAGGCCGAGATCACGCAGTTGAGGGCGACCGCGACATAGACGTTCGGCGCGAAGGCGAACAGCGCGAGCGGCGCCAGCCCGCGACCGATGCGCGATCGAGCCGAGATGAATCGGATGAGCCCCTTGACGTTGCCGACGAATCGCCGCGTGGCGATGCGGGCGCCGATGACCAGGCCGACGATCGCGAACGGCTCGGCGATGGCGGCCGCGACGCCGCGGCCGCGCTCGTCGAGCCCGAACTCCTGCTCGTAGAACAGTGAGGCGAGCGCGACGAAGCCGATCGAGCGATGTGGCGAGGAACGGGAGGCTCCACCAGATCCGATGCAGCGAACTGACCTTGTGCACGGTGCGCCAACTCTCGGAGAACGACGGCGCCTCCTCCTCGGTGTTGACGATCTCCTCGCTGGCGCCGGTCGCATGGCGTTCCCAGCGGCCCCGGATCGGCTCGTGCAGCTTCAGCGCCAGCAGCGCGAAGATCACGGTCGGGATGACGAAGACGAGGAACGGCACTCGCCAGCCGAACCAGTAGGCGAGCAAGCCGGCGGTGATCGGTCCGATGAATCCCGCCGACGGCGTTGGCCGCCCGGTGGAAGCTGTAGACGTGCGAGCGGGTCTCGATCGGGTAGTAGTCGGCGATCAGCGAGTTGTGCGTCGGGTCGATGAACGCCTTGCCGAGCGACGACCCGCTGCGGGCGACGGTCAGCATGATCAGTCCCGTCGCCAGGCCGGTCATGCCCGGAGAAGAACGCCCAGGCGCAGCGCACCGCCGACGACCAGCGGGATCCGCTTGGAGCGGTCGGCGAACTGGGCGATCGGAACCTGCAGCGCCAGCGCGGCGACCGACGACAGCGCGACGATCGACAACGCCGTCGTGCATGTCGATGTCGAAGCGCTCGCGGATGTTCGGCAGCAGGATGCCGAAGGCCGTTCGGTCGAGTTCGTCGACGGCGTTCAGCCCGAACAGGATGAGCAGCGGGAACGCGGCCTCGCCGCCGCAGATGTCGCGCAGCCACTCCATCGGGTGGGCCATGCCGTAGCGGAACCGCCGCCACATCGACGGGTCGTCGATCGGCGCCGGTGGGTTCTCGTCGCGATCGGTGGTCGCTGGTGCCGTCACGGTTGACTCCGTTCGACGATGACGTTGCCGGCTTCGCCGAGTTCCGTCGGGGGTTCTTCGACAGCCACGTGGGCAACCGCCAGACTCCGCGATGTCGAGGTCCGCGACAACATCGAGCACGAACTGCTCGTCGTCCTGCTCGTCGTCGCGCCGTCGCCGTTCCACGATGGCCTTCACCAGTCGGTCGCGCAGCTTGATCACGAGGCTGGCCAGGCCACCCGGCAGGATGAGCAGCACGAGCAGCACACCGACCGCCGACGACAGGAACTGCCAAGCAGGCTCGGTGATGAACCACTGGCTGCCGCGCAGGAAGATCGCTCCGAGCACGCCGCCGAACAGCGATCCGAGCCCGCCGACGACGCCGGCGGTGAAGACGTCGAGGCTCGCTCCCGGCCCGTAGGTGACGATGTCGAAGCTCTGGGTCAGGTGCACGTACAGCCCACCGGCGATGCCCGCGACCGTGCCGGAGATCGTGAACGCCGTCAGCTTGACGGGAACGGGCCGCACCGCGTACGCCTGCGCGGCCCGTTCGTTCTCACGCAGGCCGACGATCGCGCGGCCGGGGCGACTGTGCCGGATGCCGCGCAGCGCGACGTAGCATGATCGCCAGGACGACCAGCGTGAACACGTAGTACCGCGTCGGCGTGCTGATGTCGATGCGGCCGAACAGCGGGGGGCGCTCGAGCCGCTGCCTCGGGACCCAGCCGAAGAACAGGTCGTTGAGCAGCCACGACGACACGGCGAGCGCGAACACGAGCGTGGTGACGGCGAGGTACAGCCCGCGCAGCCGGAGTGCGGGGAGTCCGACGACGAAGGCGGCGACCGCGCCGGCCGCGCCGCCGGCGAGCAGCGCGAGGTTGAGATCGAGGTTCCACTCGGAGGTGCACTTGCCGGCGACGGCCGCGCCGATGGCGACGAAGCCCATCTGCCCGAGCGAGATCTGCCCGGCCCAGCCGGTGAGGACGACGAGCGACAGCCCGATGATGGCGTACACCCCGACGGCCGACGCCTTGATGATCTGATCGCTGCGCAGCAGCAGCGGGATCGCCGACGAGCTCCGGCGAGGATCAGCACGCCGACGCCGACGCGCATCAGGCGAACGAGCGGCAGGCGAGCGACCCGCGGCGCGAGCGGACGGACCTCGTCACTGAGTCGCCACGACGCGGCTTCGTCGGTGTCGGCCCGGCTGTACTGGCGGCGCTGCAGCAGGAGTGCGATGAGCACGGCGGCGCCGACGATCGGCGTGACGAGGAGCGGGCTGCTGGCGTTCCAGGCGACGCCGTACTCGAGGATGCCGAGGGCGACGGCGGTGGTCGCCACCGTCGGCAGGTGTCGGAGGCGCCCGATGACGAGTGCGGCGAGCGCCTGGACGAGGGCGACGATGCTGAGCGCCGTACCGACCGGCACGCCGGTGATGCCGGCGCGCAGGAACAGGGCGAGGAACGACAGCCCGGCGGCGACCGCCCACACGAGCGTCGACAGCCAGGCGACCGGAATGCCGAGCATCTGCGCCCGCTCGCTCTGCTCGGCGGCACCGCGGACGGCGGTGCCGAGCCGGGTCTTGCCGAGGAACAGCGCCACGGCGACCATCGCGATCGGGGCGACGATCAGGGCGATGAAGTCGTTGGCGTTGAGGATGAACGTGCCGATCGTCAGCTTCCAGTCGACCGGCGGCGGGATGCGCTGCGAGGTGGCGCTCTCGCCCCACATGCGCGGCACGAGCAGGGCCAGCACGGCGAGCAGCTGGGTGATGCCGATCGTGGCGACGGTGAGGACGAGCCGCGACGACTTGGTGAATCGTCTCACGAAGTGCGAACTCGACGACCGCCCCGAGTGCGACCGCGGCGACCAGGCCGACGCCGAACCCGAACAGGTAGGGGAGCCCGGAGAAGACGATCAGGCCGACGGCGAGCGTGGTCGGCACGAACCCGAGGTCGGCCTGGGCGAAGTTGATGACCCGGTTGGCGCGGTAGACGAGCGCCATGCCCATCGCCAGCAGCGCGGTGAGGAGGCCGAGCACGATGCCGCGCACCCACGCGCCCGCTGGCATGCCGAACCAGATGAGTTGGACGGCCACCAATGCGATGGCGGGCGCGAATGGGCTCACGTATCGCGTCCAGCGATTCGAGCCCCAAGCCTGTGATGGACACCCCCATGTCGAGCGGCACCGTAGTGGTCGGCCGTCGCGCGGAAAGGTGTCGGACGGCCGCTTTGTTACAAAATGTAACCAGGGCCCTCGATCGGCCGCACTGCGGGCTGCCGCGTGGTCGGATCAGCCCGCGGCGGGTGCGGCGACGCGGAAGATCTGGCCGTTGCGCTGATCGTCGGTGACGATGCGGTAGGCGATCTCGCCATCGGAGATCCAGACGGCTTCGGGCTTGTCGCCCTCGCCGTCGGTTGCCTGGATCGCGCCGAGCGCGGGGTCGATCACGAAGACCTGTTCGGTGTCGACACCGTCGCTGCCCGTTGCGGTCATCGTCACGACGATTCGACCTCCGTCGGGCGACCACGACGGTGCACGCAGTACTCCGCCGCGGGGGCTGGCGATGATCGGAACCTCGATGCCACCGGCGATGTCGGTCGTGACGAGCGTGTTCACCTCGTTCCCGGCGTCGTCGGAATCGGTGCGGATGAACGCGAGCTGCGTGCCGTCGGGCGTGACCGTGGGATCCTGATCGTTGAGGCCATCGGTGATGGTGTGGGGGACGGGCGATGCGCGCGTCGGCCTGCACCGATCCGAGACCGCGTGCGCCCTCGGTCAACGAGACGTACACGATCGTGTCGTCCGTGCCGCCCTCGATGTCGACCACCGTGACGGGGAGGTCGAGCGGTTGCAACGCGCCGGCATTCGTCGACGATGTTGATCGTGCCCCCCACCTCGCCAGGTTCGGCGATCAGCACGGCCAGGCGACCGTCTCCGAGGTAGGTCGGCTTGGTGGCGATCGTCGTGTCGTCGTTCTCGACGACGTAGGTGATGTCGCCGCTCTCGACCGTGAGCAGGCCGACGCCGCGCTCGTTGTCGAACGCGATCGTCGAGCCGTCGGCGGATGCATCGAGCGACTCGAACGTGGTGTCGGGTTCGTCCGTGAGTTGAACGCTCTCGGCATGACCGGGTCGGCGAGCACGGCGTCGGTCGTGTCGCTGTCGCGATGTCGCGTGGCGGGCGCGGTGTCCGGGACGGTCGTGTCGGGCACCGTCGAGTCGTCGCAACGCTGTCCGAACTGCCGATGTTCGGACTCGGCTGCGGGTGCATCGTCGCTGCTGCACGCGGCGAGGCCGACCAGTAGCGCGGCCGACAGCACCGCTCGTCGGGCGCGTCTCGACGTTCGAGGAGTTCGCGTTGTCCGCACGCCCCGCACGATACGAGCTGAAGCGGGCGGAGAATCGTCAGGTCCGCACGCAGCGAGTGAGACGTGCCGCGGCCGTTCTCCGGACGGTGAGGCCGACGCCGTCGTCGTCACCGTTTGAAGGTGGCGTTGTATTGGGAGATGTGGTTGGCGAATTCGCGGGTGGTGGCGTTCGTGTCGGCATCGGCGAACGCCGAGCCGGCGATGCCAGCGAGCACGGCGGTAGCGACGGCAACGCCGACGATGAGCCGGTCACGGGGCTGGCCCGTCCAACGACTCGACGTGTGCTTCTTCATTGTGTGTCTTTCCCGCTCGGTGTACTCCGGTGCGGCGTACAGTTCAAGAGGCTAGGCCTTGGCGAGCGGCCACTCGGGCGATTGGACCCAAAGCGGCAGGGCTCGGCGCCTCGTCCCCCGTCCACGACGTCGCTACCCGAGTCGTCGCCGGAAAAAACTCGACGGCGCCACGTTCACGAATCGGCAGCGGGCGGACGGGCCGATTCGTCTCAGTGGTCGCCTCAGATATTCATCTTGGTTATACCCCGTCCGACCGGGTTCAAACGTCCAGCCGGCGCAAATCACCCATTCGGGTGATCTGACGGAGATCGGCGGCGTCACGGCCGAAGTACCGAACTGGTGAGCGGCGCCTGGTCAGGTGTGGGTGATGGTGAGGTGGCCTGTAAGCGGGATTCTGTAGGCCACCGCCGAAGCGGCGACCCGGTGGCCATCCATCTGTGCGGCCTACCCGAGGGATGTCCGGGACCTGACGGTCACGGACGAACGGGCCGTTCGCTCCCTCTGCTCGGCCTTGCTCCGGATGGGGTTTACCGAGCCGATGCCGTCACCGACATCGCTGGTGCGCTCTTACCGCACCGTTTCACCCTCACCTGTGACCGAAGCACCTTGCGGCGCCCGGTCCATCGGCGGTCTCTCTCTGTTGCACGTCCGTCAGGTCGCCCCGACCTGGCTCTCGCCAGCATCCTGCCCTGTGGAGTCCCGACTTTCCTCGACGCTGCAGCACGCAACGCCGCGGCCACCCGGCCACCTCACCATCGGTGTCGAGCCTACGGCACGACCAGGTGATGTAGATGTCCGGCGCTATTGACCCGACATCGCCATCGCCCGGAGTCAGCAGTCGGGTACGAGCTCGTTGTAGATGTAGCTGTTGAGCGACGGCGTCTGGAGGACGAAGTACTCGCGGGTGCCCTCTTCGTTCGCTGCGCCGACGATCAGCTCGAACTGGGCGACCGAGCCGAAGCGCCACGGCACGGCGTACTGCAGCGGGACGCCATCGGCATCCGTGCCCACTTCGAGGCCCAGGAGCGCCGGGCTGACATATCCGTCGGATCCTTCGGCGGCGATGACGAGCACGGCCGAGTTCCGCGAGTCCTGGGCGGCCGCCTTGACGACGGCCAGCCGCTGCTCGGGCTCGGTGACCTGGATGGAGTACTGCTGGTACGTGGCCGCACCCAGATTCTCGAAGCTCACCGCCACGTTGTAGATGTCGCGGAGCTGATTGTCGCTCGTCTTGATGGCGTCGGTGATCGGCACGAGGTAGCGCTCGTCGAACCACGGGTTCGTGCACGGCCACACCTCGCCACCGGCGGCCACGGTCAGCTCACCCATCACCCTGTCGAGCTCCTTGTGGTTCTCGAGCAGCTGGCCGACGAGCGTGGTTCCCGCTTCGTCGAGCACGCCGAGGTCGAGGATCGCCTCGTAGAGCATGATCGTCGTCTGCTCGATCGACGAGCCCGTGCGGAACAACACCGCGTCATCGACCGGGTAGTCCGGCGGTTCGGTGATCGGGGGAGCGATGCCGATGCGGCCGGGGTCGGTGCTTCCCGAGATGTCGTCGCCACATGCGGCCACGATCGCCGCGAGCGACACCGTGAGCCCACCGATCTTGAGCAGGTCGCGACGGCCGAGGCGAGCGGCGATCCGAGCGTTCGAGATCCGTCGTCACGCGCCCTCCTCCGCTTCGGCGTCAGCCTCGCTGAGCGCCAGCTCGAGCGGCTTCGCGTCCGGCGAGTTGAGCACGTCGTTCCCGGTGCCCAGTTCGGCGATGTCGGCCAGGACCATCGCCTGCCGTGCCTCGACGGCGACGATCGAGGCGACGAGGTTGATCGGCTCGATCGCTTCGAACTGGCCGATCGCCTCGGTGTGGGTGGCGACGAACGTGGTCTCGAGCTCATGGCCGGCGGTGGCCCACGTCGTGTCGTCGCCGCTGGTGAAATCGGCCGCGAACTGGTCGAACAACGTCGAACTGCGCAGCTCGGCCGACAGGCCCGCGATGCCGGCGATCGCCTGGGCGTAGGCGCCGTGGTTGGCGGCGAGCGTGGCCGCGAACTCCGCGGCGACGTCGTCGAGGCCGGTGTCGGCGCTGGCGAGGTACAGGTCACGCGCCGTCAGCTCGAATCGCATCATCACGTTCAAACGATCACGGTCGCCTTCGCTCGGGGTGAACGTCCCGGCGGCGGCGGGACGCGAGGCGACGAGTGCGCCAACGGCGAGGGCCGCTCCGGCCGCACCCACCGCGCCGATCAGGCTGCGCCGCGACGACGCGGGATCAGCGGTTTCGAGGTCCACGGGGGTGTGTCCTTTCGGGTTCATGCTCACGACAGCCTTGCCCCTGGCGGAGCATCGGCACAACTCTAGGGGGCGGCGTCGCCTCCGACCGCCTTTGCTCAGAAGTCGAGCGCCGACAGGTCCGGGATCCAGCCGAGCGTGCGTTCGACAGCCGTGTGCCAGCGGTCGCGCCGCGCATCCCGATCGGTCGCTGACGGTTCGACGACGCGATCCGGCCGCCACAACTCCTCGAGATCGCCCATGTCACCGAACACTCCGACGCCGAGACCGGCGACGAAGGCCGCACCGATCGTGGTCGATTCCGCCGACGGCGCAACCTCGATCGGTCGGCCCGTGGCGTCGGCGACCGCCTGCACGAACGTGGGATTGGTGCTCATCCCACCATCGATGCGCACCGACGAGATGTCGACGCCGGTGTCGGCCTCGGCGGCTTCGAGCGAGATCGGCGCCGCGATGCGCGATGCCCTCCAACACGGCCCGGACGACGTGCCGGCGGTCGGTTCCTCTCGTGATCCCGAACAGCGAACCCCGCGCCCCGTAGTCCCAGTGCGGCGTGCCGAGGCCGAGCAGTGCCGGGACGTACACCACCCCGTCGCGTGTCCTCGCACGCACTGGCGACGTCGTGGCTCTCCTCGCTCGTGGCGATCAGGCCGAGATCGTCGCGCAGCCAATCGACGTTCGTGCCCGCCGACAGCATGATCCCCTCGACCCCCCACGTGAGATCGCCGTCGCGCGACCACAGCGGCAGCGGATAGGTGCCGTGGGGGCTCCGGCTGATGCCGGCGGGCGTCCCGTCGTCCGTGCAGAGGTCGAGCATGCCGCCGGTGCCGAAGGTGATCTTCGCCCGCCCGCGCACGACGCAGTTCTGGCCGACGAGCGAGCCCTGCTGGTCGCCGAGGATGCCGGCGATGGGAGGTGCTCCGGGAAGGGCGGTGGCCTCGCCGCACACACCGATCGAATCGACCACGACGGGCAGCACCGAGCGGGGCACGCCGAACGCGTCCAGCACCTCGTCGTTCCAGTCCGACCCGTCGACGCGCCGCAACCCGCTCGTGGTCGCCGACGCGTTCGTCTGATCACTGATGTGGAGCGACCGCCCGCCAGCGCCGCCCGACAGGGTCCACGCGATCCAACTGTCGACCGTGCCGATGCAGACGTCCCGGCCGGTGAGGTCGCCGCTGTTGGCGAGCAGCCACGCGGCCTTCGTGACCGATTGGTTCGGTGCGATCGTCCATCCGTGCTCGGCCTTGGCCGTCAGGCATTCGCCGATCGTGCGCAGGTCCTGCCAGCCGAGCCCGTTGCCGATCGGCTCGCCCGTCGTGCGATCCCAGAGCAGCGTGGAGGCGCGCTGGTTGGTGATGCCGACGGCCGTGATCGGCTCGCCGACCTTGTCGATCACGGTGTGCGCGGCCTCGAGCAGCTTGGACGCCATGTCGGAGGCGTCGAACTCGACGAGACCGCCGAACGGTGACACGGGGGGACAGGCCCGGTACTCGAGAGCACGGAGCGTCAACGTGTCGTCGACGATGGCCGCCCGCAGGCCGGTGGTGCCGACGTCGATGACGAGCAGTGCAGTCATGGATGATCCGATCTGGTCGACGGGGTGAACCCGCTCGCTTGGAGACGGGCGCCGAGCACTCCGCCGATGACGCCGGCGAGCAGCACGAGGCCGAGGGTGAAGAAGACGCCGAACCAGTTCACGTCGCGCCCACTGAGGAGGCGGATCACGACGAACACCGCCTGGGTTGCGAGGTACGTGCCGCCGGTGGTGACCACGGAATGGCTCATGGGTGTGCCACGCCGCTCCACCCACGCCGCACAACCGCCGCCGACCACGAAGCCGGCCATCGCACCGAAGAAGAACAGGGCCTGCACCCCGCCGTCGTCGGAGTCGACGATCGCCGCGATCACGGTGAGGGGGACGGCGATCAACAGGCACACGCCGGCGCCGGCGCGCAGCGCGGCGGCGTCCCAGCGTGACGTCGCCCGTCGCCGCGAGTCGTTCGGGGTCACGCTCGCTCATGGCCAGGGCGACGCGCCGAACGGTGCGGCCAGGCCGAGCTTGCCGGGATTCAGGATGCCTTGCGGATCGAGCGCCGATTTGACCGATTGCAGCACGCCGTGCCCGGCGCCGAGCGCCTCGGCGACGAACCGGGCGCGATTGATCCCGACGCCATGGTGGTGCGACAGGTTCCCGCCACCGGCGAGCACTGCCCGCTGGCCGGCGTCCCACAGCGCGACGTACGTCGCCTCGATGTCGTTCGCGTGCGGGCGTCGCGGCGAAGGTGAAGTAGAGGCACGCGCCGTCGGAGTAGCTGTGCGAGAGATGGCACGTGGCGGCGCGCGCCGTCGGCACGGCGAGGAGCGCCCGCCGGACGTCGTCGAACAGGCCGGGCAGCGCCGACCAGGGCGCGGCGATCTCCATCGTGTCGACCACGAATCCGCGGCGGGTGAGCGCCTGGAGCGCCGAGGTGTCGTTGCGGTGTTCCATCCACTCGGCGACCAGAGCGGCATCGGCAGATGACCCGCCGGCCGCGAGCACTCGATTCCTCGACGATCGCCATCGTCGCCTCGACCAGCCGGCGATCGCCCTCGTCGAGCACCACCATCGTGCACGTCGTGCCGTCGCCGCCCCGGCCACGAGCCGATTCCTCGGCGTCGTACAACCGGAGCACGGCGGGTGTCGCGCCCAGCCCGCAGCGTCGCCCGGCACGCGTCGATCCCGGCGGTGAACGTCGGGAACGAGTAGGCGGCACGTGCCTCGTGTGCCGGGAGCGGATGGGTGCGCAGCCAGACCTTCGTGATGACGGCGAGCGTGCCTTCGGATCCGAGCACGAGTTGGGTGAGATCGGGCCCGACGGCACCGGCCGGCGCGCCCCCGGTGACGACGACCGTGCCGTCGGCGAGCACGAACTCGAGCCCGACCACCATCGATTCGATCTTCCCGTAGCGCGTCGAGTACTGACCGGCGCCACGGGATGCCACCCACCCGCCGACCGTCGCGAGGTCGAAGCTCTGTGGGAAGTGGCCGACCGACAGGCCGTGGTCTGCCTGGAGCACGTGCTCGAGGTCGGGGCCGAACGTCCCGGCCATCACCTCGACGATCCCCGACACGTCGTCGACCGACACGACGCCCGACAGTGCCGTCGTGTCGAGGACGACACCGCCATGGGCTGGAATCGCTGCCCCGCACACGCCGCTGCGCCCACCGGCCGGCGGTGACCGGGACCCGGGCGATGTTGCACGCTCGAACCACACCGGCCACCTGGTCGGTGGTCGCCGGCCGCACGACGAGGTCGGCGAGTTGCGGCACCTCGCCGTCGATCGACCAGTGCAGCGCCAGCGGCCACCAGTCGCGGCTGGCTTCGGCCACCGCGCCGTCGTCGGTGACGACCTCGCAGATCGCGGAGATCGCGGCGACGAAGTCGTCGTCGAGATCGATCGTCTCGCCGTGGAAGTGCGAGTCGTGGCCGTTCAACTCAATTGGTGGCGTTGGCGACGTGGTCACCGGCGATCTCCTCTGCGGCGCACATCGCCGCGTATCGGTCGACCTGGCGAGCCGTCTCGTCGTCGGACCAGCCGAGCTCGGCCTGCATCAGCGCGGCGACGTCGGCAGCCGCGGTGAGCGTGGCAGCACGGTCGAGCAGATGGGCGCGGGTCCGTCGCGCCAGCACGTCGTCGAGCGTGGTGGCCATCTCGTGCCGCGCGGCATAGACGGCCTCGGCGCGCAGGTACGGCAACCCGGCCACCAACGGCTCGCCGAGCGACGCGTCGAACGCCACCAGGGCCCGCACCTCGTCGGCATGCGACCCGTACCGCCGGGCCAGATGGGCGTCCGGATGGGCATCGGTGCCCTCACGGACGCCGGGGTGCGAGGAGCGAGGTGCGCCGGAGAGCCGGAGGCGGCGCGGTCGAGCGGTGCTTCATCGAGCCGCGGGGGAGCGCGTCCCGCACAGCGTCGACCGCATCGGCAGCCATCTCGCGGTACGTGGTGAGCTTGCCGCCCGTGACGGTGACCACCCCGGTCGCACTCACGGCGATCTGGTGCCGGCGGGACAGATCCTTGGTCGCCCCCGGTGTGATCGCCGGTGGGACCGAGGGCGACGTTCACCAGCGGTCGCAGTCCCGCCCACGTCCCCGTGATGTCGTCACGGGTGATCGGCCGCCGAGTCGACGTGTCGAGCGCGTCGATTGAGCGCTTCGAGGAGGTAGTCGATGTCGTCACCGTCGGTGAGCGGTTCGTCGAGCGATCCGTGGTCGTCGGTGTCGGTGGTCCCGACGTAGACGTGCCGGAACGTGCCGTCACCGAGAGGTCCCCACGGGACGAGGAACAGACTCCGCTTGTCGCGGCGGACCGGGATGATCACGGCGATGTCGTTGCCGACGAGATGCCACGGCAGCGTGATGTGCACGCCCTTCGCCGGGCGGATCGAACCGGGATGGGAACCCTCGTCGAGCGCCCGCACGTCGTCGGCCCACACGCCACAGGCGTTGACGATCGTCCGAGCCGCGACGTCGATCGAGGTTCCGTCGGCGTCGACCACTGCACCGGCGACACGATCGTCACGGTGGACGATCCCGACCACCCGGGCGCGGTTGATCACGACGGCACCATGCTCGGCGGCCGTGCGGGCGATCGTGAGCGTGAGCCGGGCATCGTCGGCGGTGGCGTCGAAGTAGAGGAAGCCGCCGCTCAGCCGGTCGAGGTGGGTGCTCGGGAAGTGCGTCGCCGCCTTCTCGGCCGACAGCCGTCGGTGCAGCTTGCCGATGCGCCACCCGCCCGTGACGTCGTACATCCAGAGCGCTGACCCCAACGCCTTGGCGATCTTCCGCGAGATCACCCCGTCCTTCGTCATGATCGGGATCAGGAACGGGAGCACCTCGACCATGTGGGGCGCGTTGCGCATCAGCCGCCGCCGCTCGTGGAGCGCCTCGTACACGAGCCGGACGTCGCCGTTCTGCAGGTACCGCAAACCACCGTGGATCAGCTTCGAACTCTTCGACGACGTGCCGCTCGCGAAGTCGTCGCGCTCGACCAGCGCCACTCGCAGGCCGCGATGCGCCGCGTCGAGCGCGACGCCGGCGCCGGTGATGCCACCGCCGATCACGAGCAGGTCGAACGGGTCGTCACCGTCGAGCGGGTGCTTGCGGAGCTCGGCGAGCATGGGCGAGCGCTCGAAGGCGCATCGCCAGAGCGCTTCGGTCCCCGCTCGACATGCTGGCGATGTTCACGTCGGCCGCTGTTCGACGCTTCGATCACGGCCCGCCGCTCGGCATGCCGAACGGCGTCGCATGGCGGGCGCGGCCGGGCTGCAATACGGTGACGTCGAGTCCACCCGACATGACGAGCATCTACGACCCCAAGGATCCGGCGTACCTCGACGAGGCGGAGGTGCGTGCCGAACTCAGCCGCGTCTTCGAGATCTGTCACGGGTGTCAGCAGTGCGTCACGCTGTGCACAACATTTCCGACGCTGTTCGAGATGATCGATCGCCACGAGGACCGCGACCCCGGGCGCATGACGCCGGCCGATCAGGATCAGGTGGTCGACGAATGCTTCCACTGCGGGCGCTGTGCCATCGACTGCCCCTTCACGCCGGCACTGGGCACACCGTCGCTCGACGAGCGCAACGTCGACTTCCCGCGGCTGATGCTGCGGGCCGATGCGATGCAGTTCGACGCCGGCATCAAGTCGGCAAGGGCCCGGTCGACGACGCGGCTGCTCGGTCGTACCGATCGGGTCGGCCGATTCGCCACCCGCATTTCGCCCATCGCCAACCGAGTCGTCGGTGCCGAGCCCGGCTCGTTCGTCCGCAGGATGCGTCCAAGCCGTCACCGGGGTGTCGGCGGTCCGAGTGCTGCCGCCGTTCGCCCGAGCAACGGTTCTCCACGTGGTTCGCGCGCCGCCCGACGGTCGCCGATCATCGAGCCGCAGGGCCGAGTGACGATGTTCGCCACGTGCGCCGTCGAGTACCAGGAGCCGGGGATCGGGCAGGACCTGGTCGAGGTCTACGAGCGCAACGACGTCGAATGCGCCCTGAGCGGGGCGCGCTGTTGCGGTGCCCCGTTGCTCCACGGCGGCGACATCGCCCGCTTCGGTCGGGTGGCCGAACGGAACGTGAGGACGCTCGCCGCCGAGGTTCGCCGGGGCACCGACATCGTCGTGCCGCAGCCGACGTGCCGCCACATCCTGCAGCACGACTACGTCCGACCACGTGGGCGGGCCGGACGCCGAACTCGTGGCCGCGCACACGTTCGACGCGGCCGAGTACCTGCTCGACCTGTACGACGGCGCCGACACCGTGTTCGACACCGACTTCAACGGCGAGATCGTGGCGCAGATCACCTATCACGTCCCGTGTCACCAGCGGGCCCGGGGCAGCGGAGAACCAGGTCAGCGGCTGCTGGCCCTCACCGGCGCGTCGGTCACGCCGGTGGAGGCGTGCGCCGGCGTCGAGGGGATGTGGGGATGGCGACGAGAAAATGACCGTGTGGCGGTCCCGCTCGCGGCGGCACTCGGCGAACAGATCGAGCTGGCGAACGGCGACGTCGTGGCCGGCGACAGTCACTTCGCGAACACCGTGATCCTCGAACAGACCGGGCGCGTGCCTCGCCACCCGCTGCAAGTGCTCGCCCGGGCGTACGGCATCGATCCCGTCGAAGCGCGCCGGGCGATGATGCAGCCGTCGCGGAAATTCGAATTACCCCTGGTAATCGGACCCGAAGCGATCTACATTCGTTCTCTCGATCGGTCCGTTCGAACGGGCCGACGGAGACAGCTGCGTAGCTTGGGGAGCGGTCAAGGTGTCATTGCACGAAATGAAATGGTGGGATCTCGGAGCGTGTCGGGGCCTCGACGCGTCGATGTTCTACCCGGAGGACGATGAGGGGGCCGAAGCCGCCAAGGCGGTGTGCGAAGGCTGTTCGGTCCGCGTCGCCTGCCTCGAACATGCGTTGTCCGTGCGGGAGAAGGCCGGTGTCTGGGGCGGCGCGACCGAGCGCGATCGCCGCCGCCTCATCCGGCAACGCCGTCGAACCGCCTGAGACCTCGACCGACCTTCCGCCTACTCTCTGCGCCGATGACCTCGACCGAGGGCGCGACGCCCCCTTCTCCACGCGATGGGGCCGCACGCACGTGGCCCTCCCTCATCGGCGACCTGATCGCCGGACGCAATCTGACCGGGGCCGACGCATCGGCGGCGATGGAGATGATCCTCACCGGTCAGGCCACCTCGTCGCAGATCGCCGGATTCGTCGTGGCGCTGCGGGCCAAGGGCGAGACGTCGGAGGAGCTGTCCGGTCTGCTCGACGCGGTCCTGGCCCAAGCGGCCATCGTGCCGCTCGACGACGACGAGCGCGCCCGGGCGATCGACGTGGTCGGCACCGGCGGGCGACGGGGCCCATTCGATCAACGTCTCGACGATGGCGGCGCTGGTGGCCGCCGGCGCCGGCGCGCCGGTGTGCAAGCACGGCGCCCGATCGGCGTCGTCGAAGTGTGGGACCGCCGACGTGTTGGAGTATCTCGGCGTGGCCATCGAGCAGACGCCAGAGGGCGTGGCGGGTTGCGTGCGGGAGGCCGGCATCGGTTTCTGCTTCGCCCCGGCGTTCCACGGCGCGTTCAAGGCGTCGGCCCAGCCGCGTCGTGAACTCGGCGTCCCCACGGCCTTCAACCTCATCGGCCCGATGGCCAACCCCGGCCGTGTCCGCCGCCAACTCATCGGCGTCGCCGAGGTCCGCTTCGCCGAGGCGATGGTCGAGGCGCTCCGCCAGCACGGCCTCATCACGGCCTGGGTCGTCCACGGACAGGGGCTCGACGAACTCACCACGACCGGCCCGTCGACCGTGATCGCCCTGCGAGGTGGCTCGATCGAGGAGTTCCGGGTCGACCCCGCCGACTACGGATTCGCACCGGCGACGCCCGACGATCTGCGTGGGGGCGGACCCGCGGAGAACGCCGAGGTGGTCCGCCGGGTGCTGGCCGGCGACACCGGACCGCACCGCGACATCGTGCTCCTGAATGCCGGGGCCGCGCTCGTGGTCGCGGGGCTGGCCGACGATCTCGGTGAGGGCATCGAGCAGGCCGCCGCGTCGATCGACGGAGGGCATGCCGCGGCGTCGCTCGACGCGATGGTGCGGGTGTCGCAGTCCTATGTCGTCGAGTAGGCCGCGTTGAGTAGGTGGCGTCGAGCAGGCGGCGTCGCATGACGGGACGTGCCGGATGAGATCGATCGCCGTGCGCGTTCCGGCGTCGTCGGCGAATCTCGGCCCCGGGTTCGACGTGTTGGGCATGGCCCTCGACCTCCCGGCCGACGTCGGGACCGGAGACCCGCCGCCGGGGGCGAGGGCGGCCGACGATCACCACCCGGCGATGATCGCGTTCCGCGACCTCGGTGGCACCGGGGCGCTCTGGGTCCGGACGTCGATCCCGATGAGCCGTGGCCTCGGCTACAGCGGCGCGGTACGAGTCGGTGGGGCCGCGGCAGCGGCGATCCAGCGCGCCGGCGGTCGAGATGCGGCCGAGGTCGTGCGCGGACCGGACGTCCTCGAGGTGGCGGCGAGGCTGGAGGGGCACGGCGACAACGCGCTCGCCTCGCAGCGGGGCGGTGTGACGGTGTACGACCAGGAGCGACCGGTCGAGTTGCGCCTCGCCTTCGATCCCGAACCGGTGGTCGTCGCGTGGAGCCCGATCGACGTCACGGCATCGACCGCCCGCTCGCGGGCCGCACTGCCGGCAGCGGTCGATCGCGCCGACGCCACGTTCAACGTCGCCCGGGTGGCGATGCTGGTCGCCGCGTTCGAACGCGGCGACGTCGATCTGCTCCGCGGCGCCATGGACGATCGACTCCACCAGGCGGCACGCCTCGACACGCTGCCCGGATCCGCCGCAGCGCTGGCGGCGGGCGTCGAGGCGGGAGCGTGGGCCGGATGGCTCTCGGGCTCCGGTCCGACCGTCGCGTTCCTGTGTGCGCCGGCCGACGCGACCCGGCTGGCGGGTGCACTGCCTCCGGGCGGACAGGTCCGAACCATGGCAATCGACAAATCCGGCGTCCGCCCCATCGACCCGGAACCCCGAAATTCTTCGGCTGCGGTGCGCTGAGCGCTCGATCCGCTCAGAATTTCGGAAGGCGGGCGGGCGCGGGCGGGCTGCACGCCGATGGTGGGGAAGCCCCAGTCGCCGGTTGCCGACACCTCGAACTCCACGGCGCGCGCCTCGCAGAAGCGGGCGAGCAGCAGTGCCTCGTCGATGGCCCGGCGCGGCACCGGTCCGTCGAGCCCGATCGGTGCCGGCGCCTCGATCGGCAGCGCCCGTCCGGCGTGTCCGCGACGCCCTCCGTCGACAAGGCAGGCATGGTCGATGATCCACCACGAGTCGCCGAGCTCGACTCGCACACGGCCCGCCCGCCGGAGTGCCTCGACGAGGCGACGGCGTTTGAGCGCTCCCTCGAGCGCGCTCAGCCGATCGCGTGCCGCGGCCGCCTCCTCGAAGCGCTGCTGACCCGCGAGCATCCGCATCCGTTCCGTGAGCCGCTCGCTGACCACCGACGCGTCGCCCGCGAAGCACCGCCGGGCGTCGTCGACGGCGCGCTGGTATTCGGCGGCCTGCACCGAACCCGAGCAGGGGCAGTGCGCCACACCGAGTTGGGCGGCGCTGCACGCGGTGGCGTCGGGCGGCGCGGTGAACGTCCGGCCGAGCCGTGTGGAGCAACGTCGGAGTGGGATCGCGGTCTGGATCGCTTCGATGACCAGCCCTGCCATGGTCCTCGACGGGAGCGGACCGAGGTGGAGACCGGTTCGGGCCGGATCCTTCACGATCGACAGGCGCGGCCACGGCGTGTCGATGTCGAGGCGGACGTAGCAGTACTTCTCGACCCGCTTGCCGGCCCGGTTGTAGCGGGGAAGGATCGAGGCGATGAGGCGACTCTCGATCACCTCGGCGGTGAGGGCGTCGGGCAGGTCGAGGTGGCGGACCGATTGGGTCTCACGCAGCATCGGGCCGATCTTGCGCCGGTCGTCGCTGCCGAAATAGCTACGGACGCGCTGGCGCAGGTTGGTGGCCTTGCCGACGTAGAGCACCTGGTCGCGGTGCCCGCAGAACATGTAGACGCCGGGGGACCGGGGGAGATTGGCGGTCATCTTGAGCTTCGCCGCCTGCGGGTGACCCGCCAGTTTGGCCAGCGCGAAGAGGTCGTCGAGGCCGAGCACCCCGAGCCCGGACGCCCGTTCGATGAGGAGGTGGAGCAGATCGGTGGTGGCGAGGGCGTCGTCGAGGGCACGATGGCTCGGCTGGTGATCGAGCCGGAACCGTGACGCCAACGTGCCGAGCCGGCAGTCGGGCACCTCATCGCGCACGAGGCGGCGCGCGAGTGCGACCGTGTCGATGCTGCGGTTCGACAGTACCGGCCGACCCGTCCGCTCGAAGGCGTGGCGGAGGAAGGCGAGATCGAAGCCGATGTTGTGTCCGACGATCACGGCATCACCGACGAACTCCAGCAACGATGGCAACACCGCACCGATGCGCGGCGCCGGACCCACGAGGGCATCGGACAGTCCGGTGAGGAGCGTGATCTGTGGTGGAATCGCTCGGCCGGGATTGACGAGCGTCTGGAACGTCCCGAGGAACTCGCCGCCGCGTACCTTGACGGCACCGACCTCGGTGATCTGGTCGTCGGTTCGATGGCCACCCGTGGTTTCGAGGTCGAGCACGCAGAACGTCACGTCACACAGTGGGGTGCCCAGTTCGTCGAACGAACGTTGCATCCCCTCCAGCGTGCCGGTCCCAACCACCATGCTCGGTACTTGAACACGAACACACGTACGTTGTCAACTTTACGGTTCCGTTACGGTTTGGGGTGCGCGAGAATGACACGATGCTCCCCACCCGATCCGATCGAGGTGCGCGATGAATCGTTTGTCGATCCGGGCAGGTGCGGCACTGCTCGCCGGTTCGCTGCTCGTCTTCGGTGCTGGCATGGCCGTGTCGGCGGCGCCAGCGCAGCCGGTGGCGGCCGAGACCACCACGACGCTGCCCCTGTTCGGAGCTCCGCTGACGGTCGACGTCACGACCGCGCCCGGTGGCGCGATCAGTTCCGTCACCGTCGACCCGGCCGACGGACTGACGGCGAGCACCGTCAAACCCCACAGGGTCAGGTTCGTGAACGAGGACGGAACTGCACGGGTCGTGGTGGCCGCGCCCGATGGCGGCGAACGAGTGGAGGCGCGGGCCGACACACTCGCCGACATCACGGGCCCTGGCAGTTGGAGCGGTGACGTGTTCGGAACTGGAGTGATCACCACGGTCGGCTTCGAGGTCGCCCCGGCAGCCGACGGCACACCCGACATCGTCAACATCACCACCTCCGATCCCACCGCCCAGATCGGCGCGGTCGATCACGACATCGGCGACGAGGCGGCGCAGGCGACGGTGTCGATCCTGTTCACGAACGGCATCGAGCGACGCTCGTTGTCGATCCGCGTCACGGCAGCCAGCGCCGACGGCTCGTCCACAGCCAAGGTGTCGGTCAGTCTGTCCGACGTGGAGGGCCGGCGACTCCCGGCCGACCAGGTGGTCGGCGCCCACACGTGGGACGGGATGCTCTGCGACGGCAGCGCAGCGTCGATCGCCTACACCGTGAACGCCGACGGATCGATCAGTGGCGTCACGGCGACACCGTCGACGGCCTCCATCGACACCGACGACGACCGCGTGACCGTGGAGTTCGCCGATGACGAACGTGTGCGTGTGCGGGTGAAGTCATCCCACGGCGGCGCCGAGTTGCGGGTGGAGGTCGACGAGAGGCTGCGTTGTGAACGCACCGATCCGACCGTCAACACGCCAGTCGACGAATCGGTCGACGATGACGACGACAGCGGGGGTCGTGACTGAGCGTCGTTCGGCCCGTCTGGCGGTGGGGGTGGTGCCGGGCGTGGTGCTACCGGTCGTGTTGGGTCTGGCTGCGCTCGGATGCAGCGACGATGGAGCGGGCGGGCCCGACTCGCTCGCTCCGCTCATCACCGTCGGTGATCCGGCATTCGCCACCACGGCACCTGTCCCGTCGACGTTGCCGTCGGCGAGCGAGTCGACCGCGAGCGCAACCCCGACCACGACCGGGCTGCCGACCACCGTCGCGCCGCCGGTCGACGGGGCGGCGGCGCTGAGCGCGGCGGTCGCCGCCATGGCTCCCGGGTACCACTACCGCTCGACAGTGACCGTCGACGGTGTCGTCGCCGTCGAGGCCGACGGTGACCGTGTCGGTGACGGCACCCGGCTCGGTGTGACCCGTGACGGGGCGTCGGTCCGGTACGTCATCACGCCCGACGGGACGTGGGTGATGCCCGACGGGGGTGCATGGGACCAACTCGACACGCCGGCGGCGACGTCCGATCCGATCAATGCGCTCGCGGCACCGACGGCCGTGTCGGTGCTCTCGTCGAGTCCGGAGGTCGTGTCGATGGTCGTCACGGTGCCGAGTTCGTCGCTCGGGTTGCCCGGAAACGGCGCCGCCGACCTGAACGTGACGGTCACCAACGGGATGGTCACGGCGGTCGCCTACCGGACCGCCGTCGACGGTCGGGAAGCGGCCGTCGAAACCGCACTCGGCCCAATCGTCGACCCCTCCGCCGTCGTCCCGCCCATCTGACGAACCGACCCGAAGACGGCCGACCCGAGGACGGGACGGGAACGTCTCCGGTTGGGCTGGGCACGGACGGGTAGCGTTGAAGCATGAGCGAGGGTGCCGAGATCGAGCATCGACACCTGCGCAGCGCGATCGAATACGCGGTGCTCATCGCGGAGGAGACACAGCGTCGGAAACCGCCGATGGCCGTGCCCAACGCACTGCGCCCGTTCTTCGGCAAACCACGAATTCCCTCGGGCGCGCTCGGGCGCTTGCGCCGATCGATCGAGGACGACGACGTGTTCCGACGTCGGATCGCCGTGGGCGCCTCGCCGGAGCTCGTCGACGACGTCGGACGACTGTGGCTCCAGCGGCCCGACGGGTGGGTCGACGAAGCACTCGCCGCGATCCGTGCGGCCGAGGCCGAACGCGCCGAGCTCGACGTGTCCGCGGCGCTCCGCCGGGCCGAGAAGCGCCGCCTCGCGGCCGAGGAATCGGCGGTGCGGGCGCGGGCCGAAGCGGTCCGGCTCGAGGCCCTCGTCGCCGAGCAGCGCACGGAGCTCGATCGGCTGGTGGCCGATCTGCTGAAGGCCGACGACGCGCTGACCGAGATGCGAGCCGAGCTGATCGACGTCCGCAACGAGGCTCGGCATGCCCGCGATCGCGAGGCGGCCGCGACGGCGAAGCTCGAACGAGCGGCCGCCGCCAGCGTCGCGGCACCCCGCGCCGGCGTCGACGACACGTCGGCCGCGGCTGGCCCGGCGGCCGCGGCGGTCGCGGTGGTCGCGGGGGAGATGCTCGCCTCGCTGCGGGCCGAGATCGATGCCGAACTGCACGAGATCCGCATTGGCGTGTCGCGTTCGGCAGCGTCGATCGACGCGGCGATGGACCGCGCCACGGCGGCCGTGCTGGCCCGTACCGACGCCGGCGGGGCCGACGGCCCGGGCCGTCATCCGGCCGGTGCCTCGCGACGTCGACCGCTGCGTCTCCCTGGCGGCGTGTTGGCATCGTCGGCCGAGGCCGCAGCCCACCTCATCCGGTCCGACGCTCTCGTGCTGATCGACGGCTACAACGTGTCGATGCTGGGATGGCCGAACCTGTCGATCGACGAGCAACGTTCGGCCCTCGTCAACGCGGTGGAGAACATGACCCTCCGGTTCGGGACCGACGCCACGATCGTCTTCGACGGCGCCGACGTCGTGGGGGCCCACTCGCTGCGGCGTCGTTCGTACGCGCGTTCTCTTCTCGCCGAGTGGCGTGATCGCCGACGACGTGATCCGTGCCGAAGTCGAACGCACGCCGGCGAATCGCCATGTGGTGGTGGTCACGAACGACGCTGAGATCGCCCGCGACGTGCGTGCCGCTGGAGCGAACGTGCTCCCGAGCAACGCCCTGCTCGCGGTGCTCTGACGGCCGGCCACCCCGCTCGACCCGGGGTAGTACCCTGCGGCCGTGGATCGCCGAGCCGCGCTCGCGACGTTGACCGGCACGGTCGTCGCAGTGCTGTTCGTAGCCGTCGCGACGGCCGGACGCGTGGAGTTCGCAACCGGGACGATCACGAGTTCTGGCGAACCGCCTGTCACGACGACTCCGGAGGACCCGGAGTTGACGAGGGTCATCGTGGAGGAGACACCACCGTGGGAATTGCCCGCTTTCGTCGAGGTGATCCTGCGTGTTGCGTTCTTCGGGTGCGTTCTCCTCGTCGCCGTTCTGGTCCTGCGATACGCCTGGCGGCACCGGCCGAGGTTGCGCTGGTCTCGACGCCGCCGACCACGGACGGTCGAGTTCGAGGTGCTCGACGAAGTGGCCGCAACGATCGCGGCAGATGCCGAGGCCCAGCAGTCGGCGCTCAGGCGCGGCACCCCGCGTAACGCGATCGTCGAATGCTGGCTCCGGCTCGAGGCGGCCGTGGTCGCGGCCGGCGTGCCGCGCAATCCTGCCGACACCTCGACCGAACTGACGCAGCGGGTCTTGACCACGAGTCACGTCGATCCGACGGCGATCGCCAGGCTCGCCGCGCTCTACCGCGAGGCCCGTTTCTCGAATCATCCGATGACCGAGGACTCCCGCCGTGACGCCATCGATGCGCTCGACGCCGTCCACGAGGGCCTCCGGTCAGCCCTGGGAGAGACCGTGGCGAACGCATGAGGACCTGGCGGCGTCCCGTCGCTCTGATCGTCGCGATCACCGTCGTCATCGAACTGCTGATGATCCTGAGCGGGTCGGAGCCGGCGGTGCTGCTGATCGCCGCTCTCTGCGGTCTCATCGGAGTCGTTTTCTGGTTCATCGCCGACCTCGGGGAGGTGGTCGCGCTCGACTCGACCGACATCGACCTCTCACGATCAGCACCCGATCTGGTCGCCCGAACCGACCGCCGGGTGATGCGGCTCCGGAGCGGGCTCGCCTACACCCGTGACGATGAGTCGTTGGAGCGGCTGCGCGCGAGTCTCATCGAGCTGATCGACGACCAGCTCCAGGCCGTGCACCACATCGACCGTGTCGACGATCCCGAGGGCGCCAACGCCGTGCTGGGGCGCGACCTGAGCACCTTCGTCGACGATCCGCACGCGGCCCGTCGGCTCGCTCGGCCGAACCAGGTCGATCGGGTACTGACGCTCATCGAGCAGATCTGATCAGGAGACCTCCATGGAACGACTCGAACTGCACGACGTGTCGCGGCTTGCCGGGGCCGTACTCGACGAGGTCGAGATCGCGGTCGTCGGAAAGCGCACCGCGCTGACCCTCGTGCTCGCGGCGATCCTCGCGGGCGGGCATGTGTTGCTCGAGGACTTCCCCGGGCTCGGCAAGACGCTCGCCGCTCGTTCGTTCGCCCAGACGTTGGGGCTGAACTTCGCACGCGCACAGTTCACACCCGACCTCCTCCCCTCCGACCTCACCGGATCGTTCGTCTACGACCAGCGGTCGAGCGATTTCTCGTTCCGTCGCGGACCGCTGTTCGCGGGGCTGCTGCTCGCCGACGAGATCAACCGCACACCGCCGCGGACACAGTCCGCCTTGCTGGAGGCGATGCAGGAGCGCCAGATCACGGTCGAGGGCCAGACGTTCGTGCTCGAGCCGCCGTTCCACGTGCTGGCGACGGCGAACCCGATCGAGTACGAGGGCACGTATCCGCTCCCGGAAGCGCAGCTCGACCGGTTCATGATGCGCACGAGCTTCGGCTATCCGTCGGGCGACGAAGAGTGGGACGTGCTGCGGCGGCGCATGGATCGGCGACGTGAGGAGCAGACGCTGCAACAGATCACCGACGCGTCGACGTTGCTCGCGATGCAAGAAGCGGTCGAACGTGTGACGGTCGACGAGAGCGTGGGTCGTTACTGCGTCTCTCTGGCCACCGCGACACGGACGCATCCCCATGTGCTGATGGGGGCGTCACCACGCGGATCGCTCGGGCTCCTCCTCGCGGCGCACGCGTATGCGGTCGTCGTCGGTCGTGACTTTGTGACGCCCGAAGACGTCAAGGCGGTGGCCCAGCCGGTGTTGGCCCATCGCATCACCGTGAAACCGGCGATGTGGATGAGCGAGGCCTCGGGCAGGACGGTCGTGGCCGCGGTGCTGTCCTCCGTTCCCGCGCCGGCGCCCCTGGAGTACGTCTCGGAACAACCGTGACCGACGTGACCATGTCGTCGACGGAGCGACCGACCGGGCGTCCATCGAGCGGGGCGAACTCGGGGTGGCGGCCGAGCGTCGCCTACTTCCGTTCCTCCGTGGTCGCCGTCGTGGTCATCACGGTCGCCCTGATCGGGCGGCGTCCCGATCTGCTCGTGATCGCGACTCCGCTGGCCGTGGTGACCGTGTGGTCACTGCTCACGCGCCCGACGTCGCCGCCCACGCTCACCGAGCATCTCGGGCATTCGATGATTCGCGAAGGAGAGGCGACGACCTGGCACGGCGAGTGCTCGGGCGTCGACGACATCGACATCGCCGTCGCCTCGATCCCGCCGACGCCGTGGGTCGAGACTCGTCCGTCGAGTGGTTTCTTGACCGTCGGTGCTGTCGACGGTGCCGCGAGCCTGGCGATCGCCCTGCGCTCGACGCGGTGGGGGTGGCGTCCCGTCGAGCCGGTGTCCGTCGTGGCCCTGAGCCCGTGGGCGGGATTCCGATGGTCGACCGCAACGACGCGGCACGACTTGACCACACTTCCTCGGCCCGCACTGTTCGACACCGACGCCTCCGCCCGCCCAGCCGATGGGCTGATCGGGCAGCATCGATCGGCACGTGCGGGCGAAGGGAACGAGTTCGCCGGCATCCGACCTTTTCGGGCGGGGGATCGGATGCGTCGGATCAACTGGCCTCGATCGCTCAGGGCAGGTGAGCTGAATGTCAATTCGACGTGGGCGGATCTCGACACCCATGTGGCCCTCGTGATCGATGCAACCGACGACTTCGGTGTCAGCGAGGGGATCGACGGCCTCGCGTCGAGTCTCGACGGGGCAGTGCGCGCCGGCGGTGCGATCGCCGAGTACTACACGCCACGCGGCGATCGCGTCTCACTGCGGACGTTCGCACCGACGATGACCCTCTCGGTGCGACCCGGCACGGGGCGGGTCCAACTCCGCCGAATGCTCGAGGGGCTGGCGCTGGTGACGCCTGCAAACTCCTCGAGACCTGCGTACTCGTCGACCATGGCGTCTCGACGCTTCAGCGGTCGGACGAATGGACGGTTCGACGCTCAGCTGGTCGTGATGTTGTCGCCGCTGATCTCGCCGGACGCACTCGACCTGGCGGTCGAACTCGGCCGGCAGGGCATGGTGGTCATCATCATCGACACCTTGCCGGACCACGTGATCCAGGACGATGATCCCTACGTCGCGCTGGCGTGGCGCATCCGCCTGCTCGAACGACGGCGCGAGCTACGAATGGTGATGGCGGCGGGAATCCCTGTCGTCGAGTGGCGGGGGCCGGGGAGTCTCGACCAGGTGATCCGAGACGTCTCCCGACGCACGAGTGGACCGCGGATGGTGCCGCGATGAACCTCGCCGAGGTGGAGCATTGGTTCGATCCCCTGAGGACGATCCCCGCGCAACGTTGGGGTCTGATCGCTGTCACGGTGGCGGCGGCCGTGGTGGCGGTGACGCTCACGGGTGTGGTGGCCGGCCATTCGAACACGGTGCTTCTGATCGTCGTGTTCCTCACCGCACTTGCCGCGTCGGCGCGGCCGGACTTGCACACCGCACTGCTGGTCGAGACGATCGTGGTGTGGCACTGGTTCGTCGTGACGGACGATCCGGTGACTCCCTTGGCGGTGCCGATGGCCCTGTGCGTATTCGTGTTCCATGTCGGCATCGCGTTGATGGCGGTGGCGCCGACGAGAGCGATCATCGATCGGACGATCATCCGGCGCTGGTCGGTTCGAAGTGGATACGTCGTGGTCGCCACCGTGGCCGCGTGGTTGCTCGTCGTCGTGCTGGACGGGCGTCGCGCCCCGGGCAGCGTGGCATTGACCTTCGTCGCGTTCGTGACGCTCACCGGTCTCGTTCTGGCGGCTCGCCTCCGCAGCGCCCCCGCCGGCGCGGATGCCGACGGCTGAGTTTGGTCGCCATCCGCCGCTGTCACACCCCCTCGCGATGATGGGGACCATGTTCCAACCGAACGGATCGTCCATCGAATGCGGCACGTGCGTGGCGGCCAACACGTCAGCGTGCAGCGACTGCATCGTCAACTACGTCCTCGCCAACGATGCCGGGCCTGTCGAGTTCGCCCCAGTGAAAGTCGGAGACCGCACGACGAGCGTGTCGATGCCACGGTCCGGCTGTTCGTGCGTGCGGGCCTCGTCGACGATCCCGTGGTCTTTCTCACGTCGCGGGAGTTCGAATCGGGTGTCGTGGTCTCGCGGCGTCATCCGAGCCGGGTCGGCGCACGATGATCCCCGCCGGTCCGGGCCGGCGGCGGTCGTACGCTGCGGGACGTGCGCCGCCCCGAGCCGCTCCCCACGATCGAACAGATCCGTGAGCAGTTGGCCGCAGCCGGCATCGACCACGTCGGGGTGGCATCGGCCGAGGTGTTGAGCGACGCTCGGGAAGCGATCCACGACCGGATCGCCAGCGGCCACGACGACGGAATGGGCTTCACGTTCCGCAATCCGGACCGTTCCACCGACCCCTCACGAGCGGTCGAACACGCGTCGTCGATCATCGTCGCCGCCCGTTCCTATCTGACCGACGACGAGCCAGCCGTCGGCACCGACACGCCCCAGGCCCGTGTCGGGCGCTACGCCTGGACCGATCACTACGCCCCGCTGCGCGCCGCGCTGCGCGACGTCGCGCGGTCCATCCGACGCGCCGATCACCGTGCCGTCGCGTTCGCCGACGACAATTCGGTCGTCGACCGCGCCGTGGCGTACCGCGCCGGTCTCGGCTGGTACGGCAAGAACGCCAACCTGCTCCTCCCCGGCGTCGGCAGCTGGTTCGTCCTGGGATCGATCATCACCACGGCGGAGTACGAGCCCACCGCCACCGTGGTCGGTGACGGGTGCGGAACGTGCCGGAGATGTCTCGACGGCTGCCCGACCGGGGCCATCGTCGCACCGGGGGTGATCGACGGCGGACGGTGCCTGTCGTGGATCCTCCAGAAGCCAGGATCGATCCCCGACGAGTTCCGCACCATCATCGGCGACCGGATCTACGGGTGTGACGACTGCCAGGACGTCTGCCCGATCACCGTCCGGCTCGGTCGCCGATCCACCGTCCACGTCGACGACCTCAGTCGCGCCGCGGTCGATGTCCTGCGGCTGCTCGACGCCGATGACGGGTGGATCGAGCAGGAATACGCGCACTGGTACGTGGCCGATCGTGACTATCGATGGGTGCGTCGGAACGCGTTGGTGGTGATCGGCAACATCGCTGATCCTGACGACACGCGGAGTCGGGCCGTGCTCGCCCGATACCGTTCGGGGCCCGATCCGATCCTCGCCGAACACGCCGAGTGGGCCGAACGGCGACTGGACGACCGCCGTGCGTCCACGCCCACGGCCGACCGGCACAACCGCACCCCACCGCTGAACGCCTCCCACACCTGAACGCCTCCCACACCTGAACTGGCCGACAATCCGCACTCGCCCCATGAAGCACCTGCTCGTCACGAATGACTTCCCGCCCAAGATCGGTGGCATCCAATCGTTGCTCTGGGAATGGTGGCGCCGCCTCCCGAGCGACAAGTTCGCCGTGCTCACGAGCCCGCACGCCGATGCGGCGGCGTTCGATGCCGAGCAACCGTTCCGGATCGAGCGCACGCGCGAGCCGGTGTTGCTGCCCCATCCGTGGATGGTGCGACAGGTCAACGACCTCGCCCGTGACTTCGGCGCCGACCTGGTCGTGCTCGACCCGGCGGTGCCGCTCGGCCTGATCGGTCCGTCGCTGCAACTCCCGTACGACCTGGTGTTGCACGGCGCCGAGGTCACCGTGCCCGGCCGGCTCCCGTTGAGCAAGCAGGCCCTGGCGTACACGCTCGGCCGGGCCCGCCACATCATTGCCGCCGGCGGTTACCCGGCCGCCGAAGCCGAACACGCGGCGGGGCGGGAACTGCCGATCACGGTCGTGCCATGCGGGGTCGACGCCGAGCGCTTCCACCCGTTGAGCGATGCCGAACGGCACGACGCACGCCGTCATTTCGACATCCCCGACACGGCCGAGATGCTCGTCGGCATCTCGCGGCTCGTGCCGCGCAAGGGTTTCGACACGGCGATTCGCGCTGCGGCGCGGCTCGGGCGGGTGCGCCCCGACCTCCTGCTCGTCATCGCCGGCGGGGGCCGTGACGACGACCGCCTGCGGCGACTGGCGACCGAGCTCGATGCGCCCGTCCGGTTCCTCGGGCGGGTCCCGAACGACGACCTGCCGCGCCTCTACGGGTGCGCCGACGTCTTCACGATGCTGTGTCGGAACCGCTGGGGCGGCCTCGAACAGGAGGGGTTCGGCATCGTGTTCGTCGAGGCCGCAGCGTGTGGCGTCCCCCAGGTGGCGGGCGCGTCCGGTGGTGCGGCGGAAGCGGTGGTCGATGGTGTCACCGGCCTCGTCGTCGACGACCCGGAGGACGTGCAGGCTGCGGCCGACGCGTTCGCCGCATTGCTCGACGACCCGGCGCGGCGGGCCGAGATGGGACGCGAATCGCGTCGCCGCGCCGTGGAGGAACTCACCTACGACGTGCTGTCACGGCAGCTCGGCGCAACCCTCGGAGTGTTCGATGACTGAGACCGACGATCGCTTCGACCCACGCGGCGGCCGCCACGCCGGCGACGTGATCGTCCTCGCCAATTTTGTGGGCACGATGGCGTTCGCCATCACGGCCGTGACCGCCGCGATCGTCTTCACCACGGCAGCGCAGTGGGTGGGTGCGATCACGGCCATGTCGCTGTTCGCCGTCGGCGTGTTCGCGTTCCTGTGGTCGTTCTGGAACGTCGTGCAACGCAGCCGCGCCGAGGTGGTCGGCGTCACGCAGGTCTATCTGCTGCTCGGGACGCCGACGCCGGGACGAGTGCGTGTGCGCATGCTCGCGTTGCTCGCCGTGCAGATCGTGGTCGGTCTCGGCACTGCCCTGTCACGCACCGAGACCGCCGACGGCCGTGCCGGCTCGTCGCTCGCCCTCGGTGTGCTCGTACCGATGTACGGTCTCGGGCTGAACGGGCTGTGGGCCGCGTACCACGCCACGTTTCCGCCGATCCCGGAAACGAATCCGTGATCAAGATGCGGCCCGGGTGCGCAGATTGTTCACGCGAACATCAGGCGTCGCGCCGTCCGGGCGTCCGATCGGCCAGAATATGACCCATGGCTGATACCGCTACCGAGATCATCACCATCGATGCGTCGCCGGAGCGCGTATGGGACATCGCCGTCGACATCGCCAACTATCCGAACTGGGCCCACGACATCAAGGACGTCACGATCCACGAGACCGACGACGAGGGACGGCCGGCCGAGGTCGAGTTCCGGGCATCGGCTCTCGGACGGAGCACGCATTACACGCTGGCCTACGACTACGGCGCCGCCCCGAAGCGCTTGGCCTGGAGCATGGTGCGTGGCGACATCCAGCGCTCGATCGACGGGGTGTTCACGTTCGAACCCACCGATGACGGCGGCACGCTGGTGCGCTACGACCTGGAGATCGACCTCGCCATTCCGCTGCCGGGTTTCGTGAAGCGACGCGCCGAGGTACGGATCCTCAACACGGTGCGCGAACTGAAGGTACGCGCCGAGGCGTGAACTCGCCGGTCGGTCCGCCGCCGGCCCGCTTCGTCGGCATCGACGTCGGCGGCACCAAGGCACTCGGAGTGGCGCTCGACGCCTCAGGGACCGTCGTCGCCGAAGAGACGCGTCCGACGCCGCGCGGCGAGAACAGTCTCGAACCGTTGATCGAAACGCTCGTCGACCTCGCCGGCTCGTTGGAGGTCGACGTGACGCTCGGCGTCGGCGTTCCCGGGCTCGTGAACCGCCAGGGGGTGCTGCAAGCGGCGCCGAACCTCGACGGAGTCGCCCACTTCGACGTGGCCGGACTTCTCCGTGCCGCGTTCGCCGGCGCCGAGATGCGGATCGAGGTCGACAACGACGGCACCTGCGCGACCGTCGCGGAATGGAAGCTCGGTGCCGGCGTGGGCGTCTCCGATCTCGTCCTCGTGACGCTCGGCACCGGGATCGGTGGCGGGCTCGTCGTCAACGGCGAGTTGGTGCACGGCACGAACGGGTTCGCCGGCGAGTTCGGTCACATGGTGGTCGACCCGAACGGGCCGCTCTGCCCCTGCGGTCGACGCGGGTGTTGGGAGCGGTTCGCATCGGGGTCGGGGCTGGCGATGCTGGCGCGGGAAGCCGCGATCGCGCGGCGCTGCAACGCGGTGGTCGAACTGGCGGGTGGCGACCCGCAGGACGTGCGCGGCGAGCACGTCCAGGCGGCCGCGCGTGCCGGCGACGCCGAAGCGCTGGCGGTGATCGACGAGTTCGCTCGCTGGGTGGCGCTGGGATTGTCGAACCTGACGAACGCGCTCGACCCGCAGATGTTCGTGCTCGGTGGTGGACTGGCGGCAGGCGCCGATCTGTACCTCGATCGCATCCACGCGTGGTTCCGGGAGTTGCTCTACCAACCACACCTGCGGGAGCTCCCGCGCCTCGAGTTCGCCACGTCCGGCCCCCGCGCCGGAGCGATCGGCGCCGCGCTTGCTCCCCACGCTCTGACCCGCCGACGAACCGGCGTTCGTGGGTCAGTGACCGGGGTAGGCGGCCTGGGCTTTTCGGATCTCTGCCCAGGCTGCGTCCCGTCCACCGAGGCCCTGGGCGGACGAGTACTTGCCCGGCTCGAGCGCCTTGTACACGTTGAAGAAGTGCTGGATCTCCTCGACGAGTTGCGGTGTCAGATCGGCGAGGTCGTTGACATTGGCGAAGCGCGGCTCCTTCGGCGGGACGCAGATCAACTTGGCGTCCTCGCCCGCCTCGTCCTGCATGAAGAGCACGCCGACGGGGCGGCATTCGACGACGACGCCCGGATACACCGGGTCTTCGAGGAGCACGAGGGCATCGAGCGGGTCGCCGTCGCCGCCCAGCGTGTTCGGGATGAAGCCGTAGTCGGCCGGGTACGTGGTGGCCGTGAACAACCGGCGGTCGAGGTAGACGCGCCCGTCTTCGTGGTCGATCTCGTACTTGTTACGGCTGCCACGCGGGATCTCGATGATCACGTGGATGCAGCCTTCGCTCGGAGTCTTCGGCATTCGTCCAACTGTACGGTGAGCCCCGCCGGATAGCGTCAGGGCCATGGAGTTCCGGCGCATCGAAAATCTGCCCCCGTACGTCTTTTCCATCATCAATGGACTGAAGATCGAGGCACGCCGCGCGGGAGCAGACGTGGTCGACCTCGGGTTCGGCAACCCCGACATCCCGTCGCCCGACATCGCCGTCGAGAAGCTCGCCGAAGCCGCCCGTAACCCGAAGAACCACCGCTACTCGCTCAGCCGTGGCCTGCCCGAAGCTGCGCGAGGCGATCGCCGGCTACTACAAGAACAAGTGGGACGTCGACCTCGACACCGAACTCGAGATCACCAACGTGATCGGGTCGAAGGAAGGCTTCAGCCACCTCATGTGGGTGCTGCTCGACCGCGGCGACGCGGCGATCGTGCCCAGCCCGAGCTACCCGATCCACATCTACGGCCCGTTGTTCGCCGGCGCCGACCTGCGCCAGGTGCCGATGAAGTTCCTGGCCGACCCGTCGCAGCGTGAGCACTTCGCCGACGACTTCATGGCGAGCCTGCAGACCGCCTGGGACGTCGGCTGGCCGAAGCCCCGGGTGCTCGTCATCTCGTTCCCGCACAATCCCACCGGGGCGTGCGTCGACCTGCCGTTCATGCAGCGTGTGGTCGACTTCTGTCGCGAGCACGAGATGATCGTCGTCCACGACTTCGCCTACGCCGACGTCGGCTTCGACGGCTACCAGCCACCGAGCATCCTGCAGGCGGAGGGCGCCAAGGAGTGCGCCGTCGAGCTCTACTCGATGACCAAGAGCTTCTCGATGGCCGGCTGGCGCAGCGCCTTCCTGCTCGGCAATGCCGACGTCGTGCAGGCGCTCGTCAAGCTGAAGAGCTACCTCGACTACGGCATGTTCCAGCCCGTGCAGATCGCGGCCACGGTGACGCTCAACGAGGCGCCCGACTTCCCGAACGAGGTTCGCGCCATCTACGAGTCGCGCTGTGACACCCTCATCGACGGGCTCGCCCGCATCGGGTGGAACATCCCCAAGCCGGGCGGGTCGATGTTCGTCTGGGCACCGATCCCCGAGCCGTACTCGGAGATGGACTCGGTGGAGTTCTGCTCGCTCATCGTGCGTGATGCCGACGTCGCGCTGTCGCCCGGAGTGGGCTTCGGCCCCGGGGGCGAAGGGTTCGTCCGGTTCGCCCTGATCGAGAACGAGAAGCGCATCCAGCAGGCGATCCGCAACCTGAAGCGCGGCCTGCCCAAGCTCGGCTGACGCCAACACGCTGCCGTAACGTGATGGTCACCACCGGTGACGTGCCACGGCTACCGTGCGGCCGCGTGATCACCGTCGTCGTCAGAGTCTGGATGCCCGACCGCCCCGGCGCGTTGGGTCAGGTGGCGAGCCGTATCGGCGCGGTGCGCGGCGACGTGTTGGCGATCGAGATCCTCGAACACGGCGCCGGTCGAGCGATCGACGAACTCATGGTCTCGCTGCCCGACGAGAACCTGATCGCGCTGCTCACGGCGGAGGTCGACGCGGTGGATGGCGTGTCCGTGGAGAGCATCCGTGTCGTCGACGAAGACCGCACCGACCCGAGTCTCGCGGCGCTCGCCCTCTGCGCGGCGGTGGCGGAGTCGCCGAGCGCGGAGCGGGTCCGCGTGCTGATCGCCGGTATCGAGCGCATCGTCGAGGCCGACTGGGTGGCCGTGCTCCACGGCCGGGGAGCTCGTCGAGCAGGTCGGGCGAACCACCGGACCTCGGGTGGCTCGGTGCGTTCCTGGCGGGCAGCGAACACCTCGACGCGGCCGACGACGCCGCGCCGAGCGACATCGTCTGGGTGCACCTCGCCGGGTCGGCGTTGACGCTGGCCGCCGGTCGGGTCGGTCATCCGATCCACGAGCGCGAGCGGGTGCGAGTGTCGCTCGTCGGCCGGCTGGCGGACGCGTTGATGGGCTGACTCTCGGCGCCGACGTTCGATCTCGACGCGTCAGCTGGCCCAGGCGCGGGAGCGCTCGACGGCACGGAGCCACTCGGCGTGCTGGAGGTCGGGGAGGGTCCGGTCGGCGCCGGGGATGAACTCGGCGTCCTCCTCCCATCGAGCGGCGATGGCGTCGATCGTCGGCCACACGCCCTCGGCCAGGCCGGCGAGGAATGCAGCACCGAGCGCGGTGGTCTCGCGGTCGACAGGGCGACGAACCGTCACCCCGAGTTGATCGGCCTGGATCTGACACAGGAGATCCATCGCCGAGGCCCCACCATCGACGCGCAGGTCCGTGATGACGGTGCCGCTCGCAGCCACCATGGCGTCGACCACGTCGCGCGTCTGGAATGCCATCGACTCCACGACAGCGCGCGCGAGATGGGCCCGTCCCACGCCGCGGGTGATGCCGACGATCGTGCCGCGGGCGTAGGGGTCCCACCACGGCGAACCGAGGCCGGTGAAGGCCGGAACGACGAACACGCCGCCCGAGTCGTCGACCGATGCCGCCAGCGGTCCGGTCTCGGCCGCGTCGTCGAAGAGTTCGAGGCCGTCGCGCAGCCACTGGATGGCTGCGCCGGTGACGAAGATCGAGCCCTCGAGCGCGTAGTGCGTCGTGCCGTCGGCCAACGTCCACGCCACGGTCGTCAACATTCCGTCGGCCGGCGGCGGACACGTGCCGCCGACGTTGAGCAGGACGAACGAACCGGTGCCGTACGTGTTTTTCGCCATCCCCGGTTCGACGCAGGCCTGACCGAACAACGCGGCCTGCTGATCGCCTGCCACACCGCTGATCGGGATGCCGGCCGGGACCCCGTCGAGATCCGCCGTCACGCCGATGCGCCCGCTCGACGGCACGATCTCGGGGAGGCAGCCGATCGGCACATGGAGCAGGTCGCACAGCTCGCGATCCCATTGCCGGCTGCGGATGTCGCACAACATCGTGCGGCTCGCGTTGGTGACGTCGGTGGCGAACACGTTGCCGCCGGTGAGGTTCCAGATCAGCCAGGCGTCGATCGTGCCGATCGCGAGGTCGTCGTCGATCGGGATGTCGCGTTCGGTGAGGAGCCACTCGATCTTGGTGCCGGAGAAGTACGGGTCGAGCACGAGGCCGGTGCGTTCGCGCACGAGCGGCAGGGCGCCCGCCGCCGTGAGCTCGTCACACCGTTGCGCTGTCCGGCGGTCCTGCCAGACGATGGCCGTGCCGTACGGCTCGCCGCTCGACCGGTTCCAGGCGAGCACCGTCTCGCGCTGGTTCGTGATGCCGATCGTGGCGATGTTCTCGGCGCCGACGGCGGCATCGACGTCGGCGACGACGGTGCGCAACGTCGCCAGCATCGCCTGCCAGATCTCGGTGGCGTCGTGCTCGACCCGGCCGGGCTCGGGGAAGTACTGGGTGAACTCCCGATAGCTGGAGATGCTCTCGCGCCCGTCGGCGAAGACCGCTCGCGAGCGCACACCCGTGGTGCCCGCGTCGAGGGCGATCACGCACGTGTCGGTCACGGACGGCGAATGTACCGGAGACCCGGCCGGTGCCCGCGGTCCGGGGTGGGTGGTCCGGGGTGGGTGGTCCGGGCGAGGGCGTCTGCGGCAGCGTACGATCCGACGCGTGCGCGTAGGAATCCTCACCGGAGGTGGCGACTGCCCAGGCCTGAACGCCGTGATCAGGGCCGCGGTGCGCATCGGCGAGCGGATCCACAGCGACGAGATGATCGGATTCCTCGACGCGTGGGACGGGGTCCGTGAACGCCGCACCGTCGCCCTCACGGTGGAGTCGATGCGCGGAACGCTGCCACGCGGGGGGACCGTGCTCGGCACGCGCCGCGGCAGCCCGTACGACGACGACAAGGGCGTGGCCGAAGTGGAAGCGACGTTCCGCGACCTCGGCCTCGACGGCCTGATCGTCATCGGTGGCAACGGCACCCTGTCGGTCGCGTGCCGGCTCTTCGAGGAGAAGGGACTGCCGATCGTCGGCGTCCCCAAGACGATCGACAACGACATCGTCGGGACCGACGTGACGTTCGGCTTCAACACCGCGGTGCAGATCGCGACGGACGCCATCGACCGGTTGCACACCACCGCCGAGAGCCACGACCGGGTGATGGTGGTCGAGGTGATGGGCCGCCACACCGGCTGGATCGCCACCCACGCCGGCATCGCGGGCGGCGCCACCGCGGTGCTCATCCCCGAGATCCCCTTCGACATCGATGCGCTCTGCAGCCGGCTCACTCGTCGCCACGAACGCGGCCGCTACGCCTCGATCGTGGTCGTCGCCGAGGGTGCCGAACCGAAACCGGGCACGCTCGAGATGGAGTCGAAATCGTACGACCGGTTCGGTCACGTCCTGCTCGGCGGGGTGGCCACGCGGATCGCGGAGGCGATCGGCGAGCGGACCGGTTTCGACACACGAGTCGTGCAACTCGGCCATGTCCAGCGCGGCGGCACCCCGACCGCGTACGACCGCGTGCTGTCGACCCGGTTCGGGGTCGGCGCGATCGAGGCGGTCCACGACCGTGCCTGGGGTCAGATGACCGTGCTGCGCGGCGATCGCATCGAACGCGAGCGGCTGTCGACCGCGGTCGCCAAGACCCGCCCGGTCGACGTGCAGTTGTTCCAGGACGTCGCCGAGCCGTTCTTCGCGTGAGTGTTCAGCGAGTCGCCGACGACAGCGAGGGATAGGGCGGTTGCGTCGACTCGACCACGCCGGGGAAGTCGTACGGCGTCAACGGCCGGTCGGTCAGTGCGCCATCGCCCCGTGGCCACTGCCGTTCTTCGCCGTTGACACGGATCTGCACCTCATCGACGTCGTCGATTGCGGTCGCCGTCGTCACGATCTGGGCGAGCGCGGTGCGCAGGTCGACGGCGTCGAGCTGATCCAGCCCGTCGTTCACGTCGACGATCCACGTCCGTCCGGTCTGGCGCGCCTCCTCGTTCAAATCGAGGGCGGTCGGGATCGCGGAGGTGAGATCGCCGCTGCTTTCGCTGGTGTTCGGGCCGTCGAAGAGCGCGCGCAGCACGGGCGTGAGGTCCGGATCGACGTCCCGCATCACCGAGCGCAGGAGCGCTGGTTGGCCCGGTTCATGGGGCGCGACCAGGAAGATCAGACTGGAGCCCTCGGCGGCGCCGCCGGTCGCCGGGTCGGCGCCGAAGGCGACCTGGTCCGCGTCCGTGATGTCGCGCGGCGAGCTGTCGGCCTGGATCGCGCACCCTGCGAGGGCCACCGGCATGGCGAGCAGGACCGGCAGGAACACCACGTGCGTCCAGCGGCGGGCGCGTCCGGATCTCATTCGTCGAGCTCCATCGCCATCAGCTCGATCACGAAGCGCGCTCCACTCTCACCGTCCGGACGATCCTCGACCCAGACCCGTCCCCCGTGCATCCGCACGTGCTCGTCGACCAGGGCGAGCCCCAGTCCCGCGCCCTCGCTGCCCGTGCGCCGGCCGGCACCGCCACCTCGGGCGAAGCGCTCGAAGACGAGATCGCGCTCGTCCGGCGGAATGCCCGGACCACGGTCCTCGACCGCGATCTGCAGATGGGTGACCGGATCCTCGGGGTCGTCGACCATGGTGATCGAGATCTCGGGTTCGCCCCCTCCGTAGGCGCGGGCGTTGTCGATGAGGTTGGCGATCACGCGGGCGAGCCGGCGGCGATCGCCACGGATCAACGTGTGCTCCGCGCGTTCGGACACGTGGATCGGCGTGGTGGGAAGTGAGCTGACGGCCACTGCTTGGCGGACGAATTCGGCCGCGAGCAATTCCTCCAGGTGCAGCCGGATCGCGCCGGCGTCGAAGCGGGAGATCTCGAGCAGGTCCTCGACGAGCCCCTGGAACCTGACGACATCGCTCGACAGCAGGTCGAGGGCGGCCTGGGCCCGCTCCGGCATCTCGTCCCGCCGGGCCTCCATCACCTCGACCGACGCCGCAAGCGTCATCAACGGCGAGCGCAGTTCGTGGCTGACGTCGGAGGCGAAACGGGCATCGCGCTCGACCCGCTGTTGGAGCGCCTCGGCCATGTCGTTGAACGACTCGGTCAGGATCCGTAGGTCGGGGTCGTCCGATGTCTCGAGGCGCGTGTCGAGCCGTCCACCGGCGATCGACGACGCGGCCTGGGCCGCAGTGGCCACGGGCTTCACGGCCCGCCGTGCCGCGAACACACCGAGCAGGAAACCGAGCAGGATCGAGACGAGACCGGCGAAGACGAGCGAGAGTCGAACGCTCGACAGTGTGGCCTCGGCTTCATCGAGATTGAAGAACTCGAAGTAGGCACCGACGTTGCGCACGTTCCAGCCGACGACGATGCCGAGTTGATCGCCGACCCTCGCGATCTGGCTCGCTGCCTCGCCATCGTCGATGACCTGCGACGCCAGGTCGGGTGGCAGCGACGCGGGGTCCATCGTCGATGGCGATCCGGCGGTCCATTCGTCGTCGGACCAGATCAGGTAGTCCTGCACCCCGTTGTCACGGAGCGAATCCTGCGCGCTCTGGGTGGACGCCGGATTCGACCGCAGCTCCCGTCCGACATCCTGGGCGTTGCTCAAGGACGTCCGGACCGAGCTGTCGATGCGCTGTTGGATGAGGTTCGACTTGGTGAGGCCGTAGGTGGTGAGCGCGAGGAAGAGCGCGAGCGCAACCGACCCGAGGAGGAACGTGAGCAGGATTCGACGGCGCATTCCCAGCGCTGCCGGACGGATTCGGTGGGCAAGGCGACGAAGCGGGCCGCCGCCGGTCACGTCTGCAGCCGGTAGCCGAGGCCGCGGACCGTGACCACGTGGCGCGGGTTCGCCGGGTCGGCCTCGACCTTCGTGCGGAGCCGGCGCACGTGCACGTCGACGAGGCGCCCGTCGCCGAAGTAGTCGTAACCCCACACCTTGTCGAGGAGCGCCTCTCGACTCAGGACCTTGCCGGGGCTCTCGGCGAGCTCGCAGAGGAGTCGGAACTCCGTCTTGGTGAGATGGAGCTCGGTGCCGTCGCGCAGGACCTTGCCCTCGTCGGGGATCAACTCGAGGTCGCCGAACGAGAGCCGTTGGTGCTGACCGTTGATGCTCGGCCGGATCCGGCGCAGCAGGGCGCGGATGCGGGCCGAGAGCTCCTTCGGGGCGAACGGCTTGGTGAGGTAGTCGTCGGCGCCGGCCTCGAGCCCGGCAACCACGTCGTGGGTGTCGTTGCGGGCGGTGACCATCACGACCGGCACATCACTCGTACGACGCAGCGTGCGGCAGAGCTCGAAGCCGTCCATGCCGGGCAACATGATGTCGATCAACACCACATCCGGCGGTGTCCGATGGAAGAGTTCGATGGCCGCCTCACCGCTCTCCGCCTCGTCGACGATCCAACCCTCTTCCTCGAGTGCCAGCTTCACGGCCGAACGGATGCGCTCGTCGTCCTCGACGGCCAGGATGCGTGTACCCACGCCCCCATGATGCCCCATTCCCGACGTGATCGGCATACACCAGCCCCGCCGGCCGTCACCAGTCCCGTCGCCACCGATCCCGTCGTTGCGATGAGCGAGCGGCCCACCCCCTTTGATTCCTGGGGGTCCGTTCGCTCATCGCGAAGGCGGATCAGGGGTCGGTGGGGCCGGTGGGGGAGATGGTGGAGGCGTTGATCAACTCGACGAGAGCGGCGTGGATGCCCGCTCCGGCGACCACGACACCGGACGTGGACACGGGGCCGCCGTGCAGGTCAGTGGTGACGGCGCCCGCTTCGGCGGCGATCAGGACCCCGGCAGCGAGGTCCCAGCTGTTGAGGTGCTCCTCGAAGTAGGCATCGAGCCGGCCGCACGCCGCGAGGCACAGGTCGAGCGCCGCGGACCCGTAGCGCCGGATGTCGCGGACGTGGGGGATCATCGCCGCCACACGGGCGCCCTGGGCGCGCCGGCGCTCGGGGAGGTAGCTGAACCCGGTACCGATCAGCGCCATCTCGAGCGAGATGGGTTCGGAGTTCGCGACCGGTAGCGCCGTCGAGCGTCGCCCCGCCTCCGCGTGCGGCGGAGAACATCTCGCCGAGCACCGGCGCGTACACGGCGCCCGCCACCGATCCCTCGGCATCGACGGCGGCCACCGAGGTACACCACATCGGCAGGTCGTACACGAAGTTGACCGTGCCGTCGATGGGGTCGAGATGCCAGTCGATCCCGGAGGTGCCGACGACGTCGGCGCCCTCCTCGCCCACGATCCCGTCGTCGGGCCGCAGCCGCCGAAGCTCACCGACGATCAAGGCCTCGGCCGCACGATCGAACTCGGTGACCGGATCGGTGATCGTCGACTTGGTGTCGTGCAAGGCCGGCTGGCCCACGCCGAGGCTCCGGCGTCCTGTCAGCGCCTGGGTACCGGCTGCGAACGCGAGACGTTCGGCGAGCCGGCGGAGGTCGTCTGGAGCGCTCGTGACCGGGCCGTCGACTGGGCCGTCGGTCGTCTTGTCACTCATCGCGGCGCGTGCCCGGCGGCGGAGCGATCCTCGATCTCGCGCCATTCGCCCATCGCCCGCATCACGAGCACGGCGACGATCGCCATGCCGATCGCGGCGGTGACCGCTCCGACCAGCAGCCCGACGCCCTTGGCGAGCCCGCAGTCGCCGTCGCACTGGAGATCGATCAGTGAATAACCGATCAATCCGCCGGCCAGGCCGCTGACCAGGATCGCGACGAACGCCGCCACCCGCACGCCCACCGAGGGCAACGCCGACAACGCCCGTTCCTCGTTCATGATCGGGATCGTACCGATCATCGAAAATTCTGAGCCGATCGGTGCACCTGCCGCACCCCTGATTCAGAATTTCGGGGCTCAGAATTTCGGGCTTCACGGTGCAGACTGATGGGGTGTCAGGCGTTCGCGATGGTCGATCGAACCGGCGCACCATTCTCCACGCGGACATGGACGCCTTCTTCGTGTCGGTCGAACTGCGGCGGCGCCCCGAACTCGTCGGTCAACCGGTGGTCGTCGGCGGTACGGGCGCACGCGGCGTGGTGGCAGCCGCGTCGTACGAAGCCCGTCGCTACGGCGTCCACTCGGCGATGCCGTCGGCGGTCGCGAGGCGCCGATGCCCGCACGCCGTGTTCCTGGCCGGTGATCACGCGTTGTACGCCGCGGTGAGCCGGGACGTGCGCGAGATCTTCGATCGGTACACGCCGATCGTCGAGCCGCTGTCGCTCGATGAAGCGTTCCTCGACGTCACGGGATCACTGGCCCTGTTCGGCGACGGCATCACCATCGGCCGATCGATCCGCGGTGCGGTCCGCGACGAACTCGACCTCGACTGCTCCGTTGGCGTCGCTCGCAACATGTTCCTCGCCAAGCTCGCGTCGGTCGAGGCCAAGCCGATCGCCTACCCCGACCGGATCGAGCCGGGCCCTGGCGTCGTGAGCGTCGAGCCGGAACACGAACAGGAGTTCCTCGACCGGCTCCCGGTCTCGAGGCTCTGGGGCGTCGGGCCGGCGACGCTCGAAAAGCTGCAGCGCCTCGGGGTGAGTCGTGTGTCCGAATTGCGCGCGATCGACGACGATCTGCTCGTGGCCGCCCTGGGGACGGCGCAGGCGCGCCATCTCGCGGCGCTCGCCGTCGGGCACGACGAGCGGCACGTCGACACCGATCGAGCGGCGAAATCGATCAGTCACGAGGAAACGTTCGCCGCCGACAAGTTCACTCCCGCCGAACTCGATCGTGAACTCGTCCGTCTCGCCGATGGCGTGGCCCGGAGGCTCCGGGCGGCCGGTGTCGGCGCTCGCACGCTGCAACTCAAGGTGCGCTTCGGCGACTTCACCACGATCAGCCGATCCACGACGACGGCTGACGTGCTCGATCTCGCCCCCGACATCCTGGCGGCAGTCCGCCCGCTCCTCGCGGCGATCGACACGAGCCCGGGCGTGCGCCTGCTCGGCGTGAGCGGCTCGAATCTCGGCGTCGCCAGCCGCCAGCTGAGCTTTGACGAGCTGACCGCCGATGGCGGGCCCACGGATGCGCCCGACTGGGCCTCGGCGACGGTCGCACTCGACAAGATCCGGGAGCGTTTCGGCGCGTCGGCGATCGGTCCGGCGAGTGCGCTCGAGGATGGTGCCCTCCGTGTGGTGCGGCCCGGGGAGCAGCAATGGGGGCCCAATAACACATCAGATCGAACACCGCGTTGAGGAATGGCTCGGAACGTGCGATGATGAGGTCGTGCCTCTCTCCGAGGAAGAGCAGAGAATTCTTCGCCAGATCGAGCAGGAGCTCGAACAGGACCCGACCTTCGCGCAACGCGGGTACCGGGTTTCTCGGCGACGATCGATTCTGCTCGTCGTCGGTCTGATCGGCGGGCTCGCTCTCACCATCGGTGGACTGGCGCTGAACTTCCTCTTTGCCTTCGCCGGATTCGTCCTCGTCCTCGTCGTGGCGATCATGCTCGAGACCGAGCTGCGCCTCCTCGGCCGCGAGCGACTCGGGCAGCTCCCGATCTCCGCATGGCTCAGCGGACGTCGCCCCAGCGGCGTCGACGACGACGCCACACGCTGACCCGTCCGGTTTCACTTCCAAACGGTGAAGTACCGGAACACGCGGACTCGCGTGGGCACGGAATCGTTGACCGCCCGCTCGATCTGGCGTGCCCAGTGCGAGGTGTCGCGTACGGTGCTGGTGCCGTAGGCCCCCACATGGTCGAGGTCGACGGTGCCGGGCTCGGCATAGGTGGCGATCATGATCGTGTCGGCGAGTGAACGCATCGGTCGCGACACGATCGGGAACGTCCGCACGGTGACGAGCGCCGTTTCTGTCGGCGTGGCGGAGGCGACGATCGGCACGTCGACCAGCCGCAGCGCATCGACCGCCCGATCCCAGTTGTTCGCCACCTGCTCGCTCGGCGACCTCATGGAGCGGCGCCGGATCCGTCGTCCGATCGGTGGCGCTGCGACGGCGATTGCGGCCGCGGCGAGCAACGCGAACGGTATCCACGCGTTTCCCGAGTCCGATGGCGGCTCGACCGGCTCGACGGGTGTCGGCGTGGGCTGCGCTTCGAGGTCCTCCTCGGGGATGGGCGGGAGCGTGGTCGGCCCGGTGGGCGGCTCGGCGGCGGCGGGCTCGTCGGGTACCGGCTGGTCGCCGTCCCTTCTTGGGGGAGCCGGTCGAGGTGTCCTGGTCCTCGTCCGACGCCCGTGTAGCTCTGGGCTCCCGGCGCACCACGGCCGGGGGTGGGTTCGAACAGCACCCAGCCCAAGCCGTCGAACCACACTTCGGGCCACGCGTGAGCGTTGCGCCCGGTCACGGAGTACCCCGTTCCGGTCGATTGCCCGTGGGTGAACCCGACGGCCACGCGGGCCGGAATGTCGAGCGAGCGCATCATCGCCGCGTAGGTGCCGGCGAACTGTTCGCAGTAGCCGACCTTGTCCCGCAGGAACCCCTCGATGGCGTTGTTCCCGTGACCCGGCTGGACCTCCAGGCTGTACTCGAACTCCGACCTGAACCAGTCCTGCAGAAGAACCGCCGTTTCGTAGCTGTTCGCTGCTCCAGCGGTCACCTCCTCGGGCCAGCGGCGGCGGCATCGGCCGGGAAGTCGTCGGGGAGCTGGAAGTAGATGTCGTCGCCCGGGGTGAGCGAGGTCGCCGCGGCCAGGACCGCCGGCTCGAAGAGCGGCGATGCGGAGGACATCTGATAGCTGTCGCCCGCCGACAACTCCTCCTCGGCGGTCGACAGCGTCGACGACGCCGCGTCGTACTGCAGGCCAGGTGGGTCCCTCGGCCTCGATCGGATCCGGCGCCACCGGCACCTCGGTCCCGCCGAGGCCGACGATGCGCACCTGCTGGCGGAGTATCGACGTCCGACGGTCGGGCGACCAGCGTGCTGAGGTCCGGTGCACCGATGGTCGCGATCGGGCGCCCGCCAGATCTCGCCGTCGAAATCCGCCAGCGTGGTCGCTCGCCAGTACGACTCGGCGCTCGCCTGGACGGTGATCATCTCCACGTCACGTTGATTCGTGAGCCGGGACCGGATGTCGACGAGCGGACTCAGGGCGGAACTGTCGCCGTTGCCCACGCCACGGGTCTCGAGCAGCGGCTCCGAGTTCGCTCCCGGGACGCGGGAGCCGACATATCCGGCGATCAGCGCGACGGCGATGGCGAGCCCGGCGGCCTGAATCAACACCCGTGGTGCGCCGCGCGTGGAATCGGTGATGCCACCCGGCGCATGATGGGCGCGGAGCAACACGGTGGCCACGACGCCGGCGCCGACGAGCAATGCGCTGAGCGCAACCCGCTGTCGGTCGTCGCCGAGAGCGGCGATGAACACGAACAACACACCGCCCGGCACCAGGGCCTCGGCGCGTGGCGAGCGCACCGAACGCGAACGCGTCGGCGAGCACCACCGCGATCGCCAGCCCGATGGCCGCGAGCACGTCCCATCCGCCACTGTCGACGACGGGCGCGACGGCCACGCTGAATTGTTCGCGCACCAGGTCGAGTTCGGCGTTGAAGAGCGTCCAGGTGTCGCTCGTGGGCAGACCCCAGGAGTAGGTGGCGCCGTAATAGAGGTAGCCGACGGTCCAGAACACGACCAGCATCACGATCGGGATCGTGGCCCAGGCCGGGACCCGGAAGCGGCGGGCGACCAGACCGGTGCCGTGGCCGACGATGGCGATCACCGCGAAATCGTCGAAGAACCCCCACCCCCTGAACACCCGGGCGAAACCGGCCGCCACGGCGAGGGTGAACAGCGTGAGACCGCTGGATGCCAGCAGATCGGACGTGAACGACTTCCCCGGCCGTGCGCCGCGAACCCGGATCCGCGACGGCGTCGGCGCACGCCGGCTCGACGATCGATCCCGCTCGGCCGCGCCGGGCAGCACCGGAACCGGGGTGTCGAGCGCCGTCACGATCGCGACGCCTCCACGTCGAGTCGGCCCCGGCCGAGCAGTCCGTTCCACGACGCGATGAACTCGCGGTCCGAACGCGCCGCGACGTCGAGGGAGCGTCCGGCCGCGCGTTCGGTCGACACGGTGATCGCGGTCTGGGTCGGATCGAGCATCCCGTGGACGCGTGCCGCCAGGGCGCCGGATCCCGAGCCGATGGCGATGAGGAGGCCGAGCCCCTCGCCCGGGTCGTGTTCGAGCGTGTCGAGCGTGGCGCTCGACAGTTCCAACCGAGCGAGATGGCGGAGGGTCTGCTGCGCCACATCGGGCCCCCGGAGGTCGATACCGTCGACCGTGACGAACCGTGTGGTCAGCCCGGCTCGGTCGGCGCTGTGCACGAGGCTCGCGGCGACGGTGACGGCGCGTTCGAACGCTTCGGGATCGTCATAGCCCGAACTCGAGGCGTCGAGCACGACCGTGCACCGGCGCAGCCCCTCGGTCGTGAATTCCTTGACGAGGAGCTGTTCGCTCCGGGCCGACGCCTTCCAGTGGATCGACCGTGGTTCGTCGCCGTCGACGTACTCACGCAACCCGTGGAACTCGCCAGGCCCGAGGCGCCGCGCCATCGCCAACAGATGTGCACCCAGGATGCCCTGACCGAGCTGGGGCATGTCGAGCAGGTACGACCGCGGCGCCACGAAGACCTCGTCCACGTCGAGCAGCAAGGTCCGCGTCCGGGCGATGCCGAGCGGATCGCGGTGCTCGACGATCAGCGGGCCGAGCCGCACGATGCCCCGCGCCGTGGTCGTGAGCTCGTACCCGGTGATCGTGAAGGCCCGTCCGGCCATCGGCGGCACCGGGAGCCGAGCGGTGTACGGCGCGGCGCGTGGTCGTCCGACGGTCTCGGACAACTCGAACGACACCGACGGCACCGTCCCCACGTGCTCGATGCGGATGTCGACGCGCCCGACGTCGCCGGCGACCATCACCATCGGGTGGATCCACCGACCTCCCCGGAGCCGCGGCCGACGGATCACCACGAGCGCCCACGCCACGAGCACCGCGGCGAGGAAGCCGACGCCGATGACGAACAGCTCGAGGATGCCGAACACCCGGGCGACGACGATCGACACGGCCGCCGCCCCGACGGCCACCCAGCCCTGCCTCGTGATCGGGATCATTGCGCGACCGGTACGGGGACCGCCTCGAACACCTCACCGATCGCGTCGCTCGGGGAGAGGTGGGCGCTGCGGTCGGGCCGCATCATGATGCGGTGGCTGAGCGTCGCCAGCCCGACGGCCTTCACGTCGTCGGGCGTGGCGTAGTTGCGGCCGCGCGCCGCGGCGTGGGCGCGGGCGCCCGCCGCGAGCTGCAGCGTGGCGCGCGGCGACAGCCCGAGTTCGATACCCGGGATGACGTCGGCTCGCCTCGGCGAGATCGACGAGGTAGGCCTTCAGGGCGTTGGCCACGTAGATGCCGTTGACCGCGGCGATCATGCGCCGCACCTCGTCGATCGACACGACCGGCTCGAGGACGCGGAGCGGCCGCGGCCGAGCCCTGGTTGTCGAGCATCTGGATCTCCGCCGTGCGGCCGGGATAACCGATCGTGATCCGGAAGAGGAAGCGGTCGAGCTGGCTCTCGGGCAGTCGGTAGGTGCCTTCCTGGTCGACCGGGTTCTGGGTGGCGATGACCATGAACGGCATGTCGAGACGGCGGCTCACCCCGTCGGCGGTGATCTGCCGTTCCTCCATCGCCTCGAGCAGCGCGGACTGGGTCTTCGGCGATGCCCGGTTGATCTCGTCGGCGAGCACGATGTTGGCGAACAGCGGCCCTGCCTCGAAGCGGAACGTCTCGGTGGACCGCTGATAGACGCTGACACCCACCAGATCGGTCGGCAGCAGATCGGGCGTGAACTGCACGCGCTTCCACGCGCAGTCGATCGACGCGGCGAGCGCCTTGGCGAGGCTCGTCTTGCCGACGCCCGGGACATCCTCGACGAGGAGATGACCCTCCGCGAGCAGGCACATCACCGCGAGTTCGATGGTGTCGGTCTTGCCGTGGAGCACCGTGGCGACGTTGGCCGTGATCGCGTCGAACAGCTCCCCGAAGGTCCGCCCCGCGAGGTCGGTCGGGGGCGCATCCCCGCTGGCGGTCGCGGTCGAACCTTCTGCAGAGATGCCCGTGGTCACCGCCCGAGCGTAGTCCCGCGCGATGCTCGCTCGGGATCGCAGATACCTTCGCAGCCATGAGTCCTGCGGGTCCCACCGTTCTGTCGGTGGTCGTCGATCCCGTCCGGCTCTCCGCCGGCATCGTCGATGCGAGCGGGGACGTGCTCGTGCGGGACCGCATCAGCACGCCCGAGTCGCGAGGTGTGGCGGGTGCTCGAGCAGCTCATCGGTCGTGTGCTTGCTGCGGCGTCCGACGACGTCGCCGCACCCGGAGCGGTGGGAGTGAGCACCACCACACCCTTCGATCAGACCGCCGGGTCGGTCTCGCCGCACCTGATTCCGGCGTGGACGGCATTTCCGCTGCGCGGCCACCTCGAGGACCTCACCGGCCTGCCGGTCGTGCTCGGTTCGGCAGCTGCCGCCCTCGCGGAAGGCGAGCGCTGGCTCGGCGCGGCCCGAGAGATCGACAGTTCGCTCACGCTCATCGTCGACACCACGGTCGAATCGGCGTGCATCGTGGCAGGCCGGCGGCTGCGCGGTGCCCAGGGCAACAGCGGCTCGATCGCCCACACGGTGGTCGATCCGGCTGGCCCGGCCTGTTGGTGTGGAGGGACGGGATGCCTCGCCGTGATGGCATCGGCCACCGACCTCGAACGCGAGATGAACCGGCCACTGCGGCGGGCGACCGAAACGATCATCGACCGCACGGGGATCCTGCTCGGCCGGGCAATCGCCAGCACGTTGGCGATCATCGACGTGTCGACCGTGTTCATCACGGGCTCGGTCGTCGACACGTTCGGCGATCCGCTGGTCGAAGCGATCCATCGCGAAGTGATGCTGCGGTCACGCCTCACCCACCTCGCGGGGTTCTCCCTCGTGGAACTGACCGATCCGGTCCAGCCCCTCGTCGCTGCCGCCGCCCTGGTCGCCCCCGCGGGTTAGCCTCGATTCATGAAGCCGACCTACGCCGCCGATGCCGAGGCCTACCGCGAGAAGGTGCAGGCCTTCCTGGCCGAGAAGTTGCCGCCCCACTGGCAGGGCACCGGTGCCCTCGAGGGTGAGGCGATCGATCGGTTCCTCACCGAATGGCGCAAGGTCCTGTACGAGGCGAACTACCTCGCTCCCGGCTGGCCGGTCGAGTACGGCGGCGCCGGATTGAGTTCGCTCGAGCAGGTGATCCTCGCGGAGGAGTTCGCCCGCGCCGGCGTGCCGACGGGTGGCCACAACGACGTCTTCGGCATCCAGATGCTCGGCAACACGATCCAGATGTGGGGGACCGAGGAGCAGAAGCGTCACTACCTGCCACGCATCCTGTCGGGTGCCGACACGTGGTGCCAGGGCTACTCGGAACCCAACGCCGGTTCCGACCTCGGCAACGTCGGGCTGAGGGCCGAACTCGACGGCGACGAGTGGGTGCTCAACGGACAGAAGATCTGGACGTCGGCCGGACATCTCGCCGATCACATCTTCACGTTGGCCCGCACCGATCCCGATGCGCCCAAACACAAGGGCATCACGTTCCTGCTCGTGCCGATGGAGCAGCCCGGCATCGAGGTGCGGCCGATCAAGATGATCTCGGGCGAGAGCGAGTTCAACGAGGTGTTCTACACCGATGCGCGGTGCCCGAAGGAGAACGTGCTCGGCGGCGTGAACAACGGCTGGGCGGTGGCGATGTCGTTGCTCGGGTTCGAGCGGGGTGAGGCGGCGGCGACCGGCCCGATCCGCTACGAGGCCGAATTCGAGCGTCTGCTGGCGCTGGCCCGCCAGTACGGGGTGGCCGACGACCCCGTGATCCGCCAGCGGCTCGCTTGGTGCTACTCCAAGGTTCGGATCATGAAGTTCCTCGGTCAGCGCACGCTCACGAAGTTCCTCGCCGGGCACCACCCCGGCCCGGATGGCGCGATCTCGAAGCTCTACTGGAGCGAGTACCACCGGAAGGTCACCGAACTGGCGGTCGACATCCTCGGCGCCGACGCCCTGGCCCCGACCGGCCGTCCGCCGTCGTCGGCGTTCCAGACCGACGATCCCGGCGCGCCGAACTCCTCGGCGTCGTGGGTCGGCACGTTCCTCAACGCCCGCGCCGGCACGATCTACGCCGGGTCGTCGCAGATCCAACGCAACATCATCGGCGAGATGATCCTCGGCCTGCCGAAGGAACCACGGCCCTGACCGGCTGGCCTGCGAACGTCGCGGCCGTCGCCGCGCGGCCCACGCTCTGGGCGACCGGTGTCCGGCAGTTGGTCAGGATGGTTCCCCGGGGTTGGTGGCGTCGTGCGCCGTACCTCCCGCGCCCGTCGAAGGAGTATCTGGGCTTCCGGATGCTCACCCAGTACGGCGATGCTGCGCACGCACCCGAGTCCGCCGATGTGGTGAACTACCTGCGATGGTGTCGCGACTGGGAACGCACGCAGCGCCCGTGAGTAGCGGTCGATAGGGTCCGGACAATGCGGAGCGCGCTCGTTCTCAACGCCAGCTTCGAGCCGCTCAGTGTCGTGTCCGCGCAGCGGGCCACCTGCCTGGTTCTCGCCGAGAAGGCCGACCTCGTCGAGGGCGATGGACACGTGCTCCATTCGGCGTCGTTGAGCGTGCCCTGCCCGTCGGTCATCCGGTTGCGGTACATGGTCAAGGTGCCGTTCGTCCGACGAGCGGCGCTGTCGCGCCGGGCGATCTTCGCCCGCGACGATCACCGCTGCCAGTACTGCGGTGAGCGCGCCGATTCGATCGACCACGTCGTGCCCCGGTCGAAGGGCGGGCCGCACTCGTGGGAGAACGTCGCAGCCGCTTGCCGGCCGTGCAACCTCACCAAGCGCGATCGCACGCCCGACGAAGCCGGGATGCGACTCGCCCGTCCGTGCCGGGCGCCACGAGCCACCGCCTGGGTGATCGTGTCGGTCAGCGGCATCCCCGACACCTGGCGGCCGTACCTGCCGATGGCGTGCTGAGCGCGGCGTTGGTCCGCTTCTCCCTCGAACACACCACGGGGCCGGCCCGATCGCTGCACGACCGGCCGATTCCCGATCCCGCCTACCCGACGATCTGGTGGCACGAGGTCACCGCACCGGCACTCGTGCTCGGTTCGAGCCAGCCCGACTCGACGATCGATCGCGACGCGTGCGCACGTGCCGGCATCGATGTCGTCCGGCGGCGCAGTGGCGGGGGAGCGGTACTGCTCGTGCCGGGCGAGGTGTTCTGGGTCGACGTGATCGTGCCCCGCCAGAGTGACACGAGTCTCGACGACGTGCGGGGGTCGATGTGCCGGGTCGGATCGATCGTGTGCGACGCGCTCGTGGCGGCGGCGCCCGGTCTGGCGGGGCGCGTCGAGGTCCACCGGGGTCCGCTCGAGACGACCGAGTGGTCGTCGACGATCTGCTTCGACGGACTCGGCCCCGGTGAGGTGCTGCTCGACGGCGCCAAGCTGGTCGGACTGAGCCAACGCCTCACCCGTCAGGCGGCCCGCTTCCAAGCGTGCTGGCACACCGTCTACGACCCCCAAGCTCTCCTCGAGTTGCTCCCGGCCACGTCACGGCCGTCCGCCGGTGACCTGCGCCCGGTCGCGACGCTCGACGCCGCGACTTCCGCCGCCGTCCCCGAGCTCCTCCGCGCCGTCCCTGTCCGCGCCGTAGCTCGCCGCCGCGCACCCGTCTCCGCCGTTGCGATGAGCGAACGGTCCACCCCTCGGTCCGTTCGCTCATCGTGCGGGTGTCGGCCGGGGGATCGACGGGGGAGATCTGGTGGGCGAATGGGGGAGAATGGTTGACAATGGGGGAATTCGGGGGAAGAATGGGGATTGCTGGGGAGATGTCCCGCGAGACCCGGCGAGGCAGACGGTCGTGGGAGTTCGAGGCAGAAAGAAAGAGGGACGCGGCGCGTGTTTGTCGGGGTTCACGAGCGACAGCTCGACGAGCGGGGGCGAGTGGCACTGCCATCGCCGTTCCGTGCCGACCTCGGTGAGCACTGCTACCTGTTCATCGGCGACGACGGCTGCGTCACCGTGCGCAGCGAGGAATCGTTCCAGACCCAGGCCGCCGAACTGATCGAGCAGGTCCGCCGCGGCGAGATGAGTCGCGACCGCAAGCGGGCGTTCGCATCGTCGGCCGTCCATGCCGCGATCGACAAGCAGGGGCGGATCACGCTCGACGGTCGGCTCCGTGAGCACGCCGGGATCGAACAGCACGGTGCGGTGATGGTGCTCGGATCGCTCGACCAGATCGAGATCTGGCATCCGGACGCGTACCGACGCAGCGAGCAGGCCGGGCAGCAGGAGATCGCGGGAGGTGTCCGATGAGCACGGACGAACCGGAAACCACTGAATTCGACCACCGTCCGGTGATGCTCGACGAGATCACCGATCTCTTCGCGAGCGTGCCGCCCGGGACCGTCGTCGATGCCACGCTCGGCGGGGGTGGGCACAGCGCCTCGCTGTTGCGCCACCACCCGCAGATCGACGTGCTCGGCATCGACCAGGACGCCGAGGCGCTCGAGGCGGCCTCCGCGACGCTGTCCGAGTTCGGGCCCCGGGTGCGCACGAGCCATCGCCGGTTCGACCAACTCGCCGACGCGCTCGACGACCACGGCGTCGACGAGATCAGCGGCGCACTCTTCGACCTCGGCGTTTCGTCGCCGCAGCTCGACCACGCCGACCGCGGCTTCTCGTACCGGAACGACGGTCCCCTCGACATGCGCATGGACGCCGACCAGCCCTGGTCGGCGGCCGACGTCGTCAACGGCTATGACGAACGCGAACTCGCCAACATCATCCGGCGCTACGGCGACGAGCGTTTCGCCGGACGCATCGCCAGGGCGATCGTGGCCGCCCGGCCATTGCAGTCGACGACCGAGCTGGCCGAAGTGGTGACCACCGCGATCCCGGCCGCCGCGCGGCGCGCCGGCGGACACCCGGCGAAGCGAACGTTCCAGGCCATCCGGATCGAGGTCAACGGCGAACTCGACGTGTTGCCGAGCGCGCTCGACCAGGCGGTGGAGGCCACCCGCACGGGCGGCCGCATCGCGGTGCTCGCGTACCACTCCGGTGAGGACCGCATCGTCAAGGAGCGATTCGCCGTGGCCGCCGGGGCGTGCGAGTGCCCGCCCGATCTCCCGTGCGTGTGCGGAGCGGTGCAGACCGTCCGCCTGGTGCGCGGCGTTCCCAAGCGCCCGTCCACTGCCGAACGCGAAGCGAACCGTCGTGCCGCGTCGGCACGGCTCCGCGTGGTCGAGAAGATCGATCCGATCGCCAACGCCGACCGGACGGACCGCTGATGTCCGCGCTGGCACTGCGTCGCGAATCGAAGACGACAGGCCGTTCGGTCCGGGCGCGTTCGCCGCGGCAGCAGACCGTCGTCAAGCCCGCACTGTCCGTCGTGCCACGACGTCGGCGCTGGCCGGCGGTCATCGGAGCCTTGGCGTGGTCGGCACTGTTCGTCGGCCTCCTCGGCGCGGCCGTGTTCCACACCCAGCTCGCCGAGCGGCAGCTGCGTATCGACCGGCTCGACCGGGCGGTGGCCGAACAGCGCGAGCTGTTCGACGAACTGCGGTACCAGCGCGCCGAACTGCGCTCACCGGTCCGCCTCGCCGCGGCCGCCGGTGCGATCGGGATGGTGCGGGGCGATTCGAGCGACTTCGTCCGCGTCGCTCCCGAGGCGGTCGCCCTGCAGCTCGCCGCCGCGGGAACACTCGATCCGACGTCGCGCGTCATCGTGGAAACGGACCCGCTCCAGCAGTTCCGTGACGTCAAGGCGGTCACCGCCGGGGAACTGTCCGACGCGGCGAAAGCGGCCGATCCGGATCCCGCCGCCACGGATCCCGCCGCCACCGATCCCGCCGCCACCGATCCCGCCGCAACTGATCCCGCCGCAACTGATCCAGCCGCCATAGATCCGGCCGCCGTAGATCCGGCCGTCGCCGCGCCGGTCGCCGCACCAGCGGCAGCCGAAACGACCGCCGGGACCGTCGCGCCCGCTGCCCAGACAGGGGAACAGCCATGAGCGAACGTGTCGGCGCATACCGGACTCACGGGACGGCCGGGGCGCCGTCGGGGCGCGCCGCACCGGCCGCACGCCGGCACCCCAGCGGTCCGACCCGCTCGACAGCGGCGCGGACCCGCTCGGCACCGCCGACCATCAGTGCCCGCACAGCCCCATCGAAGGGCACGGCCCCGTCGAAGCGCACAGCCCCATCGAAGCGCACAGCAGGCCCGGAGCGTCCGGCGGCCACGCCGCGCGCCGCCAAGGCGGCCTCCCGATCGAACACCCGCAAGCACCCGCCTCGCAACCGCGTGCGCGTCCAGGCGCCGCCGCCCCGCAAGCGGACTCCGCGACAAGCGGGTTCGCCTCGCTTCCGGCTGATCGCCGCGCTCGTCGTCATCGCGATCCTGTTGCTGGTGGTCGTCGGCCCGCGTCGCAGCGCTGCAGACCACCGAGGCCGATGCCTACCGTGAGCAGGGCGCGGCCCAGTGGACCCGCACGTGGAAGGTGGCCGCGCAACGCGGCGCGATCTTCGACCGCAATGGCAACGAGATGTCGATCTCCGTTCCCGCCGCCACCATCTCGATCAACCCGAAGCTCATCGAGAACGGCACCGCCACGATCCAGACGCTCGACGACCTTCTCGACCTGCCCGACGACAAGGTCGCCGAACTGCTGGCCGAGATCGACAGCAAGCAGCGCGGGTTCGTGTACGTCGTGCGCCAGGTCGATGCTGGCACTCGGCGACCAGATCTCGAGCCTCGAGCTGCCCGGCGTCAACGTCGATCGCGAGGACCGGCGGGAGATGCCCGGCGGCGAGACCGGACGCAGCATCATCGGCAAGACCAACATCGACGGCGAGGGCATCGCCGGACTCGAGCTGCAGTACGACGACATGCTCAGCGGCACCGGCGGCGAGATGTCCCGCGAGGTCGCTCCCGGGAACCGCTCGATCCCCGGCACCGAGACCGTCACCGAGGCACCGATCCCCGGCAACGACCTCGTGCTCACACTCGATCGGTCGATCCAGTTCTCCACCGAGCAGGTGCTCCTCGAACGGGTGAGCGAGATCGGTGCCCGCGGCGCCACGGCCATCGTCATGTCGCCGCACACGGGCGACATCCTGGCGATGGCATCGGTTCGGCGCAATGACGAGACTGGCCAGTACGAGGTGACGTCCGGCAACTACGCCGCCGTCGATGCCTACGAGCCCGGCTCGGTCGCGAAGGTCATCACCGATCTCCAGTGCGCTCAGCGAAGGTCTCGTCACGCCCGACACCTACTTCGAGGTGCCATGGCGCAAGCAGTACTACGACGACCTGCTGACGGACGCCGAGCAGCATCCCGACCGAGGCGATGTCGGTCTCCAAGATCCTGATCGATTCGTCGAACATCGGCACGATCAGCGTGCAGGAACGCATGGGCGCGCCACCGGCACCGCGACTACATGGCGGCGTTCGGGCTCGGCCAGAAGACGGCGCTCGACTTCCCGGGCGAGTCGGCGGGCATCCTCAAGGAGGCCAAGGATCTCTGGGGCAGCGAGCGGGTCACCGTCGCCTACGGTCAGGGTGTGTCGAGTACGTCACTGCAACTCGTGGCCGCGATCAACACGATCGCCAACGGCGGCGTCTACGTCGCCCCGAAGCTCGTGAGCGCCGTCGTCGACGCCGAGCGGAACGATCACCGACACGCCACCGTCGGAATCGCACGTCGTCGTCTCACCGCAAGCGGCCGCCGAGACCACCGAGATGATGCGCCAGGTGGTGTGCCAGGGAACCGCGACCCGTGCCCAGGTCGAGGGGCTGTCGATCGCCGGCAAGACCGGCACCGCCTTCAAGGCGGCGGACAACGGCACCTACTTCAACGAGAACGGCGAGCGCATCTACTACGCCAGCTTCGTGGGCTTCTTCCCGGCCGACGATCCCCAAGCGACGGTCCTCGTGTCGGTCGACGAACCGCCGGCCGGAACGTTCGACCGATTCGGTGGCACGGCGTCGGCCCCGGTGTTCGCGGAGTTGGCTCCCTCGCTGATCCACGAACTCGGGATCATGCCGAACGCCGACGCGCCGACCTGCGAGCCGACCTGACGCCATGATCGCGGTGCCATGATCGCGATGAGCGCGCTCCTCGACGAGCTCGAAGCACGTGAACGCGGCTCGGTCACCGACGTGGTCGGGGCTGTCGATCGGATCGAACTGCACGGGGTGTCGCACGACTCTCGGCACGTCGGGCCCGACACCCTGTTCGCCTGCCTTCGAGGCGCCACGGTCGACGGGCACGACCATGCCGCCCAGGCGATCGCGGACGGTGCCGTCGGCGCTCCTGGTGGATCATCCGCTCGCCGGGGTCGGCGCGGTGCCCCAGATCGTCGTCGACGACACCCGTCGCCGGCTCGGGCCGATCGCCGCGGCCGTGTACGGACATCCGAGCCGCGACCTCACGACGGTCGGGATCACGGGCACGAACGGCAAGACCACGACCGCCCAGCTGCTGGCGGCGATCTTCGAGGAGCACGGGTCGGCGGACCGGGGATCGTCGGCACGCTGCACGGCGAGCGCACGACTCCGGAGGCTCCGGAGCTGCAGGCGTTGCTCGACTTCGTTCAGACGTCGGGCTGCGGCGCGGCCGTGATGGAGGTGTCGTCGCACGCGCTGGCGCTCCATCGGGTCGACGGCACCGTGTTCGACGCCGTGGTCTTCACCAATCTCGGCCGGGACCACCTCGACCTGCACGGTTCGACCGAGGAGTATTTCCGGGCCAAGGCCCGCCTGTTCGATCGGTCGTTCGCGCCCCTCGCCGTCGATCAACGTCGACGACACGTACGGCCGGTTGCTCGCCGACACGGTGCAAGGGAACGCGGCAAGGCCCGGACGAACTCCGCGATCGTGCGCATCTCGATCGACGACCTCGACGCGGTGGTCGTGAACGGCACGTCGCACCGTACCATGGCGGGATGTGCAGATTGACGGTGCCGATCGGAGGACGCTTCAACGTCTCCAACTCACTATGCCGCGCTCGATCACCGCTGTCGAACTCGGCGTCGACCCGCATGTCGCCGTCGCCGGCCTGGCCGCCGTCACCCCGATTCCGGGTCGGTTCGAGGCGGTGCAGGCTCGCGACCGACCGTGGGCTCACCGTGGTCGTCGACTACGCCCACACCCCCGACGGACTGGCCGAGGTTCTCCAGTCGGCGCGGACGATCGCCGACACCGGGGTCCGACTCATCGTCGTGTTCGGGGCCGGTGGTGACCGTGATCGTGCGAAGCGTCCCGAGATGGGTGCGGTCGCGGGCCGCCTCGCCGATCGCGTGATCGTCACGTCGGACAACCCGCGTCATGAGGATCCTGACGACGATCATCGATGACATCCTCGGGGGGATGAACGACACCGACGTCGACGATCCTCGTCGAGCCGGATCGCCGCACCGCGATCGCCGCCGCACTGGCCCTGGCCGACTCCGGGCGACGTCGTCATCATCGCCGGCAAGGGCCACGAACGGACCCAGGAGTTCGCCGACCGCATGGTCGACTTCGACGACCGGGCCGTGATCACCGAATGCTCGAGGACGACTGCGGGAGGACGGGTCGTGATCGCCATCATGCTGGCGGGCGGCCACGGCGATGATCGTCTCGCTGTTCGGCACGCGGTGGCTGATCACGTTCTTCCGCACGCGCGGGCAGGGGCAGCCGATCCTCGGCAAGGAGGACCACGGCCCCGAGCACCACATGCACAAGCAGGGAACGCCGACGATGGGCGGCATCGCCATCGTCGTTCGCCGCCCTCGTCGGGTGGCTCGTGGCGCACATCCGACCCGGGTCTGGCGTTCTCCGACCAGTCGATGATCGTCTGGGTCGGCGTCCTGTTCATGGCGCGGGATGGGCTTCCTCGACGACTTCATCAAGGTCCGCAAGCGTCACAACCGCGGCATCTTCTGGAAGCAGAAGAACTACCTGACGATGATCGCCAGCTTCGGCTTCGCCTGGTGGCTCGTGGTGGCCACCGGCATCTCCGAGACGATCTCGATCACCCGCGCCGCCGTCGGCTTCGAGGTGCCGACGGTCGTCTGGGTCATCTGGGCGGGAATGATCATCTGGGCGACGACCAACGCGGTCAACGTCACCGACGGTCTCGACGGACTGGCGGCCGGATCGGCGCTGATGGGGTTCGGCGCGTTCACGATCATCGCCTACTGGGCGTTCCGTAACCCCGACATCTACGGCGCGATCGTCAACCCGCTCGACATGGGCGTGTTCTCGGCGGCGTTCGCCGGAGGTTGCCTCGGCTTCCTGTGGTGGAACGCGGCACCGGCGCGGATCATCATGGGCGACGTCGGCGCGCTCGCCCTCGGCTCGGCGCTGGCCTTCTGCGCACTGACGCTGAACACCACCCTGCTGCTCGTGCTGATCTGTGCGCATCAACGTGATGGAGGCCGGTTCGGTCGCCGTCCAGATGGGCGTCTTCAAGGCGTCGGGCCGCAAGAAGCGGCTGTTCCGCATGTCGCCGATCCACCACCACTTCGAACTGCGTCGGCTGGCCGGAGACCACGGTGATCATCCGCTTCTGGCTGATCTCGGCGATCTGTGTCGCCGTGGCGCTCGGCATCTTCATCGCCGACTTCACCGAACGTCGCGGCAGGCTGAGCATGCGCGCGATGACGGCGCTCGTGTACGGCTTCGCGGTCGCCGGCGCGTCGACGGCCCGAGCGCTGCGGGCACACGGCGTCGATGTCGTCGTCGTCGACGACGACCCGACCGACGCTCGCCGCACGATGGCCGACGGACCTCGAGCGTCGAACTCCTCGCCGACGCCGACCGAGGAGCCAACTCGATCGACTGGTCGGCTCGTGCGATCTCGTCTGCCCGGCACCGGGCGTGCCCGAGACGCACGCGGTCATCGATGCCGCACAGCCGCCACGGCGTCGATCTCGCTGTCGGAGATCGAGCTGGCGTACCGCTGGGAGCAGGACCGCGCCGGGGGTCCGCGCCCGATGCTGGCCGATCACCGGCACCGACGGCAAGACGACCACGACGCTGCTGACCGTCGAGATGCTGCGCGCCGGCGGGGTCCGCACGATCGACGCCGGCAACACGGCCACGCCGCTCGTCGACGCGATCGACCTCGACGTCGATGCGTTCGTGGTGGAGTGCACGAGCTTCCGGTTGGCGTGGACGCCGACGTTCCGCGCCGAGGCGGCGGCGTGGCTCAACCTGGCGCCCGATCACCTGAACTGGCACACGTCGATGGCGTCGCTACGAGGCGGCGAAGAGCCGGATCTTCGCCAACCAACGCGCCGACGACACCTCCATCGGGTTCGGCGACCGATCCGGTCGTGGTGCGGCCATCTCGACGCGTCGCCGGCCCGACACGTGACGTTCGGGCTCGACCGCGGCGACTATCGGCGCTCGACGGCCGATGGCCGCGCCGTCCTCACCGGTCCGCGCGGGACGTTGGCCGACGGTCGGCAGCGATGCGCCGGGCGCTGCCGCACGACATCACGAACGCCTGGCCGCGTCGGCCCTGGTGATCGAGTCGGGGCTCGTCGGCGACGATGCGGTCGCAACGGCGCTGGCCAGCTTCGTCGGGCCGCACGCACCGCTTGGAACACCTCGCCGACATGGACGGTGTCGCGTGGTACAACGACTCCAAGGCGACCACGCCGCACGCCGCGTCCGCGGCGATCCGCAGCTTCCGAGGGCATCGTGCTGATCGCCGGCGGCTACGACAAGGGTGTCGACCTGTCGCCGATGGCGGCCGAGCTCGACCGGGTCGACGCCGTGATCGCCATCGGGCGACACCGGTCCGGCGCTGGCGGCCGTGTTCCGTGGTGTCGACCGGGTCGAGGTCGTCGACCGGCTCGACGAGGCGGTCGAACTGGCCTCGCGGATCGCCTCGCCGGCCAGACCGTGCTGCTGTCGCCCGGCTGTGCGAGCTTCGACCACTACAGCGGATTCGAGGCCCGCGGCGACCATTTCCGGACGCTCGTCGACGCGCTCCGATCGCAACCCGACCAGCCCGTCGCGCCCAACCTGATCCGGGAGACCGAACATGACCGCTCCACTCACCGTCGGTGATCGTCGTCGTGCGGCGCTCGAGCGCCTGCACGGCCCGGCAGCATCCACCGCACGTCCGCCGCCGGTTCGGCGCGCCGGAGCCCGTCGTTCCCAGCCGACACCGCCGCTCCCCGTCGGTGGCTGCGCACATCGGCGAAGCGCCGCATGACACCCGCCGAGGCCCACGCTCGGCTCGGCGCGCGAAGCCGGCCGGGCGATGCGCACGGCAAACTCGGACCGCCGACGGGTACCTACTACGCGATCGCCGCCGTGGTCGCGGTGTTCGTGATGCTCGGCCTGGTGATGGTGCTGTCGGCATCGGCGGTGACCGAGGCCAACCTCGGACACTCGCCGTACCGGATCTTCAGCAAGCAGGCGATGTGGGCCGGACTCGGCCTCGTCAGCCTGGTCGTCGCGGCACGGTATCCCGTACCAGATCTGGCGGAAGCTCGTGATCCCGCTCGGCGTGCTCGGTGTGATCGCCATGTCCCTGCCGTTCGCCCCGGGCCTCGGCGCCAGCGTGAACGGCGCCAGCTCGTGGATCCGGCTCGGCGGCTTCAGCGTCCAGCCGTCGGAGTTCCTCAAGCTCGCCGTCGTCGTGCTCACCGCCGACCTTCTCGCCCGTCGGATCGACGACGTGGTCGAGGCGCCGCCGAGCGATCGTGCCGATCGCTCTGCTCGCCGGGGTGGGGGCGGGCATCTGTCTCGCCCAGGGCGACCTCGGCTCGGCCATCGTGCTGGCCGCCATCGTGCTGTCGGTCGCGTGGATCGCCGGCGTGCCGATCACCCACCTCGCCACCGTCGACCGTCGGCGGCGCCGGCGATCGCGCTGCTCTTCGTCGTGTCGAGCCCGCGTCGCCTCGCCCGCTTCACGGCCTTCACGAACGTCGCCGAGGAGAAGGACCACCTCGCCTACCAGATCTACCAGGGATACCTGAGCATCGCGTCGGGCGGGCATCACCGGTTCGGGCATCGGCGGCGGCAAGGGCAAGCTCGGGTATCTGCCGTACGCCCAGAGCGACTTCATCTTCGCCGTGATCGCCGACGAATTGGGTCTCATCGGCACCACCGCCGTGATCGGCGGGTTCATCATGCTCGTCGGCCTCGGGATCCAGACCGCCCTGGCCGCGCCGGACCGCTTCGGCATGCTGCTCGCCGGCGGCATCGCCACCTGGTTCGGCGTGCAGGCGATCGTCAACCTCGGCGGGGTCGACGGGCGTCATGCCGGTGACGGGTCTGACACTGCCGTTCTTCTCCGCGGGAGGGAGTTCGTTGTTCGTCAGCATGACCGCCGCCGGTCTGCTGCTGTCGGTCGCCCGCCGAGTCGTCCGAGTCGTGACCACCACGACGGAGGGGTCCGGCTGCTTCGCGGTCGTGACCGGCGGGGGCACCTCTGGTCACGTGCTGCCGGCGATCGCGGTCGCCGAGGCGCTGGTGGCCGCCGGTCACGACCCGTCGACGATCCGCTACGTCGGGGCGCAGCGCGGGATCGAACGGCGGCTGCTCCCCGACACGCCGTTCCCGCACACGTTCGTCGACGTCGTCGGCTTCCAACGCCGGCTCGACCGGCGGAACCTCGGATTCGTACCGAAGATGACGTCGGCCACCCGCGCGATGATCAGGGCGTTCCGCGACGACCGGCCCCGTGTGGTCGTCTCCGTCGGGGGCTACGCCAGCATGCCGTCGGTGTTCGCCGCCGACCGGCTCGACATACCGATCGTGGTCGTCTCCTACGACCGCACTCCCGGCCGCGCCAGCCGGCTCGCGGCGCGGCGGGCCGCGGCCTGCGCCGTCGCGTTCGAGGGTTCACCGCTCCCGCGTGCCGAGGTGACGGGCGCCCCGTTGCGGCGGGCGATCCTCGACGTCGACCGGGTCGCCGATCGAGCGTCCGCCCGACGCGCCCTCGACCTCCCCGACGACCGCTTCGTCGTGGCGGTGATGGGCGGGTCACTCGGCTCCGGACCACTGAACGACGGCGATCGGCGCGTATGTGACCGAACATCGTGACGACGCCGGCCTGGCCGTCCACCAGATCGCCGGAGAACGATTCGCGGCCGACGTCGACCGCATCGCGGGCAATTCGGTCGAGCGCGGTCCGCTCCGAGCGAAGCGGCGTGATCCATCGGGTCGTCGGCTACGAGCCGAACATGGCCGCCGGTGTACGCGGCCGCGGACCTGCTCGTCGGGCCGTGGGGGAGCGAGCACGGTGCACGAGGTGGCGGCGACCGGGATCCCGTCGATCCTGGTGCCGTGGCCGGGTGCGACCGATGACCACCAGCGCGACAACATCGAGTGGCTCACCGAGGTGGGTGGTGCGGTGATGCTCCGCGACGACGCACTCGACCGCCTGGGCGACGAGATCGAGCGCCTGCGCGCCGATCCCGATGCACGCGCCGCGCTGTCGAGCGCGGCATCCCGCCGGGGCGAGGTGCACCGTCGTGGCGCCTTGGCCAGTTTGATCGAGCGGGTCGCCGTAGCATCTTCGCCACCGTGACGACCCTCCCACCCGCCGATGCCCCGCGTCGATCCCGGTCGACGATCGACACGGCCGAGACGCTGAGCGATCGAACTGGCCGTACCCCGCCGACTGCACGTGGTCGGCGTCGGCGGCCCGGGAATGAGCGCCATCGCCGATCGCGCTGGCCGAGATGGGCCACACCGTGTCCGGATCCGATCTCCGGGAACATCCGGTCCTCGAACAGCGTCCGCGCGGCGCGGCGTCGAGGTACACGTCGGCCACGATCGTGCCGCTGGTGCACGGCGTCGACGCGGTCACGGCGTCGAGTGCCATCCCGCGCCCACAACATCGAACTCGACGAGGCACGGCAGATCGGAGTGACGGTCCTCACACGGGCGGGCATGCTGGCATCGATCTGCGCCCAGGCCCGCTCCCTCGCCGTCGCCGGCACGCACGGCAAGACGACGACCACCTCGATGCTGATGCTGATCATCGCCGAGGCCGCGATGCGCCCGAGTTTCGTGATCGGCGGCGACATCACCGACCTCGGCACCGGCGCGCAATGGACCGGATCACCGTGGTTCGTGGTCGAGGCCGACGAGAGCGACGGGACGCATCTCGAACTCCCGTTGTACGGGGCGGTGCTGACGAACGTCGAGGTCGATCACCTCGACCACTACGGCGACTTCGCCGGCATCGTCGAGAGCTTCGACCGGTTCCTCGGCCAGATCGCCGGGCCCAAGGTGGTGTGTGGCGACGACCCGACTGCCGCCGCTCTCGCGCTTCGCCACGGTGCGATCACCTACGGTCGGTCCGAGGGCGTCGACGTGCGCGCCGTCGACATCACGCCGACCGAGGGAGCGTTCCGGTTCTCCATCGAGCGGACCGATCGGCAGGTCGAGCACCTCGACGCGGTCGCTCCCGGTCACGTGGTCGACGTCGAACTGCCGCTGCGGGGCGTGCACAACGTGGTCAATGCCACCGGGGCGGCCGCCATGGCGTTGGCGGTGGGTGTCGAGCCGAAGCACGTCGCGAACGCACTCGCCCGATTCGGCGGTGTTGCCCGCCGGTTCGACATCCGGGGCATCGATCGGGGTGCCACCTTCGTCGACGACTACGGGCACCTGCCGAGCGAGATCGCCGCGGTGCTCGCCGCGGCGCGTTCGAGCGGCGATCACTGGTCGCGGGTCCTCGCGGTCTTCCAACCGAATCGGTTCAACCGCATCGCCGAGATCTGGGCCGACTACGCCGACGCGTTCGTCGATGCCGACATGGTCGTGCTGACCGACATCTACTCCTCGGGGACTGCGCCGATCCCGGGGGTCACGGGCAAGTTGCTCGTGAACGCGGTGACGGAGGCCCATCCGGAGCAGCGGGTGGTATGGCTGCCACGCCGGGACGACCTCGTGCGTTTCGTCGCCGCCGAGGCGCGGCCCGGCGACGTGTGGATCTCGATGGGTTGCGGCGACATCGCGACCTTTCCCACGGAGGTGCTCGATGCTCGGCGCGCCGGCTGACCGCAGCGGGAACCCGGCTGGCCGCAGCGACGCGCTGACCGCCACGCATTCCGCGGCGGTTCGTGCGGCCGCTGCCGTGCTGGGCGAACTGGCACAGTTCGACGTGCCGATCGGTCCGCTGACCACCTATCGGGTCGGTGGCCGCGGCGGCATTGTTCGTCCAGATCGGTCGGCTCGACGACCTGGCCGTCCTGGCGAGCGCGCGTGCGCGCGTCCGGGCTGCCCGTGCTCGTGCTCGGGTCGCGGGTCGAACATGCTCGTCGCCGACGCCGGCTTCGAGGGGATCGCCGTGTCGATCGCGGCCATCACCGACGGGTTCGAGATCGACGACGGCAGCGGCGTCGTCCGCGCCGGGGCGTCGGTCGCGCTTCCGGTCCTCGCCCGCCAGACGGCGGCCCGCGCACTCACCGGGTTTCGAGTGGGCCGTCGGCGTTCCGGGTTCGATCGGCGGTGCGGTGCGGATGAATGCCGGTGGCCACGGATCCGACATCGCGGCCTCGCTGGTCGACGTCGTCGTCGCCGACCTCGACGCGTCCTGACGCCTCGGTCGTCGAGGTCCTCCCGGCGGCCGCGCTGGGTCTGCGCTTCCGTGGGAGCAGCCTGCGGTCCGCGCCGCATCGTGCTCGAGGCCACGTTGCAACTGGCGCCGGGCGACCGGACCGACTCCGAGGCGACCATCAGCGAGATCGTGGCGTGGCGTCGGACAAATCAGCCCGGCGGTCAGAACGCCGGGTCGGTGTTCGTCAACCCGGTGCCGGGCGAGGTGAGCGCCGGGGCGCTGATCGACCAGCTCGGCCTGCGCGGCACCCGCGTGGGATCGGCGAAGGTGTCCGACAAGCACGCCAACTTCATCCAGGCCGACGACGGCGGCTCGGCCGACGACGTCTATGCGTTGATGGAGCTCGTGCAGCGCAAGGTGGCCGAGGGCACCGGCTACGTGCTGCGCAGCGAGATCCGTCTGCTGGGATACCCGCCGATCGGATCGGCCGACTGATGCTCGGATCGAAGTGGCGCAAGCGCGCCGACCCGCCGGTCGAGGCGACGTCGAGCGATGTGCGTCTCGTACCGATCCCCGAGCCCGGTTCGCCCGGAACCGGCACCGGCGGTGACGAGGGCGACACCGAGGCACGGCGGACGGTCGGCGACGCGACGAATCCACCGCCGACGACACCCGGCTCGATACCCCACACGACACCGGCCACGACACCGGCGACGACACCGGCGACGACCGGCGACCAGACCGGCGCCGACGATGATGCGGCGCCGACGACGGCGCAGCCCGTCCCGGCGAACGCCGCGGTGCTCGACGAGCTGTCCGCCGCCTTCGCCGAGCGGCCGACCATCTCGATCGGCGACGACGAACTCCCCGACGCCGTCTACCTCGACGACGAGCTCGAACGGGGCGTCGCGGTCGGTGCCACGCTGTTCATCGACGACGACGGTTCAGCCGACGCCGTCGCCCCCAAGGAGGCGTCGACGCGTGGCATCGAGCCCCGCCTGCGCCAGCGTCGGATCGGCGTGCGACGGGCCGAGAGCCGCCGCCGGTTGCGATGGGTGATCGGTGGCTGGCGTGGTGCTGGTCGTGGTCGTCGCCGCGCTCGCCGTCCTCGGCTCGTCGCTGTTCGCGGTGGACGACGTCGACCGTCACCGGCAACGTGTACACCGACGCCGCCGAACTTCAGGCCGTCGTCGACGACCTGACCGGCACGCCGGTGCTGCGCGTCGACACGCTGGCGGCCGAGGAGCAGCTCGAGTCGATCCCGTGGGTCGAGGACGCCCGGGTGACCACGAAGCTTCCCGAACTCGGCGACGATCGAGATCCGTGAACGGACGCCGCTCGTCGCGATGCCCGGCGCCGACGGCCAGACCCGCGTGCTCGATCGGGAAGGCCGCGTGCTGGCGACTCGTCGACGGGCAACCGGTGGCGCTCGTGTGGATCAGCGGGACCGGGCACGCTCGACGTCGCGGCTCGGCGACACCGCTTCGATCGGTTACTCGGCGGCGGCATCGCTCGTCACCAAACTGACGCCGACGATCCGCTCGCCGCGTCGACTCGATGATGGTCACTCCCGACGGCGCCGACCTCCGGCTGATCCTCACCGGCGTCGAGCCGAACGGGCCGATCGAGGTCCGCTTCGGGTCGGCGATCGGCGACAGCGACCAGATCGCCAAGCTCGTCCGCCTCGAACGGAAGCTCGAAGACATCGGAACCGACCGTGTCTCGGTGATCGACGTGTCGACGTCCGAAGTCACCGTCTTGTGAATCACGGGTTAGTGTCCCCGTTCTCGTGTCGCAGACCTGGCAGGATGTGCGCCAGTCCGTTTCGATGGACACTGGAACATCGATCCGAACGATGAACGATTGGAACCCATGAACTCGAACCGCAAACCGAATCGATGGAGGAACCGCTGATGGTCGGCGCTCCGCAGAACTATCTCGCCGTCATCAAGGTCGTCGGTGTCGGCGGCGGCGGCGTCAACGCGGTGAACCGCATGATCGACGCCGGCTTGAAGGGTGTCGAGTTCATCGCCGTCAACACCGATGCGCAGGCACTGCTGATGAGCGACGCCGACGTCAAGCTCGACGTCGGTCGCGACCTCACCCGGGGCCTCGGCGCGGGCAGTGACCCCGAGGTCGGCCGCTCGGCCGCCGAGGCGCACCACGACGAGATCGAAGAGATGGTCCGCGGCGCCGACATGGTGTTCATCACCGCCGGCGAGGGCGGTGGCACCGGAACCGGCGCGGCGCCCGTCATCGCCGAGATCGCACGCGAGGCCGGCGCACTCACGATCGGCGTCGTCACCCGCCCGTTCTCCTTCGAGGGACGCCGTCGCGCGGTCCAGGCCGACAGTGGCGTCCAGCGCCTGCGCGAGAAGGTCGACACGCTGATCGTCATCCCGAACGACCGCTTGCTGACGGTCGCCAACGACAAGACGAGCGTGCTCAACGCGTTCAAGATGGCCGACGAAGTGCTGCTGCAGGGCGTGTCGGGCATCACCGGTCTCATCACCACGCCGGGCCTGATCAACACCGACTTCGCCGACGTCAAGATGGTGCTGTCCAACGCCGGTTCGGCCCTGATGGGCATCGGCCAGGCGAGTGGCGACGAGCGGGCGGTGTCGGCGGCCAAGGCCGCGATCTCCAGCCCGCTGCTCGAATCGGCGATCGACGGCGCGCGTGGCGTGCTGCTCAACATCACCGGCCCGTCGTCGATGGGCCTGTTCGAGATGAACGCGGCGGCCGAGATCATCCACGGCGTCGCCCACCAGGACGCGAACATCATCTTCGGCACCGTGATCGACGACGAGATGGGCGACGAGGTCCGCATCACGGTCATCGCCGCCGGGCTTCGACCGTGTCGACGGCCCACCCGTCGGCCGCACGGGTTCGGGAGACGTACCGCGGACGGGATCGCCGACCCGGATCACGGAGTTGTTCGGCGACGACGTCGAACCCGATCCGCTCGGTCCCGACGACGACGACGACTTCGACGTTCCGTCCTTCCTGAAATAGGAGCCCGATCGTCACGGTGCTCGAACTCTTCCGGGGTTCGGTGGGACGACACGTGGTCACGGCCGTCGCCACCGATGCGGCGACGGCGACATGCGCCCGTCCGATCGAGGTGGCCGTCCGTCGCAGATCGAGCACCAGCGCCGCGCTGACGGGCGCGGCGTGGACGATGGTCGACGAGGAGCACGGTGTCGGAGGTGTTCGATGCCGACGTGGCTGCTGCCTCGAGCGACCGGTCGGCGCCGGCGATCTGCCAGCGGCGGACGTGATCGTGACCTCCGCTGCCGACACCCAGCTCGCCATCTGGGCCGGCGACTGTGCGCCGGTCGTGCTGTGCGGCGCCGGAGGGACACTCGTCGCGGTCCATGCCGGCTGGAAAGGGTTGGCCGCCGGCGTGCTCGATGTGGCGGTCGACGTCATCGACGCGGTCGCGGCGACCGCGTCGGGGCAGCGGTGCTCGGGCCGTGCATCCACGCCGAGTGCTACGAGTTCGGGCCGAACGAGCTGCATGCGGTGGCTGGCGGGGTCGCCGGTGGTGGCGACCCGGATGTCGCCGTGGCCGCGATCACGGCAACCACCGCCTCTGGCCGAACCGCGCTCGACCTGCCGGCCGCGGTGGCCTTCGCCCTGCGACGCCATGACGTCGAGCTCGACACCATCGGTGGGTGCACGGCCTGCGACCCGCGCTGGTTCTCCCACCGCGCCCGCGCCGACGTCGCCCGCCACGCCGTCGTCGCCTGGACCCACCCCGACCCAGGCCCGAAGACGGAGCAGATGTCGCGCTCAGCGCGACATCTGCTCCACATTTCGGACGGGAGGGGCGGTGAACGTGGCGTCGGTGGGCGAACGGCTGGCGTTCGTGCGTGCCGGGATCGAGGCCGTCGAACGAGCGTGGACGCCACGCCGTCGACGTGGTGGCGGTGACGAAGGGGTTCGGACCCGAGGTGATCGAGGCGGCCGTCGAGGCGGGATGCCGTTGCATCGGGGAGAACTACGCCCAGGAGCTCGCCGGCAAGCGGGACGTGATCGAACGGCTCGGACCGCACGTGCACTTCATCGGTCACCTGCAGAGCAACAAGGTGCGCCTGCATCGTCGCCGCTGGTCGGCGTGTGGGAGACGGTCGACCGTGCCTCGATCGCGACCGAGATCGCCCGGCGGGCCCGGGCGCTCGGGTGCTGATCCAGGTGAACGCGACCGGCGAGGCAGTCAAGTCCGGTTGCCCGCCCGAGGATGTCGCCGGGCTGGTGGACCATGCGAGGCAGGCCGGACTCGACGTCGCCGGGCTGATGACGATCGGTCCGACCGACGGCGACACCGACCGCACGACACGGGCGTTCGTGCAGACCCGCACGATCGTCGACGATCTCGGCCTCGACGTGTGCTCGATGGGGATGAGTCGGCGACATGGACGTCGCCGTGCCAGGAGGTTCCACCGAGGTCCGCCTCGGCAGCATCCTGTTCGGCCCCCGCCCACCCGACTGACCCGGATGTGGACGAGCGACCGGCGCGATGTACATGGTGACGAGGTGGCGGCCCTGTCCACCTCGAGAACGGGGTGTGCTCGGCTAGCCTGCGCCGCACGCAGGAGGATTGCATGTCACTCTGGAAACGGACCATGGACTACCTGGGTCTCGGTCCCGACGACGCATACGACGACTACGACGGATACGACGAAGCCGGAGCCGCCGTCGCGGCAACGTGATGCGCGCGCCCCGCGACGCTCCGATCGCGGTGGCAGCGTGGTTGGGAACCCGAACCCGAGCCGACCGTGCAAGACCGTCTCGGCCCGGCCGAGCTTCCCGAGCAAGGACTTCGATGCCTCGCCGTCCCGACGGCGCGGCCGGCAGACGACGGACGCTCGGACGACTCCGGCGTCCAGATCCGACCAAGCCAGAATCAGCCGACATCGCAACCGACTCTGCGCAGCGTTCAGGGAGGCTCCATGGAGCCCTCACCGTTCGACCCCGTCGATTCGACCAGGCCCAGGAGGTCGCCGACAAGTTCAAGGACGGCCAGCCGGTCATCATGAACCTCGAGGGCACCGAACGCGAGGTGGCCCGCCGCCTCATCGACTTCGCGAGCGGCATCTGCTACGCCCTCGACGGATCGATGGAGAAGGTGGCGACCGGCGTCTACCTCCTGAAGCCGCCGATCGGTGTGCCGCGCCAGTCGCGGTACGACGATGTCGACGAGTGACCAGCGCGGGCGTTCACGATCCACCACGGAGGCACAACCATGGAGATGAGCCCGCAACGCGTGTCGCAGCGCCGAGTTCAAGACGGCCCGTAAGGGGGCCGACCCCGAGCAGGTTCGGGTGTTCCTCAACGACGTCGCCGACGAGTTGGAGCGCGCCCAGAACCAGTCGACCGCAATGGAGGCGCGGGCGCGCGCCGGCTGTCGCACGTCTCCAGGAGATGTCGGAGGGAAAGGTGGCCGATGCGCCGCGCCGCGCCGCCCATGGCCGCTCCCGACGCGACCGACGTGCCGGCCGAACAGTCCGACGCCATCGGCCGCACGCTCGTGCTCGCGCAACGCACCGCCGACTCGCTGATCGCCGAGGCGAGGGCGGAAGCGGCCCGACCTCGTCGCGGCGGCGAACAGCGAGGCGGCCACGACACGCGACTCGACCCGCGAGATGGCCGCCACGATGCTCGACGAAGCCCGCGAGGAAGCCCGTCGTTTCGGCGAGACCGAGCGGCTCGCCGTGGCGAGCGAGGTCGACTCGCTCAAGGCCCGGCGCGATTTCCTCGAATCCGACGTGGACCATCTCGAACAGTTCCTCGTCGCCCAGCGCAGCCGGGTTCGCGACGCGGCGGCCGAACTGATCGAGATCACCGACCGGGTGCCGGCGGGGCTCGGAGACGCCCGGCGTCCGCTCCTGTCCGCATCCGACGACCCTCCCACTGACATCGAAACGTCCGCCGAAGGCGATGAGACGACCGAGATCGTCGGACTCCACGACACCGGCCTCGACCGACGACGCCGACCGGCCCGATGGGTTCGATGCCGGGTTCGCGGAGGGTGACCCGACACAAGCGATCGTGGTCGTCTCCGAGATCGACGATCGGACCGACGACGGCGACGCCACCCCCGTCGGATCGGGATTGTCGGGCGACGACCCGTCGGCCCCCGACGACGGCGGACGCGATTTCCGGTTCAACTTCGACGACCGAAACAGCTGACCGGACACCTGAACCGCCATCGGCGGCCGCAAGCCGCGTCGATAGCATCGTGGCGTGCCGTATCCCGCCGTCGACCCGAAGCCGAACTTTCCCGCCCTGGAGGACGACATCCTCGCGATCTGGCACAAGGAGTCGACGTTCGAACGTTCGGTCGAGCAGCGTGCCGCCGGCCCGAACGGTGACAACGAGTTCGTGTTCTACGACGGCCCGCCGTTCGCCAACGGACTGCCGCACTACGGCCACCTGCTGACGGGCTTCGTCAAGGATGCCGTCCCGCGCTACCAGACGATGAAGGGGCGGCGCGTCGAGCGCCGGTTCGGATGGGACTGCCACGGCCTGCCCGCCGAGGTGAAGGTCGAACAGGAGCTCGGCATCTCGGGACATCCGGACATCACGGCGTTCGGCATCGACAAGTTCAACGACGCCTGCCGTTCGAGCGTGCTCGAGTTCACCAACGACTGGCGCGACTACGTCACCCGTCAGGCCCGCTGGGTCGACTTCGACAACGACTACAAGACACTCGACCTCCCGTACATGGAGAGCGTCATGTGGGCGTTCAAGACGCTCTGGGACAAGGGCCTCATCTACGAGGGCTTCCGCGTGCTGGCGTACTGCTGGCGTTGCGAGACACCGCTGAGCAACACCGAGACACGGATGGACGACACCTACCGCGACCGCCAGGACCCGGCACTCACGGTCGGCGTTCGAACTCGAGACCGGCGAGCGCATCCTCGCGTGGACGACCACACCGTGGACGTTGCCGTCGAACCTGGCCCTCGCGGTGGGCGACGACATCGACTACGCGGTCGTCGAACTCGACGGCGTGCGCTACATCATCGCCGACGCCCTGCTCGGCGCGTACGCCGCTGAGCTGGGCGAGGCGCAACGGGTCGACACGCTGAAGGGTTCCGACCTCGTCGGCCGGACGTACACCCCGTTGTTCGACTTCTTCGCCGACACCGCCAAGTGGGGGACCGAGCGGGCGTTCCGCGTGCTGGCCGCCGACTTCGTCTCGGTCGACGACGGCACGGGCATCGTGCACATGGCGCCCGGCTTCGGTGAGGACGACCAGCTGGTGGCGAACGCGGCCGGCATCCCGACGATCTGCCCGATGGACGAGCACGGCCAGTTCACGGCCGAGGTCGGCCCGTGGGCGGGTACGCACGTGTTCGACGCCAACCCGCTCGTCATCCGGGCCTTGAAGGAGCGCGGCGTCGTGCTCCGGCATGCCACGTACGACCACTCGTATCCGCACTGCTGGCGTTGCAACCAGCCGCTCGTGTACCGGGCGATCTCGTCGTGGTTCGTGAAGGTCACCGAGTTCCGCGACCGGATGGTCGAGCTCAATCAGCAGATCACCTGGCAGCCGGCGCACATCAAGGACGGCAGCTTCGGCAAGTGGCTGGAGAACGCCCGCGACTGGTCGATCAGCCGGAACCGCTTCTGGGGGTCACCGATCCCCGTGTGGCAGTCCGACGACCCGAACCACCCGCGCATCGACGTCTACGGCTCGATCGCCGACCTCGAGGCCGACTTCGGTGTGACCATCACCGACCTGCACCGGCCCAACGTCGACCACCTCACCCGACCGAACCCCGACGATCCAACCGGGCAGTCGACGATGCGACGCGTGCCCGAGGTGCTCGACTGCTGGTTCGAGTCGGGATCGATGCCGTTCGCCCAGGTGCACTACCCGTTCGAGAACACCGAGTGGTTCGAGCACCACTATCCCGGCGACTTCATCGTCGAGTACATCGCCCAGACGCGCGGCTGGTTCTACACGCTGCACGTCCTGGCCACCGCCCTGTTCGACCGGCCGAGCTTCGCCTCGTGCGTCAGCCACGGCATCGTGCTCGGCGACGACGGCCAGAAGATGTCGAAGAGCCTCAACAACTACCCCGACCCGCGGGCGATGTTCGACAGCTACGGCGCCGACGCGATGCGGTGGCACCTGCTGTCGTCGTCGATCCTGCGCGGCAACGACGCCATGGTCACCGAGACCGGCATCCGGGACACGGTCCGCCACGTCCTGCTCCCGCTGTGGAACTCGTGGTACTTCCTGGCGCTCTACGCCAATGCCGCCGGTCACCGCGGCACGGTCCGGACCGACTCGCCGAACTCGCTGGACCAGTACATCCTGTCCAAGACGCGCGACCTCATCGCCGACGTGACGGACACGATGGACGCCTACGACCTGTTCGGCGCCTGCCAGCACGTTCGCAACTACGTCGACGTGCTGACGAACTGGTACGTGCGACGGAGCCGATCGCCGGTTCTGGCAGGGCGACCACGACGCGATCGACACGATGCACACCGTGCTCGACGTGGTGACGCGCCTCATGGCACCGCTCCTGCCGCTCATCTCCGAGGCGATCTATCGAGGAATGCACGAGACGGGCCTGGACGAGGATGGCCCGAGTGAGGACGGCTCTGTTGCGACCGACGGTGCCGACAGCGTCCATCTCACCGACTGGCCGACGGTCGACGAGCTGCCGGCGTTCGACGAGCTGGTCGACACGATGGATCTCGTCCGTGAGGTGTGCTCGGCCACGTTGTCGGTCCGCAAGGCGCATCAGCGTCGGGTCCGCCTGCCGTTGCAGTCGGTCACGGTGGCCGCTCCGGATGCAGAGCGCCTGCGCGAGTTCGTCGACGTGATCGCCGACGAGGTCAATGTGCGCAGCGTGGAACTCACCACCGACCTCGCCGCGGTGGCCGACGAGCGACTGCAACTCGTACCGGCCAAGCTCGGGCCGCGCCTCGGCAAGGACGTGCAGCAGGTCATCAAGGCGCACAAGGCCGGCGACTGGACCAACGTCGACGGTGTCGTCACGGTCGGGGGACAGGTGCTCGTCGACGGCGAGTATCGGCTCGAACTGGTGGCCGCCGACGACCGTGCGAGTGCCGGGCTCGCCAATCGCCCCGGTGTGATCGCCCTCGACATCGAGGTGACGAACGAACTCGAGCAGGAGGGCACCGCTCGCGACTTGATCCGGCTCGTCCAGCAGGCCCGCCGCGAGGCTGATCTGGCGGTGTCCGATCGCGTCGCGTTGTCGATCACCGGCGGTCGAGCGTGGATCGACGCGGCGACCGCCCACCGGACCATGGTGATGGACGAGACCCTGGCGCTCGAGCTCGACCTCGACGTGTCGCCGACGGACGACGACGAGCCCGTCATCAGTGTGCACCGGGTGGGTTGACCCGACGCTCTGTCCACCGAAACCACCCGTTCGGGGTTTCGGTGGCCGTGGGTGGCCGGTCGCGCACACCGCCCGGTAGAGTCCGCCGCTCAACACGCCGGGAAGGAAGCGCGAATGGCCGCATCGAAGAAGCCGAACCCTGCTCCGTCGAAGAAATCAGCGACAACCGGGCGCGCCGCTCCGAAGAAATCGCCTGCGAAGAAGGCGCCTGCCGCGAAGCGGACTGCGGCGCCGGCGAGCGCACCCGCACGGAAGTCATCCACCTCCCGCAAGCCCGCCGCAACCAAGGCACGAGCCACGAAAGCAGCGCCCACCACCATGAACCAGTCGGCGGCCACGACGCCAGCCCCCACGAAATCAACCGCCACGAAGGCGACTGCCACGCCATCAACCGCTCAGAAGACGAGTGGCAAGAAAGCGCCGGCCAAGAAGGCGCCTGCGGGTGCTCCGGCGAACAACACGGCCACGAAGTCGGTCGGCGCATCGGCCGCGCCGGCGAAGGCGGCGCCCCGCCGGACGCCGAAGCCACCGTCTCCCGACACTCCGTCGCTGCTGTCGAACTATCGCCCCGATCGCCACGAGATCCCGGCTGCCCGCGGCACGTCGAAGGACGGCATCACGTACACGAAGGACTTCGACGTGAAGTTCCTCAAGGCGCAGCGTGACGAGCTGCTCGCTCGGCGGGCGTCCGAGCTCGCCCGGGCCACGAGGCTCGAGGACGAAGCGACGAGCCTGATCGAGGACGGCGAGATGGGCGACGTGCAGTTCGACGACGAGGGTGGCGAGGGCGACACGATGGTCGTCCAGCGCGATCTGGATCGGGTGCTCTCCACGCAGGCTCGCCAGACCATCGCCGACATCGATGCCGCGTTGACGCGCATCGAGGCCGGCACGTACGGCTACTCCGAGGTGTCAGGGCTCCCGATTCCCCGCGAACGTCTCGAGGCGCTCCCGGAGACCACCGTGCTCGCCGCGGAGAAGGTCAGCGGCATCGGCCTGCGGTGATGAGCGTCGCCGAAGCCGCCCGGCCATGACCGTCGCCCGCTCCTGGCGGGTGCCGATCGTCATCGCGCTCGTGGTCGTCGTGCTCGACCAGTTGACGAAGCACTGGGCCGTGAACACACTCGCGGACGGGCACATCATCCACGTCATCTGGACCCTGCAGTTCAACCTCGCGTACAACAGCGGGATGGCGTTCAGCCGCGGCCGCGGCCTCGGGCCGATCATCGCGGTGGTCGCCACCGTCGTCATCGTGTGGCTCCTGGCGTCGTTGCGATCCGGCGGGACGAGGCTCAGCCAGTTCGGTATGGGATGCTTGATCGGTGGCGCCGCCGGAAACCTGCTCGATCGGCTCTTCCGCGGCGATGCCTGGCTCCATGGTTCGGTGGTCGATTTCATCGACTTCCAGTGGTTCCCGATCTTCAACATCGCCGACATCGCCGTGAACGTGGGTGCGGCCGCGTTGATCCTCAACAGCATCCTGGTCAGCCGCGCCGAAGCCCGCGTCGAGGCGTCGACGTCATGATCGCCGAGGTCGTTCCGGCCGCGCTCGACGGTCAACGCCTCGACCGGATCGTCGCGTTGATCGCCGATGTCAGCCGCGCCGATGCGGCCGCACTGATCGCAGCTGGCGGTGCCTCCGTCGACGGCGTCGTGGCTCGCTCGGGGAAGGTGCGCCTGTCCGAGGGTCAGCGAATCGAGATCGATCCGACGCTGCTCCCCACGGTGGAACTGCCCGCTCGCCGATCCGACGGTGACGTTCGGGATCGTCCACGTCGACGACGACGTGATCGTGATCGACAAGCCGGCCGGTCTCGTCGTGCATCCGGGTGCGGGCAACGCGATCGGGAACGTTGGTGAACGGTCTGCTGGCGCAGTTTCCCGAGCTCGCCGACGTCGGCGAGGAGCACCGGCCCGGCATCGTCCACCGTCTCGATGCGGGGAGCTCCGGGCCTGCTCGTCGTCGCCCGCACGCAGGCGGCTGCCGATGCACTGATCGAACAGTTCGCGGACCACAGCGCGACGCGCCGTTACGACGCGCTCGTGTGGGGCGTGCCCGATGCGCCGCACGGGATCATCGACGCACCGATCGGTCGTGACCGCGGCGATCCGCTCAAGATGGCGGTGGTGGCGAACGGTCGCTTCGCCCGGACCGACTACCGGGTCCTCGGCAGCTATTCGGCCCCGGCGGTCGTGTCGCGGCTCGAATGCCGGCTCGAGACGGGCCGGACGCACCAGATCCGGGTGCACCTGGCCTCGATCGGTCATCCCCTCGTCGGCGACCCGACCTACGCCCAGCGGCGCCCGATGCTCGGGCTGACTCGCCCGTTCCTGCACGCCGCCGAACTCGCCTTCAATCACCCCGCGACCGGCGAACGGATCACGTTCCACAGCCCGCTCGCCGCCGATCTCGAAGCCTGGCTCGCCGCCGCCACCCCCTGACCGAGGACGTGGAACCTGTCACGCAGGGTCAGGCACAACGCGACAGGTTGCTCCCGGCCAGGCCCGACCTCCACCCAACCTGTTACGAAGTGCCTGACCCCGCGCGACAGGTGAGGGTGATGGGGATGGACTTGAAGGCGGGGGTGCCGGCGGCGTTGGTGCTGGCCAGAGGGACGAGGACGTTGGTCTCGGGGTAATAGGCCGCGCAGCTGCCGGCCGGCGTCGGGTACTCGATCACGCGGAACCGGGGCGCCACGCGTTCGACGCCGTCGACGTCGACCGATCGCAGGTCGACCACATCGCCGTCGTGGAGGCCCGCCGCGTCGAGGTCGTCGCGGGATACGAACACCACGCGCCGGCCGTTGTGGACGCCCCGATACCGGTCGTCGAGGCCGTAGATCGTGGTGTTGTACTGGTCGTGGCTGCGGATCGTCTGGAGCAGCAGGGTGCCGGGCGCGGCGCCGGCGTGGCTCAGTTCGTTGACCGTGAACTGCGCCCGACCGTCGATGGTGGCGAAGGTGCGGTCGTCCCGCGGGCCGTGTGGGAGGACGAAACCGCCGGGTGTCGCGATCTTGGACTCGAAGTCGTCGAACCCCGGCACCACCCGGCTGATCGCATCGCGGACGACAGCGTGGTCCCGGGCGAATCGGCCCCAGTCGATGATGGGGCGCGGTCGATCATGGGAGCCCGGTCGTCGGCGCGGTCGGCGAACAACGCCTCCGCGATGGCGCAGACGATCTCGACCTCGCTCAGCAGCTGCGGCGCGGCCTTGGGCAACGTGCCGCGCGAGGCGTGCACCACACCCATCGAGTTCTCGACGGTGACGATCTGTTCGCGGCCGTCGACCTCGTGGCGCTCGGTTCGGCCCATCGTCGGCAGGATCAGTGCCTGGTCACCGGTGACGAGGTGCGACATGTTGAGCTTGGTCGACACCTGCACGGTGAGGCGGCAGCGTTCGAGCGCGGCGTGGGTCACCGCGGTGTCGGGCGTCGCCGAGGCGAAGTTGCCGCCCATGCCGACAAAGACCTGAACGTCGCCGTCGCGCATGCCGCGAATCGTGTCGACCGTGTCGAGGCCGTCCGCCCGTGGCGGGTCGAACGCGAACTCCGTGGCCAAGGCGTCGAGGAACGCCGGTGCGGGGCGCTCGAAGATCCCCATCGTGCGATCGCCCTGGACGTTCGAGTGTCCCCGCACGGGGCACACGCCGGCACCCGGGCGACCGATGTTGCCACGCGTCAGCAGGAAGTTGACCACCTCGCGGATCGTCGCCACCGAGTTCGCGTGCTGCGTGAGGCCCATCGCCCAGCAGACGATGATGCGCTCGGAGGCACGGACGCGCTCGGTGAACCGTTCGGCGACGTCGCGGGTGAAACCGGTGGCGCGGGTGAAGTGCTCCCAGTCGAACGATCGGGCGTCGTCGGCGAAGCGGTCGAAGCCGTTCGTGTACCGCTCGATGAAGCCGGTGTCCAGGGACGTTTCGCCAGCTGGGTCGCCGGCGGTGACGAGGAGGTGGTTGACGGCCTTGAAGAACGCAAGGTCGCCGTTGATCCGGATCGGGAGGTGCTCGTCGGCGAGTTGTGTGCCGGAGCCGAACAGCCCGCTCGGCCGTTGAGGGTTCTTGAAACGCTGCAGGCCGGCTTCGGGCAGCGGGTTGATGGCGACGATGGTGGTACCCGCCCGCTTGGCCGCCTCCAGCGTGGTCAGCATGCGCGGGTGATTCGTGCCGGGGTTCTGCCCGACCACGACGATCAGGTCGGCCGCGACGAAATCGGTGATGTGGACCGAGCCCTTACCGATGCCGATCGTCTCGGTCAGAGCCATGCCGCTCGCCTCGTGACACATGTTCGAACAGTCGGGCAGGTTGTTGGTTCCGAAGCTCCGGGCGAGCAACTGGTACAGGAACGCGGCTTCGTTGCTCGTCCGACCGGACGTGTAGAAGGCAGCGGCGTCCGGCGAGGGCAGCGCCCGCAGCTCCGCGGCGATCAGCTCGAACGCGGCGGACCACGAGATCGGTTCGTAGTGCGTGGCCCCCGACCGCTTCACCATCGGTTCGGTGAGGCGGCCCTGCTTGCCGAGCCAGTACTCCGAGCGCCCGCGGAGTTCGGCGATCGAGTGTTCGGCGAAGAACGCCGGCGTGATCCGTTCGGTCGTCGCCTCCTCCGCGACCGCCTTCACGCCGTTCTCACAGAATTCGGCGATGTGCGCATGTCCCGGCTCGGGCCACGCGCACCCGGGACAGTCGAAGCCGTCGGGCTGGTTCAACGCCCGCAACGTCGACAGCGGTCCGGCGCATCCCCATCTGTCCGACGCCCCGGCGGAGTGACACGGCGACCGCCGTGGCCCCGGCGGCCCACCCCTTGGGTGGTTCGACGGTGCCGGAGAACTCGTCGGGAGGGTCCGCGACCGTCATCGCGATCGAGTGTACGAGTCGACCCTCGCTCCTCCGACAGGACCATTCGTGGCCGCGCCGTCCGATCGGTCAGACTGTGGCCCATGACGTCATCGATCGACTCGCTCCCCATCAACACGCTGCACGGCGACGAGGCGTCGCTCGCCGATTTCGGGGGCAAGGCGATCCTCGCCGTCAACGTCGCGTCGAAGTGCGGCCTCACGCCGCAGTACACGGGCCTGGAGGCGCTCCACGAGCAGTACAAGGACCGCGGCTTCACGGTCGTTGGCTTCCCCTGCAACCAGTTCGGTGCCCAGGAGCCCGGCACGGCCGAGGAGATCGAGACGTTCTGTTCGACGACCTACGGCGTCACGTTCCCGATGATGGAAAAGATCGACGTGAACGGAGAATCGCAACACCCCATCTACGCCGAGCTCACCCAGGTGGCCGACGCCGAGGGACACAGCGGCGACATCCGGTGGAACTTCGAGAAGTTCCTGATCGCCCCCGACGGTTCGGTCACCCGCTTCTCACCGATGGTCACCCCCGACGACCCGACGCTGGTGGAAGCGATCGAATCGGCCCTCCCGGCCTGACTCGCTGAGCCTGAACGACGTCTGGGTCGGAAAAGGGCCGGATTCCGAACAAGATCCGACCCAGATGTCGTGCGCGCCGGTGCCCGGCCGACCGTGCGGTCAGGAAGAGCCGAGGGAAGCGCAGCGACGAGGCGACGCTCGGCCGATCTCGCTTGCAGCGAGGAGACTCGTGGTGAGGCCGAGCAAAGTACTACGGCCAGGGGGCGTCGCCGCGGGCGATGTCGGCGATGCCGGCGAGCGTGTAGCCCTCGAGGGCGCGGCGCATCTCGGCGCCGGCCTGGTCCCAGATCGCGAGCAGCACGCACTGGCCCTCGTGGTCGCACGCTCCGTCCTGATGGGGCTGGCCGAAGTCGCCGAGCGTGATCGGACCGTCGACGGCCGAGACGATCTCGGAGAGCAGGATCTCCGCGGGCGGCCGCGACAGCACGTACCCGCCACCGACGCCTCGCTTCGACCGCACCAATCCGGCACCTTTCAAGGCGAGGAGGATCTGTTCGAGGTACGGCTGGGGGAGGCCGGTGCGGTCGGCGATGTCGCGTACCGAGGTCGGCCCGGTGTCCGCGTGCAGCGCGAGCGACAGCAACGCTCGGGAGGCATAGTCACCGCGAGTCGAGATGCGCACGGCGTCACCTTATTGAGTCCGCCGACGGCTGCCGCATCGAACGGTGCGCTTGTGAACACCGGCCGCAACGTGGTGGACTGACACGCAGTGACGACCTCGAACGGCGGCGGGCCGATCATTCCTGACTATTTGGGGCCCAACGTCCGCGGAATCATCCCCGCCCTGCTCGGTCCTGCGCCCTGGGCGACGGGGTTGCCCGACTGGTTCCCGGCCCCGGTTGCGCACGCCGAGCGGGCGGTGCTGCTCGTGCTCGACGGGCTCGGATGGGATCAGCTCGAGACGCATCGCCACCTCATGCCGACGCTGTCGTCGATGACGGGTGGCCCGATCCACACGGTGGCGCCCACCACGACGGCCACCGCGCTGAGTTCGATCGCGACGGGGCTCACACCGGCCGAGCACGGACTCATCGGCTACCGCATCGTGCTCGGCGGCGAGATCATGAACGTCCTGCGATGGACGGTCGGCGAGCAGGCCGTCCGGCGCTCGCACCCGCCGCGCGAGGTGCAGCCGTTCGAGCCGTTCCTCGGGCGAGCGGTACCGGTGGTCAGTCCAACCGAACTGCAGACCTCGGCGTTCTCCGAAGCCCATCTGCGCGGGTCGACCCCGCACGGTTGGCGCGCCGCCAGCTCGATAGCGGTCGAGGCGGCCGACCTCGTGGCGGCGGGGGAGCGCTTCGTGTACTGCTACTACGGCGGCATCGACAAGGTCGCCCACGAGCGCGGGTTCGGTCCGTACTACGACGCCGAACTCCGCACCGCCGACCGCCTGGTCGGCGATCTGATCGACGCGGTCGGTCCGGGAACGGCTGTGCTCGTGACGGCCGACCACGGTCAGGTCCACGTCGCCGATCGGATCATCCGTCCCTCCGCCGAGATGCTGGCTCCGGTCGCGATGCAGTCGGGTGAGGCGCGCTTCCGCTGGCTCCACGCCCAGCCCGGCGCGATCCGCGCGGTCGTCGAGGCGGCCACCGCCGAGGTTGGCCACGAGGCCTGGATCGTCACCCGCGAACAGATGCTCGACGAGCACTGGTTCGGACCGACGATGGCGCCCGTCGTCCGGGCCCGGTTGGGTGACGTGGCGCTCGTTGCCAGTGGCGATGCGAGCTTCCACGACCCGGCCGATTCCGGACCCTTCGCGCTCGTCTGCCGGCACGGATCCCTCACGTCCGCCGAGGTCAACGTGCCCTTGCTGGCCACCTTGCGCTGAGACGGGATAGAACGTCAGCATGTCCGACCAGCCGTCACCACCGGAAACGCTGCACCCCGACGAGATCACCAACGTCGCCGACGAACGTCCGGCGGACGTTGTCGACGGGGACGGCGAGCAGGAGATCGCCAAGGAGTCGGTCACCGAGCCGGCCAAGGTGATGCGGATCGGCGCGATGGTCAAGCAACTCCTCGACGAGGTCCACGCGGCACCCCTCGACGAGGCTTCCCGGGAGCGGCTCGCCGAGATCTACGAGCGTTCGGTCACCGAACTCTCGATGGCGCTGTCGCCCGATCTGCAGGAGGAGCTGCACATGCTCACCCTGCCCTTCGATCAGGACGAGGTGCCGACCGAGGCGGAGCTCCGGATCGCCAAGGCGCAACTGGTCGGGTGGCTCGAAGGGCTCTTCCACGGGATCCAGGCCACGTTGATGGCCCAGCAGTTCGCCGCCCGCCAGCAACTGGAACAGATGCGCGAGCTGCCGAAGGGTCCGGACGGGGTGCCGCCGATCGGCCCCGGCGTCGAGCGCCCCGGCACCTACCTGTGACCGCCGCTCGGTTCGCGCGGGGACGGGTCCGGGACGAACCGAGGCGGGGCAAGTCTCCGCTGAACACGCCCGTCGCTTTCGGCTACATTCGAACCACAGCGTTGTAATTTCCGAGGTTCACCGCCCGCCAACCACCCAGCCACGCCAGCCAACCGTCAGCAGTCCGTGCCCGATTCCTTCACCCACCTCCACGTCCACACCGAGTTCTCGATGCTCGACGGCGCGGCTCGGCTCGACGAGCTCGTCGCCAAAGCCGTCGGCGACGGCCAGCCGGCGATCGGCATCACCGATCACGGCAACATGTACGGCACGCTCGACTTCTACCGCGAGTGCAACAAGCAGGGGATCAAGCCGATCATCGGCACCGAGGCCTACATGGCCCACGACCACCGCAGTGAGCGACCGACCCGCCGCGGCCGGATCGACGACTCGGGGGGCGACACCGAGGGCGGCAAGAAGCTCTACTACCACCTGACGCTGCTGGCCGAGAACCAGACCGGTTACAAGAACCTCATCCAGCTCTCGAGCCTCGCCTTCATGGAGGGCTACTACTACAAGCCCCGGATGGACTGGGAGCTGCTCGAGAAGTACTCCGACGGCCTCATCGCCACCACCGGCTGCCTCGGTGGCCACGTGCTGCAATCGCTCATGAACGGCGACGAGAAGGGTGCGCTGGCCAAGGCGGCCCGGCTGCAGGACATCTTCGGGCGCGACAATCTGTTCGTCGAACTCCAGGACCACGGTCTGCAGGCCCAGCGCGACACGAACCCGAAACTGATCGAGATCGCCAAGCAGATCGGCGCCCCGCTCCTCGCCACAAACGACAGCCACTACACGCACCAGCACGACCACGAGTCCCACGACGCGCTGCTGTGCGTGCAGACGGGGGCTCTGCTGTCGGACCCCAAGCGCTTCAAGTTCGAGGGCACCGAGCACTACCTGAAGACGGCCGCCGAGATGCGTTACCTGTTCCGGGAGGTCCCGACGGCGTGCGACAACTCGCTGTGGATCGCCGAACGGGCCGAACTCGAGATCGAGTTCGGCAAGCCGTTGCTGCCGAACTTCCCGCTGCCGGCCGGCTTCGCCGACGACGCCGCGTACCTCACCGACCTCACCTGGCGGGGTGCCGCAGAGCGCTGGGGCGACGAACTGCCGCCGGACGTGGCCGAGCGGCTCGGCTACGAGCTCAAGGTCATCTGCGACATGGGGTTCGCGTCGTACTTCCTGATCACGTGGGACCTGATCAAGTACGCCAAGGACCGCGGCATCCGCGTCGGCCCGGGTCGCGGGTCGGCGGCCGGTTGCGCGGTCGCCTATGCGCTGCGGATCACCGACCTCGACCCGGTGCGCTACGACCTGCTGTTCGAACGCTTCCTCAACCCGAGCCGCGTGTCGATGCCCGACATCGACATGGACTTCGACTCGCGATACCGCGACGAGATGATCCGCTACGCCGCCGAGCGCTACGGGCGCGATCACGTCGCCCAGATCATCACGTTCGGCACGATCAAGGCCCGCAACGCCGTGCGCGACGCGGCCCGCGTCCTCGGCTACCCGTACGGCATCGGCGACAAGCTGGCCAAGGCGATGCCGCCGATGGTGATGGGCCGCGACACGCCGCTCAAGTACTGCTTCGAGGAGAACCCGAAGTACGCCGATGGCTACAAGGCGGCGGCCGACCTGCGGGCGATGTACGACACCGATCCCGATCTGAAGCGGGTCATCGACGTCGCCCGGGGCCTCGAAGGGCTCAAGCGCTCCGACGGGATCCATGCCGCGGCCGTGGTGATCACCAAGGATCCGGTCACCGACTACGTCCCCATCCAGCGCAAGCCCGAATCGGGCCAGGAGCCCGCCGACGCGCCGGTCGTGACGCAGTACGAGATGCACAGCATCGAGGACCTCGGTCTGCTCAAGATGGACTTTCTCGGGTTGCGCAACCTCGACGTCATCACCGACACGGTGGCGATGATCAGAGCGACGCGCGATCCCGAGTTCCTCATCGAGGACATCTCCCTCGCCGACGAGGTCACCTTCGCCCTGCTGTCGCGCGGCGACACGATGGGGGTGTTCCAGCTGGAGTCGCCGCCGATGCGCCAGCTCCTCAAGGCGCTCGCGCCGAACTCGTTCGAGGACGTCGCCGCTCTCATCGCGCTGTATCGGCCGGGGCCGATGGGCGTCAACATGCACTACGACTACGCCGACCGCAAGAACAATCGCAAACCGGTCGAATACTTCCATCCCGACGCCGAAGCGGTACTCGGCGACACGTACGGCCTGATGATCTATCAGGAGAGCGTGATGCGCGTGGCGCAGAAGTTCGCCGGATACAACCTCGCCGAGGCCGACAACCTGCGCAAGGCCTGCGGCAAGAAGATCCGCGAGATGATGGCCAAAGAGCGCGTCTCGTTCGAGGCCGGGGTGGTGCGCGAGGGATACGGCGAGCTCCTCGGCCGTCAGCTCTTCGACATCATCGAGAAGTTCGCCGACTATGCGTTCGCCAAGAGCCACTCGTTCGGCTACGGCCTCGTCACGTACCAGACGGCGTTCCTGAAGGCGCACTATCCGGTCGAGTACCTGTCCTGCCTGCTCACGAGCGTCAAGAGCAACCTCGACAAGGCGGCCACGTACCTCGCCGACTGCCGGGCGATGGGCATCAAGGTGCTGCCGCCCGACGTCAACCGGTCGGTGGCCAACTTCGCCGCCCTCCCGGCCGAACAGATGCCGGACGACATCGCCCTGCCGCTCGGCAGCCCGGGCGCGATCACGTTCGGTCTCTCGGCGGTGCGCAATGTCGGCGAGGGGCTCGTCGAGCTGCTCGTCGCCGAACGCAACGAGAACGGCATGTTCACGAGCTTCCACGACTTCGCCGAACGCGTACCCGAGCCGGTGCTCAACAAGCGCACGGTCGAGTCGTTGATCAAGGGCGGTGCGTTCGACTCGCTCGGCCATCCACGGCGAGGGCTGCTGACGGTGTTCGAACACATCATCGATTCCACCGTCAGCCGCCGGCGCGAACGCGAAAAGGGCGTGATGAGCCTGTTCGGCGACTGGGGCGACGGTGACGCGTCCGCCGACGTCGGGCACCGATGGCACCGGCGACGGGTTCTCCGAGCGGACGGCGATCCCCGGGCTCGTGTTCGACAAGGGCGACCAACTCCGTTACGAGAAGGAGATGCTCGGCCTGTACGTGTCCGACCACCCGCTGTTCGGCGTCGAGGGCGCCCTCAGGCGCAAGGTCGAGCACCAGCTGATCGACCTGCCGATGATGGACGACGGAGCTCAGGTGGTGGTCGGCGGCGTGATCACCAACCTCGCCCGCAAGTTCACGAAACGGGGCGACCAGATGGCGGTGTTCGTGCTCGAGGATCTCGACGCCTCGATCGAGGTCACGATCTTCCCGCGCACGCTCACCGAGCAGGGGCACAAGCTCGAAGATGATCTGATCGTCACCGTGAAGGGACGCCTCGATCGTCGCGACGAATCGCGCTTCGGCCTGATCGGCCAGACGATCACCGTCCTCACCGGGCTCACCGACGGCCCCGCTCCGGCGCTGCGGTTGCGCTTGCCGTCGACGTCGCTCGATGAACTGCGCATCCAGCGCCTGAAGCGCATCCTGCGCGAGCACCCCGGCGACTCGCTCGTGATGGTCGACGTGGGTCAGGGCCGCGTGCTCAAGCTCTCCGACGAGTTCCGGGTCGACCTCGACCGCTCCGTCGGCGAATTGCGGATGGCCTTCGGCCACGAAGCGGTGCTGTTGTAGGTACCCCCACCCGAGCGATGAGCGAAACGCCCGTATGCGGGCGTTTCGCTCATCGCTCGATCGACACGGTTGAACGAGTGTGCGATTCAGGTGGCAGAATGGGGGGGATGGCTCTTGACGTGACGACGAACGACGCGGCTGCTCTCACCGATTCCGACCTCGACGAATTGGCGTCGATGGAGGAGGCTTTCAGTGCGGGTCAGCTGTCCAAGGCCAAGGAAGACTGGGTCCTGATCACCACTGCCCGGATCAGCGGCAAACTGCACGGGTTCACGTTCTCCACGCTGGAACGCATCGGCGGGACGCCTTGTGTGCTGCTCGGTCTGATGAGTGTCAAGCGGTCGTCGAAGCGCGACCAGGTGTTGCGCGGCCTGATCGGCGAGGCGTATCACCGGGCCCTCATGGCGTTCCCCGACGAGGACGTCGTCGTCGGTTGCCGCTTCGTCAATGCCGACGGTCTCGAAGCGTTCAAGGACCTGCGCGAGGTCACACCGTCACCCGGGAACACCGCCGTCGGCGAGGAACGGGCATGGGGTCGCCGGCTCGCCAAGCGCTTCGGTATCGAGGCGAAGTACGACCCGACGTTGTTCACGTCGACCACCGGAGCACAATCTGGCTTTCTCGACCACGAATCGTCCAAGCCGGACAAGCTCGATCCCGCCGTCGTCGAGATGTTCTCCAAGGTGCCCGTCGCCAAGGGCGGCGTGATGGTCGTCTACGGCTGGACGATGGCCGAGGACCTCGTCAAACTCGGTCGCCGTTAGACCGCACCACCGTCATGGCCGAGTTCGCCGACGTCGTCCGACGCCGGCGGATGACCCGGGCGTTCGCCCCCACGCCGGTCGACGCCGCCGACCTCGAACGGCTCGTCGATCTCGCATCGCGAGCACCGAGTGCCGGCAAAGCGCAGGGCTGGCACCTCGTGGTGCTCGAGGGCGCCGAGACCGAAATCTTCTGGGATGCCACGCTGCCGGCCGTGCGGCGTGACTCGTTCCGGTGGCAGCAGCTGTTGAGCGCGCCGGTCATCGCCCTGCCGTTCGCCGACTCGAAGGCCTACACCGACCGCTACGGCGAACCCGACAAGGTGCAGACCGGTCTCGGCGCGGGCCCCGACGCGTGGCCGGTGCCGTACTGGACGATCGACGCGTCGATGTCGGTCATGACGATGCTGCTGGCCGCGGAGGATGCCGGTCTGGGCGCGCTGTTCTTCGGCGTGTTCCGCGGGGAGCGGGAACTGCGGCAGCGGCTCGCGATTCCACCGGGCCTCGTTCTGCTCGGCGCGATGGCCATCGGACACCCCGCGCCTCGCGGCGGTGACGACACCGACCCGGGTCGCAGTGCCGGATCGCCGACGACGCCTACCGGCCGAGATCATCCATCGGGGGCGCTGGGAGGGGAGCCGGTCGACAACCGGCCCGGTCGACCCGTGAGCGCCTCGATGAACCCCTCGGCCGTGTCCTGCGGCGTCTGGCAGGCGTACTCGCGGCACACGTAGCCGAATCCGTCGCGGCGCCCGTGCCAGAGCGGCGATTCGTACGGTTCGCCCCAGGCGAGCACCGTGTCGGGCCGCCAGACGGTGTGGGCGATGCGCACGAGATCGTTCCGGTCGCCGACGACGCCACCTCGGTGATGCCGCGCCGCCGGAGATCCACGGCGAGCAGGGCGTTCGAGTAGCTGCCGACGGTGTCGCCGAGGATCCCGCCGATCAACTGGAGGATCCGGTCGGCGTGGTTGGCGAAGCGCTGTTCACCGGTGAGGGCCGCGAGGCGGTAGAGCGCGATCGCCGCGGTGGAGTTCGCCGACGGCGTCGCGTTGTCGACCAGATCCTTCTGCCGGACGATCAACGCCTCGGCGTCCTCGGCGGTCGTGTAGAGGCCGCCGTTCACCGGATCCCAGAACCACTCGAGCATCGTGTCGGCGACCGCCACCGCCTCGTGTGATCCAGCGGGCCTGCCCGGTGGCCTCCGCCGAGCCGCGTGAAGGCGTCGACGAGGGCGGCGTGGTCGGCGGCGAGCGCGTCGTGGCGCGCCTGCGGCTCACCGTCGGCCTGCCAGCTCCGCCACCAGCGCCCGTTCGGCCGGCGCAGTTCGCGCAACAGGAACTCGCCGTTGGCGACCGCCGCGTCGAGCCATTCCTGCTGACCGAAGCGCGGCGCCCGCTTCGGCCAGTGCCGACAGGAACAGCGCGTTCCACTCGGTGAGCACCTTGTCGTCGAGCCCGGACGCCGGCGACGTTCGCGGGCGGTGAACAGCGCCCGTGCGTGCGGCTTCGATGTGCGGTGGCCGCTCGAGTTCGCCGCGTGCGGTCGAGCCGGTTCGGGATCGATCGGCCCTCGAAGTTGCCGTCGGCGGTGATGCCGAACCAGTCGAGCGCCGACGTCTGGACGTCGTCGGGGAGATCCGCCATCGCCGCACGGGCCTCGTCGGGCGTCCACGTGTGGAACAGCCCCTCCACGCCGTGCCCGTCGGCATCGGGCGAGTCGGCGTCCTCGGCCGAGTAGAAGCCGCCGTCGGGGTGGCGCAGTTGCCGGAGGACGTAGGTGATCGTCTCGCCGAGCGACCTGGCGCCAGTGGCGTCCGGCCGATGACGACGAGGCCGTGCAGGTACGTCCGCACGAGCAGTGCCTGGTCGTAGAGCATCTTCTCGAAGTGCGGCACGAGCCATTCGCGATCGACCGAGTAGCGGGCGAAGCCGCCACCGATGTGGTCGTACATCCCGCCCGACGCCATGGCGTCGAGCGTCGTCGCCACGATGTCGCGTGGGGCCTCGGCGGCGTTGGTCATGTAGGCCCGCAGCATCAACTCGAGGTGGAACGTCGACGGGAACTTCGGGGCCTGGCCGAACCCGCCCCAGTCGGCGTCGAAGGCGCGACCCAGTCCCTGGACCGCCGTGTTCAGGTGGGTCACGTCGGGCAGCTCGTCGGCTGGTTCGATCGCTCGCGGTCGTGTCGATCGCCTTGGCCAGGGCGCCGATGTTCTGGCGCAGCTCGTCGGGCTTGTTCCGGAAGGCGTCGTCGACGGCGTTCAGCAGCGCCAGGAACTGCGGCTTGGGGAAGTAGGTGCCGCCGTAGAACGGCTGGCGGTCGGGCGTCATGAACACGGTCATCGGCCACCCGCCGCGGCCGGTCAGCGCCTGGACGGCGTCCATGTAGACGGCGTCGACGTCGGGCCGCTCCTCGCGGTCGACCTTCACGTTGACGAACAGCTCGTTCATCCGTTCGGCGACTTCGACGTCCTCGAAGCACTCGTGGGCCATCACGTGGCACCAGTGGCAGGCCGAGTAGCCGACCGACAGCAGGATCGGGACGTTGCGCTGCTCGGCGGCGGCGAACGCGTCGGCGCCCCACGGGTACCAGTCGACGGGATTGTCGCGGTGCTGACGGAGGTACGGCGAGGTCTCGTCAGCGAGTCGGTTCACGTCGATCGAGGGTACCGGCAGGTGTAGGCGCCGTAGGCCCGACGCACGTAGTCGACGTCGAGGATCTCGAAGCCGACCCGCTCGAGCATCGGCTCGAACAGCCAGCGGTAGGTGCTGAACTCGATGCGCACGTGCTCGGCGAGTTCGTCGGGGGTCCAGCCCCGCGTCGGGTCGTCGACGCCACCGGCCATCCAGGCGGGGATGAACTCGTCGGCGTCGGCCGGTTCGAAGTCGAACACCAGGTCACGGACCCGGAAGATGGCGCCCGGTGCGAGGTAGCGGGTGATGCGCTCGAGCGCGACGCCCTTCCAGAAGTCGGGAGCTGATGCAGCGCGTTGCGGCAGTAGACGAACTGCGACCGGCGGCGCCGATGTGCTCGTAGGTGAGGAACCCGCCGTGCACGACGGTCGACTTGTCGTCTGATCGGCGAACCGCGCCGCGGAGGTGGCGCACCATCGCCGGTGACACGTCGACCGCGATCACGTCGGCCCCGGTGGCGGCGGCCGCGGCGGTGAACACGCCGGTGCCGGCGCCGAGGTCGACGATCGTGTGCCGGGCCCGAGGCCATGGTCGACGCAGGATCGTCGATGTCGTCGGTCGGGTCGACCTGGGCCTTGGCGTCGTATCCGGCGACGTAGTCGGCGTCGAGGTGTTCGAGACCGGCGTAGCCGATCTCGTCCGGGGATCCAGCTCATGCCACGCGGGGAGCGTCAGACGCCGGTGGCGTGGAATCCGCCGTCGACGTGGATGATCTCGCCGGTGGTGGCGGGGAACCAGTCGGACAGGAGCGCGACGCAGGCCTTGGCGACCGGTTCGGAGTTGCTCACGTCCCAGCCGAGCGGGGCACGGTCGTCCCAGACGTCCTCGAACAGGGCGAAGCCCGGGATCGACTTGGCGGCCATGGTCTTGATCGGTCCGGCGGCGACGAGATTGGAGCGGATGCCCCTGCGGGCCGAGCTCCTTGGCCAGGTACCGCGACACGCTCTGCAGCGCCGACTTGGCGACGCCCATCCAGTTGTAGGCCGGCCACGCCTGCTGGTTGTCGAAGTCGAGGCCGACGAACGAACCGCCGCTGCCCATCAGCGGAAGGAACGCGTCGACGAGCGTCTTCAACGAGTACGTCGAGATCTGCATCGCGACCGCGACGTCCTCCCACGGGCGCTCGAGGAACGTCGTCGCCGAGGCACGACGCCGGCGCGAAACCGATCGCATGGAGCACGCCGTCGACGTGCCCCCACTTCGACGCGAGGGCGTCCCGCACCAGTGGCCCGTGTTCGGGCACCGTGACGTCGAACTCGTACACGTCGATGCCGTCGCCGAGCTTGCGTGCCGTGCGCTGCGTGAGCGACAGCGCCCGCCCGGCGCCGGTCAGCACGATGTCGGCACCCTCGTCGATGGCGATCCGGGCGACGCCGTACGCCAGCGACGCGTCGGTCAGCACGCCGGTGATCACGATCTTCTTGCCGTCGAGCAGTCCCATGCCCGGGCAACCTAGTCGGTGATCGCGTGCGCAGTCGGCCTCACGATTCGTCGTGAACGTGCATGCGTACGCGGGACGCAAGAAGTTCACGAAACGGGGTGGGCGTGCCACGCTGTCGCCATGCGCATCGGGATTCTCGGCGGTACCGGCCCAGCGGGCAGCGGCTTGGCCGCGCGACTGGCCAGCATCGGCCACGACGTCGTCATCGGCTCGCGGTCGAAGTACCGCGCGATGGAGACGGTCGACGAGCTGGTCGGCAAGTGGCCGCAACTCACCGACCGCCTGACGGCGGGCGACAACGCCGGCGCCGCCGAGTGCGAACTCGATGGTGATGGCGACGCCGTGGGACTCCGCCGCCGGCACGGCGCAGGAGAACGAGGACGCGCTCGCCGGCAAGGTCGTCGTGTCGATGGCCAACGCGCTCGTGCGGGTGAACAAGGAGTTCCAACCCCTCGTTCCACCGCGGGGCAGTGTGGCCGCCCACGTGCAGGCCGCGGTGCCGCGCAGCCGGGTCGTCGCCGCGTTCCACCATCTCCCGGCGACCGAACTCGGGCACATCGACGAACCGATCGACTCCGACGTGTTGATCTGCGGCGACGATCGCGGCGGCGGTCGCAGACCGTCAGCGCCATCGTCGCCGACTTCCCCGGATGTCGCCCGCTCGACGCCGGTGAGCTGTCGAATGCCACCGCGATCGAGGCCTTCACCGCGGTCCTGCTGCAACTCAACGTGCGCTACAAGACCCGCGTGGCGCCCAAGCTCACGGGAATCAAACGCGATCCCCGGGTTGTTTCCCCCTCCGAATGAGTTCCGGGCCCATGCAGCTGTACGACACCGCCCGGCGGGCCGTCGTGGCCTTCGAGCCGAACGACCACGTGCTGATGTACACGTGCGGGATCACCCCGTACGACGCGACGCATCTCGGTCACGCGGCGACGTTCATCGCCTACGACGTGCTGCAACGCCGGTTGATCGACCGGGGCCACACCGTGCAGCTGCGTCCGCAACGTCACCGACGTCGACGATCCGCTCTTCGCCAAGGCCCGCCAACTCGGGGTGCACTACCTCGATCTCGCCGCCGGCGAGGAGGCCCGCTTCGAGCGCGACATGACGGCGCTCAACGCGCTGCCGGTCTCGTCGACGCCGCGGGCGTCGTCGGCGATCCCCGACATCCGCGGGTTCATCGGCATGGTGCTCGATCGGGGCTACGCCTACGAGGCCGGCGGCTCGGTCTACTTCGACGTGTCGAAGTACGACTCGTTCGGCACGCTGAGCCACTACACCGTACGACGAGATGCTGCTGCTCGCCAAGGAGCGCGGCGGCAACATCGACGACCCGAACAAGCGCTCGCCGCTCGACTTCGTGCTCTGGCACCCGTCGGCCGCCGACGAGCCGTCGTGGGACACGATGTGGGGCCCCGGCCGACCGGGCTGGCACATCGAGTGCTCGGCGCTCGCGCTGCGCGAGCTCGGCACGACGATCGACCTGCACGGCGGGGGAGCCGACCTGATCTTCCCGCACCACGAATGTGAGCGGGCGCAGTCCGAAGCGGCGACCGGCGAGCCGTTCGTCACGCACTGGATGCACACCGCGCTGATCTCCAAGGACGGCGAGAAGATGTCGAAGAGCCTCGGCAACCTCGTCTTCGTCGACAAGCTGCGTGAGACCCACGACCCGCGAGCGATCCGGCTGGGGATCATCGAGCACCACTACCGCGATCCAGTGGGAGTGGGACGACGAGCTGATGCCGCGCAACGGTCGCCGGCTGGAGAGCTGGTCCACTCACGCCCGGCCGAACCCCGAGCTCCTCGAGGGCGTGCGCGAGCGCCTCGACGACGACCTCGACACGCCCGGCGCGATCCGGCTGATCGACGACGCGGCGCGTCACGGCCAGGGTGTGCTGGAGGCGGCCGCACTGCTCGGCATCGACCTCGACTGAACGCGGGACTGAACCTCGGACTGATCACGGCGAGCGCACGCCGATGACTACGGCACGCGCACGTTCACACAAAGTTCAAGATCGTGCGTTCGTGCGGTCACATGGATGCCCTACTCTGCAGGCATGACGAGTGGTGCGGGAGCAGGCGCATGGCAACGGAGGGTCCGCAAGGTCGGACGCCCGGTGGCGTCGCGGCTGTGGACCATCGACGTGCGCGGCTTCGAACGGCTGCCGATCGACGGTCCGGCGATCCTGTGCCCGAACCACATCAGCTTCCTCGACTCGGCGTTCCTGATGCTGATGGTGCCGGCGCAACATCTCCTTCGTCGGCAAGGCCGAGTACATGGACTCGTGGAAGACGAAGTACCTGTTCCCCGCACTGGGCATGATTCCGATCGATCGCTCGCGGCGGCGACAAGAGCACGGCGGCACTCGACGCTGCCGAGGCGGTGCTGCGGCGCGGTGAGCTCTTCGGCATCTTCCCCGAAGGCACACGCAGCCGCGACGGCCGGCTCTACAAGGGCCGCACGGGCGCCGCCCGGCTGGCGATGAAGCTCGACTGTCCGATCTTCCCCGTCGGCGTCGTCGGCACCGATGCGATCCAGCCGCCGGACGCCAAGGCGCCCAAGCTGTCGCGGGCAGTGCTCGATCACGATCGGTCGACCCATCCGTCCCGAGCGGTACCGGGGTCGGGGTGCCGAGCACATCGCCTGGCGCTCGATGATCGACGAGGTGATGTACGAGATCCGCGAACTCACCGGTCAGGACGTACGTCAACCGGTACGCCGGGGCAGAAGGCCGAGACCGAACCGACGGTGGCCGCCCGGGTCGCGAGCGTCACCGACGTGCTGCCGATCAGGATGCCCGACATGCGCCAGCTGGCTGCCGTCGGTCAAGCTCGACCGAAACGATTGGCTCGGCCTCACGGCGAGTCTCGTCGAGACGATCGAGGTCGGCCGAGCGTCCGGAATTGCGTGCCGGTCGAAAACCCGGCGTCGGTGTCGGCTCGGCGCTGCCTCGTATCCTGGGACGACGATGTCCACGATCACGATCTCGCTCCCCGACGGCGCCCAGCGTGAGCTCGACGCTCCCGCCACGCCGCTCGACCTTGCCGCGGCCATCGGCAGCGGGCTGCAGGAAGGCGGCCGTCGCGGCGACCGTCGACGGCAAGGAGGTCGATCTCACCACCGAGCTCCACGACGGTGACGTCGTGTCGATCATCACGAGCGACACCGACGCCGGCCGGCACGTCCTGCGCCACTCGACGTCCCACGTGATGGCCCAAGCCGTCACGCAACTGTTCCCGGGCGCCAAGTTCTCGATCGGCCCCGCCATCGAGAACGGCTTCTACTACGACTTCGAACTCCCGGGCGGAGCCACCTTCAGCGACGACGACCTCGACCGGATCGAGGCGCGGATGCGCGAGATCATCAAGGCCGACCAGCCGTTCACCCGGTCGGAGATGTCGATGGCCGACGCGAAGGAACTCTTCGCCGACCAGACGCTACAAGGTCGAGATCATCGAGAAGGTCGAGTCGGCCGCCGGTGGCGTCGACGACGAGGACTCCGCCGAGGTGTCGGCCGACGGCGTGATCAGCGTGTACCGCAACACCGACGACTTCGTCGACATGTGCGTCGGTCCGCACGTGCCGTCGACGGGCAGGCTCGGCCACTTCAAGCTGCAGAAGGTGGCCGGCGCGTACTGGCGCGGCAACGAGAAGGGGCCGATGCTGCAGCGCATCTACGGCACGGCCTGGGAGTCCAAGCAGGCCCTGGCCGACCATCTCCACCAGCTGGAGGAGGCGGCCAAGCGCGACCATCGCAAGCTGGCGACCGAGCTCGACCTGCTGAGCTTCCCGTCGATGCTCGGCGGCGGTCTCGCCGTGTGGCACCCGAAGGGCGCCATCATGCGCAAGCTGATCGAGGACTACAGCCGTCTCCGGCACGAGCAGGGCGGCTACTAGTTCGTGTACACGCCCCACCTGGCCAACGCGCAAGCTGTTCGAGACGTCCGGCCACCTCGGTTTCTACGCCGACGGGATGTACCCGCCGATGGAGATGGACAACGGCACGTACTACCCGAAGCCGATGAACTGCCCGATGCACTGCCTGATCTTCGACAGCCGGCAGCGCAGCTACCGCGAGTTGCCGTTGCGGCTGTTCGAGCTCGGCACGGTCTACCGCTACGAGCGCGCCGGCACGCTGCACGGGCTGATGCGGATCCGCGGGTTCACGCAGGACGACAGCCACATCTTCTGCACCCGCGAGCAGATGGCCGACGAGGTCGCCAGCCTGCTCGACTTCATCCTGTCGGTGCTGCGGGCCTTCGGGTTCGACGACTTCACGTTCAACCTGTCGACGAAGGATCCGAACAAGTACGTCGGCAGCGACGAGATCTGGGACGACGCGACCGAGGCGCTCCGCCAGGCGCTCGACACGCACGGCCTCGAGTACGGCATCAAGGAGGGCGACGCCGCGTTCTACGGTCCCAAGATCGACGTCGACGTCCGCGATGCGATCGGCCGGTCGTGGCAGCTGTCGACCATCCAGGCCGACTTCAACCATCCGGAGCGGTTCGACCTCGAGTACGTCGGTGCCGACAACGCCCGGCACCGACCGATCATGTTGCACCGGGCGCTGCTCGGCTCGATCGAGCGGTTCTTCGGCGTGCTGCATCGAGCACTACGCCGGTGCGTTCCCGACGTGGCTGGCCCCGGTCCAGGTGCGAGGTGCTGCCGGTGGCCGAGGCGCACGAGGAGTACGCCAAGCAGGTGGTCGATGCGCTCGGCGAGGCCGGGATGCGCGTGAACTACGGCGCCGCCGACGACGGCCTCGGCAAGCGGATCCGCCACGCCAAGATGGAGAAGATCCCCTACGTGCTCGTGGTCGGCGACGACGACGTCGAGGCGAAGACGGTCGGGGTCAACCCGCGTGGCGGCGAGGTCGTCCGCGGCGTTCCGCTCGACCAGTTCGTGGCCGATCCTGCGCCCGAGGTCGACGACGCCGAACGTCTCGCGCTGCGCGCATGAGCGTCCTGACGATCGTGACGCATGCTGGACCGCATCTGGTCGGGTTGGCGGTCGGCGTACGTCGCCGGTGAGGGTGCCGACAGCCGCGCCGCGTTCGACCGTGGCGCCGGCGCGCCGAGCGTGTTCACCCAGCTGCTCGAGTCGGGTCTGTCCGACGACGAGACCCACATCGTCCACCGGGGCCCGACCTGCTTCGCGGTCATGAACGCCTTTCCGTACACGTCTGGCCACCTGATGGTGCTCCCGTACCGCGAGGTCGCCGACCTGACGATGCTGGACGGCGCTGAGACGACCGAGCTGTGGGCGTCCGTCACCGCCGCCGTGGAGGCGGTGCGCGAGGCGTATCGGCCTGACGGCGTGAACGTCGGCCTGAACCTCGGCCGGGCATCCGGTGGCTCGGTGCCGTCGCACCTGCACGTCCACGTCGTGCCCCGGTGGACGGGTGACTCGAACTTCATGTCGGCGATCGCCAACACCCAGACGCTGCCTGAAAGCCTGGCCGAGTCGGCCAGGAAGGTGCGAGACGCCTGGCCGGAGCGACCGTAGGCTTGTCGGCACGATGACCGAGTCCTCCGTGCCGAAACTTGCGCTGCCGAACACTGGCCTGCCGAACCGCGGGTCGACCACCGACGACGTGCGCGACGAGTTGCCCCACGATCTCGATCCGTCCGGTTTCGTCGGCCCTTACCAGTTCCCCGACAACAGCCGTCGACGCTGGCCGGGCGTGATCTACCTCGTGATCGCCGCGATCTGCGTCGGCATCTACTTCGGGTTCCCCGATTCGCCGATCGTCAACGTCGGTTGGCTCGTCGCGGCCGGGTCTGCTCGACCGTCGGCCGCGGTCATCTCGATCACCTCCGGGTGGCGGATGCACGTCGACGAGACCGAGGCGCTCGTGGCGGCGCAGGGAGCCGTCGGCTTCGCCGATCGGCCACGCATCGGCGCAACAGGTCTGGCGTGGGCTGCGCAGCCGCCCGACGTGGCGCGTGCTCTGCTACTCCGCCGAGGAACCACCGGCGCAGCGCGGCCTCGTGCTCGTCGACGCGATCGACGGGGAAGTGGTGCAACACCTCGTCGAACCGAACCCCGACATCGACGTCCCGCTCTGACCGAGCGCAATCCTGATCACACCTGATCGCCGGGCGCCGGCGCGATGCGTCACGTGAACGCGTGCGGGCTGGGATAGCGTCGTTGCGATGTTCGACGGCAAGTTCCGGACACCGGTCGACCGGGCGGTCAAGCCGATCGGCAATCTGCTGCGCAAGACGGGTCTCACGCCCGACCACCTGACGGTGCTCGGCCTGCTCGTCGGCGTCGGCGCCGCGGTCGCAATCGGTTCCGAACACCTCCGGCTCGGGCTGCTGCTCGTGATCCTCGCCGCGCTGCCCGACCTGCTCGACGGTGCGCTGGCGAAGGCCCAGAACGCCTCGAGCCAGCGCGGTGCCTTCTTCGACTCCACCGTCGACCGCATCACCGACGCCCTGCTGCTCGGCGGCATCGCCTGGTACCTGGCGAGCACCGAGTCCGCCCACATGTCGATCCTGCCGTTCGCGGTGGCCTCGGTGAGTTCGTTGATCAGCTACCAGCGGGCGAAGGCCGAGTCGCTCGGGATCAACGCCAAGGGCGGGCTGATGGAGCGCGCCGAGCGGATCATCGCGATCTGCATCGGCCTGCTGTTCCAGCCGTTGCTGATCCCGATCCTGTGGATCATGCTCGTGCTCACCTCGATCACGGCGATCCAGCGGTTCGTCAAGGTCTGGCGGCAGGCCGCCGTTGCTCCCGTCACCGCGGCCCGCATCGAGATGCGACGGTCGCGCCGGCAGAGCCGCCGTGTGGCCCGCACGGAACGGCGTCGCACACGCGTGCCGCGCCGCCGGCCGTGAGCCTGGGCGCCGCGAACGGTCGATGAGCCGCTTCGCCGACTTCGTCACCACCTCGTCGTACCGGCTCGGCGCACTGTCCGCGGGGGCCATGCCCGGGCTCGTCGCCGCCGGCATGGCCGCACCGTTGGCGTTCGGTGCCAACATGGCCAGCCCGCAACGGCGAGCGATGATCGAGCGTCACCTCCGGCGCGTCGACCCCTCGCTCGGCGGACTGCGGCTGCGCCGGGGCGTGCAGCAGGCATTCGACTCCTACACCCGCTACTGGCTGGAGAGCTTCCGGCTCCCCAACCTCAGCCGGCGTGCCGTGGCGGCCGGCTTCGACGAGGTCGGCTACCAGGACAACATCGTCGGCGGCCTCGCGCACGGCAACGGTGTCATCGTCGCCCTTCCGCACCTCGGCGGCTGGGAGTGGGCGGGGCGATGGATCGCCGACCGCGGGCACCCGATCACGGTCGTGGTCGAGCGGATCGAGCCGCCCGAACTGTTCGACTGGTTCGCCGAACTCCGTTCCAGCCTCGGGCATGACCGTGGTGCCCCTCGGGCCCGACGCCGGTACCGCCGTGATGCGGGCGTTGCGCGACAACCACATCGTCTGCCTCGTCAGCGACCGTGACCTCGCCGGCGACGGCCCGGAGGTGGAGTTCTTCGGCGAGCGCACCACGCTGCCGGGCGGGGCCGCCACGCTCGCCCTGCGCACCGGTGCGCCCATCGTGCCGACGGGCGTGTACTTCACCGACCGCGTCGACGGACATCACGCCTGGGTGCGGCCGCCGATCGTCGTCGAGCGGACGCGAGAAGCGGCTGCGCGACGACGTCGCCCGCGTCACTCAGGACGTCGCCGCGGAGTTGGAGGTCCTCATCCGCCGGGCGCCGTTCCAATGGCACCTGTTCCAGCCCAACTGGCCGTCTGACCCCGGATACGGCACCTGACCTGGGCCGACTCGACCGTCAACCCGTGACACTGCGCAGGTATAGCCTGCCGTGAGCGAACGGCCCGACCGCTGGTCCCTTCGCTCATCGCAGGCGATTCGGGGTCAGGGTGTGGCTCGTCTGCGGCAAGGGTCACGAAGCCGGGGTTCAACAATCGTTTCGGAGTGCCGATGAAGTGACCATCGATCATGCAGTTCTCACACCCCGTAGCGAGCCGCGCCCGCGCGCTCGTCGCTGCTCGCCGGCGCCCTCGCGCTGGTGTACCTCGTGCTGCCCGACGGCACGGGCGCCGAGTGGATCCGGGTCATCGCTCCGGCCCTCGGGGTCGGTGCGATCCTGATCGGCATCGCCACCTACCAACCGGAACGGACGCTGCCGTGGGCCACCCTGGCCATCGCTCTCGGGTGTCTGGCCGCCAGCAGTGCCGTGGCCTCGGCGTTCTACTTCACGTCGCGCGAAACAATCTCGCCGGTCGCCGACCCCTTCCGCCTCCTCGCCGCGGGCCTGCTCGTCGCCACCGCGACGATGCTCGGCCACGACACGGCCGCCAAGGACGAGCGGAGCGGCATCGAGACCACGATCGTGAGCATCGCCGTCGGCGTCGGCGTGTGGTTGATCGTGATCGAGCCGTTCCTCGGCGACAGTGGCGTCGCGACCGTCGACCATGTCTGGGCGGCATCGATCCCGCTGCTCGAGGCGGTGGCGCTGGCCATCGCGCTGCGCACTGCGCTGCAGGTGCGGTTCCGATACCCCTCGACGATCCTGTTCGTGATCGGACTCGCGTTCCAGCTCGGCTCCGACGTGGCCCGCAGTGCGCAGGAACTGCGCGACACGTCGGGTCGGGCGGGGTGTTCGCCGCACTGTCGATCGCCGCTCCGCTCGTGCTCGCCGTCGGCGGCCCTCGATCCGACGATGGCGCTCATGCACCTGGCCCGACGAGGGCCGGAGGCGGTGGGATTCGCCCGGGTGGTGTGGCTCAGCGTGGCCGCACTCACCCCCCTGACGGTCCTGTTGGCGCTGACGGTCACCGACCTCGGGAGCCAGGAGACACGGACCGCGCTGGCCATGTGTTCGATCGCGGTGGTGGTGCTGGCCCTCGCTCGGGTGTGGGGCCTCGTCGCCCGTGTTCGGCAATTGACCGAACGTCAGGGCCAGGACCGGCTCGCGGCGATGGTCGAGCACTCCAGCGACGTCGTGATGCTCGTCAACGCCGGCGGGCCACATCCAGTACGCGAGCCCGGGCCTCGGCAGCACGCTCGGGCATCGCAGCGACGACTGGATCGGCCGCCCGCTCATCGATCTCGTGTCGGGTGAAGACCGTGACGCGTCCGCCCTCGAACTGCAGCGCGTCGTGCAACTGGGTCGCGGGAGCACCGTGAAGTTCGAGGTGAGCCTCATGCGCGTCGATGGCCAGAAGCGTCGGATGGAGGCCACGATCGCCAACCTGCTCGGCGGCGACGCCGTGGACGGCATGGTCGCCACGTTCCGCGACGTCACCGAACAGCGCAACCTCGAACGTCAGCTCAGCCATCGCGCGTTCCACGATGAATTGACCGGCCTGGCGAACCGGGCGCTGTTCCTCGACCGGATGGATCATGCCCTCCTGTCCCGCGGCCGGAGACTGATCCGCTGGTCGTGTTGTTCGTCGACCTCGACGATTTCAAGTCGGTCAACGATGCACTCGGCCATGGCGTGGGGGATCAGTTGCTGCGGTCGATCGCCGACCGGATCAAGCGCGTCACGGCCCCTGGCGACACACCGGCACGGCTCGGCGGCGACGAGTTCGCCATCCTCCTCGAGGACAGCGGTGGTGTGGATCGAGCGATCGACGTGGGCGAACGACTGTTGGGTCTGCTCCGCGAGCCCGTCAGCCTGGCGGGTTACGACCTGGCGGTGTTGGCGAGCGTCGGGGTGGCGGTCGCCTCGCCCGGCATGACCACCACCGGTCTGTTGCGCGATGCGGACATCGCCATGTACGAGGCCAAACGGGCGGGCAAGAGCCAGATCAAGATCTTCGACCCCGCGATGCGTCTGCCGGCCACACGGCATCTCGAATTCCGCACCGAGCTGAGCCTGGCGATCGAACGCGGCCAGATGCGCCTCATGTTCCAGCCGATGATCGATCTCGACACCGGGGCCATCGTGGGCGCGGAGGCGCTCATCCGATGGGATCATCCGTTGCGCGGCGTGATTCCGCCCGACCAGTTCATCCCGGTCGCCGAACGCGCCGGCCTCATCGGCCCGATCGGCGAATGGGTGCTGCACGAGAGCTTCCGGCAGGCGACGACGTGGCAGCGCGGCGGCCCGTTCACCATCAGCGTGAACGTGTCGGCGTTGCAGATCCGTCAGGACGACTTCGTCCAGCAGGTGCAAGCGGCCCTCCGGTGCCACGACCTCGACCCGGCGGTGGTCACCCTGGAGATCACCGAAACCATGTTCGTCGAGGAGGTCGAGGCGTCGAACGGGAAACTCGAGGAACTGCGCGCCACCGGTATTCGCATCGCGATCGACGACTTCGGCACCGGATATTGCTCGCTGTCGTACCTCCAGCGCTTCCCGGTCGACATCGTGAAGATCGACCGTCGTTTCGTCGAGGAACTCGGCGAAACCGGAAAGAGCTCTACGCTCGCATCGATGATCCTCCAGATGACGTCGGCGCTCGGGGTCACGAGCGTCGCCGAGGGCATCGAGAACCCTGCCCAACTCAGTGTGCTGCGCTCGCTCGGCTGCGACCTCGGGCAGGGGTATCTGCTCTCGCTCCCGCTCGAGGCCACCGAACTCGCGGATCGTTTCGCGGTCACGGTCGACGCCAGCGTTCACCCGACCGCCTAGCGATGTCCCCTCCGCTCCGGATCGGGCTCGTCAGCCCGTACAGCTTGTCGGTGCCGGGTGGCGTCCAGGCCCAGGTCCTCGGCCTGGCCCGCGAACTGCGCAGCCGGGGGTACGAGACACGGGTGCTCGGCCCGTGCGACGGGCCGCCGCCGGAGAGTTTCGTCACCCCGCTCGGCAACTCGTTGCCGACCGCCGCGAACGGGTCGGTCGCACCGCTGGCCCCTGACCCGTCAGCGGCGCTGCGCACCCTGCGCGCCCTCCACGACGAGGCCTTCGACGTGATCCACCTGCACGAGCCGATGGCGCCGGGAATCACGATGACGGCCCTGCTGGTCCATCGGGCGCCGACGGTCGGCACGTTCCACGCCGCCGGCACGTCGCTCGGGTATCGGATGCTGCGGCCGGCGCTCCGCCGCATCGTCAACCGGCTCGACCACCGCGTCGTCGTGTCGAAGGACGCCGGCGAGCTGGCCCACGAGCACATCGGTGGCGAGTACGAGGTGCTGTTCAACGGCGTCGACATCGGCGCGATCCGCGCCGACAACGACCGACCGCGCGCGAGTCGGACGCCGACTCGACGGCCGGCGATCTTCTTCTGCGGCCGCCACGAACATCGCAAGGGGCTCTCGGTACTCCTCGACGCGGTCGGGCAGATGTCGACGTCCGTCGAGGTGTGGGTCGCCAGCGACGGGCCGGAAACGGCGGCGCTCACAGCCCGCCACGGCCACAACCCGTCGATCGTCTGGCTCGGCCGGGTGACCGAGGCCGAGAAGTTCCACCGCCTGCGCTCCTGTGACGTGTTCTGTGCGCCGTCGCTCGGCGGCGAGTCGTTCGGCGTGGTGCTCATCGAGGCGATGGCGGCTGGCGCCACCGTGGTTGCCAGTGCGCTCGCCGGCTATCGCAACGTGGCGACCGACGGCGTCGACGCCGTGCTGGTCGAACCGGGTGACCCGTCCGGGCTCGCCGATGCGCTCGACCACGTGCTCCGCGACCAGGCGTTCGCCGGCTCACTCCGCTCGGCCGGCGCGGCGCGGGCAGAGGACTTCTCGATGACACGGCTGGCCGATCGCTACCTCGAGATCTACGACGCGATCCGTCGCTAGCTGTGACCTGGGAGGGCGGGCGCATCCTCCGTTGCGCAGGTTCGACACCCTAGGCTGGCTGCCCATGTGGGGCATCCTCATCGTCATCGTGATCATCGTGGTGATCGTGGCCGTCCTGATCGGCGCGTACAACAGCCTGATCCGCAGCCGCAACCAGATCGACAACGCGTGGTCGCAGATCGACGTCCAGCTCAAGCGCCGGCTCGATCTCATCCCGAACCTCATCGAGACCGTCAAGGGGTATGCCGCGCACGAACGCGGCACCCTGGAAGCAGTCGTGAAGGCCCGGAACTCCGCCATCGCGGCACCGGACACGCCGCACGCACAGGCCGAGGCCGACAACGTGCTCACCGGAGCGCTGCGCCAGGTGTTCGCCCTGGGCGAGGCCTACCCCGACCTGAAGGCCAACGAGAACTTCCTCGCGCTGCAGGAGGAGCTCACCGGCACCGAGGGTCGCGTGGCCTACGCCCGCCAGTTCTACAACGACAGCGTGCTGACGTTCAACAACAAGATCCAGTCGGTGCCGGCCGTGTTCTTCGCCAAGATGCTCCACTTCGAAGAGCGCGAGTACTTCGAGGCCGAGGAAGGCGCCCGCGTGGCGCCGACGGTCGAGTTCTGACGTCGTCGACCGCATGTTTGAACTGATCCGCTCGAACAAGCGCCGGAGCGCGGTGCTCGTCGCCGCGTTCGTGGCGATCGTCGTGATCGTCGGCACCATCATCGGGCTGCTGTTCGGCAACGGCCCACTGTTCGCCGGCATCGCGCTGGTCGTCGGTGCCGCCATCGCCTTCGCCTCGTACTGGAACGCCGACAAGGTCGCCCTGTCGGTGAGCCGGGCCCACCCGGCGTCGCCGGAGGAGTACCCCCGCCTGCACAACCTCGTCGAGGGACTGTGCATCGCCGGCGGGCTGCCGAAGCCGGGCATCTACGTCGTCGACGACCCGGCACCGAACGCGTTCGCCACGGGACGCAATCCCCAGCACGCGGCGATCGCGGTGACGACCGGCTTGCTCGAGAAGATGAATCGCGTCGAACTCGAGGGCGTGGTCGCGCATGAATTGAGTCACATCCGCAACTACGACATCCTCGTGTCCACCCTCGCCGTCACCATGGTCGGCGCGATCGCGTTGATGGCCGACATGGGTGTGCGCACGATGTGGTGGAACGGCGGCCGTATCAGTCGCGGCAACGACCGCGACAACGGGTCGAATCCGCTCGCCTACGTGGGGTTTCTCCTCCTGATCATGGCGCCGATCGTCGCCAAGGCGATGCAGGCGACGATCTCGCGGAGCCGCGAGACACTCGCCGATGTCAGCGCCTGCCAGCTCACCCGATATCCGCCGGGGCTGATCTCAGCGCTCGAGAAATTGAAGGCCGACACGACGGTGACGCATTCTGCGTCGACCGCTACGGCACACTTGTGGATCGAACAACCCATGAGCGGCGTCGGCGACGACGGCAAGCTCGGCGGTATCCACCGCTTGTTCGACACCCACCCCCCGCTCGACGAGCGGATCGCCCTACTGAGAGAACTGTGATGCGCATTACCCGATCGTTCCTACTCCTGACCGCTGGTGCCCTGGCCCTCGCCGCATGCGGCGGCGGCAGCTGCCGCCGACGAGACCACCACGGTGGCGTCGACCTCCACCACCACGTCGACCACCGTCCCGGAGACCACCACGACGGCTGAGGTGACCACCACGACCGAGGCGGTCACCACGACCACCGAACTTCCCGCAGTCATCCGCCAGCCGCTCACCGGTCAGCCGCTCGCCAGCGCCGAAGAGATCATCCAGCGGCCGGCACTGGTCGCCAAGATCGACAACGTCGACGCCCGCCAGAACCACACCGGCCTCGCCGTCGCCGACATCGTGTACGAAGAGGTCGTCGAAGGGACGGGCCACGCGGTTCGCCGCCGTGTTCCACTCGCAGAGCGCCGACCCGATCGGGCCGATCCGTTCCGGCCGCACCCAGGACGTGCTGCTGTTCTCGTCGTACAACTCACCGCTGTTCGTGTGGAGCGGTGGCAACGGCAACGTCACGCGGATCATCGACGAGTCGACGCTGATCAACATGGGCCCGGGCCACGCCGGCGGCTACTTCCGCGGCCCGGGCAAGGCTCCGCACAACCTGTACAACTCGACCGATGCCATCTGGCTGCAGACGCCGGCCGACCATCCGGGGCCGCCGGCGCAGAACTTCCAGTACCTGCGCGACGGTGAGACGTTCACGGGCGATCCGTCGGCCGGGTTCGCCGCGGGCAATGTCGGCAGCACCCAGGTCGACTGGCAGTGGAATCCCGAGACCCTCAAGTTCGACCGGTCGCAGAACGGCACGCCGCACGTCGACAAGACCTACGGCCAGATCGGGGCGACCAACGTGGTGATGATGGGCGTGGAGTACCACGCCGAGCGTCGCCGACGCCCGGAGCCCGGAGGCCCAGACCGCCGGTGACGGCCCGGTGTTCATCTTCAGCGACGGCAAGGTCATCGAGGGCAATTGGCAGCGAGACAACGTGTTCGTCCCGATGCAGTACTTCGACCTCCAGGGAAACGAGATCAAGCTCAACGTGGGCAACACCTGGGTCGAACTGGCCGAGGAAGTGCCCACGCTCGACCCGGCGAAGACCGGCGTCGCCATGATCATCAAGCCAGCTGCCCAGTAGTAGGCTAGCCCAGTAGCACCAGCACCAGCCTGGACGCGAACGGGCCCCGAATCCCGGGGCCCGTTGCGGCCGACGGTCAGTACGATGGACGTATGAGCGACGCACGGAGCACCGGCACGTTCCAGGTCAAGCGTGGCCTGGCGGAGATGATGAAGGGCGGCGTCATCATGGACGTCGTCACGCCCGGCCAGGCCAAGGTCGCAGAAGACGCCGGTGCGGTCGCCGTGATGGCACTCGAGCGCGTCCCGGCCGACATCCGCCGTGACGGCGGGGTGGCTCGGATGAGCGATCCGGAGATGATCGAGGGCATCCAGGCAGCCGTCTCGATCCCGGTCATGGCCAAGGTCCGCATCGGTCACTTCGTCGAGGCCCAGATCCTGCAGGCGCTCGGCGTCGACTTCGTCGACGAGTCCGAAGTGCTCACGCCCGCCGACGAGGCGCACCACATCGACAAGTTCGCCTTCGACGTGCCGTTCGTCTGTGGCGCTACCAACCTCGGCGAGGCGCTGCGGCGCATCTCCGAGGGCGCGGCGATGATCCGCTCGAAGGGCGAGGCCGGCACCGGCAACGTCGTCGAGGCGGTGCGCCACCTGCGCTCGATCGTCGGCGACATCAAGCGCATCACCCAGGCCGACCACGCCGAACTGTTCGAGTGGGCCAAGCGCCTGCAAGCGCCGTTGCCGCTCGTGCAGGAGATCGCCGAGACCGGCAAGCTGCCCGTCCCGCTGTTCTGTGCCGGTGGGCTCGCCACGCCCGCCGACGCCGCGCTCGCCATGCAGCTCGGCGCGGAAGCCGTGTTCGTCGGCTCTGGCATCTTCAAGTCGGAAGACCCCTCACCGCGGGCCAAGGCCATCGTCGAGGCGACGACGCACTTCAACGATCCCGACATCCTCGCCAAGGTGAGCCGCGGGCTCGGTGCCCCGATGACCGGCATCGAGATGGACGACATCAACCAGCGGTACGCCGACCGGGGCTGGTGAACCGATCGATTCCGCCGCATTTCCCGGCGCGCCACCGGACCCGACCCCGGCCCGCGCCAGGTTGAGTGCCGTCATCGGGGTGCTCGCACTGCAGGGCGCGTTCGACGCGCACCGGCAGCGGCTCGCCACCCTCGGCGTCGACGCACCGCTGGTGCGGACCCCGTCCGACCTCGACTCCGTCGATGCACTCGTGCTGCCCGGCGGCGAGAGCACCACGATGTCGAAGCTGCTCGATACGAGCGGGCTGTTCGACCCGCTGAACAAGCGGATCGCCGCCGGCATGCCGGTGTTCGGCACGTGCGCCGGCATGATCCTGTGCGCCTCCCGGGTGCTCGACGGCCGGCCCGACCAACACGGATTCGAGCGCCTCGACCTCACGGTTCGTCGCAACGGCTATGGCCGCCAGCTCGACAGCTTCGAAGCCGACGTCGCCGTAGCCGGCCTCGATGCTCCCTTCCACGCCGTGTTCATCAGGGCGCCACTGGTCGTCCGGGTCGGCAGCGGGGTCGAGGTCCTCGCCGAGCACGACGGCGTGCCTGTTCTGCTGCGTGACGGAAGTTGTACCGTGGCAGCGTTCCATCCCGAACTCACCGCCGACCACCGGCTGCACGAGATGTTCCTCAACACGCTCGACCCGCCCGCACACACGGAGTAACGACATGTCCGGCCATTCCAAATGGGCAACGATCAAGCACAAGAAGGGCGCCGCCGACAAGGCGCGCGGCAAGCTCTTCAACAAGCTCGCCCGTCAGATCGAGGTCGCCGCGAAGAACGGCGGCGACATCGACACCAACCCGACGTTGCGCACGGCGGTCCAGAAGGCCAAGGCCGGACGGATGACCAACGACGCGATCGACCGTGCGATCAAGCGCGGCACGGGAGACGCCGACGGGGGCACGTACGAGAGCATCATGTACGAGGGCTATGCGCCCGGCGGGGTGGCGCTGATGATCGACGTGCTGACCGACAATCGCAACCGCACCGGATCCGAGATCCGCAACGTGTTCAGCAAGCTCGGCGGCTCGATGGCCGAACCGGGAGCGGTCGGCTGGCAGTTCGGCCGGCGCGGTGTGATCCTCACCGGCGAGGGCGCCGACGAGGAGAAGGTGATGCTGGTCGCCATCGAGGCCGGCGCCGACGACGTGATCGCCGAAGGCGACGGCTTCCGGATCATGACCGACCCGCACCTCGTGTACGACGTGAAGACCGAACTCGACAACGCCGGCATCGAGGTCATCTCCGCCGACTCGCCGATGGTGTCGGACAACCTCGTGCCGATCACCGATATCAAGGACGCCAGGTCGGTGCTGCGGATCCTCGAGGCGCTCGAGGACAACGACGACGTCCAGGACGTGTTCTCCAACTTCGACATCAGCGACGAGCTGATGGAGGAGGCGGCATCGTGAGCGAGCGCAGCGAGCGAATCAAGGAGTCGCGGTGAGCGAGTGCAGCGAGGTGTCGCGATGAGTATCGGCGTCGGCGATCGCGCTCCTGACTTCACGCTGCCCGCCACCGGCGGCACGGACGTCTCGCTCCGCGATTTCGCCGGGCACCCGGTCGTGCTCGTGTTCTACCCGGGCGACGACACGCCGGTGTGCACGAAGCAACTGAACAGCTACAACGACGAACTCGAGCAGTTCACACGTCTCGACGCGCAGGTGCTCGGCATCTCGGCCCAGAGCGTCAGCAGCCACGACGAGTTCGCCGGCAAGCACGGGTTCTCGTTCCCGTTGCTGGCCGACGTCGACAAGACCGTCGCCGGGCTCTACGGCACGCTGGGCCCGATCGGGTTTCCCCGCCGCAGCGTGTTCATCATCGATGGGGGAGGCGTGGTCCGCTACGCCCACCGTGCGATCGCCGGTCTCACGTATCGACCCGTCAAGGAACTGGTGGCCGAGCTCGCGAAGCTCTGATGAATGGCGCTCGGTCGGGAACCACTGCAACCGCCGAGCCGCCCGCCTCTGACTGAAACCGCCTGCCTCGACGACCAATCGTTCTGCGGCCGCTGATCACGACGATGCCTCGCTCGTTGAGGAACCTGGTCAAGCCCGCTCCGTAGGCGCCGGTCCCTCGACACCGGCGGCAGTGACATGTCCATGGGTCGCCGCCCACATCACAAGCCGACCGAATCCATCGTTGGTCGTCGGGACTTGGACCGTGTCGATCAACCGTCCCTGCTGATCAATCAGCGCCGCCGTGTGAGTCTCGGCGTGGGTGTCCACGCCGAGCACCACGCTCCTGGTTTGTGCTGTCATGGTGTCGTTGCTCCGTTCTCCAAAGGGTTCGAGAGCACCTCCGGCCGGGACGGCGGACAAGACACTTGGGATGCAGGCCAGCGCTCCTATGAGGTCACGTTCGCCCGACCGGTCGGTGCATGCCCGAACCCGATCCCGAGGACCGACAGTTCAGCGAAAGGGCACCAGCGCCAGTCACACCCAGAGTCAGATCGACGGGACCGCGCCCGGACCGACTCATCCTCGTTCAAGTGTCACACCCCCTCTCTATGGTGGTGAGTACCAGCCTTGGTTGGTTTCGTCGGCGATTGCTCCGACCGGTCGTCCCTCTTTGGTGGAGGTGAACATGATGGAGAAGTCTGCGAGACACCCTCGGGGTGTTGCTCGAGGCTGATGTGGGTGCGGCGGATCGTGACGCGGTCGCCGGGTTCTTGCGGAAGTCGCGGGAGTTAAGGAGTTGGCTCGATTCGTTCGATGTGCGTTGTGTGCGGCGGACGTCGGAGTTGGCGGGTCAGGGTCGGTCGGAGCCGGCGGAGTCGATGGGAACGGATCACGGGTCGTCGGCGCGCGATAGCCGGGTGGCCCGGTTGCGGGCCGAGGCCTGCGACATGTTCGTGTTGTTCGAGCGGGCGTTGACGCGTGGTGATATCGCGGCGGGCCATGTCGACGCGTTGGCACAGGCGCTCCGTGATCTGAACGAACAGCAGCGGTTCGGGCTGGTCGATCGTGAGGAGCGCTTGTTGGAGGCAGCGATGCGGATGCGCGTCGACGACTTCGTCCGTCACTGCCGGGTCCAAGTCGCCGATGTGGTCGCCGAGCTTGCCCGCACGGCCGCTGCGGCTTCATCTGCTGATCAGCCGGGTGAGGCTGCTGCGGGCTCCGATGAGCGTGCTGAGGCTGAGCCGGCCGGGAATGCCATGCCGGCGCCGGATCCGTTGGTGGTGGAGTATCTCCGTCAGCGGGACGGGTCGAAGGTGCGCCGGTGGCGTGATGTCGACACCGGGATGTGCATGACCCTGATTGCGCTCGACCCGATCCGTGACGCCGTGTTCAAGCGGGCGTTCGACGCCCACCTCAATGCGCTGCGCGCCGAAGGTTCCACGGCTGGCATGACGTGGCGTCAGGTCGAAGTCGAAGCCTTCATGCGCACGATTGCCGCCGGAGTCCGGCCCACCCGACAACGTCTGCCCGTCGCCGGTGGAACAGCCGGGCAGCCTGCCGAGCCGACCGCGACGCCCAGCTCACCTGCCAGCGGTAGCGCCGTCGATCTGGCCGAACTGGCCGATCTGCGGGCGGCCGCCAGCGTCGAGGTGTCGCCACTGTCGACCGATGCGGAGTCCACGGTGCCCGAGATCTGCGTGGTGACCACGCTGGATCGGTTGCTCGATGACTGCTGCGGTCACGGGTTGTGCGAGACCAGTGACGGTGATGCGTTGACCGCGGCGTCGTTGCGGCGCATCTTGTGTGACGCCGTCGTCTACCCAGCGGTGTTGGGTGGTGCCGGTGAGGTGCTCGACGCGGGTCGGGCCCGGCGCACGGTCAACCGCAAACAGCGGCGGGCGTTGCGGGCGATGCACCGCACGTGTGGTCATCCGGGTTGCACGGTGCCGTTCGAGTCGTGTCGCATCCATCACGTGCGTTGGTGGACCCGCGACAACGGCCCGACCGACCTGGCGAATCTGTTACCGCTGTGTGAGAACCATCATCACCTGGTGCACGAGGGTGGCTGGACGTTGACGATGACACCCGACCGGGTCGTCACCTGGACCCGTCCCGACGGCACTGTGTGGAAGGTGGCCAACGCCGCCGACCGATCCGCCGACGTCGTCGAGCACGATCGGTGTCAGCTCGATGAATTCGAGTTCGATCTCGCAGTCGACATTGGGTGAAAGAGGTCCGCAGTACTCGTCGATCCGTCGTTCGACATCGATCGATGCGGTTGTTTTCCGTTCACTGCGTGCGCCGAGACCCCCTGTCGCCTGGCGCCACATTGCTGATCGACGCCGAACACACAGACCGTCACCTCCAGCGGGCATCGACGGCGGCCGGTCCGCCATGGACCGCCGGCGACCGGCTATCCTGCGAACCTGTGTTCGACCGTATGCCATCTTCCCGGCCGACCGAACGATTCCGGGTGCTGGGCATCGATCCCGGCCTCACGCGCTGTGGCTACGCGGTCGTCGACAGTGGCCGCGCCGGCTCGCGTGCGGGCCGTCTCGCTCGGCGTGATCCGCACGCCCGCCACCGATCCGTTGCCGCAACGGCTGGCAGCACTCCGGCTGGAGTTCACGGCGTTGCTCGCCGAGTTCGAGCCCGACGCCGTGGCGGTCGAGCAGGTGTTCTTCCAGGTCAACGTCCGAACGGCGATGAGCGTCGGCCAGGCGAGCGGGCTGGCACTCGCCGAGGCAGCACTCGCCGGATGCGAGGTGGTCCAGTACACGCCGAACCAGGTGAAAGACGCGGTCGCCGGCTGGGGCGGGGCCGACAAGGAACAGGTGCAGAAGATGGTGCAGGTACGGCTCGGTCTGACCGCGCTGCCGAAGCCGGCCGACGCGGCCGATGCGGCGGCGCTCGCGCTGTGCCACTTGGCGATGGCCCCGATGCAACGGCGGGTGGCCGCGGGAAGGCAGGCATGATCGGTTCACTGCGGGGCGAGGTCCTCGAACGCAATCCAGACGGGACCGTGCTGATCGAGGTCGCCGGGGTCGGCTATCTCGTCACGGTGTCGCAACGCACGATGGCCGAACTCGAGCCCGCCACGAACGCGTTCCTGTACGTCCACCACCACATCCGCGAGGACACCCAGACGCTCTACGGGTTCGCCCACCGCGAGGAGCGCGGCACGTTCCAGGTGCTGATCGGCACGCACGGTGTGGGGCCGGCGCTGGCGATGGCGGTATTGGCGACACATCCGCCGCTCGCCATCGTCGACATCGTCGCCAACAATGACGTCGCGGCCATGTCGCTCGTCCCGGGCGTCGGCAAGAAGACCGCCGAGCGGCTCATCGTCGAACTCCGTGACCGGCTGTCGATCCCCGTGTTGGAACGGGCCGGTGTCAGTGGCGGTGGCCAGAGTTCGGCGGTCGCCGACGTGCGCGAGGCCCTCACCGGGCTCGGCTACGGCACCGACGAGGTCCGCGACGTGTTGCGCGACCTGTCCGGCGACGCCGACGCCTCGTCGTTGCTGCGCGAGGCCTTGAAGTCCCTGGGGGCGCGCCGTGCGTGACGAGTTCGTCGATCCGAGCATCGGGCCCGCCGACGACCTGTTGCGCGACGGCGAGTTGGCCGGCGACCTCGAGGTCGAGGCCGGTCTGCGGCCACGAGCGCTCGACGAGTTCATCGGCCAGCGCGAACTCAAGGAGCATCTCACCATCGTGCTCGAGGCGGCACGCAAGCGGAACCAAACGGTCGACCACCTGCTGTTCGCCGGGCCACCCGGACTCGGCAAGACCACGCTGGCCGGGATCGTCGCCACCGAGATGGGTGTCCATCTGCACGTCACGTCCGGACCGGCGTTGGAGCGCGCGGGAGACCTCGCTGCGATCCTGACCAAGCTCGACGACGGCGACGTGTTGTTCATCGACGAGATCCACCGCCTCTCACGAGCGGTGGAGGAGATCCTGTATCCGGCGATGGAGGACTTCCAGATCGACATCGTCGTGGGCAAAGGTCCGGCGGCCTCGAGCATCCGGCTGACCATGGCGCCGTTCACGCTCGTCGGGGCCACCACCCGCACCGGGATGATCACGGGTCCGCTCCGCGACCGGTTCGGCCTCGTCGCCAGGCTCGACTACTACGAGACGAGCGAACTGCAGGCGATCGTCCAGCGGGCGGCGGGAATCCTCGACGTCTCGATCGACACCGACGGTGCGTGGGAGATCGCCCGCCGCTCGCGAGGTACCCCGCGCATCGCCAACCGGCTGCTGCGGCGCGTGCGTGACTTCGCCGAGGTCCGCGTCGACGGTTCGATCGATGCCGATGTCGCACGCGACGGGCTGGCGCTGTTCGGTGTCGACGACCGTGGCCTCGACAAGGTCGACAGGGCGATCCTCACCGCGCTGTGCGTCCAGTTCAACGGTGGTCCGGTCGGGCTGTCCACCGTGGCGATCAGCGTCGGTGAGCAACCCGAGACCGTCGAGGACATGTACGAGCCGTTCCTCATCACCCAGGGGATGATCGCCCGCACGCCGCGCGGCCGCATCGCCCTCGCCGCGGCGTACGAGCACGTGGGTCTTGTCCCGCCCCGTTCGGCGGGACCGCCCGACAGTCTCTTCGATTGAGCCGTTAACGTCAGATTGATGCTGGCGAGCATCGAGACCTGGGTCACCGACGTCATCGACGCGCTCGGATACCTGGGTGTGGCGGTGCTCGTCGCGCTCGAGAGTGTGTTCCCGCCGATCCCGTCCGAGGTCGTGCTCCCGCTCGCCGGCTTCGTCGCCGGACAGGGCAACGCCAGCCTCGTCGGCATGATCGTCGCCGCGACCGCAGGCTCGCTGGTCGGCGCCTGGATCCTCTACGGGTTGGCGGCGTGGATCGGTCACGACCGGCTCCACGGGTTCATCGAACGACACGGACGGTGGTTCGGCGTGAAGCCGAGCGACATCGCCAAGGCCGAGGCATGGTTCGACCGGCGATCGTCGTACGCGGTGTTCCTCGGGCGCTGCGTCCCGGTGGTCCGCTCACTGGTGTCGATCCCGGCCGGATTCCGGCGCATGCCACTGCTTCGCTTCAGCGTGCTGACGGCGGCCGGCAGCGCCATCTGGAACATTGCCCTGATCTCCGCCGGCGCCCTGCTCGGCGACCGGTGGGAAGAGGTCGGCGGCATCGTGCGGCATCTTCCAGTGGGCCGTGGTCGTGGTCATCGTCGGCCTGATCGCGTGGTTCCTCTGGAAGCGGGTGCGGTCCAACATCCGTGGCGCGAGCGGACCGCTGCGGCCGGCGTGCGGACGACGTGCCACAGCCGGATGAGCAGGACGCGCTCGGCGCGAGTCCGTTCGAGCACTGACCGGAACAGCGCCCGACGCGACCCTTCGCGCGGCAGTCGCACGGCCGATCCGTAACCTCGTCGCTCGTGCGTCTCGCCGACTTCGACTACGAGCTCCCCGACACCGCTGATCGCCCAGACGCCGATCGAGCCGCGCGACGCGGCGCGGCTCCTCGTCGATCGCGGCGCGTCGGCACCCGAGCACCGCCACGTCCGCGACCTCCCCGACCTGCTGCGGGCCGGGCGATCTTCTCGTGCTGAACGAGACGCGGGTGATCCCGGCGCGGCTGCGGCTACGGCGCCAGTCGGGCGGGCTTGCCGAGGTGTTGCTGCTCGAATCCCAGGACCCCGACCGGCGGTTCTGGGAGGCGCTGGTGCGACCGGGCAAACGGCTCCACGTCGGCGAGGAGCTGACCGCCGAGCCTGGCGGGGCCGATCGACCGGGCGGCGTGCCGCGCGGCCCGTTGATCCGCATGGGCGAGCGAACACCCGCGGGGGACACGTTCTACGTCGAGGTGCTCGACACCGATGCGTTGGCTGCCATCGAACGGTGGGGCGAGATGCCGCTGCCGCCGTACATCACGGCGCCGCTCCAGGACCCCGAGCGGTACCAGACGGTCTTCTCCCACGAACCGGCGTCGGCGGCCGCGCCGACGGCTGGACTGCATCTCACCGACGTCGTTGCTCGCCGAGCTGGCCGCCAAGGGGGTCGGCATCGCCAAGGTCGAGCTGGTCGTCGGTCTCGACACGTTCCAGCCCATCTCCACGCCGGACCCGCTCGATCACGTGATGCACACCGAGCGCTACCGCGTCCCGGAGGCAACGATGGACGCCTGCCGTGCCGGCGGAGCGGGTGGTGGCGGTCGGCACGACCGCGGTGCGCGCCCTGGAGTCGGCCGCCACGCGGCGGAGAGCTGTCGGGCCGTACCGACCTGTTCATCCACCGCGGGTTCGACTGGCGGGTCGTGGACGTGCTGATGACGAACTTCCACCTGCCGAAGACGACACTGTTGATGATGATCGACGCGTTCGTCGGCGACCGCTGGCGCCGCCTGTACGACACGGCGATCGCCGAGCGACTACCGGTTGCTGTCGTTCGGCGACGCGATGCTCCTCGACCGGCACGCCCGCTCGTAGCCTGGCTCGTCCATGCATCCGGCCACCGCCACGATCGACGCCACGGACGGTTCGGCGCGGGCCACCACGGTCTCGCTCGCCAACGGGTCGTACACGACGCCGCTGTTCATGCCGGTCGGCACGCGCGCCGCGATCAAGTACCTGAGCGCCGCCGACTACGCGCAGCTCGGTGCGCAGATCGTGCTCGGCAACACCTACCACCTGATGCTGCGACCGGGCGCCGACCTCGTCGAACGGTTCGGGGGGCTCGGCCGGTTCTCCGGTTGGGACGGCCTGACCCTCACCGATTCGGGCGGGTTCCAGGTGTTCTCGCTCGACCCGAAGATCGACGACGACGGGGTGACGTTCAGGAGCATCTACGACGGTTCGTCGCACCGGTTCACCCCAGAGGTGGCGGTCGACGTGCAGCAGCGCCTCGGTGCCGACATCCAGATGGTGCTCGACGTGTGCCCGCCGCTGCCGAGTCCGCCCGAGGTCATCCGCTCGGCGGTCGAACGGACCAACGCGTGGGCGCACCGGGCCCGCGCCGCCCACGTGCGGCCCGACCAGTCGCTGTTCGGCATCGTGCAGGGCGGTGTCAGCGAGTCGCTGCGTGCGGAGAGCGCCCGCCGCACCGTGGCGGTGGGCTTCGACGGGTACGGCATCGGCGGGTTGTCGGTCGGCGAGACTCGCGAGGAGATGCTGCCCGCGCTCGCAGCTGCCCTCGCCGAGCTGCCGCCGACCAGCCGCGCTACCTGATGGGGGTGGGCGATCCGGCCTCGCTCGTCGAGGCGGTGGCGCTCGGCGTCGACCAGTTCGACTGCGTGATGCAGACGCGGCTCGGCCGGCACGGCACGGCGCTCACGTCGACGGGTCGCTTCCAGGTCAAGGCCGCGCGCAACGCCGAACTCGACGAGCCGCTCGACACCGAGTGCTCGTGCGACGTCTGTGCCCGTCACAGCCGGGGGTATCTCCGCCACCTGCTCCAGGTCGGCGAGCCGACGGCGTCGCGGCTGTTGTCGATCCACAACGTCGCCTGGACGATCCAGTTGATGGACCGGATGCGCGCCGCCATCGTGGCCGGCACGTTCGATCAGCTGCGCTCCGACATCCTCGCCGTCTGGCAATGAGAATGTCCGCCGGGGTCTGACCCCGGCGGACATTCTCCGGTCACGTGCGGGGGCGCCAGGGGCCGGTGATGAGCCTGGCGCTGCGTTGGAACGTGAGGTAGTTCCAGGCCCAGTTGAGCAGCACGCTGAGCTGGCTCCGGAAGTCGATGAGGAACACGATGTGGATGGACCACCAGGCCATCCACGCGATCCAGCCCGAGAGCCGGAACGCGGCCGATCGTGCCGACGGCCGAGGAGCGTCCGATCGTGGCCAACTCGCCCTTGTTGCGGTAGCGGAACATCGGTCTCGGCTGCGCCGGCGAGGTCGGCCCGGATCGCCTTGGCCACGTGCGCACCGCCCTGGATCGCTCCCTGCGCGACGCCCGGTACGTCCTTCCCGTCGACGGCGGCGTGCGCGACGTCGCCGATCGCGAACAGCTCGGGGTGGCCGGTGATCGAGAGGTCGGCGGCCGACGATCACCCGGCCGGCACGATCGGTCTGCACCGCCGAACATGGCCGCCAGCGGGGAGGCCCGGTTCCCGGCGGCCCAGATCACCGTGCCGGCCCGGATCGCGCCCGTGGATGTCTCGACGCCGTCGGCATCGACATTCGTGACCGTCACGCCGAGACGAAGGTCGACGCCGAGGTCGCGTAGTTGACGCGCCGCCTTGCCGCGACAGCGACTCGTGGTAGGTGCCGAGGATCCGGTCGGCGCCCTCGAGCAGGATGACCTTGGCGCCGTTGGGGTCGATGGCGCGGAACTCGCTCGTGAACGTCTTGAAGGCGATCTCGGCGATCGCTCCGGCGGTCTCCACCCCGGTCGGGCCGCCGCCCACGACGACGAAGGTGAGATCGCCGGCGCTGTCGTCCGGGTCGGCGACGCGCTCGGCGCGCTCGAAGGCGAGCAGCACCCGCCGCCGGATCTCGAGGGCGTCCTCGATCGTCTTCAGGCCGGGGGCGTGCGTCTCCCATTCGTCGTGACCGAAGTACGAGTGGGTCGCGCCCGTGGCCAGGACGAGGTAGTCGTACGGACACGTCCGCGCCGTCGTCGAGGACACCTGCCGGGCATCGGGATCGACGGCGACCACCTCGGCGAGCAGGACCCGCGCGTTCGGCTGCTTGGCGAGGATCGCCGCGGATCGGGTGGGCGACGTTCGAGGGATTCAGACCCGCGGTGGCCACCTGGTACAGCAGCGGCTGGAAGAGATGATGGTTCTGGCGGTCGATCACCGTCACCTCGACGTCAGCGCCGGCCAGCCCCTTCGCCGCGGCCAGCCCGCCGAAGCCGCCGCCGATGATCAACACACGTGGCCCCGTCATGGCGGCAACGTTGCCACAGCTCGGCCGTCGTTGGTGCGTTCGTCGGGATGACCGAATTCCGCCGATACTCGCCGATAGGCTCGCTCGCCGTTATGTCGACGCTTTTCTCCATGGCCCTGCTCGCTTCCGGTGACTCCGGCGGGGGTGGTGGTGGCGCCATCGTGCAGCTCGGAATCCTGCTGCTCATTCCGTTCGCGATGTACTTCTTCATGATCCGCCCGCAGCGCCGGCGCACTCGTGAAGCCCAGGAGTTGCAGAGGTCGATCGAGGTCGGCGACGAGATCGTCACCACCTCCGGCGTGTTCGGCAAGATCACCGGTGAGGACGGACCGAACCGGTTCTGGCTGGAGATCGACGACGACGTGCAGATCCGCATCGCCCGGGCCGCCGTGCAGGGCAAGGTGGATGCCGACGAGTCGCGACGTCGCCGACACCGCCGACGAGGCCGCCAACTCCGGCCCGTCAGATTCCGACGACTGAGCCATCGCGATGCGCCGTCGTCTCTGGGCCACGCTGATCAGCACTGTCGTGATCGTCATCGTGCTGTTCATCGGCGCGATCGCCACCGGCACCACGCCGATCCTCGGACTCGACCTGCAGGGCGGCGTGTCGGTCATCCTGGCGCCCGTCGAGTCCGCCGCGGGTGACGATCTGATCGTCATCCGCGACCTGATCCGCAGCGAGCTCGAGAACCAGGGGATCGCCGAGCCCGATGTCCGTGTGCAGGGCCAGGCGATCGTCGTCGACCTGCCCGGCGTGAAGGATCAGCAGGAGGCGCTCGACGCGGTCGACGTGTCCGGCGTCGTCGAACTCCGGCCCGTCGTCGAGCTGGCGCAGTGCGCTGCTGCCGCCGTCACGCCAGGCGACGTCACCGAGACCACGATCGCCTCCGGCACGGTGCCGGCAGCCAGCACCCCGGCGACGACGGCCCCGGCGAGCGGCAGCGCCAACCGACCGCCTCCGCACCGGCCACCACCGCACCGGCCGGGTTCCGGGGCGTCTTCCCGGCCCAGACCGTTCCCGCACCGGAGCCGGTCGCCACTCAACCCGTCACTGGGCTGCCGACCGGACCGACCGCGACCGGTGCCGAACTCCTGCCGACACGTGATGGCGCCAGCGTCTGTGTCGGCCCAGCGCAGGGGACCGGTGAGGTGTTCTCCCGTGGCAGCGCCGAACTGACCGCCGACAACGGATGGGGTGTCGCCGTCGGTCTACGCGGCGACGGCCAGGCCACCTGGAACAGTCTCGCTACCCAGTGTTACAACTCCGAGCCGACCTGCCCGTCGACGCTGCCCGGCGTACACGGTCAGATCGCCATCGCCTTGGACAGTGTGGTGCAGTCGTCGCCACAGGTGAACCAGCCGAACTTCACCGATTCCGTCGCGATCACCGGCAGCTTCTCGAAGGGCGAGGCCGAGGATCTGGCGGCGGTGCTCAACCGTGGCGCGTTCCCCGTCGAGGTGAAGGCACAAGAAGCGCGCATCGTGTCGCCGTCGGCCGGTGCCGACTCGCTCAACGCGGCGATCCTGGCGGGTGTCATCGGCATCCTGCTGGTGCTGGCGATGCTGTTCGCCTACTACCGCTGGATGACCCTCGTGATCCTGCTCGCGCTCGCGGTGTGGGGGTTGTTCGTGTTCGGCGTGGCGTCGCTCATCTCCGGCTGGACGAACTACGCCCTCACGCTGGCCGGCGTGACCGGCATCATCGTGTCGATCGGCGTGACCGTCGACAGCTACGTGGTGTTCTTCGAGCGCCTGAAGGACGAGCTGCGCAGCGGCCGGACGTTCCGCAATGCGACCCCGCGAAGTTGGAACGCCACGTGGCGGACGATCTGGGCGGCCAACCTCGTGTCGATCATCGGCGCCGTCATCCTCTTCATGCTCAGCGTCGGATCGGTGCGCGGCTTTGCCCTCTACCTCGGCGTCACGGCATTCTGTGACCTGCTGATCCTGTACACGTTCACCAGGCCGTTCATGTTGCTGCTCGCGTCGAGCGCGTACATGCGCAACCGATCGGCCTTCGGAATCAAGCCGGTGGCGTCATGAACACGAACGAACAGATCTCCAAGAACCCCTTCGGACGGCTGCTCAACAGCCAGACGGCCATCGACTTCTACGGCCGGCGGATGGTCGGGTTCGTCGCCGCGATGGTCATCCTGATCATCACCGTGGCGTCGTTGTCGGTGCAGGGACTCAACCTCGGCCTCGACTTCGAGGGCGGCAACGCCTGGGACGTGCCGGCCAGCGACACCTTCGACATCGACGAGGCCGAGCAGGTGTTGCAGGACCAGGGCATCGACACCGCCGGGGCGCGCATCCAGCGGCGTACCTCCGAGTCGGCCGACGTCGTCACGGTCCAGATCGAAGAGGTGCCCAGCGAGAAGTCGGCCGAGATCACCGCCGCGTTGGCCGACGCCGCCGGCGTGGACACGTCGGCCGTGAGCGTGGCGTTCACCAGTTCGACCTGGGGTGCGGAGATCACCGAGAAGGCGGTCAGGGCGCTGATCGTGTTCTTCATCGTCGTGTCGCTGTTCATCAGCCTGCGCTTCGAGTGGCGGATGGCCGTCGCCGCGTTCGCCGCCATGGTGCACGACGTGATTGCCGTCGTCGGCGTGTATTCGGTGTTCCAGTTCGAGGTCAGCCCGGCGACGGTCGTCGCCTTCCTGACGATCCTCGGGTACTCGCTCTACGACACGATCGTCGTGTTCGATCGTGTGAAGGAGAACCAGGCCAAGTTCTCCTCCGTGCGCACGCCGTACCCGGACATCGTGAACATCTCGATGAACCAGGTGTTGATGCGCTCGCTGAACACGAGCATCGCCTCCATCCTGCCGGTGTTGTCCCTCTTGGCGATCGGCTGGGGACTGCTCGGCGCCGAGGCGCTCGAGGAGTTCGCGCTGGCGCTGTTCATCGGCATGGTCGTCGGCGTGTACTCGTCGATCTTCATCGCCACCCCGCTGCTCGCGTCGATGCACCGGGACCGCAGCGGCAAGGTGCGCCGCGAGCGGCTCACCGGCGAGGCATTCCGCGCCGCCGTCGTCGGCTCGAGTGCGACGGGCCGCGATGCGACCCATGTGTTCGCCAAGGTCGGAGCGGACGAGAGCGCGGATCCGAATCGTTCGAGGCCGGTCGATGAGCCGGGCGCGACGACGCCGCGCCGCGGACCGAGTACGGCGCCACGCCCGAACAGATGCTCACGCACCCGCCTCGCCCGCGCAAGAAGCGGCGCCACTGACGTTCCCGGTCCCGACCGGTATCCTCGGGACATGGCAGGCGAGTACGCGAACATTGCGAGGGTTCGTCCGGGACATCGGCGACTACCCGATCGACGGCGTCACGTTCCGCGACATCACCCCGCTGCTCGGGGACGGCGCCGCCTTCGCCACGTCGATCGACGGCCTGGTCGATCAGTTCGACGGCGTTGCCGTCGATCGGGTGGTCGGCGTCGAATCGCGGGGCTTCATCTTCGCCGCGGCGGTCGCCTACCGGCTCCGGGCGGGGTTCGTCCCCGTGCGCAAGGCCGGCAAGCTGCCGTGGGCGGTCGTGCGGGAGGAGTACCAGCTCGAATACGGCACGGACAAGCTCGAGATCCACCGTGACGCGATCCACCCGGGGGAGCGGATCCTGATCATCGACGACGTGCTGGCCACCGGCGGCACCGCGGCGGCGACGGCGGTGCTGGTCGAGACACTCGGCGGGGTCATCGCCGGCCTGGGGTTCGTCATCGAACTCGATGCACTCGGCGGGCGGAGCCGGCTCGGGGAGCGACCGGTCAGGACACTGCTCCACTACTGATCATGGGCACCGTCGACCGCGTTCTTCCCTGGAGGCGACATCAGGTGTCGCTGTCGGCGGTCGAACTCGCGCCGCTGCTCGCCTCGTACCGCCGCCGCCACCCGAAGGCGCCGGTCACCACGATCAACCGGGCCTACCAGGTCGCCGCCCAGGCGCACCGCAGCCAGCTCCGGTCGAGCGGTGAGAGCTACATCAACCACCCGCTCGCCGTCGCCCACATCGTGGCCGACATCGGTCTCGACGAGGTGTCGGTCACGGCTGCGCTGCTGCACGACGCCGTCGAGGACAGCGAGCTGACGGTCGCCGATGTCGACCGCGAATTCGGCCCCGAGGTGGCGGCGATCGTCGACGGCGTCACCAAGCTCGAGCGGATCCGCTTCGACTCGCGTGAGGAGCAACAGGCCGCCACGATGCGCAAGATGCTCGTGGCGATGGCCAAGGACCTGCGGGTGCTCGTCATCAAGCTCGCCGACCGCCTCCACAACATGCGCACCATCGCCGCGATGCCGATCGACAAGCAGCAGCGCATCGCCCAGGAAACGCTCGACATCTACGCGCCGCTGGCCCATCGCCTCGGAATGCAGGAGCTGAAGCAGCAGCTGGAGGACCTGTCGTTCGCCGCCCTGCACCCCAAGCGCTTCGCCGAACTCGACCACCTCGTCAGCTCGCGCACACCCGAACGCGACATGTACCTCGCCAAGGCGCTGGCCGAGGTGCGGGCCCGGCTCGCCGAACTCGGGATCGAGGCCGAGGTCACGGGCCGCGGCAAGCACCTCTGGAGCATCTACGAGAAGATGGTCGTGAAGGGTCGCGAGTTCGACGAGATCTTCGACCTCATCGCGGTCCGGGTCGTGGTCGACTCGATGAAGGACTGCTACGCCGCGCTCGGCTGCATCCACGGTCGCTGGCGCCCGGTCGTGGGGCGCTTCAAGGACTACATCGCGATGCCCAAGTTCAACCTGTACCAGAGCCTGCACACCACGGTGATCGGGCCGAGCGGCAAGCCGATCGAGGTGCAGATCCGGACCAAGGAGATGCACCAGCGCGCCGAGTGGGGCGTGGCCGCGCACTACGCGTACAAGGGCTCGGGCGAGTCCGCCTCCGAGATCGACTGGCTGAAGCGGATCATCGACTGGCAGGAGGACATCAGCGACCCGGCCCAGTTCATGCAGAGCCTGAAGACCGACCTCGAGCAGGACGAGGTGTTCGTGTTCACCCCGAAGGGTCGCGTGATCACGCTGCCGGTCGGCTCGACCACGGTCGACTTCGCCTACGCCGTGCACACCGAGGTGGGCCACTCGTGCATCGGGGCGAAGGTGAACAACCGGCTCGTGTCGCTCGACCACGTGCTCGCCAGCGGTGACAACGTCGAGATCTTCACCAGCAAGGTCGAAACGGCCGGTCCGTCGCAGGACTGGCTCGCCTTCGTCGTGTCGCCGCGGGCGCGCAACAAGATCCGGCAGTGGTTCAGCCGCGAACGCCGCATCGACATGATCGAGCTCGGCCGGGACGATCTGACCTCCGAACTGCGTCGCGAGCGGCTGCCGGTGCAGCAGGTGTGGAAGTCGACCCAGCTCAAGGACGTGATCGTCGAGATGAGCTACGTCGATCTCGACGCCCTGCTGGCGGCGATCGGTGAGCACCACGTGTCGGCGAAGACGGTCGCCCAACGGATCGCCCGCAGCCTGCGTTCCGGAGACGATGCCGCGCAGATGCCGGCCACCGTCGAGCGTCCCCGCCGGGAACGTCGGGAGGGGAACCGCACCAAGGTCGGTGTGCACGTCGAGGGTCTCGACGACGTCCTCGTCCACCTGGCGAGCTGTTGCACGCCCGTGCCGGGCGACGGGATCATCGGTTTCGTGACACGGCGGTCGCGGGGTGAGTGTGCACCGGTCCGACTGCGCCAACGCGGTGTCGCTGATGGCCGAGCAGGCCACGCGCATGATCGAGGTCGAGTGGGACGGCCAGGGTCAGAGCGGGGCGACGTTCGTGGCGGGTGTCGAGGTGGTGGCGCTCGACCGTTCACGCTTGCTGCGTGACGTCGCCAACGCCCTCGTCGACCATCACGTCAACATCCTGTCGTGCCAGACGATCACCGGCGCCGACCGGGTGGCGAAGATGCGCTTCGAGTTCGAGCTCGCCAATCCGGGCCATCTCGAGGCCGTGGTCCGCACGATCAAGGGCATCGACGGCGTGTACGACGCCTACCGTCTGATCCCCGGCGCCGCCGTCCCCGTCGCCTGATCCGCGTCGCCTGATCGCGTCGCCTGATCCGCGTCGCCTCGGTCAGGGCGTCAGCTCACCCAGCACGCCGGCGGCGTCGGGATTGTCGATGACGTACTTCCAGGTGCCGTCGGCCTGGCGCCGTACGACCTCGGCGGTGGCCGCTGACATCATCTTCGCCGCCGACGGACATCGACCAGCGGTTGCTGATCATGGCGATGTCGCCCTGCTCGAGGGCGTAGACGGTCGTCATGGTGATCGGTCCTGGCTCCATGGCCATGATCCCCTTCCAGGCCTCGCGGATCGCATCGAGGCCCTGCACCGGTCCGTCGAGACTGAAGAACCAGGCGTCGGGTTCGTAGAGGGCGACCAACCCTCGATGTCTCTCGCGTTGAGGGCCTCCTCGACGATGTGGTGGATCTCGCTCGGTTCCATGCATCGACCGTACGCCCGATGTCAATCGTGGTGGAGCGGCGACAACTCGCTCGACTCGCTCGTCGAGGTGTGGCTACCGTCGACGTCATGATGATGATGGTGACGGTCCGTGTCCGAGCGGCGCAGGACCGAACGGGACCAGCGGCGTCGTTCGTACGGTCAGAACTTCCTCGTTGATCAGCCGCTGATCGAACGCTTCGTCGACCGCCTCGACCTGCGTGCCGGCGAACTCGTCGTCGAGATCGGAGCCGGGGACGGGAGTGTTGACGCGTCCGCTCGTCGAGGCCGGCGTGCGTCTGTGGGCGATCGAACGCGATCTCGTCTGGGCCGATCGGCTGCGGTCGCTCGTCGACACGCTCGACGCAACGGATCGCGTGCCGGATCATCGAGACCGATGTCCGGCGCCTGCGGTTTCCGAGGGAGCCGTACCGCGTCGTGGCGAACCCGCCGTTCGGACTCACCACCGAGCTGTTGGCCATGTTGCTCGACCGTCCGGAACGCGGACCGTTCCGATCAGACCTGGTGCTCCAGGCGGAGGTCGCCCGCAGGCATGCGGCGACACCGCCCGTCGCACTGCGGACCGCGGGGTGGGCTCCGTGGTGGGAATTCGAACTCGGCGGGTCGATCGGCAGGGACTCGTTCCGTCCTCGCCCTCGGTCGATGCGGCGGTGCTGACGATTCGCACGCCGCGATCCACCGATCCTGCCGGAGCGGCTCGCGCCGACGTTCGCCGAACGGCTCCGCGACGACTGGGGTCGAGCGGCCCCGGCAGCGCGAGGAGCCATAGGATTTCGACCGCTGACGAGGAGGTGCACGGTCGTGGCGACGAACGAGGAGATCACGCGGCACGAAGACGTCGATCCCGACGACGACCCGTGGGTCGGCGGGCCATCGCCGGCGGAGCCGATCGCCGTGGTCGACTACGAACCTGCCTGGCCGGCCGTGTTCGAGGTGGTGGCCGGACGGGTGCGTGACGCCCTCGGAGATCGGGTCCTCGGACTGGAGCACGTCGGATCGACCAGCGTCCCGGGCCTCGATGCGAAGCCGGTGATCGACATCGACCTCACCGTCGTCGACTCGAGCGACGAGGCCGCGTATGTGCCCCACTGGAGGGGGTGGGGTTCGTCCTGCGGATCCGAGAGCCGAAGTGGCACGAGCATCGCTGTTTCGAGGGGGACGATCCGCGAGCGAACCTCCACGTCTGGAGCCCGGACAGCCCCGAGGCGATCCGCCACCGGATGTTCCGGGATGGCTTCGCGACCATCCCGAGGACCGGGACCGCTACGCCGAGGCCAAGCGCACGTCAGCCGCAGCGTCGAATGCCGAGGTGAGTCGATGTTGGCGTACAACCAGCGCAAGCAGCCGGTGATCCGCGACATCCTCGATCGGATGTTCCGCGCCCACGACATGCTCTGACGGCGGCAGCGACGCAGCGGACTGCGGTTCGGCCACTGGGGAATCTCGCTCGACAAATCTCTGTTGTTGAGTTGGAGATCGAACATATGTTCGATACCTTAGAGTCATGTTCGCAGACCTCGTCGAACAGCTGATGGGGCTCGACGACGCCGAGATCACGGACCGCTTCCGTGAGCTGGAACTCCGTCGCCGTCGTGACGAGGCCGAGCTGTTGGCGTTGATCTCCGTCGCTCAAGCACGGGGCGTGTATGCCGAGGATGGACATCGCAGCACCAAGTCGTGGTTGCGGGCGAACGCCAACTGGTCTCCGGCCGACGCGGCATCGGCCTGCCGGAAGGCTCGCCTCGTCAACGACCATGCCGATCGTCGGTGACGCGCTGTTGGACGGCCACATCGGCGTGGCCCAGGTTTCCGAACTGGCTCGGGTGCGGGCGAACCCACGCTGCGGTGACGAACTCGGCGAGGTGATCGATCAGCTGGTCGACTACGCCGAGCAGTTGGACT
>CAWHJP010000024.1:0-120910 GCA_963829675.1 Ilumatobacteraceae bacterium
GTAGGCGGGATTGGTGTCCGGTCGGCCGCGGCGGCTCGTCCAGCGCCAGGTGAGCGAGATCCGAGCCCGATCGGTTTCGGCCGCCGGGACGCCGTGGAGCCAGTCGCGCTGGGCGGCCCCACCCATCACGAGCAGGTCGCCCTCGCCGGGCAGCAGCACGATGTCGTCGTCGAGGTGGCCCGACTGCCCGCGGACCGGGTTGCTCGACAGGGGCACGCCTTGCGGAAAACGAACGGCCGGCGTTCGCCGAGCACGACGATCGCGATCAGGGTGTCGTCGAGCCAGCGCATCTCGCGGTCCGAGTGCAGGCCCTGGAAGTCGTCGCCGTCGCGGTAGAGCAGCGCGCCGACGCCGGTGAACTCGACACCATATTTCGAACGGAGGTGCATCGACGTCTGGCGGAGCAGCGGCGACCGATCCGCGGCGAGGCCGGCGCCGAGGCGCTTCTCCGGGACGTACTTGTCGTAGCGCAGGATCTCGTTCTGCTGCCAGGGGGTCTGTTCGCGGAGTGCCGCGAACTCGGCGTCGGAGTCCACCACGAATCCCTTCACGAGGTCGACCCACGACGTGGCGTCGAACTCGCGGCGGTCGACCGGAGCGTGCCGATCGATGCGCAGGTCGCCGGAACTCAGGTTGCCTGGACTCTGGTTACCCGAACTCAGGTTGCGACTCTGGTCACCCACCGAGCCATGCTCGCGCGGCCCGACCAGGCGGACAATTCCGACTTGATTGGTCGGGAATAGCGGATGGTACGGTCTCACCCTGATGAGTGACACCTGGGGCTTCGAGACCAAGCAGATCCACGTCGGTGGAGATCCCGACCCGACCACCGGTGCACGGGCCGTTCCGATCTACCAGACCACCTCGTACCACCTGGGTGACACCGACCGCGCCGCGAATCTGTTCGCCCTCGCCGAGATCGGCAACATCTACACGCGCATCATGAACCCGACGCAGCTGGCGCTCGAGTCGCGCGTCAACGCGCTCGAAGGAGGCGTCACCACGGCGGTGGGCCTCCCGGGCACACTCGTCACCGCGTCCGGTCAGGCGGCCGAGACCCTCACGTTCATGACGCTGTGCGAAGCCGGCGACCATGTCGTGTCCTCACCGTCGCTCTACGGCGGCACGTACAACCTGTTGCACTACACGCTGCCGAAGTTCGGCGTCGAGGTCACCTTCGTTGACGACCCGCACGATCTCGCGCAGTGGGAGGCGGCGATCAAGCCGAACACCAAGGTCTTCTTCGGCGAGGTGCTGCCGAACCCGAAGAACGACGTGTTCGACATCGAGGGGGTGGCCGGAGTTGCGCACGCCAACGGCATCGTGGTCGTCGTCGACAACACGGTCCCGACGCCGTACCTCATCCGCCCGCTCGAGTGGGGCGCCGACATCGTCGTGCACAGCCTCACCAAGTTCATGGGTGGTCACGGCACGTCGATCGCCGGCGCGATCATCGACGGAGGCACGTTCGACTACGCCGCGTCCGGTCGCTTCCCGAACTTCACCGAACCTGACCCGAGCTACCACGGTCTGGCCTACTTCCCGGCGCTCGGCCACGGCGCGTTCATCATCAAGGCACACGTGCAGATGCTGCGTGACACGGGCGGGGCGATCTCGCCGTTCAACGCGTTCCTGCTGCTCCAAGGCCTCGAGACGCTGAGCCTGCGCATGGAGCGACATTTCTCGAACGCCGACACCGTTGGCAAGTACCTCGACGGCCACGCCAAGGTGTTGTCGGTGCGCTACGCCGGCCTCGAGTCGAGCGAATGGCACGAGCGGGCCAAGAAGTACGGCGGCGGCAAGGGATACGGGTCGGTGATCGCCTTCGAGATCGAGGGCGGGATCGAGGCGGGCAAGAAGTTCGTCGAGGCGCTCACGCTGCACAGCCACGTGGCGAACATCGGCGACGTCCGCAGCCTCGTGATCCACCCGGCGAGCACCACCCACTCGCAGCTCACCCCCGAGGAGCAGGCGGCGTCCGACGTGACGCCGGGCCTCGTGCGGCTCAGCGTCGGCCTCGAGTCGATCGACGACATCCTCGCCGACCTCGAACAGGGCTTCGCCGCGATCTGACCGCCATCGAGGCGGTGGTCAGTCGTCTCCGCCGCCGTTTCCATTGCCGTTGCCCCGCCGCGGTTCGTCGACGGCGTCCAGGAAGGCGATCGCCGCCACAGCCACGACCGGATCGAGCTCGCCGTCGTCGCGCCACTCCTCGATGCGACCCGTCATTTCATTCTTGTTGTCCTCGAAGTTCCCACGGCGCTGCGTGAGCACCTCGTCGAGTTGCTCGAGGAGGTCCTCGCCCCGCGGTCCGACGATGTTCGGATCGTTCTCGAGGATGTCCAGGAACTCGTCGATGTCGGCAGGAATCGGGAAGCCCGGGATCAGTTCCGTCAGCGGCGGCGTCGTCGGAGGCGCGGTCGGAGCCACCGTGGTCGGAGCCACCGTGGTCGGTGCCGCCGTCGTCGGTGCGACGGTCGTCGGTGCCGCGGTGGTCGCAGGCGCGGTGGTGACGGGCGCCGACGTGACGATCGGCTTGGCCGGCGCTGATGTCGTGACGGTGTCGTCGAGGGAGTCCCCAGGTCCGAGCGCGGCGGCGACGACGAGGGCGGCCACGGCGAGGGCGGCGACGACGCCGGCCGTCCGCACCCGCCGGCGATGACGCCGTTCGGCGACGAGGTTGTCGGACAGTCCCGCAGTCACCAGATGCGCGGGCATCACGGCGGTTCCGCCCCCGGATCTCGTGGCGGATCTCGTGGCGGCCGCCGTGAGCGCATCCGCCATCGCCCGTGCGGTCGGACAACGCTCCGCGGCGGAAATGACCGTCGCCTTGGCGATCGCATCTGCGAGACCGGGATCGACCGATGGCACGACCGCTCGGACGTCGAGGCGGTGCTCGGGGGCGCGCTCGAGCACCGATGGCGGACGAACGCCGCTGACGGCCTCGTACAGCGTCACGCCCAGCGAGAAGACATCGCTCGCGGGGCCGAGCGTCTCGCCGCGAGACTGCTCGGGTGACACGTATTGGCGGGTGCCCATCACCATGCCCGTCGACGTCAGCGACTCACCGATCTCGTCGAGACGCCGGGCGATCCCGAAATCGGCGAGCTTCGCGTCACCGCGGTGATCGAGCAGCACGTTCGCCGGCTTGACGTCGCGATGGATGATGCCGGCCGTGTGGGCCGCGTCGAGTGCCGACGCCACCTGGGCGCCGATCCTCGTCACGTCGGCCGACGACAACGGTCCGGAGCGGGCGAGTTGTTCGGCGAGCGATCCGCCGGTGACGAGTTCCATCACGACGTACAGCGTCCCGTCGTCGGTACCGGCGTCGAACACGGTCACCGCGTTCGGGTGAATGAACTGGGCGGCTGTTCGTGACTCGATCGCGAAACGCTGCCGGGCAGCTGGGTCGGCCGTCCGCGCGGCCGCGTCGTCGAGCACCTTGATGGCGACGCGTCGACCGAGGCGTTCGTCGTGTGCTTCGAAGACGTGGGCAGAGGCACCGGTGCCGATCGTCGCGCCGAGGCGATAGCGCTCGGCGAGCAGGGTGCCAGGCATGTCAGTGCTCAATCGTCGCGGTTGTCGCGCAGGAAGGCCTCGAACTCGTCACCGAGGTCGTCGGCCGACGGGATGGCCGCCTCGGCGCGCCGGTCGAACTCGGCCTCGAGCATCGCGACGTACAGGCGGAGCTGCTCGTCACCGGCCACGATCTCGTCGTGGACGTCGCGCCAGCTGTCGATCTGGTCCGACAATTCGGCGTCGGACGGCACGTCGAGCACGTGGCTCAGGTGGTGGGCAAGCGCCGCCGTGGCCAGCGGATGTTCGGCGTTGGTCAGGTAGTGCGGGATCCCGACACGCAATGAGATCGAGGGGATCCGGCGGGCTTCGAGTTCCGCTTGCAGCACGCCGACCACGCCGGTGATGCCTTGGTAGGAGGGCGCGACGAGGCCGAGGCGTCGCGCGAGATCGGCGTCGGCGGTGCTGCCGGTGACCGGAGGCGTGCGCGTGTGGGGGATCGCCTCGGCGGCCGAACCGACGGTGACCACCGCCTCGCATCCGAGGGCCAGGGCGACGTCGATGACGGCGCCGACGTATGTCTTCCAGTGGAGATGCGGCTCGACGCCGATCAACCCGACGATGTCGCGGTGGTCGGGGTTGCGCTGCAGGATGAATTCGTTGCTCGGCCAGACGATCGAGCGGATGTCGTCGTCGACCGAGACGTGCGGTCGCTGCTGGGTGAAGTCGTAGAACGGGTCGGGGTCGATCGATCCGACCGTGACGGCACGGTCGGAGCTCGTGAATGCGTTGATGGCCTGCGTGGCGGCGCCGGCCATGTCGAACCAGCCCTCGAGCCCGATCAACATCACCGGGCGATCGAGTGCGCCGATCTCACCGGTATCGAACGACAGGACCTCCGTGGACTCCACCACGGAAGTCTGCCAGCAGCGTCAGCCGAGTTGCTCGACGACGTGGTCGATGCAGTGGGTCAACGCCTCGACGTCGGCCGGATCGATCGCCGGGAACATGCCGACGCGCAGCTGGTTGCGGCCCAGCTTGCGGTACGCATCGGTGTCGAGGATGCCGTTCGCCCGCAGCACGTCGCACACCGTGTTCGCGTCGATCGCGTCATCGAGATCGATCGTGCCGACGACGTTGGACCGTTGGGCCGGATCGGCGACGAAGGGGGTCGCCCACTCGCGGGCTTCGGCCCACCCGTAGAGCGACGCGGCCGAGGTGGCGCTGCGTCCGGCGGCCCACGCCAACCCACCGTTGCCGAGCATCCAGTCGAGTTGGGCGTCGAGCATCACGAGCGTGGCGAGCGCCGGCGTGTTGTACGTCTGGTTCTGGACCGAGTTGTCGAGGGCGATCGACAGGTCGAGCGACGCCGGACGCCACCGGTCGCTCGCGCCGATCGTGCGAATGCGATCGAGCGCGGCGGGCGAGCACGCGGCGAGCCACAGGCCGCCGTCGGACGCGAAGCACTTCTGCGGCGCGAAGTAGTACACGTCGACCTGGGCGGGATCCCACTCGAGCCCACCGGCGGCGGAGGTGGCGTCGACGGCCACGAGCCCGGTGGTCGCAGTCGTTCCGGCGGGGCGCCGGAGCTGCATCGACACGCCCGTGGACGTTTCGTTGTGCGTCAGTGCGTAGAGGTCGATGCCCTCCTCGGCCCGCGCGACCGGATGGGTGCCGGGGTCGGTCTTCACGATCGACGGCTCGCCCAGATGTGGCGCGGCGGCGCATGCCTCGGCGAACTTGGAGGAGAATTCACCGAACACGAGGTGCTGGCTGCGTCGTTCGACGAGGCCGAACGTGGCGACGTCCCAGAACACCGTCGATCCGCCGTTGCCGAGCACGATCTCCCAGCCCTCGGGGAGCTGGAACAGGTCGGTGAGCTTGCTGCGGACGGCGCCGACCAGGTTCTTCACCGCCGGCTTGCGGTGGGAGGTGCCGAGGATCGTGCCTTGCGCGGCCTGGAGTGCGGCGACCTGTTCGTCCCGAACCTTCGACGGCCCGCACCCGAATCGTCCGTCGGCGGGGAGCAGGTCGGTGGGGATCGTGATGGCGGTGGCGTCGACGGTGGTCACGGTCCCACAGCATGGCGCGGGCTCGCCACGTTGCCACCGCCGATTCCGCCCAACGCTGCCAGGAGTCGGGTATCTCGTGTCGTCGGGTGTTCGGTGCAGGGCGTGGGTGCTCGAAATACCCCACGACGCGAAATACCCGACTCACCGGGAACCGGGAACCCCGTTGGGAGCGGGTGATCGCTGTGGCAGGCTTGCCGATTGTGAAACGAACTTCGGAACGACTCGCCGCGATCGCACCATCGGCCACCCTGGCGGTCGACGCCAAGGCCAAGGCCCTGCAGGCCGAGGGCGAGAACGTGATCGGGTTCGGTGCCGGCGAGCCCGACTTCCCGACGCCGCAACACATCGTCGACGCGGCGATCGCGGCGTGCTCCGACGTGAAGAACCACCGGTACACACCGGCGGGTGGCCTTCCCGAGCTGAAAGAAGCGATCGCGGACAAGACCAAGCGCGACTCCGGGTTCGACTGCTTGGCGTCGCAGGTGCTCGTCACCAACGGTGGCAAGCACGCGGTGTACACCGCGTTCGCCGCCTTGTGCGATCCGGGCGACGAGGTCATCTGTCCCGCCCCGTACTGGACGACGTATCCCGAGGCGATCACGTTGGCCGGCGGCGTACCGGTGATCATCGACACCGACGCCGAGAGCGGCTTCCAGGTCACGATCGAACAGCTCGAGAAGGCCCGTACACGGCGAACGAAGGTGTTGCTCTTCGTCAGCCCCGACAACCCGTCGGGTGCGGTGTATCCGCCGGCCGCTGTCGAAGCGATCGGAAAGTGGGCCGTCGAGCACGGCGTCTGGGTCATCACCGACGAGATCTACGAGCACCTCACGTACGGCCCGCACAAGTTCGCCTCGATGCCGACGCTCGTACCGGACCTGGCCGACCAGTGCATCATCGTCAACGGCGTGGCCAAGACCTATGCCATGACGGGCTGGCGCGTCGGCTGGATGATCGGACCGAACGACGTGATCAAGGCGTCGACCAACTTCCAGAGCCACGCCACCTCGAACGTGGCGAACGTCTCGCAGCGTGCCGCACTCGCCGCGGTGTCAGGCTCCCTCGACGACGTGGCGATGATGCGCACAGCGTTCGAACGCCGGTCCAAGACGATGCACTCCATGCTCACCGCCATTCCGGGCGTCACCTGCATCGAACCGCAGGGTGCGTTCTACGCCTACCCCGACCTGACCGGTTTGCTCGGTCGTCCGATCGGCGGCGTCACGGCCAACAGCACGCTCGAGCTGGCCGACCTCGTCCTCGAGCAGGCCAAGGTGGCCTTCGTCCCGGGCGAGGCATTCGGTCTCGCCGGCTACGGCCGTTTCTCCTTCGCCCTCGGCGACGAAGACCTGGTCGAAGGCATCACCCGTCTCGCCACCCTCGTCAGCTGAACCAGTCAACTCCACCAGATGGGGTGGTGGAGCGCGAGCCCGGACACCACGACCAGGACGGTGCACTCCACGACTTGTTCGATCGCGCCGAGCACGTCACCGGTCACGCCGCCGAGTGCCCGGCCCGCCACGACGGCAAGAGGCACCGTGACAAGCGCCGCGGCCAACACCAGCGGCCCTGACCACCAGCCCACGGCGACGATGGTGATCCCGACGCCGACGGCGACGCCCACGCGTGCCCCGCCACGCCGCAGGGTCCGCATGTAATCAGCGCCGAGCCCCGCTGCCGGCGGTGGCGTCGAGGCCGTCATGGTGGCGACTGCCGAGGCGCGGCCCGAGGGTGTGGGCGGCGACGAGTCCACCGAACGCGACCGCCGGGCCCATCGACGCCACACACACGACCCGCAGGACGATCGAGCCGCACAGCGCGGCGACGCCGTAGCTGCCGTGGCGCGAGTCCTTCAGGATCTGACGTCGCTGTTCGGGCGTCCAGCCACCCATCGCGTCGGCGGTGTCTGCCAAACCGTCCTCGTGGAAGGCGCCGGTGATCATCACGCCTGCGAGCACGGCGACCACCGCGGCGACCGACGCCGGCACAACCTCCATGAGCCCGGCCGCGACTCCGCCGACGACCAGGCCGATCAACGCGCCGATGAGCGGGAACCACGGCACGCAGGCGGCGATCGTCGGCGGCGTACCGAGACGGATCGGTACCCGCGTGAGGAACTGCGCGGCGCCGAGTGCATTGCCGAGCGGCGAACCGGCACGCCCGGTGCGACGCGTCACTCGCCGAACCACTCCGCAAACGTCGGCACCTCGGTGACGCCCGCGCAGGCCATCGCGATCAACGGCACCGCCGCCATCGCGCCCGACCCCTCGCCGAGTCGCATGTCGAGGTCGAGCAGCGGTCGTTTGCCCAACCGTTCGAGCAACCGGCGGTGACCCGGTTCGGCCGAGCAGTGCCCGACGGTGCAGTGGTCGAGTGCGGTCGTTGTCAGCACTGAACAGGGGAAGCACCGCGGCGGTGACGACGTAGCCGTCGAGCACCACCGGGATCGATCGATGGCGGGCGGCGATGGTCGCCGCGGCCACCGCCACCAGCTCGGCACCGCCCACCTCGCGCAGGATCTCGATCGGGTCGGTGATGCCGGCGATCCGCCGCACCGATTCCTGCACGGCGGCGCGCTTGCGGGCGAGACCCTCGTCGTCGACGCCGGTACCACGGCCCACCCAGGCCGCCGTCTCGCCACCGGCGAGGGCGGCAGCGATCGCGGCCGACGGTGTGGTGTTCCCGATGCCCATCTCGCCGAGTACGAGGAGGTCGCAGTCGAGCTTGCCGACGGCGTCGATGGCGGTCTGCACGACCAACTCGAACCGTCGCTCCGTCAGCGCGCTCTCGAATCGGATGTCGCCGGTCGGATGACCGACGCCCACGTCGATCGCCGTCACCTCGGCGCCGGCGATGCGGGCGAAGGCGTTGATCGTCGAGCGCCCCTCGCGATAGGCGGCGAGCATCGCCTCGGTCACACCCGTGGGATAGGCGCTCACCTTCGTGGCCGCGGCGACGCCGTGATCGGCGGCGAAGATCAGCCCCGCGGGCCGGCGGACGGCCGGGCGGTCGGTTCGCTGCCAGCCGGCCACCCATGCGGCGATCTCGTCGAGCCACGCCAGCGCACCGCTCGGTCGCAGGATGTCGGCGGCGCGGTCGTGCACCGCGGCGCGGGCGGTCTCGTCGGCTGCCGGCAGATTGGCGAGTTGGTCGTGGAGGAGGGTCATCGGTGTGGCGTTCCGGTCTCGTCGAGGACGATGGAGTGGCTTCGAGGCGAAGTGCTCGCCCGGCCACGAGGAGGAACGAGTGCTCGGCGCGGGCGGCCCAGCGCTGGTTCACCGAGCCGAGGACGTCGCGGTACCTCCGCCCGAGGGCGGTGTCGGGATGAACGCCGAGGCCGACCTCGTTCGTGACGACCACGACGGGGTCGGTCGTCGCCGCGCACCGTTGCGCGCCCGCCTCCGCACGCTCGACGATCTCGTCGTCGGTGCAGCCCTCCCACATCAGGTTCGACACCCAGAGGGTGAGGCAATCGATGACGGTGAACGTGCCGGCGGCCGCGCCGATCGCCCCGTCGAGATCGATCGGCGCTTCGATCGTCACCCAACGGTCGGGCCGTTCCGCTCGGTGGCACGCGATGCGCTCGGCCATGTCGGCGTCGTGGTCAGGCGAATCGGGCGGCGCCAGCGGCACGGTCGCGATGAACGTGACGGGGAGTCGACTGCGCTCCGCGAGTTCGACCGCGAGCGTGCTCTTGCCGCTGCGCGCACCACCGGTGAGGAACGTGAGGGGCATGCGCGCTCAGTAGTCGATGCCGCGCATCGCGCGGATTCCCTGCCGGTACGCGTGCTTCACTTCGCGCATCTCGGTGACGGTGTCGGCGAGTTCGACCAGCTCCGCCGGGGCATCGCGTCCGGTGATGATGATGTTGACGTGGGGCGGCCTGCCGGCGATCGCCGCCACGACATCGGAGACGGGCAGCCAGTTGAAGGTCATCAGATAGGTGAGCTCGTCGAGGATCACGAGTTGGTGTTCGCCGGCGTCGATGATGCCGACCGCCTGCTGCCAACCCGCGGCGGCGTGGGCACGGTCGGCGGTGAGGTCGTCGGAGTCCCACGTGAACCCGTCGCCGAAGGCATGCCAGTCGACGCCGAGCTGCCGGCCGATCTTCTCCTCGCCGACCTTCCAGTCGCCGGACTTGATGAACTGCACGACCGCGACGTTCCACCCACGGGCAACACCCCGGACCATCATGCCGAACGCCGCCGACGACTTGCCCTTCCCGTCGCCGGTGTTCACCACGACGAGCGACTCGGCGCGTCGAAGGCCGTCGGGACGTGGATCCTCGGTGGGCGCCCGGTCCAGGTCGGCGTCGATGTCGGCGTCGGGTTCGCTGGTCATGAATGGGGGAGCGTACGCAGCGACCACTACGATGTCGAACTGTCGTCGTGGCAGCGAAGTTCGGTGAGAATCCGACGCTGTCCCGCAACGGTGGTCCGGTGGCACTCGTGCCGTCGGCCAGCCCGGTCGCCTGCCGCTCCGACGCCAACCTCAATCCCTCGAGGCAAGGGACGGTTCGCACCGGCACCTGCCGGCGGTGACCCAGCTTGTCCTCCATCTCCACTGGAGGCAATTCATGCGATCGTTCGACCGACGCACGTTCCACCGCACCATGGTCGGCGTCGCCGTCGGTCTCGCCCTCGTTGCCGCAGGCTGCGGGAGCGACTCCGACTCGACCAGCGATTCGGTCGCGACCGCGGGTCCGTCGACCGATGCAGCCGTGACCAGCGAGCGGCGGTGCCGAGCGAAGCGCCCGTAGCGAGCGAGGCAACCGGTACGAGCGAGGCCGGCGTCGACGCCACCGGCGTCGGATCGACGGACGACGGCCTGCAACGCATCGTGTCGCTCAGCCCGACCCACACCGAAATCCTGTTCGCCATCGGTGCGGGCGACCAGGTCGTGGCCGTCGACGAATTCTCCGACTATCCGACCGAGGCGCTGGAACTCCCGCACGAGCTGTCGGGATTCGAACCGAACGTCGAGGCCATCGCCGCCTACGAGCCCGACCTCGTCGTGACCGGTGGTGACACCACCGGCCTGGGCGAGCAGCTGGCGGATCTCGACATCGACTCGTGGGACGGTCCGGCCGCGGCGACCCTCGGCGACACCTACGACCAGATCGAAGAGCTCGGTGCGATCACCGGCCACGAGGCAGAGGCGGCCGAACTGGTGGCGCAGATGCAGACCGACATCGACGAGATCGTGGCCGCCACGCCGGTTCCCGACGTTCCCCTGTCCGTGTACCACGAGCTCGACTCGGCATTCTTCAGCGCCGACAGCACCACGTTCATCGGCGAGCTCTACGGCATGCTCGGGCTGCAGAACATCGCCGACGAGGCGGAAGGCGATTCGGGGGGCTATCCGCAGCTCAACGCCGAGTTCATCGTGTCGGCCAACCCCGATCTGATCTTCCTCGCCGACACGATCTGTTGTCGGCAGACGCTCGCCACCGTGTCGGCCCGCCCGGGCTGGGACGCGATCACCGCGGTACAGAACGGCAACGTCTTCGAGATGGACGACAACGTGGCGTCCCGCTGGGGACCGCGTGTCGTCGACTATCTCGCCGACGTGTCCGCGGCGGTCCAGGCGGCCGCGCCCGCATGACCGGCTCGATCATGACGGGGCGCCCGCCGCGACGCGGGCTGGTTCGCAGGTGCGGCACTCGTGCTCGCCGTGGCGGTGCTGGTCGGGGCGTCCATCGGCCCGGCCGGCCCGCCGTGGTGGCGGGTGCCACTGGCGTTGATCGATCACCTCCCGCTCGTCTCGCTCGACTCGGGCGTGTCGCAGGCCGAGTGGAACATCCTGTGGAAGATCCGCATGCCGCGGGTGATCCTCGGGGGCCTCGTCGGCGGGATGCTGTCGATCGCCGGCGCCAGTTATCAGGGCGTGTTCCGCAACCCGTTGGTCGACCCGTACCTGCTCGGCGTCGCGGCAGGGGCCGGGCTCGGTGCCACGATCGCGCTGACGACGGGTCGCGGCGTGACCGCGGTGTGGCCGATCGATCCGGTGCCGACGGCGGCGTTCGTGATGGCACTCGCCACCGTCGGGGTGACGTACGCGGTCGGCACGTCGCGGGCTCACCGGGCGGGCTCGGTGGCCGTTCCGGCACCACGCTCGTCCTGGCCGGGATCGCCGTCGTGTCGTTCGCGACGGCGGTGCAAACGTTCATCCTCCAACGCAACAACGAAGTGGTGCGCGAGGTGTTCCAGTGGGTGCTTGGCCGGCTGTCGGGTGCGACGTGGTCCGACGTGCTGCTGATCCTGCCGTACGTCGTGATCAGCTCGATCGTGCTGATCCTCCATCGCCGTCAACTCGATCTGTTCCGCGTCGGCGACGTCGAGGCGGCGACGCTCGGCGCGTCCGTCTCGCGATCACGGTTGGTCATCGTGGTCACCGCCACGCTCGGCACGGCTGCGGTCGTGTCGGTGAGCGGACTGATCGGGTTCGTCGGGTTGGTGATCCCCCACGTCATCCGTCTGGTGGCCGGGGCGAGCTATCGACGGCTGCTCCCGCTGTCGCTCATGTTCGGTGGAGCGTTCCTGATCCTCGCCGACATCCCCGGCCGGATGCTCACCAATCCGGCCGAAACGCCGATCGGTGTGGTCACCGCGTTCATCGGTGCGCCGTTCTTCATCTATCTCCTGCGGACCCGACGGGTGCCGGTGTGAGTGTCATCGAATTCCGTGACGTCGTCGTGCGCTACGACCGGCGCGTCGTCGTGCAGCCGTTCAGTGATCGCGTCGAGTCGGGTGAGTGGCTCGGCGTGATCGGGCCGAACGGCGCGGGCAAGTCGTCGTTGTTGCGGGCGCTCGCCGGGTTGGTACCCCACGACGGCTCGATCCTCGTCGACGGGCGTGATCTGGCGGCGATGTCGAGCAAGGAGCGGGCGAAGCTCGTGGCGTACGTGCCGCAGGAGCCGCTGATCCCCGACGACATGAGCGTGTTCGACTACGTGCTCCTCGGACGGACCCCGTACGTGTCGTACTTCGGGGTCGAGAGTCGCCACGATCGGGTGGTCGTCGGCGAGGCGCTCGAACGGTTGGAGCTGGGGGAGTTCGTCGAGCGGATGCTCGGTGAGTTGAGCGGTGGCGAGCGGCAGCGGGTGGTGCTCGCCGCGGCGTTGGCGCAACAGGCGCCGGTCCTGCTGCTCGACGAGCCGACCTCCGCGCTCGACATCGGGCATCAGCAGCAGGCCTTGGAGCTCGTTGCGCAGTTGCGGCACGACGAGGGCCTGACCGTGATCGCTGCCATGCACGACCTGACGTTGGCGGGCAGCTACACCGATCGGTTGACGATGATCGACCAGGGCGCGGTGGTGGCGTCCGGCCTGGCCCACGAGGTGCTCACCGCGGAACGCCTCGGGGAGATCTACCACGTGTGCGTCACCGTCGACCTCGACGACGACGGGACGGTCGTCGTCGTCCCCCGCCGCGGCTTCCCGATGCCGTGACCCTTGCCGCTGTCGGCCGCCGACCGCCCCCGTCCTCCGCCCGAAATCATCGTTTGCGTCGGGATTTCGGAGGACAGGGCCCCGAAAATTCTGACGCAAACGGGGCATTAGCATCGGGGACATGAGTGAGTCGCCGTACCCGCCGTTCGTGGGGGTCGAGCCCTACGGCACCGTCCGCTCGATCGAGGACGAACGGCTGCACCGCAAACGGGTGTGCGCGCTCGGCTATCGCATCTTCTCGGCGATGCGGTGGGGACAGCTCGGCGACGGACACGTGTCGGCCCGTGACCCCGGACTCACCGACCACTTCTGGCTGCTCGACTGGGGTGTGCCGTTCGGCGAGGCGACGGTCGACCAACTCGTGTTGGTCGGCCCCGGCGGGGAGGTGAAGGATCTCGACGGCAATCCGACGGGCGCGGTCAACACCGCCGGTTACCACATCCATCACCCGGTCCTCGCCGCCCGCCCCGACGCCGTCAGCGCGGCCCACACGCACACGGCGTTCGGCACGCCGTGGTCCGCCAACGTGGAACCATTCCGGGCGATCAGCCAGGAGTCGTGCGCCTTCGTGTTCGACCAGGCGCTCTTCGACGACGAGGAGGTCGAGGTGCTGTCGACCGATGGCGGCAAGCGGATCGCCGCGGCCATCGGCGATGCCAAGTTGTGCATCCTGCGCAACCACGGTCTGCTCACGGTCGGCAGGACGGTGGAGGAGTCGGTCGGTTGGTTCGTGATGGCCGAGCGCGTCGCCGAGGTGCACGTCAAGGCGCCGAACGGCAAGCCGATCTCCGACGAGTCGGCGGCGATCGCCGCGGCGACGCTCGCCCCGGCCGAGGTCGGCTGGCGGATGTTCCAGTGGCTACGCCGGACGCTCGTTCCCGACCTGTCGGTCGTCGACTGACGATTCGGCCTCGACCGTCTGGACCTGCGCGACGGGACCGGGTCGCTCGATCCGCAGGTGCTCGACGGCGAGTGCCGCGAACAGGACCACATCGATGGCGACGAACAGCACGATCGCGTCGAGGTCGGCGAGCAGGAACGACATCGCCACGATGACGACCACGGCGACCAACCGTTCGTTGGCGACGACGCCGAACGCCCGGTAGACGGCGATTCCCGAACCCCCGAAGAAGAGTGCCATCCCGCCGGCGCCGATCATGCGGTACGTGAACGACAACGGCTCGGTGGGATGCAACGTCACCGTCTCGAGCGCCACGGCCGTGAGCACGATGCCGGCGACGAGCGGGAAGTGGGCGTACGTGTAGACGTCGCGGACGTACCGGCCGAGTTCGATCCCGGTGAAGCGTTCGGCTCGGTGTTCGAGCGCCGGTTGCACACGATCGAAGTACGACCACCACAACAGCCCGGCGAGGATTCCGGCGCCCACGAGCATCGCCACCGTCGCCCCAGCCACTCCCTCGTCGTTGGCCAACGGCTCGACGACGGAGTTCCCGAGGGCGACGATCACTTCACCGAGGGCGATGATGATGATCAGGCCGTGCCGTTCGGCGAAGTGCCCGGTGCGAATGATCCATTCCCCGGTCCCGGCGATCAATGTTGCACCGATGAACGTCAGCGCACCGGCGATCCAGATCAACACCCGCGCGTCGCCGTGGAAGAACGCACCCAGCACGATGAGGCCCATCGCGCATGCACTCGGCGCCCCGTAGCGGACCGCGCTGCGCCGAACGTCGCTCTCCGAATCGAGCGACAGCACCATCATCGCCAGCGCCAGCAGGAAGATCGCGGCGAGTGGCAGGGCGAACAGCAGACCACCGGCGCCGAGCGCCGTGGTGATCGACGCCGCCATCGGCACGCTCGCCGTGGTGGCCAGCAGGAACAGCACCCGGGCCCGACGCGAATTGCCCGAAACGGCGTTGGCCGACCACGTGAACTGTGACCACGGCAGCCAGAGCAGGAGCAGGAGCAGGCCGGCCTCGCCGATGCCGTGCCACGTGGCGTCTTCGAGGATGAGCGCGACGAGTTGGGAGAACGCGAAGACGTAGGCGAGGTCGAAGAACAGCTCGACCGGGTCGGCCGCGAAGTCCTCTTCGAGCTTTGGGATCTCCAGACCGCGCACCGCCGAACTGTACCGGTGCCCCCAAATCCACGTTTGCGTCAAGATTTCCACGCGGCGGGTCTCCGAAATCCCGACGCAAACGAGTAATTGGCGATCGGGTCGCTATGCGATGGGCTCGTCGGCTCCGTCGGCACGGCTCGGGAGGAACCATGTGTCGTCGTTGACGAGGATCGAGTCGGCCTCCGACGGACCCCACGACCCACGGAAGTACGGATGCACGAGCCCGGGTTGGTCGAGCGCCGGCTGCACCACGCGCCACGTCCCCTCGACCACGTCCTGACGGGCGAACCGGCGGAGCGAACCCTGGAGGGCGTCGCCGATCAGGCGCTCGTAGGCGTCCTGGCGCTCGCCGAGCGCGGCGGCGAAGTCGACGTTCACATCGACGTCCTGGCTGTCCATGTGCGGGCCCGGCGTCTTGGCCTGCAGCACGAACGTGACGCCGTCGCGCTTGCCCAGCCGGAGACGCACGAGGTTGCGGTGCGGCGGCGGCCCACCCGCCTCGTCGAACAACATCCGCGGCGGTTCGCGCAACTCGATCACCGCCTCGGTGGCATCCTCGGCGAGGGCCTTGCCGACGCGGATGTACCAGGGAACCCCGGCCCACCGCCACGAGTCGATCTCGAAACGAGCCGCGGCGAACGTCTCGACCTCCGACTGCGGATCGACTCCCGGTTCGTCCCGGTAGCCGACGTACTGGCCGCGCACGAGGGCCTTCGGGTCCATCGGCCGCATGGCGGCGATCACCTTGGCCTTCTCGTCCTGCAGGAACCCCGAGTCGGATCCGGCGGGTGGCTCCATCGCCAGCAGCGAGATCACCTGCAGGAGATGGTTCTGCAGGACGTCGCGGATCGCGCCGACCGAGTCGTAGAACGAGCCGCGTCCCTCGACGCCGATCGTCTCCGACATCGTCACCTGCACGCTGCGCACGTAGTTGCGGTTCCACACGGGCTCGAGCATCGTGTTGGCGAAGCGGAACACGAGGAGGTCCTCCACCGCTTCCTTGCCGAGGTAGTGGTCGATGCGGAAGATGTGGTCCTCGGCGAACACCGAGTGCAGTGTCCTGTTCAAGTCGATCGCCGATTCGAGGTCGCGGCCGAACGGCTTCTCCACGACGATCCGTCCACGATGGTGGAGGTCGACCGAGGCGAGCTTCTGGGCGACCGTCGGGAACATGGTCGGCGGGATCGCCATGTAGTACACGGCCACCTTGGAACCGTGCTTGTCGAGGATCTCGGTGAGCTCGTCCCACGTTGTCTCGGCGGAGTAATCGCCCTGCACGAGGTCCATCCGCTTGCACAGCTCGTCCATCACCGCCGGGTCGAAGTCCTCGATGTGCTCCATGATCGAGTCCTTCGCATGCGTGCGGAAGTCGTCGTCGGTCCAGTCGCTGCGCGCCACCCCGATCACCGGCACGGTGAGCATGCCCGAACGTTGGAGGCGGTAGAGCGCCGGGAACAGCTTGCGCTTGGCGAGGTCTCCGGTGGCACCGAACAGCACCAGGGCGTCGGCCGTGGGCTGGTTGGTGTCGATCTGCGCGCTGTCGATGTGGAAGGAGTTCATCGAGTGGATTCCGTTCGTTCGTGGTGCCCGCCGAAGCCGGCACGCATGGCGGAGAGGACCTTGTCGGCCACGTCGGCCCGGCCCCGCGAGGAGAATCGTTCGTACAGCGCGGCCGACAACACCGGAACCGGCACGCCCTCGTCGATGGCGGCGTTGATCGTCCAGCGACCTTCGCCGGAGTCGCTGACGACGCCCGAGTATTCGTCGAGCCTCGGGTCGGCGTGGAGTGCTTCAGCGGTGAGGTCGAGCAGCCACGAGCTGATCACCGACCCCCGACGCCACACCTCGCTGACCTTCGACAGGTCGAGGTCGTACTGGTAGTACTCGGCCGCCTCGAGCGGCGCCGTTTCGGCATCGGCGTCGTGGGTCTCGGCTCCGATGTTCGCCTTCGCCAGCACGTTGAGGCCCTCGGCATAGGCCGCCATCAGCCCGTACTCGATCCCGTTGTGGACCATCTTCACGAAGTGTCCGGCCCCGCTCGGGCCGCAGTGCAGCCACCCCGTTCCTCGGGGGTCGGATCGCCGCTGCGGCCGGGTGTGCGCTCGGCGGTGTCGACGCCGGGGGCGAGGGTGTCGAAGATCGGGGCGAGCCGGTCGACGGCGCCCGTGTCGCCGCCGATCATCAGGCAGTAGCCGCGCTCGAGGCCGTGCACACCGCCGCTCGTGCCGACGTCGAGGTACGTGATCCCCGAGGGAGCCAACTCGGCGGACCGGTCGACGTCGTGGTGGTACCACGAGTTGCCGCCGTCGATGATCGTGTCGCCGGGCGCGAGGAGGGGCGCCAGCAGCGCGACGGTGTCGCCGACGAATGCAGCCGGCACCATCAACCACACCGCCCGTGGTGGGGACAGCGCGGCGACGAAGTCGTCGAGCGTCTTCGAACCGTGCGCGGTGACTCCCTCGGCGTCGAGCGTGTCGACCGCATCGTCGATCACGTCGTAGACGACGCACTCGTGCCCGCCCGCGTGCAGGCGGCGCACCATGTTCGCGCCCATCCTTCCGAGTCCGACCATGCCGATCTGCATCGGCACAGGTTGCCACGCCACGGGCGGGTCGGGGGCCCGCTCGTCGAGCGTTCGGCGGTCGGTAGTGTCTGGCCGTGGCAGCACCCGGGGACGTGCAGCGCGACATCGACCGCGACATCGCCATGGCGACGTCCGCGCATCGGCGCCTGCTCGACGATCTCGACCGTCTGCTCGTCGCCGACCAACTCGACGTGGGGGCGTCTTCGGCCCTGCCGGGTTGGTCGGTCGGCCACGTGATCACCCATGTCACCAACAGCGGGGACGGCCATGCCCTCATCTTCGAAGCGGCGGCGCGCGGCGAGGTCGGTCGCCAGTACCCGCACGGCCTCGTTGGGCGGGAGGCCGACATCGAAGCCGGCGCGCCCAGGCCGGCGAGCGTCCAGGTGGCCGGCCTGCGGACCTCGATCGAACGGCTCGAAGCACTGTGGGCGGCGTCGACATGGGACGGCACCGGGATTGTGGCGCTGGGTGCCGAGCTCCCGCTGGCGGATCTGCCGTTCCTCCGGATGCGCGAAGTGGCGATCCACCATGTCGACCTGCGGATCGGGCTCGGGTTCGACGATCTGCCGCCGCCCTACGTGCGGCTCGAGCTTCGGTGGATGGAGATGCTGTGGCAGGCCCGTCAGCCGATGGGTCTCACGACACTCCCGCCCGCCGCGCTCGCACTCGCGCCGCCCGCCCGTCTGGCGTGGCTCATGGGCCGGACCACCGTCGAGGGTCTCGCCCCCGCTGACATCTTCTGAACCTGTTGCGTGGGGTCAGGCACCGCGCAACAGGTTCAGTCGTGGCTCTCGATCAACTCGTTCACCGCGGCGACTTCGGTCACGGAGTTGACGAACGAGTCGAGGTTCGGCGTCGCGCGCTCGATGAACTGCGTCATCCGCGACACCTCGTCGGCGTACCCGTCGATGTCGCCGGCCGCCTCGAGTCGGGCGAGGCGGTCCAGGTACTCGTCGACCCGGGCGAGATCGTCGGGGTCGTCGCGATCACTCGAGGGTCGATCCGCGTCGATCGCCGTCGGGTCCGCACGGCCGACCGTGACAGTCGCCACCACGATCGCGTCATAGGTGCGGTGGCGGATGGCGCCATTCGGCATCGTGTCCGGGTCGACGGCGGCGAACCGGTCGGTGCCGTGGCGGACGAGTTGGTTGACGGCGAAGGCGACCACCGGGCCGCCGCCGATCGTTTTCGCGGTCGCGGACACGCCGAACCCGACGGCATCGGCAAGGAGGCGACGCTGCGACGACGATGCGGCGGCGGCGGCAACCATCTCGGCCTGTTCGGCCGACACGGCGTCGCCGACGAGATCGGCGAACTGCGCGACATGTTCGATGCCGCTGCGACTCGCGATGTCGACGCCCAGCTCGTCGACGATCGAGTTGACGTAGGCACCGAGCGTCACCCCGATCGCCGCTTGCGCCTGTTCGTCCCGACCGATGGCGCCGACGAGCTCGCGCACCTCCTCGTAGGTGCCGAGTTCGAAGGTGAACGGTGTCTCGCCCAGCACGTTGAGTGTCACCCTGCCGCCATCCTCCTTGCCGATCGCCGGCGCGAGCGTGTCGATGTAGCCGATGAGGGAGTTGGCGATCCCGCGGGCCGCGCCCGGCGAGAAGCCGTAGGTCATTGGCTGCGATGCGCGGTCGGCGAGGCTGTCGATTACTTCGTAGCCGCTCTCCAGCCGCCTCGGATCCTCCACGACTGCCGTGTACAGACCGGTGGTGAACACGCTCGACGCCACGTCCGTGTCGAGGAACGGCCACTCGACGAGCGTCCTCAACGACTCGGGGTCGCTGAGCAGCGCGAGGCAGCGGGCCGGATCGTCGGTCAACGCCGTGAGCACCATCGACGTGGCGGTGCCGCCGGCGCGTACGTCGTACCCGTCGAAGTACGACGGCCGGAACAGCAGCCGCCGCGCCAGCGCATCGAGGTAGTCCGGCGGGTACTCGGCGAACCCGGCGGCCAGGCCCACCATCGGATTGCCGGTGGCGAGGCCCAGGAGCCGATCTCCGAACTCACGGTCGCGGGCAACCCGCTCGGTGACCACGTCGGCGAAGGCGGTGAACGACGTCGACCAGAACTCGTCGTCCATGTCGAGCCGACCGTCGTCGCCGAACGGCAGCGCGTCGAACCCGAACCAGGTGACGAAGTCGATCAGCTCGTCGTCGGACATGCGGGCGAATTCATTGTCCGGCCGGCGATGATCCTCCAACCAGTCGACGATCATCCCTCGTCCGTGCTCGATCCGGTCGAGGGTCGAATCCGACCACATGATCATCGCTTGGCTCGACCGGATCTGGGCGAGCAGCGGGAGCCACAGATCCTCGAGATTGATGCGCAGCAGCCGCACTGCCCGCAGCGCGTCGGCCGCCGCTGGGTCAGCGCAACGGATCGACGCCAGTTCGTCGACGGCCTGTGCGGTCCGGTTCGAGAGCAGCTGGATGCGGGCGGGGTCGTACGCCGTCTCCATGTCGTCACCATCCTCCGCCGGTCGCCGCTTGGAGGAGACGGGCCGCCGCGTCGATCTCGTTCGCTCGACGTTCGAGTTGCCAGGCGTTCCAGCGGAGATCTTCGACCGCGCCGTGCACCTGCATCAGATTGGTCAGCAGGACGTTGTGGCAGAGCAACGGTCGAACGCCGAGCCACGTGTCGGCCCCGGCATCGCGGTCGAGGGACATCGCCGAGGCCCGCTCGATCGTGATTGCAAGGTCGCGCAGGACCCCGGCACGGTGGCGCAGGATCGACGCGTTGGCCGATGGCGTGGTGGCAGGGGGAGGGCCGGCATTGGGAGGATCGGGCATCCGCGGTCCACTTTCGTGTCGAGACATCGGGCCGGTTGCCCGAACTGCCTCAGCGTGGGCGGTGGAAAGCGCTGGTCGGAACGTCGACGACCACGATCCGGTGCGGCAGGCCGGTCGTGCCGTCGACGAACTCGTCGCCGACCACGTCGAATCCGTTGGCGACGTAGAAGGCGACCGCGGTGCAGCGGGCGCGGGCCCAGACCCGCGTGGCGCCCCGGTGGTGCGCTCGATCGAGACCGGCTCGGAGGAGGGCGGCGCCGATGCCCTGGCCCTGCAGCGCGGGCTCGGACGCCATCCCGCGCAACTGGACGTCGGTGTCGCGCGGGTCATCCGGTAGTGGCCGTTGCATCCACGAGGAGACGGCCACGATCACGTCGTCACGTTCGATCGCGAGGTGGAACGTGCTGGGCTCGTCGTCGCCGTCGAACTCGAGGGCGGCGGTCGGCGAATCGTCGCGCAGCACTCGCCGCCGCAGGTCGTGCGTGTCCGTCGCCGCCACCTCCACAACCCGCCCCACCGCCCCCTCCCCATCCGAAAAATGGAGCGATTGTCGCGCTGAGCGCGACATCTGCTCCATTTTTCGGGGAAGGGGGCGGGGAAGGGAGACGGTCCGGTCGGCGATCGCCGCGGCCTCGTGCACGTCGTGGGTGACGAGGAGGGCGGTCGTGCCGGTCACGCGGAGGAGGTCGGCGAGGTCGAGCGCGAGGCGGTCGTGGAGTTCGCGGTCGAGCCCGGTCAACGGTTCGTCGAGGAGTACCACGACCGGTTCGACGATCAACGTGCGGGCGAGCGCGACCCGCTTCGCCTCCCCGCCGGACAGCGCGGCGACGTCGCGTCCGCCGAGCCCGGCGAGCCCGACGCGTTCCAGCCAGCCCTCAGCCCTCGCGTGTCGTTCGGGCCTCGCCACGCCGGCCATCTGCAGCCCGAACGCGACGTTGTCGAGCACCGAGCGGTGCGAGAACAGCTGGTTGTCCTGGAACACCATCCCCACGTGACGGCGATGGGTGGGTGTCGTCGTCACGTCGAGCCCGTCGATCAGCACCCGTCCTGCGTCGGGCACGACGATGCCGGCGATCACCCGCAGGAGCGTGCTCTTGCCACTCCCCGATGGCCCGAGCAGGGCCACGAGCTCACCCGAACCGATCGACAACGAGACGTCGTCGAGCACCCGGTTGTCGCCGAACGCGATGCTCACCCGGTCGACGTCGACGGTCGCCATCAGCGTCCGTCCTTCCTGCGCCCGTCCATCGTGCGCCGGTCTGTTCCGAAGGCGTCGCCGGTGGCGAGTTCCACGAGCGCCACGAGCAGGATCGTGATTGCCGCGAGCATCGTGGCGAGCACGTATCCCTGCGCCTGGAGGATCGATCCGGTGCGACCGAGCAGCTGCTCGATGACGATCGGCATCGTCTCGTTGCCCGAACGAGACAGCAACGACGTCGCACCGAACTCGCCGAGCGAGATGGCGGCGGCCAGCGCGGCACCACCCGCGAGCGGCCGCCACAGGTTCGGCACGACGATCTCCCGCCATGCGCGCGTCGGCGACGCGCCGAGTGTGGCGGCCGCATCGGTGAGCGCCGGGTCGACCGCCCGCAACACCGACACGCAGTTGCGGATCACGAACGGCAGTGCGATCGAGCGCCTGGCCCACCGGTACCAGCCACCACGAACCGCGCCAGTCGACCGGATCGGTACCGAACGTGATCAACATGCCGAAGCCGATCGTCACCGCGGAGGTGGCGATCGGCAAGGTCGACCCGGTGTCGAGGAGGCGTCCGCCCGTCCGGACGCGGCGATCGCCGAGCTCGCGACGGCGCCGACCACGACGGCGATCATCGTCGCCACCGCGGCGGTGGTCAACGACACGCGGATCGCGGCGGCCGGGTCGATGCCGAGGCTGATGCCGGGCCGTACTTCCAACCGACCCAGATGCGTCCACGCCGAGGTCGACCAGCCGTTTGAGGTGCGCACTGAGCGCCACACGAGCGCAGCCAATGGCGCGACAAGCAGTGCGGCGGTCGCGGCGGCAACGGTGCCGACGAATCTGCGCTGGCGGACGGTGCGGGGGTGATCGCGGCGGGCCGCGTCGTCGAGCGCGATAGCCCGGCTGGCCGTCCGCTGGCGTCGGGTCGCCCAGGTCACCGCGGCGGCGAGGATCGCCAGCTGGACGAGCGCGAGGACCGCGGCGTTTCCGAGGCGACCGAGTTGTGTCGCGTTGCGCCACACCTCGACCTCGATCGTGCGCGTGCCCGGTGCGGCGACGATGCGGATCACGCCGTACGAGGTGAACGTGAACACGAACACGATCGACGCCGCGCCCAGGATCGCCGGACGGAGCTGGGCCAGCGTGACGTGCCGGAACACATCGGCCCGCGATGCGCCGAGCGTGGCGGCCGCGGCCTCCATGTCGCGGGGCAGGCGCTCCCACATCGCGCCGACGACGCGCACCACCACAGCGAGGTTGAAGATCACGTGGGCGATCAGCACCGCCCACACGGTGTGGTCGATCGAGCCGGGTGCCACGGCCAGGATCGCCGCGCCCATCACGACGGTCGGCAGGACGAACATGGCCGTCATCAGCCCGAGGAGCAACGTTCGGCCGGGAAAGCGGTACCGGGAGAACACGTATGCCGGTGTGAGTCCGACGAGCAGTGTCAGCGCCGTCGAAGCGACGGCCTGCCAGAGCGTGAACCACACGACCTCCCAGGTCCGCGTCGACGACAGCGTGTCATGGACCGCGTCGGCATCGACGGCATGGGCGATGAGCGTGAGGAACGGCCAGAGGTAGAAGATCGCCAGCAGCGCCAGCGGTGCGGCTGCGAGGCCGAACGTGAGCCGGCGTGGCAGCCGGTTCACCCGATCACCAGCTCCGTCCACTCGTCGATCCAGGTGGCGCGGTTCTCGTCGATGACGGTGGGGTCGAGTTCGTACGGGTCGTCGGGGAAGACGGCGGTGCTGAACTCGGGCGGCAGCGCCACGGCCGGGTCAGCCGGATACACGAACAGGTTGAGCGCGAGTTCCGACTGGAACGTCTCGCCGGCGAGGAAGTCGACGAGTTGGCGGGCCTCGTCACCGTGCTCGGTGCCTCGCAGGACGCCGGCGAACTCGACCTGACGGAAGCACGTCGATTCGATCGCACCGGTTTCGGGATCGCCGAAGATCACGCCGGCCGGCGGGCTCGATCCGTAACTCACCACCAGCGGGCGGTCGCCACCGCCGACCGCGGAGAAGGTCTCGTTGTAGGCCTGGGTCCAGCTGTCGACCACCTCGACGTCGTTGTCGACGAGCTGCTGCCAGTACTCCTGCCAGCCGGGCGTGCCCGAGGCGCCGGGTTCGGTGCCGAACTCGGCGATGCTGGCGAGCAGGAACGCCAACCCGGGTGACGAGGTGGCCGGGTTCTGCACCACGAGCAGGCCGGAATAGGCCGGGTCGGTGAGGTCGGCGAGCGACGTGGGGACCGCCAGCGCCCGGTCGGCGAACCAGGCGACGTCGTAGTTCACGCAGACGTCACCGAAGTCGACCGGGGTGGCTTCGCCGTTCGGCACGAGCGCGGTGAGTTCGGCCGGGAACGTCGCCGTGATCGGTGAGGTGTACTCCTCGAACACGCCGTCGGCGACCGCCCGGGAGAGGAACGTGTTGTCGACGCCCCACATCACGTCGCCTTCGGGATTGCCGGCGGTGAGTCCCGCCTTCGACACCATCGTGCCGGTGTCGCCGGCGACGAGGATCTCCACGTCGATGCCGGTGTCGGCGGTGAACGCGGCGAGCGCATCGTTGATGGGCGTGTCTTCGGTGGGGAACGAGTCGTAGACCACGAGCGTCACGGCGCCCGGGTCGTCGTCGGAGCAGGCGGCCGCGGTGAATGCCAGTGCAGCGATGGCCGCAGCGGCCCCCATCACCGCGGCACAGGGCGTGCGTCGGGTCGTCATGACGCCGGCTCGTCGAAGATCGTCAGCACGCCGCCGCCGACCGACACCTCGACCGGCGTGTCGTCGACCACCTCGTTGCTGATCCCGTGCCCGATCATCGGTTCGAGGCCGATCCTGTCGAGTTCCCAGCGGGTGCCGTGGATGGAGACCTTGCTGCAGGGTCCGTGGAGCGCGAGCAGCGAGATCGTCGACCCGGGAACGAGCGCCAGGGTGACCTTGCCGGGTCCGTGCAGGATGTCGAGGTGTTGGGCGCCCCACCACGCGTCGATCGTCGGGATGCTCGTGAGCGATGCGGCGCCGAGCGCCCCGATCGCGGCGAGGGAGTGGTCGAGCCGGTCGCCGCCACCGATCAGGGTGACCTGCGCGGGATCCATCGCCGCGGCGAACGCCAGGGCGAGTTCGGTATCGGTGACGTCCTTGTCGGGTGGGTGGCGATCGATCGTCGCGTTGCGGGCGGCCCAGGCGAGACCGGCTTCGCTGATCGAGTCGAGGTCGCCGATGAGCCCGGTCGGTTCCAACCCCGCGGCGAGAGCGTGGTCGAGCCCGCCGTCGGCAGCCAGCACGATCCCGTCGGCGGGGATGCGGGCCACGACCTCGGGCAGGAGGGGGGAAGCCCCGGTGATGATGACGATCCGTTCGTTCATGTCTTCCTCCGCCGGCATTATCCGGATCAGGTTCTCGGGTCGGCGACGGCGGTCGCCCTCTCAGCCCGTCGTTCCGGCGAGCTCCCCGTTGGTCGGTTCGAACTGCAGCGTACCTCGCTGGACCGCTACGCGAACGTCTCGATGGCGAGCGCGACAGCGGAGACCGAGAGGACGCCGACGATCGCCAGGTCGAATCCGCGCACGGACACCCTGTCGCGTAGGCGGGTTCCGAGGGGTATGGCGCCGAGCACCGGGATGCAGGCGAGCAGCGTCGCCGGCACCCGGCCGGCGAACTCGCCGTGACCGATCAGCACGACGAGCTGCGTGAAGCCCGTGAGCATGAACAGCGTGGTGACCGAGAGGATGTGGGCGTTGCGTCCGAGCCGATAGCTGTGGATCCACGAACCGACGATCGGTCCGGAGATGCCGATCGCGCCCTGGAACCCGCCGGCCACCACCCCCACCGCCGGTGCCATCCGCCTCGACCGAACGGGCCCGACCCGCAGGTCGGGATGGAGGAAGAACAGGGCGACGTACCCGACGATGGCGACGATCACGGCGATGATCAACGGGGTCTCGGCGACGCTGACGAACAGGAGGGTGCCGGCGACCGCGCCGATCACGCCGGCGACGGCGAGTACGGGCAGATCGCGCGTTTCGTGGACGTGGGAGCGTTCGCGGAACGCCAGGAACGCGTTGGCCAGCACGTTCGGGAACGCGATCACGACCACGGCGGTCTCGATGTCGACGAACAGTGCAGCGATCGGGATCGCGATCACCGGCAACCCCATCCCGGTGACCGCCTTGGCGACCGACCCGATGATCACGGCGACGAGCACGATCACCAGTTCGGTCGCCGTCACCCCCGCAGTCTGCCGTGACGAATTGCCGTCCGATCTCAACCCACCGTTTGCGTCGGGATTCCGGTGACCCGTCCCTCAGAAATCCCGACGCAAACGGGGATTTGCGTCAGGTCGGTGGGCCCGTGGCGATCGGATGGTCGGGGTCGCTGATCCAACCCGACCACGATCCGACGTACACCCGGGGCAACGGCAGCCCGGCGGCCTCCATCGCCAACGCGTTGTGGCAGGCGGTGACGCCCGATCCGCAATGCACGATCGGGTTCGGATCGTCGCTGACGGGGGCGAACCGTGCGGCAAGTTCCGACGGCTCGAGAAAGCGGCCGTCGCGGAGATTGCCGGCGAACGCGATGTTGATCGCGCCGGGGATGTGGCCGGCGATGCGATCGATCGGTTCGATGTCTCCGGCGTATCGCGCCGGGTCGCGGCTGTCGACGACCATGCCCCCTGCGGCGAGATGGGCGACGACGTCGTCGCCGTCCGCCAACGCCGCCGCGGGCCACGGCACCGCGGCGCGCGCGACCGGCTCGCCGGCGCGGTCCCGGTCCTCGAGCAGCGCGTCGCCGAGCGGCGGGTCGTCGAGTCCGCCGTCGAGGAGCGCGGCCGGCTGGCCGATGATGCGCAGCATCCACACGAGCCGGGCGGCGTAGGCGCCGTGGTGGGCGTCGAACGCCACCACGACGTCGTCGTTGCCGATGCCGACCGCGCCGAGGGAATCGGCGAACGACTCCGGTGACGGGAGCGGATGGCGGCCCGCGACCCCAGCGGGCGGTGCGGCGAGATCACGTTCGAGCGTCAGCAGCCGGACGCCGGGGGCCGCAGGCGCGCCCATGTCGTCGCCGGCCATCGACGTGCGTACCTCGCAGAGAACCACGGTGTCACGATGCTCGACCAGCCAGTCGCGATCGACGATGGGAGGGATTGCATTCACACCGGGCACGGCGACAGCCTGCCATGCTGCCGACCGGGCTCACCCGACGGCGACGTGGCGGTCAGCTGACGGCGGATGTGGGCGTCGGTGTGAGCGACGACACCGGCTTGCGGTCGATGTAGTCCTCCCACTCCCACTCGCTGCCGAACTCGTCGAGCAGGTCGAGGAAGGGCTTGGCGGGCATGGCCTCGGGCCCGACCACACCGATCCCGCTCCACACGCCGGTGGCCATCAGTTCGATCGCCACCGCCGGCATCACCGCGGTCTGCCACACCACGGCCTGGTGGCCGAACTCGCGCATCGACCAGGCGTTGTCGACGATGTGGTACACGTACACCTCGCGGGGCTCGCCGTCCTTGCCGAGGCCACGGACCCACGAGCCGGCGCACGTGCGGCCGTGCATCTTGTCGCCGAGGGTCGCCGGGTCGGGCAGTGTGGCCGCCACGACGTCGCGCGGTGACACCTCGACACCCTTGACGTTCACTGCTGTCGTGGAGTGCAGTTCGAGCTTCTGGATCGTCTTCAGCACGTCGATGAACTCCGCGCCCAGCCCGTACTTGAACGTGACCCGGTCGACGTCGATCCACCGCGGCATGAGGATCACCTCCTCGTGCTCGACATTGACGCACTGCACCTCACCGATCCCCTCCGGGAAGGTGAACAGCTCGGGCTCGCTGAAGGGCTCGGTGGTGTACCAGCCGCGCTCGAGCTCGTAGACGACCGGCGGGTTCAGGCACTCCTCGATCGTGGTCCAGATCGAGAACGTCGGTGCGAAGTCGTAACCGTCGACGACGAGGTCGGCGCCGTCACGCACGCCGATCTCGTGGATCTCGCTGAACAGTTCGTCGGCGGCGTAGCGGGCAGCAACGTCGGAGAACCCGGGCTCGACTCCCATGCCGACGAGCGCCATCAGGCCACGGTTCTTCCACGTGGGGTGTTCGGCGAACTGGCCGTCGCCGAGCCGGATCCCGGTCTTCGAGAACGGGTGGGTCGGGTGCGGGACCGACAGGTTCATCGCCATGTCGACGTAGTTGCAGCCGGCCACGAACGCCCCGCTGAAGATCGGCGGGTTGAAGCGGGGGTCGCAGGCGTTGAGGATCACGTCCGCCTGCATCGACTTGGCGAGCTCGGCGACGGAGTCCTCCGCCGATGCATCGATGAACGCCGCGACGATCCGGCCTCGTTCGGCGTTCGTCGCGGTGGCGACCGCCAGGTCCGCCTTGGCGATGTCGATGTCGGCGACCGTGATGTGCGAGTACGCCGCCCGCTGCGACGCGATCGCGACGAAGGCCGACCCCACTCCACCGGCTCCGACGACGAGGACTCGCATGTCCCGAGGATACTTCACCGCCTCCGCGGGCCGCCGGACGACGAATGCGTGAACAATCTGCGCACCGGCACCGCACATTGATCACGCGTTCGTTGGTCGGGGCGTGCGTGAGGGCGTTCTACGATCCGGGGATGAAGACCTTCCAGAACTTCGTCAACGGTGAGTTCGTCGATTCGATCGATGGTGCGACGACCGAGGTGATCAACCCGGTGACCGGTACGGCGTACGCGACCGCGCCGTTGAGCAGCGCGGCCGACATCGACCGGCGATGGCGGCGGCCGCAACCGCGTTCCCGGCATGGCGCGACTCGACGCCCAGCGAACGGTCGTTGGCGCTGATCCGCATCGCCGATGCGGTCGAGGCCAGCGCCGAGGAGTTGATCGCACTGGAGGTGGAGAACTGCGGGAAGCCGGCGCACCTCGTGGCGTCGGAGGAGGTGCCGCCGATGGTCGACCAGATCCGGTTCTTCGCCGGTGCCGCCCGGCATCTCGAAGGCAAGAGCGCCGGCGAGTACATGGCCAACATGACCTCGTTCGTGCGGCGCGAGCCGATCGGCGTGTGCGCCCAGGTGGCGCCGTGGAACTACCCGATGATGATGGCGATCTGGAAGTTCGCCCCGGCGATCGCCGCCGGCAACACCGTGGTGCTCAAGCCGAGCGACACGACCCCCGCCTCGACGCTGCTGCTCGCCGAGATCGCCGCCGAGTTCCTCCCGCCGGGCGTGTTCAACGTGATCTGCGGCGACCGTGACACGGGCCGGGGGATGGTGGTCCACCCCACGCCGGCGATGGTCAGTGTGACCGGTTCGGTGCGCGCCGGGATCGAGGTCGCGACGGCCGCGGCGCAGAGCCTGAAGCGCTGCCATCTCGAACTCGGTGGGAAGGCGCCCGTCGTGGTGTTCGACGACGCCGACGTAGAGGCCGCGGCGGAGGGCATCGCGATCGCCGGCTACTTCAACGCCGGGCAGGACTGCACCGCAGCGACCCGCGTGATCGCCGGACCGAAGGTGTACGACGACTTCGTCGCCGCGCTCGCCGACCAGGCCCGCGGCACGAAGACGGGGATGCCCGACGACGAGGACGTGCTGTACGGGCCTCTCAACAACGCCAACCAGCTGGCGCGGGTGGGCGACATGGTCGGCCGGACGCCGAGCCATGCCGAGGTGGTCACGGGCGGGGCACGTCCGGCCGGCGACGGGTACTTCTACGAGCCGACCGTCGTCGCGGGGCTCGAACAGGGCGACGAGATGATCCAGGACGAGATCTTCGGCCCGGTCATCACGGTCCAGCGGTTCAGCGACGAGGACCAGGCGATCGAGTGGGCCAACGGGGTGGAGTACGGGTTGGCGTCATCGGTGTGGACGAAGGACTTCGGGCGGGCGATGCGGATGTCGAAGGCGCTCGACTTCGGCTGCGTGTGGATCAACACGCACATCCCGCTCGTCGCCGAGATGCCCCACGGCGGGTACAAGAAGTCGGGCTACGGCAAGGACCTGTCGGCCTATGCCCTCGACGACTACACCCGCATCAAGCACGTCATGGCCAACCTCGACTCCTGACCAACCTGTCGCGCGGGGTCAGGCACCACGCAACAGGTTGTTCCGCATGACGACCGCGACCTGTCGCGTTGTGCCTGACCCCACGCGACAGGTCAGGTGGCCTTGGTGCGCTTGTCGCGGTACATGCCCCAGAGGGCGCCGGCACCGAGGAGGGCGACGGAGAAGATGAGGATCGTCGTTGCCAGCACGTTGACCTGCGGGCTGAACGACACCTTGAAGCTGGCGTTGATGTACAGCGGGAAGGTGCTCACCGACCCGGCGTTGAACAGCGTGATGATGAAGTCGTCGATCGACAACGCGAACGCCAGCAGGGCGGCGGCCAGGATGCCCGGAAGCAGCAACGGGAACGTGACCTTCCAGAACGTTCGCATCGGTGACGCGCCGAGATCCTGAGCAGCTTGTTCGAGCCCGAAGTCGAAACCGCGGGCCCGAGCCCGGACGGTCAGCGCGACGAAGCTCACCTGGAACATGACGTGAGCGATCACCACGGTGCGGAATCCACGGTCGACGTCCTGGCCGAGGAAGAGCGTGGCCAGCGACGAACCGATCACGATCTCTGGCGTCGTGAGGGGCAGCACGAGCATGAACGCGAGCAACCCGACGCCGGCGAATTTGTACCGGGCGAGCGCGATAGCGATGAGCGTGCCGAGCACGGTCGCGATGAGGGTGGAGATGCCGGCGATCTTGAGGCTCTCCCACAACGCGTCGGTCAGGGCCTCGTCCTTGAACGGATCGCCCCAGTTGTCGAGCGTGAACTGCTGCCAGATGAAGTTGAACTTCCCGACGGGCTTGTTGAACGAGTAGATGACGATCCACAGGATCGGCATGAACAGGTAGAACAACGCCACCGCGGCGAAGCCGTTCAATCCCCATCGGGCGATGGTGCCCCTCCGGCTCGACGGCTCGCTCATACCAGCCACCTCATACGAGGTCGTCCGTTCCGAAGAAGCGGCTGTAGAGCAGCACGAACACCGTGATGATCGCCATCAGCACGAACGACATCGCCGAGGCGAGCGGCACGTTGTTCTGGACGAGGAATTGGTCCTGGATCGAGTTGCCGATCATCGTCGTGTTCGGATTGCCGAGGTACAGCTGGTTGACGAAGTCACCGCTCGCGGGGATGAACGTCAGCAGCGTCCCGGCGAAAAGTCCCGGGAGCGAGAGTGGGAACACGATCTTGCGGAACGCGCTGATGGAGGTCGAGTAGAGATCCTTGGCCGCATCGACGAGGTGCACGTCGATCTTCTCGAGGCTGACGTAGATCGGCAGGATCATGAACGGCAGGAAGTTGTAGGTCAGGCCGCCGATCACCGCCGCTGGCGTGTTCAGCAGCTTGTCGCCGTCCATGATCCCGATCGTGTCGAGGAACCCGGTGAGGTGGACCGTGCGCAGGAAGCTCGTGACAGCGCCCTGGTCGGCCAACATGCTCTGCCAGGCGATCGTGCGGATCAGGTACGACGTGAAGAACGGGATGATGACGAGCCCGATCAGGACGTTGCGGTACTTGCCGCCCCGGAAGGCGATCACGTACGCCAACGGGTAGCCGATGGCGATCGTCAGAACGGTGGCGATGCCGGCGTAGAGGAACGCCCGGATGAACTGTTCCTGGAAGTCGGTGAAGGCGTCGGCGTAGTTGCCGAAGTTCCAGTCGAACTCGGCCTCGACGGCGAACCGGCTGGGCAGGGTCGACAACGAGTTGCGCAGGAGCGTGAACAGCGGGGCCAGATAGAACAGCGCCAACCAGAGCATCCCCGGGTTGAGCAGGCCGTACGGGGCGAGCGCCCGACGGGTCTCGAGGCCGCCCATGACAGCGACCATGATCACGGCGACGATCGCCACGAGCACGACGAACAGCGCGGCGATCGCCAGCGGACCGTCGAGCAGTCCGGTGCCGACGGCGATCAGCAGGACACCCGACAGGATCAGCGACCCGAGCCCGACGCGTTGCGGATGCCGTTGCCACCACGATGTGCCTGTTCGCTTCGCCGTCGAGCGTGCGCCGGACGGTGTGCCCGGCTCGGACTCGATGGTGGCGGTCATCGTGGTGGCGGTTCCCGGATCGGCGTGGCCTCGATGGGGTCAGGCGCCCGTGATCGCCGAGAATGCGGCGTCGTACTCGGCCTCGACCTCTTCGGAGAGGTTGGCGAAGATGTGCGTCCGGGCGACGGTGTCCGCGTCGGGGAACAGCAACGGGTTCTCGGCCAGCGCCGGATCGATCTTGGCCAGCTCCTCCTGCACGCCCTCGACCGGCGACACGAACTGCACCCATGCCGTGAGTTGGGCGGCCTGCACCGGGTCGTAGACGAAGTCCATCCACTTCGCCGCGGCGTCGCGGTTCGCGGCGCCCTTCGGCAGCACCATGGTGTCGGCCCAGGCCGTTCCTCCCGCTTCGGGGATGACGAACCGGACGGACGGACTGTCGAGTGCCAGCTGGGCCACGTCGCCCGACCAGCCGATGCACGCCGCGAAGTTGCCGGTGCTCAGGTCGTTCATGTAGTCGTTGCCGGTGAAGCGGCGGATCTGCCCGTCGTCCTTCGCCTGCTGGAGCTTGGCGAAGGCGGGCTCGGCGGTGGCGAAGTCGGTCAGCGTCGAGATGTCGATGCCCATCGACAGCATGATGATGCCCATCGTGTCGCGCATCTCGAGGAGCATGCCGATCTTGCCGTTGAACTCGGGGTCGAAGAGTTCGTCAGCCGAGGTGAGCTCGCGGCCGGTGACGTCGATGTTGTAGGCGATGCCGCCGAAGCCCGTCTGCCACGGGAGTGAGAACTCGCCGGTCGGGTCCCAGCTCGGCTTGACGAGGTCGGCGCGCAGGTTCGCCGCGTTGGGGATCTGGTCGAGCGGGAGTGGGTCGACCCAGCCCAACTGGATGAGCCGGCCGGCCAGCCACGACGTCGGGGCGATGATGTCGGGGTCGATCGTGTCGCCGTTGCCGAGCACGGGCTGGATCTTGGCGAAGTACTCGTTGTTGTCGTTGAACGTCTCGGTGTACTGCATGTCGATGCCCGTGGCCTCGACGAAGCGGTCGACCGTGCCGGTCAGGCCGTCCTCGGTCGGGTCGATGTAGGCCGGCCAGTTCTCGAAGTACAGGCTGTTGCCGCCACCTCCGCCCGGGCTCGAACCGCCGCCGGCGGTGCCAGGCGACGAGCCGGTCGTACCCGATGACGCGTCGTCGTCGCTGTCGCTGCCACACGCAGCGAGGAAGGCCGGCAGCGAGAGACCGGCTGCGCCGAGCACCCCGGCGCGCTTGATGAGTTGGCGCCTGGACAGCGATGAGGAGCCCAGGAACGGGTTGGGAACTCGAGGGTTCGGGGTGGTCATGAGGCACCTTCCTGATTGGTGGGAGTCTGCTGGCTGTGGGTCATGAGTCGGCTGTCATGAGTCGGCGTCATGAATCGATCGGCCTGGGCTTCGAGCGTGTCGATGTCGGTCGCGGTCGCCCCGGGACGCATCGGCCAACCCGACAGGAGGAACGCGGCACCGGCGTCCCATCCGAGGTGGATCGTGGTGCCGGGAGCGACCGCCGGCAGGTCGGCGCCGGCCGGAACGTTGGCGATGACCTCGCTCTCGTCGGCTAGGACGACCACGAGGCGGGCGGTCGCGCCCTGGAACACGACGTCGGTCACCACGCCTTCCACGGATCGACCGTCGGCGCGGCACTCGGCGGTCGCGTGCAGGCGTTCGGGACGGAGCATCACCGACACCGGTGCGCCGGTCCTGCGCTCGGCGTCGGATCGCGTGCGGATCGTGGCGCCGTTGTTCAGTTGCACGACCACGTCGTCGCCATCGCGGCCGTCGACCTCGCCCGGGAGCAGGTTCGCCGATCCGATGAACCCGGCGACGAAGAGACTGGCCGGGCTGTTGTAGATCTCCTGCGGCGTGCCGATCTGCTCGACCCGACCGTCGCTCATCACGGCGATGCGGTCGCTCATCGTCAGCGCCTCACCCTGGTCGTGCGTCACGAACACGAACGTGATGCCGACCTCGCGCTGGATGCGCTTGAGTTCGAACTGCATGGCCTCGCGGAGCTTGAGGTCGAGCGCGGCGAGCGGCTCGTCGAGCAGGAGGGCGCTCGGAAAGTTGACCAGGGCGCGGGCCAGCGCGACCCGCTGCTGCTGGCCGCCGGACAACTGGCTCGGCTTGCGGTTGGCGAAATCGGTGAGCCGCACCACGTCGAGCATCTTCGCGACGCTCGCCTCGTAGGTGCCCTTGGAGATCTTCTTCGCGCGGGGGCCGAAGCGGACGTTGTCGATCACCGTCATGTGGGGGAACAGGGCGTACTGCTGGAACACGGTGTTGACGTTGCGCTTGTGGGGCGGCACGCGGCTCACGTCCTCGCCCTCGAGCAGCACGCGCCCGCGGGTGGGTTGCTCGAACCCGGCGATCATCTTCAGCGTCGTCGTCTTGCCGCAGCCGGACGGACCGAGCATGGCGAAGAACTCGCCCTGGTCGATCGAGAAGTGCGCTTGCTCGACCGCGACGAAATCTCCGAACTCCTTGCGAACCCCGTCGAGTTCGATGACGGCGTTGCTCATTGCCGGCCCCTGCGGACTCCGCTCGCTTCGGTTTCGTTCATCGTGCGCAGACGGCCCTCCCGTTCCGGATCGCGACGGTGCGCAGGTTAGAGGTTCGCGGAGGGGAGTGGTAACCAGCCGAGCGGCGTTCACATGGTGGCAACGTTGTGCGCCACAGTGGGGTCGTGAACACCGTCGACGCCCGGCCGTCGCACTCGCTGTGGCACGACCAGACCGTCGGCGACACGGTGGCCCGTGCGGCCCTGGCCGGGGATCGGGACGTCGACGTGGCGATCGTCGGTGCCGGGTACAGCGGACTGTGGACGGCCTACTCGCTCGTGGTCGCCGACCCGACCTTGCGGGTGCTCGTGATCGAGCGCGAGACGGTCGGCTTCGGGGCATCGGGCCGCAACGGCGGATGGTGCGTCGGGGAGCTCGCGGGCGGTTTGGAGGGTGCGATCTCGACCTACGGTCGCGGGCCGGCAGTCGCCCTGACGAGGGCCGTGATCGACACCGTCGACGAGGTCGGACGTGTCGTCGCCGAGGAGGGGATCGACTGCGGGTTCGTCAACGGGGGCGTGGTCCGGCTCGCCCGCACCGCGGTGCAAGTCGCGAACCAGCGCCACGAGGTGGCCGACTTCGAGGTGGCCGGCCTTGCTGGAGAGTTGACGTTGCTCGACGCGGCCGCCGCGCGCCGGCGGGTGAACGCCTCGGAGGTCCGGGGCGGGCTGTGGTATCGCCCCGCCGCCCGCATCCACCCCGCTCGCCTGGTGCACGGGCTCGCCGGGGCGGCGGAGCGACGCGGTGTCGAGATCGTCGAGCACACGGCTGTCACCGCCATCGTGCCCGGCTCGGGACCCCACCACGATGGGCCCCAGCACGGTGGTACGCAGGCGCGCCCGGTAGCGCGCACCGACCGCGGCACCGTCACCGCCGACGTCGTCGTGCGCGCGACCGAGGCCTACACGCGTGACCTGCCGGGCGATCGGCGATCGCTCGTGCCGCTCTACTCGCTCATGATCGCCACCGAACCGCTGCCGGCGGCGGTGTGGGACGAGATCGGGCTCCGCGACCGCGAGACGTTCAGCGACGATCGGCGCATGGTGATCTACGGGCAGCGCACCACCGACGACCGGATCGCGTTCGGTGGCCGCGGCGCGCGGTATCGGTTCGGTTCGCGCATCGACCCCGCCGTCGAGCAACGCTCCGGCGACCACGATCGGATCGAGGCGGCGCTGCGTGAACTGCTGCCGATGATCGGCGATGCCGCCGTCACCCACCGGTGGGGCGGGGTGCTCGGCGTGCCGCGTGACTGGCGGGCCTCGGTCGGCTTCGATCGTCCGGCCGGAGTCGCCTGGGCGGGCGGGTACGTGGGCGAGGGTGTGGCCGCGTCCAACCTCGCCGGCCGCACCCTCGCCGACCTGATCCTCGGGCGGCCGTCCGAGCTCACCGCGCTGGCCTGGGTCGACCGCCGTTCCCGCCGCTGGGAGCCCGAACCGCTCCGGTGGTTGGGTATCAACGGCTCGATCGCCGCGATGGCGCACGCCGACCGCGTCGAGGCGCGCACCGGCCGCCGGTCCCGCCTCGGCTCGGTGGTCGAGCGCCTTCTCGGCTGACCCGTCATCGCTCGCGCCGTCACTTCGATCGCTGGTGGCAGGGAGCGTGAAATGATGGTGGGATGAGCGCGAACAACCTGTCGAACGTGTGGTTCAAGGTGACCGATCTCGAGGTGGCGTCGGGCGACGGGTCCTGGGTGACGACCACGTCCGGCGAGCGCTACCTCGACTTCAGCGGCGGGATCGCGGTCACCTCAACTGGTCACTCGCACCCGCACGTGGTCGAGGCGATCGCCACGCAGGCGCAGCGCTTCATCCACGCCCAGGCCAACGTCTACACGCACGACCTCCTGCAGCCGCTCGCGGCGCGCCTCGCCGAACTCGCTCCGGCGGGCATCGACACGTTCTTCTACGCCAACTCCGGTGCCGAGATCACCGAGGCGGCGGTCAAATTGGCCAAGCAGGCGACCGGACGACCGCACATCATCGTGTTCCAGGGCAGCTTCCACGGCCGGACACATCAGGCGATGGCCATGACCACATCGAAGACCGGGTATCGCGCCGGTCACGCGCCGCTGCCGTCCGGTGTGTTCATCGCCCCCTATCCCGACGTGCGGGCCGACGATGTCGCGGCCGAGGTCGAGCGGGCGATCGCCGGGTTCGACGACCTCCTCACGATGGTGACGGCGCCGAGTGAGACCGCGGCGGTGATCATCGAGCCGGTCCTCGGTGAAGGTGGGTACACGGCGGCGCCGGCGGGGTTCCTCGAAGCGATCGACGAGCGGTGCAAGGCGTTCGGCATGCTGTTCATCGCCGACGAGGTGCAGTCGGGTTTCGGCCGCACCGGGAAGATGTTCGCCATCGAGCACTACGACGTCTCGCCCGACATCGTGTGCATGGCCAAGGGGATCGCGTCCGGCTTCCCCTTCTCTGCGCTCGGGACGCGCCGCGAGCTCGACGACAAATGGCCGACGGGCTCGCACGGCGGCACGTACGGCGGCAATCCGATCGGTTGCGCCGCCGCGCTCGCCACGATCGACGTGCTCACCTCGGACGGGTTCCTCGACCGAGTGATCGAGCGGGGCGCGCAGCTCGCCGACGGGTTGCGCGCGCTGAGCGCTCGCCACGAGGGCTTGGTCCGCGTGCGCTCGCTGGGTCTGATGGTCGCGGTCGATCTCGACACCGCGACGCGCACGGCGGCGGTGGTCAACCACTGCCGCGAGCACGGCAAGCTCATCTTGATGACCGCCGGCGCGGCCGGTACGACGCTGCGCTTCATGCCGCCGCTCACGGTTGGTGCCGACGAGATCGACATCGCGCTGGCCACCGTCGACAAGGCCCTCGTCGACATCCACGCCTGAGACCGACCCGCCCCACATTCCCGTTTGCGTCGGGATTTCTGAGGACCGGTCCTCAGCAATCCCGACGCAAACGGGAATGGATGAGGGAGAATCGGGTGATGCCGAGCCATCCCGTCCAGCCACCCGAGTGGATCGACAGCGCGCCGATCCGGCTCGAGCGTTCGATCGACATCGCTGCGCCGCCCGAAGCCGTGTGGGCGTTGATCGCCGACCACGTGAACTGGCCGAAGTGGTTCACCTCGCTCGACAGCGTCGAGGTCACCGGGGCGCCGTCCGGCGTCGGTGGTCAGCGCCGCGTCACGGTGAGCCGGATCTCCATCGACGAACAGTTCACAGCGTGGGACGAGAACGAGCACTTCGCCTTCGCCGGGGTGGCCACGAAGGTGCCGTTCCTCGACACCTTGGCGGAGTCGGTGCGCATCGAGCCGACCGCGGGTGGGTGCCGCGTGAACTACCGCCAAGGCCTGCAGGCCAAGCGCGGCATGGGCTTCCTGCTCGAGCTGGCCTGGCGGGTCGCACCGAAACAACTGACTGCGGCGCTCGAAAATCTCAAGTCGCTCGCCGAATCGCCACCGCCGGCCTGAACAGACTGGCCACGCGCCAGGGGGTCGGGTCCCCTGGCGCGCGTCAGATCGCGAGTGAGGGGTGGGGGACGGCCGCCATGGTTTCGAGGTGCCGGGCGAGCTGCAACGTCGTCCGGTCGTGCAGGTACGGCCCGACGATCTGCACGCCGATGGGAAGCCCGTCGGCGCTCATCCCCGCCGGCACGACCGTGGCGGGAAGGTACGCCGCGCCGGCGAGCGCGATCCACCGGAAGAGATCCATGTACGGACGGTCGATCCCGTCGATCACGACCGTGCGCGTCGCCGGAGTACCGGGATGGTCGTGCGGGAACGCCGGGCGTGGGTGCACCGGCATCAGGATCGCGTCGTAGCCGTCGAAGAACCGGGCGACCTGTTCGCGCAGTTGCAGCCGCTGCTCGTTCATCGACATCCAGTCCTGGTGACGCATCGCCGTCGCCCGCCGGACCGCTCCCGCGGCGAGTCGTCGGTGCTTGCGGCCATGCGGTCGAGCGCCTCGGGACTGTGCCCGTTGGCGAGGGCCGCGAACAGCAATGGCGAGAAGACGCTCCACACGTCTTCGAGCGTGAACGGCGGTCGGGCATCGACGTCGACACGTCCTCCTGCCGACCCGACGGCATCGACAAGGTCGCCGAGCACGCGCGCGGTGTCGGCGTCGACCGGACTCCACGGATCGTCGGTCCATGCCGCGATCCGGAAGTCGGCGAGGTCCGTCGCTCGGCTCGGCGGCAGGTCGAGTCGCCAGGCCGGCGCGTTCCAGCGGTCGGGGCCGGCGAGCACCCCGAGTTCCAGCTCGAGGTCGTCGACGGTCCGCGCCATCGGGCCGGCCACGGCAATGTCGGCACCGCTCAACGAGCCGGGCGGGCCGGGGATCTGCCCGTGGTCGGGCACGATGGCGTAGCTCGACTTGTGGCCCATCACGCCGCAGTAGTGGGCCGGCACCCGGATCGATCCGCCGATGTCGCTGCCGAGCTCGATCGGCGTGAACCCCATTGCCAGCGCGGTGGCCGCCCCGCCCGATGACCCACCCGGGGTGCGCGTGGTGTCGTACGGGTTGTTCGTCGTTCCGTAGACCTCGTTGAACGACTGGACGTCACCTGCGTACAGCGGCAGGTTGGTCTTGGCGAACGGGATCGCCCCGGCATCGCGGAGTCGGGCGACCGGCCACGCGTCCGCGGCGGGCACGTGCGCGGCGAGGGCAGGCGCGCCGCTCGCCGTGATGCATCCCGCGGTCTCGAACGAGTCTTTGATCGTCATGGGCACGCCGTGCAGTGGGCCGAGGTCGTCGCCGGCCAGCACCGCTTGGTCCGCGGATCGAGCGGCTCGCGCGGGCACGATCGAGGTCCCACTGGATGACCGCGTTGGTCGGCCCGTCGAGCCGTTCGATCCGCGCCACCAGGTGGTCGAGGACCTCGACACTCGACACGTCACGCCGGCGGATCGATGCTGCGAGGTCTTTCGCCGACATCCAGTGCAGTTCGTCGTTCATCGAAGCCAACCGTAAGTCGCGGTGAACGCCGGCGAGCCCTTGGAGGGACCTCGGGCTGGCCCCGACCGGTACGGTCGAGGGATGCACGTCGCGGAGCTCTGGCGGTACCCGGTGAAGTCGATGATCGGGTCGACCGTGGACGCGGTGGAGCTGAGCGAACTCGGGATCGTGGGCGATCGGACCTGGGCGACGCGCGATCTCGAGCGGGGCGGGATCCGCGGGGCGAAGAAGATCGGCGAGCTGATGCAGTTCGCGGCCCGCGACCTGTCCGACGGGCAGGTCGAGATCACCCTGCCGGACGGATCGACGGTGACGACGCTCGACGGCGACGTCGACGACAGGGTCAGCGCGGCCCTCGGTCATCGGGTGCGGCTCGAGCGGCTGCGCCCGGCCGACGACGTCGATCACTATCGCCGCGGCGCCCCCGACGGCGACGACCCGCTCGCCGAGTTCCGTGCCGTGATGGGCCGTGAGGCCGACGATCCCCTGCCCGACTTCTCGGTGTTCCCACCGATCATCGGCGAGTTCGAGTCGCCGCCCGGCACCTACTACGACGCCTGGCCACTGCTCGTGATGACCTCGGCGGCGCTGGCCTCGCTCGAGGCGGCGTTGCCCGATTCGGTCGTCGACATCCGCCGGTTCCGGCCGTCGATCGTCCTCGACACCGACGACGTCGTGGGCCATCCGGAGTTCGGGTGGAAGGGTCGGTCCGCCACGATCGGGTCGGCCGTGATCGATTTCCTCGACCCGTGCCCGCGATGCGTGATGGTGACGCGCCAGATCGACGCCACCATCCCGGCCGATCGGGCCATCCTTCGCCACGTGATCGACGAGCTCGAGCAGAACGTGGGTGTCTACGCCACCATCCGCACCCCAGGCACGGTGCGAGTCGGCGATCCCGTCGTGTTCTCCTGACTCACAGGGCGGGCCTACGATCGGGCGATGAGCGAGCACGTGGGGCGATCGTGACGACCGGGGCGGTGACGACCGACGATCCGGAGCGGTTCTTCAACCCCCTGCAACCGGGATACGTGGAAGATCCGTGGCCACACTTCGCGGAGATGCGGGCCCACGATCCCGTGCACCTCACCCTGATGAACCAGTGGCTCCTGTTCACCTACGAGGACGTGTCGCGACTGCTGCGCGATCCGTCGCTCAGCGTGAGCGACGAGAACATCGAGATCATGGACGAGAAGCGCCTCGCGATCTTCCTCGAGGCGTCGGGTGGCGAGCTCCAACAGTCCACGAGCATGCTCAACGCCGACCCACCCGACCACACACGGTTGCGTCGCCTCGTCAGCAAGGCATTCACGCCCTCGTCGATCGAGGCGCTCCGGCCGCGGGTGCAGGAACTCGTCGACGACATCCTCGACTCGATGGAGGAGCGGGGCGGCGGCGATGTCGTCGCCGAGCTCGCGTTCCCGCTGCCGTTCGACGTCATCTCGGAGATGCTCGGCATGCCCGAGGCCGACAAGGACCTCATCGCCGAATGGTCCGGGGCGATCGTCAAGACCCTCGACCCGATCATCACCCAGGAGGAGATCCAGGCGGCGGTCGACGGCGACCGCAAGATGAATGCGCACGTCGACGACGTCGTTGCCTGGAAGCGGGCGAACCCGGCCGACGATCTGCTCACCGCGCTGATCGCCGCCGAGGAGGACGGCGATCGCCTGTCGCCGCGTGAGCTGCGCGACCAGGTGAACCTGCTGTTCGTGGCGGGCCACGAGACCACGGTCAACCTCATCGGCACGGGGATCTACGAGATGCTCCGGCATCCCGAGCAGCTGGCGATGCTGCGCGACGATCCGACACTCGACGTGAATGCGGTCGACGAACTCCTCCGCTACGTGAGCCCGGTCCAGATGTCGCGACGGATCACGCTGCACGACATCGATTTCGGCGGCAAGACGATCCCCCGAGGGATGTTCGTGCTCGCCGGGCTGGCCTCGGCCAACCGTGACCCGGCCAAGTGGGGCCCGACCGCGAACGATCTCGACATCCGACGCACGGGCACCGCGCAGCACCTGTCGTTCGGCAGCGGCGCGCACTACTGCCTCGGGTCGTCGCTCGCCCGCCTCGAGGCCCAGGTGGCGATCGGGTCGTTCGTCCGTCGCTTCCCCCACGCCCGCGTCGTCGGCGAGCCGCGTTGGAACGGGCGGATCAACCTGCGTGGTCTCGAGGGGCTGGACGTCGCCGTCGACTGAACACGCTCACTGAACTCGCCCACTGAATTGGCCCACTGAATGAGCCTGGGGTGTCACGCCCACCCGACACGCGCGAGCATGGGGCATGGTCGAAATCGGACGTCACAAGCACGTGGTCGAGACCACGGCCGGCAAGGTCAGGGGCAAGGCCCGCTCGAAGGGCCGGCTGGTGCACCACCTCGGTATCCCCTACGCGGCGCCCCCGATCGGGCCGTTGCGGTGGAAGGCGCCGGTACCTCCCGAACCCTGGCGTGGCAGCCGGAAGTGCACGAAGGTCGGGCCGCCCGGCTACCAGCGCGCCGGCGTCATGGACGACTTCTTCCTCCGCCTCGTCGACGGCCTCGGGATCGGCCGGGCACGGGGCAAGGCGCTCGGGCTCGGGCTGAAGCTGGCCATCAAGAAGCCGAGCGAGGACTGCCTCACGCTGAACGTCCACGCGCCCGCCGGTGCGTCCGGGCTGCCGGTGATGGTGTGGATCCACGGCGGTGACCACACCGACGGCGACGGTGGACAACCGATGTACAACACGCCCTCGTTCCCCGAACGGGGCTGCGTGCTCGTGACGATCAACTACCGGCTCGGGCTGATGGGGTTCTTCGCCCATCCCGATCTCGCCGCGGAGTCACCCGACGGCGTGTCGGGCAACTACGGGCTGCTCGATCAGATCGCCGCCCTCGAATGGGTGCGCGACAACATCGAGGCGTTCGGCGGCGATCCGGACCAGGTGACGATCTTCGGCGAGTCGGCCGGCGGTGAGGCGGTGCTCAACCTGATGACGTCGCCCCGGGCGCGGGGCTGTTCCACCGGGCGATCGCCCAGAGCCCGAGCGACTCGGCGCGCTGGCTGCACCTGCGCCGGCCGGCACTCGACTGGATCCCGGCCGAGGACGCCGCGGTCGAGTTCGCGACGCTCGCCGTGGGGCCGACGGCAGGGCAGGTGGTCCGGTTGCGGACGATGGAGCCGGACGAGTTGTACGAGCTGTACCGGGCGCATCCGGAATGGGGCCGCTACTTCTACCCCGTGGTCGACGACGTGATCCTGCCCTGCACCCCGATGTCGGCGTTCAGTGACGGGATCCAGGCATCGGTGCCGTTGCTGATCGGCTACAACGCGAACGAGGCATCACTGTTCGTCGGGCTCGTGCACCCGGCCGGCGGCGAGTTCGAGCGGCCGCAGACCGATGCCGAGGTGACGGTGGCCGATGCCCGCGCGACGTTCGAACGGTCGTACCCGACGACCTGAGCACGTCGACCGGTTGATCGCGGCGTATCCCGGGCTGGCCGTGCTCGACGACGACGCCGTCGAAGCCGAACTCGGCGACCACATGTTCGGGGTCCACGTCGACCATGCGTCGCGCCAGCACGCAGCCGGCGGCCACCCCGTGTACCGGTACCACTTCCGGGCGGTGCCGCCGTCGAAGAAGCAGCACGCCGGGGCGTACCACGCGGCCGAGATCTTCTACGTGTTCGACGCGCAGATGCCGCTCCTCCCGGTCGCTGCGGACTTCCACTTGCTCGCCCGGGAGATGGGTGACCGGTGGTTCGCGTTTGCGGTGTCGGGCGTGCCCGACTCGCCGGGACGACCGGCATGGCCCGTCTACGACCCGGGCGATCCGAAGCACATGGTGTTCGACCGGCCCCGGTCGGAGGTGCAGCCGTGCCCGCCACAGCCCGGCCTCGACCTGATGCGTGAGCGCATCGCCTGGCTCGCCGACACCCTACGCGCCCCCGACCCCCACCAATCCCTCCGAAATTCTGAGCGAAACGGTGCGCTGAGCGCTCGCCTCGCTCAGAATTTCGGGTGGTCGCGGCGACGGCCTTCATCGACGGACCGCCGCGTCCGGCAAAGCTGAGCATGACGCCTGACACGATGGCGACGAGCACGAAGACGAAGAGCCAGCTCGAGCCCGGTGCGTTGTCGTTGCGCTGCAGCGAGCGAAACAGGAATGCCGCCACGACGCAAGCGCCGCTGCCATGGCGCTCGTCGTTCGGTGATCGCTGCGGTTCGAGCGGTGATGCGGGGAGCGCCGCGTGGGTGAGACGGCGGGCGGGTTGGGCGTGTCAGGCGGCGAACGGGATCGAGCGCGTGAACACCAGCGGTCCGTCGCGTTCGACGATCGTGCCGACCGGGCAGCGGGCACACACCGCGGCGATGCCGTCGAGGTGCTCGTCGATCATGTCGTCGATGATCAGCTCGGCGTCGGGTTCGTCGCGGAGGAGGTCGAGCCACCCGCCACGGGCGAGGTAGTCGAAGAGCCGACGCCTCGGAGGTCGGCGTCGGTGAGATGCGGGAGGTCGACGACCTGGGCCGTGGTGGTGGCGAACACGCTGGCCAGTCCCGGAAATCCGCGGCCACAGCCGCAGTCCTCGGTCGCACACTCGGTGACGACGGCGGTGACCAGTTCGCCCACGACGTGTAGGTAGTCGTCGGTGACTCTCCCTGGGTTTCGTTGGTTGCGACGAGCACGAGCATGTGAATTCCCCTTCGAAGGCCTGCAGAACAGGATGAACGCGGGGTGTGACACTCGTGACGCTGGGCCGTCGAGCGGCGGCCGATGATCAGCTCGTGACGTCGCTCAGATCCTTGGTGATCTCGTCGAACGCTTCGTCGGTCGCGCTCGGGCGGACCTTGTCCTTGGCGGCCTTGGCGGCGTTCGTCGCGGCGCTGGCGGCGCGGTTGGCGTCGGCCTTCAGGTCCTCGCGCCGTATTGCGGCGACGGCCGAAGCAACGACTGCGAGGAGGGCAAGGAGGGCAAGGAGCTTCTTCATGGTGAACGTCCTGATCGTGAGAGGCGGGCGGGTGGACCGGGCTCCCGATCGGGCGAGAGCCCGCCATCGACCGTACCGGGCAGTCCGGGCGGGCGCAAACGGTGGGCCTCCCCAGTGACGTTTGCGTCGGGATTTCTGAGGACCGGGCCTCAGAAATCCCGACGCAAACGTCTATCGGGCGTCGTGCTGTCGGTCAGACGCCGACGGCTTCTTCGACTCGGCCGTCGGCGTGGCGGGCGAACCGATTGCCGGTGGCGCCGTGCGTCGGGTCGTCGCGGTCCCAGGGCCAGCCGCCGAACTGCGTGCGCCGGTAGTCGGCGAAGGCCTCGAGGATCTCGTCGTGGGTGTTCATCACGAACGGGCCTGCTGCGCCACCGGCTCGCCGATGGGACGGCCCTGCAGCACGAGGACCTCGGTGTCGTTCCGATCGCGGTGAGCGTGACCGCCTGCTCGCGCGTCGACCACGACGCCCGTCGTGGTGCCCACGGTCTCGCCCTCGCCGGCGGGATTGTGGATCGTGAGGCGGTCGCCCTCGAAGACGTAGAGCACTCGGACGCTGTCGTCGAATGCGGCGGTCGGCATCGTCCACGATGCGCCCGGGTCGAGCACGACGTGCCACAGGGCGACGTCGGCTTCGGGCCGCGACGCCCACGAGCTCGGCGGTGGCGCCGGTGGTTCGTGGCCGGCGAGCGTGCCGGCGATCACGGTGATCTCGGCGGTGCGACCCTGCGTCGTCGCTGACGACGTGGCGGGGGATGTCGTGGTCCCACAGCATCGTGAAATGGGGCTCGACCATCTTGTCGGCGGCCGGCAGGTTGATCCAGATCTGGAACAGCTCGAGCGGTGTTCGGGCCGTCGCGGTCGAGCAGCGGGAACATCTCGGCGTGCTGGATGCCCTTGCCGGCGGTCATCCACTGCACGTCGCCACGGCCGTAGCGGGCGGCGGCACCCATCGAGTCGGCGTGGTCGATGAGGCCCTGGCGGACGAACGTGATCGTCTCGAACCCACGGTGCGGATGGACGGGAAAGCCCGGCACAGTGCTGCCGTGGTACATGCGCCAGCCCGTCGATGCCGGCGAAGTCGTTGCCGATCGGGCGGCCGTCGAGCGGCGCGACCGGGGCCAAGGTCGGCGTTGCCGGCGGGGTAGTGGTCGAGGTGGTGGACGCAGAAGAGGAACGGGTCGACGGTCGGCCACTGGAACCCCAGCGGGACGGTCTGGACGACGGGAGAACTCATCGCATCAGCCTAGCAGGAATACTTGCGAACGCAACTAATCTGTGTAGTACAACACGAAGCGCATGGCGGTGAATCGGAAACGAAGCGGACGCTCGGCCGACCTCGATCGCTCCGACGAGACGCGCCGTGAGGCCGAGCCAACCATCACAGCTACAGCACGAAGCGCATGGCCGTGACGAGGGCGCCGGGGAGGCGGTTGCTGTCGGTGGAACGCTCGCCATAGGTCGACGCGTCGAGAAGCACCTCGGCCTCGTCGGTGAGGCCTTCGAGCTTGTCGCCGAGCAGGTGGAAGGCGGTGTCGTCGAAGCGCAGCACGTTGACCGGCGCGACGATCTCGCCCTCGTCGATCCAGAACGTCGCGAACCGGGTCATACCGGTCGTCCGGCAGGCGGCGCGGTCGGAGAAGTTCGTGTACCACAAGTTGCCGACGAACAGGCCCGTGCCGAGCGCCTCGCTCACGTTCGCCGTCGACACCGTCCCGGGCGCCAGCGCCAACGACTCCGGATACTCGCCGTCGCCAGCGCCGTTCGTCGGCACGCCGTATTCCTGCGCCGAACGCGGCGAGACCAGCGTGTCGGTGTAACGACCGTCGACGACGAGCGAAACCGAATCGGGACGGATGAAGCCGGCTGACTGGAAGTTCGGTGCCACGCCACCGGCGGTGTCCTCGGCGATCGACACCATCGGCGACAGCGCCACGTCGTCGACGACCATCCGCAGCAACGGCGTCTGGCGCGTCTCGTGCGCCCGCCGGCCGAACGCGCCGTAGTACGACATCAGCTGGACCAACTCCTCCATCGCCCGCGGCGCCAGGTACGTGCGGTACTCGCCGGGCGTGAGGTTCATCGGTGCCCGGTCGAGCGCGGTGAGCTGACGCGTCGACCAGTCGATCTTGCGCTCGAACAATTCGTCGTTCCAGTCGAAGCCGGCGAAGAGGTTCTTGGCCGCCTTGTCGGCCTCGAGGTAGAAGCACCAGTCGAGGTTGAACGTCGCGGTCTGGAACCAGTTGCGCTGCCCGAGGGAGTTGCCGAACCCGGCGAACGTGTCACCGGCCGCGTAGATCCCGACCAGGTCGTGGCCCTGGCCACCGCGCCGGATGTCGGTCAAGGCCGCGGCCGGTTCGGGGATCGCCCCACGCTCGATGCGCTCGGTCGAGGTCGGCGTTTCGTTGTAGAGCAGGAACGGATCGTCGGCGACGTGACGGCGTTGCTCGCGCAGTTGGGCCAGGAGCGTGGCGACGCGGGTGTCGTCCGTCGCGCGCTCGCCGGTGAGGGTGATGCCGCCTGCGACGTGGCGCCGTCCCTCGATGAGGTCGACGGTGAGGCGGCGCTGGTCGACGGTGCCGGCCTGACGGACGTCGTTGTTGTTCAGCCGGATGAAATCGGTCCGCTCGCCGCTGATGTTGGCGAGCAGGACCTCGTCGCCGGTGAGGCCGGCCGTGGCCGCGGTGACGAGCTCGTCGAAGTACGCCTGGTCGTCCCGGTTCGAGTTGGGCCGGTTCGAGTTGGGCCGGTTCGTGTCGGGCGGGCTCATGCTTCGCCGCCGAACACCTCGACGTCGCCGAACAGGCAGGCCGGTGACGCGTGACCGGTGCCGACCATCTGGTTGAGCTCGCCCTTGCCGCAGTTGGGCGTACCCATCACCTTGAACGTGTCGGCGTCGCCGACGCCGCGCAGGCTGCGCCAGAACGTGCGCGAGATCGCCCGATAGCCGGGGTTGCGCACCGTGCCGACGATCTCCCCGTCCTCGATGAGTTGGCCGTACTCACAACCGAACTGGAACTTGTTGCGGCTGTCGTCGATCGACCACGACGTGTTGGTCTGCAGGTACACCCCGTGCTCGACGGACGCGACGAGTTCGTCGAACGTCGAATCGCCCGGCTCGACGTTGAGGTTGGCCATGCGGTCGATCGGTGGACGGTTCCAACCCGATGCCCGCGAGTTGGCCACGCCGGCGAGGCCGGTGCGCTCCTGCGACACCGCACCACCGAGACCGCGCTTGAGGATGCCGTCCTCGATCAGGTACTCGCGGGTCGCCGGGGTGCCATCGTCGTCGTAGCCGTAGCTGGCGAGCTGGCCCGGCACGGTGGGATCGAACGTGACGTTCAGGAGCTCGGAGCCGTACCGGAACGTGCCGAACATGTCAGCGGTGACGAAGCTCGTGCCGGCGTAGTTGCGCTCGTCGCCGAGGATCCGATCGAGTTCGAGCGGATGGCCGATCGACTCGTGGATCTGCAGCACCATCTGGTCGGGTGCGAGCAGCAGGTCCATCGTGCCGCTCGGACAGTTCGGGGCGTCGAGCAGTTCGATGGCCTGATCGGCGATCCGGGAGGCCGAGTCGCCGAAGCCATGGCGGCCCAACACCTCGGCGCCGCCCTGCCCGCAGAACGCGCCGGCGCCGAACGTGCGGGTCTGGGTGTTGATGCCCTCGTTGGCCACGGCCTTCAGGCCGGGATAGACGAAGCGGAAACGCTGTTCGATCCGTCCGCCGCCGGAGGTGACGAGCAACGTGTCGACCTCACGCTTGACGAGTGATGCGTTCCAGTCGACGATCCGCTCGTCGATGCCGAGCAGCCGCGACTGATGGTGCAGCAGTTCGAGCCGGTCGTCGAGCGGGAGGGTCTCCCAGTCGACCTCCACCGGCGAGCGGTACTCGCCCGTGGCGTGATCGGACGGCGGGGTCGTCATCGCCATCGCGCCGGCGGTGATCGATGCCCAGTGCCGGGCCCGTTCGACGGCCGCCGCGAGGCCGGCCTCGCTCAGGTCGGCGGTGGCTGCGTAACCGAGGCCCCCGCCATCCCAGATCGAGATCATCACACCCGTGTCGAACTCGGTGAAGATCGGCTCCAACTCGTTGCGCCGCACCCGCAGGTGCTCCGAACGTTCGTCGTGGAGCCGCGCCGACGCGTAGTCGACGTCGGACGGCAGCGCGCGCCGCAGACGATCCTCGATCGTCCGCGACTCGATCAGCAAGTCGGTCATTCCCCCGAGGCTACGACGTCCACCTGTCGCGCGGGGTCAGGCACTTCGCGACAGGTTGCGGGTCCGCCGCGAGCAACCTGTCGCGTTGTGCCTGACCCCGCGCGACAGGTCAGGCGATCGGGGAGAGGCCGGCGGCGACGCGGCCCGTGAACGTCGTCTGCTTGGCCCGGGGGAGCGGGTGGAACAGCACGCCGTGCACGTCACGGTAGAGCCGTTCGAGCGCGCTGCTGCGCGAGTAGCCGTACCCGCCCGTGGCCTCGATCGCCAGTCGGACCGTGGCGATCATCGCGTCAGCGGCGACCGTCTTGCGACTCAACGTCCGGCTGGCGTGCTGGTCGGTGTTGTCGAAATGCAGGTCGTCGGCCGACTCGACCATGGCCGCGACGATGTCGGTCGCCGTCGTGTGGGCGTCGAGCATCTCGCCGAGCAGCTGGTGGACGTGCGGCTCGGTCCTGCCGGCGCTCGCCCGCACCGCAGCGTCGACCGCGGCGTCCGCTATGCCGAGATACGCCGACGCGATCAGCGGCATCGCTGCTCCCATGATGGCGTTCCACACCGGGTGCCAGACGTCCGCCGGCCGCACGAGCGAGATCGCGGCGTCGGGGACGAACACGTCGTCGAGCACGACCGTGTGCGACCCGGTCGCGCGCAGCCCGAGTGTGTCCCAGGTGAACTCGATGTGTACACCGTCGGCGTTCAGCGGAACCGCGCAGTGGAGAACCGACGGGCCGTCGGGCGCATCGTCCCAGCGAATGCTCGTCACGAGGACGTTGCCGACCTCGCAGCCGCTGGCGTTCGCCTTGCGCCCGGAGATGCGATATCCGCCGTCGACCTTCAGGGCGGTGCCGTTCGAACCGACCCAGTCGGATGCTCCGGTGCTGACGAGCACCGCCGGACCATCGACGACCTTGCGGAAGATGGGTTCGGCGTCCATGCCGTGGTGGTGCCGCCACACCTGGAAGGCGACGAGGTGGGTGTGCATCGAGAGCGCGACGGCCGTCGACGGATCGTGACGGGCGATCGCTCGGAGCGCGTCGGCCATCTCGGCATACGTCGCGCCGCCCCCGCCGAATTCGCGGGGAACCAGCGCCGCGGGTGATGCCGTCGGTGCGGAGCCGGTCGAAGGCGGCGGGGGAGATGGTGCCGGCGACGTCGTTCGCCGCCACGTCGGCGGCGAGGTCGAGTCCGATCCGCGTGGCGAGGTCGGACAACGTGATGGTGGAGGTGTCGGTGTCATTTCGGGATTCGGTGATGGTCATGGATTCGAACGTACGGATGGACTCGACACCGCTCCAGTACAGAATCTGGACTACTGCGGGAGATCCCCACGCGGTACCGTCGCGTCGGAAGGAGCGTGTGGACATGACTACCCAGGGCTACGGCCAGTACTGCCCGATCTCACGGGCGCTCGATCTGCTCGGCGAACGCTGGACGCTGATGATCGTGCGCGACATGCTCGTCGGTGCGACCCGGTTCAACGATCTCGCGCGAGGCCTTCCCGGTCTCTCGCGGAGCCTGCTCACGCAACGCCTGCGGAGCCTTGAACGGGCCGAACTCGTCGTCCGGCTCGACGGCGAGTACCTCCTCACCGACTCGGGTCGCGAGCTCGAGCCCATCGTGTTCGGTCTCGGGGCGTGGGGAGCGAAGTGGAGCTTCGACGAACCGAACCCGGACGAGCTCGATGCCGAACTGCTCGTGTGGTGGATGCACACCGGCGTCGACACCTCGACGCTGTCCGGCGATCGCCACGTCTTCCACGTCCGGTTCACCGACGACAAGCGACGGTTCTGGATCGTCGACGACGGAGCCGGCCCATCGATGTGCAACACCGATCCCGGCTTTCCGGTCGACCTCACGATCTACTCGGACGTCTCGTCGCTGTACCAGGTGTGGCTCGGCCGGATCCCGATCGCGGCGGCCCTGCGCAGTGGTCGAGTGCGGTTCGAGGGCCCGGCGTCGCTACGGCGCCTGATGCCGGACGTGCTCAAGTTGAGCCCGGCCGCACCCTTGGTGATCGCGGCCGCCCACTGACGCCCGCCCACTGACACCCGCCAAATGACAGCCCGCCAAATGAAGCCCGAGGGCGGGATCTCGGCGCTGCCTTGATCTGCGCCTTGTGGTCGGTCACAGTGGTCACGGGCGTTCCGAATGATCAGGAGGCACCTCGTATGACCGCCGTCGAAGGCACCACGATCGCTCCGGCGTCTCACCTGAAGGGGTGGGACTCGCTGGAGTTCTACGTCGGCAACGCGCGCGCCACGGCGGGGTTCCTCACCGCGGCGTTCGGGTTCCGGGTCACGGCCTACGCGGGCCCCGAGACCGGCCGCGACGACATCGCGTCGTATCTGCTCGAACAGGGCGACATCCGTTTCGTCGTCACCGCCGGCCTCACGCCCGACTCGCCCATCTGGACCCATGTGCGCGAGCACGGTGACGGTGCCCAGGACTTGGCGTTCGTCGTCGACGACGCCACGGCGACCTACGAGGCGGCCCTCGCCCGCGGTGCCCGCTCCGTGCGCGAGCCGTACGAGTTGACCGACGACCAGGGCACCTTGCGCCTTGCCGCAATCGGCACGTACGGCGAGACGAAGCACACCTTCGTCGACCGCCGCGACTACCTCGGTTACTACTGCCCCGGCTACGTCACGACCGATCTGCCGCCCGAACCGGCCGGCACACCGGTCGGCCTCGAACGCATCGACCACGTCGTCGGCAACGTCGAGGTCGGCAAGCTCGACGAGTGGGTGGGGTTCTACGAGTCGCTCGGCTTCACCCAGCTGCGCCACTTCGACGAGCACCAGATCGCCACCGAGTACAGCGCCCTCCGCTCGACCGTGGTCACGAACGGGTCGGGCGTGACGATGCCGCTGAACGAGCCGGCCGCCGGACTGAAGCGCAGCCAGATCCAGGAGTACCTCGACACGTACCGGGGTCCGGGAGTGCAGCACATCGCATTGGGCACGAGCGACATCGTGCGGGCGATCAGCAGCCTGCACGGGCGCGGCGTGCGCTTCCTCGAGGCCAACGACGAGTACTTCCGCGACGTCCGCAGCCGGCTCAACCAGCTCGAGGTGCCGTGGGGCGACATCGAGGAACTGGGCATCCTCGTCGACCACGAACCCGACGGGTACCTGCTGCAGCTGTTCACCGAACCGATCACCGACCGCCCGACCGTGTTCATCGAGATCATCCAGCGTGGCGGTGCGACCGGCTTCGGCGAGGGCAACTTCAAGGCCCTCTTCGAGTCGATCGAGAAGGAACAGGAACGCCGCGGCAACCTGTAGGGCGGCAGGTCGGCCGGATCGGCCCGCTCAGGAGTGGGCGAGGAGGCGATCGATCGAGTCGTCGGTGGCGTCGGTGAGGAAGCCGCCGATCACGTCGTGCACCTGGGCGAGCGACTCGCCGGCGAACAGCACCGGTTGGTAGTGGTCGATGTCGTAGTCGAGCGTCGCCATCTCCACGATGTCGATCGGCCGCAACTCGGCATGGTCGGCGAACCAGTCGATTTCGCCCGGCGAGCTGAGCAGTCCGGTGCCGTACGCCTTCGGTGTGCCGTGCTCGATCACCACACCGAACTCGACGGTGAACCAGAACACGTCGCCGATCATCGCCCGCGACCGCTCGTTCTCGAGTCGTCCGATCGCCGCGCCGGCGAGCCGGTGCAGGTCGGCGATCTCGGGACAGGCCAGGCAGTTGCCGTGGCCCATCACCTCGTGGATCACGTCGGGTTCGGGCGTGTAGAGCGGCGATCCCTCCCAGCGGACGTACTGCGTCGAGGGGAACGTGCGCCGTGCCAGCGCCCTGAAGAACTCGCCGCCGGGCAGGATGCCGTCGACGGCGCGGTAGCCGAACCCGGTCAGTGGGCGGAGCCAGGCGTCGACGTCGATCAGTTGCGGCACGTGGTCGGTCGGCAGGCCGAGCACGTCCCGAGCGGCGAGCACGCCGGCGGCCGCGTGCTGGTCCCACAGCGGACGGAGCGCGTCCGACACCGCCGCCCACACCCCGTGTTCGACGTCGGTGTAGTCGATCACGACCGGCAGTTCGTCGATCCCCGCGGCGAGCGCGGCGAGTTGATCCCGGCGAGCCCAATAGGCCGGCGGTGGCTCGGTGGTTTGTTGTGCTGAGATGGTCGATCCCATGCCTCCAGGATTGCCCGATCCGCCCGTTCGCCTCACCATTTCCGCAAGATCGAGATGATCAGGTCCGAGACGATCGAGAACGGATACGATCATCTCGATGTCCGAGCTCGATGATGTGGATCGGCGGATGATCGACCTGCTCCGCGCCGACGGCCGGATGACGGCACCGGCGCTCGCCGATCACATCGGCATCGGCCGGGCGACGGCGTACCACCGCTTCGATCGGCTCGTCGACGACGGGGTCATCGCCGGATTCACCGCTCGTGTCGACCCGGCCGCGGTCGGCCTCACCGTCGCCGCGCTCGTGCTGATCAACGTGCGGCAGGGCCTCTGGCGCGATCTGCGGGAGCAACTCCGTGCGCTGCCCGGGGTGGAATGGCTCGGCGTGGCGACCGGCGAGTTCGACTTCATCGCGCTCGTCCGGGCCGATTCGCTGGCGCATCTCCGCGACGTTGCACTCCACGAACTCCAGCAGATCGAAGGCGTGCGCGCCGCCGAGACGATCGTCCTGCTCGACGAGATCGACCAGCGCGCGCGTCCGATCTGGGCGCGCTGAACTCAGCTGTGCGGAGCCCGACTCAGGCGGAGTGGCGGGTGGCGACCGTGGCGCTCATCTCCACCGCCAAGTCGACGAAGTGCGCCGTGGCTGGGGCGAGCGTGCGTCCCGCTCGCCACGCGATCGAGATCTCACGCTCGGGGATCGGTGGCATCAGGGGATGCAGGGCGATGCGCTTGTCCTCGGGTTCGGTGCACAACATCGGCAACACGGCGACGCCCATCCCGACGCGCACCATCGCTGCCACCACACCGTTGTCGTTCGTGCGGAACACGTAGGTGGGATCGAGGCCCACCGAGCGCAGTCCGGCCTCGTTGATGAGCTGGCACGAGTTCTCGTGCTGGCCGATCAGTGGCTCGTTGGCCAGGTCGGCGATCGCCACGTGGCCGGGTGGGAACTGCCCGGGGCGGGCCAGGAGCACGAACGGATCGGTGAGCAGATGCCGCGACTCGAACTGCGGGTCGACGTTGCCGACCACGAAGCTCACGTCGAGCTCGCCGATCGCCAGACGCTCGATCAGGTCGACGTCGATGTCGCTCTCGAACACGGTGATCTCGAGATGCGGATGGCGCGCCTTCATCGGCCCGACGAGCAGCGGCAGAATGGTCGCCGAGATGCTCTGGAACGTGCCGACGCGCAGGCGGCCGACGTCGCCGCTGCGGAAACGGTCCAGCTCGTCGCTGATCACATCGAGTTGGGCGAGCAGGAGTCGGCCGTGTTCGAGGAGATGGGCGCCGATCGGGGTGAGCTCGACCGGTCGTGGGCCGCCAGGTCGGTCGAACACCTTCTCGCCGACGATGCGTTCCAGCGACGCGATCTGCTGACTGACGGCCGATTGCGTGTAGCCCAACCGATCGGCGGCACGGGCGAACGTCCCTTCCGATGCGACGGCGTCGAGGGCCACGAGATGGCGGATGTCGAGGTCGCGGAGACCGGCCATGAGCAACAGGCTAGCTGATGCTCTCCAGCAGTAACAATCGCTAGCGTTGGACCTCTCGGATCCGTACCGTCGAAGCCATGGAACGGACATCCTCCCCCGACATCCTCCGCCGTTTCGCCGAGGTCCTCGAACGCGACGGCATCGAACACGTCCCCGCCGACCTGCTGAACGAGCTGCTCGGCGCGGCTCGCGCCGTCGACGCCAGCGCGGTCGCGATGGCCGTCGTGGTCGATCCCACCGAACCCGCCGTCGCCCGCGAGCGGGCCTTCGGGCTGCTGTCGATCCAGATCATCGGGCGCTTCGATCGCGTTCCCGGGCCGTGCCATCGTCAGCGAATGGGCACCGCGCTGGTACGGCCGAGTTCAGCCGACCGGCGGGCCCCGCGTCGAGCGGTCATCGCCACGGCCTGAGTCGCCCGCCCACCGGCGACCCCCCACCGGAGACTCGGGCCCCTCCCATCCTCGTTTGCGTCGGGATTTCTGAGACCCTCCCATCGGAAATCCCGACGCAAACGGGACTTGGACGCGTCCGGCGGACCGGTGGGTGGGCAGATTGGATCGGTGGACGGTCAGGCCGGGGTGGCGACGAAGACCGGGATGATGCGGTCGGTTTTCTGCTGGTACTCGGCGTAGGTGGGGAACACGGCGACCCCGCGCTCCCACCACGTCGCCCGCTCCTCGCCCTCGGCGATGTGGGTGACGAAATCGTGCGGTTCGGGTCCGTCCTGGATCATCACGAGCGGCTCGGCGACGAGGTTGTGGTACCAGCTCGGATTCCTTGGCGCACCGCCGATCGATGCCACGAGCGCGTACTCACCGTCGTGCTCGACGCGCATCGAGCGCGAACTTCCGGAGCTTGCCCGACTGCGCCCCCTTCGTCGTGACGATGATCACGGGGATGCCGCTCTCGCGCAAGTGTGTTGGCTTCCTTGCCGCCGGTGCGTTCGTAGGTCTCCACCTGTTCGCGGACCCAGTCGGCAGTGCTCGGTTCGTACTCTCCGGTCAATGGCATACGGCTGATTTTAAGCCGTCGGTTTCGCATCACTCCGCGGGACCGTCGACGGTGCGGCGGGTACGATCGCGGTGATGTCGGTCGAGATGACGCCGGAGCAGGCGCTGCTGCGGGTGATCCACTGCCTCGACCGGGCCCACGACACGGGATTCAAGGCGAAGGCGTTCACTCGGGCCCTCGACGTGGTCCGGAACACGCCGCCCGACGAACTCGCCGAGCGGGCGAAGCACGACACGCTGACCGACCTCGACGGCATTGGATCATCGACGGCGGCCGTGATCACCCAGGCGCTCAACGGTGAGGAGCCGACGTACCTGGCGAAGATCGAGGCCGAGTCGCAGGTGTCGATCACCGAGGCCGGCCAGGTCTACCGCGACGCACTCAGGGGCGACTGCCACCTGCACTCGACGTGGAGCGACGGCGGCGCCACCATCGAGGCCATGGCGGCGACGGCGATGGCGCTCGGTCATGAGTACATGGTGCAGACCGACCATTCGGCCCGCCTCACGATCGCCCACGGTCTCGACCGGCAGCGGCTGACCGAGCAGCTCGACCAGATCGCCTCGATCAACGCCGACATCGCCGCGGCCGGCCACGACTTCCGGATCCTGTCGGGCATGGAGGTGGACATCCTCGAAGATGGCGCCCTCGACCTCGCGGACGACATGTTGGAGCGCCTCGACGTCGTCGTCGCGAGCGTGCACTCGAAGTTGCGGATGGACAAGTCGCAGATGACCCAGCGCATGGTGCTCGCCGTCGCCTCGCCGCACGTCGACATCCTCGGCCACTGCACGGGCCGGATGATCGGCCGGCGCCCGCCGAGCGAGTTCGACGCCGACTACGTGTTCGCGGCCTGTGCCCAGTTCGGCACGGCGGTCGAGATCAACTGCCGGCCGGAGCGTCTCGATCCGCCGCGCGAATTGCTCGATCAAGCGATCGAGTACGGCTGCTGGTTCTCGATCGACTCCGACGCGCACGCCACGGGCCAACTCGAGTGGCAGCCGCACGGTTGCGATCGGGCCGCCGAGCGGGAGGTGCCGATCGACCGGATCATCAACACGATGTCGGCCGACGACCTCCTCGCCTGGACCGCCGCCTGAACCAACCCGGCCCGTTCGGACCGGGTCCGAAAAGGCAGGGTCCGAAAGGCAGGGTCAGCTCGCCGACATCAATGCGCCGTAGGCGGCCATCAGGAGTCCGGCGCCGCGGGTGTCGCCGGTCGTGCCCTCACCCATCTTGTTCATCACGTAGCTGAAGCTCATCCTGGCGTCGACGTCGATGATCGCCAGCGAGCCACCCCACCCACCCCAGAACGCCGTGCGCGGATTGGGAACGGGGAGCATCGGGCCGGGCAGGCCGTAGCCCATGCCGAGCACGACCTCAGCGCCGAGGACCAGGTCGACGCCGCGGATCTGCTCGTCGAAGATGCGCGCCACGCCGTCCTCCGACAGCAGCGTGACACCCCGCGCCGACCCGCCGCATGCCGTGGGCGTGTGGCACAGCGCCACCGATCGGGCGTTGCCGTGACCGCCCGCCGCGGGGATCTCCGCCCGCCGCCATTCCTTCGTCGACGAGAACTCGGCCGCGAGTCGCGGATTCAACATCGTGCGCATGGCGATCGAGTTCGGGTCGAGGTCGCCGGCGGCGCCTTCGAGAGTGGCCGCCTCCGGCGGGATCACATGGGCGACCCGGGCGTCGTGTTCAGGTCCCGTACCGATGTGGAAGTCGGCGCCCAGAGGCCCCGCCACCTCGTCGGCGAAGAACGTGCCGAGCGAACGGCCCGACACACGCTTGACGATCTCGCCGAGGAGGAATCCCTGGCTGATCGCGTGATACCCGGACGCGGTGCCCGCCTCCCACCACGGCGCCTGCGCGGCGTGGAGCGCGACGACCTTGTCGTGGTCGAGCATGTCCTCCTCGGTCAGCGGCTCGTCCCAGCCCGACAGACCGGCCGAGTGGCTGAGTACGTGTCGGGTCGCGATCGACCCCTTGCCGTTCGCCGCGAATTCCGGCCAGTAGGTGGCGATCGGTTCGTACAGGTCGAGCTCACCGCGGTCGGCGAGGATCAGACAGCACAGCGCCGCCATCGTCTTCGTCGTCGACCAGACGTTGATGATCGTGTCCTCCTGCCAGTCGCCCGGACCGGCATCGAACGTGGCAGTGCCGCCCCACAGGTCGACGACCATCTCGCCGTCGACGGTGAGCGCGACCGACGCCCCCACGTCCCCCTGTCCTCCCTCGTCGGGCCCACGGAAGTTCTGCTCGAACGCGTCCCGAACGGCTTCGAAGCCCGGCGCGACGGTCCCTGTAATCGATGTCATCCCCATGGGCGGCGACGGTACTCCGCGTCCGCACTACAGTCTCGGATCGGCCGTCTCGCGGGGGTTCGGTCGAACGGGTATACCGAACACCACGAACGAGGGGGAACCGACGATGGTCGACAAGTGGTTGGTCGAGACCGACCTCAGCGACGAATGGGATTTCTACACGCGGGCCAACGTGGGGGAGGTGTTCCCCGACCCGGTGGCCCCGCTGTCGTTCTTCTACTTCCAACACGACGATCCGGAACGTGGACGGATCCTCGGCGGTTCGGAGATGGGATTCCGCAACGCCTACTACCGCATCGGCGTGATGACACCCGACGAGCTGCCCGACGACGAGTGCGTGTTCCTCGGGATCACCGGCGGTTACGCGTACCTCAACGCGAGCGCGCTGCGGATGCTCGGTCACCGCGCGCCGAACATGACGGCCAAGGACATCGACGACACGTTCTTCGGAGATGCGCCCGGCGTGCCGGAGTTCGTGGTGAAGCCCGGCTTCGACCGCCCCGAACTCACCAAGAAGATCGCCCAGACGTTCGGCTGGGTGCTCACCACACCCAACCTGCCCGACGCGCTGGAACACGAACGGTTGGTCGACGGGCTGCACGCGTCGCGCCCGGACCTCACCGCCATGTCCGACGCCGATCTCATCGACCACGCCTTCCGCCTCGCCGACGCGCACTTCGAGATGCTGTTCGGCGAGCACATCTTCGTGACGTTCCTCGCCACGGTGCCGCTCGGGATCATCACCGCGGTGTGCAACGCCGTCGACCGGCCCACGGCCGTGCTGAAACTGCTCGCGGGTCTGGGTGACGTCGAGTCGGCCGCACCGTCGATGGCGATGTGGGATCTGGGCCGGCTGGTCGCCGACTCGCCGTCGCTGACCGCGTCGTTCGACACCGGCTACCACGGCCTCTACTCGCGGCTCCTCGAGCGCTCGGATGATCCGGACGTCGCGGAATTCCTCGAACGATTCGCCGACTTCACCGATCACTACGGCTGCCGCGGCCCGAACGAGTGGGAGACCCGCTCGCCGACGTGGGAGACCGAGCCGGATCTCGCGCTGGCGGCGATCGACCGGATGCGGCTGTCGGATCCGGCGGCGTCGCCGCACGCCCACAATGCCGATCGGGCGGCCGAACGTGAGGCTCTGGGCGACGAGATCGCGGCCATGCTCGACGGCGATCCGGAGACGCAGGCGCAGTTCCGTGCCGCGCTGCACTCGGCCACGGTGTTCATGCCGGGCCGGGAGCGGACGAAGACGAACTGCGTGAAGCTGATCCACGAGTGGCGGATGGCGTTCCACGAGTTCGGCCGCCGCCGAGTGGCCGACGGTACGTTCAACCTGCACACCGATTTCGGCCTCCTCCGCCGCGACGAGCTCCGCGAGGCAGTCGTCGACCCCGGCAAGTTCACCGACGAACTGCGCGTGCGCGAGGCCTTGCTCCACGAGGTGGCAGGGCTGCAGGAACCGTTCCTGTTCGCCGGAGGTCGGCCCGACATGTCGTCGTACCCGCGGCGCGATGCGGCCGAGATCACGCGGGTGGTCGACGGGGAGTCGGTGCAGGGTGTGCCGGGCTGTCCGGGCATCGCCAAGGGGATCGCCCGCGTCGTGACCGACTCGCACGACCCGACCGCGCTGGAACCGGGCGACATCCTCGTCGCGCCGATCACCGACCCATCGTGGACGCCGCTGTTCGTGCCCGCCGCGGGCGTGGTCGTCGACGTCGGAGCGCCGCTCAGCCACGCGATCATCGTCAGCCGCGAGCTCGGTATCCCGTGCGTGGTCTCGGCCACCGACGCGACACGGCGCATCCCTGACGGCGCACTGGTGGAGGTGAACGGGGACACAGGCGTGGTGACCGTGTTGTCGCTCCCGTAGGCTTGGATCCCTATGTCGAAGAAGACCAAGAGGAAAAAGGCCAAGATGCGCCGTTCGAAGGCGAATCACGGCAAGCGCCCCAACATGGGCCGCTGACGCACAGATCGATGAACCCGCCACCTCCCACACGTCGTGAGGTGGTGGCCGACACGCTGCACGGCGTCACCGTCGCCGACCCCTACCGGTGGTTGGAGGACGGCGACGATCCCGAGGTGCAGCAGTGGGTGGCCGACCAGAATCGGTACACCCGTCAGGCGCTCGATGCCCGTCCCGACCGGGATGCATGGCACGAGCGCCTCGTCGCGTTGATGGGCCTGCCGGTCGTGATGTCGGCGGTCGTCCGCGGCGAGCGGGTGTTCACCTCCGAGCGTCTCGCCGGTGCCGACCAGTATGTGTTGGCGTTGCGCTCGCTCGACGCGATCGAGTCGAGCGATGCGTCGCCGGTCGAGTCGTCGCCGCCCGAGTCGCAGCCGATCGTCCTGTTCGACCCGGCGCTCGGCGCGGCCGACGCCGCGGTGGCGATCGACTGGTTCGAGCCGTCGCCCGATGGGACGATGGTCGCGCTCGGTGTGAGTGAGGGAGGCACCGAGAACTCGACGTTGCGAGTGCTCGTCGTCGGCGCGGACGGCGCGGTCTCGGAGCTCGACGACCTCATCCCGCACACGCGGGCGTGCAGCGTGGCTTGGGAACCCGACGGTTCCGGGTTCCTCTACACCCGGTATCCGGAGGGCGACGAGTACCACCGCACGGTGTTCGCCCATCGGCTCGGTGACGACCCGGCCAGCGACCGCGTCGTGTGGGCCGAACACGTCACCGCCGAGACGTGGCCGTCGGTCGACCTGTCGCCCGACGGCCGGTGGGTGCTCGTGCACGCGATGGTCGGCTGGAGCCGGCACGACGTCCACGTCCTCGACCGTCTCGCGCCCGACGCCGGCTGGCGCGACGTGATCGCCGGCCTCGAGGTGATGTCGACGTTCTCGTTCGATTCCGCCGGCTCGGGGCTGATCGGCACGACGACGCTCGACGCCCCGAAGGGCCGGGTCGTCGCGCTGCCACTAGCGGGTCCGACGGACCCCACCGAGTGGACGACGGTCGTGCCGGAACGTGACGTCGTCCTCGGTGCGCTGACCGTTGCGGGCGACGAGTTCCTCGTGGTCGCGACGTCGAAAGCGGTCGACTCGGTCGAGCGGTGGGCTCCCGATGGGTCGTTCCTCGGTTCGATCGGCGACCCGTCCGGCCTCGGCGTGGCGACGGTCGTGTCGATGTCTGCCGACCGGCGGTCCGGCCTTGGCGTCATCGTCACCGTCGGGTTCGACGCACCGTTCCGCCTCTGGCCGTTCTTCCCGTCATCCGTCTCGGAAAGCGGGATTCACGCCGAAAAGAATGTCGGGATCCCTCACCTGGCCGTCAGCCAGGTGACGTATCCGTCGCTCGACGGGACCGAGATCGGGATGTTTCTCATCCACCGCGCTGATCTCGTTCCCGGGCCGGACACCCCGACGATCCTCAACGGCTACGGCGGCTTCGCCATCGCCGAGACACCGGTGTGGTCGCCGACGATCGCCGCGTGGTGCGAGAAGGGCGGGCTCTATGCAATCGCCGGCCTGCGCGGCGGCATCGAGCACGGCGAGACCTGGCACGACGCCGGTCGTCGCGCCAACAAGCAGAACGTGTTCGACGACTTCCATGCCGCCGCCGACTGGCTCGTGGCGACGGGACGCACGTCGCGCGAGCGGCTGGCGATCGACGGACGGTCGAACGGCGGGCTCCTGGTCGGTGCCGCCCTCACGCAACGGCCCGACCTGTGCGCCGCTGTGTCGTGCGGCGTGCCGCTGCTCGACATGATCCGGTTCCCGCAGTTCCTGATCGCCCGACTGTGGACCGACGAGTACGGCGACCCCGACGTCGCCGAGGAGTTCGGATGGCTGCACGCGTACTCGCCGTACCACCACGTGGTCGAGGGCACCGCCTACCCGGCGACGTTCCTCTGGACCGCCGAGGGTGACACCCGGGTGGATCCGCTCCACGCCCGCAAGATGGCGGCGCTGTTGCAGGCGTCGTCGGGGTCGATCGGCGAGCGGCCGATCCTGCTCCATCAGGAGGGTCGCGCCGGTCACGGCGTCGGCAAGCCCGTGAGCAAGAAGGCCGACGAACAGGCCGACGTGCTGGCGTTCTTCACCTGGCAGCTGGGTGTGTCGTGAGGGGTGTGTCGTGAGTGTGCTCGCGGAATCGATCACGATCGGCGGCGACGTCGAGGCGTGGCGTTCGATCGGGCTGACGGTGTCGCCCGAGGGCGCCATCCCGCTCTTCGGCACGTCGTTGCGAATCGTCTCACCGGACCGCGGGCGCGGGGTGATCGGCTGGTCGCTCAGTGGGCCGCGGCCCAACATTCCGTCGTCAGTTCCGGAATCCGGGACCCACGACGGGAAGAACGACAGCCCGGATGACGCGACGTCGATCGACGGACTCCATACCGAGTGGGTCGAAGCTGCGGGACCGACCTACGCCGCGCACGCATTGGGTGCGTCGAGCCTCGACCACATCGTGGTGCTCACGCCCGATCTCGAGCGGACGAGCGGATCGATCGCCGAGGCCACAGGTCACGAGCTCCGGCGTGTCCGCGAAGTCGGCTCGATGCGGCAGGGCTTTCATCGCATCGGTGAGCGGGGCGAGGGTGGGCTGATCGTGGAACTCGTGGAGCGACCCGACATCGAACCGGGTCCGGCCGCGTTCTGGGGCATCGTGCTGATCGTCGATGACCTCGACGTCGCGTGCGATCTGATCGGTCCTGACCGAATCTCTGCACCCAAGGACGCTGTTCAACCGGGTCGCCGCATCGCCACGCTCCGGTCGGAAGCGGGCCTCGACATCCCCGTCGCCCTGATGACCTGAGCCACAGCTCGTGGGGAGCGCCGTCAGGCTCCTCGTGAGTTGCGCTGAGCCCGGCCGCAGGCGAACAGGCCGGCTCCGAGAAGGAACAGCCACGACCCGATGTCGGCGATCTGACCTGCGCCGGGACCTCCGCCCGTCCGCGGGAGCGTTCCACCGGGCGGCGGCTGGAACACGGTGGTCGTGCTGGTCGCGGCGGGCGTGGTGGAGGTCGTCGTCGGTGTCGTCGTCGTCGGTGTCGTCGTCGTCGGTGTCGTAGTGGTCGTGCCCGGTGTCGCCGTCGTGGGCGGTGTGTTGACGATCGTGGTGGGAATGAAGTTGATCGTCTGGTCGACGTCGTGTGGATCGTCGTGCTGGGCGACGACCCGTCCCGACGCCGCGAGCACGAGTGTCTCGGTGATGACCGCGACCCGACCTCGCAGACCGGAATCGCCGCGCACCGGGAACCGCACCGACTCGGTCCCACACGATGCACCCGGAACGAACGTCGTCGTGCCGTCGACCACGGCACCATCCGCGCCGAGTGCTCCGACAAGTGAGTACGTGGTGCCGGGCACGAGCCCGCAGTACGACACCCGGTCGACGACCGTGAACGTCGAGTCGGTACTCCCGTCGAGTTCGACGAAATGGTCGCCGTCGGCGAGGTCGGACGCCGCGGTGTCGATCGTCGCGACAGGCACGCGGTTGGTGTACGAGAACTCGATGGCGGTGCCCACCGTGGCGGGGACGAGCGTGACGGTGATCGGGCCCGGGTCGATCGTGACGTCGGCCCATGGCGGTCGAGCGGTCTCGCTGATCCGGTAGGTGCCGGGGCTCGCGTCGATCGCCGGCGTCCGGCCGGTCGCATCGGTGGTGAACGTCCCGAGCGGGATCGGCGGGATGGCTCCGGTTCCCTCGGCGACGATGTCGAACACGAAGCCGGACATGTCGCGGTCACCCTGCACGGCCGGGTCGTCGAGCACCTTGCGAACGGCGAACTGCCCCGTGGCCGGTGCCGGTGCCGGTGTGGGCGGTGGCGGTGGTGGTGGTGGTGGTGGTGGCGCGTGCGCCTGGTGGACGGATCCGGACTGAGGCGTCGTGTTCCAGGTCACCTGGCCCTGCACGCCGGTGCCCGAAAAGAGCTGCACGTCGTCGGTCGGCGCCTGGGCGTGGAAGGCGAGTTCCCACGTCGGATCGGTGATCTCGACGGTGAACCGGGCGACGCCGTCACGGTCGGCGACGTCGGCCGCGGTCGGATCGGTCCTGACCGCGAAGCGCGGATCGGTGGTGAGCAAGGCGGTCATCTGCCAGACCGGCCATCCCGCGCCGGTCGCGGCGTTCCACCGAGCGAGGTCGGCGGGCGTGTCGCCGGTGTTGTCGACGCGGGCGAAGGTGTTGGCCGACCGATCACCACCGATCCCGACGGCTGACAGCTGGAGGATCGGCACGAACCCGACGCGATGTCCGGTGCTGTCGGTGGCGTGCACCTCGAGCGGGTAGGTACCGGGAGCGGTCGGAGCCGAGCCGTCAGGTGTGGCCCACACCATCCGCAGCGAGAGGCCGCCGACGGCGTGCTGCACGTCGGCGGTGTCGGCCAGGTACTGAGCGACGCGGTAGCCGTTGCTCAACGCGCTGAACTCGCCGCCCGAGCCGTCGACGATGGCGGTGTCGCGGGCGAGCTTGCGTCCCGCCGCCACGCCCGTCGGGCTCTGATCTTCGAGGAACATCCGGACACCGAAGTTCACCGCCACCTGTCGTCGGCGCGTGTACTCGCCCCCGCCGAGCAGCGACGGGTGCTCCCATTCGCCGGTGGCCGCGTCGTACGTGCCGCTGTCGTCGATCCCGTACGGCACGACGCGGTCGCCACCGAACGTTGCCATCACGGCGCCGGCTCTTGCCATCTCGTCGGCGTCCCACGCGGCCGGGTCGGGTTGGGCGGCCACGGTGCCCTCGCCGCCGATGTCCTCCATCACGCAGTAGCCGACGCCCGTCGAGTTGTTCGGGCCGGCCGGGATCCCCCACAACGACCCGTAGTGGGCGCCGACGAAGGCGAACGGCCCGCCGTTGTCGGCGGCGCCAGTGCCTGGCCACGACGCGATCGTCGGTGACGGCGCGATCGATCCGCCGAACCCGTTCCGTGCCGTCCCCGCCGCTCCGTGACTGAACCCGTCCGGCGTCGGCGGCGATGCCTCCGTCGGCGCAGTGATCGCCACCAACACCGCGGCGCCGGCCCCGATCGCCCACAGCCACCAACGCTCCGCGGGCCGTCGTCGTCTCGTTCCCATGCCCCAACGTGGGCACCACGACCCGCCGCTCGGAACCTGTTACGTGGGGTCAGGCACAACGCAACAGGTTGTGCGGTCCCCGAACCTGTTACGAAGTGCCTGACCCCACCGCGACAGGTTGGGCGACGCCGCGGAGGTCGGCGTGGGCGGCCTGTTGGTCGAGGAACCACTGATAGGTGGAGCGGATGCCGGTGTCGAGGTCGATCGACGGCGCCCACCCGAGGTTGCGGAGCTTGGTGACGTCGAGCACCTTGCGCGGCGTGCCATCGGGCTTGGACGTGTCGAAGCGCAACACCGCGTCGGGACAGACGATGTCGCGCACCTTCGCGGCGAGGTCGTGGATCGGCAGGTCGATGCCGGTACCGACGTTGATGTGGCTCTCGTCGCTGTAGTGCTCCATGAGGAACAAGCACGCGTCGGCGAGGTCGTCGACGTGGAGGAACTCGCGCATCGGCGAGCCGGTGCCCCAGATCTCGACGTCCTTCGTGTCCGCGCTGCGGGCGTCGTGGAATTTGCGAATCAGCGCCGGCAGCACGTGGCTGGAGGTGAGGTCGAAGTTGTCGTTCGGGCCGTACAGGTTGGTCGGCATGGCGGAGATGAAGTCGCAGCCGTACTGCTTGCGGTAGGCCTGGCAGAGCTTGATGCCGGAGATCTTGGCGATCGCGTACGCCTCGTTGGTCGGCTCCAACATGCCCGTGAGGAGTTGGTCCTCGGTGATCGGTTGGGTGGCCTCGCGGGGTAGATGCACGACGAGCCGAGGTAGAGCAGCTTGGTGACGTCGTACTCCTTGGCGGCGTGGACGACGGTGCCGTGGATCATCATGTTGTCGTAGATGAACTCGGCGGGCCGTGTGCTGTTCGCCATGATCCCGCCGACCGTGCCCGCCACGAGGTACACGTACTGCGGACGGTTGGCCTTGAACCAGTGCGACACCTCGGACTGGTCGCGCAGGTCGAGTTGACCGCGGGTGGCGGTGAGGATGTTCGTGAACCCGCCCTCGCGCAGCCGCTTCACGACCGCCGACCCGACCAGACCGGCGTGGCCTGCCACGTAGATCGGCGCGTCGAGATCGACCCGAACTGGCAGCGCGGAGGAACTCATGACCCAACTCTACGTGGCAGGGCGGTGCCGCCGTCCGGCACGTCGGACCGGGCTCGGCGCGGGCCGCCCCGGTCGGCGTCGCGGCGAGCTCGTTGGTTACCGTCGATCGGATGGCTGAGGAAACACGGCAACTGATCCGCTACGACGTCGACGGGAAGGTCGGGATCGTCACGATCGATCGGCCCGAGAAGCGCAACGCCATGACGTACGCGATGCTCGGGGAATTCATCGAGACCGTGGGCCGCGCCGACGCCGACGAGCGGACGGTGGCGATCGTGATCACCGGTGTGCCGGGTGCGTTCTGTGCCGGGACCGACCTCGCCGACCTGGCCACGGTCCCCGGCGAGGCACGTGGCCTTCGCGGCTCGGCGGCCGAGGAGGAACGTCACCATTGGTGGCCCATCGCCCAAGCGCGCAAGCCGACGATCGGTGCGATCGACGGTCCGGCCGTCGGCATGGGTGCCGAGTTCAGCTCGCAGTGCGACATCCGCCTCGCCAGCACCGGCGCCCGGTTCGCGTGGAACTTCGTCCACCGCGGGCTCGTACCAGACACCGGCGCCGGCACGTGGCTGCTGCCGCGCATCGTCGGCCTGCAGCAGGCGCTGCGGCTGATGTACACCGGCGAGATGATCGACGCCGACGAGGCAAGTCGGCTCGGCTACGTGCTCGACGTGGTCCCGAGCGACGACCTCGTGCCGGCCGCGATCGCCCTCGCCGCCCAGATCGGCGCGGGGTCGCCGCACAGTCTCGGCCTGATCAAGTCGCTCGTCTACGACGGCCTGACCGCGCCGGTCGGCGAGCACATGGAACGCCACACCAAGGCGCTCGCGGCCTGCTTCAAGAGCGACGACCATCGGGAAGGCGTCGCCTCGTTCCTCGAACGCCGCCCCGCCAACTTCACCGGCACCTGAGAACGTCCGCCGGGGTCTGTCCCCGCCGGACATTCTCTCAGCGGAATTCGAGGCCTTCGAAGTCGCCCGAGTCGCGCCAGGCCTTGATGTAGTTGAAGTAGGCCACGGGGCCGTCGGGATACCCGAGGCCGAGCGCGGCCTGGGAGATCTCGCCGCCCTCGTTGTTGTAGTAGCCCGGTGTGCAGGTCGGGTCGGCGCCGAACGTCCGTCCCCCGGCGCGCAGCATCTCCACCCAGTCGTTCTCCGCCTCGGCGGTCACCTCGATCTCCTCCGCGCCGATCGCTTCGGCGTGGGAGACGATCGCTGCGATCGTGGAGCCCGACTCGGTCAGGTTGTGCGGCACGTTGGAGATCAGGTTCGCGCCCTGCGCGGGGCTGACGATGAACGTGTTGGGAAAGTTGTGGGCGTGGATGCCGTGCAGCGATCGCATCCCGTCGGCCCAGTGCTCCGACAGGCGGATGCCGTCGCGCCCGACCGGGTCGAATCCCGTCCGCCGTTCGAGCGGTGTGCCGACCTCGAACCCTGACGCATAGATGAGGCAGTCGAGCTCGAAGTGATGGCCACCGACCCACACGCCGGTCTCGTCGATCCTCTCGACGCCCTTGCCGTCGGTGTCGACGAGGTGCACGTTCGGGTTGTTGTAGGCGAGCAGATACTCGTCGTGGAAACACGGCCGCTTGCACAGCTGGCGGTACCAGGGCTTGAGCGCGTCGGCGGTGTTCGGGTCGGCGATGATCTCGTCCACGCGGTGGCGGATCTCCTCCATCTTCTCGTCGTCGCTGTCGTGGTAGGCGCGCAGGAAGCCCTCGGGGCTGAAGTCGCCGTTGGCGACGGCCTTGTCGCGGATGCGCTGGGAGATGTCGGTCCAGCCGTCTTTCACGAGGTCCTCGTCGGCGAACCCGCCCGTCTGCAGCGTGGTGAAGTTCATCAGCCACTGTTCCTGCCAGCCCGGTTCCAGCGTGGCGAACCAGTCGGGGTCGATCGGGTGGTTGTTGCGGATGTCGATCGACGACGGCGTGCGCTGGAACACGAACAGCTCGCCGGCGCTGCGGGCGAGGTATGGGATGCACTGCACCGACGTGGCGCCCGTGCCGATGATCCCCACGCGCTTGTCACCGAGCCGATCGAGGGGAGCGCCGTTCGGATCGCCGCCGGTGTAGCCGTAGTCCCACCGGCTCGTGTGGAAGCTGTGGCCGGCGAACGTCTCGATCCCGGGGATCCCGGGGAGCTTCGGCCGGTGCAGCGGGCCCGTACCCATGCCGAGGTACTTGGCCCGCATCTCGTCGCCGCGGTCGGTACGGATGATCCAGCGGTGGATCTCGTCGTCCCACTCGACCGCGGTGACCTCGGTCGCCAGACACGCGTCGTCGTACAGGTCGAAGTGCTCGGCGATGCGCTGGCAGTGCTCGAGGATCTCGGGAGCGTGCGTGTACTTCTCGGTCGGCATGTGCCCGGTCTCCTCGAGCAGCGGGAGGTAGATGAACGCCGCCGTGTCGCACTGCGCGCCGGGGTAGCGGTTCCAGTACCAGTTGCCGCCGACGTCGCCGCCCTTGTCGATGATCCGCACGTCGTCGATGCCGGCCTGCTTCAGCCGTGCCCCGGTGACGAGGCCGGCGAACCCGCCGCCGATGAACGCGACGGTCACCTCGTCGAACAACGGGTCGCGCTCGACGCGCTCGGTGTAGATGTCGTCGAGGTAGTGGGCGAACTGTCCGATCGGTTGGACGTACTGCGCGTTCCCGTCGGGGCGCAGCCGCTTGGCACGTTCCGCGGCGTACTTCTCCCGCAGCGCGTCCCGGTCGATGGTGTCCGTGTCGTTCGTGTCGTTCCCCACGTCGCCAGAATGGCATCAGCCGTCACCCCCTACGCGGCATCGGGAAGAATGGGACCATGACCGTCCGCTTCCATCCGGCAGTCGCTCACCTCGCTGACTTCGCACTGTCGTTGCCCGAGGCGTGGGCCGATTCACCGTGGGGTGATGCGGTGGTCAAGGTCGGCAAGAAGATCTTCGTGTTCGCCAGTGGCCCCGACGCCGAACAGCCGGGCATCACGGTGAAGCTGCCCGAATCGCGCGACCACGCGCTGTCGTTTCCCGGGTCCGTCCTGCCCGGCTACGGGCTCGGCAAGCACGGGTGGGTCACCGTGTACGTCGATCAGGTGCCCTCGGAGGAGCGGGAGGTGCTCGAGGATTTCGTCGAGGAGAGCTACCGGACCGTCGCCACGAAGACCCTCGTCAAGCGTCTCGACGCGGAACGCGCAGCGGCCTCGGACTGACCACCTGCCAATCTGGACCCGTGAGCAGCATCATCGTCTCGGGCCTCGAGTACGCGCCGCCGGGCGCGACTCGTTGTTCTTCGACGTGAGCTTCACCGTCGGGCCCGGGGAACGGGCGGTGCTGGTCGGCGTGAACGGCATCGGCAAGACCACGATCCTGCGCATCCTGGCGGGCGAGCTGCAGCCCGACGACGGCGAGTTCGCACTCGGCGGCACCGTCCTCACGATGTCGCAGGACGCGGGCATGGCTGCGCCCGACGCGACACTGCGCGAGATGCTCATCGAGGTGGCTCCCCCCGCCCTCCGCGCCGCCGGCCGCGGCGCTCGTCGCGGCCGAAGCCGCCCTCGCGGGAACCTCGCTCGACCCGGAACCGGGGATGGCGTACGCCGAGGCGTTAACCACGTGGGGCGACCTCGGCGGGTACGAGTTGGAGGCGCAATGGGCCTCGGCGGTACAGCGGGTCGTGAAATCGACGGTCGACGACGTGAGCACGCGGCGGGTGGGCGAGCTGTCGGGTGGCGAACGCAAGCGGCTCGTGCTCGATCTGGTGCTCAACTCGGGTGCCGACGTCCTCCTGCTCGACGAGCCCGACAACTACCTCGACATCCCCACCCGCTGGTGGTTGGAGGAGCAGCTCCGCCAGACGAAGTCGACCGTGCTGATGGTCAGCCACGACCGCGCCGTGCTCGACGCGGTGGCCACGAAGGTCATCGCCATCGAAGGGTCGGGGGCATGGGTGCACGGCGGATCGTTCGCCACGTTCCCGCAGGCCCGCGCCGACCGTCAGGAGCGGCTCGGCGACGCGCTGCAGCGATGGAAGGACGAGGAACGTCGGCTCTTCAACCACATGAAGATCATGAAGCAGCGCGCCGCGGTGAATCCGAAGAACGCCCCTCGGGCCAACGCCGCCGAGACTCGATGGGAGAAGTTCGTCGCCGCCGGCCCGCCCCCGCCGCCCGTGCCCGACCAGCAGATCAACGTCGGGCTGCGCGGTGCCGACTCGGCGCGACGTGTCGTGCAGATGATCGACGTGACGGTCGACGACCTGTTCTTCCCGTTCAGCGACGAGGTCTATTTCGGTGAACGTGTCGGCCTGATCGGTCCGAACGGAACCGGCAAGACGCACCTGATGAACGCGCTCGCCGGTGTGGGCCGCTTCGACGGGAGGATCAACTTCGGCCCGCGCACGTCGGTGGGGATGTTCACGCAGGTGAACGACCGCCCCGAGTTCCGCGGCCGCACCTGTCTCGAGGTGATCGAGCCGCTGGCGCACACGTTCGAGCGGTCGATGGCCGCGCTCGGCCGGTACGGCCTGTCGGACGCGGCGCGCCAGGAACACCAGACACTGTCCGGCGGCCAGAAGGCGCGCCTCGAGATCCTGACGCTCGAGTTGGCGGGCCACAACGTGCTCCTGCTCGACGAGCCGACCGACAACCTCGACGTCGACTCCGCCGTTGCGCTCGAGCGGGCCCTCGACCGTTTCGTCGGCACCGTCGTCGCGGTGAGCCACGACCGCACCTTCCTGCGCCAACTCGACCGGTTCCTGATGATCAGCGACGACGGCGAGGTGATCGGCCTGCCCGACTTCGAACTCGCCGTCACCGCCCTGGCCGACCCGACGACCGCCGGCTCCCTCCGCTTGGCGAAGGTGTTGACCTGAACCTGTCGCGAAGTGCCTGACCCCGCGCAACAACTTCTACGCTCCGGGGCATGGCGACGCCGACACGATGGGTGACCGAGACGAAGCCGGGGCACAGCGAGTGGTACATCGAGCGGTTCCGGAAGCTGGAAGCCGACGGTGCCGACCTCGCCGGCGAGGGTCGGTTGGTCGACGCGATGGTGCGCCGCAACGCCCGCATTCTCGACGCCGGTTGCGGCCCGGGTCGGACCGGCGCGTATCTCCACCAGGTCGGTCACGACGTGGTCGGTGTCGACGCCGACCCGAAGCTGATCGCCGCCGCCGAAATCGATCACCCGGGGCCGCATTGGCTCACCGCCGATCTGAGTGAACTCGACCTCCCGTCGATGGGCGAGCCGGAGCCGTTCGACGCGATCGTCCTCGCCGGCAATGTGATGGTGTTCATCGCACCCGGCACGGAGGTCGACGTGTTGCGGAGTTGCGCCGCCCATCTCACCACCGACGGCTTCATCGTCACCGGCTTCCACACGAACCGCGACCTCGCCCTGACCGACTTCGATCAGGCGATCATCGATGCCGGCCTGCGCGTCGAGCACCGCTTTGCCACGTGGGACCTCCGCGCCTGGCAACCCGCGGCCGACTTCGCCGTGTCGGTCCTCCGCATTCCTTAGCCCCGCGCGCCCACCGGACCCGACCCCGGCGCGCGCCGGGTTCGGCAATGCTGGGGGCATGACTGACGAGTACTCGATGACCGACGAGAAGGCGGTGTTGCACCGGTACCTCACCACCGCCCGTGATGCGCTGCTGTGGAAACTCGACGGGCTCGGCGAGTACGACATCCGCCGGCCGATGACGCCGACCGGCAGCAACCTGCTCGGCCTGGTGAAGCACGTGGCGAGCGTGGCCGACGGTTACTTCGGTGAGGTGTTCGGACGCCCGAGCGGCGAACCGCTGCCGTGGTTCGATGACGACGCCGAACCGAACGGCGACATGTATGCCACGCACCGACGAGTCACGTGACGACATCGTTGCCCTCCACCACCGGTGCTGGGCCCGCGTCGACGCCACGATCGAGGCGCTCGACCTCGACGCCGTCGGCCATGTGTCCTGGTGGACCGAAGCCCACAGCCATCCCACGCTCCAAACCATCATCGTCCACATGATCGCCGAGACGAACCGTCACGCCGGCCACGCCGACATCATTCGTGAGACGATCGACGGTGTGGTGGGTCTGCGCGAGAACGTCTCCAACCTGCCCGAGGAGGACGCGACGTGGTGGGACGGGTATCACCAGCGGGTCGAGGACGCCGCCCGGGTGGCGTCGTCGTCGTAGTTTCAAGCCTGGACGATGTCGACGACCCGGCCCGTGAACGGTCCGAGACGTGCGGCCGACTCGGCGATCAGATCGTGTTCCTCGGTGCCCAACGATGTCGCCAACCCCATCGTGACGACGACCCGTCCACCCGCGACCTCTTTCCGTTTCCACCAGCCGACGTCGTGACGGTCGCAGACGACCACCCCGCCGCCCGCCTCGGCGAACGAGTGGGGCCGATCGCCGCGGGGATGGCCCGCGGCGCGCGGAAAGTTGATCGACGGATAGCTGAGGTACTGCTCGTCGAACACGGGAAGGAGGAACGCCCGTGGCGCGTCCGGGCGGGGTTGGGGATGGTCGGGCCCTGACCACAGCGTCGATTCACCGACGGTCCGTGCGATCAACGATCCGTCCGCCGCCAGGTCGGTGAGCGCCGCCCGGATCTCGGTCAGCGTCAGCGTCGCCCATCGCCGGAGGTCGTTCTCGTCCGCCGGACCGTGGCCGACGAAGAAGCGACGCGTGAGCTCCCGCACCGCGTCCGGTCGATCGAGGGCAGGTGAGGGTGGCGCCACCTCGTCGACCAGGCCGTAGGTGTGCGTCGTGCCGCGCATCGGGCCGGAACAGATCAGTCCGCGCAGTTCCGCCAGCATCAACAGGTGGCCCACCTGCTCGCCCGAGCTCGGCAGGCCGGCCTCGGCGAAGCGGGCACCGAGCTCGGGGCGGGTCATCCATCGTCGACCGGCGAGCTCGGCGACGAGGAGCGCGTGCGCCAGCTCGGTGGCACTCGGCGTCAGCTCCAGTTGGCGGTGGCGTGCCGCCATCTTGGCCTCGACCCTGACGGACGTGAGCGCCTCCATCCAGCGAAGGTCCTCCACGGCGACGAAATGCCACGTCGGGCGCAGCACGTGCGTGCGCACGATCGCACCGGAGTCGAGTTCGGCCCGGATCTCCTCGATCGGTCAGACCGGTGCGAAGGGCGATCGAGTAGCGAGCGAGTGGAGCGTCCTGGCACTGGACGCCCGTCAGCAGGCGGACGACGTCGATGGCCCGCTCCATCGGCGGCGCGGTCAGTCGCTGGGTCGCCATGCGTTCGGCGAGCACCCTCTCATGCTCGTCGCCGGTCGATTCGGTCGGCTCGGTCGAGTCGGACATGGCCCGTGACCGTACCGCTCCGACCGCCGACGGGTCAGTGGAGGGGAATGGCGAGCGGGAGAGCGATCGGGGTGACGATGATCGTGGCGATCGTCAAGGGGAAGCCGAGACGTGTGAAATCGGTGAACCGGTAGCCGCCGAGGCCGTACACCATCAGGTTCGTCTGGTAGCCGATCGGAAAAAGGAACGAGCACGACGCACCGACGAGCACCACGAGTGCCATGGCCCGCGGGTCGATGCCGCCCTCCAGTGCGGCCACCGTGGCGACCGGGATCATCACCGCCGCGGCGGCGTTGTTCGAGAGCAACTCGGTCAGGATCATCGTCGCGACGAGCACGGCGACGATTCGGCCGGTGTCGCCGAACGGATCGCCGAGGTCCCCCAGCACCGCACCGATCTCGTCGGCCAGCCCGCTCACGGCCACCGCCGTGCCGAGACTGATCGACATGGCGATCGTGAACACCACGTTCAGGTTCACCGCTCGACGTGCCTCGTTGATGCTGATCACGCGGAGCACCAACAGCGCCGCTGAGGCGAGGAGCGCCGACTCCATCAGGTCGAGCACCTCGAACACGGCGAGTCCGATCGTCGCAACGATGGCGACGAGCACCAACCACGAGTTCTGCCGGCGGGCCGGGGCCGGTGCCCCGAGCGGGGCGACCACGCTGAAGTCGCGGTGCCCACGCCACTGCCGCTCGAACTCGGGCGTGCCGACAACGAGCAGCACATCGCCCTGACGGAGTTCGATGGTGCCGAGCTTGCCGGGGACGTGCTCGTCGTGCCGGCGGATCGCCAGGACGGCCGCGTCGTACCGGGCGCGGAATCCGACCGCGCTCGAGGGTGCCGCCGGCGAGCTCGGAGCGTTCCGACACGACCACTTCGTACAGCGTCGCGTCGTGCTGGTCGCCGGCGCCCTCGAGATGGCGCTGTTCGGCGATGGTGAGGCCGCGGATGTCGAGGAGGTCGACGACGTCCTCGACGTCGCCGGCGAAGTAGCACGTGTCGCCCGCACCGAGCACCGTCTCGGGTCGAGCGGCGACCGTGACGCGTGCACCGCCGCGCTCGACGCTGGCCAGGAACACGCCGTGCAGGTGGCGGAGACCAGCCGCGTCGATGGTCCGGCCGACGAGTGGACCTTCCTCGTCGACGATCATCGCGATCGTGTAGCGGTCGGCCGTGGAGGTGATGTCCTTGGTCGGGGCACGCCTCGCGCCGAGCAGCCACGGCGCCGTCAGCATCAGCACCAGCACTCCGACGGCGGCGACCGGAAGACCGACCGGGGTCATCTCGAACACCCCGAGCGGCTCACCACCTTGCTCGACGAGGAGGTCGGACACGACGAGGTTCGTCGACGTGCCGATCACCGTCACGACGCCGCCGAGCACCGACGCGAACGACAGCGGCATGAGCAGCAGCGACGCCGAGTTGCCGGTGCGCCGGCACCACGTGACGACACGAGGCGCGAGCGAGAGCGACGAGCGGCGTGTTCGGGATGAACGCCGACAGGAACGCCGTGGCCCCCGTGAACCTCGCGATGCGCATCCGGTCCGACGAGTCAGTCGATCCCGACGCGTCGCCGCGGCCTTCGAGCACACGGTCGATCAGCGGCGACAAGGCGCCGGTCACGGTGGCTGCTCCCGCCAGCACGTAGAGGCCGGCGATGGTCCACGGCGCACTCGACGCGAGCCCCGAGAGCGCCTGCTCCTGGTCGATCACGTCGGCGAGGAGCAACACCCCGACCGCTCCGCCGATCGCGACGGGGACCGGTGCTCGCTCCATCGCCAGCAGCGCGAACGCGACGACGAGCACGACCAGGGTGATCCACGCGTCGATGTCCATCGCCCAGGGATTCCACCACACTGCGCCCGGCGTCGACATGATCGCGTATTCGGCCAGGGTGCGGCTGACGACAGGGTCTGGCAGATGGCGTCCGAACTACCGTGGCGTCGTGCTCATTGACGAGCTCGTCGCGGGCGCCCGACCGACAGCGGAACGGCCCGATCGGATGGTGCTGTGCTTCGGCGAGCCCGCGCTGAGTACTCGCGAACGCATCGTCTGGGTGACGGGCAATGCCGGTCGTCTGCTCGCCGGGCTGGTCGCGCGGCCGCCCGGAGCAACGCTCGATCAGCTGATCGACGTCGTCTGGCCGGGCAATCCTCCGAAGAGTGCCCGGTCCGCGGTGCACGTCCACCTGAGCAGGCTGCGGCGAGAACTCGAGGCGGTCGACGACGGGCCCACCGTCGAGCGTGAAGGGTCGACCTACCGCCTCGATCTCAACGGATGGACCGTCGATGTCGACGTGTTCCGCGATCTGCGACGTGAGGCCGCCTCCGCCCCGGCCACCATGGTCGCTGGGCTGTTGGCCGATGCCCTGCGCCTGGCCCAGAGCCCGGCATTCGTGGTCGACGGCGAATCGGTCGCGCCCTCGGCGACCTATCAACTGGCTGGGGCGCGCCTCGACATGGAGGAGGAGTTCGTCGATGCGCTGCTCGACATCGGGCGCCACGCCGACGCGGAGCGTGCGGCGATCGAGTTGGTGGATGCGGAGCCGTTCCGTGAGCGGCGGTGGGCGCTGTTGATGCGAGCCGAGGCGATGCAGGGCCGTCGTCGTGACGCGCTCGGCGACGTTTCAGCGAGCTCGTCGGCGGCTCGTCGACGAACTGGGCCTGGAGCCCGGCGACGACCTCCAGCAGACCCAACGGTTCGTGTTGTCGGGTGACACGACGGCGCTGCAGTCTGCGGATCCGTTGCCCGGCTTCGAGTTCGATCGCGAGCCCCTCCCGTTCGGCATGCTCGTCGGTCGCGACGAGTCCGTCGAACGTGTGGAGCAGGCGCTCGCCCGACGCTTGCCGGTGGTCGTGACGGGCGCCCCCGGCGCCGGCAAGACGCGACTCGCCACCGAGATCGCCCGTCGGGGGCGGATGCAGGACCAGGAGGTTGCGTGGATCGATCTGCCCAACATGGAGTTCCGAACGGGTTGGTTCGAGACCGAGATCGAGCGATGGAGCAGGCGGCATCCGGGTGGCTTGGTGGTCATCGACAACGCCGAGTCGAACATCGACGCCGCGGTCGAAGCGGTCAATGTCGTCCGCCGGGTGGCGCTCGACGTCGGGGTGATCGTGACGTGTCGTTTCCCACCGCCGATCGACGCAGTCGTCGAACGACTGGGCGCGCTCGGACTCCCGGATGGGCCGAGCGACGACGCCATCGAGTCGGCGAATGCGGTGCGTCTGCTGCGCGAGCTGCTCGCGTCCGCGCGCACCACAGGCGATGGTGGGATCCGAGTTGGCTGCCGATCTGGTCGAGCGGGTGAGCGGGTTGCCGCTCGGCATTCGGCTCGTCGCGGACCTGGCGCGGTCGGTCCCGCCCTGGCAGATGCTCGACCGAACTGCTTCCACGCTGCGGTCCGCGATCGAGCCGGCGTTCGCGGCAACGCTCATCGAGGTCACGGACAAGGCGCGCGCCGTTCTCGCCGCGATCTCGGTCGTGCCGGGTCGCCTCGACTCGGGGCTGATCGGCGCACTGGCAGGATGCGACGGGGTCGATTCTGCCGTCGAGGAGCTCTGCGAACACGGATTGCTGCAATTCGACGATCAACGTCCCGACTCTCCGTACGCGCTGCTCGAACCGTTGCGCGACGTCGCGACCGGGCTGCTGGACGAGGCGGCCAGGGTCGCGGTGCTCGACCGGCTCGTCGGCGAATGCGTGCGCCGTGCCGACGCCGCGACGCTCTTGCGGCACGACGACCAGCGCCCGTTTCCGATCCAGGTCCAGTTGGCGCGTGAACTGCCGTGGCATCACCAGGCGATCGGCCACCTGGCGCGCACCGGCCGGAGCGAACCGGCCCTGATGATCGCGGCCGGGCTCGAGTTGCCGCTGTACGGGCTCGGATGGTGGACGTCGAACACCGCCGTGCAGGATGCCGCGTTGGCGATTCCGGGCGAGGCGTCGTCGCTGCGTGCCCGCGTGCATGCCGCCCGCGGCCGGCCGGGTCTGCTCCACCAGCTCGATGCGTCGCACCTGGGTCTGGCGGTCGAGATCGCCCGTGAGGTCGGGGACGCCGCGGCGGAGGGCAGGGCGTTGTCGATGCTCGGAATCAAGTGCTGGTGGGACGGCGCCTACGCGAACGCGCTCGCTCATTTCGACGCGGCGATCGAGGCCGCATCCAGGGGGCGCGATCGGTTCGTCGAGTGGGAGGCACGGCGGTACGCCGGCGTGACGATGATCGTCTCGGGCCGCCTCGAGGAGGGCTTCGCCGCCCAGCTCGAAGTTCTGGAGAGCGTGCGGGCGACCCGCGGCGCGGACTTGCTCGTGCCCCACGTGCAGATGTACCTCGGACACTGCCGGCGGCACGTCGGTGACGTCGACGCCGCGGTCGCCAACCTCGAGGCGGCACGGGACGCGTACGAACGCACGACGAATACGGCCTCCTTGATCCACATCTACGGTGCCCTCGCCGAGCTGGCGACCGATCGTGGGGACCTCGACGTCGGCCTGCGGATGGCCGGGCGGGGACTCGAACTGTCGACGATCGGCGGGCTGCGAATCTACGACCCGTGGCTGTTGTGCACGGTCGCGCGTGTGCACGCAGCAACCGGTGACCACGACTCGGCGCGGTACTCGGTCGCCTCCGCGATCTCCTCGCAGGCGCAGGGTTGGAGCGGTGAGACACATCGGGTTGCGGTGGAGTTGGCGGCCGTTGCGTTGCAGCTCGACGACGTGTGGTCGGCCGCTCGCCTGATCGGACTCGCCGACGCGACCGTCGACCGGCGAGACCTGCCGCTCGTTGCGCCGGCCGAACGTGCCCGCGCGGCGGCCGTGCGGGCGGCGACGAGCAATGGCCAGTCGACCGCGGCCGTAGCGCTGGGTGCCCGCTCGACGCTTGCCGAGGCCGCATCGCGTCTCGTCGGCCCGGTCGTGAGTTCGTCTGCCGGCACCTGACGTCGCCTTTGCTCGTCCTTTGCTCGTCCTTTGCTGGCGATCCGTACCTTGCGCTGTGCGGCGAACTCGCCGCTTCTGGACGGTCGAGGGTGGCGAGATCTCAGGCGGGGGATCTCGCCACCGCTCGATCTCCACTGCCTGTCAGACGTCTGCACTGTCAGACGGCGAGCCAGACCGCCTCGTCGGGGCCGATCGTTCCGGCACCAAGGGTCGCTGACGTCGCTCGCACCTCGGCGCCGCTGGGAAGCGGGTAGTGGTCGGGTCCGAAGTTGACGATGCATCGGAATCCGGGCTCGCGGGTGAACGACAACACGCCGGCGGGCACGTCGTCGTCCCAGGTGAGGGTGCCGTCGCCGAGGGCGGGGTTGCGCCGCCGCTCGGCGAGCACGGCGCGGTACAGGTTGAGGTGGCTCGCCGGATCGCCGTCCTGCGCGGCGGCGGTCAGCGCGGCCCACCGGTCGGGCTGGGGGAGCCACGGCGGCGCGTCGGCCGACCCGAACCCGAACGGCGGCGCGTCGCCCGACCACGGGATCGGCACACGGCATCCGTCGCGGCCGCGCGACGTGTGGTTCGACCGCTCCCAGATCGGGTCCTGCAGGACGTCGTCGGGGAGGTCCTCGACCTCGTCGAGGCCGAGCTCGTCGCCCTGGTACACGTAGGCGCCGCCGGGCAGGGCGAGCTCCAGCAGCACCGCGGCGCGGGCCCGCTTCCGGCCGAGTTCGAGGTCGGTGTGTCCTTCGGGCACCTTGCCCACCCCGGCGTAGGACGCCATGTCCATCCCGGCGGGCGTGAAGCGGGCGCCGGTGATCGGGCGTCCGTATCGGGTGGCCGCACGGATGGTGTCGTGGTTGGCGAGCACCCAGGTCGCGGGTGCTCCGACGGCACCGGTCGCTCCGAGGGTCAGGTCGATCACGCTGCGCTGCGACTCGGCGGTCCACTCGCACATCAGCGCGTCGAAGTTGAAGGTGGTGTGCAGCTCGTCGGGCCGCACGTACTTCGCGAGTTCGCCGGCCGGCGTCACCCACGCCTCCGACACGAAGATCCGCGCGCCCAGTTCGGTGTCGGCATAGGCGTCGGCGACGGTCCGCCAGCGACGCAAGATGTCGTGGACGTGCGGCTGGTTCATGTACGGCGTGCCGGTGAGCGTGGTGGCCAGCGGCTTGCCATCGGCGTCGACGTCGAGGTCGGGCAATCCCGGTTCCTTGGCCATCGAGTTGGCGACGTCGATCCGGAATCCGTCGATGCCTCGGTCGAACCAGAACCGCAGGATCGAGTCGAACTCGTCGGCGACCTCGGGGTTCTCCCAGTTCCAGTCGGGCTGCTCGGGCGCGAACAGGTGGAGGTACCACTGGCCCGGCGTGCCGTCGGGGTCCGTCGTGCGATCCCAGGCCCGGCCGCCGAACATGCCCGGCCAGTTGTTCGGTGGGATCGATCCGTCGGGGCCGCCGCCGTCACGGAAGATGAACCGCTCGCGCTCGGGCGACCCCGGTTCCGCGGCGAGCGCCGCTCGGAACCACGTGTGCTGGTCGCTGCAGTGGTTCGGCACGAGGTCGATCAACACCCGCAGGCCGAGGTCGTGGGCCGTGGTGACGAACCGGTCGGCGTCGTCGAGTGTGCCGAAGTCGGGGTGGATGTCACGGTAATCGGCCACGTCGTAGCCGCCGTCGGCGAGCGGCGACGTGAACCAGGGACTCACCCAGATCGCGTCGACACCGAGCCGGGCGAGATACGGCAGCCGGTCGATGATGCCGGCCACGTCGCCGGTGCCATCACCGTCGGCATCGGCGAACGACCGTGGATACACCTGGTAGACGACAGCGTTGCGCCACCACTGGGGATCATCGGAGAGCGTCACGCCGCCACCATAGAGAACGCCGAGGCCTGCCGGCCTTGACCTGACGCGGAAGATCGTCGTTCACTCGGCGCGAATGACGCGCGGCTCGGTCGACGGGCCCGATTCGTCGATCAGGGTGGCGCCGTCGGTCGAGGTGACGCGGAGGCGTTGCACCTCGTCGATGACGATCGGTTGCGGCCGGACCGCGAGCGTGTATCCGTCGGGGAGCGGCAGCGTTCCTGCCAGCTCGCCTGCCAGCTTGTAGGTGACCGTCACCGACGCACCCGGTGGAATCACGACGGACCCGGATCCGACCAGCCAACCCGCTTCGGTGCCCCGCTCGAATTCGAACGGCTCCGGCTCGGTGGCGCCTGCGGGGTCGGCGCTCGCGCTCGTGGTGACGGTCGCCGACTCGACCGGCAGCGCGCTGTACAGCGACAGCAGTGTGCGGTTCGTGCCGGGGGCGTCGCCCGCGTCATCGCCCGCGTCATCACCCGCGTCGCCGGTCACGCTGATGGGGAGGCCGCTCGGCGGTGCAGTGTTCGTGAGCGTCACCGTGGCCGTCGCCGTCACCTCACCCGTGTCGGTATCGACCGTGGCGTCGTAGTCGAGCTCGCGCTCGAGGTACACGTCGAGCCGGTTGCCGCCGGCGTTGTTCAACACCACCGCCACGCCGTCGCCGCCGGCGAGGTCGGGCATCGCAGCGGACAGATGGATCGCCTCGAGGAGCACCTGTTCGTCCTCGTTCCGGGCCCAGCCGGCCAGGCGGCCCTGCGCGGCGAGTGGCGACAGGCTGTCCGCCAGCACCGCCGTGCTCGGCAGCGCGCCGCTGAGCAACTCCTGTGCGGTCGCCTGCGAGACCGCCGCCAGGAGATCGGTCCGATCCGCGCTGTCGTCGATCGCGTACTGGTCGACCAACAGGAAGTCGACCACGTTGTCCTCGTCGAGTGGGGTCGCCGAGCCCTCTACCGTGATCGGTCCCAGCAGCTCGAGCAGTGCCTCGAGCACGTACGGATCCATCGCGAACACGCCGTCGATGTCGTCGCCGCCACTCTGTGGGTACAGCTGCGCGATCACGTCGCCCGTCGAGGGGAACTGCGGCGAGACCGTCACGTTCGACCAGGGTTCCGCCTCTGTCCCTCCGTTCGGACCGCTCGTGAAGCCGAACTCTCCCCAGAGGTCGAGCCACTCCTGCGGCCCGTCGAGCGTCCGGCCGGTGCCCGTGGTGGCGCCGCCGCCGTCGAGGTCGACGGTGGTGCCGAAGGCGGCGATCGCCAGGCGACCGTTGTCGGCCGTCAGCTCGGCCCAGTTGTCCATCACGCCGCCGAGGCCGCGGGTCTCCGCCGGAGTGGTGAAGGCGATGAAGTAGCGCCGCTCGCCGTCGGCGCCCAACATCGCCGGCGCGACCTGGACCGCCATGACGACGTTGTCGAGCCTCGGTTTCGCCGCATCGATGTCGTCATCGAGTTCCACGAGGCGGTCCTGAAGCGGAGCGACGAGCCACGGCGATACGACGTCGTCGAGGCTGGCGTCGAGGTCGTCGAGCGCGGTCTGCACGTCGACGAAGGGCTGCTCGATCCGTTCGATCGCGGCGATGTCGATCTGGCCGTTGACGAGCCGGAGTTGATCCGGATCGATGAGCGACAGTGCATCGCCCGCCGCGCGCGTCGCGGCAGCCGCCGTCGCGGCGAGTTCCACCGCGGCCGTCCGGTGCTGAGCGACGATCGGCACGACCTGCGCCGGCTTCGACCACCGCTGGGTGAGCGCATCGCTGGCGCGGTCGAAACTGTCCGCCGCCTGTTCGAACTCCGCTGCCGCTCCACGATAGTCGCCATCGTTCATGAGTTCGATGCCGGCCTCCGCCGACTCGCTTCCGTCCTTCAGATCGTCCGCACCCAGTCCTGCGGTGACGGCGAACCCGACGACGGCCACGACGGCGACGACCCCGGCGGCGGCGAGGCCGAGGAGTACCGCGTGCTGCGTGCGGCGGGAACGGTGGCGCAGCCCGAGCGCAAGCACGACCGCGGACGATCCGATCCCGACGATCGCCGAGAGGCCGAGCATGCGGTCGAGATCCGAGCGGATGAGCACGTTGAGGGCCACGCCGGTCACCGCGGCGCGGGCGACCGGGAGATCACGCCGTCTGATCCATGTCCAGATGGCCGCCGCCAGCGCCGCGAGCCCGACGACCGACCACACGATCGAACCGGCGATCGCTACGGACACTCCGGCGAGCGCGGTGACCGCCCACCACGGCGCGGTGGCGGACGCCCACGTGACGAGTCCGACCGAGAGGATGATCGAGCACGGCGTCCGGCACGGTCGAGCCGGTGGGGGACGCGTCGCTCAACGTCGCGGCGAGGCCGGCTGCGACGGCCGCGACGAGCGCGCCCCGCTGGTCGACCGGATTCTGGCTCACCTGCTGGTCACGCCCTGACCCGTCGTGCTGCCCAGCCCCATCGGCGAGCGACGCTATCCCGCCCCCCAAGTGTCGGCGGTTCGTCCCGTCGTCAGTCCCGGGAGCCGGGACCCACGACGGAGGACTGTCAGTCGTCGTCGGACTCGACGTCGAGGTACTTGCGGCCGTCGGGGCACGTGGCGGCGAGCGGGCACCAGCGGCACGACGATCCGGGCCGGCGGACGGGTGTGCGGCCCTCGTACTCCAGCTCGACGATCGCGTTGATGCCGTCGAGCGTGCGGCGCACGGCGGACCGCAGCAGCCGCTCGCTCACGTCTTCCGACTGGGCCTCTGATGCGTCGAGGTAGAACGTCGCCAGCTTGCGCGGAGGCACGCCGCGGGCGAGGGTCTCGAGCAATGCGTAGAACCCGAGGTCCTGGCGGTGGCGGGCGTTCGGGCGACCGGTCTTGAGGTCGATGATCACCTTGCGGCTCTCGTCGCCGGCCGGTCGGCCGATCATCAGATCGACCCGCGCTCGGAGCAGGATCGGACCCTCGAGTGGCCACTGCGCAGCCGCCTCGGTGACCGGGTTCGAGCGGCGATCGAGCGGCGGGAAACTCTCGATGAACTTCGTGACCCGCTCGACCGACATCCCTCGCAGATCGGCCTCGTCGGCGGGGCCGAGCGCCGCCATCCAGATGCCGATGCCGCGGTCTTCGTCGACCAGCCGCGCCATCGCCTCCTCGACGAGTTCGGTGGGGGACGGATCGCCTCGCCACGACAGCATCAGCTGGATCGCCCGGTGGGCCACCTGACCCTTCGCGGTGGCGGGCTTCCACTCGAACTCGTCGGGCGCGAGGTGGTGCTCCTCGCAGTCGAGCGCCGAACCGATCCGGTGTTTGGTGACGAAGATGTCCTGATCCGGCTCGAGTCGCTCGGCGAATTCGTCGAGGGCGACGCGCATCTCGGTGCGGATGTCGGCGACCAGCTCGGCGTCGAACACGAGCGGGTCGCCGGATCGGCGCAGCGCGTCGAGCGTCCGTCTTTGCAGGGGAGTGAGGGGTTCCGCCAGATCGCTCACGCAGTCGACTGTACCGAGGGGGTGTGACGGAGGCCGGCGACCGACCGACTTCGAATCGGATCGATCGGCCCTGCTCGTGTACTTCGGCGATGCCTGAAGCCGCTCGGCCTGCCGCTGTCGTACCCCATCGTCAAGATGGGTGGGGTATGGAACCGGCCACCACGATCGACTTCGCCTCTGCGGCCCGCGCGCTCACCCGGGAGGCACGCCGGCGAGGGCTGATCGCGCCGAGCTATCGGTGCCCGCCGCGTCTCGTCGGTGTCGACCGGTCGATCCGCCGTCGCCCATCAGCCGGTGCGGTGGTCGCGGTGCGCGTCAACGGCCGCCCGCTGGCGGCGATGCTCGCCGACATGATCGAAGGTGTCGTCGCCGCGAACCGGTTGGTCGCCCCGCACGCCGACCGGCTGCGTGCTGAATTGTGGGCGACGATGGGCGCCGCGTTCACGGCCGATCGGCTCGCGTCGCATGCGGCCTGAACCGGTCGCTCGGCAATCACACGAACGCGATGGGCCGCTCGCCCTTCACGCTCGTGCGGAACAGCTCGCGGCGCTGGCCCGCGTAGTCGTTGATCGCGAGGTGCTGCACGGCCCGGTTGTCCCAGATCGCCAACATCCCGTTCGCCCACCGCAGCCGGCAGGTGAGATTCGGATGCGTCGAGTGCTGCACGAGTCGGCCGAGCAGGTCCTTGTCGGCGTCGGGGTCGATGTCGTCGAGCCGCAGCGTGTACACGCTGTTCACGTAGAGCGCGGGCCGCCCGGTGTTCGGGTGTGCCCGCACCACCGGATGCGCCTGGGTGGCGAATGCGTCGTCCGACGCCTCGATCTCCATCGAACTCTTGTCGGCCGTCGAGTCGAGGTAGCCGCCCGTGCCATAGGCGAACCCGGCCGAGTGCGTCGCCGTCATGCCGATCAGGCGATCCTGCAACGCTTCCGGCAGCGTGTCGAACGCCCGTCTGCTGGTTCGCCCACAGGGTGTCACCGCCGAACGCCGGAACGTCGTTCGCATGGAGCAGCGTGTACGACGGCGGCTCCGGTAGGTACGACAGGTCGGTGTGCCAGGCGTTGGCGAAGTTCAGCTCGTCGTGCGGCTCCTTGATGACCCGGATGACGTAGGGCCGGCCTTCCACCGGCTTGACGTACGGCGTGACATCGCGGCCACCGAGCTCGTCGGTCGCCCGCTCCAGCTGGTCGAGATCGAGGAACTGATCGGGCAGAGCCACGATCAGATGCTCGTCGAGCAGCGCGGTCAACTCGGCCGTCTGTTCCGGCGTTTGCGGAGTCCGCAGGTCGACGCCGCGGACGATCGCCCCGCACGTCCCGGCGATCCGTTCCACATGCCACCCCATGGAGTCGATCGTAGGCCGCGCCGTGCCTCGGCGGGTCGTCAGGTGGGGCGGTAGGTGGCGAGGAAGCGGTCGACGGTGCGGTCGATGAACCCTTCGTCGACGGTGACACTGCCGGTGAGGTGGGCGAAGAACAGCGGGCCGATCAACTGGGTCGCCGCCTCGCGATCGTCGGCGTCGGCGGAGAGCAGTCCTTCGGCGACGCCTCGGCGGATCAGCCGGTCGAGCACGTCGTTCTGACGCTCCTCGAGTCGCTTCTCGAGGTCGGCAACCCCGTCCTCGTGCCGCTTCAACAAGAGCAGGGCGGGCAGCACGCGGGCCCACTCCGGGTCGTTGAGCATCCCGCCGATCCGATGGGCGATCTCCCGCAGCCCGCCTTCCACGCCGAGGGCCTCGTCCGGCATCGTGATGTCCGGCGCGCACACCTCCATCACGTCGAGCAGGACCTCGTCGCGCGATCCCCAGTGTCGATAGATCGTCGACTTGGCGACACCTGACCTCGCCACGATGGCGTCGATCGTGACAGCGGACGGACCGCCCTCGACCAGGATCTCCGTCGCCGCCGAGATCACAGCGGCACGGCTGCGGGCAACACGCGGGTCGATTTCGTCGCGGTCGAGACCCGCATCGAGCACCTGTGACGACTGTCGCACACAAGAGAGCTTAAATCGCTGGCGGGTGGTGGTCATGAACAGTACGATACCGTTTCGTATCACAAACCGATCAGAACGGTGACCCCATGAGTACGACATCCCCCGAGAGCGTCCAACCGGACACTCACATCGATCACGACCCGGATCGTGTGCCAAATCGTGTGACGGTGCACAACGCCAACCACGTCGATCACATTCCGGCCGAGGACCTGATCACCGATCCCAAACGGCAGCGATGGATCCTGATCGCGATGATCGTGTCGCTCGTGGCCGTCATCTCGTCGGTGTCCGGCCTCAACGTCGCCCAACAGGACCTGGCCCTCGACCTCGGCGCCTCCCAGAGCCAACTCCTGTGGGTGATCAACGGTTACACGATCGCCCTCGCCGCACTCCTCCTGCCGATCGGCGCGATCGGCGACCGGTGGGGACGCAAGCACATCCTGCTCGCCGGCCTCGTCGTGTTCGCCCTCGCCAACGTCGGCGCTGCTCTCTCCACGTCCGCCGACATGCTGCTGATCGCCCGGGTGATCGCCGGCATCGGTGCGGCGATGATCATGCCGGTCACCCTGTCGATCATCACCTCGACCTTCCCCGAGGAAGACCGGGCCCGGGCGATCGGCATCTGGTCCGGCTTCGCCGGAGCCGGTGGCATCCTCGGCCTGTTCGTCTCGTCGTTCATGATCGACTACTTCACGTGGCCGTGGCTCTTCGCCATGCCGATCGCCTTCGCCGCCGTCGGCTTGGCCCTCAGCCTGCGCTACGTCACGAACACCCGTGAAGACCACGGCGGCAAGTTCGACATCCTCGGCTCGTTCCTGTCGGCCACCGCCATCGGTGCCATCGTCCTCGGCATCCACGAAGGGCCCGAGGCCGGATGGACCAGCCCGCTCGCACTCGCCGGCATCCTCATCGGCGTCGGCGCGTTCGCCGCCTTCATCTGGCACGAACTCCGCATCGACCACCCGCTGATCGACATCCGGTTGTTCCGCAACCGTTCGCTCGCCTCGGGGTCGCTCAACCTGTTCCTCGTCTTCGCGGTGATGTTCGGCATCTTCCTGGTGCTCATCCAGTTCCTCCAGGCGGTGCTCGGCTTCTCGGCGCTGAAGGCGTCGGCCGGTTTGCTGCCGATGGCGGCGATGATGATGCCGCTGTCGTCGGTCGCCCCGACGCTCGCCAAGAAGTTCGGCACCACTCGGGTGCTGATCACCGGCACGCTGATCTTCGCCTCCGGCCTCGTCATGCTGGCGACGATGGTGTCCGTCGAAGGCGGGTACCTGTCGCTCCTGCCGGGTCTGATGGTGTTCGGTGTCGGCGTCGGCCTCCTGATGAGCCCGTCGACCGCGGCGATCACCGAGGCGCTGCCGGCCGAGAAGCAGGGCGTCGCCTCTGCTCTCAACGACACGGTGCGTGAACTCGGCGGCGCCCTCGGCATCGCCCTGCTCGGGTCGCTCATCAACTCGGGCTACCGCTCGAGCGTGTCGTCGGCCACCGAAGGTCTGTCGCCCGAACTCGCCCACCAGGTCGAAGACGGCATCGGGTCGGCGCTGGCCGCTGGACCGAAGCTGGGTGCCGACGCGCCGGCCATCTTGGACGCCGCTCGCGAAGCGCTCGTCGAGGGTTGGCAGCACGCCATGTGGTTCGGCGTCGGCCTGGCCGCCGTCGGCTTGGTCTTCCTGATCGTGCGCGGACCCCGCGACAACGAGCCGACCGTCGACGCGGACACCGACGTCTCCGTCGGCGAACTCGAGCCCGCCGTCGCCTGATCGTCCAGAGGTCACCCCGACGAAGTGTGAGCGTTCGATGCGGAAATCCGCACCGGGCGCTCACACTTCGCGTGTGTCTCGTGTCGAAGTACCGCTGACGGTCGAGCTCGCGGGTGTGGCTGCGGGTCTGCTGGCCCGGCGATGCAGCTTGCCGGTGCGCTCAGCCCACGCCTCGAAGACCAACGTGAACCCCGGGGGCACCGAAGCGAGCAGGGCGAGCACGAGCGTCTTGCTTCCCCAGCGCAGGCGCGTCGCGGCGAACAGGGTGACCGCGAAGTACACGAGCACGATCACACCGTGGGCCCTCCCGAAGATCTGCACCCCGGTCTCGGAACCACTGCCGAGATACTTCACTGCCATGCCGACCAGCAGGCCGAGCCATGTGATCGCTTCGGCGATCGCGGCGAACCGGAACCACCGTGCCTCCCGCGGTAGATCGCTATTCGAGTTGCCATCGGCCCTGGTCGGCACACGCCACAGGATCCAGACGACGCCGACTGCGCCGGCGGCGAGGATGATCGTGCGGAGGAGCCAGCCGCTGGTGGTGAGGAACGCGCTCAGCGAACACACGACAGCGATCGACGAGATCGCTGCGGTCTTCGAGGTGCGTGGCATGCCGAGTCCCGATCGGTAGTCGCGAACCATCGGGCCGATGCCGGGACGATCGAGCACCCACTGTTCGAAACGCGGACTCGACCTCGAGAAGCACCACGCGGCGGCGATGAAGAAAACGGTGGTCGGCAGTCCCGGAACGACGATGCCGATCGTGCCGACGGCCACGGCGAGCCAACCGACCACGAACCAAGCGCCACGCGTGAGTCGTCCGGTCATCGATCTGCAGGATACGGACGAGATCGAAGCGCCCTGCCTGCCCACGTTGGATCTAGCGTGGCCGGCGTCTGATGATGCGATCCGGCCCGGGTGGCGAAACTGGCAGACGCGGGGGGCTTAAACCCCCCTGGATCGCGAGATCCATGCGGGTTCGATCCCCGCCCCGGGCACCATCTAGCTGGTGTTATACGGTTGACGACTGCGGCAGGGATCTCGCCGACGGTCGTTGTCGCTGTCGATCCAGCCGAACCGAGTTCGATCTGCTTCCGACTTCCTCTCCGCCTCGAGCGCATCCACGAGGGCCGGGTGCATTCCTTCGTTCAGCGCCGCACCCGGGCTCTCGGGACGTCCGGTCGACACTGCCAGCGTGTGAGGATTCGGGTACACCATGTGATGCACGATACTGCATCCTCGCGATAGATGCACTTAAGAGTGCGCTATAGTGCACTGCATGAACGACGGTCTGAACAGTGAGGGCGAGCAGGTCGGTGTCGAGGTGCGTCGCCGACGGCAGCAGCGCGGATGGACCCTTGATGCTGCTGCCGCCCGGGTCGGTGTGAGCCGCCGGTTGCTGGCTCAACTCGAGGCCGGTCAGGCCAACCCGTCGCTGTCGACACTGTTGTCGATCGCCTCCGGCTTCGACATCTCCCTGGTCGAGCTGCTCGCCGGCGGGGACAAGCCGTCGATCACGGTGCAATCCGACAACGCTTCGGCGCCGGTGCTGTGGACCGGCTCGCATGGCGGTGAGGCCCGGCTCCTCGTGGGTTCCGATCCACTCGAACTCTGGCACTGGTCGTTGGCGCCCGGCGACGAACGCACGTCGGACGCGCACCGGCCGAACGCACGCGAGGCGCTGTACGTCACGGCAGGAGCGGTGACGTTGTGTGTCGGATCGGGCGACCCGGTCGTTGTCAAGCGCAGCCAGTCGGCGTTGTTCCGTGCCGATGAGCCGCACAGTTACCGCAACGACGGCAAGACGCCGGCGACATTCGTGCTCGCCGTCCACGAGCCCAGCGGCGGTGTGCCGTGACCATCACCATGCACGATTGGATCACCGGCTCGACAGTGAATCCGGCGATCTTCGAGCGTTGGCCCGACTATCGGGTGATCCTCGTCGCCGCCGATCGTGTCGACACGGCTGGGCTCGACGCCGTCGCTACAGGGCTCCACATGGAGGCGCACGAGTCGGCCCGCGCCACGGGTTCAGGCGAGCCCGACGCGCACACTGTGCGCTGGCATGCCGCGTACCGCGACTTCGGGGTCAAGCCCCGCGTCGCGAGACCGAGCGTCGATGCGCTCGTCCGACGGGCCGCATCGGACAACGGGCTGCCTCGGATCGACGTGCTCGTCGACGTGTACAACGCGATCTCGATCCAGCATCGCGTGCCGATCGGCGGAGAAGACCTCGACCGTTACGACGGCCCCGCACGCCTGATTCTCGCCACCGGGGAGGAATCGTTCCACACCACCGCCGACGGTGCGCCCGTCGTCGATCACGCCGACCCCGGTGAACCCGTGTGGATCGACAATGCCGGCATCACCTGCCGCCGCTGGAACTGGCGCCAGACCTCACGCACCGCGATCCACGCCGACACCGCACGGGTCGGGTTCATCATCGATTCGCTCGACGCCCCCGACCATCGTGGCGCCGTACTCGCAGCCGAGCAGCTCGCCGGCCTGCTGCCCGACGCCCAGCTGCGCACCATCGACATCACCGCTCGCTGAAATCAGGACTCACGATGCTCATCCGCCCACACGACGCCCCGATCGACAGCGAGCGCGAATGGCGCGACCTCGTCACCGCCCACCCGTTCGGTCACCTCATCGCCCCAGGCAAGGACCGCGAGTTCCCCGTCGTGGTCCCGACACACATCCACTTCGACGGCGACCTCACGATCCGCCTGCACCTCGCCCGACCGAACCCGGTCTGGCCGGCGTTGCGGGAGAACCCGCGATGCCTCTTCGTCGTCACCGCCGCAGTCGCGTACGTGCCCACGTCGTGGGAAGCCGAGCCCGGAACGCCGGCGGAGTGGGGCATCCCGACCTCGCACTACGCCTCGGTGCATCTCGAGTGCACCGCCACCGTGACCGACGAACCCGACGACATCCGCCGCTACCTCGCCGATCAACTCGCCTCGATGCAACCCGACGAAGCGTTCGGCGACCCGCTCGACACGGCGATCCCGTATGCCGACAAGCTCCGCCAGATCCGCGGCCTCGAACTCGACATCACCGACGTCCACGCCAAGTTCAAGTTCGACGGCGCCGAACCAGACTCCGTGCGGCAGCAGGTCATCGACGGCTACCAACGGCGGAACGCACCCGGCGACGCCGAGGCACTCGCCCACCTGCTCCGGCGCCACCCACCGGCGGCGGCCGCCGAACAGCCGTACGTCGAGCGCGGCGCCGGGATTTGAACGACGCTCGTAACGCGCAGGGTCAGCGCGTGTGGCGAGCCAGCCAATCGATGATGTCGGCACGGCTCTGAGCGACGATCGGGCTGCCCGCCACCATCTGGTAGCCGTGGCAGGCGCCGGGGTAGACGTGGAGCTCACATGGCACGCCGGCTCGATTGAGGCGCAGTGCGAAGTCGACGTCCTCGTCGAGGAAGCCGTCGACGCTTCCGACCGAGATGAACGCGGGCGGGAGACCGGTGAGATCGTCGGCGCGTGCGGGAGCTGCGATGTGCGGAACCTCGCTGGTGCCGTAGAGCTCGCCGAGATAGGAGCGCCAGCCGAACTCGTTGGACTCGCGACTCCAAACCGGCAGGCCGGCGAGCCGGCTCGAGTAGGTCGCTTGCCGGTCGTCGATCATGGGGCAGTCGAGAAGCTGAAAGGCGATCGGGACTTCGCCACGATCACGCGCGAGCAATGCCAACGCGGCCGCGAGGCCACCGCCGGCACTGACACCGGTCACGCCGAGTCGATCTCGATCGATGCCGAGTTCTTCGGCGTGGTCGTAGGTCCACTTCAAGCCGCGGTAGCAGTCTTCGAGCGGACCCGGATACGGCGTCGCAGGGGCGAGTCGGTACTCCACCGACACACCGATGATGTCGAGTGTCTGGCACCGGTCGTCGAACATGGCGTCGTCCATGTCGTAGCTGCCGATCATGTACCCGCCGCCGTGCATGGAGTACAGGCCAGGACGCAAACCTTCGGCACCTGCGCGACGATGAACGCGAAGCGCGACGTCCGGATCACCTGGAACGAGATGATCGGTGCGCTCGACCGCGTCGGACAGTTCGGTCGCCGCGAAGATCGAGGACCCCATCGATTGGATCATCTCGACGACCTCCAGGGTCATCTCCGGTACCGCAAACCCCTCCACTCCCTGGGCGATCGACGGGTCGAGCAGGTCTTGGGGAGTGGGCGGCACCGACGGAAGGATAGGCAATCTCGTGCCAGCGGCGCTTCTGCCATTCGCTGTGTACTCGTCGGGGGTCGGCATGGGAAATTCAGTCGGACTGGCCAACGGTGATCACCCGAGGTGCTGCTGGAGGAATGTGAGGAAGACGTCCCAGTCCTCGGCAGCTGTCCCATGGCCGCCGTCGTGCATGAAGTAGCCGATGCCACCGAGGATCGGCTCTTCAACGGGCCACGCGTCCTCCTCGGTACCAAGGCCCTCGGACCCGAGTAGCTCGAACACGGGTCCTGCGGCGACCGCAGCGAGGTATTCGCCTTTCGGATCGGCGGCATGGTCGTAGCGCCCGGTTTGGAGTAGGACCGGTCGCGGCGCGATGAGCGAAAGCAGCATGTTGGAATCGACAGGAAGTGAATCGATGTCGTGGAGGTAGGACTGAAGGTTCGGCGCGAACCATCGGGCCGGCAATGTGTCGAGTGCGTCACCGAAGTCACGTCGCAGGAGTGCGCCTCCGAATTTGCCGGAGCAGCAGGAGATCACGGCGGCGAAGCGGTCGTCGCGAGCGCCTGCCCAGAGAACTGCTCGACCGAGTCGGGATGCTCCGTAGATCGCGACGCGATCGGCGTCGACCGCGGCGTCCGTCTCGAGGTAGTCCTGGGCGCGGCTCAGGCCCCATCCCCATGCGGCGATCGCTCCCCACGAATCGCCGGGGCGCTCCGTCTCGGCCGCTGCGTCGAAGTAGGCGCGCACGCTCTCGGGGTAGCCGTCGTCGGTGTCGGGGTCGAGCTGGAGATGGTTGATCGCGGCGACTCCGAATCCTGCGTCAAGATAGGCCGCGGTCGGCAAGGCGCCAGCCATGTCCGTGACGGCTGCGGGCAGCGACGGATCTGCCACCGGCGGCGCAAGTGAGGGATCGCCGAGCACTTTCATCGGCTCGTCGAAGCCGAGAACCAGCAGCATCGGTACCGGTCCGTCAGCGTTGGCCGGGACGTACGACACGAGGTCGATGGCTGGACCCTCGGTTCCCTCGGTGAGATGGATCGTGACTCGCTGACGCAGGGCTGCTCCGTCAAAGGCGGGGGTCGACGTCTCGACGATCTCGAAGTGTTCGCCCGCTGGGCGATCGGGCGAGCGGCCGTAGACGAGTTCCTCGTAGTCGGCCAGGATTTCGGGTCGACGCTCGCTCCACCACGCATCGGCGCTCTCTACGGCGTCGCCGTTCGCGAGCACCAAGGGGTCGGGCAGCTCGTAGGGTCCGACCATTGCCTCGTCATAGTTCACGTCTGCGTAGAGCGGACCGCCGCCGTTCTCCGGCGACAGCGGCGTGAGTTCGGCGAGTTCGGCATCGATCTGAGCGAGCACCTCGTCGGTGAGGATCGTGTAGGCGTATCCCTGAATCCCCTTGAGCGTCGTGTGGGAAACGAGATCGACCATCGGCCCGGTGGCGAAGCTCGGGACGTGTGCCACGAGGATGGCCGATGATGCAGGATCCGCGAGCAGGGTCCCGATCGGTGTGTTGGCAGTTGTGTAGCGCGGTACCGCTGGGATGGTGGTGGTGGTGGTCGTCGTCGACTGCAGGATCGTGGGTAGTCGATGTCGTGCTCGTGGACGGTGGCACGGTCGTGGACGTCGCCGGAGTCGGCTGTATCGAAGCGGTGCTGGCCGTGCCATCGGAGCCTGTCGCCGGAACACGCCGCCGTGACCAGCGACGCGATGGCCGCGACGATGGCGATCGTCATGGTTCCACGACGGGCGCTGCGCTGGGAGCGCTATCAACCGCTGGCGTTCCATACTTCGTTGCTGGTTCTTCACGGGTCCCCCTGTCGACCGAGTGCACGAGGTGCAGGACCTGACCTTAGTGGAACGGTCGTTCAGTTTGGATTGCGGTATTTCAGCGGGCTCGTTCAGGCCACCGGCGTGTAGGACTCGCCGTGGGCAGCGGCGAGCGGGGTCGGCTTACTTGGGGATGAGGTTGAGTGCGGCGTTGAGGCCTGCGACGTCGTCCGGTGAGATCACCGGGCCCGCATAGCCGAGCAGGGTCCTCACGGTCATCCGATCGACCATCTCCTGCACCGATTCGGGGAGCTCGACGTTCTGTGCGACGTCGCCGCGGCCGGCGGCGGCCTGCTGCATGAGCGCCTCCACGAGCGGTTTGGCCTCGGCCGAACTCTTGAGGTCGGCCATCGTGTCCTCGATCGAGTAGAAGCCGTCGGGGCTCGGGAGTTCGACGGTGTCGAACCAGTTGGCCACTTCCGACGCGGCGATCGAGTAGTCGGGATTCGGCTCGTCGACTCGTCGAACGGCGATCGTGTCGATCAGGGCTCCGCTGCGAGCGGTCAGTTCGTGTTCACCGCTCAGTGGCACCTCGAAGCGGAACACGCGTGGCCCGGACTCGGTACCGACCAGGTTGCCGTCGACCCAGAGCGACACCTCCGGCTGGTTGGAGTACACGGTCACGTCGGTGGTCTCCTCCGCCCGATCGACGTAACGCCGCCCGGCGATGTGGACGAATGGATCGGTCCGACCATGCCGCCTTGTAGGCGTAGAAGGCGTCCTTCTTCACCGTCCGGTCGAAGTTCACGAGGCCCTTCTGGTTCCGCCCGGGCACGCCGCCTTCCTCGCGCCCGTCCGCGGCGAAGTCGGCCAGGTTCCACACGTGCGTCGCCCACAGCCAGGGCCGGGTCTCGATCATCTCGATCATGTGCTCGTGGTACTGCGCCTGGAACTGCTCGGAGTAGTCGCCGCGTATCGGTGCGCCCGTCTGGACGCTGGTAGTTGGCATCGGCGCCGTACTCGGACAGCCCGATCGCCACACCCGGATGCTGCGCGCGGAAATCGTCGAGCCAGGTGTCGTTGTCGGCCACGTCGCCGACGTACCAACCGAAGTACAGGTTGTACGACAACACGTCGGGCACCGTCACGAGTGGTTGGTCGGTCTCGAGCAGGAACAGGTGGGCCATCGCCGTCAGCCGTGTCGGGTCGAGCCGGTGGGCCAGCTCGTTCAGTTCGATGTGCGCGTCGAGCACGGCCGGTGCCGTTGCCGGTGACGGTGATCTCGTTCGACAGACCCCAGCACACGATGCTCGCGTGATGGCGGTTCTGCACGATGAGCTCGGTCAGCTGGCTCGTGGCGTTGGCCGTTGCCGCCGGGGAGGAAGTCGGTGATCTGCGGGATCTCGGCCCACACGACGATGCCGGCGGCATCGCACAGGTCGTAGAAGTGTTGGTCGTGTTGGTAGTGCGCGAGACGGACCGTGGTCGCGCCGAGTCTCCTGGATGAGTTCGAGGTCGGTCTGCATCATGTCGGTGGTGATCGCGTTGCCGACACCCTCCCAGTCCTGGTGGCGTGACACGCCGCGCAGCGGGTACGGCTCGCCGTTGAGCATGAATCCGAGGTCGGGGTCGACGGCGAACTCGCGGCAGCCGAAGCGAAGCGTCACCTCGTCGACGACCTCGTCAGCCGACCAGCAGGCTGGCGGTGGCCCGGTAGAGATGCGGATCGCGAACCCCGTGCCAACGACGAACGTCGTCGATCACGATCTCGCCGTGCGCCGTTCCGTCGACGACCGGCGCGATCGTGCGTTCCGACGCCATCGATCGCGAAGCGCACCGAGTCGCCGCCGGTGACGGCGGCCTCGAACGTCAACCGTCGCTCGCGAGCCGTCGAGCGGTCGGGGTCACGACGAGGCCGGGCCCGCCGTGGTCGTCGAGCGCGAAGTGCGATCGCGGCACCGTGATCAGGGTGACGTCGCGGTAGATCCCGCCGTAGAACGTGAAATCCGCTCGCTGCGGGTAGGTCGTCGTGTTCGGGGCGTTGTCGACCGTCACGGCGAGACAGGTCGTTGCTCGGCTGTCGAGCGCGGGCGTCAGCTCGCACCGGAACGCCGAGTAGCCGCCGTCGTGATGGCCGAGATGTGTCCCGTTCAGGTACACGTCGGCCGACGAGTTGGCGGCGCCGAACTCCAGCCACACCTCCCCGTCGTCGCCGGCATCCGACGGCGAACCGCTTGACGTAGGTGGAGGTACCCCGCCGGTAGTCGTTGCCGCCGTCCTGCCCATCGAGCGCGTTCCACGTGTGCGGCAACGTCACCGGTTCACCCCTGATCGACGCGGCGAGGTCCGCATCGGCGGCGACGGCATCGGGAACGAACGATCCAGCCCTCGTTGAATCGTTCGACGCGACGGCCGACGGTGCCGTTGTCGTTGGTCATCACATTCCTCCTGTCTCGATGGCGTCGACCTCGAGCACCGCGTCGAGGATCGGTTGCATGTTCTTCGTCTCCGCCTCGCGGGTCTGGCCGCCGGCCGCGACGAACCGGTCCATTCGCTCGCGGTGCTCGCCCGTCGACAGGAGTCGTGACGACCGCATCACTCTCCTCGACGAGTGCCGTGTCGGCCGGTGCGTCGACCACGCGCTTGACCGCGGCGACGGCGTCTGCCGGCACCGCCGCGATCCGGAGGGCGACGGCGTGGCCGACGCGCTCGAGCTCATCGGACGGGATCAAGCGGTCGAGCCAGCCGATCGCGAGGAGTTCCTCGGCGGCCACGTCACGACCGGTCAGCAGGATGTCGAGCGCCCGCCCACGACCGACGGTGCGCGCCCAGTGGACCGTCCCACCGGCGCCGGCCAGAATGCCGAGCGCGACTTCGGGCTGACCGACGACGCTGCGTTCCGATCCGAATCGGAGGTCGAGTCCGCACAGCAGCTCGCAACCTCCGCCTCTGGCGATGCCGTCGAGCAGGCCGATCGTGACGAGCCGTCCGGTGCGCAGGCGGGTGAAGGTCGCCGCGGCGATGTTCGGCTCGGTCGCCGGCACGTATGGCGGGGCGAGGTCGCGCAGCATGTGCACGTCGCCGTGCATGAGGAAGAAGTCCGGATCAGCGCTTCGGAACACGGCCACTCGGACCGATTCGTCCGCTTCCAGCCGACCGAACGTGTCGAGGAGCGCGACGAAGAAGGCGCCATCGACGAGGTTCGTCGGGGGATGGTCGATCGTCACCGTCGCGACGGCGCCGTCGATCTCGACCTGCAATGCCATCGACCGCTGCTCCCCTCAGTTCGCACGCCGCCCCAATTCGGGGACGCTAGTTTGAACGAGTGTACAAGATTCGAGACGCCCGAATTTCTGTTCAGCTCTACAGCCTGCGCGATCACCTCGGTGACCTCGACGTGACCCTCGCTCACTTGGCCGACATCGGTGTGGAAGCGATCGAGCCGTTCTGGATCATGGATGGGCCTGACGAGTTGGCCGCAGTGTTCACGCGCCACGGCCTCGCCGCACCGACAGTTCAGAGCCCGTTCCTGTCGGACGAGATCGTCTTCGACGGCCATGCGGTCCCGCTGCCGCCCGCGGAGTCGATGTTCGACGCCGCGGCGCGCCTCGGCGCACGAATCGTCTTCGACCCGATGGTCGCACCCGACCGCTGGCGGACGCCGGAGACGATCCGCCACACCGCCGACCGGCTGAACCAGGCTGCCGACCTTGCCACGACGTTCGGGCTGAGTGTCGGCTACCACAACCACTCGTTCGAGTTCCACCACTCGATCGACGGTGTCAGCGGGTACGAGTACTTCGTGTCCTTGCTCGATCCACGGGTCGTGCTGGAGTTGGACGTCTTCTGGGCTGCTGTCGCGAACCAGGACGTGGCCGCACTGGTCGGCAGACTCGATGGCCGCGTTCGGGCCCTGCACCTGAAGGACGGGTTCCCGGGGGTGGATCCGTTCGAATCGGGAGCGTCCTACGTGGCATCGACGCTCGACCAGTGCCCACTCGGCGACGGTGCGATCGACATCGCAGGGATCCTCGAAGCGACACCGTCGTGTGAGTTCGACATCGTCGAGTTCGACCACGTGGACACGGACGTGTTCGCTGCGATAGCGGCGTCGATCCAGTTTCTCCAGCGGAGCCGCTGACGCTCGGTCGTTGTCGGGCGTTCAGGGCAATTCGACGCCGGTGAGTCGTGCGAGTTCGGCCAGCATCGCGTCCTGGAACGCCGGATCGGTGACGGGATCGGCCGGACGCTGGATCTCCTGGTGATACCAGTACTGGCCGCTGGTCATGGCCATGCGGGTCGTCACTCACGGCGAGCCAGCACTGGGTCACGTGGCCGAGGGACAGGTCGTCGGTGGCGCCGGGACCGCCCATCCGCGTCGGAACCCATCCGGGGTCGACGGCGCTGCTGCAGACGTCGGGCCAGCGTCGTGCGATCGCCGTGGCGAACGCGGCGAGCAGCAGCTTGCTGTCGCCGTACGCCTGCGCTGCGTGCCACGGCCGCGTGGTCCACTCGACGTCATCGAGCGACGGCGATCCGAGCGTGTGCATCATGCTGCTGAGGTAGACGAGGCGCTCGGGACGATGCATCAGCGCGGTCAGCATGTACGGCGCCAGCACGTTGACCGCGAGGACCCGGGCGTGACCGTCGACCGTCGCCACGCGTCGGTCCTCCAGGTACACGCCGGCGTTGTGGATCACTGCATCGAACTCCCCGAACGAGTTGGCCTGCTCGGCGACACTTCGAACGTCGTCGGCGTTCGCCAGATCGCCGATCGCGACGCCGGTGGCCCGATCGGCGAGATCGCCGAACTCGACGGCACGTTCGGCCGAGCGGGCGTGCAGGACGACCTGGTGGCCGGTGTCCAGGAGTTGCTCGGCGGTGGCGCGGCCGAGGCCGGTCGTGGAACCGGTGACGAAGACGGTTGACATCGGTGCCCTTCTGTGATTCAGGTCGGTGCGCTTCGGGTGGGTGGCTCATCGAGCTCGTGCGAGACGTGACAGAAAGTTGAGCGGTCGTTCAGAACAATATCTTGAACGGGCGTTCGAAATAGACTAGAACATGTCCGAGAGAACGTGTCACCAAGCTTCGTCATCATCGACGTAGCGCGCGCTCTCGTCGCATCCAGGGGGAACTGTCATGTCGTCACCACGAAACCGTCGTCGCCTCGGCAAGGCCGCGGCCCTGATCGTCGTGGTCGGTCTCGGGCTCGCCGCGTGCTCGAACAGCAGCGACGACTCGTCCGCTGACTCGAGCGAAGCAACCACCGCCACGACCGAGGCCGTCGAGCCGGAGTCGACCGAGGTCGAGGGCGCGGACACCGTGCCGGCCGACACCGACGGCCACCGGCCGACACAGGCGCGACCACCGACACGGCCGGGTCCAGCGCGACCAGCGAGCCCGAGGCGGATGCCGGCCCCGACCTGGGGGAGTTCGCCCCGATCTCGGGGGTGCCCGGCGTGACCGACGAGGCGATCCAGTACGCCGTGCTGGGAACCGGGCCGAGCAACCCGGCGGGCTACTGCCTGCTGGAGTGTTATCTCGGGGGCGTGCAGGCGTACTTCGACTACCGCAACTCCATCGGCGGTGTCCACGGACGTCAACTGGAGATCAGCCACGAGGTCGATGACGAACTGGCCAACACACAGGTCGAACTCCTCGAACTGATCGGCAGCGACGACGTGTTCGGCACCTTCTTCGCACCGCTGATCCCGTCCGGACACGAGGACGCCAATGCCGCCCGCATGCCGATCTACACCTTGGTGCAGGGAGGCCCCGAGGGTGCCGGCTTCGACAACGTCTACATCCCGGCCATCTTCTGTGCCGATTGCCTGCGCAAGTCGGTGGTGCACCAGGCCGAACTGCTCGGAGCGACCAAGGTCGCCAGCCTCGGGCTCGGCGTCTCCCAGGCCTCGAAGGACTGTGTCGCCGCCACCGAGACAGGCCTTCGACCAATGGGGCCCCGACGTCGGCATCGAGTTCGTGTACGCCAACGACACACTTGCCGTTCGGTCTCACCAACGGTCTCGCTCCCGAGGTCACCGCGATGAAGGAAGCGGGCGTCGACTTCATCACGCTGTGCATCGACCAGAACGGCGCGCTGACGCTGGAGCAGGAGCTGAATCGTCAGGGCATGGCCGAGATCCCCGTGCTGCTGCCGCAGGGATACGGCGACACCGAGTTCGTCGAGGCCAACGCGGAACTGCTCGAGGGTGACGTGCTGAGCCTCTTCTCCCGCCCGTTCGAAGCCAATCAGGAGGGCACGCTCGTGCCCGAGATGATCGAGTGGATCGACGCCGGCGGCTACAAGATGAACGACCAGGCGATCCAAGGGTGGATCAATGCCGACATGGCCGTCGTCGGGTCTCCTCGCCGCCGGTCCCCAATTCGACCGCGACAGCGTGATCCAGGCGACCAACGCCATCACGGCCTACGACGCATCGGGAGTGGTTCCGACCATCGATTGGACCAAGCAGCACACTCGCTACACCGGTGAGACGATGTTGACCGACGGGCCTGCCTGTCAGTTGCACGGCATTGGTCAAGATCGAAGGTGGCAAGTTCGTGTTGATCGGCAACCCGGACGCGCCGTACTACGCGTACGACAGCAGCACGATGGACTGGACCGAGCCGACCGAGTCGGACTGCCGGGCGGGCTAGCGCAGGTTCGGTGATGGCACACCCCACCGCTTCACCGACGAACGACACCGACCTCGGCGTACCGATGCGCGTTGCGCTGGCGTCGATGTCGTTCGGGGCCGGGGCCATCCACCTGGCCATGGCGACATCGCATGCCGGCGAATGGTTGGCCGAGGGCGTCGTGTTCGCGATCGCCGGGTGGCTCCAGATCGGACTTGCCCTCGCCTTCGCGGTTCGACCGTCGAAGGCGGCGCTCGTCATCGCATGTGTGGCGAATCTGATGTTCGTCGCAGCGTGGGCGTGGACCCGCACGGTCGGCATGCCGTTCGGGCCGGAGCAGGGCAATGTGCACGAAACCGGATTCGTCGACGTCACGGCAGCGGTGCTCGAAATCGCGATCGTGGCCCTGGCCGCGCTCGCGCTGGCGATGCCGACCGCCGCCACTCGGACGAGCCGAGTCGGCGTCGCCGCCTGCGTGGTGATACCGCTGTGCGTGCTCGCCCTCGCGACCGCGGCGATCGTGTCGCCGAGTGCTCGCGGCCACGCCCACGGCGGTGACGAGGCGGCAGGAGGGACGCACGACCACGCGACACCGACGGCGGACGAAGCGGCGAGCGGAGCTGCCGTCGATGGCGAGCACGACGACGGGCACGAGCATGGCGTGGAGACCGTCGGCGCCGGCTCGGTGTCCGACGGAACACGGTGACGGGCATGCGGTGAGCGACGACGGACACACGCACGAGGACTCCGCGGAGACCAGCCCTCGGCGAAGCCCCGGCGGTCGACTCGGTCGATCCCGATGGTCTGGAGACTGAACAGGCGGTTGCGACGGATACCGCCGCAGCTGACGCCCATGAGCACCCTGACGCCGCGACCGAAGCGACCCCGGTCGACGACAAGGGTCTGAGTCTGTTGGAGAACGGCCACATGGCGCACGTGTACGGGCCCGACGAGTCGCTCGACGCGTTCACCCGTGCCGCCCTCGTGCATCAACTGGCCCTCACACGATCGATCGCGGAACGGTTCCCGACCCTGGGTGACGCACGGGCGGCCGGAAGTCGAGCGGCCGGCGCCTTCGGACCCGGCATGGGCATTCACATGTCGCTGCCCGCGACCGGGATGCCCGACATCCCGCCGCCGGATCCGTCGGCGCCGTGGATCCCCGGCACCCTCACCGACGCGGAGGTTTGCGACCGGCCAACCTGCTGTACGACGGTGCGACCGACGACGCACCCCTCGCCGGATTCATGTACTACTCGACGAGCCCGGTGGAGCCGGAGGGTTTCGCCGGCCCCAACGATCACTGGCACACCCATGGTGCGCTGTGCCTGAACATGGGCGGGGAGGACGGCATCGAAGTGCTCCATCCCGGTGGAGAAGACCGCTGAGTCCTGCCAGTCGATCGACGGGGTCTTCATCGAGCAGACGACCTTCATGGTCCACGTGTGGACGATTCCCGGCTACGAGAGCAACCGTGGCGTGTTCAGTGACATCAACCCGGCGATCGCCTGTCCGGACGGCACCTACTACACGGTTCCCGAAGCGGACACGGAGCAGTATCAACTGAGCAAGTGCCTGTCGAGCCCAGCGTGACGAACGCTCGACGATGAGCGTGCGGTGGGGGATCGCCGGCCCGGGAGCGATGGCGGCCGGGTTCGCCAACGACCTCGCGCTGGTCGATGACGCCGACCTCGTGGCGGTCGGGTCGAGATCGATCGATCGGGCGCGAGCATTCGCGGAGCGGTTCGACGTGCCGAACGCGCACGGCAGCTATGAGGATCTGGCGGCGGACCCGTTGGTCGACATCGTGTACGTCGCCACGCCGCAATCGAGCCACGAACGCGACACGCTCATGTTCCTGGAGGCGGGCAAGCACGTGCTGTGCGAGAAGCCGTTCGCGTTGAACGCCGCGCAGGGGCGTCGGATGGTCGACGCCGCACGCGAACGCGGCCTGTTCCTGATGGAGGCGATGTGGGCGCGGTTCCTGCCGCCCTACCGCAAGCTCGTCGAACTGCTCGACGACGGCGTGATCGGCGAACCCCGCCTCGTCGAGGCCGACTTCGGATACGTCATGCCCCGAGACCCCGCCCATCGTTTGTGGGATCCGACTCGTGGAGGAGGAGGGCTGCTCGACCTCGGGGTGTACCCGGTACAGCTGGCGTCGCTGGTCCTCGGCGCACCATCGCGCGTCGCCGCCGCCGGCTTCGTCGGGGCCTTGCGGCGTCGACGAGCACGTCGCTGCCGTGTTGGGTCATCCGGATGGCGCGCTGGCGGTCGTGAAGGCGGCGATCGCCACGAGCCTGACCTGCACCGCCCGGATCACCGGCACGCTCGGGCCTGATCGAGCTGCCGGCGTTCATGCATTGCCCGGGTTCGCTGACCGTCGTGCGGCTCGGTCAGCGGGAGGTGATCGAGACGCCGTGGCCGGGCGGCGGTTGGCAGTTCCAAGTGGAGGAGGTCCATCGGTGCCTGGCCGCTGGGGATGTCGAGAGTTCGACGATGCCGCTGTCGGAGATCACTGTCGATCCTCGACACGCTCGACGCGATCCGCGAACAGATCGGGCTGCGCTTTCCCGACGAGTAGCACCGGTGGAGCGAGTGGGTCAGAGGACGTGGTGGCGGTGTGTCGCCACGTCGCCGGCACGACCCAGCCACTTGGCGGTGGCGTCCGAGACCGGCGCTTCGAGGAACCCGACGATCCCGTCGAGCAGCGCGCTCACGAACAACTCGAAGGGCGGTCGTTCGACATCGCCGGCGACGGCGCGTTCGCGGTCGGCGGCGGCGTACAGCGAGGTGCTCATCGCGGTGGCGATCCGGATGCGCCGCAACGGCACGTCGAGATGCGGCAGCAGGCGTTCCAGATCGTGCCGGAAGTCCTCGATCGAATGCTGCCCTTCGCTGGGCAGGTCGGGCAGCATCGCGGTGCTCGTCAGCGGATGCGCCGGAGCTGACCCATCGCCGTTGCAGCTGTTCGACGAAGGAGACGTAGTGGTTGTCGGTCGCCTCGGCGATGTGGAGCACCGGCAGGTAGTAGGCCTCGAACCGTGATCGCAGGTCGTCGGGGTCGCATCGCGCCGCGAGCATCTTGCGCTCGCTCGTCAGCTGCGGCAGCCGGTACTGGAAGATGGCCGCGATGAGCCCCTCCTTCGACCCGAAGTGGTAGTTCACCGCCGAGTTGTTCGCGGTGCCGGCCGCGGCGGCGATCTGGCGCAGCGAGACGCCGTCGATGCCGTGGAGCGCGAAGAGCCGTTCGGCGACCTCGACGATTCGCCGCGCGCTCGCCGACGGCAACGTGCTGACGGCGCTGTTCACTCCGTCGGCGGCTGCCACTGGCTCGCCACGTCGTGGAGCGGTTTGGCGCGAGCGGTTCCTGCGTACACGCTGAAGTGCACGATCAGTTCTTCCATCTCGCTCGGCGACACATCGCCGGAACCTAGCGCGGAGGTGACGTGGGACCAGATCGGACCGAAGGCATCGCCGACGCCGACGCTCGGGATGGTGATGAGCCGCCGATCGCGGCGCGACAGGCCGGGGCGCAGCCAGAGGTGGCCGAACACGAAGTTCAGGATGCCGGCGTAGAAGTACGGCGAATCGGGTGGTGGCGACTGGATGAGGTTGATCTCCTCGAAGCACGCCATGCCGGCCTCGAGCCGTTCCGCCGGGTCGGCGACACCGAGGTCGTCGATGGTGCGGGCGGGGAACGCAGGAACCGGTTCGCCCCGCTCCTCGTGCAGCCGCTGCCACTGGGATCGAACGGACGCCTCGAGTTGCGACGCCCGCGGCCAGCCGCAGTACACGGCGAAGTGGAGCGTGAACTCGTTCAACTGCTCGACGGTCAGGTCGCCGCTGGCGAGGGCGGCGTACACGTGGGCGTCCATCGCCGGCACGTCGACGGCGGCGCTCACGCACACGATGGTCACGATGCGCCGGTCGCGCACGCTCAGGCCGGGGCGGCTCCAGACGCCTCCCGGTTGGAACTCGCGGGTTGCGATGTCGAACGGGGTGCGCGTGTCCGGCGCCTCGGTCATCATGACGCTGGCGTACAGGTCCTCAGACATGGTGGTCCTCTCCGAGGGTCCGCGGGACCCCCATTCGTTCGAGTGCTGCGTCTGCAGCGTTGAGTAGTGGGGAATCGGTCAGGCCGGTGTGTGCAGCGAGGATGCCGACGTCCTTGGCGAGGAGCGTTCCGGCGCCGGCCGCCATCGAGTCGAGGTTGAAGCCGCTCCCGCCGACGATGTCGGCGGCGAAGCTGCGACCGCTGCCGGTTGCGAGGATCTGGGCGACGGACGCCTGATCGAGGCCGCGCTCGGCGGCGACGTCGAAGACCTCGGCGGCGAGCGCCAACTGGGCGGTGAAGAGGGTGTTGTTCAGGAGCTTGGCCTCCTGGCCGGCACCGAGCGGACCGAGGTGGAGTACGGGGTTGCCGAACGTCTCCAGGATCGGGCGGCACTCGTCGAGCGTCGGTTTCGTCTCCGCCGACCATCACGAGCAGTTCTCGAGCGGCCGCCTTGTGGCCGCCGCCGCTGACCGGCGCATCGAGGATGCGCAGCGACGGGTAGTCGTCCTGGAGCCGGATGCACGTGGAGGGTCGAACGGTGCTGTGGATCACCACGATCGAACCGTCGGCCAGGGTCGCGAGCGCACCATCGTCGCCGCGCAGGATCTCGTCGACGCCGGCGTCGTCGACGACGCAGATGCACAACACGTCCGACGCCAGCGCCGACGTCGGCGGGTGACGCCGCGAAGATGGCGGACGTTCCTTCGTACGGTTCGAGCGTCTCGGGCCGGCGCGCCCACAGCGTGGTGGTGTAGCCGGCATCGATGATCTGCTGCGCCATGGGTCCGCCCTGGCTGCCGAGGCCGATGAACCCGACGCGGGTCATGGCGTCTGCTCGGCGATCATCTGTTGGATGTAGGCCTCGGGATCGGCGGCGCGCTGCTGCAGCTCGTCGTGGATCTCGGGTGCGGTCACGACGAGGAACGTGCCGGTCGCGACCGCCTCGGCGACGAGTTCGCCCACCACGTCGGGGAACACGATCGGGTGCTGTGGCGCACGGGGCGACGTCGCCTCGCCGTACACGGTGATCTGCTCGAGGATGTTCGTGGCGACGCCGGAGGGGCACAGGCAGGTGACGCCGACGCCCTTCGGTGCCAGGTAGAGCGCGAGCGCCTCGGAGATGCCGACCACGGCGTGCTTGGTCGCGACGTACGGAAGCCGGTCGAAGCCGTAGGCGAGAAGGCCGGACGCGGACGACGTGTTGACGACGTGGCCGCTGCCCTGGGCGATGAGCAAGGGAAGGAAGACGAGGTTGCTGCGGGCGACGCTGACCAGGTTGAGGTCGATGACCCGCTGCCACGCCTCGATCGGCAGGGCCTCGGGTGCGCCCATGGCGAGGACGCCGACGTTGTTGACGACGATGTCGACCCGGCCGAAGCGTTCGAGCGTGAGGTCGCGCAGCCGTTCCAGGTCGGCCTGTTCGGCGACGTTCACTGGAGTGCCGAACGCCTCACCGCCCGCCTCGATCACCATCGCCGCGGTCTCGGCGGCCCGTGCCGCGTCGAGGTCGCTGGCGGCGATGCGGGCGCCGCGGGCGGCGAGCGACAGTGCTGTCGCGCGGCCGATGCCGCTGCCCGCTCCGGTGATCACGGCGACGGCGCCGTCGAGGTTGAGTGGGATCGTCATGAGATCGCTACCGCTTTCGTTCGGGTGAATTCGAGGAGTCCTTCGAGGCCGCCTTCGCGGCCGAAACCGGAGATGCCGACCCCTCCGAACGGCAGCTCGCAGCCGACGACCGGTGAGGCGCCGTTGATGTACACACCGCCGGCCTCGAGCCGCGTCACCAGCCGGTTGATGCGCTGCACGTCGTTCGTCCACACGTACGACGCGAGCCCGTAGTCGGTGCCGTTGGCGATCGCCAGTGCCTCGTCCTCGTCGTGGAAGCGCATCAGCGACAGGACGGGGCCGAACACTTCGACCTGTCCCAGTTCGCTGTCCGGTGCGACGTCGCCGAACACGGTCGGCTCGATGTAGAAGCCGTCGGCCAGGTCACCGTCCGGGGCTTTGCCGCCGAGCAGCAGCGTGGCGACCGTCGGTCTGTGCCCGTTCGATCATGGCCAGGATTCGTTCCTGAGCGCCCCGGCTGACGACCGGACCCATGGTGGTGGCGGGGTCGAACGGGTCGCCGAGTGTCAGACCGCCGCTGAACTCGACGACCTTTGCCGCCAGTTCGTCGTAGACGCTGTCGTGCACCACGAGGCGGGTGGCGAGCGCGCACCCCTGTCCGGCGAGCGTGCCGTGGACCGACACCGCAGCGATGAACGCCACCGAGTCGAGATCGGCGTCGGGGAACACGATGCTCGCCGACTTGCCGCCGAGTTCGAGCACAGCGGGCTTCAGGCTCTGCGCGCAGTCGGCGAGGATGGCCCGCGCCGCCGTCGGCCCGCCGGTGAAGCTGATCTTCTGCACGAGTGGGTGCTGCACCAGCGCTCGGCCGGCCTCCGCGGTGCCGGGGAGCATGTTCACGACGCCGTCGGGGATGCCGGCCTGCTTGACCAGAGTCATGAAGTGCTCGGTCGCGTACGGGGTGAGTTCCGACGGCTTGACGACGACCGTGTTGCCGGCAGCGAGCGCGGGGATCACCTTCATGCCGATCGACACGAGCGGTCCGTTCCAGGTGATGATGATCCCGATCACGCCGTAGGGCTCGGGGATCGTGTACGCCAGTTCGCGCCCGTGTGCGTGCGACGACGTGACGGTGCCTTCGATCTTGTCGGCCCACCCGGCGTAGTAGCGGGTGTAGTCGCACACCGACGTGGCGGTGAAGTGGGCGATCCCGTAGGTCATGCCGTTGTCGAGGACCGACAGGCGGGCCAGTTCGTCGCGGTGTTGCTCGAGCAGGTCGCCGAGCCGGACGAGTGCGTCGCGCCGCTGCCAAGGTGTCCATGTTCGCCACACGCCGAATGCGTCGTGTGCGGCGCGAACCGCGTCGTCGATGTCGCTCGGCCCTGCCAGCGGCACGGTTCCCTGCACCTCGCCAGTCGCCGGGAAGACGTGGTCGAAGGCGCCACCCCCACCTGTCGTTCGCAATTCGTTCCCGATGTGCAGGTGCACCTCGGGAACCGATCGATCAATCGTCATGGACGTTCCCCTTCGATGGTGCCGGTCGATTCAGACGACCAGCTTCAGAATTATTACACTTGACTTCAGCGCATTTTCGTGGTCTTGTCAAGGGCATGTCAGCTCAAGAACTGTTCGACCTCACCGACAAGGTGGCGATCATCACCGGCGGTGCCGGCGGCATCGGGATCGTCTACGCCGAGGCGCTGTGCGAGGCGGGCGCCGCCGTCGTCATCGCCGACGTGAACGCGCAGGCTGCCGACGACGCAGCTGCATCCCTCGTCGCGAAGGGCTACAAGGCGGTCGGCACCGTCGTCGACGTGCGGTCACCGGAGTCGACGGTGGCCATGGCCGACGCCGCGATCGCTGCGTTCGGCGGGATCGACATCCTCATCAACAATGCGGCGATCATGACCGACCTGCCTCCCTTCGGTCTGGCGAACATGCCGTACGACGAGTGGAACCGCGTGATGGACGTGAACTTCCGCGGCCCACTGCTGTGCACGCAGGCCGTCGTCCCCTCGATGGAGGCCCGCGGTGGCGGCCGAATCGTCAACGGGCTGTCGGCCGGCGGCTTCATGCCGGGCGGGATCTATGGCGTCAGCAAGTTCGCCCTGCATGGCCTGACGATCAACCTCGCGTCCGAGCTCGGTTGGCGCAACATCAACGTCAACGCCATCGCACCGGGGCTGGTCGACAACGACAGCGGCTACGCCTCGCTGCCGAAGGACTCGCCCTTCCGCGACGCGATCGCCGCGCAGATCCCCGGCAAGCCGTCCGGGCCGCCCACCGACCTGGTCGGTGCGTTGTTGCTGCTGTGCTCGCGCGCCGGCGACTGGATCACGGGCCAGACGATCCTCATCGACGGCGGTTGGATCACCCGGCTGTAGACGAACCGGTACCCGGTCGCACGTGCCGGTCAGGTGGGCTGGCCGGCGAACTGCGCCGCCGACAGAGCGGCGTAGGCGCCGTTGCGTTCGGTCAACGCGTCGTGGCTGCCCTGTTCGACGATGCGCCCACCGTCCATCACCACGATCGTGTCGGCACCGCGGATCGTCGAGAGGCGATGGGCGATGACGAAGCTCGTGCGATTGACACGGAGCGCGTTCATCGCCTGCTGGATCAACATCTCGGTGCGGGTGTCGACCGATGAGGTCGCTTCGTCGAGGATGAGGATGGCCGGATCGGCGAGGAATGCGCGGGCGATCGTGATCAGCTGTTTCTGGCCGGCCGAGACGTTGTCGCCCTCGTCGTTGATCACGGTCTGGTATCCGTCGGGCAGCGAATGGACCATCCGGTCGACGTACGTCACACGGGCCGCGTCCATCACGTCCTCGTCGGTCGCCCTCGGGTCGCCGTAGCGGATGTTCTCGAGGATCGTGCCCCCGAAGAGCCAGGTGTCCTGCAACACCATGCCGAAGGCGCTGCGTAGCTCTCGTCTCGGCATCGACGCGATGTCGCGACCGTCGAGCGTGATCCGCCCGGCGTCGAGTTCGTAGAAGCGCAGCAGCAGATTGACGAGGGTGGTCTTGCCTGCACCGGTCGGGCCGACGATGGCGACGGTCTGGCCCGGCTCGGCGGTCAGCGTGAGCCCTTCGATCAGCGGTGCGGTGGGGTCGTACGAGAACGAGACGCCCTCGAACGCGACGCGGCCAACTACCGGTGCAGGATCGAGCGTGCCCGCCGGATCGGGAGTGATCTCCTCCTGATCGAGCAGCTCGACGACGCGTTCGAGCGACGCCAAGCCGGATTGGAACGTGGCGCTCGTCGACGCCAGTTGCTGCAGCGGCTGACCGAACTGGCGCACGTACTGGAGCATCGCCTGCACGGCACCGAGCGAGATCGTTCCGTTCGCGACGCCGAGACCGCCGACGACGGCGGTGGTGACGAACTGCAGGTTGCCGACGAGCCCCATGATCGGTTGCATCAGGCTGGACGCGAACTGGGCCGCGCGGCTCGATTCGTGGAGCACGTCGTTCTCTTGTCTCGAAGCGTTCCAACACCTCGTGTCCGGCGGCCGAAGGTCGTCACGATCGCGTGCGCGGTGAACACCTCCTCCGCCTGTCCGTTGAGGTCGCCGGTCGAGCGCCATTGGGTGAAGAACTTCGGTCGGGCGTGGCCAGCGATCTTCTTGGTCAAGAACATCGAGGCCGGCACGGTGACGAACGCGATGAGCGTGAGCAGTGGCGAGATCGTGATCATCATGATCGTCACTCCGACCACGGTGAGCAGTGCGGTCAGGATCTGGTTGACGCTCTGCTGCAGACTCTGGGCCAGATTGTCGATGTCGTTGGTCACCCTGCTGAGCAGGTCGCCGCGCGTGTGGCCGTCGACGTAGGACAGTGGAAGGCGGTGCAATTTCGCCTCGACGTTTCGACGCAACCGCATCATCGAGCGTTGGATCGCCCCCGTCAGGAGGAACGCCTGTCCTGAGCCGAACGCCCAGGAAGCGACATACACGAGATGCGATCAGCACGAGCCGGTTCCGGAGGGCAACGGTGTCGATTGCTCCACCCTGCGTTCCGTCGACGATCAGATTGGTGGCGGTGCCGAGCAGCCACGGCCCGAGCACGACGAGGGTGACGCTGGCAACGGTGAGCACGACGACGGCGGCCAGGACGAATCGTTCCTCGCCGACCACCTCGCCGAGCCGACGTAGCGACGCGCGGAGATTGCGGCTGCGCTCCGCGGGCATGGCCGCACTTCCCGGTGCGTAGCCGCCTTGGCGGGCTTCGCGTCCTGTCGTTCGCAGCAGTGCGAGCCGGTCGGCGTCGTCGGCTTGTTCGTCGTCGTTCGGTCGCGGAGGTCGTCGGTCATGCCGCGCCCACCTGGACGTTCTGCGAGGCATCGATCTCGGCGTAGATCGGACAGGTGAGGAGTAGCTCAGCGTGTCGTCCGAGCCCGACCACCTCGCCGTCCTCCAGGACGAGGATCTTGTCGGCATGCTCGATCGTGGAGATCCGCTGGGCGACGACGAGCACCGCGGCGTGCCGGGTGTGCGGCGCGAGGGCAGTTCGCAGTCGGGCCTCGGTGGCGAGGTCGAGCGCGGAGAAGGAGTCGTCGAACAGGAAGATGAGCGGTTGCGCGACGAGCGCCCGAGCGATCGCGAGTCGTTGACGCTGGCCGCCCGACAGGTTGCCGCCGCCCTGGGCGATCGGGCTGTCGAGCCCGTCAGGGAGCGCCTGCACGAAACTCGACGCCTGGGCGATCTCGAGCGCATCCCAGAGCTGTCGGTCGGTGGCGTCGGGCCGGGCAAAGCGCAGGTTCGACGCAACGGTGCCGGCGAAGAGGAACGAGCGCTGCGGCACGTATCCGATCGAACGCCACAGCACCTCGGGAGCGAGCTCGCGCACGTCGACCCCGCCGACCAGCACCTCGCCCTCGGTGGCGTCCATGAGGCGGGCCACCAGCGCGACGAGCGTGCTCTTGCCGGCTCCTGTCGAGCCGATGATCGCCAACGTTTCGCCCGCTCGCACATTGACCGACACGTGCTCGAGCACCGCGTGTTCCGCCCCCGGGTAACGCAGTCCGGCGTCGCGCAGCTCGACGCAGCCGGGCTCGAGTCATGTCGTGCACCGGTGTCGCCGGCGGAACCACCGATGGTCGGGTGTCGACGACGTCGAGAATCCGCTCGGCGGCAACCGCAGCGCGGGGGATCATCGAGATCATGAACGTGGCGAGGACGACCGCCATCATGATCTGGGCGAGATAGCTGAGATAGGCGATCAGCGACCCGATCTCGGTGTCGCCGGACGAGACCATGTCGGCTCCGATCCAGAGCACGGCGACGCTCGCCAGGTTCACGATCAGCGTGACGGTGGGGAAGGTGGCCGACATGAGCCGAGCGGCGCGCATCGACACCGCGGTGAGCTCGCGGTTCGCCGCTGCGAAGCGGTCGCTCTCTTCGGGCTCGCGGGTGAACGCCCGCACGACGCGAACCCCGGCGATCTGTTCGCGCAACACGGTGTTGACCCGATCGATGCGCGTCTGCATCTGCTGGAACGCAGGGGTCATCCGCACGATGATGAACCCGAGCACGACGATCTCGATCGGGATGGCCACGAGCAGGACGATCGACAGCCCAGCGTCCTCGCGAATGGCCAGCACGGTTCCGATCACCATCGTCAACGGCGCGGCGATCATCATCGTCGCCGTCATCACGATGAGCAGCTGCACCTGCTGGACGTCGTTCGTGATCCGCGTGATCAGTGACGGTGCTCCGAAGTGGCTGATCTCGCGAGCCGAGAACTCCGTGACGCGCCGGAAGATCGAGCCACGTACCTCACGACCGAACCCCATCGCCACGTTGGCGCCGAACCACATCGCACCGGCGGCGAAGACCACCTGCACCAGCGAAACCGCCAGCATGATCCCCCCGACCCGCCAGATCGTGTCGCGGTCGCCGACGAGCACGCCGTCATCGATCAAGCCGAGCGCTCAGTGCTGGGAGCAGCAGGGTGGCCGTGGTCTGGGCGGCCTGGAGGACGACGACGAGGACGATGGCCCATCGGTAGTGATCGAGGTTGGTGCGCAGCAGGCGGACGAGGTTCATGGATGGGCGGCGACGCCGTGGAGGAACAGCTCGACGATCTCCTCGGCCGGTGGGGCTGGATCGTTGAGGATCGGGTGACTCAGGGCGAGCACGAGTGATCGGAACTGACGCGCCGCGACGGCGGGCGGTATGCGAACGAGGTGGGAGTCGCCGGCGAACAGGGCGGTGAGCGCCGCGCTGTCCGGCATCCGTCGCTGGTCGGGCGGGATGACCGATGCCCCGATGCTGCCGAAAAGACTCCAGATGTCGAGGAGGCGGCGCTGCATGAACACGGCGGCGATGACGAGTCGTTCCTCGAACGGAACGTCGGGATCGAGCGCCTCGATGCGCCGTTCGACCGGCTCGGGATCGATGGCTCGAGCCATGACCGCGGCGTAGAGGTCGTCCTTGTCCCGGAACGCCTTGAAGATCGTTCCTTCAGCGACACCGGCGGCACGAGCGAGGTCGCGGCTCGTCACTGACGTTCCCTGCTGGACCAGGAAGGGGAGCACGGCGGAGACGATCGCCTCTCGACGTTCTGCGGGCGGGAGGGGGGCGGCGCGCTTCGCCGTCGGAGACATCGAAAGACACGATAGCAAGAGTGAGTGAGTACGCACTCACTTCACAATCGGAGCGCTGAGCAAACGTCAGCCGAGGGTGTCATAGCGACGGACCACTTCGGCTCGAAGCACCGGGTGACCGGACAAATCGCCGAAGATCGAGTCGATCGCCAGCAACGCGTCGATGAATGCCACCGTGTCGCCGGCCTGGTCGCCTGGATGGTCGGTGGCGATCACGGCGAACCGTCCCGCAAGGGGGTCCAGGACCGCTCGGGGTCTGCCGGCGGCGTCGACGCCACGGGTCGACCACGCCCAGAGTGCGATCACTTGGGCGAGGGCGTCGATCGGCATCCCGTTGGCGAGCCGGCGACGGACGGTTCCGAGCAGTCGTGGGGGCAACTTGTGGCTGGAATCGGTGGCGATCTGTGCACAGCGATGACCCAGGCCGGTGTTCGCGAAACGGATCATCGTGGTCGCGATGTAGTCGTCGATGACTGCACCATCGGGCACCGTGGCCACGTCGCGGATCTCGAGTGCCACGGCGCTGCAGGAACGCCGATCCGCGGGGGTCGGCCGCCACCTGGTCGACGGTGGGCAGGTCATGTCGGAGCCCGAAGTGCGCGGCTGCGGTGTGCAACGCGTTGAGGACCTCGAGTTTCAACGACTCCCATGGCCCGACGTCGGCGACGAGGTCGACGCCGACGCGTTCGAGGGGCGGCAACGGGCCCACACATCCCCGCTCGAGCACCCACTGGGAGAACGGCTCGGCACGCACGGGCCATCGGTCTTCGAGACCGGTGCACGCTTCGACCCTGGCCCGGAATTCGTCGTCGGTCGATGGCACCATCCGGTCAACCATGCTCGACGGGAAGCCGACGTACTCCTCGATCCAGCGGGCCAGTGTCGGGTCGGAATGCTCGGCGAGTTGGGTCACCACTCGGCGCAGCGTGTTCCCGTTGGCCGTGAGGTTGTCGAGGCTGACGACGGTCACCGGCGGCCCGCCGTTGTCGCGCCGGTCGCGAGCGGCGAGAACGAGATGGCCGGGAAGCGTCCGGGGCTGGTCAGGGTGCGTCATGTCGTGGACGACGTCGGGCAGCGTGGTGTCGAGGCTTCGGGTCGACGGGTTCCAGCAGTATCCCTTCTCGGTCACCGTCACCGTGACGAGCGGCATCGTCGCGAGCGCCGTGCGCAGTTCGGCCGGCTGGGACGGGGCGTGGAGGACGGTGTGTATCGAGCCGATCACCCGGGGTCTCATGTCGTTGCCGTCGACGACGCCGAGCGTGTAGAGCCAGTCCTGCGGCTCGAGCGCGCGCTTGGTGTCGTCGTGGTGGAGCGACACGCCGATGATGCCGAGATCGTGATGGCCGGCGGCGAGCAGATCGTCGATGTAAACGGCGAGGTGGGCCCGAGCGAACGCGCCGAGGCCGAGGTGGACGATGCCAGGGCGGATCGACGATCGGTCGTAGCGAGGCTGGGCGGCGTCGACGAGACCGATCGTCGAATCAGCCAGTCGGGGCACCGATCGCTCCGCGCTCGAGATTGAAGACGCGGCGGGGGAGGTCGACGGTGAGTTCGCGAGCGATGTCGTGGGCGTCGTCGAGTTCGAGGCGATGGTCACTGACCAGCTCTGCGAGGTAGCGACAGTCGACACGCCGGGCGACGTCGTGGCGGGCCGGGATCGACAGGAACGCGCGGGTGTCGTCGACGAAGCCGGTGGTGTTGGCGAAGCCGGCTGTTTCGGTCACCGACCGGCGGTAGCGCAGCATTCCTTCGACGCTGTCGAGGAACCACCACGGTGGTCCGAGGCTCATGGCCGGGTAGTGCCCGGCCAGCGGGGCGAGTTCGCGGCTGAACGTGGACTCGTCGAGGGTGAACACGACGAGCCGGAAGCGAGCGTCGTTGCCGAACCGGTCGAGCAACGCTCGCAGGCCGTCGACGTAGTTGACGGGTCCTGGGATGTCGGCGCCCACGTCGCGACCGAAGCGTTTGAACAGCTGGGTGTTGTGATTGCGCCGGGAACCGGCATGGAGTTGCATCACGAGCCCGTCCTCGACACTCATCGCTGCCATCTCCACGAGGATCTGTCCGCGAAGGAGTTCCTTGCCGTCGTCGTCGAGCGTCCCGGCCAGCGCACGGGTGAACAACGCCGGCAGCCGCCTGGCGGTCGAGCGACGCGGTGAATGCGGTGGGCGGCCCGTGGTCGGTCGCGGTGGCGCCGAGCGAGCGTGCGAGTTGACGGCGCTCGAAGAGCGCGGCCAGATACTCGTCCCACTGCGTCGTGTCGCGACCGGTCAGGTCGCCGAGTGTGGCGATGTTCTGGACGAAGCGTTCGTCGTCGGGATCCGCGACGGTGTCGGGTCGGAAGGTCGGGATGACCCGGCCGGCGAGACCCTCGTCGCACAGGCGCCGATGATGGCGCAGGCTGCTGAGTGGCGAGTCGGTGGTGGCGACGACGTCGATGCGGAACCGGTCGAGCAGGGCACGTGGCCGGAACTCGTCGCGGCGGAGGCAGTCGGCGATCGCGGTCGAAGATGTCGTCGGCGGTCTGCTCGGTGAGGCGGACCGTCACGCCGAAGACCTCGTGGAGGACATGGTTCATCCACAACGCCTGAAGGCGTGCCACGGAACAGGTGGTAGTTCGTCGCGAACGTCCGCCATGCGAGGCGGGGGTCGACCGGTTCTCCACCGTCGAGCGGGGTCACCCCGAGCGACTTCGAGCGGCACCCCCTGGCTGTACAGCATCCGGGTGAGATAGTGGTCGGGCGTGACCAACAGCGATGTCGGGTCCTCGAACGGCTCGTTGTCGGCGAACCACCGCGGGTCGGTGTGGCCGTGCGGACTGAGCAGCGGGAGGTCGACGATCTGGTCGTACAACTCCCTCGCGATCGAACGCTGGCGCGCCTCGGGCGAGAACAGACGATCGGGATCGAGGATCAATCGGATCGCTCACGACTCGACTCGCGGATGCGTCTTTGACTGTGGTCTCACGCTCGAACCTCCCTCGCCTGTTAACGCTAACAGGCGGCGGCGATGGAGCGAGATCTACGAGGCGGGAGGCGCAGTGCTGGCCCGCTCGACGAGCTCGGGAGCGATGGTTGCTCGTTGCACATCTCGACCTTCGATGGCGGCGAGCAGATGCTCGACACTCATCCGACCGAGCTCGCCGAAGTCCTGGCGAACGGTGGTGAGGGGCGGGATGTAGAAACCCGCTTCCGGCACGTCGTCGAACCCGACGACGCTGACGTCGTCGGGCACCTTGCGTCCTGCCTCGTGCAATGCGAGCTGGACGCCGAGCGCCATCTGGTCGTTCGCGACGAACACCGCGGTCGCCGAATCGTCACCGGCGATCTCTCGGCCCGCTTCGTAGCCCGATCGTGGTGTCCAATCACCGTTGATCGTGCGCCCGGTCGCCCCGCTCGAACGAAGCTCCTTGCGCCAGCCGCTGGCGCGGTCATCGGCGTCGATCCAACCCTTCGGTCCGCGCACGTGGATGACCCGTTCGTGTCCGAGAGCGAGGAGGTGCCGCGTGGCCAGTCGAGCGCCGAGTTCCTGGTCGACGCCCACCGACAACGGGAGGTCGGCGGTCGGGTAGGTCGCCAGTAGCGGTACGGGCAGATCGAGCTCGCACAGCGCCTCGACCGCGGCGCGCAACCTGGCCACCACGATGATGCCCTCCGCATTGCCGCCTCGCAGCTCGTCGATCGCCTCGCGCATCGCGGACGCCGACGGCTCGTGGGCGGTCTTGAAGCTGACGAGCTGGCCGGCGGCCTGCGCCGCCGCCTCGATCGCGAAGACGGTGCGCGACGGCCCCCATGTCTCGGGCTGCACGCTGATCGCTCCGATGACGTGAGAGCGCCCGCCCGCCAACGTCCGGGCTGCCATGTTCGCGTGGTAGCCGAGTTCGACGACGGCGCGCTCGACACGCTGACGCTGTCGCGAAGTCACGTGCGGGTGGCCGTTCAACACGCGCGACACCGTCATGATCGACACACCTGCGAGGCCGCGACGTCTGCCATCACGGGGCGGCGCGGTGCGGTCGGTCATGAGAGCGTGAACCTAGAACATCGTCGACGAAGCGGCGGAGGTGTGAGGGTCATGACGGCTCGGCGCACGCTGGCGCAGCCGAGAAGTCGTCGCTGCCACCGATGGTCGAGGCGGAGGCACCCGCATGATCCGCTCGGCATCGGCGCACAGGAGGAAGCCGTCGTCGACCGCTTGGTTGGTGGCAGTGAGGAGTTGGATGACGTAGGTCTCGTGCGTGGGGTAGAGCTCGGCGAGCGTTCCGACGGCAGCGGCACGGTCGTGCCCGCCTGGATGCAGGCTTCTCCGTCGTAGATGGCGACGGGCACGGCGAGATCGGGGAGCGGAGGCCGCCGATGGCGTTGCCGTCGGGGTCACGGCTGAGCTTCGGCGAAGCGTCGGTGGGTTCGGGTCCGACTCGCTCGATGAACGGCGCGGACGGGGCGGGATGCCGGTCTCGACTCCAGCCGGTGCAGGGCGACCAGCGCGGCATTGACGGTGTAGTGCCGGGGGAACAGGCTGCCGGTCTGTGGGCCGGGCGCGCAGACCTCGGCGTCGGGATCGGGTAGCTGCCCGAAGTTGTCGGACCGGTCACGAGCCGTCAGCTCTCGGCCCGCCTGAGCTTCGGTGTCGGGTCCGGCGGTCGAGGGGATCGCGATGTGGGCACCCGACCAGCGGTCGGCGTGCGGATGCGCCGACCACTTCCCAGGTGACGTGGTTCGCTCGTGTTCTCGGTCGGGGTTCGGCGGATGGCGGATTCGTCGAGGTGATGGAGGACCGGCACGCGGTACCGGCGGGTTCGTTCGAGCGGGGCGGCGGCATCGATGAGGAAGGCGTCGGCGAGTCTGCGCGTCGTCGTCGGCCCGTTGGCGAGGTACTCGTTGAGCGGTCCGTAGATGCCGAACGGGGGTCGAGGACGAGGCCGGATCTGGCGCACCGACCGGGAACCACTTGTCGATCGACGGTTGGAAGCCGGTTGCGATGATGAGTGTGGGTGGAGAGATCACCGAGCGGAGCGAGCGCCGTCGGGATGCTTGATGGCCTGGAGCGCCTGGCTGAAGATGTCGAAGCTGTAGGGATCGCCCGGATGATCAAGCGATGCCGTAGCGCGCCGGGATCGGCGCCCTGCAACGACGTCGTCGGTGCATGCCCTCGGGTGCGGTCGCAGACGCCGCCCTCTTCGGCGCTGACGAGCGGCGAAGGCGTAGCCGTCCTCCTCGAGCATCGGGGAGAGGTAGCTGAGCTCGACGGTGAGCTCGAACTGGCCGAAGTCGCTGACCTCGGCCCACTCGACGACCGTGGTGCCGTTGAACCGGACGGGGTCGGTCGGCGTCCACACGATCATCCGGCTGCGGTACGCGCGCAGGAGGAAGCGTCGGAGGGCGGGTAGGTCTTGGCGGTGCCTTCGAAGAAGTACTCGTGCTCCTGGTAGCCGAACTGGGTGACGTCGTAGCGAGCCCGCCGGCGCTGCTGTGTCCCCCGGTGGCGGTGTCACGACGGGGTCAGCAAGGTGCTCGAAGCGCTGTCGCTCGTCGGTCGAGCCGGGGCGGTGAACGGCGTCGTGTAGAGCTCCCGTCACGACCCGGGTCGGCGTCGGCGTTGGCATTGACGCTCGGCTCCGGGGCGTCGACGCCGCCGGCGTGCGACGGACTCTGGTACGCGCGGCGACTCGTCGCTGGCGGTGCACCCGATGAGCGCGATGCACGCAGCAGCGGCCCGCGAACGATGGACCACTACCGGTTCACCCCGTCTCCCTGATTCCGCCACGCCGAGGATCATGCGGCGCGGCTAACCGAGCTGCAGCACTTCGATCTGATTGCCCCATGGGTCGATGATGTTGGTGGACTGGGCGCCGCCACCTTGGTCACCTTGGAACGATTGCTCGAGGGTTGCGCCGTTGGCAACGGCGCGGGCCAGGGTCGATTCCATGTTGCTGACTTGCACGATGAAGCTCCCGTTTCGCTCGTTCTCCGGATCCTCTGGGATCAACACCAATCCGGGGCCGCCACCGGGGAACATGACGATGCGCACCTGGTCACCCATCTCCATGGCCAGGGTCACGCCGAACACCGTGCCGTAGAACTCCTGGGCCGCCTCGTCGTCACCGACGGGGAGTTTGACCATGAGGATGCTGCCATCCGGCGGTGCTGCATCGGCAAGGGCCGGGTCCGGCATCGTCGCGTCGGTCACCTCCATGATGGGGTCGGAGGTTGCGACGTCGGTGGTCTCCGGGTCGCTCGTCGCAATCGGTCGTCTCGACCTCGGTCGTGCTCACCTCGGTCGTGACGCCCTCGGTCGTGATCACCTCGGTCGTGACGGACTCGGTGCTGTCGGGGATCGTGGACTCGTCTGCTGGTGCCGCCGTCGGAGTCGGCTCGGTGACGGCGGTGTCCGTAGCGTCATCCGAGGAGCTGCATGCCGCCAACAGGACGAGCGGCAGCACGGCGACGATGAGGGACTTGCGCATGTGAAATGCCTGGCTGTTGAATTGGTGAATGGGGGTGGAGTGCCGAGGGCGGCGACGGGAAACGGGGCGCTCAGCCCCAGCCGCCGGCTCCCTGAGCGGAAGGCGGTGATGCTCGCCTCCGCGGGAACCGAGTCGATCGGCGTGGCCAGATCGTCGAGCGTCGGTGCGCCGATCGCGGCGCGATGTCCGCAGGGCGGACGCGTCGAGGTTGTACACGTCGATGGCGTTCTGTCCGACCATGCGCGAGTGTTTCGGCGGGAGCGACACCACAGAACGTGTTGCGCAAGGACAGCTTCGTCACCGACGGCATGTCGGCGCCCTCCTGGTACACGAACGTGCCCTCGATGTGCGGGTAGTCCGAGCCCCACATGAGCTGCGAATCGAGACCGTGGTGCACCGCTTCTTCGACCTCGAACGACGAGGCGAAGCTGGCGCCGTAGTACACGTTCTGCGCCATGTACTCACTCGGCGGCCGCGGCACCTGGTCGATGAGCATCTTGTTCATCGGTTGGTCGCGCTTGCCTTCGTAGAAACCCCACAGCGCGTCGAGTTCCGCCGCCGTCGACGGGAACCAGTTGCCCGGCGTCTCGGTGACCACCAGCTTGAGCTCGGGATGGCGTTCGAAGACGCCGGCGAAGATCAGCCACCAGACCGCGCGTCGGGACGTGAACGCTCCCGACTCGTACTGCAGGAGGGCGACGCCTTCGAGCTTCGAGTAGCGAGCGCCCGTGCCGGCGCCGACGTGGGTGACGAGCGGCATGCGGCGCTCCTCGCACACCGACCAGAGTGGCTCCCAGACCGACCGGTTGTACTCGGGGAGTTCGCCGTCGCGCATCGCCGGGAAGTTCACGCCGCGCAGGCCGGCCTCGTGCGCCCACTCGATCTCGGCGATCGCCGCGTCGACGTCCCACATCGGGAGGTAGGCGAGTCCGACGTGTCGATGCGGTGCCTCCGACACGAAGTCGGCGAGCCAACGGTTGTAGATCGACATCCCGACGGCAGCCAGCTCGGGGCTCTCCATCGTCTTCGCCTTGGCGAGAGCCGGCGGAGATGAACGGGATGGGCTCCATGTTCATCGAGCCGTGGAAGATGACACCGGCCGCGATGCCGTCGTGGTCGTAGTCGGCGAGGCGAGCTGCAGGGTCGTGGTGGCCGGCGGTGCGGAGGTTGGGGTGGTCGAGATAGCCGCTGCCGCTCGAGCAGCGCGGCAGCGTCGGCCTTGTCCTTCGCCGTCGACCCGGCGAACCGGTCGAAGTCGTCGAGGTGCTTCGTCGGGCAGTAGGCACGGAGGTCCTCGACGAGACGAGGGCCGATGTGGGTGTCGTTGGACACGACGACAACGGGCTCGTTGCGGTCGTACTGGGTCGATGCGTCGGCTGATGACATGGTTCGGTCCTCTCGGTGCTTGATCTGGGAGCCTGGGATCAGGTGAGCACGATGGGCATGTGGTCCCAGCCGCGCACGGTGGTGGTCGGTGCGAGTTCCATGCCGCTGTAGTCGACGTCCCATTCGGGGAAGCGGTTGAGGAGTTCGTCGAGTGCGACCTTGCCTTCGAGGCGGGCGAGGCTGGCGCCGAGGCAGAAGTGCAGCCCGAAGCCGAAGGTGAGATGTTGGATGTCGTCGCGGTGGATGTCGTACACGTCGGGGTTGGTGTAGCGGCGCGGGTCGCGGTTGGCCGAGCCATCGACAGCAGCACGGGGCTGCCGGCGGGGATCGTGCGGCCGTGGTACTCGACATCTTGCGTGGTGCAGCGTGCGACCGAGTGGCCGGTGGGCTCGAAACGCAGCGTCTCGTCGATCACCCGGGGGATGAGCGAGCGGTCCTCGACGATCTGTCGGCGTTGGTCGGGGTGTTCGGCGAGGAGTTTGGCGAGCCAGCCGATGAGCCGCCCGGTGGTTTCGTTGCCGGCGCCGGCCAACACTGCGGTGTAGGTGTTGACCTCGGGGCGGGTGAGCGTGCGTGTCACGCCGTGTTCGTCTTCGAACTCGGCGTTGAGCAGCGTGGTCATCAGGTCGTCGGAGGGGTTCTTGGCGCGCCATTCGATGTAGTCGGCGAACATGTCGCCGCTGGCGACCTGGTCCTCCTTGACGACCATGGGCTTGCCGGCCTCGGTGCGCAGGTTGGCGTCGGTGCGGTCGCGTACCGCTTCCTGGTCCTGTTCGGGGATGCCGAGGAGCATGCCGATGACGCGCATGGGCAGCATCGAGCCCGAGTTCGGTGATGATGTCGAACCCGCTGGAGCCGACATGCGGGTCGAGGCACGAGGCGCAGAACTGCCGCACCTGGTCCTCGAGCGCGGCCATCCGCCGCGGCGTGAACACGCGCGACATCAACCCGCGGTGCATCGTGTGGATCGGTGGGTCCTCGAACAGGATCACACCCGGCGGGAGTTCGATGTCGGCCTTGATGATGTCGAGGATGTCGCTGCGCGTGTTGGTGAACGTCTTCCAGTCGACGAGCGCTCTTTCGACGTCGGCGTGGCGTGACAGCACCCAGAAGTCGTGGCGGTCGTTGTAGTAGGCCGGTGCCTCCTCGCGGAGGCGGGCGTACGTCGGGTACGGGTCGGCGTTGATACCGACGTCGTACGGGTCGTAGTAGACGGTGCTTGTGTCGGTGGCGGTCAAACCGGCTCCTCCTCGATGAGATCGTTCGTGCGCACCTGCGCACGACCCCGCACCCAACATATCTGAGTTGGAACGGTCGTTCAACTTTTCCTGGGTGGTCTGGCAGCTCAACACCGAGGTTGGAACATTCGTTCAACTTGTCCG